>NZ_BMWA01000026.1 GCF_014650995.1 Streptomyces viridiviolaceus
GAGCTGATGGAGGCCCGCCGTCATCTGTACGAGGAGGTGGCCACCGTCGTCGTCGCCACCGACGCGCGCACCCCCGAGGAAGTGACCCAAGCCGCCCTCGACGCACTGGAGTTGAAGACCGCGTTGCCCGGGGGACGACCCCCGGCCCCCCGGCAGAAGGACGCTATGGTGAACGAAGTGACAAGGATCCAGGTCGGTGGCACCGCGGGATCCGAGCCCTACGAGGTCCTGGTGGGCCGTCAGCTCCTGGGCGAGCTCGCCGGTCTGATCGGACCCAAGGCCAAGCGGGTCGCGGTCATCCACCCCGAGGCACTGGCCGAGACCGGTGACGCGCTGCGCGCCGACCTCGCCGAGCAGGGCTACGAGGCGATCGCCATCCAGGTGCCCAACGCCGAGGAGGCCAAGACCGCCGAGGTCGCCGCCTACTGCTGGAAGGCACTGGGCCAGTCCGGCTTCACCCGCACCGACGTCATCGTGGGCGTGGGCGGCGGCTCCAGCACCGACCTGGCCGGATTCGTGGCCGCCACCTGGCTGCGCGGAGTGCGCTGGGTCGCGATCCCGACCACCGTGCTGGCCATGGTCGACGCGGCCGTCGGAGGCAAGACCGGCATCAACACCGCCGAGGGCAAGAACCTCGTCGGCGCCTTCCACCCGCCCGTCGGCGTCCTGTGCGACCTCGCCGCCCTGGACTCCCTGCCCGTCAACGACTACGTGTCCGGCCTGGCCGAGGTCATCAAGGCCGGCTTCATCGCCGACCCGGCGATCCTGGACCTCATCGAGGAGGACCCCCAGGCCGCACGCACTCCGGCCGGACCGCACACCGCCGAGCTGATCGTGCGCTCGATCAGGGTCAAGGCGGAGGTCGTCTCCTCGGACCTGAAGGAAGCGGGCCTGAGGGAGATCCTCAACTACGGCCACACGCTCGGCCACGCCATCGAGAAGAACGAGCGCTACAAGTGGCGGCACGGTGCCGCGGTGGCGGTGGGCATGCACTTCGCCGCCGAACTGGGCCGCCTCGCGGGCCGCCTGGACGACGCCACCGCCGACCGCCACCGCACCATCCTGGAAGCGGTCGGGCTGCCGCTGCACTACCGCTACGACCAGTGGCCCAAGCTGCTGGAGAACATGAAGGTCGACAAGAAGTCCCGCGGCGACCTGCTGCGCTTCATCGTCCTCGACGGCCTGGCCAAGCCGACCGTCCTGGAGGGCCCCGACCCGGCCGTCCTGCTGGCCGCCTACGGTGAAGTGGGCGAGTAGTACCCCGGCGCACCTTCCGTCCGATTCGCCTTCGGGCACGGGCACTTCGGGCCGCCCCCGGCCGTTCACCAAACGACGGCCGGGGGCGGTACCGTTCGGTAGCGAGCGGGGCCGCCCCGCTGTCAGCGCCCATCGCCTGAGGCGAACCGAGCCCAGAGAACGAGACGGAGTGGCACCGGATGCAGCACGCAGTGGGTTCTCCGCTGCCGCCGCCCCACCTGCCGGGGCACGGACCGGCCATCGGCTGGTCCCCGGCCGCACACCACCCGGGTCCGCACCAGGGTTCCGCGCCCGTGCCGCCGCCTCCGGGCTACCCGACGCAGCCCCCGCACTCCACGGCCCCCCAGCAGCCCGCGCACCCCACGGCACCCCAGCAGCCCCCGGCCCCGGCCGTGCCGGACACCACCGGTCACGTACCGCTGCCGCCCGGCGGCCCCGTCGCCGTGCCCAGCGCGCCCCCCGCCACGGCCACCGTGCCCGAGCCGGCCACGACCACGCTCGCGGTCCTGCTGATCGGCCCCGCGGGTGCCGGCAAGACCAGCGTCGCCAAGTACTGGGCCGACCACCGCCGGGTCCCCACCGCCCACATCAGCCTCGACGACGTACGTGAATGGGTCCGCTCGGGCTTCGCCGACCCCCAGTCCGGGTGGAACGACAACTCCGAGGCGCAGTACCGCCTGGCCCGCCGCACCTGCGGTTTCGCCGCGCGCAACTTCCTCGCCAACGGCATCTCGTGCATCCTCGACGACGCCGTCTTCCCCGACCGCCCGGTCGTCGGCCTCGGCGGCTGGAAGCGGCACGTCGGCCCCGGGCTGCTCCCGGTCGTCCTGCTGCCCGGCCTGGACATCGTCCTGGAACGCAACGCGGAACGCACCGGCAACCGCCGCCTCACGGACGAGGAGGTCGCCCGCATCCACGGCCGCATGGCCGGCTGGTACGGCTCGGGTCTGCCGATCATCGACAACTCCCAGCTCGACGTTCCGGAGACGGCGCAGGTCCTGGACGAGGTCCTGGCCCGCTCGATAGCGAGCCCCCCGAGCTGGTGAAGAGGCGGACCGGAAGCGCCCCGTCAGGGGCGCGGGGAACTGAGCGACCAGGCCCCACCGGCGGTCAGACGGCGAACAGCGGCCGGCCGCACCCCGCACCCCGAGAACCAGCACCTCCCCACTCGGCCTCTCCCGAGCGGCGCCCCGCGAGCGGAGCTCTTACGCTCGGTTCATGTCAGAGGTGTACGCGGCCCGCCGGACGCGCCTACGAGAACGCTGCAACGCGGGCGGCAGCGCGGCGGCGCTCGTCTCCCGGCCCGCCAACGTGCGCTATCTCGCGGGCGCCGCCCCGCACGGCGCCGTGCTGCTGCTGGGCAAGACCGAAGATCTGCTGGTGTGCGCCGGCCCGCCCGGCGACCGCTCCGCCGAGGGCCGGCCCGACGAGGCCCTGCCGGTGCGGTCCCTGCCCGGACCCGGCGGCGACCCCGCCGTCGCGGCCGCCGGCCTCGCCGCGGCCCAGGGCGCCGATTCCCTCGCCGCGGAGGAACACCACCTCACCGTGGCCCGGCACCGCGCCATGCGCTCCGTCGCGCCCCGGCTGCGTCTGACCGACCTGGGCGGCGCGGTCGAACAGCTGCGGGTCGTCAAGGACGAGGAGGAGATCTCCTGCCTGCGGATCGGCGCGGAGATCGCCGACCAGGCCCTCGGCGAACTCCTGGAGTCCATCCTCGTCGGCCGTACCGAGCGGCACCTCGCCCTGGAACTGGAACGCCGCCTGGTCGACCACGGCGCCGACGGCCCCGCCTTCCCGACGTCCGTGGGCACGGGACCGAACTCCGGACGTCGCGGTCACCGGCCCACCGACCGGCGGGTGGAGGAGGGCGACTTCCTCTCGGTCTGCCTCGGCGCGACCTACCGCGGCTACCGCTGCGAGATCGGCCGCACCTTCGTGATCGGCACCTCGCCCGCCGACTGGCAGATCGAGCTGTACGACCTCGTCTTCGCCGCTCAGCGCTCCGGCCGGGAGGCGCTCGCGCCCGGCGCCGCCTGCCGCGACGTGGACCGCGCCGCACGTCAGGCGCTGGACTCCGCCGGGTACGGGGAGAACCTGCCGACCGCCACGGGGCACGGTGTCGGGCTCGAAATCGACGAGGACCCTCAGTTGACCCCGGCGGCCATGGGTAAACTGGACGCTTGCGTGCCGGTCACCGTCGAACCGGGGGTCCACCTCCCGGGCCGGGGCGGTGTCCGGATCGATGACACGCTCGTCGTACGCCCCGAGGCGGACGGCGGACCCGAGCTACTCACCATCACGACCAAGGAGCTGCTCGCGCTCTAGCCCTGCGCTGAGCGCCTGCCCCGGGGTCGTCCCACGTCAGTCCAGGAGATTCCGCAACCGTGGCTTCCACGAACGACCTCAAGAACGGCATGGTGCTCAAGCTCGAAGGCGGCCAGCTCTGGTCCGTCGTCGAGTTCCAGCACGTCAAGCCCGGCAAGGGCCCGGCCTTCGTGCGCACCAAGCTCAAGAACGTGCTCTCCGGCAAGGTCGTCGACAAGACCTTCAACGCCGGTGTCAAGGTCGAGACGGCCACTGTCGACAAGCGCGACATGCAGTTCTCGTACATGGACGGCGACTACTTCGTCTTCATGGACATGGAGACCTACGACCAGCTCCACATCGACCGCAAGGTCGTCGGCGACGCCGCCAACTTCCTCATCGAGGGCTTCGAGGCCACCGTCGCTCAGCACGAGGGCGAGGTGCTCTTCGTGGAGCTGCCCGCC
This sequence comes from Streptomyces viridiviolaceus, assembly GCF_014650995.1. Lineage (GTDB taxonomy): Bacteria > Actinomycetota > Actinomycetes > Streptomycetales > Streptomycetaceae > Streptomyces > Streptomyces viridiviolaceus. The sequence continues at coordinate 4,026 of NZ_BMWA01000026.1, forward strand.
GCCGTCGAGCTGACCATCCAGGAGACCGAGCCGGGCGTCCAGGGCGACCGCTCCACCGGCGGCACCAAGCCCGCCACGCTGGAGACCGGCCACCAGATCCAGGTCCCGCTCTTCATCACCACGGGTGAGAAGATCAAGGTCGACACCCGCACGAGCGACTACCTCGGCCGGGTGAACAGCTAACCGTGGCCGCCCGCAACACGGCCCGCAAGCGCGCCTTCCAGATCCTCTTCGAGGGCGACCAGCGCGGCGCCGACGTCCTGACGGTCCTCGCGGACTGGGTCCGGCACTCCCGGGCCGACACCCGGCAGCCGCCGGTGAGCGAGTACACGATGGAGCTGGTCGAGGGCTACGCCGAGCGAGCCCAGCGCATCGACGAGCTGATCGCCCAGTACTCGGTCGGCTGGACGCTGGACCGGATGCCGGTCGTCGACCGCAACATCCTGCGCCTCGGCGCGTACGAGCTGATCTGGGTCGACGAGACCCCGGACGCCGTCGTCCTCGACGAGATGGTGCAGCTGGCGAAGGAGTTCTCCACGGACGAGTCGCCCTCGTTCGTCAACGGCCTGCTGGGCCGGCTGAAGGACCTGAAGCCTTCGCTGCGCCGGGACGAGAGCTGAGCCGGACCCCTCATCCACGCCGGAGGGCCCGCAGCACGCATCACGCCTGCTGTGGGCCCTCCGGCGTTCTGCCTGGCGGGCCCCTGAGCTCTCCCGGGACCCGTGAGACGCCGCCGGGGTGGCCGGAACCGTGAAGTTCCGGCCACCCCGGCGGCACGTTTCTGCTGAGGCGGCTGGGCGCTCAGGCCTCCTCGTGGGACGCCACCGCACGGCGCGCGTCCGCGTCCAGGACACCCCAGCTGATCAGCTGTTCGGTGAGCACCGACGGCGACTGGTCGTAGATGACGGCGAGGGTGCGCAGGTCGTCCTGGCGGATCGAGAGCACCTTGCCGTTGTAGTCACCGCGCTGCGACTGGATCGTGGCCGCGTAGCGCTGCAAGGGACCCGCCTTCTCGGCCGGCACGGTGGCCAGCCGCTCCAGGTCCAGGACCAGCTTCGGCGGCGGCTCGGCGGCACCGCCCGGGGTGGTGCCCGGAAGCAGCTCCTGCACGGGAACGCCGTAGAAATCCGCCAGCTCGGCGAGGCGCTGCACGGTCACGGCACGGTCGCCGCGCTCGTACGAACCGACCACCACGGCCTTCCAGCGGCCCTGGGACTTCTCCTCGACACCGTGGAGGGAAAGGCCCTGCTGGGTGCGGATGGCCCGGAGCTTGGCCCCGAGCTGTTTGGCGTATTCGCTGGACATATGGCTCCCCGGACACTGTGTCGACGCGGCTGGCTTGGTTCCGTGCCGCGCGGCTGGTAACTCACTGTGAGGTTACGCAGCGTTACTCTCCTGCGTCAAGCCGAATGGTCCGCACCGACGCTTCCGTGGTATCGGCGATCCATTACTCCGAAGGGGTGATACCGGGGTGGCGGAAGGGTGACAGGGGGGCGATCGGGTCACTCCCCGGGGCCTGCTACCGTAGGTGGCGCAATTCCGACGTCCTTTAAGGTCCGTCCCGTGAGGCGGAGAAGGAGGTCCGTTTCTTATGGACACGCAGTCCGATGCACGGCCCGTACTCGAAGGGCCCGACATCGCGCGGGTGCTGACCCGCATCGCCCACGAGATCGTCGAACGCGCCAAGGGCGCCGACGACGTGGTGCTCCTCGGCATTCCGACCCGAGGCGTCTTCCTCGCCCGCAGACTCGCCGCCAAGCTGGAGCAGATCACCGAGCGCAAGGTCCCGGTCGGCTCGCTGGACATCACCATGTACCGCGACGACCTGCGCATGCACCCGCCGCGTGCGCTGGCCCGCACCGAGATCCCCGGTGACGGCATCGACGGCCGTCTGGTCGTCCTCGTCGACGACGTTCTCTTCTCCGGCCGCACCATCCGGGCCGCTCTGGACGCCCTGAACGACATCGGACGTCCCCGCGCGGTGCAGCTGGCGGTCCTCGTCGACCGCGGCCACCGCGAATTGCCCATCCGCGCCGACTACGTCGGCAAGAACCTCCCCACGTCGCTGCGGGAGACGGTCAAGGTCCAGCTCGCCGAGGAGGACGGTCGCGACACCGTGCTGCTCGGAGCCAAGCCGGCCACCCAGGGCGCCCAGCCGTAGCACCGCTGCGTACGCGCACTCGCCCGCCGTACGCCCGCTCGGTGCGCCCACGCACGCGCCCGGACGCCCGAATTCTCCTGTTCTTCCGAATGAACTGCCTTACGGAGCCTGACAGATGCAGCGTCATCTCATCTCGGCCGCCGACCTCACCCGCGACGACGCCGTCCTGATCCTCGACACCGCCGAGGAGATGGCCCGGGTCGCGGACCGGCCGATCAAGAAACTCCCGACCCTGCGCGGCCGTACCGTCGTCAACCTCTTCTTCGAGGACTCCACCCGCACCCGGATCTCGTTCGAGGCCGCCGAGAAGCGCCTGTCCGCGGACGTCATCAACTTCACCGCCAAGGGGTCCAGCGTCTCCAAGGGCGAGTCCCTGAAGGACACCGCCCAGACCCTGGAGGCCATGGGCGTCGACGCCGTCGTCATCCGGCACGGCGCCTCCGGGGCCCCGTACCGCCTGGCCACCTCCGGCTGGATCGACGCCGCCGTCATCAACGCGGGTGACGGCACCCACCAGCACCCCACCCAGGCCCTGCTCGACGCGTTCACCATGCGCCGCCGGCTGGTCGGCCGGGACGCCGGCCTCGGCCGGGACCTCGACGGGCGGCGCATCACGATCGTCGGCGACGTCCTGCACAGCCGGGTCGCCCGCTCCAACGTCGACCTGCTGCACACGCTCGGCGCCGAGGTCACCCTCGTCGCCCCGCCGACCCTGCTGCCGGTCGGCGTCGAGACCTGGCCGTGCGAGGTGTCGTACGACCTGGACTCCACGCTGACCAAGTCCGACGCGGTGATGATGCTGCGCGTGCAGCGCGAACGCATGAACGCCGCGTTCTTCCCGACCGAGCGCGAGTACTCCCGCCGCTACGGCCTCGACGGCGACCGCATGGCGCGGATGCCCGAGCACGCCATCGTCATGCACCCCGGCCCGATGGTCCGCGGCATGGAGATCACCGCCGAGGTCGCCGACTCCGACCGCTGCACCGTCGTCGAGCAGGTCACCAACGGCGTCTCCATCCGGATGGCCGTCCTCTACCTGCTGCTCGGCGGCAACGAACCCGCCGTCACCCATGCCCGCACCACCGAGGAGAAGTAAGAACGATGAGCAAGATCCTGATCCGTGGTGCGAAGGTGCTCGGCGGCGAGCCGCAGGACGTGCTGATCGAGGGCCGGACGATCGCGCAGGTCGGCACCGGCCTCCCGGCGGAGGGCGCCGAGATCGTCGAGGCCGCCGGCAAGGTGCTGCTGCCGGGCCTGGTCGACCTGCACACCCATCTGCGCGAGCCCGGCCGGGAGGACTCCGAGACCGTCCTGACCGGCACGCGCGCGGCGGCGAGCGGCGGCTACACCACCGTGTTCGCCATGGCCAACACCTTCCCGGTCGCCGACACCGCCGGTGTCGTCGAGCAGGTCTGGCGGCTCGGCAAGGAGTCCGGCTACTGCGACGTGCAGCCCATCGGCGCGGTCACCGTCGGCCTGGAGGGCAGCAAGCTCGCCGAGCTGGGCGCCATGCACGAGTCCGCGGCCGGCGTCACCGTCTTCTCCGACGACGGCAAGTGCGTCCACGACGCCGTGATCATGCGCCGGGCGCTGGAGTACGTGAAGGCCTTCGGCGGCGTCGTCGCCCAGCACGCCCAGGAGCCGCGGCTGACCGAGGGCGCCCAGATGAACGAGGGCGTCGTCTCCGCCGAGCTGGGCCTCGGCGGCTGGCCGGCCGTCGCCGAGGAATCGATCATCGCCCGGGACGTGCTGCTCGCCGAGCACGTCGGCTCCCGCGTCCACATCTGCCACCTGTCGACGGCGGGCAGCGTCGAGATCGTCCGCTGGGCCAAGTCCCGCGGCATCGACGTCACCGCGGAGGTCACCCCGCACCACCTCCTCCTCACCGACGAGCTGGTGCGGTCGTACAACCCGGTCTACAAGGTCAACCCGCCGCTGCGCACCGAGCGCGACGTCATGGCGCTGCGCGAGGCGCTCGCCGACGGCACGATCGACATCGTCGCCACCGACCACGCCCCGCACCCGCACGAGGACAAGGACTGCGAGTGGGCCGCCGCGGCCATGGGCATGGTCGGCCTGGAGACCGCGCTGTCGGTGGTCCAGGAGACCATGGTGGACACGGGCCTGCTCGACTGGGCCGGCGTCGCCGACCGGATGTCCTTCACGCCCGCGCGGATCGGACGGGCCACCGGCCAGGGCCGTCCCGTCTCGGCTGGTGAGCCCGCCAACCTCACCCTCGTCGACACGGCATACCGTGGCCGGGTGGACCCCGCGGGCTTCGCCTCGCGCAGCCGCAACACCCCGTACGAGGGGCGTGAGCTGCCGGGCCGCGTGACGCACACGTGGCTGCGGGGCAAGGCCACGCTCGTCGACGGGAAGCTCACGTGACACCTGTAATCCTGCTGGCCGCCGAGAAGGAATCGGCGGAAGTGACCGACTGGGCCGCCCGCATCGGCTGGGTCGTGGGCCTCGGCCTGTTCGTGGCCCTCGTCTACTGGCTGATGCGCGAGGGCTGGAAGTGGCGGGGCACGCTCCAGAGCGACCTGCCGGAGCTGCCCGGCGCGCCGGAGTCGCCCGGTGCCGCCAGACTGACGATGAGCGGCCGCTACCACGGCTCGACCACCGCCGGGCAGTGGCTGGACCGCATCGTGGCGCACGGCCTGGGCACCCGCAGCCGTGTCGAGCTGACGCTGACGGACGCGGGACTTGACGTCGTACGCCCCGGCGCGACCGACTTCTTCGTCCCGGCCGGGCAGCTCCGCGAGGCCCGGCTCGACAAGGGCATCGCCGGCAAGGTGCTCACCGAGGGCGGCCTGCTGGTCGTCACCTGGGAGCACGGCGACAAGCTGATCGACTCCGGCTTCCGCTCGGACCGCGCGGCCGAGCACAACGAGTGGGTCGAAACCCTGAACGACATGATCAACAAGACGGAAACGGAAGGCGCACGATGACGACCTCCACCAGGGGAGTTGCCAGGACTCCCGCCGTACTCGTCCTGGAGGACGGCCGGATCTTCCGCGGCCGCGCCTACGGGGCCGTGGGGGCCACCTTCGGCGAAGCCGTGTTCTCCACCGGGATGACCGGCTACCAGGAGACCCTCACCGACCCGTCGTACCACCGCCAGGTCGTCGTGATGACCGCCCCGCACGTGGGCAACACCGGTGTGAACGACGAGGACATGGAGTCCAGGAAGATCTGGGTCTCCGGCTACGTCGTGCGCGACCCCGCTCGCGTGCCCTCCAGCTGGCGTTCCCGCCGCTCCCTCGACGAGGAGCTGGCCGCGCAGGGCGTCGTCGGCATCAGCGGCATCGACACCCGCGCCCTCACCCGGCACCTGCGCGAGCGCGGCGCCATGCGCGTCGGCATCTTCTCCGGCAACGCGCTGCCCGACGAGGGCACCATGCTCGCCGAGGTCCGCCAGGCCCCCGAGATGGCCGGCGCCGACCTCTCCGCCGAGGTCGCCACCACCGAGCCGTACGTCGTCCCCGCGATCGGCGAGAAGAAGTTCACCGTCGCCGCCGTCGACCTCGGCATCAAGGGCATGACCCCGCACCGCATGGCCGAGCGCGGCATCGAGGTGCACGTCCTGCCGGCCACCGCGACCGTCGACGACGTGTACGCGGTCCAGCCCGACGGCGTGTTCTTCTCCAACGGCCCGGGCGACCCCGCCACCGCCGACCACCCGGTCTCCGTGATGCAGGGCGTCCTGGAGCGCGGCACCCCGCTGTTCGGCATCTGCTTCGGCAACCAGATCCTGGGCCGCGCCCTCGGCTTCGGCACCTTCAAGCTGAAGTACGGCCACCGCGGCATCAACCAGCCCGTGCAGGACCGCACGACCGGCAAGGTCGAGGTCACCGCGCACAACCACGGCTTCGCCGTCGACGCCCCGCTCGACAAGGTCTCCGAGACCCCCTACGGCCGCGCCGAGGTCTCCCACGTCTGCCTCAACGACAACGTGGTGGAGGGCCTCCAGCTCCTCGACAGGCCGGCCTTCAGCGTCCAGTACCACCCCGAAGCGGCAGCGGGCCCGCACGACGCCGCCTACCTGTTCGACCGCTTCGTTTCCCTGATGGAGGGCCAGCGTGCCTAAGCGCACCGATATCCAGTCCGTCCTGGTCATCGGCTCCGGCCCGATCGTCATCGGCCAGGCCGCCGAGTTCGACTACTCCGGCACCCAGGCGTGCCGCGTGCTCAAGGCCGAGGGCCTGCGCGTCGTCCTGGTGAACTCCAACCCGGCGACGATCATGACCGACCCGGAGATCGCCGACGCCACCTACGTCGAGCCGATCACCCCGGAGTTCGTCGAGAAGATCATCGCCAAGGAGCAGCCCGACGCGCTGCTGCCCACCCTGGGCGGCCAGACGGCCCTGAACACCGCCATCTCGCTGCACGAGAACGGCGTCCTGGAGAAGTACGGCGTCGAGCTGATCGGCGCCAATGTGGAGGCCATCCACAAGGGCGAGGACCGCGACCAGTTCAAGGAGGTCGTGGAGGAGGTCCGCAAGAAGATCGGCCACGGCGAGTCCGCCCGGTCCTACATCTGCCACTCCATGGACGACGTCCTCAAGGGCGTCGAGGAGCTCGGCGGCTACCCGGTCGTCGTCCGCCCCTCCTTCACCATGGGCGGCGCCGGCTCCGGCTTCGCCCACGACGAGGAGGAACTGCGCCGCATCGCCGGCCAGGGCCTCACCCTGTCGCCGACCACCGAGGTGCTCCTGGAGGAGTCCATCCTCGGCTGGAAGGAGTACGAGCTGGAGCTGATGCGCGACAAGCACGACAACGTCGTGGTCGTCTGCTCCATCGAGAACTTCGACCCGATGGGCGTGCACACCGGCGACTCGATCACCGTCGCGCCCGCGATGACGCTGACCGACCGCGAGTACCAGATCCTGCGCGACATCGGCATCGCCGTCATCCGCGAGGTCGGCGTCGACACCGGCGGCTGCAACATCCAGTTCGCGGTGAACCCGGCCGACGGCCGCGTGATCGTCATCGAGATGAACCCGCGTGTGTCGCGTTCGTCCGCGCTGGCCTCGAAGGCGACCGGCTTCCCGATCGCGAAGATCGCCGCCAAGCTCGCCGTCGGCTACACCCTCGACGAGATCCCGAACGACATCACGCAGGAGACCCCGGCCTCCTTCGAGCCGACGCTCGACTACGTGGTCGTCAAGGCCCCGCGCTTCGCGTTCGAGAAGTTCCCGTCCGCCGACTCGACGCTGACGACGACCATGAAGTCGGTCGGCGAGGCCATGGCCATCGGCCGGAACTTCACCGAGGCGTTCCAGAAGGCGCTGCGCTCGCTGGAGAAGAAGGGCAGCCAGTTCACCTTCGTCGGTGAGACGGGCGACAAGCAGGCCCTGCTGGAGGAGTCCGTCCGGCCGACCGACGGCCGCATCAACACCGTCATGCAGGCCATCCGCGCGGGTGCCACGCCGGAGGAGGTCTTCGAGTACACGAAGATCGACCCCTGGTTCGTCGACCAGCTCTTCCTGATCAAGGAGATCGCCGACGAGCTGGCCGAGGCGCCCGAGCTGACCGCGGACCTGCTCGCCGAGGCCAAGCGGCACGGCTTCTCCGACCAGCAGATCGGCGAGATCCGGGGGCTGCGCGAGGACGTCGTCCGCGAGGTCCGGCACGCGCTCGGCATCCGCCCGGTCTACAAGACGGTCGACACGTGCGCCGCCGAGTTCGCCGCGAAGACGCCGTACTTCTACTCCTCCTACGACGAGGAGACCGAGGTCGCGCCGCGCGAGAAGCCCGCCGTGATCATCCTCGGCTCCGGCCCGAACCGCATCGGCCAGGGCATCGAGTTCGACTACTCCTGCGTCCACGCCTCCTTCGCGCTGAGCGACGCCGGGTACGAGACCGTGATGGTCAACTGCAACCCGGAGACCGTCTCCACCGACTACGACACCTCCGACCGGCTGTACTTCGAGCCGCTCACGCTGGAGGACGTCCTGGAGATCGTCCACGCGGAAGCGCAGGCCGGCCCGATCGCGGGCGTGATCGTCCAGCTCGGCGGCCAGACGCCGCTGGGCCTCGCGCAGGCGCTCAAGGACAACGGTGTGCCGATCGTCGGCACGTCCCCCGAGGCCATCCACGCGGCCGAGGACCGGGGCGCCTTCGGCCGGGTCCTCAAGGAGGCCGGCCTGCCGGCCCCCAAGCACGGCACCGCGACCACCTTCGCCGAGGCCAAGGCCATCGCCGACGAGATCGGCTACCCGGTCCTCGTCCGGCCCTCCTACGTCCTCGGCGGACGCGGCATGGAGATCGTCTACGACGAGACCCGGCTGGAGTCCTACATCGCCGAGTCCACCGAGATCAGCCCCTCCCGGCCGGTCCTGGTCGACCGCTTCCTCGACGACGCGATCGAGATCGACGTCGACGCGCTGTACGACGGCGAGGAGCTGTACCTCGGCGGCGTCATGGAGCACATCGAGGAGGCCGGCATCCACTCCGGCGACTCGGCGTGCGCCCTGCCCCCGATCACGCTGGGCGGCTTCGACATCAAGCGGCTGCGCGCCTCCACCGAGGGCATCGCCGCCGGTGTCGGCGTGCGCGGCCTGATCAACATCCAGTTCGCGCTGGCCGGGGACATCCTCTACGTCCTGGAGGCCAACCCGCGCGCCTCGCGCACGGTGCCCTTCACCTCCAAGGCGACCGCCGTTCCGCTGGCGAAGGCCGCCGCCCGCATCTCGCTGGGCGCGACCGTCGCCGAGCTGCGCGCCGAGGGCCTGCTCCCGGCGCACGGCGACGGCGGCGAGCTGCCGCTCGACGCACCGATCTCCGTCAAGGAGGCCGTGATGCCGTGGTCCCGCTTCCGGGACATCCACGGCCGCGGCGTCGACACCGTCCTCGGCCCGGAGATGCGCTCCACGGGCGAGGTCATGGGCATCGACTCCGTCTTCGGCACGGCGTACGCCAAGTCGCAGGCGGGCGCCTACGGCCCGCTGCCCACCAAGGGCAGGGCGTTCATCTCGGTCGCCAACCGCGACAAGCGCTCGATGATCTTCCCGGCCCGCGAGCTGGTCGCCCACGGCTTCGAGCTCCTGGCCACCTCCGGCACCGCCGAGGTCCTCAAGCGCAACGGCATCAACGCCACGGTCGTGCGCAAGCAGTCCGAGGGCACCGGCCCGAACGGCGAGAAGACCATCGTCCAGCTCATCCACGACGGCGAGGTCGACCTCATCGTCAACACCCCGTACGGCACCGGCGGCCGACTCGACGGCTACGACATCCGTACGGCCGCCGTGGCGCGGTCCGTGCCGTGCCTGACCACCGTCCAGGCGCTCGCCGCGGCGGTCCAGGGCATCGACGCCCTCAACCACGGGGACGTGGGCGTCCGCTCGCTGCAGGAACACGCGGAATTCCTGACCGCGGCCCGCGACTAGCAGCCGAAGAGGGGGACACCGGAAACGGTGTCCCCCTCTTCATGAGGCCCACGAGGCCACGAGGCCTCACGAGGACACCTGGGACACCCGAACATGTACAAGCTCTTCTTCCGCCTGGTCTTCCGGTGGATGGACCCGGAGCAGGCCCACCACCTGGCCTTCCGCTGGATCCGCCTGGCCGCCCGCATCCCCGTGCTGCGCACCTTCGTGGCCGCCGTGCTCGCGCCCCGCCACAGGGAGCTGCGCACCGAGGCCCTGGGCCTGCGGATGCACGGTCCCTTCGGACTGGCCGCCGGCTTCGACAAGAACGCGGTCGCCATCGACGGCATGGCGATGCTCGGCTTCGACCACGTCGAGATCGGCACCGTGACCGGCGAGCCGCAGCCCGGCAACCCCAAGAAGCGCCTCTTCCGCCTGGTCGGGGACCGGGCGCTGATCAACCGCATGGGCTTCAACAACGACGGCTCGCGCGCCGTCGCGGCCCGCCTGGCCTCCCGTACGCCCGTCTTCAGGACCGTCGTCGGCGTCAACATCGGCAAGACGAAGGTCGTCCCCGAGGCGGAGGCCGTCGGCGACTACGTGAAGTCGGCCGAGCGGCTGGCCCCCTACGCCGACTACCTGGTCGTCAACGTCTCCTCCCCGAACACACCCGGCCTGCGCAACCTCCAGGCCACCGAGGCGCTGCGACCCCTGCTGAGCGCGGTGCGCGAGGCCGCCGACCGCGTGGTCACCACCCGGCGCGTGCCCCTGCTGGTCAAGATCGCCCCCGACCTCGCCGACGAGGACGTCGACGCGGTCGCCGACCTGGCCGTGGAGCTGGGCCTGGACGGCATCATCGCCACCAACACCACCATCGCGCGCGAGGGACTGGGCCTCACGTCCCCGCCCGCGCTCGTCCAGGAGACCGGCGGTCTGTCGGGCGCCCCGCTGAAGGCGCGCTCCCTGGAGGTGCTGCGCCGCCTGTACGCGCGCGTGGGCGACCGGATCACGCTCGTCGGCGTCGGCGGCATCGAGACCGCCGAGGACGCCTGGCAGCGCATCCTGGCCGGGGCCACGCTGGTCCAGGGCTACAGCGCGTTCATCTACCAGGGGCCCTTCTGGGGCCGCGCCATCCACAAGGGGCTCGCCGCCCGTCTGCGGCAGAGCCCGTACGCCACCCTCGCCGACGCGGTCGGCGCCGATGTGAGGACGAACTCATGACGGTACTCGAACCCTTCGGCGCGCGACTGCGCCGTGCGATGGACGAGCGCGGCCCCCTGTGCGTCGGCATCGACCCGCACGCCTCCCTGCTCGCCGAGTGGGGCCTGAGCGACGACGTGGCCGGTCTGGAGCGGTTCAGCCGCACCGTCGTCGAGGCGGTGGCCGACCGGGTCGCCGTCCTCAAGCCGCAGAGCGCGTTCTTCGAGCGCTTCGGCTCCCGGGGCGTCGCCGTGCTGGAGAAGTCGGTCGAGGAGGCGCGGAACGCCGGCGCGCTGGTCGTCATGGACGCCAAGCGCGGCGACATCGGCTCCACCATGGCCGCGTACGCCGAGTCCTTCCTGCGCAAGGACGCCCCCCTGTTCTCGGACGCCCTGACCGTCTCGCCCTATCTCGGCTACGGCTCCCTGAAGCCGGCCGTGGACCTGGCGCGCGAGAGCGGCGCGGGCCTGTTCGTGCTGGCGCTGACCTCCAACCCGGAGGGCGGCGAGGTCCAGCACGCGACGCGGTCCGACGGGCGCAGCGTCGGGGCGACGATGCTGGCGCACCTGGCGGCGGAGAACGCGGGGGAGGAGCCCCTCGGCTCCTTCGGTGCCGTGGTCGGCGCCACACTCGGCGACCTGTCGTCGTACGACCTGGCCATCAACGGTCCGCTGCTCGCGCCCGGCATCGGCGCCCAGGGTGCCACCCCGGCGGATCTGCCCCGGGTCTTCGGCGCGGCGGTGCGCAACGTGGTGCCCAACGTGAGCCGGGGTGTTCTGCGTCACGGTCCGGACGTGAGCGCGTTGCGGACGGCCGCCGACCGCTTCGCGGAGGAGATCCGGAGCGCGGTGGCGGGGGCATAGAGTCTGGATACATTCTCAAATCCGAGGCAGTATGTCCTAAATGTCCGGCCTGACGGAGGCTGACCAGGACTTTTCCGCTGTTCTCGCTGACTCTGGCGGACTTGACCGCTAGTCTCCGACGAGAGTGAACGGGCAAGCGTGTTGCTCGTGGCTCCCCAGGTGTGGGGCGACTAGGTTCCTCACCGGTCCGTATCCGACAGTTCGACATCCGAGGTGACGTAGGCGTGGCTCTTCCGCCCCTTACCCCTGAACAGCGCGCAGCCGCGCTCGAAAAGGCCGCCGCGGCTCGCCGGGAGCGGGCCGAGGTCAAGAATCGACTCAAGCACTCCGGCGCCTCCCTCCACGAGGTCATCAAGCAGGGCCAGGAGAACGACGTCATCGGCAAGATGAAGGTCTCCGCCCTCCTTGAGTCCCTGCCGGGCGTGGGCAAGGTCCGCGCCAAGCAGATCATGGAGCGACTCGGTATCTCCGAGAGCCGCCGCGTGCGCGGCCTCGGTTCCAACCAGATCGCTTCCCTGGAGCGCGAGTTCGGCAGCACCGGCAGCTGAGTCCGGACCACTCCGGGATTGCTGGAATAATCGCTGCATGAGTGAACGTCCGCGGCTGACCGTGCTCTCCGGCCCCTCGGGGGTCGGCAAGAGCACGGTCGTCGCCCATATGCGCAAGGAACACCCCGAGGTCTGGCTGTCGGTGTCGGCGACGACCCGCAGGCCCCGACCCGGTGAGCAGCACGGAGTCCACTACTTCTTCGTCACCGACGAGGAGATGGACAAGCTGATCGCCAACGGCGAGCTGCTGGAATGGGCCGAATTCGCCGGCAACCGCTACGGCACGCCGCGTGCGGCCGTGCTGGAGCGCCTGGAGGCCGGTGAGCCGGTGCTGCTGGAGATCGACCTCCAGGGTGCGCGGCAGGTCCGCGAGTCCATGCCGGAGGCCCGGCTGGTGTTCCTGGCTCCTCCCTCCTGGGAGGAGCTGGTGCGCAGGCTCACCGGCCGGGGCACCGAGCCGCCGGAAGTGATCGAGCGCCGCCTCACGGCGGCGAGGGTCGAGCTGGCGGCCGAGCCGGAGTTCGACAGCACCCTGGTCAACACCTCCGTCGAGGACGTGGCACGCGAGCTGCTAGCCTTGATGGACGTCGTGTGATCGTGAGTGATCGCCTGGTCCAGACCGATCACCGCGACTGATTCTTTCCCATCCATCGGAAGGTAGAGCGTGTCCTCTTCCATCTCCGCGCCCGAGGGCATCATCAACCCGCCGATCGACGAGCTCCTCGAGGCCACCGACTCGAAGTACAGCCTCGTGATCTACGCGGCCAAGCGGGCCCGCCAGATCAACGCGTACTACTCGCAGCTCGGCGAGGGCCTCCTCGAGTACGTCGGTCCCCTCGTCGACACCCACGTCCACGAGAAGCCGCTCTCGATCGCCCTGCGCGAGATCAACGCGGGGCTGCTGACGTCCGAGGCCATCGAGGGCCCGGCGCAGTAGTATTTTCAGCCCAGAGCTGACTTTTCCACAGGCCCGGCAGAGCGACTGCCGGGCCTGTGGTGTGTGATGGGGGCATACGTTTTCCGAGGTCCGGGAGTGACGGTGGACAAGCCCAAGGTCGTTCTGGGGGTCAGCGGCGGCATCGCCGCGTACAAGGCCTGTGAGCTGCTGCGCAGGTTCACGGAGTCGGGGCACGAGGTCAGGGTCGTCCCCACCGCCTCCGCGCTGCACTTCGTGGGCGCCGCCACCTGGTCCGCCCTGTCCGGCAACCCGGTCGCCACCGAGGTGTGGGACGACGTGCACGAGGTCCCGCACGTGCGCATCGGGCAGCACGCCGACCTGGTCGTCGTCGCTCCGGCCACGGCGGACATACTCGCCAAGGCGGCCCACGGCCTCGCAGACGACCTCCTCACCAACACCCTGCTCACGGCCCGCTGCCCGGTCGTCTTCGCCCCCGCCATGCACACGGAGATGTGGGAGCACCCGGCCACCCAGGAGAACGTGGCGACGCTGCGCCGCCGCGGCGCCGTCGTCGTCGAACCCGCCGTCGGCCGCCTCACCGGCGTCGACACCGGCAAGGGCCGGCTGCCCGACCCCGGCGAGATCTTCGAGGTCTGCCGCCGTGTGCTCGCCCGGGGCGCCGAGGAGCCGGACCTCGAGGGGCGGCACGTCGTCGTCAGCGCCGGCGGTACCCGGGAGCCCCTCGACCCGGTCCGCTTCCTCGGCAACCGCTCCTCCGGCAAGCAGGGCTACGCCCTCGCCCGCACCGCCGCCGCACGCGGCGCCCGCGTCACGCTGGTCGCGGCGAACACGGCCCTGCCGGACCCGGCCGGCGTGGACGTGGTCCCGGTGGGCACGGCCGTGGAACTGCGCGAGGCGGTGCTGCGGGCGGCCGCGGACGCCGACGCCGTCGTCATGGCCGCGGCGGTCGCCGACTTCCGCCCCGCCGCCTATGCCGCCGGGAAGATCAAGAAGAAGGACGACCAGGAGCCCGAGCCGATCGTCCTCGTGCGGAATCCGGACATCCTCGCGGAGTTGTCCGCCCACCGTGCCCGCCCCGGGCAGGTGGTCGTCGGCTTCGCCGCCGAGACGGACGACGTCCTCGCCAACGGCCGCGCCAAGCTGAAGCGCAAGGGCTGCGACTTCCTCGTGGTGAACGAGGTGGGGGAGAGCAAGACCTTCGGGGCCGAGGAGAACGAGGCCGTGGTGCTCGGCGCCGACGGCGGCGAGACCCCGGTCCCGCACGGCCCGAAGGAAGAGCTGGCCGAAACCGTGTGGGACCTCGTGGCCGAACGGCTCGGCTGAATGTCCGATGCACCTCGCAGCGCGCTGGAACCCCGCGCAATCCCGCGTGGCGACGCTGGCCAAGCGCGCTCCGGATTGGGCAGAATGCCCGTGCCGCAGGTCACAGCCCTCCCGAGAGGCGAGACGGGTGGGCCCGCGGTCCAGTGCGACCGATAAACTGTTCTCGGACGTCGCCGGGTGCAGCCCCCCGTGCCGTCCACCAATGATCAGCCAGCAGCCGCTGCAACCCCAGGGAGCGTTGTGTCCCGTCGCCTGTTCACCTCGGAGTCCGTGACCGAAGGTCACCCCGACAAGATCGCTGACCAGATCAGCGACACGATTCTCGACGCGCTTCTGCGCGAGGACCCGACCTCCCGGGTCGCCGTCGAAACCCTGATCACCACCGGCCTGGTGCACGTGGCCGGCGAGGTCACGACCAAGGCGTACGCGGACATCGCCACGCTGGTCCGCGGCAAGATCCTGGAGATCGGCTACGACTCCTCCAAGAAGGGCTTCGACGGCGCTTCCTGCGGTGTCTCGGTGTCGATCGGCGCGCAGTCCCCCGACATCGCGCAGGGTGTCGACACGGCGTACGAGTCGCGGGTCGAGGGCGACGAGGACGAGCTGGACCGGCAGGGCGCCGGTGACCAGGGCCTGATGTTCGGATACGCCTCCGACGAGACGCCGACCCTCATGCCGTTGCCGGTCTTCCTGGCGCACCGCCTGTCCAAGCGCCTGTCGGACGTCCGCAAGAACGGCACCATCCCCTACCTGCGTCCCGACGGCAAGACGCAGGTCACCATCGAGTACGACGGTGACAAGGCCGTCCGCCTCGACACGGTCGTCGTCTCCTCCCAGCACGCCAGCGACATCGACCTGGACTCGCTGCTGGCCCCCGACATCCGCGAGTTCGTCGTGGAGCCGGAGCTGAAGGCGCTGCTGGAGGACGGCATCAAGCTCGACACGGAGAACTACCGCCTCCTGGTCAACCCGACCGGCCGCTTCGAGATCGGCGGCCCGATGGGCGACGCCGGCCTGACCGGACGCAAGATCATCATCGACACCTACGGCGGTATGGCCCGCCACGGCGGCGGTGCCTTCTCCGGCAAGGACCCGTCCAAGGTGGACCGCTCGGCGGCGTACGCCATGCGCTGGGTCGCCAAGAACGTGGTCGCCGCGGGCCTCGCCTCCCGCTGCGAGGTCCAGGTGGCCTACGCCATCGGCAAGGCCGAGCCGGTCGGCCTGTTCGTGGAGACCTTCGGCACCGCGAAGATCGACGCCGAGAAGATCGAGAAGGCGATCGACGAGGTCTTCGACCTCCGCCCGGCCGCGATCATCCGCGACCTCGACCTGCTCCGCCCGATCTACGCGCAGACCGCCGCGTACGGCCACTTCGGCCGTGAGCTCCCCGACTTCACCTGGGAGCGCACCGACCGCGTGGACGCGCTGCGGCAGGCTGCGGGACTGTAAGAAGTCCTTCACGGCTCCGTGCGAGGCCCGGTGTCCCGGTGAGGGACGCCGGGCCCCGGTGCGTCCGGAGGCCGCACCGAAAACGGCTCGTGGCCCGCGTGGGCGGCTCCTATGCTGGTGATCTCCCGGTGCGCAGGCCGCGGATACTTCGATGGAGCGCGCCCGTGGCGCGCGGTGAAGTCCGGCAACACGTGACCGCAGCCGCCCTGACCTCGGGAGAACCGGCACCGGGCGCCCGGTGCGAAGGCGACGGGTACTTCGGGCGAACAGCCCTCGCGGGTTCGAATCCCGCCGTCGGCCGGACGCACACCGCTCCGGCCGGCGTGGCCGAGTGGTCCAAGGCAGAGTCGAACCGTCGCCGGTGATGATCTCGGGCGCCGCGGTTGTCAGTGGACTTTGGTAAGAATGCAAGCGTGAGCAGCGAGAACGGACCGGCGGACGGGGGCGCTCGGGACGCGCCGCCCGAGCAGCTCGCGCTCATCCGCGAGAGCGTGCGCAGGGCGAAGGCGCCCCGCGCCAAGCCGCGGACCTGGCGCGGCGCCGCCCTCGCCAAGGAACTGCCCGTCGCCAGGGTGCTGGTCGACAAGGGCGTGCTCCACCTCGACCGGTACTTCGACTACGCCGTGCCCGAGGAACTCGACGCCGACGCCCAGCCCGGGGTGCGGGTGCGGGTGCGGTTCGGAGCGGGGCGGCACCGGGTGCGCGAAGGGCGGCGCGAGGGCGGCGGGCTCATCGACGGGTTCCTCGTCGAGCGGCTCGCCGAGTCCGACTACTCGGGACCGCTGGCCGCGCTGGCCCAGGTCGTCTCCCCCGAGCCGGTGCTCGGCGAGGAGCTGCTGGGACTCGCGCGCGCGGTCGCCGACCGGTACGCGGGCAGCCTCGCCGACGTACTGCAGCTCGCCGTCCCGCCGCGCAACGCGCGCGCCGAGCAGCGCCCCTCACCCGAGCCGCTGCCGCCGCCACCGGCGCCCGAGGCCGGCTCCTGGGAGCGGTACGAGCGGGGTGCCGCGTTCGTCGCGTCCCTCGCCTCGGGCGGAGCGCCGCGCGCCGTGTGGAACGCACTGCCCGGACCCGGGTGGGCCGAGGAGCTGGCGCGCGCCGTGGCGGCGACGCTGGCCTCCGGCCGCGGTGCGCTCGTCGTCCTGCCGGACGGGCGGACGGTCGCCCGGGCCGACGCCGCGCTGACCTCCCTGCTGGGGGAGGGACGGCACGCGGTGCTCACCGCCGACGCGGGCCCGGAGAAGCGGTACGCGCAATGGCTCGCGGTCCGGCGCGGCGCCGTACGGGCAGTCGTCGGCACCCGCGCCGCCATGTTCGCGCCGGTGCGGGACCTCGGACTGGTCGCCCTCTGGGACGACGGCGACGACAGCCACAGCGAACCCCACGCCCCGCAGCCGCACGCACGGGAGGTGCTGCTGCTGCGGGCGGCCCAGGACAAGTGCGCCTTCCTGCTGGGCGGCTGGAGCTGCACCGTGGAGGCCGCGCAGCTCGTGGAGAGCGGCTGGGCCCGCCCGCTGGTCGCGGCCCGGGACCAGGTGCGGGCCTCCGCCCCGCTCGTGAGGACCGTCGGGGACGGTGATCTGGCCCGGGACGAGGCCGCCCGGGCCGCACGGCTGCCGACTCTCGCCTGGCAGATCGTCAAGGACGGGCTGCGGGACGGACCGGTGCTCGTGCAGGTGCCCCGGCGCGGCTACGCGCCCCGGATGGCGTGTGCCGCCTGCCGGGCCCCCGCACGCTGCCGGCACTGCTCCGGACCGCTGGCCGCCCAGGAGTCCGGGTCCGCGCTGCGCTGCGGGTGGTGCGGGCGCGAGGAGAGCGGCTGGCACTGCCCGGAGTGCGGTTCCTTCCGGTTGCGTGCCCAGGTCGTGGGGGCCCGGCGGACCGCCGAGGAGCTGGGGCGGGCCTTCCCCGCCGTGCCCGTGCGGACCTCGGGACGCGAGCACGTGCTCGACACCGTGCCGGGGGCCCCCGCGCTGGTCGTGAGCACCCCGGGCGCCGAGCCCGTCGCCGAGGGCGGGTACGCGGCGGCCCTGCTGCTCGACGGCTGGGCCATGCTCGGACGGCCCGACCTGCGCGCCGGTGAGGACGCCCTGCGGCGATGGATCGCCGCCTGCGCGTTGGTACGCCCGCAGGGCGCCGGGGGCACCGTCGTCGTGGTCGCCGAGCCGACCCTGCGGCCGGTGCAGGCACTCGTGCGCTGGGACCCCGTCGGCCATGCGGTCCGGGAGCTCGCCGAGCGGGCGGAGCTGGGCTTCCCGCCGGTGTCCCGCATGGCGTCCGTGTCGGGGCGTCCCGAGGCGGTGGCCGGCTTCCTGCGGGCGGTCGTACTGCCGCGCCAGGCCGAGGTCCTGGGGCCCGTGCCGTTGCCCGTCACCCCCGCGGGGCGTCCGCGGCGGGCGGGGGCGCCGCCGCCCGGGGAGCACTGGGAGCGGGCGCTGGTGCGGGTGCCGCCGGGCAGTGGCGCGGCACTGGCCGGCGCGCTGAAGACCGCGCAGGCGGCGCGGATGGCACGTGGGGGCGAAGAGGCGGTGTGGGTGCGGATCGATCCGCCCGACATCGGCTGAGCCGCGCGGACCCGGGGCACATGGTGCGGCCCTCCCGGGAGAAGTACCGGGAGGGCCGAGGCGGGGGACGGGACGGCCGGTCAGCCGTTGCGCGGGCCGGGAAAGGCCGTCGGCCTGACCTCGTCGCGCAGGGCCGGGCTGCCGGCCGTCGGCTGGGTCGGCATGGAGCGGGCCGCCGGGACGGTCGGCACGGTGGTGACGCCGGTGCCCACGTTGACCGTGCGGGTGCCCGTCGGCTCCGGCGCGCGCTCGGCGGTCTCGGGGGCCGCCGTCTGGGCCGCGGCACGGCGGGCGCCGTAACGGCGGTGCACCGCCTGCTTGGTGACGCCGAGGGCGGAGCCGACCGCGTCCCACGAGAAGCCGAGCGAGCGGTCGAAGTCCACGGCGGCCGTGACCAGGGTCTCGACACTGTCCCGCAGCTCCTGGGCGAGACGGACCGTCGGTGCGGGGGCGCGTCCGTAGACGACGAAGCCCGTGGAGGGCCCGGTGCGGCGCGGGCGGTAGACGTTGCCCAGCTGGGCGGTGAGCGTACGCAGTGCGTCCACCTGCCGGCGGACCCGCTCGATGTCCCGCACCAGCAAGTGCAGGCTGGCCCGAGCCTGGGCGTCGTGGGTTGCGTGGTCGGCCATGAACAAGCCTCTCGAACCGGCGTTGAAAGGAATCGGGCCGCGCGGGCGGCCCGTTGTGGTCAACTCTTCCTTGACCAACGCGTCAGCGCTCCGCGGGTCACGGGTCGGGGCGCGGCGGCATATGCGTGCGCCCCTCGGCCTGCGGCCTCGGGGGTCTCCCACCCGCGCACCAGTCGTGTCCGGTCGGCCGAGGGGCCTGCGTCGCCCGCGGGGGCTGTGTGCCGTCGGCGGTTTTCCGTGCCGTGCGGGCTCGTAGACTGTTGCGTTGCCCGCAACTGCCCCAGCCCGAGAGGCCCGTCCCACCCATGAAGCTCGTCTTCGCCGGTACCCCCGAGGTCGCCGTTCCCGCTCTGGACGTCCTGATCGCCTCCGGGCGGCACGAGGTGGCCGCCGTCGTCACGCGGCCCGACGCACCGGCCGGACGCGGGCGCAGGCTGGTCGCCTCCCCCGTGGCCGAGCGGGCCGAGGAGGCCGGGATCGAGGTGCTGAAGCCCGCCAGGCCGGGGGACCCCGAGTTCCTGGACCGGCTGCGGCAGATCGCGCCCGACTGCTGCCCCGTCGTCGCCTACGGTGCCCTGCTGCCGCGCGTGGCCCTGGACGTCCCGGTCCACGGCTGGATCAACCTGCACTTCTCGCTGCTGCCCGCCTGGCGCGGGGCCGCGCCCGTGCAGCACTCGCTCATGGCGGGGGACGAGATCACCGGGGCCTCCACCTTCCTCATCGAGGAGGGGCTCGACTCCGGGCCCGTCTACGGCACGGTCACCGAGGAGATCCGCCCCAGCGACACCAGCGGGGACCTGCTGACCCGGCTCGCCTTCGCCGGCGCCGGGCTGCTCGCCGCCACCATGGACGGCATCGAGGACGGCACCCTGAAGGCCGTGCCGCAGCCGTCCGAGGGCGTCACCCTCGCCCCGAAGATCACCGTCGAGGACGCCCGGGTCGACTGGTCCGCACCGGCGCTGCGCGTCGACCGGGTGGTGCGCGGCTGCACCCCCGCGCCCGGCGCCTGGACCACCTTCCGGGGCGAGCGGCTCAAGCTCGTGCAGGCCACGCCCGTGCCGGACCGGACCGACCTCGCCCCGGGGCGGCTCGCCGCCGGCAAGAACAACGTGTACGTCGGCACCGGCTCGTACGCCGTCGAGCTGCTGTGGGTGCAGGCCCAGGGCAAGAAGCCGATGCGGGCCGCGGACTGGGCGCGCGGGGTGCGGATCGCCGAGGGCGAGACCCTCGGGGACTGACGCCCCCGGACCGCCTCCCGCCTCGGCCGACGTAGGCTGGGAGGCGCACTTCCTCCCACACCCGGAGCACCTTTTTCGTGAGCGAGCAGCCTCGTCGTCCCCGCAGACCCGGCAAGCCCTACCGCCGGCCCAAGAAGGACCCCGTCCGCGTCCTCGCCTTCGAGGCGCTCAGGGCCGTGGACGAGCGGGACGCGTACGCGAACCTCGTCCTGCCCCCACTGCTGCGCAAGGCGCGGGAGAGCGGTGACTTCGACGCCCGGGACGCGGCGCTGGCGACCGAGCTGGTGTACGGGACGCTGCGGCGGCAGGGGACGTACGACGCGGTCATCGCCGCCTGCGTCGACCGGCCGTTGCGAGAGGTCGATCCGCCGGTGCTGGACGTGCTCAGCCTCGGCGTGCACCAGCTGCTCGGGACACGGATCCCGAGCCACGCCGCCGTGTCCGCCTCCGTGGAGCTGGCCCGGGTGGTGCTCGGCGACGGACGGGCCAAGTTCGTCAACGCCGTGCTCCGCAAGGTCGCGCAGGACGACCTCGACGGGTGGCTGGAGCGGGTCGCCCCGCCCTACGACGAGGACCCCGAGGACCACCTCGCCGTCGTGCACTCGCATCCGCGCTGGGTCGTCTCGGCGCTGTGGGACTCGCTCGGCGGCGGCCGCGCCGGCATCGAGGAGCTGCTGGCCGCCGACAACGAGCGGCCGGAGGTCACGCTGGTCGCGCGGCCCGGCCGGGCCACCAGCGACGAGCTGCTCGGCGAGGAGGCCGCCGTGCCGGGACGCTGGTCGCCCTACGCCGTGCGGCTGACCGAGGGCGGTGAGCCCGGTGCCGTCACCGCCGTGCGCGAGGGCCGCGCCGGGGTGCAGGACGAGGGCAGCCAGCTGGTCGCGCTGGCCCTGGCCAACGCGCCCCTGGACGGGCCGGACCGGCGCTGGCTGGACGGGTGTGCCGGGCCCGGCGGCAAGGCCGCGCTGCTCGGTGCCCTGGCCGCCGAGCGGGGTGCCTTCCTGCTGGCCTCCGAGAAGCAGCCGCACCGGGCCGGGCTCGTGGCCAGGGCGCTGGACGGGAACCCCGGCCCGTACCAGGTCATCGCCGCCGACGGCACCCGGCCGCCTTGGCGGCCGGGCAGCTTCGACCGGGTGCTGGTCGATGTTCCGTGCACCGGGCTCGGCGCCCTGCGCCGCCGGCCCGAGGCGCGCTGGCGGCGCCGGCCCGAGGACCTGGACGGATTCGCGCCGCTCCAGCGCGGCCTGCTGAGCAGCGCCCTGGAGGCCGTACGGCCCGGCGGCGTCGTCGGCTACGCGACCTGCTCGCCGCACCTCGCCGAGACCCGGGCCGTCGTCGCCGACGTCCTCAAGCAGCACCCCCGCACCGAGCTGCTCGACGCCCGTCCGCTGCTGCCCGGCGTGCCGGACCTGGGCGAGGGGCCCGACGTCCAGCTGTGGCCGCACCTGCACGGGACCGACGCGATGTACCTGGCGCTCATTCGACGATCCGGCTGAGGACCTGCGGTGACGGTGCCGGCGCCGTCGGCCCACCGTCCTCCCGGGCCAGCCGGTGCGGCCACCACACCCGCGGGCCCACGTCGAGGAGCAGGGACGTGACCAGCACCGAGCGCACGACGAACGTGTCCAGGAGCACCCCCAGCGCCACCGCGAAGCCGATCTCGGCGAAGACCACCATGGGCAGGGTGCCGAGGACGGCGAACGTGCCGGCCAGCACCAGGCCCGCGGAGGTGATGACCGCGCCCGTGGCGGCGAGGCCGGTCACCACGCCCGGGCGGGTGCCCCGGCGGGCCGCCTCCTCGCGGATGCGGGTCGTCAGGAAGATGTTGTAGTCGATGCCCAGGGCCACGAGGAAGACGAAGACGAGGAGCGGGAAGTCGGTCGTCTCGCCCGCGTAGCCGAACCCATGGCGGAACACCAGCGCGCTGATGCCGAGCGCCGCCGCGAACGACAGGATCACCGTGCCGATCAGCAGCAGCGGCGCGAGCAGGGCACGCAGCAGCACGCACAGGATCAGCAGGACCACCAGCAGCACCAGCGGGATGACCAGCACGTTGTCACGCGCGGTCGCCTTGTCCATGTCGAGCAGGGACGCGGTCCCGCCGCCCACCGCGGCATCGGCGTCCGGCACCGCGTGCACGGCGTCCCGGACCCGCTCCACGGTCTGCTTCGCGGCCTCGCTGTCCGCCGGGGCGGTCATCACCGCCTCGAAGAGCACCTTGCCCTCGAAGGAGGGTCTGCTGTCCGGCGGCAGGCCCAGCGACTCGGCGACCACACCCGGCGTGGCCGCCACCGCGCGGCCGACCTGTTCGGCCTGCGCCAGGTTGCTGATGATCACCAGCGGATCGCCGCTGCCGGCCGGGAAGTACCGAGCGGAGACCTCCTGGCCGGCGATCGAGTCCGGCTCGCCGGTGAACGCGTCCGCGTTGCCGATGCCCTCCGCGCGGAGCTGGAACAGGCCCAGCGAACAGACCGCCAGCACGGCCGCCGTGACGACCCAGATCACGCGGGGACGGCGGGCGATGCGACGGCCTGTGCGCGCCCAGACGCCCCACTCGGTGGGGTCGGCCGCGCCGAAGCGCGGGATCACCGGCCAGAAGATCCACCGGCCGAAGATCACCAGCAGGGCGGGGAACAGAGTCGTCATCGCCAGCAGCGCGACCGCGACCCCGATGGCGGCGACCGGGCCGAGGCCGCTGGTGGAGTTCATCTCGGCCAGGAGCAGCACCAGCATGCCCAGGACGACCGTCGCACCCGAGGCGAGCACGGCCGGGCCCGCGCGGTGCAGCGCCAGAGCCATGGCCTCGTGCGGGTCCGCGTGGCGGCGCAGCTCCTCGCGGTACCGGGCGACCAGGAGCAGCGCGTAGTCCGTGCCCGCCCCGAAGACCAGGACGGTGAGGATGCCGGCGCTCTGGGCGTTGACCGTCAGACCCGCGTGCTCGGCCAGCAGATGGATCAGCGCCTGAGCGGTGAACAGCGCGCAGATGCCCGCGAGCAGCGGGACCACGAGCAGGGTGGGGCTGCGGTAGGTGATCAGCAGCATCACGACGACGACGGCCATCGCGGAGAACAGCAGTGTGGAGTCGATGCCCTCGAACGCCTCGGCGAAGTCCGCGGAGGTGCCGCCCGGGCCCGTGATGTGCACGGCGAGCCCGTCGCCTCCCTCGCCGACGTCGTCCCGGACGGAGTCGACGGCGGGCCCGATCCGCTCCCAGCCCCGGCCGTCCATCGTGATCGGCACGTAGACCTGGGCCGCACGCGGGTCGGCGGGCCGGTCGTACACCGGGCCCCGGGTCTGGGCACCGATGACGCCGTCGTCGCGCAGCTCCTTGAGCTGCCGCACGTCCTGTGCGATACGGGCCCGGTCCTCGTCCGTCAGCCCGCTCTCGCGCGCGTACACGACGACGGCAGGGACCTGCTCGGGCCGGAAGTCCTTGGAGATGTCCATGACCCGGGTGGACTCCGCGGAGGCCGGCAGCCAGGAGGCCGCGTCGTTGTCCTGGGCGTCGTTGAGCTTCTGCGCGAAGGGCGCCGCCACTAACAGCACCAGCAACCACAGGGCGAGCACCAGCCACTTCGACCGCCGCCCGCACACCAGGTGTCCCACGCCTCGGTGGTCCCTCACGGCCGCCCCTCCCGGGGCCCGTGGAGCGCCCCCTCAGGCACGGACGGAACCGTCCGAACATCCGATGAACGTCCTGGGCCCGGACCGGCGCGACCCTTCGCGTCCCGGCATGGCAGTCTTGGGTCATGGCCGCGCAGATCAACCCCAGCATCCTGTCCGCCGACTTCGCCCGCCTCGCGGACGAGGCGCGGGCCGTCCGGGGAGCCGACTGGCTCCACGTCGACGTCATGGACAACCATTTCGTCCCGAACCTCACCCTCGGCGTGCCGGTCGTGGAGTCCCTGGCCCGGGCGACGGACATCCCGCTGGACTGCCACCTGATGATCGAGGCCCCCGATCGGTGGGCGCCCCAGTACGTGGAGGCGGGGGCCGGTTCCGTCACCTTTCATGTCGAGGCGGCCGCCGCTCCCGTGAGGCTCGCCCGGGAGATCCGGGCCAAGGGTGCCCGTGCCTCCATGGCGCTGAAGCCCGCGACGCCGATCGAGCCGTACGAGGACCTGCTCCCCGAGCTCGACATGCTGCTGATCATGACGGTCGAGCCGGGCTTCGGGGGGCAGGCCTTCCTGGACATCATGCTCCCCAAGATCCGCCGCACCCGCGAGTTGATCAGCAAGCACGGTCTGGAGCTGTGGCTCCAGGTCGACGGGGGTGTGTCGGACTCCACCATCGAACAGTGCGCCGACGCGGGCGCCGACGTCTTCGTCGCGGGTTCGGCCGTGTACGGGGCGTCCGACCCTGCCGAGGCCGTACGTGCACTGCGCACCCGTGCCGAGGCGGCGACCGCCAAGGCGTCCTGGGCGTGCGACCACTGAACCACGAGAACGTGAACGGCTCCCATCAGGGCTGATCAAAAGCGCCGGATCTGCAAGGATGAACGGCGAATCCAGAGTGTGAACAGCAGTGAGGAGATCGCCGTGTCGGGTATGTCGGCGGGCCGGTCAGCCATGCGGATGGGACCCGCTGAGCTGGTCCAGGCGGCGGCCATGGCCCGCCGCTTCTACCTCGAGGGCAAGTCCAAGATCCAGATCGCGGAGGAGTTCGGCGTCAGCCGCTTCAAGGTGGCCCGGGTCCTGGAGACCGCCCTCGAACGGGACCTCGTACGAATCGAGATCAGGGTGCCGGCCGAGCTGGACGCCGAGCGCTCGGACGCGCTGCGCGCCCGCTACGGCCTCAGGCACGCGGTCGTGGTGGAGTCCCCGGCCGACGCCGAGGAGACGCCCGATCCCGAGAACCTGGGGGAAGTGGCCGCCGACCTGCTCGGCGAGCTGGTCAACGAGGGGGACGTGCTGGGGCTGGCCTGGGGCCGGTCCACCATCCACATGGCGGCGGCGCTGGACCGGCTGCCGCCGTGCACGGTGGTGCAGCTGACGGGCGTGTACGACGCCGGGACCGCCGAGCGCGGCTCGGTGGAGGCCGTGCGCCGTGCGGCCCAGGTGTCGGGCGGCGACGCGCACCCCATCTACGCGCCGATGCTGCTGCCCGACGCGGCCACCGCGACGGCGCTGCGCCACCAGACGGGTATCGCGCGGGCCTTCGAGTACTTCGACAAGGTCACGGTCGCCTGCGTCTCCATCGGTTCCTGGGAGCCGGGCATCTCGACGGTGCACGACATGCTCAGCGACGAGGAGCGGGCGCACTACGCCTCGCTCGGCGTCGCCGCCGAGATGTCCGCGCACCTCTTCGACGCCGAGGGGCGCCGGGTCGGCCGGGACCTGGGGGAGCGGTGCATCACGGTCAAGGCGGACCAGCTCCGCCGTATCCCGGAGGTCGTGGCGATCGCGGGCGGACAGCGCAAGGCTGCGGCCATCGACGCGGTGCTGCGGTCCGGACTGGTCACCAGCCTGGTGACGGACACGTCCGCCGCGGACTACCTGATGACGGCCGGGCCGACGCCCAGGCCGGCGCTCAACCGGGCGGATCCGGACGGGGCCTGACCAGAGGTGACGGGGGGAGGGCCGTGGCAGCATCGGCGGCATGGTGCTGCGGTTCGTCCTCCGGGGGCTCGTCGGCGTTCTCGTCCTGCTCACAGCCTGCTCGACGACACAAGCCCCGGCCCCCGAGCGGTCGGCCGGCATGGCCACCGTCCGGGAGTCCGAGCTGCCCGCCGAGGCCCGCGAGACTCTGCGGCTCATCGACGCGGGCGGGCCCTTCCCGTACGAGCGGGACGGTGCCGTCTTCGGCAACTTCGAGGGCCTGCTGCCGCGCCACGAGCGCGGCTACTACCACGAGTACACGGTCGGGACGCCCGGCTCTCGCGACCGCGGGGCCCGGCGGATCGTGACCGGCCGGCACGGCGAGACCTACTACACCGACGATCACTACGACTCCTTCAGGGCGGTGCTGAGATGACGGAAGACCCGGCGGGACGGATCGTGATCACGCTGGATCTCGACGGCGTCACCGACAAGGCGGGCCTGATGGACCGCTGCGCCCGTGCCCTGGGGCTGCCCGAGTGGTTCGGCCGCAACTGGGACGCCCTCGCCGATTCGCTGTCCGACGACACCCTCTGGCCCGCGGGGGCCGTGGAGCGGGGGCTGCTGGTCGTCGTGCGGGGCTGGCGGGCGTACGCCGAGGCGCGGCCGGAGGAGTGGCAGGTCGCCGAGGAGGTGTTCGCCGAGGCGACCGACCGCGGCGCGGGCCTCTTCGTGACCCTGGGTCCTGGAGGTTCCTCCAAACAGGGTCCTGACCAGCCTGGATGATCTGCCCGGGGCGGATGGGCCGCCTGACATGGGAGAATGAAGTACGTGCTCTTTCCCCCTGGCTGACCTGTCCGGGGGCCACCTCTGAACCACTGGGATGTGCAGCACGTGCGTTTCCTCAATGACATCCAGCCCTCGTACGACCTGACGTACGACGACGTCTTCATGGTGCCGAGCCGCTCCGCCGTGGGCTCCCGGCAGGGCGTGGACCTCAGCTCCCCGGACGGCACGGGCACGACCATCCCGCTCGTCGTCGCCAACATGACCGCCATCGCCGGTCGCCGCATGGCCGAGACGGTGGCCCGTCGTGGCGGCCTCGTGGTCATCCCGCAGGACATCCCGATCGAGGTCGTCACCGAGGTCGTCTCCTGGGTGAAGGGCCGCCACCACGTCCTGGACACCCCGATCGTGCTGGCCCCGCACCAGACCGTCGCCGACGCCCTGGCCCTGCTGCCCAAGCGGGCGCACAACGCCGGTGTCGTCGTCGACGAGAACCACAAGCCGATCGGCGTGGTCACCGACACCGACCTCACCGGCGTGGACCGCTTCACCCAGCTCGAAGTGGTCATGTCCAAGGACCTGCTGCTGATCGACGCGGACATGGACCCGCGCGAGGCGTTCAACACCCTCGACGCCGCCAACCGCCGCTACGCCCCCGCCGTCGACGGGGACGGCAGGCTCGCCGGCATCCTCACCCGCAAGGGCGCCCTGCGCGCCACCCTGTACACGCCGGCCACCGACGCGCAGGGCCGGCTGCGCATCGCCGCCGCGGTCGGGATCAACGGCGACGTGGCGGGCAAGGCCCAGGCGCTGCTGGACGCGGGCGTGGACACGCTCGTCATCGACACCGCGCACGGCCACCAGGAGTCGATGATCAGCGCCATCAAGCTGGTGCGCGACCTCGACCCGCAGGTCCCGATCGTCGCGGGCAACATCGTCTCCGCCGAGGGCGTGCGCGATCTGATCGAGGCGGGCGCGGACATCGTCAAGGTCGGCGTCGGCCCCGGCGCCATGTGCACCACGCGCATGATGACCGGTGTCGGCCGGCCGCAGTTCTCCGCCGTCCTGGAGTGCGCGGCCGAGGCGAAGAAGTACGGCAAGCACGTGTGGGCCGACGGCGGCATCCGCCACCCCCGCGACGTGGCGATGGCACTCGCGGCCGGCGCGTCCAACGTGATGGTCGGCTCCTGGTTCGCGGGGACGTACGAGTCCCCGGGCGACCTCCAGCACGACGCGGACGGCCGCGCCTACAAGGAGTCGTTCGGCATGGCCTCCGCCCGCGCGGTGCGCAACCGCACCTCGGAGGAGTCGGCGTACGACCGGGCCCGCAAGGCGCTGTTCGAGGAGGGCATCTCCACCTCCCGGATGTTCCTCGACCCGGCCCGCCCCGGCGTCGAGGACCTGATCGACTCGATCATCGCCGGCGTCCGTTCCTCCTGCACCTACGCCGGTGCCGCCTCCCTGGAGGAGTTCGCCGAGAAGGCCATCGTCGGCATCCAGAGCGCGGCCGGGTACGCCGAGGGCAAGCCGCTGCACGCCAGCTGGAGCTGAGCGGCACCCGTCCCGAACGGCCCCCGTCCCTCCCGTCACCGGGAGGAGCGGGGGCCGTCGCCGTGACCGGCCGTCCCCCGCGGGATCGCGGCACGGAAGATCACCCGCGGGCACGGGCGGGCGTCGGCCGGGCGCTGACCAGGGCCGATCCACCGCACCACGACCGTCCGGCGCAACGCTCGACAGCCCCCGCGCAACGAACACACGTCCTGACCCGGGGAACGCAACGATCGTGCGGAGACGCGCAAGGTTGCTGCATTACCGGGGGCAACGCCCCGCTCATAGGGTTCTGCGCTGTACGTGGCGTGGCGGGGACCCCGCTCGGTGGGTGCCCGCTTCCGCGAGCGCCGCCGGTCCCCGCCGCTTCAGCAAGCCCGCCGCAAGCCCGCCCGCTTGAGACCGGCAGCGACAAAGGAGTCAACGCGTGCTCGACCAAGGCGCACCCCCGCACCACGACGCATCGGCGGCCCCGCCGTCCCCGGGCCCGGCCGCGCGCCTCATGCGCCGCAAGCCGGTGGAACGCCTGGTCGCCGAGGGCGGCCAGGGCGAGGGAGGCAGCCTGCGCCGCTCCCTCGGCCTGTGGCAGCTGACGATGATCAGCATCGGCGCCACGCTCGGCACCGGCATCTTCGTGGTCCTCGGCGAGGCCGTCCCCAAGGCCGGACCCGCGGTCACCCTCTCCTTCGTCATCGCCGGCCTCACGGCGCTGTTCTCGGCCCTGTCCTACGCGGAACTGGCGGGCAGCATCCCGGTCGCCGGGTCCTCGTACTCGTACGCGTACGCGACGATGGGCGAGCTGGTCGCCTGGGTCTGCGGCTGGTGTCTGGTCCTGGAGTACGGCGTGTCGGTCGCCGCCGTCGCCGTCGGCTGGGGCGAGTACCTCAACGAGCTCCTCGACGGCACCGTCGGCGTCACCATCCCGGCCGCTCTGTCGGCCCCGCCCGGCGACGGCGGCATCTTCAACCTGCCCGCGCTGATCGTGGTCCTGCTCGCCATGGCGTTCCTGCTCGGCGGCGCCCGCGAGTCCGCCCGCGCCAACACCGTCATGGTCGTCGTCAAGATCGCCGCGCTGGTGCTGTTCTGCGCCATCGGCGTCCAGGGCTTCCGCTCCGGCAACTACGAGAACTTCATGCCGCTCGGCATGGCCGGCGTCAGCGCCGCCGGGGCCACGCTGTTCTTCTCGTACATCGGCTTCGACGCCGCCTCCACCGCCGGTGAGGAGGCGAAGAACGCCCAGCGCGACCTGCCGCGCGCGATCATGCTGTCCCTCGTCATCGTCACCGCGCTGTACGTCCTCGTCGCGGCCGTCGCCGTCGGCGCCCGGCCCTGGCGGACCTTCACCGACTCCGAGGCGTCCCTCGCCCAGATCATGAGCGACGTCACCGGGCAGGACTTCTGGGGCACGCTGCTGGCGTTCTGCGCGGTCATCGCCATCGCCAGCGTCGTCCTGACCGTGCTCTACGGCCAGACCCGCGTGCTGTTCGCGATGTCCCGGGACGGCCTCGTGCCCAAGGTGTTCTCCAAGGTCCACCCGAAGACCGGCGCCCCCCGCGCCAACACCCTGATCGTGTCCCTGTTCTGCGGCGTCCTCGCCGCCGCGATCCCGCTCGGGCAGCTCGCGGACGCCACCAGCATCGGCACGCTCTTCGCCTTCGCGCTGGTCAACGTGGCCGTCGTGGTGCTGCGCCGGACCCGTCCGGACATGCCCCGCACCTTCCGGGTGCCGCTGTCGCCGGTGCTGCCGGCCCTGGGCTTCGGCTTCTGCGTGTGGATGATGGGCAGCCTGTCGACCGTCACCTGGGTGGTCTTCGGTGTCTGGATGGCGGTCGGGCTCGTGTTCTACTTCGTATACGGCTACCGCCGCTCCCGACTGGCCACATCAGAAGCGAAGTGAACGACCCGCAGTGCTGAACGATCTCGACGAACGCATCGTGCACGCCCTCGCCGAGGACGCCCGCCGCTCCTACGCGGACATCGGGCAACTGGTCGGCCTGTCCGCGCCCGCCGTGAAGCGGCGCGTGGACCGGCTGCGCGCCACCGGAGCCATCACCGGCTTCACCGTGCGCGTCGACCCGGCCGCGCTCGGCTGGGAGACCGAGGGGTTCGTCGAGATCCACTGCCGCCGCAACACCTCGCCGGAGACCATCCAGCGGGGCCTGGAGCGCTACCAGGAGGTCGTGGCCGCGTCCACCGTCACCGGGGACGCGGACGCGATCGCCCAGGTCTTCGCCTCCGACATGCGGCACTTCGAACGGGTCCTGGAGCGGATCGCCGGGGAGCCGTTCGTGGAGCGGACCAAGTCCGTGCTGGTGCTGTCGCCGCTGCTGCGGCGCTTCTCGTCGGGGTCGCCCACCTGATTCCCCCGCGGGGGGCCGCCGGCCCGCCTATCATCGGGCCATGACCTGGCGACATTGATCCACCAGCCGCGCCTCCCGAGGACCGCCTCGGACGCCGTACCTCCGGTGTCCGAACCGCTCCCTCGGGAAGGCCTCATGACTCTCACACCCCCGCGTGCGCCGACCGCCGGATACCGGCGGCTGACGACCACGCTGTACGGCTACTCGTTCCTCGACGAGTTCGTCCTGCTCTACCCGGTGTACGCGCTGCTGTTCAGCGACACCGGTCTGTCCGTCTGGCAGGTGTCCTCCCTCTTCGCCCTCTGGTCGGTCACCGGTGTGCTGCTGGAGGTCCCCTCCGGCGCCTGGGCCGACGCCGTCTCCCGCCGACGGCTGCTGTGGCTCGGCCCGCTGCTCACCGCCGCGGGGTTCGCCCTGTGGGTGCTCGTCCCCTCGTACGGCGCCTTCGCGCTCGGTTTCGTGCTGTGGGGAGCCGGGGGAGCGCTCGGCTCGGGAGCGCTGGAGGCGCTGGTCCACGACGAGTTGGACCGGCTCGGTGCCACCGACCGGTACGCCCGTGTCATGGGCCGGGCCCGCTCGGCGGGGCTGGTCGCCGTGATGGCCGCGATGGGGCTCGCCGGGCCGGTCTTCGCCTGGGGCGGGTACGCCGCCGTGGGCGCGGCGAGCGTCCTGGTCTGCCTGCTCGCGGCGGCGACGGCGACCCGCTTCCCGGAACACCGGAAGCCGTCCGCCGACGGCGCCCGCTGGGCCACCACCCTGCGGGCCGGGCTGGCCGAGGCCCGCGCCGACCGCTCCGTGCGCGGCGCGCTGCTGCTCGTCCCGGCCGTGACCGCCGTGTGGGGAGCGCTCGACGAGTACACGCCGCTGCTGGTGCGCGACACCGGTGTGGCCGATCGGACCGTGCCGTGGCTGCTTCTGGTGATCTGGGCCGGCGCCACCGCCGGCGGACTGCTGGCCGGCGTCGGCGAACGCCTGGGAACGGCCGGGCTCGCCGGTCTGCTCACGGGCGCGGCGCTCGCCCTGGCCACGGGCGCCGCCGCGGGCACACCGGCAGCCCTCGTGCTGGTCGCCGTCGCCTTCGGCGGGTTCCAGCTCGCGAGCGTGCTCGCCGACGCCCGGCTCCAGCAGCGCATCGACACCACCGGCCGGGCCACCCTCACCTCGGTGGCGGGCCTCGGCACCGAGCTGGCCACGGTCGCCGTCTACGGCGCCTACGCGGCGGTCGGCACGTCGACCGGACACGGCACCGCCTTCGCGTGGTTCGCGGTGCCGTACCTGCTGACGGCCGCGCTGCTGACGGCACGGGCGGCCCGAGCCCGTCCGGCGGAGCAGTCGCAGCAGAGCGGCGGCAGTTGACCGGCGCCGGGAAACCGGGCCCGGCGCGGCCGGCCGCAAGCCGGAGGTGTTGACAACAGCCGCTGCGCGGCGGGCGGTGCGAGGGGGTCCCGGCGCCGAGGAGGGCATGCCGGACCCCCGCGTGCCGCGTGGTCCGCCGGACGTGCCCCGGGGCCGCGGCCGCCGGGGCACGAGCGTGAACCGAGGCGGTCCCGACGGCCGAGGCAGCGGACCGGACGGGGAGGACGGACGCCCGACCGGGGCCGCGCAACGAATCGCCGGGAGGCGCCCGACGGACGCAACGATCCGCTCACCGGCGCGCAACGGCTCCTCCTTGTCCGGCCGAGACCGCCGACCGTACCGTCTACCTGACCCCGAACCCCGCCCACCGGTGAGGAACACGCATGCGCACCGCCCTGCTCCAGAGCTCCGGCCGCCCCGGCTCCACCGCCGAGAACCTCAAGGTCCTCGACGAGGCCGCGGGCCGGGCCGCCGCCGCGGGCGCCGGGCTGCTGGTCGCGCCGGAGATGTTCCTGACCGGGTACGCCATCGGCGACGACGTCGCCCGCCTGGCCGAGCCCGCCGACGGCGACGCGGCCGACGCGATCGGGGAGACGGCCACCCGGCACGGCCTCGCCATCGCCTACGGCTACCCCGAGCGGGCCGGCGGGACCGTCTTCAACTCCGCCCAGCTGATCTCCGCCGACGGCACGCGCCTGGCCAACTACCGCAAGACCCACCTCTTCGGCTGCTTCGAACGCGACCACTTCACGCCGGGCGAGCAGCCCGTCGTCCAGACCGAGCTGGGCGGTCTGACCGTCGGCCTGATGATCTGCTACGACGTCGAGTTCCCGGAGAACGTCCGCGCCCACGCCCTGGCCGGCACCGACCTTCTCCTGGTGCCGACCGCGCAGATGCACCCGTTCCAGTTCGTCGCCGAGTCGGTCGTGCCGGTACGGGCCTTCGAGAACCAGATGTACGTGGCGTACGTCAACCGGGTCGGCCAGGAGGGCGAGTTCGAGTTCGTCGGTCTCTCCACCCTCGCCGGACCCGACGGCATCGCCCGGACCCGGGCCGGGCGCGCGGAGCAGCTGGTGCTCGCCGACGCCGACCCGGCCTTCCTCGCCGCCTCCCGCGAGGCCAACCCGTACCTGAAGGACCGCCGCCCCGGCCTCTACGGGTCCCTCGTCTGAACCACCCCGCCAGTACCTCCCCCCTCAGCTTTTCGCGCAAGGAGTCCGTACCCCATGACGTCCACGGTGCCCAACGCCGTCGAGCACACAGACGAGCAGCAGCCGCCGATCACCATGTTCGGCCCGGACTTCCCGTACGCGTACGACGACTTCCTCGCCCACCCGGCGGGCCTGGGTCAGATACCCGCGACCGAGCACGGCACCGAGGTCGCGGTCATCGGCGGCGGTCTGTCCGGCATCGTGGCCGCCTACGAGCTGATGAAGATGGGCCTCAAGCCCGTCGTCTACGAGGCCGACCGGATCGGCGGCCGGCTGCGGACGGTCGGCTTCGACGGGTGCGACCCGTCGCTGACGGCCGAGATGGGCGCGATGCGCTTCCCGCCGTCCTCCACCGCCCTCCAGCACTACATCGACCTGGTCGGCCTGCAGACCCGACCCTTCCCGAACCCCCTCGCGGAGGCGACCCCCTCCACCGTCGTCGACCTCAAGGGCGAGTCGCACTACGCCGAGACGCTCGCCGACCTGCCCCAGGTCTACCGCGACGTGGCCGACGCCTGGGCCAGGTGCCTCGAAGAGGGCGCCGACTTCTCCGACATGAACCGCGCCCTGCGCGAGCGGGACGTGCCGCGCATCCGCGAGATCTGGGCGAAGCTCGTCGAGAAGCTCGACAACCAGACCTTCTACGGCTTCCTCTGCGACTCCGAGGCCTTCAAGTCCTTCCGGCACCGCGAGATCTTCGGCCAGGTCGGCTTCGGCACGGGCGGCTGGGACACCGACTTCCCCAACTCCATCCTGGAGATCCTGCGGGTCGTGTACACCGAGGCCGACGACCACCACCGAGGCATCGTCGGCGGCTCCCAGCAGCTGCCGCTGCGCCTGTGGGAGCGCGAGCCGGAGAAGATCGTCCACTGGCCGTACGGCACCTCGCTCGCGAGCCTGCACGAGGGCGGCGAGCCCCGCCCGGCCGTGACCCGCCTCAACCGCACCGCGGGCAACCACATCACCGTGACGGACGCGAACGGCGACATCCGCACCTACCGGGCCGCGATCTTCACCGCGCAGTCCTGGATGCTGCTGTCCAAGATCGCCTGCGACGACTCGCTGTTCCCGATCGACCACTGGACGGCCATCGAGCGGACCCACTACATGGAGAGCTCCAAGCTCTTCGTGCCCGTGGACCGGCCCTTCTGGCTGGACAAGGACGAGGAGACCGGCCGGGACGTCATGTCGATGACGCTCACCGACCGCATGACGCGCGGTACCTACCTGCTCGACGACGGTCCCGACAAGCCCGCCGTCATCTGCCTGTCCTACACCTGGTGCGACGACAGCCTGAAGTGGCTGCCGCTGTCCGCGAACGAGCGGATGGAGGTCATGCTGAAGTCGCTCGGCGAGATCTACCCGAAGGTCGACATCAGGAAGCACATCATCGGCAACCCGGTCACGGTCTCCTGGGAGAACGAGCCCTACTTCATGGGCGCGTTCAAGGCCAACCTGCCCGGGCACTACCGCTACCAGCGCCGCCTGTTCACCCACTTCATGCAGGACCGGCTGCCCGAGGACAAGCGGGGCATCTTCCTCGCCGGCGACGACATCTCCTGGACGGCGGGCTGGGCCGAGGGCGCCGTCCAGACCGCGCTGAACGCGGTGTGGGGCGTCATGCACCACTTCGGCGGGGCGACGGACCCCGGCAACCCGGGGCCCGGTGACGTGTACGACGACATCGCCCCCGTGGAACTGCCCGAGGACTAGATCCCGGCCGCCCGCGCCTTCTCGTACACCTCGGCGGCGACGTCCTTGAGTTCCTCGGCGTCCCGCGGGGTGCCCTGGAGGTCGATCAGGATCTCGTCGAGACCGACCTCGGCGTGGGCGGCGAGATCATCGACGATCTGGTCGACGCTGCCGTGGAAGGGGCCGCGCTCGCCGTCCACGGTCGCCGCCCGGTGGCGCGCGTTGACCCGCAGCACGGTCCGGATCGGCCGCGTACGGCCGCGCTCGGCGGCCAGCTCCCGCAGCGACCGCCACTGCCCGGCCACGGCCTCGGCGCCCATGCCCACCGGCAGCCAGCCGTCCGCGTGGTCGACCAGCCGGCGCCGGGCCGCGCCGCTGCCCGCCGCCAGCAGGACGGGGATGGGCCGGGCGGGCTTGGGGCCGACCACCGCGGACGCGATCTTCGTGAGGTGACCGTCGTACGTGACCGGGTCCGGGCCCCAGACCGCGCGGCACACCCCGATCAGCTCGTCCAGCGCCTGGCCCCGCTCGGCGAACGGCCGCACCGACGCCGCCGCGTACTCGTCGTGCGACCAGCCCGTGCCGAAGCCCGCGACCACCCGCCCGCCGCTCGCCGCGTCCAGCGACGCCAGCGTCCTGGCGAGCTGGAACGGCACGTGCAGCGGGGCGACCAGGACGCTCGTGCCCAGCTCCGCCCGTTCGGTGGCCGCGGCGGCCAGTGCCAGGGTGACCAGCGGCTCGGCCACGTTCCGGTACTCGTCCGGCCAGGGCAGGCCCTCGATGCCGTACAGCCCCTGGGTGGCCGGTTCGGGGAACAGGGCCCGCTCGAAGACCCACAGGCTGTCGTAGCCGATCCGCTCCGCTGCGCGGGCCACGTCGGGGACGTCCTTGCCGATGTCGTACTGACGCATCTGGGGGAGGCCGAGTCCGAGCCGGGTCGCCATACCTGGGTGCTCCTTCGCCGTCGCTGTGCCCGAGCGGCCAACGTACTGCGGTCACCGGGGATTTCCCGCCGGGCGCGGCGAGGATGGCCGGATCAGTCCGGCAGCGGGGTGAGCAGCATGCGCCCGGCGAAGCCCACCGCCGCGTCCAGCCGCTCGGTGAACTCCTCGGCGACGTCGGGCAGTCGGCGCAGCGCCCACAGCGCGCGGGCCGCCGCCCAGGTGGCGTCCCGGGCGCGCTCCAGACTCCAGGAGCCGAGCAGATGCGTCAGCGGGTCGGCGATCTGGAGCAGGTCGGGTCCCGGCATCAGATCGTCGCGGATGCGCTCCTCCAGCGACACGAGGAGATCGCCCACGCGGTCGAACTCGTCCTCCAGCTCGACGGGTTCGCAGCCGAGCGTACGACAGGTGTCCACCACGGCGAGCGCCAGGTCGTGGCCGATGTGCGCGTTGATGCCGGCCAGCGCGAACTGCAACGGCCGTACTCCGGGATGCCGGCGGAACTGGAACAGGGGCCGCCAGCAGGCCGGCGGCCGGCGGTCGCCGGCCACCGCGTCGACGGCGGCCAGATAGCGCTCCGCGAACCGCACGTCCAGCGCGATCGCGGCCCGGGCGTCCGCGAACCGGCCTGCGTCGATGTGCCGGTCGACCGCCTCGGTGACGGCGAGGTAGACGCGGTTGAACACGGCGAGGCCGTCCCGTGCCGGGAGCGTCGCGTCGAGGGCGCGCATGCGCGACAGGACGCCGTCCACCGTCCCGACGGCCGTGGTGACTTGTTCGCAGTGCGCCATGGCGGCAGGGTCGCAGCTCTAGGGTGGCAGGAGTGCCGGCGGGCCCGACGCTTCCCCAGAACGGGGGAACGCGCCCGCCGTGCGGGGGAGGGGGAACCGTACGTGTCTGGCCTTCGTGCCCGGCGCCTGGCCGCCCGCAGGGCCGAGCGCAGGCGTGCCGTCCGTCGTGGCGCGATGGTCGCGGCGGCGTCCGTCGTGGTCGTGGTCGGCATCGCGACCGGCATGCTGTCCGCGCTCGACGAAGGCGGCGGCACGGACCAGGCCCGGCCACCCGAGGTGACACGGTCGCCCCGCCTTCAGTCGCTGCCCGTCGTGCCGCCGTCGCCGTCGCCGTCCCCGTCGGCCACCCGGTCCGCCTCGCCGTCGCCCACGCCGGCCGAGAAGAAGGCGAGCCCCCGGCCGACGCCGAAGAAGACCGGGAAGCAGCCGCGGACCGTCGCCGCGTCCACCCGGCTCTACCGGCACCCCGAGTCCCAGATCCTCGAATGGGTCCGTGCCCACCGCGACGACCCGCGCCGGCCGGTCATCGAGTCCCGGATAGCCGACCACCCGGCGGCCGTGTGGTTCGCCGACTTCTCGCCCGGGACCATCACCTCCCGGGTCCGCGCGGTCACCTCGGGCGGCGCCCGGCAGGGCCGGGTTCCGGTCGTGGTGCCGTACGCGATACCCGGCCGGGACTGCGGCGGGCACTCCCAGGGCGGTGCGCCGGACCTCGACGCCTACGACGACTGGGTCGACCGCTTCGCCGCCGGGCTCGGCTCGGGTGAGGTCGTCGTCATCCTGGAGCCCGACTCGGTGGCCCAGGCCGAGTGCCTGTCCGCCGGTGAGCGCGCCGACCGCTTCGCCTCGCTGGCCCGGGCCGGCCGGGTGATGAAGGACGCCAACCCCCGTGCCCGCGTCTACTTCGACGCCGGCCACTCCGGCTGGCACGCGCCCGCCAAGCAGGCGGGATGGCTGAAACGGGCCGGTGCCGCCTCGGCCGACTCCTCCGACGGCATCTTCAGCAACGTCTCCAACTTCCACACCACCTCAGACGAGGTCGCCTACGACCGTGCGGTGTTGGACGCCCTCGGCGGCCCCGCGAGCCTCGGTGCCGTCATCGACACCAGCCGCAACGGCAACGGCGCCCCGCCCGACGGCGAGTGGTGCGACCCGGCCGGGCGCAAGGTCGGCCGCGCCCCGACCCTGAGCACCGGCCTGGGGCGCATCGACGCCTACCTGTGGGTGAAGCTGCCGGGGGAGTCGGACGGCTGCAAGGGGTCGCCGGGCACGTTCACCCCCTCGTACGCCTACGACTTGGCGCGCTGAGAGTCCTCGTCGTACGTCGAGGTGCCCTCGTCGAGCAGCGGCTCCTGCATCTTGAGGTGGGCCGGGGCGAAGGCACGCAGCGCGTGGTAGCCGGTGATCACGACCAGGGTGCCCAGCGCGATGCCGCTCAGCGAGAAGTTGTCGGTGAATTCCATGCTGACGTTGCCGACGCCGATGATGATGCCCGCGGCGGCCGGCACCAGGTTCAGCGGGTTGCGCAGGTCCACCTTGGCGTTGATCCAGATCTGCGCGCCGAGCAGTCCGATCATGCCGTAGAGGATGACGGTGATGCCGCCGAGCACGCCGCCGGGGATCGCGGCCACCACGGCTCCGAACTTCGGGCAGATGCCGAAGAGCAGGGCGAAGCCGGCGGCGGCCCAGTACGCGGCCGTCGAGTAGACGCGGGTCGCGGCCATCACGCCGATGTTCTCGGAGTACGTCGTGTTGGGCGGGCCGCCGACCGCGGTGGACAGCATGGAGCCGACGCCGTCGGCGGAGATCGCCGTACCGAGCTTGTCGTCGAGCGGGTCGCCGGTCATCTCGCCGACCGCCTTGACGTGGCCGGCGTTCTCGGCGACGAGCGCGATCACGACCGGCAGGGCGACCAGGATCGCCGACCACTCGAAGGACGGCCCGTGGAAGGACGGCAGGCCGATCCAGTCGGCCTGGCCGACGGCGGAGAAGTCGAGCCGCCAGTGGTCGGTGACCTTGCCGCTGCCGTCCACCGAGTGGATCTTCCCGAAGAGCTGGTCGAAGACCCAGGAGACGCCGTAGCCGAAGACCAGCCCCAGGAAGATGGCGATCCGGGACCAGAATCCGCGCAGGCAGACCACGGCCAGGCCGGTGAAGAGCATCACCAGCAGCGCCGTCCACTGGTCCTGCGGCCAGTAGGTCGAGGCGGTGACCGGGGCCAGGTTGAAGCCGATCAGCATCACCACCGCGCCGGTGACGATCGGCGGCATCGCGGCGTGGATGATCCGCGCCCCGAAGCGCTGCACGGCGAGGCCCACCAGGAACAGCGCCGCGCCGACCACGAGGACCGCACCGGTCACCGTGGCACTGGTGCCGCCCTGGGCGCGGATCACCGCGGCGACGCCGACGAAGGACAGCGAGCAGCCGAGGTAGCTGGGCACGCGGCCGCGCGTGGCGAGCAGGAAGATGGCCGTGGCGACGCCGGACATCATGATCGCGAGGTTGGGGTCCAGGCCCATGAGGACGGGGGCCACGAAGGACGCTCCGAACATGGCCACCACGTGCTGGGCGCCGAGCCCGACCGTGCGGGGCCACGAGAGCCGTTCGTCGGGGCGGACCACCGCTCCGGGTGCGGGCGTGCGCCCGTCACCGTGCAGCTTCCAGCGCACGCCGAGGTCCATGGTGAGGTTTCGCTTTCTTGTGTACGTGAGGACTGTCCGGACCCATTGTCGGGGGTACCGGGCCGTCCCATTGTCCCCCGGCCCCCTTGCTGACCAGGGCCTTCCCCGACGGGCTCGCTGAGCGTGCGCTTAGGATGAGGGGGATCCTCCGTACGTGAGCAAGCTTTGCGTGACCCTCCAGGAGCCCGCCCGTGACCGCCGAAGCCCCCGCCGCCCCCACCCTGTCCTACGGCCGGCTCGTCCCCGTCACCGTCCACTTCGACGACCTGGACGCCCTCGGCCTGCTGCACAACGCCCGCTACCCGGTGATGGTCGAGCGTGCCTGGGCCGAGCTGTGGACCGAGCACGGCTTCCGGTTCGAGGGCGACTGGGCGGCGGCCGGCGACGCCTGCAACGCGGTCAAGGAACTGCGGATCACCTATGAGGCGCCGGTCACCCGGCCCGGAGCGTACGCCGTCCACCTCTGGCTGGAGCGGCTCGGCACGACCGGGCTGACGTACGGCTTCCGGTTCTGCTCGGCGGACGGCTCCACCACGTACGCCCAGGGCACCCGGGTGCTGGTCCGGCTGGACTCCGCAACAATGCGCCCGGCGCCCTGGAGCGAGGCCTTCAGGGGCGCCGGTCGGGAACTGCTGCGCTCGGAGGACTGACCTTCGGCCGGTCCCGGTCGCCGGCACGCAGCACGCCCGCGAACGCCGCCAGGCCGCAGGACAGCACGGTCACCAGGGCGAACGACACCACCAGGCTGGTCACCTGGGCCAGCGTGCCGATCGCGCTCGGCGCCACCAGGCCCGAGGTGTAGGTGATGGTGGCGACACCGGCGATGGCCTGGCTCGGGTTGGGACCGCTGCGGCCGGCCGCGGCGAAGCACAGCGGGACGACCACGGCGATGCCCAGGCCCATCAGCGCAAAGCCCGTCATCGCCACCGCCGGATGGCCCGCGACGACGATCAGCAGTCCGCCGAGGGCGGCCAGTACGCCGCTCACCCGGACCGTGCGCACCGCGCCGAACCGGTCCACCACCTTGTCGCCCGCGATCCGGGCCACGGCCATCGTGAGGGTGAAGCCGGTCGTGCACGCCGCCGCCAGGCCGGCCGAGGTCTCCAGCTCGTCCCGCAGATACACCGCCGACCAGTCCAGGCTCGCGCCCTCCGCGAACACCGCGCAGAACCCGATCGCGCCGATCAGCAGCGCCGACCTGGGCGGCAGCGCGAACCGGGGCGGCGGATCCTCGTCCTCGGCGGGCTGGAGGTCCAGCACCCAGGTGCACGCGGTGACGCCCAGCACGGTCAGCACGGCGGCGGCCAGCACGTGGTGCAGCCGGGCGTCCGCGCCGAGGTGGGCGGCGAGCGTGCCGGCCGCCGAGCCGATCAGGGCGCCGGCGCTCCACATGCCGTGCAGTCCGGACATGATCGACTTGTCGAGACGGTTCTCGACCTCCACGCCGAGCGCGTTCATGGCGACGTCCGACATGCCGGCCGTCGCGCCGTAGACGAACAGGGCGAGGCAGAGGGTGAGGAGGTTCGGGGCGATCGACGGCAGGACCAGCGACAGCGTCCACAGCGCGATCAGTCCGCGCAGCGCGGTGCGGGCGCCGAAGCGGTGGCTGATGCCGCCGGCCAGCGGCATGGCGACGGAGGCGCCGAGCGCCGGGAACGCGAGGGCCAGGCCCAGCTGGCCGGCGCTCACCCCGGCGTGGTCCTGGATCCACGGCACGCGCGTCGCGAACGAGCCGGTGACGGCGCCGTGCACGGCGAACACGGCCGCCACGGCGTACCGGGCGCGCCTCACCTCGCGTTGCTCGTAGACCACTGAGCTCATTGTCGGGTCCTCCCCCTGTCGTCGCCCCACCGCGCCCTGTGCGTCCCGGTGCCCGGCGTAAACTATCAGGAACCCTGCCTGATAGATAGGTGATCGAAGGCCCGCCCACGGCAGGCCCGTTCCGGCCGCGTCCGACGCGGCCCGTCGATCTGGGAGGATCCCGGCATGCCCGCATCCCCGAGCACCGCCCGGGCCATCAACGACCGGCTCGCCCTGCGTCTGCTGCAGCAGGAGGGTCCGTTGACGGCAGGGCAGTTGAAGCAGCTGACCGGCCTGTCCCGGCCGACCGTGGCCGACCTGGTCGAACGGCTCACCGCCGCGGGCCTGATCGAGCCGGCCGGGGAGTCGGGCGAGCAGCGCCGCGGGCCGAACGCCAAGCTGTACGGCATCGTCGCCGACCGGGCGCACCTGGCCGCGCTCGACGTGCGCACCGAGGGCGTCTCCGTGCTGGTGTCCGACCTGGTCGGCCGGGTGCTCGCCGAGGCGTCCGTGCCCATCGGCGGCGACACCGGGACCGGTCCGGCGGTGGAGCAGGCGGTCACGCTCGTGGAGCGGGCGGCGAAGGAGGCGGGCGCCGACCGGCTGCACACCGTCGGCATCGGCGCGCCCGGGCTGATCGATCCCGCGAGCGGCGAACTCCGCGACAGCACCGGCCTGCCCGCGTGGCACCGCAGGCTGGTGGCGGCCCTCCAGGAACGGTTCCCGGAGGCTCGCGTCAACGTCGAGAACGAGACCAACCTCGCGGCCCTGGCCGAGCAGCGCGACGGCGCCGCCAGGGACCGCGACACCTTCGTCCTGCTGTGGCTCGGCCTGGGCGTCGGCGCCGCGGTGGTCCTCGACGGCACGCTGCGGCGCGGTGCCTCCGGCGGTGCGGGGGAGATCGGCTTCCTGCCGGTACCGGGTACGACCGGCCTGCCGTCGGCCACCGACTGCGACGGCGGCTTCCACTCCCTCACCGGGGCCGCGGCGGTCGTCGACCTCGCGACGGAACACGGGCTGACGGCCGGGGCCGCCGGCCGGGAACCGCGGGCGGCGGCACTGGTGCGGGAGGCGGTGCGCCGGGTCGGCGGGGCAGGGCGGGGCACGGCCGGCCGG
This sequence comes from Streptomyces viridiviolaceus, assembly GCF_014650995.1. Lineage (GTDB taxonomy): Bacteria > Actinomycetota > Actinomycetes > Streptomycetales > Streptomycetaceae > Streptomyces > Streptomyces viridiviolaceus. Next base: position 46,109 of record NZ_BMWA01000026.1, read on the forward strand.
GAGGAGGCGCGGTCGGGGGAGGAAGCGGCGCACGGGGGAAGAGCTGCGGCGGCCGGGGACGCGGCCGGGGAGCGCCGTGCGATGACCGGTGAGGGGCAGCCGACGGCCGCCGGCGAAGGCGACCACCCGCCGGCGGGGGAGTCCGGGCGGGCGGCGATGTCCTGGACGGGACCGGACACGGCCGCCGCCGAGAGGTTCCTCGACGCCCTCGCCGACCGGATCGCCCTCGGTGCCGCCGCCGTCGTCTCCGTCCTGGACCCGGGCTGCGTCGTGCTGGCCGGCGAGGTCGGCCGGGCCGGGGGCGACGTACTGGCCGCCCGGGTCCGGGACGGACTCGCCCGGATGTCGCCGCTCGCCACCGACGTGCGGCCCAGCGAGCTGGGCGGCGGCGCGGTGCTGCGCGGGGCACTCCTGACCGCCCGGGACCGCGCCCAGGACGAGCTGTTCGCACCGCCGGAGCGCTAGGGGCCCCAGTCGGACACGCCCCCACCTGCCCGGCGACACCTGGCACGGGCGCCCGCCGTGCTGCCGAAACGTTCCCCGGACACACCGGGCCCCGTTCACCCGCGGGGCGTCAGGGCATGGCCTTCTCGTCAACGGGACCGGCCACCCGGAAGGCCGCGGCGTCCGCCGCCAGCCACAGCAGCGCGGCGGGCAGCACCACCGCCGTCCCCAGCAGTGCCATGAAGCCCGCGCCGCTCGCGGCCGACAGGGGCTGAAGGTGCTGGGCGTGGAAGACGAGATGGGACACCGAGGCCACCAGATAGGCCACCAGCGCCGTCATCACCAGCCGCCGCTCCATCGCCGCCACCGCCGCGCACAGCACGACGGCGAGCGCCAGGCTCGCCCCGCCGAAGTCCCGCAGCAGGTGCTCGTTGTAGGGCGGCAGATGCGACACCCAGCGCCACTTCCAGAACAGCTCCGGCAGCAGCAGGATCCACAGCCCGAGCAGCACCTGCGTACCGGCGAGCAGCCCCAGCCCCGCCCGCAGCCAGTCACGTCTGTTCATGCCCGCCGCCCGTCCCCGCCGCCGAACCGCACCGCCAGGTACTCCTCGAACGTCCCCGTGCCGACCGCCCGCTCGGGCGCGAGGTGCCCGCCCGCACGGAACCCGCGGTAAGCCTTCCCCGCCAGCGGCACGTTCAGCACGGCACGCCGGCGCCCCGTCGCCCGCAGATACGCCCGGGCCAGCGACTCCACCGTCCGCACCTCGGGCCCCGCCAGGTCCGGGACCCGTCCGGCGGGCTCGCCGACGGCCAGCCCGGCGAGCCGCTCGGCGACCTCCGCCGCCGCGACCGGCTGGTCCGAGACACCCGCCGGCAGGACCATGACCGGCGGCTTGGCCAGCGCCCGGAACAGCCGGACCGGCAGATCGTGGAACTGCGTCGTCCGCAGCACGGTCCAGCCGAGACCCGACGCCTCGACCAGCCGCTCGACGGTGAGCTTGGACCGGTAGTAGCCGAGCGGCACCCGGTCGACGCCGACGATGGAGATGTACACCAGATGCCGCACCCCGGCCCGCAGCGCCGCCGCGATCAGATTCGTGGCCGCCCGCTCGTCGCCGCCGCGCGGGGAGGTCGCGCAGTGCACCACCGTGTCCACTCCGTCGAGCGCCGCGTCCAGAGGGCTGCCGCCCTCGCGCAGATCGACGGCGTACGGCCGGCTGCGCCGGCTGAGCACCCGCACCTCGTGCCCGTCCGCGCGCAGCCGCTCGGTGACGAGCCGGCCGAGCGTGCCGGTACCGCCGGTCACCAGGATCGTGGTCATGCCCTTGAGCCCCTTCGGCGAGGTGACGGCGTGGGAACTCCAGTCTGTCCGGCTCCGGGTCCCGTGACGAGAACCGGCGCCGGTCAGGTCGTTGGGAGGCCCGGCGGCGGGCAAGGGCCGTCGTCACCGCCGCCGGGCCGGTCTCGCCGGAGGTCAGCAGGCGCCGAGGTCCTGCCAGACACCCCACTCGCCGGTGGTTCCGGGCTCCTCGCCCTTCGTCCACCACTTGGCCTTCCAGGTGTGCCCCTCGTGGGACACGGTGCTGCCGCCGCCGTACTCCGTGGCCGCGCTCCACGCCGGTGCCGTGCACTGCCCGGTGCCTCCGGTCGGGCTCGGCGACGGGGAGGGCGATCCCGTGCCCGAGGGCGTCGGCGTCGGGGTCGGGGTCGGCGTCCCGGGGTCCACCACGGTGGTCCCGCGGGCCAGGTCGCCCTTGAGCGCGTACGTCTTTCCACCGAACGTCACCGTCCAGTTCGAGGGCGTCGACACCGGCAGGTAGTAGACGAGGTCCAGCTCGGTGGACGCGCCCGGTGCCAGGGACTGCCAGGCCGGGAGCTTCAGCGAGACCCGGTGGTAGTCGCCCTCGAGCCCGCCCACGTTGTTTCCGGTGTGGTCGCTGCGGACCACCGAAGTGCCCCAGCCGGACTGGTCCTTGGCGTTGCCGGGCGCGGAGGTGCCGTAGTCGAACCGGAACTCCGTGCCGCCCGGCAGCGTGGCCTTCGTGTTGTTGGTGATCTTCAGCTTGGGGCTGATCGGGTAGTTGGAGTCGCCGAGCGGGAACTGCCCGAACTCCACGCCGACGTCCAGGGCTTCGGCCGGCATCTCGACGGTGGACCGCTCGGCGCCGTACGGGGTGGCCGACCTGAACGTGTCGTACATCGTCCCGGTCAGCGTCGATCCCGGCTCGTACTGGCCCTTGCCCGCGTTCCAGGCGTAGTCGCCCGCGAGCTCCCACACCATCGTGCCGCCGATGCCCCGGTCGACGACGTAGTCCGCCTTGGCCTTGACCGACTGCTCGTCCTCGGTGGACAGGAAGACCTTCTTCTCCGCGTTCCACAGCCAGGGCGCGACCAGCGTGGCGTCGTACTTGCGCGCGTAGGTCCCCGTCAGCTTCGTGTCGGCCGGGAAGCCGTAGTCGGTGACGTAGTCGCCGACGACGCCCTTCTCCAGGTTCTTGGCGTGCCACATCGGATTCGAACCCGCGGGCGACTCCTTGCCGTTCGTGTCGAGGTCGTGCCACAGGTTGTCGATCCCGACCGCGCCGTCACCGCACTTGGTCAGGCCGGAGCCCGCCGGGCAGTTCGTGGCGGGGGCCCTGCCCCAGAGCCCGTCGGTGCCGCCGGTGACGTTCTTGAAGCCCCGCGTGTAGTAGGGAAGCCCGATGTTGATGCGGCCGGCGGGCATCGAACCGCGGAAGTAGTGGTAGGCCCAGTCGGTGTTGAGATAGCCGATCCCGCCGTACTGGGACGTGGAGTACACGCCCGCGGCGGCGAGTTCGGCGTCCTTCCCGTCGTCGAAGAGGGAGGCGTTCGGACCGACGTACTCGTTCCAGGCACCGTGCAGGTCGTACGACATGATGTTGACGTAGTCCAGGTACTTCTGGACCTGGAAGGTCTCCATGCCGCGCAGCAGGTATCCGGAGGACGGCGCGGCGACGGAGAGGAGGTAGTGCCTGCCGTCCGCGGCGCCCGCGCGGTCGAGTTTCTCGCGCAGCGTCTTCATCAGCGCCGCGTAGCCCTTGACCAGGCCCGCCCGGCGGCCGTTGGCCAGGGACCAGTCGAGCGGATTGCCCGCGTCCTTCATCGTCGTCGGGTATTCGTAGTCGATGTCGACGCCGTTGAAGCCGTACTTCCGGACGAAGCCGACCGCCGAGTCCGCGAAGGTGTCGATGCCCGCCTGGTTGACCGAGCCGTCGGCGTTGGTGGCCATCGAGTAGAAGCCGCCGGAGTCCACGCGGGTGCCGTCGTCGGCGAAGTAGCCTCCCGTCTCCGCCCAGCCGCCCACCGAGATCATCGTCTTGACGTCCGGGTGCTGCTTCTTGAACTTGTTCAGCAGGTTGAAATGGCCCTTGTAGGGGAGTTCCGGATCCATTTCCGCGCCGCTGACGCCCGGCCACGTCATCCCGGTGGCGGCGTTGGCCGGGCCGTCCGAGCCGACGGAGAGCTTGTTGCCGCCGTCGACGTGCGCGAAGGCGTAGTTGATGTGGGTGACCTTGTCCCAGGGGATGTCCGAGGCGAGATAGGCGGGCTTGCCGTCCTTGCCGGTGCGCCAGCCGGTGAAGTATCCGATCACCCGGCGGGGGTGGTCGGCGCCCATCTCCTCCCGGCCCTCGGCGTCGTAGACCGAGCAGTAGGGGACGTCGACGCCGGGTGTCCGGTAGAGCCCGTCGGGGCGACAGGACTCCTGGTCGGCTGCGTGCGAGACGGTCGCCGGGAGGCCGGCGAGCACCAGACCGGCGACGGCGGCGGCCGCCGCGAACAGCGCGGGTCTCGCTCTATGGCGTGAGGGGGAAAGCACGGTGGGTTCCTCTCCACGGAAGTTGCGCAGACCCTAGAGAGGACTAGACCAGTGAGTCAATAGGTATGGACCAAGCTCAAGGCGATGGGCGGGCGGGCGAGTTGAGCCCGTCGCGGCGCGGCCGGCGGGTGCGGACGGGGGTGCTGTGAGCCAATCCACACCACTCACCCGCATGGACGCCGATCCGGCGTGGCACACTGGCCGTGTACCAGAAGCAGCGCACTCCGGGGTCGGTGAAAGTCCGAACCGGCGGTTACAGTCCGCGACCCGGTCGCCTCCAGCGGCCGGTTGACCAGGTGAAATTCCTGGACCGACGGTTAAAGTCCGGATGGGAGGCAGTGCGCGGCGGGCGGGCATGCGTGCGCGCCGCCGAATCTGGGCTCGTCCGGAACCGGGCGGGTCCCCGTCCGGCGTCGCTCCCGGTGTCCTCGCTCGTACTTTCTGTCGTCTCGACAGCCCCGGAGTCCGTGCCCGAAGAGGCAGGAGGACCCGGGAAGTGTTCACCGGAATCGTCGAAGAGCTGGGCGAGGTCACGGCCGTCGAGACCCTCGACGACGCCTGTCGCTTCCGCCTGCGAGGCCCCGTCGTCACCGAGGGCGCCCGGCACGGCGACTCCATCGCCGTCAACGGCGTGTGCCTCACGGTCGTCGACCACGAGGGCGACGAGTTCACCGCCGACGTGATGGCCGAGACCCTGAACCGCTCCAGCCTCGGCGTCCTCGCCGTCGGCTCCCGCGTCAACCTGGAGCGCCCCACCGCCGTGGGCGCCCGGCTCGGCGGGCACATCGTGCAGGGCCACGTCGACGGCACCGGCGAGATCCTGGAGCGCAAGCCCTCCGAGCACTGGGAGATCGTCAAGATCTCCCTGCCCGCCGACCTCGCCCGCTACGTCGTGGAGAAGGGGTCCATCACCGTCGACGGCATCAGCCTCACCGTCGTCGACGCCGGGCCCGACTTCTTCACCGTCAGCCTCATTCCCACCACCCTCGCCCTGACCACGCTCGGCCTGAAGCAGCCCGGCGACCCGGTCAACCTCGAGGTCGACGTCATCGCCAAGTACGTCGAGCGGCTGCTCGGCACCCAGGGGGGCACCAAGTGAACTGGCTCAACTCCGAGGCGTTCACGCTCTTCGACCAGCACATCAAATGGTCGGACGTGATCGGCAACGTGGTCGGTCTGCTCGCCCTCGCCCTCGGCTGGCGGCGCTCGATCTGGACCTGGCCCGCCCAGTTCCTCTCCGGCGTCATCCTCTTCGCCGCCTTCGCCACCGCCCACCTCTCCGGCAGCGCCGGCAAGCAGATCGTCGTCATGGTCGTCGCAGCCTGGGGCTTCTGGCAGTGGAACCGCGGCCGGCAGCAGGCGCAGGACGGCTCCATCGCCGTCCGGTTCGCCACCTGGCGCGAGCGCGGTGCCCTGCTCGCCGCCGCCGCCCTCGGCACCCTCGCCGTCGGCGGCCTGTTCACCGCCTACCCGACGCTGTCCTGGGACCCCTGGCCGGACGCGTACATCTTCGTCGGCACCGTCGTCGCCATGTACGCCCAGGCCCGCGGCATGGTCGAGTTCTGGTTCGCCTGGCTGCTCGTCGACCTGGTCGGCGTGCCGCTGAACTTCGCCAACGGCTTCGCCTTCTCCGGCTTCGTCTACGTCCTGTACGGCGCGCTCGTCCTGTGGGGCCTGCGCGACTGGTGGCTGCGCTCCCGCAACGCCACGCGGCCCATCCCGGAAGGAGCGCCCGCATGAGCACGGCACCCATCCTCTACAGCACCGACGGCATCGACGACCTCTCGCTCGACCCCGTCGAACAGGCCATCGCCGACATCGCCGCCGGCCGCCCCGTCGTGGTCGTCGACGACGAGAACCGCGAGAACGAGGGCGACCTCGTGATCGCCGCGGAGAAGGCGACCGAGGAGATCGTCGCCTTCATGATGAGCGAGTGCCGCGGCCTGATCTGCGCCCCCATGGAGGGCGAGGAACTGGACCGGCTGAAGCTCCCGCAGATGGTCGAGGACAACACCGAGTCGATGAAGACCGCCTTCACGGTCTCCGTGGACGCCACCGCCGCCCACGGCGTGAGCACCGGCATCTCGGCCGCCGACCGCGCCACCACCCTCCAGCTGCTCGCGAGCGGCACCGCCGAGCCGACCGACCTGGTCCGGCCCGGGCACATCTTCCCGCTGCGCGCCCGCTCCGGCGGCGTCCTGGTCCGCAACGGCCACACCGAGGCCGCCGTCGACCTCGCCCGCCTCGCCGGTCTGCGCCCGGCCGGCGCCATCGTCGAGATCGCCGGCGAGGACGGCCGGATGCTGCGGCTGCCCGAGCTGATCCCGTTCGCCCGCAAGCACGGACTGACGATCATCTCCATCGAGGACCTGATCGCCTACCGCCGCAGCGAGGAGCCCACCGTCCGCCGCGAGGCCGAGGTCCACCTGCCCACCCGGCACGGCGAGTTCACCGCGTACGGCTACCGCTCCACCGTCGACGGGGTCGAGCACGTCGCCCTCGTGCACGGCGAGATCGGCGACGGCAGGGACGTCCTCGTCCGCGTCCACTCCGAGTGCCTGACCGGCGACGTCTTCGGCTCCCTGCGCTGCGACTGCGGACCCCAGCTGGACGCCTCCCTGGACCGCATCCAGGCCGAGGGCCGGGGAGTGGTGGTCTACCTGCGCGGCCACGAGGGGCGCGGCATCGGCCTGATGTCCAAGCTGCGCGCCTACGAACTCCAGGAGCGCGGCCGGGACACCCTCGACGCCAACCTGGAGCTCGGCCTGCCCGCCGACGCCCGGGACTACGGCGCCGGCGCGCAGATCCTGAAGGACCTCGGCGTGCGCACCGTGCGCCTGATGACCAACAACCCCGACAAGACCGACGCGCTGGAGCGGCACGGCCTCGAGGTCACCGACCGCGAGCCGATGCCCGTCCAGGCCGGCGAGCACAACCTCCGCTACCTGCGCACCAAGCGGGACCGGATGGGACACGACCTGCCCTGGCTGGACACGACCGCCGTGTCCACCTGCGGCAATCAGTAAGCGAAGGGATGCGAGGAGAAGCGTGAGCGGCAAGGGTGCACCGGAACTGTCCGTACGCAACGTGGGGGACCTGCGGGTCGCCGTCGTCGCGGCACAGTGGCACGAGAAGGTGATGGACGGACTGGTGGACGGCGCCCTGCGCGCCCTGCACGACCTGGGCATCGACGAGCCGACCCTGCTGCGGGTCCCCGGCAGCTGGGAGCTGCCGGTCGTCGCCAAGGTCCTCGCGGGCCGCGGCTACGACGCGATCGTCGCCCTCGGCGTCGTCATCCGCGGCGGAACCCCGCACTTCGACTACGTGTGCCAGGGCGTCACCCAGGGCCTCACCCAGGTCTCGGTCGACACCGGCGTCCCCGTCGGCTTCGGCGTGCTCACCTGCGACACCGAGGAGCAGGCCCTGGACCGGGCCGGTCTCGACGGTTCCAGCGAGGACAAGGGGCACGAGGCGGTGACCGCGGCCGTCGCCACGGCGGCGACGCTGCGCTCAGTATCCGAACCGTGGCGCTAGCCAGGTCGGCACAGCGCGTAAAGTGGGCGCCACCATGTCCAAGAAGACGTTCGAGGAGCTCTTCACCGAGCTCCAGCACAAGGCCGCAAACGGCGACCCCGCCACCTCCCGCACCGCCGAGCTGGTGGACAAGGGCGTCCACGCCATCGGCAAGAAGGTCGTCGAGGAGGCCGCCGAGGTCTGGATGGCCGCCGAGTACGAGGGCAAGGAGGCGGCCGCCGAGGAGATCTCCCAGCTGCTGTACCACGTCCAGGTGATGATGGTCGCCCGCGGCATCTCCCTGGACGACGTCTACGCCCACCTGTGACACCCCGTTCCCCTACATTTCCCCATCACGCAAAGGAAGCCGACCTCATGCTGCGCATCGCCGTCCCCAACAAGGGTTCCCTGTCAGGCCCTGCGGCGGAGATGCTGCATGAGGCCGGCTACCAGCAGCGCCGGGAGTCCAAGGAACTGCGGATCGTCGACCCGGAGAACGAGGTCGAGTTCTTCTACCTCCGCCCCCGCGACATCGCGATCTACGTCTCCTCCGGCCGCCTCGACATCGGCATCACCGGCCGCGACCTGCTGATCGACTCCGGCGCCGACGCCGAGGAGATCCTGCCGCTGGGCTTCGCCCGTTCCACCTTCCGCTTCGCCGCCAAGCCCGGCACCGCGGACGGCATCGAGGACCTCAAGGGCAAGACCGTCGCCACCTCCTACGAGGGGATCGTCGCCGGGCACCTCGCCGACAACGGCGTCGACGCCTCCGTGGTCCACCTCGACGGCGCCGTGGAGACCGCGATCGAGCTGGGCGTGGCCGAGGTCATCGCCGACGTCGTGGAGACCGGCACCAGCCTGCGCAACGCGGGCCTGGAGGTGTTCGGCGAGCCGATCATGAAGTCCGAGGCCATCGTCGTCCGCCGCACCGGCGCCGACGCCGAGGAGCCGAAGGTGCAGCAGTTCCTGCGCCGCCTCCAGGGCGTCCTGGTCGCCCGGACGTACGTGATGATGGACTACGACTGCCGGGTCGAGCAGCTGGAGAAGGCCGTCGCGCTCACCCCCGGCCTGGAGTCCCCGACCGTCTCCCCGCTGCACAACGAGGGCTGGGTCGCCGTCCGCGCGATGGTCCCGGCCAAGGAGGCCCAGCGGATCATGGACGACCTGTACGAGATCGGCGCCCGCGCCATTCTCACCACGGCCATCCACGCCTGCCGTCTCTGAGTCACAGCCAACGGAGCACCCTCATGTCGGACACCCAGCCGGGGGGCGCCCAGCCCGCCACCGGGGACCTGCCCGCACTGCCGGTCACCTTCCGGCCTGGCCGCACCCGGGCCGTCCTGATCGTCTCGGCCGTGCTGATCTTCGGGACCATCACGGCCGTGGCGGTGGCGCTCAAGGGCCTCGGCCCCGGAGAACGGCTCAGCTTCGTGCTGACCGCCCTTCTCCTGGCGGGGGTCCTGCTCCTGCTGGCGCGCCCCAAGGTCGTCGCCGACGAGTCGGGGGTCACCGTGGTCAACCTCACGAACAAGCGGCGCCTGGAGTGGGCGGAGATCCTCCGGGTGAACCTCCGCCCGGGTGATCCCTGGGTGTTCCTCGACCTCAGCGACGGCACCAGCCTGCCCGCGCTCGGCATCCAGCCGGGCATCGCCCGGCAGCGGGCCATCGCCGACGGGCGGGCGCTGCGCGCGCTCACCGAGGCCCGTTCGACCGCCGGTCCCGAGGCTCCGCGCGGCTGATCCGCGGCCCTCGGGGCCCGCCCCGGACGGATGTCCGGGGCGGCTCGCAGGCGCACACCCTGCCGCAGGGCGCCCGGTCGTGATTAATCTGGGAACCGAGGACGCGGCCGTCGCGTCCCTGCCCCTGTCGCTCCGCCCGGTGCACGGGGGTTCCTGCTACCCGAGGAGTGACTCCCTCCGGCGATGGACGGATCGTCCTGTAGTACCTGCGCCGCCCCCTGCCGACACAGCGCGCACCGCACCCCCGCGGGACGCGCCCATGCGGAGGCGGCGGCATCATGACCACCCCCCTGCTGCTCCTGGCAGCCGCATTCCTGCTGATCCTCGCCAACGGCTTCTTCGTCGCCGCCGAGTTCGGCCTGGTGACGGTGGAACGCCCCGACGCCGAGCAGGCCGCCGCCGACGGCGACCGACGCGCCCGCCGGGTCGTCGAGTCCCTCAAGGAACTGTCCTTCCAGCTCTCCGGCACCCAGCTGGGGATCACCATCACCTCCCTCGTCGTGGGCATGCTCGCCGAACCGGCACTCGCCCAGCTGCTGGACGGCCCGTTCACGGCGATCGGCATCCCCGACGGTGCCGTACCCGGCCTGTCGGTGGTCGTCGGCATGCTGCTGGCCTCCGCCGTGCAGATGGTGATCGGCGAGCTCGTGCCCAAGAACTGGGCGGTGTCCAAGCCCCTGCAGGTCGCGCGCTTCGTCGCCGGCCCGCAGCATGCCTTCGCCCGTCTGTTCCGCCCGGTGATCGCCGCCCTCAACGCGGTGGCCAACCGCCTCGTGCGCGCGCTCGGCATCGAGCCCGCCGACGAGCTGGCCTCCGCTCGCACCCCCGGCGAGCTCGTCTCCCTGGCCCGGCACTCGGCCCGGGCCGGCGCCCTGGAACAGGACACGGCCGACCTCTTCGTACGGACCCTCTCGCTCGGTGAGCTGACCGCGCAGCACGTCATGACCCCACGGGTGAAGGTCAGCGCCCTGCAGTCGTCGGCGACCGCCGAGGACGTGGTCAACCTCACCCGCGCCACCGGTCTGTCCCGCTTCCCCGTCTACCGGGAGAAGATCGACGAGATCGCCGGCATGGTCCACCTCAAGGACGCCCTCGCGGTACCCGCGCACGACCGGCTGCGCACCCCCGTCGGCCGGATCGCGCGGCCGGCGCTGCTCGTCCCCGAGACCCTGCCCGTCCGGCCGCTGCTCACCCGGCTGCGCAGCGAGCAGCCCATCGCGGTCGTCGTCGACGAGTACGGCGGCACCGCCGGCGTCGTCACCCTGGAGGACATCGTCGAGGAGATCGTGGGCGAGGTGCGCGACGAGCACGACGGCCTGGACCTCCCGGAACTCGTCCCCGCCCCGTCCGAGGAGGGCCGTCCCGCCTGGGACGTCGACGGCAGCTGCCGCGTCGACGCCCTGCGGCGCATCGGCCTGGAGGCACCCGAGGGGCCGTACGAGACCGTGGCCGGTCTGGTCGCCGACCTGCTGGGCCGGATCCCGGCCGTCGGGGACCGGGCGGAACTGCCCGGCTGGCGGTTCTCCGTCCGGCAGGTCGGCCACTACCGCGCGGAGCGGATACGGCTGGTGCGGACGGCGCCGGTGCCCGTGCTGGAGGCCGCCCGATGAGCGTCCTCCAGCTCCTGTTCGCCGCGCTGCTCGTGCTCGCCAACGGCTTCTTCGTCGGCGCCGAGTTCGCCCTCGTCTCCGTACGCCGCAGCCAGATCGAACCGCTCGGCACCGCCCGCGCCCGGCAGGTGCTCCACGGACTGGAACGGCTGCCCCAGATGATGGCGGCGGCGCAGTTCGGCATCACCGTCTGCTCGCTGACGCTCGGAGCGGTCGCCGAGCCGACCGTCGCCCATCTGCTGGAGCCCTTCTTCGAGTGGATCCACCTGCCGCACGGCGTGATCCACCCGCTGGGCTACGTCATCGCGCTGGCCGCCGTGGTCTTCTGCCACCTCGTCATCGGCGAGATGGTCCCGAAGAACCTGGCGATGGCCGCCCCCGAGAAGGCCGCGCTGTGGCTGAGCCCCGGCCTGGTCGCCTTCGCCCGCCTGTGCAAGCCGATCACCGTCGCCCTCGGCGCCTGCGCCCAGGGCGTCCTGCGGCTGTTCCGCGTCGAGCCCAAGGACGAGGTCGAGGCGGTCTTCACCAGCGAGCAGCTCAACCGGCTGGTGGAGGACGCCGGCCAGGCCGGACTGCTCGACCCGGAGGAGCAGGAGCGTCTGGAGGACGCCCTCGAACTGGGCTCACGCCCGGTCACCGACGTGCTCCTGCGACGCGAGGCGCTGGTGACGGTCAGCCCTTCGGTCACGCCGGGCGAGATCGTCCAGCTCACCGCCCGCACCGGGTACTCCCGCTTCCCGGTCGCCGCCGAGAACGGCGCGTTCATGGGCTATCTGCACGTCAAGGACGTCCTGGACCTGGAGGACTCCGACCGGGCCGTTCCTCAGCAGCTCTGGCGGCCCATGACGACGCTGCGACCCGAGCTGCCGCTCGACGACGCGCTCACCGTGATGCGCCGGGCCGCCACGCATCTGGCGCAGGTGGCCGACGCCTCCGGGAAGGCGCTCGGCCTGGTCGCGCTGGAGGACGTACTGGAGCTGCTCGTCGGCGAGGTACGCGACCCGGCACACCGGGAGGCACGGGAGTGGCAGGGGGTGCTGGCGACGTAGCCGCGGGCGGTCGTGCCGCCGGGGCGCCACGGTGGGCACGGCGGCACCCCGTCGGTGCGGCGAGCGAACCCACCCGGCCACCCCGGCGCGTCTCACATGGCCGACGGATCCTGGGGCCCCCGCCCCGACAGGACCTCCCCGTACGCCTGCATCAGATCCGGCAGCCGCAGCGTCGCCAGGTCCTCCCGCGTCAGCGTGCCGGGATACGCGGACAACCGCAGATCCCGGTACGCGCAGCTCTTCTCGTACAGCGTCCGCAGGAACCGCCCGTTGCCCAGCTCGTCGATCCACCCCTGGTCGACGACGTGCCCGGCGATCGAGCGCAGCTCGTCGAGGGCCTCCTCGTCCCACGCGTCGCCGTTCTCGGCGGCGAGCACCTCGCCGATCGCGGTCAGTTCCAGCGGGCGGTACGAGGGGAAGTCCACGCGGGTGGTGAAGCGGGAGGACAGCCCCGGGTTGGCGGCCAGCAGCCGGTCCATGCCCTCCGGATAGCCGGCCAGGATCACCACGAGGTGGTCGCGGTTGTCCTCCGCCCGCTTCAGCAGCACCTGCAGGGCCTCGTCGCCGTACGCGTCGCCCTTGCCGTAGCCGGAGTTGGAGAGGGAGTACGCCTCGTCGACGAAGAGGACGCCGCCGAGCGCGGAGTCGATCAGCTCGTTGGCCTTCACTGCCGTCTGGCCGAGGTACTCGCCGACCAGGTCGGCGCGCTGTGCCTCCACGAGATGGTCGCCGCCGAGCAGTCCGAGGGCGTAGAACACCCGGCCCAGGATGCGGGCCACCGTGGTCTTGCCGGTGCCGGAGGGGCCGGAGAAGACGAAGTGACGTTTGGGCGGCTGGACCGGCAACCCCTGCCCGGCCCGCAGCCGCGCCATGTTCAGCTGGGCCGACAGCGCCTTGACCTGCCGTTTCACCGGCTCCAGTCCGACCATGCGTTCCAGTTCGGCGAGCGCCTCCTCCAGTAACGCCGGGTCGGTGGGTCCGGCGGGCAGGGACTGCTCCGGCACACCGGTCTTCTCACGCACCGGCGGGCCGGTCACCGACGGCAGGGGGACGGACGGCGGGTCGGGGTCGGAGAGCTTCAGGTCGCGCTCCTCGGCACCGAAGAGCGGATCCAGCCCGTCGGGGCCGTCCAGGGCGTCCGGTCCGGCGCCGGCCGGCGAGAGCGCCGTGAAGTCCGTGGAGTCCTCGTAGCCGTCGCTCTCGACGATCGCCGCCAGCCGGGCCGAGGTGTCCATGAAGGCAGGGTCGACGCGGTGCACCGCCCGGTACAGCGGCAGCGCGGCGGCGCTGCGCCCGGTGCCCTCGTGGGCCCGCGCCAGCCAGTAGCGCAGCTCCTTGCGCTGGGGCTGCTCGCTGCGGCACCGCATCAGGGCCGCCGACAGCAGCGGTTCCGCCTGCCCGTACATCTCCAGGCGCACCCGGGCCATGCCGCCGAACAGGCCCGCCTCGATGCCGAGCAGCGGCTCGCCGAGCAGCGGGTCGGTGTGCCGCACGAGCTGTTCCCAGTCCTTGACCAGGTAGGCGCGGCAGGCGTGCAGGAAGCGGACCTGCGGGTCGGTGTCCACCGGCGGCAGTCCGGCCAGGGCCCGGTCCAGCTCGGGGACGTGGCGGCCGTCCAGCCAGTGGGAGGCGTGGGCGAGCAGCAGGTCGCGGGGGCTCTCCAGAACGGGCTGTACCCACCAGCCCAGCCAGTACCACGAGTTGAGCGTGCGGCGGTGACGTGCGCGCTGCTCGCCGAAGCGGTCCCGGTGCCGGAACATCCTGAGCAGCGCGGTCGTCGTGTCGACGCGCAGCGCGTGCAGCCCGAGCCAGCCGTCGGCCATCCCGGGATCGATGCGCACCGCGGCCCGGAACTCCTCCTCCGCCTGCGGATAGGCGCCCATGGTGTAGGCGTCCACGCCGCGCAGCCAGGCGAGGTCGGCCGGGGCCTGCGGGCCCTGCGTGCCGAAGTCCATCAGGTCCCCCACAAACCGTGCCCCCGTCGGTATGCCGCCGGGCCGTCGCCGGGCGGCCGCCTTGGTCCAACCGCTGTGCCACGGACCGGAGTTGTCAGGTGCGCGAAGCAGTCGTCCGTAGGCCGCACCGAGGGCATCGTACCCGCGGTGGTCTTTCCTCCGAAGGGTGCCGGGACAGCATGTTCGGCGAGGTGGGAGCAGGCGGAGGTGACGGCGAATGGTGACCGAGGGTGATCGGTCGGCGTCGCGCAGCAGCCGGAAAACAAGATCGGGACAGAACGAAGCCCCCGATCACGGGGGAACAACCGGGGGCTTCGCGTCTGTCGGCGGCTCCGAATGGCCGCACATTGAGAACGTAAGTCCTGTACGGCCCCTGGGTCAAGCGGAGTTGGGCCGCTCCGGCGGGTTGCCGGAGAGGGGTCTTCACAGGTTCAACACATCGCGGACGGTCCGTCACGGTCCGTGACGGGTCGGGCCGATGCATGGGGTCCCACAGGCCCCTGGAGCACCTCATACCCCCGCTCCCTCTGGCGCACCAGAAGATGCGCGAAGGGGCGCGAAGGGTCGTCGGCGAAGTGCCGGCGCTCCGCCGGGATCCACCCGGCCCAGAACGTCCGCTGCTCCTCCCCGTCACGCGCCCGTCCGCGCCCCCACGCTTCCTCGGCCGGCACGTCCATCCACAGCAGCCGAGCCAGGTACGGGCGCAGCGCCCGGCGGCCGGAGCCGACCCCCTCGACCAGGATCACCGGTGCGGGCGGCAGCGGGCGCGGCTCCCGGAAGCGCCGGGCCCGCCAGTCGTAGGGGGCGTAGCGCGCGGTGGCACCGTGCCGGAGCGGTTCGATCACCTGGCTCAGCAGTCGCCCGGTCCAGTCGAACAGCTCGTCGTGGCAGGCGACGTCGTCGAGGTGCAGGACCGGCGCGTCGCCCATGGCGGTGGCCAGCCGCCCGGCGAAGGTGGACTTCCCGGAGCCGGCGTGCCCGTCGACGCCGATCAGACGGGCGGGCCCGCAGGAGGGCGGGAGGCGGCGGAGCCGGGAGGCGAGCTCGTGGAGGACGGGGTCGTGGATGGCGGGTCCCGGGCGGAGCGAAGGGGCGGACGACGTTCGCGAGCACTCTAACGGCGCCCGCACCGGCGGGTCCTGCCGGACCCCGGCCGGCGCCAGTGGTCGACACCAATATTCGTACGCGTGGCGTGGGCAGAAGTGCTGGCAGGAGCGGGCGGCTGCGGCCATAGTTGGCGCACAACCGTGCAACGGACCCTGCCCCGACTCGTACCCCTGGGGGTCTTCCGCCCATGAGCAGAGCCGAACAGCCGTCCCGCAGAACCGTCCTGGCCGCCGCCGTCGTCGCAGCCGTGGCGGGCAGCACCGCCCCGGCGGCCGCCGAAACCGCACCCGCCGTCGGCGCAGGCGGCGCGAGGCCCGGCCGCGCCCCGGCCGGCCCGGTCGACTACCGCGCCTGGACCACGTTCCGCGACTGGCGCGGCGGAACCGCGCAGGGAACCCGCGCCGTCGCGGGCGCCCGGCCCGGCGTCGTGATCGGTGCCCCCGCGGGCACCACCGACTACGCCGACCCGCACACCGGCAAGACCGCCACCTGGGAGTACGCGACCTGGACGTCCCCCGTCCACCGGCTCGCCGTGCCCTCGACGGAGGCGATCGCCTCCTGGAACGCCCACACCCCGGCCGGCACCTGGCTCCAGGTCGAGCTCAAGGGCAGCTACTCCGACGGCACGGACACGCCCTGGTACGTCATGGGCCGCTGGGCGGCGGGCGACCAGGACATCCGCCGGACCTCGGTCGACGACCAGGGCGACGGCAAGAGCAGCGTCTGGACGGACACCTTCGCCATCGACGACGCCTCCTCCGGCCTGCGGCTGGTCTCCTACCGGCTCCGGCTGACCCTCTACCGCCGGCCCGGCACGCGGAACACCCCCACCGTGTGGCGGCTCGGCGTCATGGGCTCCGACATCCCCGACCGCTTCACGGTCCCCGCCTCCACGCCCGGCCTCGCCCAGGAGCTGCTCGTCCCGCGCTACTCGCAGGAGATCCACAAGGGTCAGTACCCGGAGTACGACAACGGCGGCGAAGCCTGGTGCAGCCCCACCTCCTCGCAGATGATCATCGAGTACTGGGGCGGCCGCCTCACCGAGGGGCAACTGGCCTGGGTCGACCCCTCCTACGCCGACCCGCAGGTCTGCCACGCGGCCCGGTACACGTACGACTACCAGTACGCCGGCTGCGGAAACTGGCCGTTCAACGCCGCCTACGCGGCCACCTTCAAGGACCTCCAGGGCGTGGTCACCCGGCTCCGTTCCCTCACCGACCTGGAGACGCTGATCGCGGCCGGCATCCCGGCCATAACGTCCCAGTCGTTCCTGGAGAAGGAACTGACCGGGGCGGGCTACGGCACCTCCGGCCATCTGATGACCGTGATCGGCTTCACCGCGGACGGCGACGTGATCGCCAACGACCCCGCCTCGCCGAGCAACGAGGCCGTGCGCCGCGTCTACAAGCGGCGCGAGTGGGAGAACATCTGGCTGCGCACCAAGCGGTACAACGCCAGCGGAAAGGTGGTCTCCGGCACCGGCGGCGTCTGCTACCTGTACTTCCCCGCGAACCCGAGTCCGCGCCAGCGCGACGCGCTCGCGGCGGTGGGCGTGCGCTGAACCCGTCTCCGCCGGGCCCCCGGCACCGTGCCGGGGGCCCGGCGTGTGACCGACCTCTCTGTCGCGGACGCCGATTTCGGTGGCAAGGTGGACGGATCGGTGGGGGGAGTCCACCCGTACGTCGACGTACAGCGACCCGTACGTCCGAGACCAGCGAGAAGCCATGACCGCACACACCGCCACCGCCGCCCGCGTCCGTACCGGCGGCCCCAAGGACGACGGCCCGAAGATCGTCGAGCACGTCATGGGCTGGACCCTCGTCGTGGTGATCGCGATGCTGGTGACCCAGCTGGGCCTGCTGTGACCTGACCCACCTGTGACCTGAGCCACGACCCGACCTGCCATACTGCGGATGTCCCGCCCCCCGCAGGAGACCAGGGTCGAAATTGAATATCAGTCAACAGGGTGCCGACGCCCGTCCCCGGGCGCGCGGCACCGAGCGCTCGCTGGCGCGCCGCGCCGAACTGATCGCCATCGGGCGGAGGTTGTTCGCCGACACGTCCTACGATGCGCTCTCGATGGACGACATCGCCCGCCAGGCGGGTGTCGCCAAGGGGCTGATCTACTACTACTTCCAGTCGAAGCGCGGCTACTACCTGGCGATCATCCAGGACTCCGTCGCCGACCTGGTCACCACCGCCGCGGGCGGCACCGACCTGCCCCAGGTGGACCGGGTCCACCGCACCATCGACGGTTACCTGCGCTACGCCGAGCACAACCAGGCCGCCTACCGCACGATCGTCAGCGGCGGTGTCGGCTTCGACACCGAGGTCCACGCCATCCGGGACGGGGTGCGCGAGGCGATCGTCGCCACCATCGCCGAAGGGGCGTACGGCCGCTGCGACATCGATCCGCCGGCCCGCATGGGCCTGCTCTCCTGGGTGTGCAGCGTCGAGGGTGCCACCCTGCACTGGATCGGCCGCCCCGAACTGTCCCGCGAGACCATGCGCGACCTGCTGGTGAAGACGCTCGGCGGCACCTTGCGCGCCGTCGAGGAGCTGGATCCCGCCTACCCGGCCCCCGCGCCGGCCCGTCGCGACGGCTGACGAAAGGGAGTGGGGCCGGTACGGCGCCGCCGCCGTATCTCCGGTCCGGTGGGCCGGTCGACCGCCCGGACCGGCCTGCCGTTCGCGGTGCCCTGCCGGCTCCCCGGGGTACGTGCCGGCCGGCCGCCGACGGGCCGGGCCGTTTCCGGGATCCGGGCCGGCTGCTGCCGACTTCGAGGGGGCGGGGACATTTCTTGAAGTGAGCGGTCGTTAACTGGTGACTCCATGCGTCCGATCGGGCATACTCACAGCGCACAGCCGCTGGTCAGCCGCTTCCGTGACCCGGGAGTGCGAGCATCGGCCAGGCCCGGAACGACCCGGCGGAGCCGCCTCCACCCAAGGCGCACGTCCGCCGATGTGCCCGACAGGGAGGAGAGCGTCGCCATGCCCGACCGCGCCCCGCAGCCGGTGGACCGGCAACTGCCCACGGACGAGGCACGGGACCTGATCTCGCTCGTCCGCGACATCGCGCAGCACGAGATCGCCCCGAAGGCGGCCGAGGAGGAGGACGCCG
This sequence comes from Streptomyces viridiviolaceus, assembly GCF_014650995.1. GTDB lineage: Bacteria > Actinomycetota > Actinomycetes > Streptomycetales > Streptomycetaceae > Streptomyces > Streptomyces viridiviolaceus. The sequence goes on from NZ_BMWA01000026.1 coordinate 64,487, forward strand.
GCCGCTTCCCGCGCGAGGTCTTCGCCCTGCTCTCGGACTCGGGCCTGCTCGGCCTGCCGTACGACGCCGAGTACGGCGGCGGCGAGCAGCCCTACGAGGTCTACCTCCAGGTCCTCGAAGAACTCGCCGCGGCCCGGCTCACCGTCGGCCTCGGCGTCAGCGTGCACACCCTCGCCTCCTACGCACTCGCCGCCTTCGGCACCAAGGAACAGCAGGTCGAGCACCTGCCCTCGATGCTCGGCGGCGGTCTGCTCGGCGCCTACTGCCTCTCCGAACCCGCCTCCGGCTCGGACGCCGCCTCCCTGCGCACCAAGGCCGTGCGCGACGGCGACGACTGGGTGATCACCGGCACCAAGGCGTGGATCACCCACGGCGGCATCGCCGACTTCTACACCGTCATGGCGCGTACGGGGGAGGAGGGCCCGCGCGGCATCACCGCCTTCCTGGTCCCGGGCGACGCCGAGGGGCTGAGCGCCGCCGTGCCCGAGAAGAAGATGGGGCTGAAGGGCTCGCCCACCGCCCAGGTGCACCTCGACGGCGTGCGGGTCCCCGACTCACGGCGCCTGGGCGAGGAGGGCCAGGGCTTCGCCATCGCCCTGTCCGCGCTCGACTCCGGACGCCTCGGCATCGCCGCCTGCGCGATCGGCGTGGCCCAGGCGGCGCTGGACGAGGCGGTGGCTTACGCGACCGAGCGACGGCAGTTCGGCAGGCCGATCGCCGACTTCCAGGGGCTGCGCTTCATGCTCGCCGACATGGCCACCCAGATCGAGGCCGGGCGCGCGCTGTACCTGGCGGCGGCACGGCTGCGCGACGCGGGCCGGCCGTTCGCCAAACAGGCCGCGATGGCCAAGCTGCACTGCACCGACACGGCGATGCGGGTGACCACCGACGCCGTGCAGATCCTCGGCGGCTACGGCTACACCGTGGACTTCCCGGCCGAGCGGTACATGCGCGAGGCCAAGGTCCTGCAGATCGTCGAGGGCACCAATCAGATCCAGCGGATGGTCATCGCCCGTCATCTCGCGGGTCCCGAGGCACGCTGAAGTCGCCGAGCCCGTGCGGGAGCGCCGCGAGCCTGACCCACTCGGGGTCGTCGCGCCCCGGCAGGGTACGGCCGCGGTCGGCCCAGGTCCGCATCAGTTCGCGGTAGATCGGCGGGTCCGGGAGCTGGGGCGCCGGTGGGACCACTCCCGCGGGCACCGGGACGAACACGCGGGGTCGACGCCCGGTCGCCGAGTACGTGGGTGTCATACCCGGGCAACGCCGGGGAGTGCGGGCAGGTCACCGGCCCGCGGAATCGGGCGTGAGTTCGCGGGCGTCCGCCGACCGGTGCCGGTTGCCGTCGACGCCCGCGACCTGCCGGTCAGTAACAGACGCCCTGCTCCGCGGCGACACACCGACCCGCGCCACGGCAGCCTGCGGCCGTGGCGCGGGTCGGTCTGCGAAAAGCCGAGCGGCAGCCGCTCAGGCGGCGTGGCGCCGCATCGTCGGCACGCGCATCGGGCGGGAGCCCGGGCCGCCGACGTGGGAGAAGGGCTGCGTCCGCCAGTCGAGTCCCTGAGGGAGCGTCAACAGCAGGGCGGTGTCCTGCTCGTGCGGCCGGAAGGACTCGTCCGCGGGGCGGGCGTCGGTGGCCCGGCGGCCGGTGCCGGCGCAGACCGTCAGGCCGAACGGGTTCCACGGCGACGCGCACAGGGCGTGCTCCGGCAGAACGTCCTCGTCCGCCAGCAACGCGATGGGCTGCGCGCAGTCCGGGCAGATCACCCGGTACATCTCGAAGGTGTCGTAGGCGTCGAGCTCCTCGTCGTCGAAGGCGTCGGGTTCGACGCACTCCGGCTCGGGCTCGACGACCGGCTGCTGCCGCTTGGGCACGGTACGACCAGGGCGCTTAAGACTCTGCATGGGATTCTCCCCCTCGGGCTGGGCCGTGAAGGCACTGCGGCCTCGACCACACGAAGCACTTCCCGTCCCCCCTCGGCGGTAATCACGAGAACATCACGGAGACGGCCCGGAAGGTGTGGCGTTGGTCACATGCCCCTCGCAGATGCCCCATGCGGTGGGTTTGTCCCGGTCGGTCGGCGGCGCGGCCCCCGTCACATCACGAACCGGGTATGACCTGGCTGCTCAGGTATCCGAGGAGATCAAGCGCACTGTAGGTTCTTGCGCCATGGAGGAGCTGGACCGACAGATCGTGCAGCTGCTCGTCAAGGACGGGCGGATGAGCTACACAGACCTGGGCAAGGCCACGGGCCTGTCCACGTCGGCCGTGCACCAGCGGGTGCGGCGGCTGGAGCAGCGTGGCGTCATCCGCGGCTACGCCGCGGTCGTCGACCCGGAGGCCGTCGGGCTGCCGCTGACCGCCTTCATCTCGGTGAAACCCTTCGACCCCAGCGCCCCCGACGACATCGCCGACCGCCTGGCGGGTGTCCCCGAGATCGAGGCCTGCCACAGCGTGGCGGGTGACGAGAACTACATCCTCAAGGTGCGCGTGGCCACCCCGCACGAGCTGGAGGAACTGCTCGCCCGGTTGCGCTCCCTCGCCGGGGTGTCGACGCGCACGACGGTGGTGCTGTCCACGCCGTACGAGGCACGGCCGCCGCGGATCTGACCGGCCCGCCGCGCGCGACCCGCGCGCGGCGCCGACCTGCGTGCGGGCCGGGGCGCGCCAGGGGCGAGACTGGTGCCCATGAGTGAGTCATCCGCCCCCTCCGCGACCGTCCTGCTCCGCCGCGGGGAAGTCCACAGTCCCGCCGATCCCTTCGCGACGGCGATGGTCGTCGAGCGCGGCCAGGTCGCCTGGGTCGGCTCCGAGGGCGCCGCGGACGCCTTCGCGGACGGCGTGGACGAGGTGATCGACCTGGACGGCGCCCTGGTGACGCCGGCCTTCACCGACGCACACGTGCACACCACGTCCACCGGCCTCGCCCTCACCGGCCTCGACCTGTCCGGCGCCCCCTCCCTGCAGGCGGCCCTCGACCTCGTGCGGGAGTTCGCCGCGGCCCGCCCCGGCGACCGCGTCCTCCTCGGCCACGGCTGGGACGCCTCCCGCTGGCCCGACGGCCGCCCCCCGACGCGCGCCGAGCTGGACGAGGCCACCGGCGGCCGCCCCCTCTACCTCAGCAGGATCGACGTCCACTCGGCAGTCGTCACGACGGCTCTGCTCGACCTCGTCCCGGGTGGCGCCGGCCACGCGGACGGGCCGCTCACCGCCGACGCCCACCATGCCGCACGCGCCACCGCCTTCGGGGCCGTCACCCCGGCCCAGCGCACCGAGGCCCAGCGGGCCGCCCTCGCACACGCCGCCTCCCTCGGCATCGGCACCGTTCACGAATGCGCGGGCCCGGAGATCTCCTCCGAGGAGGACCTCACCGGCCTGTTGCGGCTGGCCTCCGAGGAAGCGGGACCGCGCGTCGTCGGCTACTGGGCCGAGGCGGCCGAGCAGGGCGTCGACAGGGCGCGGGAGCTGGGCGCGATCGGCGCCGCCGGCGACCTGTTCGTCGACGGCGCCCTCGGCTCGCACACCGCCTTCCTGCACCAGCCGTACGCCGACGCCGGCCACACCGGCACCGCCTACCTGGACGCCGCCGATGTCGCCGCCCACGTCGTCGCCTGCAGCGAGGCCGGCCTCCAGGCGGGCTTCCACGCCATCGGCGACGCCGCCGTGACCGCTGTGGTGGAGGGCGTGCGGGCCGCCGCCGACAAGATCGGCCTCGCCCGTGTCCGCGCCGCCCGCCACCGCGTCGAACACGCCGAGATGCTCACCCCCGAGACCGTCGCGGCCTTCGCCGAACTCGGCCTGACCGCCTCCGTCCAGCCCGCCTTCGACGCGCTGTGGGGCGGTGAGGACGGCATGTACGCCCAGCGCCTCGGCGCCGAGCGGGCCCGCACCCTCAACCCGTTCGCGGCCCTGCTGCGGGCCGGCGTCCCCCTCGCCTTCGGCTCCGACAGCCCTGTCACACCCCTCGACCCGTGGGGCACCGTCCGGGCCGCCGCCTTCCACCGCACGCCGGAGCACCGCGTCTCGGTGCGCGCCGCCTTCACGGCGCACACGCGCGGCGGCTGGCGGGCGATCGGACGCGACGACGCGGGCGTCCTGGTGCCGGGCGCGCCCGCGGACTACGCCGTGTGGCGCGCCGACGAACTGGTCGTCCAGGCTCCCGACGACCGGGTCGCCCGATGGTCGACCGACCCGCGCTCCGGCACTCCCGGCCTGCCCGATCTCTCCCCGGGCCGGGAACTGCCCGTCTGCCTGCGCACCGTGGTGGGCGGCCGGACCGTGTTCGTACGGCCGGGCGAGTGATCTCCACGGCCGACGGAACGGTGATCTTCGGTTGGGCCCCACCTGCGCCTCCCCCGCGCTGACCTGGGCATTGACGCGGGCGTCGCAGGTCGAGCGACTGTTGACAGCCGACGGCGGGGGGCCGATAGGTTCTCCGAGTCCACCACCGGACGCCCGACCGGGGAATCCTCCGCGCACTTGTCGCGGCGCCGCTGGGTCAGGGACGGTGTGCCGCACCGGGGCACCGCCACTGGGAGCCAGGCTCAGCGCTCGCGCGGCGACGAGGGGACGTTCCGGCCGGTCGGGAGGTGTGACCCGGGTGGGGCCCGGACGCTCAGTAGACAACGGCTTTCGGTCGACCCGCAGCCAGCGGGTCCCAGGTCGGCCCGAAGGGTGCCGGGCCCCCATCCGCCGTGGTGGCTCCGCCGTGACGGCGGCCCGAAAAGTGCAGTCCTACCCAGGTCCTGCGGAATCGACACCACCAGACCAACGTCCAGTCGCGTCACCGCAGGCCGTGGCCACTATGGTGGTTCTCTGCGTACGGACATGAAGGGGCAGCAGTGAACGACGGCGAGGGGACGCCCGCGGCAGCGGGCCAGGGGAGACGGTTCGGCCCCCTGGGCACGGCCTTGGTGATCATCCCGACCTACAACGAGGCGGAGAACATCAAGGCGATCGTCGGCCGCGTGCGCAAGGCGGTCCCGGAGGCACATGTCCTCGTGGCCGACGACAACAGCCCCGACGGCACCGGCAAGCTCGCCGACGAACTCGCCGCCGGGGACGATCACGTGCACGTCCTGCACCGCAAGGGCAAGGAGGGGCTGGGCGCGGCCTATCTCGCGGGCTTCCGCTGGGGTATGGAGCACGACTACGGCGTGCTGATCGAGATGGACGCCGACGGCTCCCACCAGCCCGAGGAATTGCCCCGCCTGCTCACCGCTCTGAAGGGCGCCGACCTCGTGCTCGGCTCGCGCTGGGTGCCCGGCGGCCGGGTGGTGAACTGGCCCAAGTCCCGCGAGTTCATCTCCCGTGGTGGCAGCCTGTACTCGCGCCTGGCGCTCGACCTGCCGCTGCGCGACATCACGGGCGGCTACCGCGCCTTCCGCCGGGAGACCCTGGAGGGGCTCGGCCTGGACGACGTCGCGTCCCAGGGTTACTGCTTCCAGGTCGACCTCGCCCGCCGGGCGATCAAGGCCGGCTACCACGTCGTCGAGGTCCCCATCACGTTCGTCGAGCGCGAACTGGGCGACTCCAAGATGAGCCGGGACATCCTGGTGGAGGCGCTCTGGCGGGTCACCACGTGGGGCGTGGGGGAGCGGGTCGGCAAGGTGCTGGGCCGTGACCGGGCAGCCGGCGGGCCGAGGGACGCCGAGGCGTCCGACCGGCCGGCCGGGACGCCGCGCAAGAACGCCTGATCGAGCCCTTATCCCGCGCTGAGCCGGGCCCAGGCACACTGGAGGCATGACGACTGGCGCTCAGACCCCCAGGACCCCCGCCCGGCCCCGGCGCTCCCGGCTGCGGACGTTCCTGCCGCTGGGGATCGCGGCATGGCTCGTGCTGGAGATCTGGCTGCTGACCATGGTCGCGGGCGCGTCGAGCGGGCTGGTGGTGTTCCTGCTCCTGGTGGCCGGAGTCGTGCTCGGCGCCGTGGTCGTCAAGGGGGCCGGCCGGCGGGCCTTCCGCAACCTCAGCGAGACGCTGCAACAGCAGCAGTCCGGCGCGATGCCCACGGCCCGGCCGAACAGCGAGGGCAACGGCCTGATGATGCTGGGCGGCCTGCTCCTGATGGTCCCGGGCCTGATCTCGGACGCGTTGGGCCTGCTCCTGCTGCTGCCCCCGGTCCAGAAGGCCGTGAGCCGCTACGCGGAGCGCACCTTCGAGCGCAGGCTCCGTGAGGCGGGCCCCGGCACCCTCGGCGACGCCTTCCGCCAGGCCCGCATGCACCGCCCGGACGGCAAGGTCGTCCAGGGCGAGGTCATACGGGACGACGCGGACGACGCCCCGCGGGATCCCCGCCCGCCGCTCACCCGCTGAACTCCCGCGGTCGGGCGGCAGGCAGCGCCCGGCCACGGCGCCGGACCGCACACGCCACACCCACGGGACTCGCGGGCCCGCGCACGAGGCCCGATGTACCCGCGGCCGTCGCGGGGCCGCCTCTGAACCCGAGGGCCGCGGCCGTACCGCGACGGTCGTGGGCCCACCCACGGCGATATCAGGTGTCCGCAGGGGCATCACGCACACACGACAGACCGCGGGTGCCGTACGTGACACGTACGGCACCCGCGGTCTGTCCACGTGCGCTGAAACCTCGCTCAGCCCCCGCGGGGACTACGCACTCTTGCGGCTGTCCCGGGGATGAACCGCGATGTTCATCGCGCCCGAGCGCAGAACGGCCAGCCGCTCCTCGAGGACCTCTTCGAGTTCCTCGCGGGTGCGCCGCTCCATCAGCATGTCCCAGTGCGTACGCGCGGGCTTGGCCTTCTTCTCCTCCGGGCCGTCGCCGTCCACCAGGAGTGCCTGGGCCCCGCAGACCTTGCACTCCCACTCCGGCGGGATCTCCGCCTCGACCGAGAAGGGCATCTCGAAGCGGTGCCCCTTCTCGCATGCGTACTCCACGGCCTGGCGCGGGGCCAGGTCGATGCCGCGGTCCGTCTCGTAGCTGGTCACCACGAGGCGCGTGCCGCGAAGAGCTCGCTCACTCATGAATCGTGCCTCCCGGGCTTGTCGCCCACAGGACAGGTGTCGCTGTCGTCGTCATCCGGTCAACGTCCGGTCGGCGGTAAAGATTCCCGTCCCGAGTCCCGTTCCGGGGCCATGCGTCGCCGTCGTAGCCGCAGCCTTGTCAACCAGTGCAGTACCCACCGGCGTCCGGTTTGTCACCTCTGATAACAGATGTGACCCAGCGTTTCGACACCTTTGACGCGCAGTAACGGTACGCCTGGCAGGCCAAACGCGTACACTACAGCCCTTTCGCGCCGAGTGCTAAATCCTTTCGGGTAGTGGATTGCCCGCGTCGGTGATCGCCCGCCTCACCGGCACCCGCGCGAGGAGCAGGAAACCGAGGGCGAAGAACGCCACGAGCGAGATGATCGCGTCCCGGTAGCTCCCGGTCAGCTGGTACGTGAGGCCGAACAGCAAGGGACCGAGCCAGCTCATGCCGCGGTCGCTCAGCTCGTACGCCGAGAAGTACTCGGCCTCCTTGCCGGGCGGAACGAGGTGCGAGAACAGCGAGCGGGACAGCGCCTGACTGCCGCCGAGCACGAGTCCGATCCCGGCGGCCAGCACGAAGAACCACGCCGGCGCGCCGGCCGGCAGGAAGTAGCCGGCCGCGAGCGTGACCGTCCAGGCGACCAGGGATCCGAGGATCGTGCGCTTCGCCCCGTACGTCCGGGCCAGCCGGCCCAGAGCCAGGGCTCCCGCCACCGCCAGCACCTGGACCAGCAGCACGGCCACGATGAGCGTGGACTGCCCGAGGTCCAGCTCCTCGGAGCCGTAGACGGACGCCTGGGAGATCACCGTCTGGATGCCGTCGTTGTAGACCAGGTACGCCAGCAGGAAGGCCAGCGTCAGCGGGTGCCGGCGCATGTCGCGTACGGTCGCCGCGAGCTGCCGGAACCCGGGGAGGGCCGCCTTGCGCGCGGGTGCCCGGCGGTCGCGCAGCCGGCGCAGCGGGACGAGTGCGAACGCGCCCCACCACAGACCGGCCGACGCCAGGCAGACGCGGACCGCCGCGCTCTCGGAGAGGCCGAAGGAGTCGTGGGCGGTGTAGAGGACCAGGTTCACCACCAGTACCAGCGACCCCGCCGCGTAACCGAAGGCCCAGCCGCGGGACGAGACCGCGTCGCGCTCCTCGGGCGGGGCGATCTGCGGCAGGTAGGAGTTGTAGAGCATCATCGCCACGGACTGCGCGGCGTTGGCGACGACCAGGAGCACGCCACCGAGCAGATAGCGGTCGCCGTCGAGGAAGAACATGCCGGTCGTGGCGGCCGCCCCGGTGTACGCGGCGACGCCCAGCAGGGGCTTCTTGCGGCCCGTGCGGTCGGCCGCGGCACCCACCAGGGGCATCACCAGCACGGCCACGATCACCGACAGGGACACCGAGTACGCGAAGAAGGACCCGGCGCGCACCGGTATCCCCAGGGGGTGGACGTATCCGTCCGCGTCCGCCGCCGACTCGGCGACCGACGTCAGGTAGGGCCCCAGGAACACCGTGAGCACGCTCGTGGAGTAGACCGAGCACGCCCAGTCGTAGAAGTACCAGCCGCGCTGCTCGCGCCGCCGGTCGGCGGCCCCGCAGGCCGCGTCCGTCCGCACGGTGTCGGTGCCCACCCGTGCCCTCGCTTCCCCGTGACGCGCGACGCCCGGGGCCCGGCCGGGGTCTCAGACCCAGACGCCGCGGTCCTCCATGACCTTGCGCAGTGTGTCGATGTGATCGGTCATGATGCCATCCACTCCCAGGTCCAGGAGCCGGTGCATGCGGTCGGCATCGTTCACGGTCCACACGTGCACCTGCAGTCCGAGCGCGTGGGCGGCGCGGACGAAGCGGTGGTCCACCACCTGGATGCCCGACTGGGCCTCGGGCACCTGCGCGGCCACCGCCGAGCGGCGCAGCGCCGCCGGCACGCCCCAGGAGCGCAGCCGCAGGTTGAGCACGCCCCGGGTGCCGTACGAGGTGGCCAGTCGCGGGCCGGCCAGCCGCTGGGCGCGGACGACGCGCGCCTCGGAGAACGAGCCGAGGCAGACGCGGTCCCAGGCGTTCGCGCGCTCGATCAGCTCCAGGAAGGGCAGCAGCGCGGGCTCCGCCTTGACGTCGACGTTCCAGCGCACCTCGGGCAGGGCCTCCAGAAGGTCTTCGAAGAGGGGTACCGGCTCCTCGCCCGCCACGCGCGCGTGGCGCACCTGCTCCCACCTCAGGTCGGCGATCCGGCCGGCGCCGTCCGTCACCCGGTCCAGGGTCGCGTCGTGGAACGCGACGAGCCTGCCGTCCCGTGTGGCGTGGACGTCGGTCTCGATGTACCGGTAGCCCGTCTCGACCGCGCGCCGGAACTGCCGGAGGGTGTTCTCCAGACCCTCCGCGGCCCCGCCCCGGTGGGCGAAGGCGATCGGGCCGGGATGGTCGAGGTAGGGGTGGCGTATCGGCGAGCTCACGGACGAAGTATCGCTCCTCGTGGTTGCCCGGCGGCAACGACCGGGCTGCCGACCGGTGCCGTGGGGACGGCGAAAGCGCGCAGGAAGAGCTGGGCGAGCGGTCCGATCGACACCGCGTACAGCAGGGTGCCGACGCCCACGGTGCCACCGAGGGCGAAGCCCGTCGCCACGACCGCGATCTCGATGGCCGTGCGCACGAGGCGCACCGACAGCCCCGTGCGCCGGTTCAGGCCCGTCATCAGGCCGTCTCGCGGGCCCGGGCCGAAGCGCGCCGCGATGTACAGGCCGGTCGCCGCGCCGTTCAGCACGATGCCGGCGACCATCAGCCCGATCCGCACCATAGGGCCGTGGACGTCGGGCACGACGGCCAGCGTCGCGTCCATAGCGGCGCCGATCACCAGCACGTTGGAGACCGTGCCGAGACCGGGCCGCTGCCGCAGCGGGATCCACAGCAGCAGCACCGCGGCGCCGACGATGGTCAGCACCACGCCCATCGACAGGCCGGTGCGCTCCGCGAGGCCCTGGTGCAGGACGTTCCACGGTTCCAGTCCGAGTCCCGACCTGACCAGCAGTGCCGAACTCGCGCCGTACAGCACGAGACCGCCGTAGAGCTGTGTCAGCCGTCGTGCGAGATGCCCTTGCCTGGACAAGACGTGCCCCCCTGTGGTGGTGGTAGTGGCCTGTTCCATGACACCCTGTGGCTTGAGAAGTGAGGCCATCCATGGCCAATCCGGGGAAGGTGGACTGATTTCCATGGTGCAGTGGACCTCGGCCGTGGGGGCGGCTCAGCTCGCCCGGCTGCTCGGCTCCCAGCAGGACCGCCCGGCCGGCCCCGGCACCCGCCGCCCGCCCGCCTACCGCGCGCTCGCCGACGGCATCCGGCTGCTGGTGCTCGAGGGGCGGGTGCCGGTCGCCGCCCGGCTGCCCGCCGAACGCGAGCTGGCCCTCGCCCTGTCCGTCAGCCGCACCACGGTCGCCGCGGCCTACGAGGCCCTGCGCGCCGAGGGCTTCCTGGAGTCCCGGCGCGGCGCCGGCAGCTGGACCGCGGTACCGGCCGGGAACCCGTTGCCCGCGCGCGGGCTCGAACCCCTTCCGCCCGAGGCCCTCGGCTCGATGATCGACCTCGGCTGCGCGGCACTGCCCGCGCCCGAGCCCTGGCTCACCCGGGCCGTGCAGGGCGCCCTGGAGGAGCTGCCGCCGTACGCGCACACGCACGGCGACTATCCGGCCGGGCTGCCCGCGCTGCGCTCGATGATCGCCGACCGCTATACCGGGCGCGGGATCCCGACCATGCCCGAGCAGATCATGGTGACCACGGGGGCGATGGGGGCGATCGACGCGATCTGCCATCTCTTCGGCGGCCGGGGCGAGCGCATCGCCGTCGAATCGCCGTCGTACGCCAACATCCTGCAGCTGATGCGCGAGGCGGGGGCGCGGCTGGTGCCCGTCGCGATGGCCGAGGGGCTGGCCGGGTGGGACCTCGACCGCTGGCGGCAGGTGCTGAGGGAGGCGGCGCCCCGCATCGCGTACGTCGTCGCCGACTTCCACAACCCCACGGGTGCGCTGGCCGACGACGACCAGCGGCGGCGGCTGGTGGACGCGGCCCGCTCGGCGGGGACCGTCCTCGTGGCCGACGAGACGATGAGCGAGCTGTGGCTGGAGGACGAGGTCGAGATGCCGCGCCCCGTGTGCGCGTTCGACCCGGCCGGCTCGACGGTCGTCACCGTCGGTTCCGCCAGCAAGGCCTTCTGGGCGGGCATGCGCATCGGCTGGGTCCGGGCGGCACCCGACGTCATCCGCAGCCTGGTCGCCGCGCGCGCGTACGCCGACCTGGGCACTCCCGTACTGGAGCAGCTGGCCGTGAACTGGCTGTTCGGCACGGGCGGCTGGGAGCAGGCCGTGCAGGTGCGGCGCGACCAGGCCCGGCAGAACCGGGACGAGCTGGTGGCGGCGGTACGGCGGGAGCTGCCCGGCTGGGAGTTCGAGGTGCCGAGGGGCGGACTCACCCTGTGGGTGCGCACCGGGGGACTGTCGGGATCGCGGCTGGCCGAGGCGGGCGAGCGCGTGGGGGTGCGGGTCCCGTCCGGTCCGCGCTTCGGGGTGGACGGGGCCTTCGAGGGGTACGTGCGGCTGCCGTTCACCGTCGGCGGGGCGGTGGCGGAGGAGGCGGCCGTACGGCTGGCCGCGGCGGCCCGTCTGGTGGAGAACGGCGGCGTGGGGGCGGGCGAGGCGCCGAGGACGTTCGTGGCGTAGCGGAACGGCCGCGCCGCCGCCGGGCTCGCAGCCGCGGGCGGGTCCGTGCGGCCGTGGCCGCTCCGGGGCGGTGGGACGCCGCCGTCGGCCGGGGCGGAACGTGGCGGTCGGTGGGGCAGGTACGCGGTCGGCGATCGCCCACGGGTACGGGCCGAGCGCGTCGTCCCCTACCCGTGCGCCTCCTCAGGAGGATTCCGCCGCCACTGCCTTGGCGGGCACCGCCTCCGTCCGGACCGGTGCCGTGTCGTCCGGGGCGAGCGCCGTCGGTTCCGCGTCCGTGGCGACCGTCCCTTCCTCCTTCTCCGTCCCCATCTCCGTCCCGGCCGTGACGGACTTCACGGCGGCCGGGACCGCCTCGGGCTCCGCCTCCGCGGGAACCGGGGCCTGCTCCCCGTCCGCCGGTGTGGTGCGCGGCGGGAGCAGGTCGAGCACCGCCTGCCGGTGGGCGTCGCTCGTCGCGTCGTCGTACGGGTCGGGTGTCGCCGGGACCTGGATGCGGTGGACCGGACCCGCGCCCAGACGGGCGTAGCCCCGGCCCGGCGGAACCTGGTCCACGGGCGTGGTGGGCGCGGGGGCGCCGAGTACGGCCGCCACCTGGTCCGCCGTGGCCGGGCCGAGGACGACACGCGCGCGTGTGTGCTGCCGTACGGCGTCGCCGAGGAGGTCCAGCGCGTCCAGCTGGTCGGCCACGACGACCGTCACGTTCGCCGCGCGGCCGTGCCGCAGCGGGACGTGGAGCAGGGACTGAGGATCCCGGCGGCCGTCCGCGGCGGCCAGGTGCGCGAAGGCGCTCGGCCGGTCCACGAGGATCCACAGCGGCCGCCTGGCGTCCTCCGGCGGCGGGCGGCCCTCCTGCCGGGCCTGGTTGACGGCGACCAGCCGGCGTTCGGTCTCGTGGGTGGCCCACTCCAGGCTGGTGAGCGCGCCGGTCAGGCCGCACTCGACGGCCAGCACCCCGTCCCGGCCGGTCAGGCAGGCGTACTCGCCGGTGCCGCCCCCGTCGACGATCACCAGGTCGCCGCGGAGCAGGGCCTGCAGGGCGACGGAGCGCAGCAGGGTGGACGTGCCGGTGCCCGGCTGGCCCAGGACCAGCAGGTGCGGCTCGGTGGAGCGGACGCCCGTGCGCCAGACGACCGGCGGCACGTCCCGTTCCTCCTCGCCGTGGGTGAGCGGCAGGGTGCGCTGCACCTGGGTGGGGTCGGTGAAGCCGAGCACCGTCTCGCCGGGTGCCGTGACGAAACGCTGCGCGGCGATGTCGGTGGGCAGCGGCGCGAGGGCGGTGAGCGAGAGGTGGTTGGCCTCCTCGTCCCACGCGAAGTGGTACTCCCGGCCCCTGCCCGCCTTGGCGCTCAGCAGGTGCTCGATCCGGGCCCGGGACTCGGCCTCCCCGTCGGTGAAGTATGCCGGGTAGCGGATCACCAACTGACAGAAGCGCCCGGTCTCGTCGAACTCGTACGCGGGGAACGCCTTCTCCCACTCACCCCCGTGGACGTAGAGGGGGTCGGGGTCCTCGGCCACCGAGAAGTAGGGGACCAGCGCCTCGTAGAGCGATTTCAGGCGCTGGACCTGGGAGTCGTCGGGGCCCTGCGAGGCAGGTGGTGTGCGGTCCCTGCCCTGCCAGGCCGCCGCCGTCATCACGGTGACGACGGCGAGCAGCGGGCCGTACGGCACGAGTGCCACGACCAGCACCACCGAGGCCAGCAGGAACAGCAGGGCACCGCGACGGTCCTTGGGGGTCTCGGCCCACTTGCGGCTCGCTGTCGCGGCCAGCCGGCGCAGACCGCGGGCGATCGTGATCAGTGGCTGGAGGACGTCGGTGGCGCCGGCGGCCGCCGTCCTGGCCAGCTCCCGGCTGCGGGCGAGCTGGGCGCCGCCGTTGCTCAGAATGCGGGGGAGGGGCCGCCGGGCCACTGCTGCCTCCTGGGAGTGAGTACGGGCGGGACGCGGACGGAGAGGGCCGTCAGAATCTGAGACCGCCGAGGAGGCTCGCCAGGCTCTCGCCTCCCGCCTTGATGCTCGGGGCGACGGCCGTGCTCGCGAGGTAGAAGCCGAACAGGACCGCGCACAGCAGGTGTGAGGTCTTGAGGCCGTCCTTGCGGCAGAAGATGAAGCAGACGATGCCGAGCAGGACGACGCCTGAAATCGGGAGGATCATGTGAGTTCTCCTGGTTCGCGGGGACAGTCACCATGAGTACTTCCAGGCTCACAGGATGTATCCATACGATAAAAGGTGCAAATGGGGGAAATTCGGCTGTTTTCCTCCGCCTGGCGTAGCGTTCGGAGGGCGGGCTGAGCAGGGCGGTTGCGTCCGGGCGGGTTCGTGGTGATCTTTGCCTCCGGCACTTCGGGTCATGTGCGGCGCGAGCCAGTACCCTGGCGATTCACTCGCACGGCTGCACCGCTCGCAGCGTGCGCACACGAAGTCCCCAACGTTCGTACGTTCGTAAGTGAGAGGCGGTCCGGCCCATGAGTGAAGCCCCCGACCCCGAGGTCGTGGAGCTGGCGACCAAGATCTTCGATCTGGCCCGGCAGGGGCAGACCGAGGCGCTGGTGGCGTACGTGGACGCCGGCGTCCCGGCCAACCTCACCAACGACCGCGGCGACTCCCTCGTCATGCTCGCCGCCTACCACGGCCACGCCGACGCGGTGCGTGCGCTGCTGGCCCGCGGCGCCGAGGCCGACCGGATCAACGACCGGGGCCAGACCCCGCTCGCCGGGGCCGTGTTCAAGGGCGAGACCGAGGTGATCAAGGCCCTTCTGGAGGGCGGAGCGGACCCCTCCGCGGGCACGCCGTCGGCCGTCGACACCGCCCGGATGTTCGCCCGGACGGAGCTTCTGGAACTGTTCGGCCGGCAGTGAGCCGAAACTGATCAAGGCCCTGGTCACCAGGGAAAACACGGAAAACGGGGGAGGCGGTACGAGGCCGCCGAAATTTCGGTCGCGGCAGATGTGACCGCCGGGTCATCATGACGACGTGATTCACGGACGCGATGGCTGGGCAGGTGTTGCCGCACCGCGCGGGCCGTGATGCGGTCCGCATGGGCCACCGACGAGAGGCAGAGGAAGATGGTCTACAGCAAGCAAGAGACGGCGGGCTCTCCGACGTGTTGTCGCACGGCCAGGTAACGCGTGTTCCCCGGTTGCGTCGACGCTTGATGTGAGGCTGTTTCCCATGTTCGATCCGGTCATAGCGCCCAGCGGTACGCTGCTCGGCCTGCTCCAGCGGGGTCGCGGCGACGGCACGCTGCACGCGCTCACCGCCCCGCGCGCCGAGGCGCTCGCTGCCCTGAACCACTGTGTGCTGCGCGACCCCCGCCACGACTGGCAGGTGGAGAACCGCTCCCTCTACTACGCCCGTCTCTACCTGGACCTGAACGGCGAACTGGACGCGATCGAGGCCCACCTCTTCGACCCCGAGGACGTCCTCGACGCCGACGAGTCACGCACCGGACTCGCCCTCGCGGTCCTCGGTCACCTCGCCTCCTACGGCAGGCGGGACGCGCTGGACCTGCTGCGCAGGTACGCCGCCCACGGCGTCAGCTGGGCCTGGGCCCTCGACGAGCTGGCGCTGCGCGACGACGACGC
The DNA here is from genome assembly GCF_014650995.1 of Streptomyces viridiviolaceus. GTDB lineage: Bacteria > Actinomycetota > Actinomycetes > Streptomycetales > Streptomycetaceae > Streptomyces > Streptomyces viridiviolaceus. The sequence continues at coordinate 79,752 of NZ_BMWA01000026.1, forward strand.
CGGTCTGCGCGCCCTCGCGGAGCCCGTGCTCGCGCGTTTCCCCCGCGATCCCGAGGGGGAGGCCGAGCTGGCCGCAGCCGTGCGGGACGCCTTCGAACCCAGGCCCTGGCGGCTGTGGGCCGAGGATCCGCGCGAATCGATCGCCACGCGCGTGCGTGCCGCACAGGAGGCCGGCTGTTTCGACCGCTGGCAGCGGCAGATGCGCCCCACCGGACCCCGACCGGGCTGGAGCGTGCGGGCGGTGTTCGAGTGGGCCCAGCAGGGCATCGAACGCGGCGCCGCGCTGCACGTCCCGGCGGCCCGCTGTCTCGCGGCCGTCGCCGGCCCGGAGGACCGTCCCGAGATCGTGGAAGCCGCGAGGTCCGGCGACGAGGGCGCCCGCTGCACCGCCCTGCGCTATCTCGCCGACAGCAATGATCCCGATGCCCTCGATCTCATCGAGGGTGCCGTGATCACCGGCTCGACGCCGGTCGTGGAGGCCGCCGTCGACGCCTTCGAGCGCATGCGCAGCGTCGCCGCCGTGGACCGGGCGCGCGGCTGGGCCCACCGGCCCGACGCCCTCGGCGCCGCCGCCGGCCGGGTGCTCGCCTGCCGGGGTGGGGCGCGGGACCGCGACCTCGTCCTCGCCGCACTGCGTGAGGCGGTGCGCGGGGAAGGGCCCGACGCGCCGACCCTGTGGACCCTCGTCGACGGCACCGGCCGGCTCGGCATCGCCTGCGCCGCCCCCGTGCTGCGGCACATCTACCGCGAGACCGCCTCCTCCCACCTGCGCGGCCGGGCCGCCCGCGCGCTGGCCGCCACCGACCCGTCCTTCCCCGCCGGCTTCGCCGTCGAGTGCCTGTGGGACTGCGAGGAGACCACCCGCGAGGTCGCCGCCAGGTACGCCGAGACCGGAGACAACCGCGTCGTCGAGCGGCTGCGCCGGCTCGCCGCCGACCCGGCCGAGGAGGCCGAGGTCCAGACGGCCGTACGGAGCCGGATCGGACCGGACGCGCCTGCGGTGTGAGGGAGCCGTGATCATGCGGCCACCGGTGTGAACGACGGGTGACCCGCGGGTCAGGCGGGCGTGGCCGCGGCCTGACCCGTCCGGGTGGGCAGCGCAACGCTCATGGGACGTTCCCTGTCCGGAAAGATCGACGTTGACGCGGGCACGTCCAGTCCGGCGACAACACGGGTATGCGTGTCGTCATCGTGACCGAATCCTTTCCCCCCGATGTGAACGGCGTGGCCCACTGCGCGCTCCAGACCGCCCGGCACCTCGTCGACCGCGGTCACGCCTGTGTCGTCGTCGCACCGGCAACCGCTCCCGGCAACGGGTCCGACGCCCACGCGCCGTGCCCCGTCGTCCGCGTCCCCTCCCTTCCGCTCCCCGGCTACCCCCAGGTCCGCGTCGCCCTCCCCAGCCGACGGGTCGCCGCGGCCATCGCCGAGCACCGCGCCGACCTGGTCCACCTGGCCAGCCCCTTCGTCCTCGGCGTCCGCGGCATGGCGGCCGCCGCCCGGCTCGGTGTCCCCGCGGTCGCCGTCTACCAGACCGACCTCGCGGGATACGCCCGCACGTACATGGGGGCGGGCGAGGCAGCGGCCTGGCGGCGCATCCGCTCCGTGCACGGCGCCGCCGACCTCACCCTCGCCCCCTCCAGCGCCGCCCTGCAGGACCTCCAGGCGCACGGCGTGCCCCGGCTCGGGCTCTGGCCGCGCGGTGTGGACACCGTCCGCTTCCGGCCGGGCCTGCGCGACGAGGCGCTGCGCCGGGAGCTCGCCCCGGGCGGCGAGCTGATCGTCGGCTACGTCGGGCGGCTCGCCCCCGAGAAGCAGGTCGAGCTGCTGGCCGGCGCCTGCCACCTGGACGGCGTACGGGTCGTGGTCGTCGGCGACGGGCCCAGCCGCCCCGGGCTGGAACAGGCCCTGCCCGGCGTCGTCTTCCTCGGCCGCCGTACCGGCGACGACCTCGCCCGGATCTTCGCCTCGCTGGACGTCTTCGCGCACACCGGTCCCTTCGAGACGTTCTGCCAGACCGTCCAGGAGGCCATGGCGAGCGGCGTGCCGGTGGTCGCGCCCGCCGCCGGCGGTCCGCTGGACCTGGTCACCCACGGACGCACCGGACTGCTGGTGCCGCCGCGCGACGCCGCCGCCGTACGGGACGCGGTGCGGGCCCTGGCCGCCGACCCCGGGCTGCGGGCCGCCTACGGAGCGGCCGGGCGGGCGACCGTCGAGGGGCGCACCTGGGCTGCCGTCGGCGATCAGCTGATCGGGCACTACGCGGACGTGCTCGCCTCGCGGAAGGCGGTGCTGGCGGCATGAGCGCGCTGCGGATAGTCCGGCTGGCCAACTTCGTCGCGCCCGCCTCGGGCGGCCTGCGCACCGCGCTGCGCGAGCTGGGCAAGGGCTACGCGGCGGCCGGGCACGACCCCGTCCTCGTCGTCCCCGGCGAGCGCGCCGACGACCGGGAGACCGAGCAGGGCCGGGTGATCACGCTGCCGGGTCCCCCGCTTCCCGGCACCGGCGGCTACCGGGTGCTGACCGACAGGCGGCGGGTGGCCACCCTGCTGGAACAGCTGGCGCCCGACCGCCTGGAGGTGTCCGACCGCACCACCCTGCGCTGGACCGGCAAGTGGGCCCGACGCGCTCGGGTGCCCGCCGTGATGGTCTCCCACGAGACCGCCGACGGTGTGCTGCGCACCTGGGGCCTGCCTCAGGGAGCGGCCCGGCGCACCGCCGACGCCCTCAACACCCGTACGGCGCACACGTACGCGCGCGTGGTGTGCACCACGGAGTTCGCCGAACGGGAGTTCGTGCGGATCGGTGCACGCAACGTCGTACGGGCCCCGCTGGGCGTCGACCTGACCGGACGGCATCCGGAACTGCGCGATGCGGGGCTGAGGGACCGGTACGCGCGCGCGGAGGAGACCCTCCTCGTGATGTGCTCCCGGCTGTCCGTGGAGAAGCGGCCCGGCACGGCGCTCGACGCGCTGGAGGCACTGCTGCGGCGCGGCGGCCGGGCGGTACTGGTGGTGGCCGGGGACGGGCCGCTGCGCCCGCGGCTCGAACAGCGGGCGCGGGAGCGCGGGTTGCCGGTGACGTTCCTGGGCCATGTCGCCGACCGCGGGCTGCTCGCCGCACTGCAGGCCTCGGCCGACGTGTGCCTGGCACCGGGGCCGGCCGAGACCTTCGGGCTCGCCGCTCTCGAGGCGATGGCGTGCGGAACGCCCGTGGTGGCGAGCGCGTCGTCCGCCCTGCCGGAGGTGATCGGCTCCGCCGGGGCCGTCGCCGCCGACCACGGGGAGGCCTTCGCCGACGCCGTGGAAGGGCTGCTGACGCGCCCGGAGACGGACCGGCGGGAGGCGGCACGCGCGCGTGCGGAGTGCTTCGGCTGGGACACGGCGGTCGCCGCGTTCCTCGCCGCGCACGACGCGACGCTCCCGGCGCTTCCCGTGGTGCCGGAGGGCGTGTCATGACACGCCTCCGGTTCGTGGCCCTCGGCGACTCGTTGACCGAGGGCGTGGGCGACCCCGTCGAGAACGGGTGGCGCGGCTGGGCCGCGCTGCTCGCCCCCGGACTCGCCGAGGAACCCGCCGAGTTCACCAACCTCGCCGTCAGCGGGGCGCAGACGCGGGACGTGCTGGAGCGGCAGTTGCCGGCCGGCCTCGCCGAGCGGCCCGACGTCGCGTCCGTCGTCGTCGGTGTCAACGACACCCTGCGTTGCACCTTCGACCTCCACGCCGTCGCCGCCCGGCTCGACACCGTGTACGCCGCCTTCACCGGGCGCGGCGCGCTGCTGCTCACCGCGTGCCTGCCCGACCCGGGCACGATGCTGGGGCTGCCGGGGGCGCTGGCCCGTCCGCTGGCCCGGCGGCAGCGGGCGGTCAACGCCGTGATCCACGCGCTGTCGGAGCGATACGGGGCCGTGCATCTGCACGCCTGCGAGGGCGACTGGATCACGGACCGCGCGATGTGGAGCGCGGACCGGCTGCACCCCGGCGAACGGGGACACCGGCAACTGGCCCTGCGTTTCCACGCGCTGCTCGCCGAACGCGGCGCCGCCACCGGGCCCGCGCCCTCACCCGAGGCCGAGTTGCCGGCCCCCACCAGGTCGGCCTCCCTGTGGTGGCTGGCCACCGCGGGCACCGGCTGGGTGGCCCGGCGCTGCGCCGACCTGCTGCCGCAACTGCTGACACTGGCCGCGGACGAACTGCGCCACCACGCCCGCGGGACGACCGCCCGGCTCGACCTGCGCACGTCGGCCGCGGTGTCGGCGGCCCTCGCGTCGCTGTCGGTGGCGGAGCGGGCGGACGCGGCGTGAGCGTCGGCGCGCCGGCGGACGCCCGGTGCCGTGGGCGCCCGCAGGCGCCGGTGCACGCGTGCGACGACGACGCCTGTGCGGGGAACCAGGAGCCGGCCGGCCGGCCCCCGCACGCGGTGCGTCGGTGCTTCCAGGCGTCGGCGTCGGCCGACCGCACGCGGCACGGCCCTCGCTGCCACGCCCGTGTTCAGCGCCTGCGTACGGCCACGAACCGCACCGGCGTGCCCGGCACCGCCTGGGCCGCCGCCGGGAGGTCGGCGGCGCGGACCACGCCGATCACCGGGTAGCCGCCGGTCGTCGGATGGTCGGCCAGGAACACCACCGGCCTGCCGTCGGGCGGCACCTGCACCGCCCCCAGCACCATGCCCTCACTGGGCAGTTCACCCGGCCGGGCCCGTTGCAGAGCGGGCCCGTCCATGCGCAGCCCGATGCGGTTGCTCGCGGGCGACACCCGGTACGGACGGGAGGTGAACGTCCGTACCGCCTCGGGCGTGAACCAGTCGTCGCGCGGGCCCGGCGTGACCCGCAGCACCAGCTCGGCCGGGGGCGCCGGCTGCGGAGCGACGTCCACGCGCGCGTGCGGCTCGCGCGGACGGCCCAGGGGCAGCACGGCGCCGTCGGTGAGGGGCGGCGGCCCGAGCCCGGACAGCAGGTCGGTGGAGCGGCTGCCGAGCACCGGCTCGACCAGGATGCCGCCGGAGACGGCCACATAGGTGCGGACACCGGAGTCGGCCGCCCCGACGTTCAGCAGCGCCCCCGCGGGGACGTCGACCGGCGCTCCCCAGGGCACCGGGCGGCCGTCCACGGTCACCCGGCAGGGCGCGCCGCCGACCGCCACGGTGACCGCGGAGCGCGGGCGCAGGGCACAGCCGTCGAGGGTGGTCTCCAGGACGGCGGCCTCGGGCGGATCGCCGACCAGCCGGTTGACCAGCGCCGCCGCGGGGGCGTCGAGCGCGCCCGAGCGGGGCACACCGAGGTGGGCGTGCCCGGGACGGCCCAGGTCCTGGACCGTGGTCAGGGCCCCGGCCCGGACCACGGCGAGCGCACGGTCGGTCATCACGCCTCCACCGGTCTCGCCGGTCCCACCGGAACGAACCGCACGCGCGTGCCCGGCGACAGCAGCGCCGCCGGTACGCGCGTGTGGTCCCACAGCACGGTGTCCGTGGTGCCGATCAGCTGCCAGCCGCCCGGCGAGGAACGCGGGTACACGCCCGTGTAGGGGCCCGCCAGCGCCACCGAGCCGGCCGGGACGGCCGTGCGCGGAGTGGCCCGTCGCGGGACGTCGTATCGCGCGGGCAGGCCGGTCAGGTAGCCGAAGCCGGGTGCGAACCCGCAGAAGGCGACGCGGAACTCGGTGCCCGCGTGGACACGGACCACCTCCTCCTGGGCCACGCCCCAGTGCGCGGCGACGTCGGCCAGGTCGGGGCCGTCGTAGCGGACCGGGATCTCCACGACGTCGCCCGTGCGCGGGGGAGCGGGTGGCACCTCGGCGGCGGTCAGTTCCGATGCCAGCCGGGCCGGGTCGGCGAGGCCGTCCAGGAGGACCGTGCGGGCCGCAGGGACGATCTCCCGGACCGTCAGGGCGCCCTCCGCGCGGCGCCGCACCAACTCGGCGTGCAGCGCCTGGGCCTCGTCGCCCGAGGAGACCTCGACGAGCAGGGCGTCGTCACCGACCGGCAGGACGTTCACGCGAAGGCCTCCACCCGGACGCCGGCGGCCTCCAGCCGCTCCCGGACCCGGCGGGCCAGGTCCACCGCGCCGGGCGTGTCGCCGTGCACGCACAGGGAACGCGCGCGCACCTCGATGCGTGCCCCGGAGCGGGCGACGACCGTGCCCGAGCGGGCCAGGCCCACCGAGCGCTCCACCACGGCCTCCGGATCGGCGATCACGGCGCCGTCCCGGCCGCGCGGCACCAGTGTGCCCTGGTCGGTGTAGGCGCGGTCCGCGAACGCCTCGGTGACGACCGGCAGTCCGGCCTTTCCGGCCAGTTCCAGCACGCGCGAGCCCGGCAGGCCGAGCACGGGCAGCGCGCCGCCCGCGAGGAGCACGCCCTCGACGACCGCGGCGGCCTGAGCCTCGTCGTGCACGACGCGGTTGTAGAGGGCGCCGTGCGGCTTGACGTACGCCACGCGTGCGCCCGCCGCGCGCGCGAAGACCTCCAGGGCGCCGATCTGGTACGCCACCTCGGCCGCCAGTTCGGCGGGCGGCACGTCCATCGCGCGCCGCCCGAACCCGGCCAGGTCCCGGTAGGAGACCTGGGCGCCGACCGCCACGCCCCGCGCGGCCGCCAGTTCGCACACCCGGCGCATGGTGGCCGGGTCCCCGGCGTGGAAGCCGCAGGCCACGTTGGCGCTGGTGACGACCGAGAGCAGGCCCTCGTCGTCGGTGAGCCGCCAGCGGCCGAAGCCCTCGCCGAGGTCGGCGTTGAGGTCGATCGAGGTCATGTCTCAAGTGTCTCCGGTTTCCTGCTCCGCTCGGGACTTCCGAGGCGCCCGTCACACCACGCGGTACTGCTCGTCGCGGGTGTCCGTGAGGAACATCTGCCCCGGCGCGTGGGTGATGGCGAAGGGCGGGCGCGAGGCCATCACCGCCGCCTGCGGGGTGACCCCGCAGGCCCAGAACACCGGGATGTCGTCCTCCTCGGCGTCCACCGGATCGCCGAAGTCGGGCCTCGCGAGGTCCTCGATGCCGAGCGCCGAGGGGTCGCCGCAGTGCACGGGGCTGCCGTGCACCGCCGGGAGCAGACCGGTCTCCCGGATGGCCGCCGACAGGTGCCGGGGCGGCACCGGGCGCATCGACACCACCATCGGTCCGTGCAGCCGCCCCGCCGGACGGCACTGCCGTGTGGTGACGTACATCGGCACGTTGCGGCCCTGTTCGACGTGCCGGATCGGGACGCCCGCACCGGTCAGCGCCCACTCGAAGGTGAAGCTGCAGCCGATCAGGAACGACACCAGGTCGTCCCGCCAGTGGGCGCGCACGTCCGTCGGCTCGTCCACCAGCTCGCCGTCCCGCCACACCCGGTAGCGCGGCAGATCGGTGCGCAGGTCCGCTCCGTCGGCGAGCGCGGTCGTCCAGGAGCCGGCGTCGGTGACGTCGAGGACCGGGCAGGGTTTCGGGTTGCGGGTGCAGAACAGCAGCATGTCGTAGGCCCAGTCGGCGGGCACCGAGATCAGGTTGGCCTGGGTGTGGCCGGCCGCGACGCCGGCGGTGGGGCCGGCCAGGCCGTCCCGGAACCGGGCGCGGGCCGTCTGCGCGCTCCACGCGTGCGCGTGCTCGTCGACGAGGGCGAGCGGCCGGTCCTCGGCCATGCCATGCGTGCGCTTCACGTCAGTTCCCTCCCGCGTGTCTCCGGCAGCCCCAGCAGGGCCAGCGAGCGCCCCGCCCACGCCCCAGCTGTCGGCCAGGAAACCGACCGTGGTGGGGAAGACGGCGCCCACGGCGCGCCCGGTGTTGTACGTGAAGCCCTGACCGGTGCCGCGCACCGCCGTCGGGTACAGCTCGGCCAGGTACGAGCCGAATCCGCTGAAGATCGCCGACATGCAGAACCCGAGCGGGAAACCGAGCACCAGGAGCAGGGTGTTGGCGCCGCTCGGGATGTTCGCGTACGCCAGGATGCAGACCGCCGACAGCAGGGCGAAGAGCCAGATGTTGCGCTTGCGGCCGAGCCGGTCGGTGAGGTAGCCGCCGGTGAGATACCCGATGAAGGCGCCCGAGATCAGGAACGTCAGATAGCCACCGGTGCCGACCACCGACAGGTCGCGCTCGGTCTTGAGGTAGGTCGGCACCCAGGTGGCGAGGGTGTAGTAGCCGCCCTGGACGCCGGTCGACAGCAGACCGGCGAACAGCGTGGTGCGCAGCAGCCCCGGTGCGCCGGCCGTGCCCGGCTTGAAGATCGCCGCGAAGGAGCCCTTCCCGGGGCTCTTCTCCCGGGCCGCGGCGGCCTCGGGGGCGTCGTGCACACTGCGCCGCACCCAGACCACGAGCAGCGCGGGCAGCGCCCCGGTCCAGAACATGATGCGCCAGGCGAGGTCGTCGTCGACCAGCGAGAACACCAGGGTGTACACGATCGCGGCGAGCGCCCAGCCCACGGCCCAGGAACTCTGCACGGCACCGAGGGTGCGGCCCCGGTGCCTGGCGCTCGCGTACTCGGCGACCAGGATGGCGCCGACCGCCCACTCGCCGCCGAAGCCGAGGCCCTGCAGGGCGCGGAAGACCAGCAGCGTCTCGTAGTTGGGCGCGAAACCGCAGGCCACGGTGAACACGGCGTAAGTGATCACCGTCAGCAGCAGTGCCTTGACCCGGCCGACCCGGTCCGCCAGCACGCCCGCGAGGGCGCCGCCGATCGCCGAGACGACGAGGGTGACGGTGGTGAACAGACCGGTCTGGCCGCTGTCCAGGGAGAAGTACGCGGCCAGCGCGACCATGCTCAGCGGCAGCGTGAAGTAGTCGTACGAGTCGAGGGCGTAGCCGCCGAACGCGCCGGCGAAGGCGCGGCGGCCACGCGGTCCCAGGGCGCGCAGCCAGCCCGACGCGCCGTCGTCGTCGGGGCGTCCGGCCGTCGCCGCGCGTTCTTCTGCGGTCAGGGACCGCGGTGGAGGGGTCGTGCTCATGGGCACCTCGCAGGGAGAGGACGGAGGGTGCGTGTCGGCGAGCCGTGTCCAGCACCGTAGAGGATCGTTCAACGATCCCTCAATACCCATGTTGTTTCGTCCTTGTATCTGCGATTGAATTCCGGGCATGGCAGAGCAGCTGACGGGACTGGCCGACGACCGCGCCCTCCTCGGGCGGACCAGCACCGCCGAGCGGGTCTCGGACATCCTCAGAAGCCGTATCGCCGAGGGCTACTTCCCGCCCGGGACCCGGCTGTCGGAGGACAGCATCGGCGGCGCGCTCGGCGTCTCGCGCAACACCCTGCGCGAGTCGTTCCGGCTGCTCACACACGAACGCCTGCTCGTCCACGAGCTCAACCGGGGCGTCTTCGTCCGCGTCCTGACCGTCGAGGACGTCGAGGACATCTACCGCACCCGCGCCCTCGTCGAGTGCGCCGTCGTGCGGGGTCTCGGCGAGCCGCCGTACCGCGTCGGGGCCCTCGCCGAGGCTGTCGAGGAAGGACGCCGGGCGGCCGACGAAGGTGACTGGAAAGGCGTGGGTACGGCCAACATCCACTTCCACCGGGAGCTGGTGGCCCTCGCCGGCAGCGAGCGCACCGACGAGCTGATGCGCAGCGTCTTCGCCGAACTGCGCCTCGCCTTCCACGTCGTGGACGACCCGCGGCGCCTGCACGAGCCGTACATCGCCCGCAACCGGGCGATCCTCGACGCCCTCGGGGCCGGAGACCGGCACGAGGCCGAGCGGCTGCTCGCGGTGTACCTCGAGAACTCGCTGCAGCGGGTCGTGGAGGTCTACCGGCGACGGGTCGGGGACGAGGGCTAGGGCCGCCGGGGCGTCCGCGGAGCATCTCCGCAGCGTCTGCGTGGCGTCTCCGCACGGCTGTACGGAGCCCGTCGTGCCGGAGCGCATCTCGGTCGTTTGGGTCGTTGTCAGACGGAGGACCTAGTCTGTGCACCGTGACTTCGCCTGCATCGACGGACAGCGTTCCGCCCCAGCTCAGCGCGGGGCCGCGGCCTGCCCCCGGCCCGGCCGCCGACGAAGGGCTGGCGCGGCGGCTGCGCGCGCTCGCCTGCACCGCGCCGCTGCACGACCTCGACGCGCGCAAGGCCAACCTCGCGGGCGAGTACTCGGTGTACGGCATGGCGGAGGTCGCCCTCGCCGCCATCGACCTCGTCACACTCAACATGGACTTCGACACGGGCGCCGACCACGACCAGATCATCGCCCGGATCGTCCCGCGCGTCGCCGCGCAGGCCCCGCACCGGCCCGCCGCCGAGCACGAGCGGGTGGCCCGCTGGGTCCTGGAGAACCTGATCAACGTCGGCAGCGTCGACCGCGGCTTCCGCGCGGTGTACGGCACCTTCGGACCGGACGGCACGTACGTGCGCCGCGACTACGACTTCAAGCTGATCGAGGAGGTCCCCGGCCCCGGCGGCACGGTCTACCTGCGGACCACGGACGAGGCGGTCAACGTCCTCGTCGGCGCCCTCGACACCGACGTCACCAGCGCCCAGATCGCCGCCGAGGTCAAGCTGGAGGTGCTGATCAGCCGCGGCCGGCTCGCCGACGCCCAGCTCGCCGCCGAGCAGGCCCGCTACCGGACCGTTCAGTACTCGGAGACCCTGCGCAAGGCCCTCGACGCCACCCGGCGCAACGTCCGCGCGGTGGACTGGCTGAGGGCCGTCCCCGACATGATCGCCGAGGCGCTCGACCACGTCGCCGACCGCTACCGCCACGAGAACGCGATCCTCACCAACATCCGCAAGGCGCGCGACGAGTCCGAGGAACCCGAGCACAAGCGCCGCGCGGCCGAACTCGTCGACATCGTCAAGGACTGCATCCGCCGCCACACCCAGCTCCAGTCCCGCCTGCTGGAGGCCGGACCGCTCTTCCGCGCCGAGCAGGACCGGCAGGCCTTCGCCACCCCCCTGACCACCTCGGGCCTGGACCTCTACGGGCACCTCCTCGCCCCCGTCCTGCCGCTGCCCCTGGAGCGGGCGACCCGCGTCACGGACGCCTTCTTCGCGCGCGGCACCGGGCCGCGCACACCGGTCTCCGTCCGGGTCGGCGACCTCGTCGACCTCCTGCTGACCCCGCCCGTGGAGCGGGAGCACCTGGGCGCCGAGATGCCGGAGCCCGACCTGATCGCCACGCCGGACGACAGCCGCTTCAGCGAGGAGCAGCTGGCGGCGGCCATGGAGCTGCTCGACCTGCCGCACGACGCGCCGCGCCGCCTGTCGGGCCTGCTGGCCGACGCCCGCGCCAAGGACCCCGACCTGCCGTACCTCGTCGCCCTGCTGGCCGTCCACGCGGCCAGCCCGCCGGTCGGCACGGCCTACCGGCAGGGCGAGCGGCAACTGCTGTTCGCCGTGGACGACGGGACCGAACTGGACGATCCCGAGTTCGGCGGGGCCGACCTCATCGTGGGCACGGCACTGCTGGACGCGGCCGGGATGGCGGCCGACCGGACGGAGGCCGCATGAGCGCCCGCCGCATAAGTACGCACGAGCAACAACGCAGCAAGGAGCACCGACCGTGACCGAGCACGTCGACCGGAGCGAACCGGAGGCGGGCACCGCGCCGGCCGCCGCGGCCGTCACGCCCGCCGACGCCGCCGACGCGGCGCGGCTCGTCGCCTTCGGCCTCCAGCCCAAGCTGCTGCCCGCCCGTGACCAGGAGTACGCCGACCTCCTGCGCCGGTACCGCGAGGACCCGCCCTTCGCCCGCCTCGCCGACGCCGTGGCCGCCGGGCTCGGGCTGGTCGTGCTGGAGGTGTCGCCGCGCGCCGGCATGGCGGTGACCGCCGCCGAGGACTCCGTCTTCGCCGTCCGCATGGGCGACTACGCACGCCGCGCCTCCACCGACTCCGGCGACCGCTTCCTGCACGGACTCGCCCATCTCGCCGTCGCCGCCATGGCGTTCCCCCGCCCCGAGGACCTCGCCGACGACGGCTACATCGGCCGCGTCACCGTCAACGGCATCGACGCCTTCGTGCGCCAGGCCTGCAGGCGGCTGGAGGAGCGGGCCGAACAGCAGGGCGAGAACACCGACCCGGCCACCGACGCCCCGGGCCTGGAGGCCGCCTGGCGTATCTGGGCCAGGCGCAGCGCGACCGGCGCCACCAAGGACGCGCGCAGACTCCCGGGCTCCACGACCGGCATCGTCGGCAAGGCCGTCGCCTTCCTCACCGACTCCGGCTTCCTCCAGCGCACCGGCGACGACAGCGGCGGGACGTACCGCACGACGGCCCGCTACCAACTCCAGGTCCGCGACATGGCCGGCAGCGCCGCCATGGCCGAACTGCTGGAGCTGGGCGTCGTCCCGGTGACCGACGGCACGCCGACCCTGCTGCCCGCCGAGGACACCGACGACCTGGAGCTGGTGGCCGACGCCGGGCTGCCGTTCCACTCCTCCTGAATCCCGTAGCACCACCCCGACTTCACGAAGACTTACGAGAGTCCGCCATGTACGAGCTGTCCCGGGTCCGCCTCTACTCCATCGGGCCCGCCGGTGCGCGCTACGCCGACACCGTGCTTGACCTGCGCGGTGTGGGCGAGCCCGTGCCCGACCCCGCGCCCGCGCAGGCGGAGTTCTTCGAGGAGGAGCCCGTCGGCCCGCCGCGCCGGCCCGCGCCCGCCGGCGTGCTGTTCCTGGAGAACGGCGGCGGCAAGTCCGTCCTCCTCAAACTGATCTTCTCCGTCATGCTGCCGGGCCACCGCAACACCCTGGGCGGCGCCAGCTCCGGTGTGCTGCGCAAGTTCCTGCTCGCCGACGACTGCGGGCACGTGGCCCTGGAGTGGCAGCACGTGCAGACCGGCGAGTGCGTCGTCGTCGGCAAGGTCAGCGAATGGCGCGGGCGCCAGGTCTCGGGCGACCCGCGGAAGTTCGCCGAGGCCTGGTACTCCTTCCGGCCCGGCCCCGGACTGTCCCTGGACAACCTGCCCGTCGCCGAGGCCACCGCCGTACGCCCGCCCGCCGAGGGCGTCTCCGGCGCCCGGGGCCGGCGGCGCACCATGAAGGGCTTCCGGGACGCGCTGACCGAGGCCGGCAAGGCGTACCCGCACCTGGAGGTCCACTGGGAGGAGATCCACGACCGCTGGAACGAGCACCTCGGGGAACTCGGCCTCGACCCCGAACTCTTCCGCTACCAGCGCGAGATGAACGCCGACGAGGGCGAGGCCGCCGGCCTCTTCGCGGTCAAGAAGGACTCGGACTTCACCGACCTGCTGCTCCGCGCCGTCACCGACACACGCGACACCGACGGCCTCGCCGACCTGGTCAGCGGTTTCGGCAACAAGCTGGGCCGGCGCGCCGAACTGATCGCCGAACGCGACTTCACCGCGGGTTCCGTCGACCTCCTCGGCCGGATCGTCGAGGCCGCCGACGCCCGTACACGCGCGCGGGACATCCACACCGCCGCCGAACGCCGGACCAGGACCCTGGCCCGCCGGCTCTCCGCCCGCGGCGCCCAGGAGCGGACCCGAGCCGCCGACCTCGCCCAGCGGGTCACCGCCGCCGCGTACGCCGTCACACACGCCGAGTCGGCCCGGGACCGCAGCGCGCTCATCGCCGCCGAACTCGCCTACCGGCACGCCTCGCTGGCGCTCGCCGCGGCCGAGAAGTCCGCCGCCGCGCAGAAACGCGAACTGGCCGACGCGCGGACCCTGTACTCCGCCTGGCAGGCCGCCGAGGCCGTCCTGCGCCACCGCGCCGCCGCCGACCGCGTCGCCCGCGTGTCCGCCGCGATCCAGGAGGCCGAGCGGGACGCGGCACCCGCGCTCGCCGCCCGCGCCAAGGCCGCTGTCGACCTCGTACGCGCCCTGCAGGCGGCGGCGCAGAACGCCGAGCGGCAGGCCAACGAGGAGGAGGAGCGGTCCGCCGCGCTCCAGGAGGCGAGCGACGCCGCCCACCGCGACTCCACCGCCGCCGCCACCGAGACACAGCGGGCCCGCAGCGAGGCCGGGCACCTGCGGCAGCGCCTGACCGAGGTCGAGCAGGAGACCGCCGAGGCCGTGCGCGCCGGCTGGCTCGACGACAGCGCCCCCGACGCCGACCCGGCCCGCGCCGCGCTCGCGGCCAGCGACGCCGAGAAGAGCACGGTCGCGGCCTGGGACACGGCCCGCGAGGCGGCCCGCCGGGCCACGGAGCACGCACGCGAGGCGGCCGCCGCCGAGACCCGCGCCGAGCTGACGGCGGCCCGCGCCGCGGACGCGGCGGCCGCGGCCGAGCGCGCCCACGACGCCGAGCGCCGCACCGCCGAGGCGCTGGCGGCGGAGGAACGGCTCGCGGAGCTGCTCGGTCTGGCCTCCGGCACACGTCCGGGAATCCCGCAGCCCCGCCAGGGCACCGACAGCGACCGGGCCGAGCCGTCCCGGCCCGCCGAGGGCGCCCTCACCGCGGAAGAACTCGACCGGTTCGCCGACGAGTTGCGCGGCCTGCTCGACGACACCGTCTCCTCCGCCGAGCGGCAGCTGTTCGAGCTGCGCACCGCCGCAGCCGACGACGCCCGCATCCTCGGCGCGCTCGGCGACGGCGGACTGCTGCCGCCCGGCCCGGACGTGCTGGCCACCGTGGAGTACCTCGGCGAGCACGGCATCCCGGCCCTGCCCGGCTGGCGGTACCTCGCACAGGCCGTCGACCCCACCGACCACGCACGCGTCCTGGCCGCCCGGCCCGAGCTGGTCGACGGCGTCGTCATCACCGACCCCGACTCGCACGCCCGTGCCCGGGAGGTCCTCGGCGACGCGGCCCTGCTGCCGCGCTCCGCCGTCGCCGTCGGCACTGCCGCCGCCCTGCTCGCGCCCACCCCGGCCCCCGACTCCGGCCGCACGGACGAGGTGTTCCTCGTCCCGCCGAACCCCGCCATGCACGACGAGCACGCCGCCGACGAGGAGCGGCACGCGCTGCGCGCGCGGGCGACCGAGCGGGACGAGGAGATCCGCACGCTCGCCGCCCGGCTCGGCAAGGACCGGGAGCTGTCCGCCCGGCTCGCCTCCTGGCGCACCGGATGCCCCGCCGGACGCCTCGCCGAGCTGGCCCGGACCGCCGAGGAGGCCCGCGTCTTCGCCGCGGAGGCCGAGGCCGAGCTGGCCGAGGCACGGACGGTGCGGGCGGAGGCCGACGAGAGCGCCGCCGAGGCCGTGCGGGTGCGGGACGAGCGCCAGGAGGCCGCGCAGAAGGCCCGCCGCGCCGCCGACGCCCTCGCCGGGCTCGCCTTCCGGCTGCGCGAACGCGCCGGCTGGCAGGCCAGGCTGCGGGAACTGGCCGACGAGGCGACCGAGGCCGAGGCCCGCGCCCAGGTCTGCCTGGAGCGGGCCCGGGCCGCCGACGAGGACCGGCGGGCCGCCCAGCGCGCCGCCGACGACGCCCGCCGCACCGCCCGCGCGCTGCGCGCCGAGCGCTCCGAGATCGCGGGCGCCCCCGACGACGTGCCCGAGGACGACGCGGCCGGGCCGAAGGCGTCCCTGCCGGCCCTGCGCGAGGCCTACCGGGCCGCCTCCCAGGTGTACGAGAAGGTCGGCGTCGGCGCCGACCTGCGTGCCGAGCAGGCCCGCGCGGAGAGCGACGAGAGCGCGGCCCGCGCCGAGCTGGACCGGCTCAGCAACAAGGTGCGCACCCGCGCCGAACAGCTGCTCCAGTCGCCCGACGGCTCCGACGGGCCGTCCCGGCAGGCCGCCGCCGCCCGTGCCGAGGAACTCGTGCAGCTGCTGGAGACCCGCATGTCGAGCGCGAGCGAACAGCTCGGCCGGCTGCGCGGCGAGGCCGAACGGCACGCACCCGAGGACGGCGACGCCCACACCGAACTCCCCGCGGACCTGGTCCCGGGCGACGCCGAGCACGCCCAGACCCTGCTGCGCACGGCCACGGCCGAACTGGCCTCGCGTTCCGAGGCGCTGACGCAGGCCCGCGAGGCGCACGCCGAACTGCTCGACGCGCACCGGGCCGCCGAGGACGCGGCCGGCGGCTTCGACGAGATCGCCGCCATGCTGCGCGACCTGCTGCGCGAACAGGCGCCCGAGGACGAGCCGGAGGAGCCGGAGCCCTACCCCGGCAGCCCGGAGGAGGCCCGGCAGTCCGCGGCCGAGGCCCGCCGGTCGCTGCGCGGCTGCGCCGCCGACCTGTCCGCCGCGGAGGCCCAGGTGCGCGAGGCGAGCGACGTCCTCGTCCGGCACGCCAACTCCACGCGGTACGAACAGGTCCGCACCCCCGCCCGGCAGCAGATCCGCGAACTGCCCGCCTCCGCGCTGCCCGAGCACGCGGGCAAGTGGGCGGACGCCTTCGCGCCGCGCCTGAGGGTCCTGACCGACGAACTGGCGCAACTGGAGCGCAACCGCGACTCGATCGTGGACCGGCTGCGCGGCCTGGTCGAGTCCGCGCTCGCCACGCTCAGGTCCGCGCAGCGGCTCTCCCGGCTGCCGGAGGGGCTCGGCGAGTGGTCGGGGCAGGAGTTCCTGCGCATCCGCTTCGAGGAACCCGACCAGGCCACCCTCACCGAGCGGCTCGGCGAGGTCGTCGACGAGGCCACCCGGGCGGCCGTGAAGAAGAACTCCGACCTGCGCCGCGACGGCATGTCCCTGCTGCTGCGCGGTGTCGCCGCCGCCCTTCAGCCCAAGGGCGTCGCCGTCGAGATCCTCAAGCCGGACGCCGTGCTGCGCGCCGAGCGCGTACCCGTCGGCCAGATGGGCGACGTCTTCTCCGGCGGCCAGCTGCTCACCGCCGCCATCGCCCTCTACTGCACGATGGCCGCGCTGCGCAGCAACGACCGGGGCCGCGACAGGCAGCGGCACGCCGGCACGCTGTTCCTCGACAACCCCATCGGCCGCGCCAACGCCACGTACCTGCTGGAGCTCCAGAGGGCCGTGTCCGACGCGCTCGGCGTGCAGCTGCTGTACACCACCGGCCTGTTCGACACGACGGCACTGGCCGAGTTCCCACTGGTCATCCGGCTGCGCAACGACGCCGACCTCAGGGCCGGCCTGAAGTACATCAGCGTGGAGGAACACCTCCGGCCGGGACTGCCCCAGCAGACCCCGGCCGGTGACGGCGAGGCGGTGCACAGCGAGATCACCGCGACGCGGATGTTCAAGCGGCCCGCCTAGCGGCCTGCCCCGGTCAGGCCCCCTCCTTGATCAGGTCCGCGCACTTCTCGCCGATCATCATCGTCGTGATGCACGGATTGACCGTCACGAGGTCCGGCATGACCGATCCGTCGGCGACCCTGAGCCCCTCGACCCCCTTGACCCGCAGCCGCGCGTCCAGCGGGGCCGAGCGGTCGTCGTCCGCGCCCATCCGCACGGTGCAGGACGGGTGGTAGACGGTGTTGTGGGTCTTGCGGATGTAGTCGAGCAGCTCGTCGTCGCCGCGCACGTCCGGCCCGGGGGCCAGCTCGGTTCCCGCCCAGCCGCTCAGCGCGGGCTGCGCGGCGATACGGCGGGCCAGCCGCAGCCCGTAGGTCATCACCCGCACGTCGTGCTCGTGCGTGAAGTACCGCGGGTCCACCTTCGGTTTGTCGCGGTAGTCCCGGGTGCGCAGCCGAACCGTCCCCCGGGACTTCGCCCGCGTGACGTTCGGTGTCAGGCAGAAGGCGTTCTCGGAGGTCGGGTAGCCGTGGCGGGCGGTGTTCATGTCGAACGGCACCGACCCATAGTGGAACATCAGGTCCGGACGGTCCAGGCCCGTCTCGGTGTCGTAGAAGATGCCCGCCTCCCACCACTGGCTGGACCTGGTGGGCATCGGCTGCCGGGCCTCCCACATGATGACGCCCTCGGGATGGTCCTGGAGGTTCTCGCCCACGCCGGGGGCGTCCACGGCCACCTCGACGCCGACCTCGCGCAGATGCCCGGCCGGACCGATGCCCGACAGCATCAGCAGCTTCGGGGAGTCGATCGCCCCGCACGAGAGGATCACCTCCCGCCTGGCCCGTACCGTCCGCGTGTGGATGAGATCCGGGTCCAGGTACTCGGCGCCCACACACCGCCGCCCCTGCAGCACGAGCTTCTTCGCCCGCACCCCCGTGCGCACCTCCAGGTTGGGCCGCCTGCCCATGACCGGGTGCAGATAGGCGACCGAGGACGACTGGCGGATGTTGTTCTCGTCGGAGTTGATCTGGAACCAGCCCGCGCCGCGGATCACCGTCCGGCCGGTGTTGAACGCGGCGGTCGGTATCCCCGCCTGCTCGCACGCCTTCAGCAGCGCCGTGCCGCACGGGTCGTCGCCCTTGAGCGTGCGCAGCTTCACCGGGCCGGTGCGTCCGTGGTGGTCGCCGGGCGCGTCGTTGGACTCCAGGCGCCGGTACAGCGGAAAGAGATCGGCCGCGCTCCAGCCCGTACAGCCCCGTGCCGCCCAGTCGTCGAGGTCCTCGGCCGGCGCCCAGAAGGCGATGCAGGAGTTGTGCGAGGAGCAGCCGCCCAGCACCTTGGCGCGCGCGTGCCGCATGAAACTGTTGCCGGCAACCTGCGGCTCGACCGGGTAGTCCCAGTCGTAGCCGGACTCCAGCAGGCCCATCCAGCGCTCCAGCCGCAGGACGTCGTCGTCGCCGACGTCGCTCGGCCCCGCCTCCAGCACGCACACCGTGACGCCCGGATCCTCGGAGAGCCGGGCCGCCACCACGTTGCCCGCCGTGCCGCCACCGACCACCACGTAGTCGAACTCATCGATGCTCACGAACTGCTGACCTCCTTCAGTCGGCCGCCGGAGCGGCGAGCGGGGCCGGGGCCGGGACGGCCCGGTCGTCGAGCCGGTGCTCGGCGAGCACACCGGTGCGGTGCCGCTGCACGAACCAGTAGTAGGCGAAGCCGCCGCCCATGATCACGGCGACGAACAGCACCGCGCCCCAGCGCAGGTACCAGTGGTACGGAGCCGTGGCGTTGTACACCGCGGCGCGCGGCCAGATCAGGTTGAGCGTCATGGCCGCGCCCCACAGCACGGCGACGATGTTGACGGGCAGCCCCCAGCGGCCCAGCGAGAACCTGCCCTCGCCCGCCGGCCGCCACGTCCCGCGCAGCCGGGCCACCAGCATCGGCGCCGTGACGCCCAGGTAGGCGAGGTAGATCATGACGATGCCGATGCTGGTGACGACGGTGAAGATCTGCGGCTGGCGGATGTTGACCACCAGGATCGCCAGCGCCAGCACCCCGATGATCACGGCGGGCAGCACCGGCGTCCTGAACCGCGGGCTGACCCGGGCCAGCAGCGACGACGCGGGCAGGTTGTTGTCCCGCGCCATCGCGAACGCCAGCCGGATCGCCGCCGTGTGGACGGCCAGGGCGCACACCGTGACCGCGATCAGCACGCACCACAGCATCGCCTTGCCGGCCGTCGGGCCGAGCACGTCGAGCACGACGTACTGCAGACCGTCCGTGGACAGCTTCTCGCCCTTCAGGCTGGAGACGCTCATCAGCGCCAGCAGCAGGACCAGCCCGCCTAGCACGAACGAGGCGACGATCGCCCGGATGATGGCACGCGGCGCGTTGCGGGACGGGTCGAGGGACTCCTCGCCGAGCGAGGCCGCGGTGTCGAAGCCGTACATGACGTACGCGGACGCCAGTGAGGCCACGAGGAACGCGCCGAGGTACCCGGTGGAGTAGCCCGCCCCCGTGCCCTCCGTGTGCGTGACCACCTGCGGGCCGCGGGTGATGTGCACGGCGAACAGGACGATGAGGACGACGGTCGCGATCAGCTCGATGAACACGCCCGCCGTGTTGATCGTGGCCATCAGCTTGACGCCGAACGCGTTGACGAGCGTGGTGAACAGGATCAGCACGGTGGCCAGGACCACCGCGTTGGTCGCCACGTCGTACTTTCCGGTGCCGTCGCCGACGAGCTGGAAGGCGGACGATATCTGCGGCAGCGTCAGCTGGTAGGCGAGCGCCACGGCCGCGATCGACACGATCGAGGCGACCAGCATCATCCACCCCGCCAGCCAGCCCAGGTGGGGGTTGCCGATCTTCTTGGACCAGTTGTAGACCGACCCCGCGACGGGGTAGCGGGCGGCCAGCTCCGCGAAGCACAGGGCGACCGTGAACTGGCCGGCGAAGACCATCGGCCACGACCACCAGTAGGCGGGGCCGCCGCTGCCGTAGCCGAAGTAGAACAGCTGGAAGGTGCCGGTGAGGATGGAGATGTAGCTGATGCCGGCGGCGAAGGTGTGGAAGGTGCCGAGGGTGCGTTTGAGTTCGGGTTTGTAGCCGAACTCGGCGAGTTCGGCGTCGTCTGTGGTCATGAGCGGACTCCTGGTGGGCCTCGGGAGGATGGGGGAGCGGCTCGTGCGGAGGGCGGTATCGGCTCGGGACGTCAGGCGAACCAACCCTGGGGTGCGGGACGGGTGTTGCGCCAGATGTGCTTCGTCTCGCGGTACTCGGCGAGTCCCTCGGGCCCGAGTTCGCGCCCGAAGCCCGACTGCTTGTAGCCGCCCCACTCGGCCTGGGGCACGTACGGGTGGTAGTCGTTGATCCAGACCGTGCCGAGCCGCAGCCCCGCCGCGACGCGTTCGGCCCTGCCCTCGTCGCCGGTCCAGACGGCGCCCGCGAGTCCGTAGACGGTGTCGTTGGCCAGGCGCACCGCCTCGTCCTCCCCGGTGAAACGCTCGACGGTCAGGACGGGCCCGAAGGACTCCTGGCGCACCACCGACATCCCGGACACGCACGCGTCCAGCACGGTCGGCAGGTAGTAGAAGCCCCCGTCGAGGCCCGGGCCCGAGGGCCGTGCCCCGCCGCAGCGCAGCACCGCGCCCTCCGCCACGCCCTGGGCGACGTACGCCTCGACCTTGGCCAGGTGCGCCGCCGAGATCAGCGGTCCGGTCTGCGCCCGCTCGTCGAACGGTCCGCCCAGCCGGATCCGCGAGGCCCGCCCTACCACCTCGTCGACGAACCGGTCGTGCAGCGAGTCCTCCACCAGCAGCCTGGCCCCTGCCGAACACACCTGCCCGGAGTGCAGGAAGACCGCCGTGAGCGCCATGTCGACGGCCGCCTCGAAGTCGGCGTCCGCGAAGACGATGTTGGGGTTCTTGCCGCCGAGTTCGAGGGCCACCTTCTTCACCGTGCCGGCCGCGGCGGCCATCAGACGACGGCCCGTCTCCAGCCCGCCGGTGAAGGAGACGAGGTCCACGTCCGGGTGGTCGGCGAGCGGGGCGCCCGCCTCCGGACCGGCGCCCAGGACCAGGTTGCCGGCGCCCGGCGGAAGCCCGGCCTCCGCCAGGAGCCGCATCAGGTGGATCGCGGTGTGCGGAGTCAGCTCGCTCGGCTTGAGCACGAAGGTGTTGCCCGCGGCGAGCGCCGGGGCGACCTTCCAGGCGGTCTGGAGCAGGGGGTAGTTCCAGGGGGTGATCAGCGCGCAGACGCCGACCGGCTCGTGCACCACGCGGCTGTCGACGCCCTCCCGGCCGGTGTCGACGACCCGCCCGCCGTCGGCCGCGGCCAGCCGCCCGAACCAGCGGAAGCAGTTCGCGACGTCATCGACGTCGTACGCGCTCTCGACCAGGCGCTTCCCCGTGTCCAGGGACTCGGCGCGGGCGATCGCCTCCTTGTCCCGCAGGAGGAGATCGGCCACGCGCAGCAGCAGATCACCGCGCTCGTGCGCCGGGGTCCGCGGCCAGGGCCCCGTGTCATGGGCACGGCGGGCGGCGGCGATCGCCTCCACGGTGTCCTTGCCGCCCGCCTCGTCCACCACCCCGACCAGCAGGCCGTCGGCGGGACAGCGGATCTCCCGGGTGCGCTCGTCGACCGCGCCCCGCCACTCGCCGTCAATGAACAGGTCCGGCATGACCGTCGCCTCCCGGCTGCTGAAGGAGCCATTCGTGGAAGATCCCTGTGCGGTGCTCGGCCGGCACCGGCACACTCCCCGCGCGGTACGCCCGGGAGGCCGTCGCCGGCCGGGTCCGCTCGCGCGCCTCGGGGTCCTGCGCGTCGACCCGGGGTAACAGCTCCACCGACTTCGTCACGTCCGCCCCGGAGGCCACCCCCTCGGGCGCGTACAGCCGGTCGCACTCGACGACCGTGCGGTCCTCGCCCGGCGGGAACGCGCGGTGCGGGACGACGCGGTGGGGGACGAGATCGTCGTCGTCGGCCGGCACCTCTTCGTCGTCCCCGGCCTCGAGGACGTCACCGTGGAGGCCGAAGATGCCGGAGGTGACGACGTGGTCCACGCGCGCGGTGCCGTGCGGGCTCACAGGACCACCACCGAGCGCAGCACCTCGCCCCGGTGCATCTTGGCGAACGCCTCCTCCACCTGGTCCAGCGCGATGGTCTCCGTGACGAAGCCGCCCAGGTCGAGCAGCCCGTACAGGTACTGGTCGATCAGGAACGGGAAGTCGCGGCTCGGCAGGCAGTCGCCGTACCAGGACGACTTGATCGCGCCGCCGCGTGAGAACACGTCGAGGAGCGGGAGCTCGACGGTCGAGTCCGGGGTGGGCACACCGACCTGGACCAGCAGACCCGCGTGGTCGCGCATGGAGAACGCCTGACGGAAGGTCTCCGGGCGGCCCACCGCGTCGATCGCGATGTCCACGCCGTGGCCGTCGGTGAGGGCGCGCACCGCCTCGACCGGGTCCGTGCCCCGGGAGTTGACGGTGTGGGTGGCGCCGAACCGCTCCGCCTGGTCCAGCTTCCTGTCGTCGATGTCGACGGCGATGACCTTCATGGCACCGTTGAGGCAGGCGCCGGCGATCGCCGCGTTGCCGACGCCGCCGCAGCCGATCACGGCGACCGAGTCACCGCGCCCGACCCGGCCGGTGTTGACCGCCGCGCCGTAGCCCGCCATCACCCCGCAGCCGATCAGGGCCGCCGCCTCGGGCCGGGCGGCCGGGTCGACCTTCACCGCCTGGCCCGCGGCGACGAGCGTCTTCTCGGCGAAGGCGCCGATGCCGAGGGCGTTGGTGAGCGGGGTGCCGTCCAGCAGGGTCATCGGCCGGCCGGCGGTCCGGGAGTCGAAGCAGTACCACGGGCGGCCCCGTCGGCAGGAACGACAACCGCCGCAGGGCGCGCGCCAGGCCAGGACCACGTAGTCGCCGGGGGAGAGGCCGGTGACGCCCTCACCCACCGCCTCGATCGTGCCGGCCGCCTCATGCCCCAGCAGGAACGGGAAGTCGTCCGTGACCGCACCGTCCCGGTAGTGCAGATCCGTGTGGCAGACCCCGCAGGCCTGTACGGCGACGAGCGCCTCTCCGGGCCCCGGGTCCGGGACGACGATCGTCTGCACCTCGACGGGTGCGCCCTTCTTCGCAGCGACTACGGCACGGACCTCGTGGGGCACGACCAGCTCCTCTGCTGTTGCGTGGTGCACGATGAGTTGCGCGGAGGGGAACATAGTGGGAAGGGTGGCGAGCGGCCGTCAAGAGGTGCGGGTTAACCCTTGGCAAAACCGGCGCTCCGGACCGAAACCCGCCGGACACACGGCGGCGCGGGACCGGTGGGAGTCCCGTGGGACCCCGGTCCCGCGCCGCGGTCGGACCGGCCGCCGTCCCCGCCGGCGAGGCGTCAGAAGCCGTGGCCCAGACGGCGGGACAGCTCGGCCCCCGCCTCCGCGGTGCGCTTGGCCAGCTCCGGCAGCCGCTCGGGGGTCAGCCGGTACACCGGTCCCGAGACGCTGATCGCGGCGACCACCTTGCCCTCGTGGGAGTGGACGGGCGCCGCGACGGCGGCCAGCCCGATCTCCAGCTCCTCCTGGGTGGTCGCGTGACCCTGCCCGGCCACCGCCTCCAGTTCGCCGCGCAGCACCGACGAGCCCGTGACGGTGCGCTCGGTGAACCGGCGCAGCGGCCGGGCGAGCAGCCCCTCGCGCAGGGTCGGTGGCATGTGGGCGAGCAGCACCTTGCCGCTGGCGGTGGCGTGCAGCGGGGTGCGCCGGCCGAGCCAGTTCTGCGCGGTCACGGACGCGGTGCCGCGGGCCTGCATGATGTTGACCGCCGCGTCGTCGTCCAGCACCGCGATGTTCGACGTCTCGCCGAGTTCGTCGGCGAGTTCCCGGCAGACCGGCGCTCCCTCCTGCGAGATGTCCAGCCGCACTGCCGCCGCCCCCGCGAGGCGCAGTACGCCGGCC
Organism: Streptomyces viridiviolaceus; assembly: GCF_014650995.1. Taxonomy (GTDB): domain Bacteria; phylum Actinomycetota; class Actinomycetes; order Streptomycetales; family Streptomycetaceae; genus Streptomyces; species Streptomyces viridiviolaceus. Next base: position 103,702 of record NZ_BMWA01000026.1, read on the forward strand.
CCCAGGCAGTACTTCCCGCGGTCCTTGATCTGGGTCACCAGGCCGCGGTTCTCCAGGACGCCGAGCAGCCGGAACGCCGTGGACTTGTGCACGTCCAGCTCGTCCGCGATCTCGGTGACGCCGGCCTCGCCGTGCCGGGCGAGGATCTCCAGCACACTCACGGCGCGGTCGACCGACCGGACCGCGCTCGCCGCCCCTGTGCCGCCCTGCCTGCCGGAGTGCGCCGGGTGAGCGGTGTCGTCGGTGTGGTCGTCGGGGTCGGACTGCTTCTGCGTGCGGGTCATGGCTCAACTCCCACCACCTGGCGGCCCGGTTCGGGCCGCATCTGCGGGAAACCCTTGACGTCGCGGTCGCCCGCCCGGATTCTGTTGCGCACAGCGCTTGATGGCGCGTCATGCGAAACATCATGTTACCGAAGAGTCCGGATCCCGGAAGGGCGCGCGTCCCGGAAGGACCTGCCCCGAAGAGCCCGCGACCGGACCGAGAGGGGGGCCCGTGATTCCCGTCTGCCGCCTCGAAGACCTCCCGGAGGGCGAGTCCGTCCGCGTCGGGACGAACCCGCCCGTCGCCGTGTTCCGCACCGACGACGGTGAGCTGTACGCCATCGACGACACCTGCACCCACCAGGACGCCTCCCTCTCCGAGGGCTGGCTGGAAGGCTGCCTGGTCGAATGCCCGCTGCACGCCGCCTCGTTCGACCTCCGTACGGGCATGCCGACGTGCCTGCCGGCCCGCCGGCCCGTCCGCACCCACCGCGTCACCGTCGACGACGGCGTCGTCCACGTCCACCTCGCCGCCGAGGAGGGCAGCGCCGCATGAGGACCGTGACCGTCGTCGGCGCCTCGCTCTCCGGTCTGTACGCCGCCCGGGAACTGCGCGCCCAGGGGTTCGACGGACGGCTGGTGATCGTCGGCGACGAACCCCACCCCCCGTACGACCGGCCTCCCCTCTCCAAGGACTTCCTCACCGGCCGCGCCGGCGAAGCGCAACTCGCTCTCACCGACGCCGGGGAGACGGCGGAGCTCGACGCCGAGTGGCTGCTCGGCATCCGCGCCCGCGGCCTCGACGCCCGGGGCCGTACCGTGCTGCTGGACGACGGCCGCACGGTCTCCACCGACGGCGTCGTCATCGCCACAGGTGCCTCGGCCCGGCGTCTGGCCGGCGACGGTCTCGCCGGCGTCCACACCTTGCGCACCCTGGACGACGCCCGTGCCCTGCGCGTGGAACTCACCCGCGGTCCGCGCCGGGTCGTCGTCATCGGCGGTGGTTTCATCGGCGCCGAGACCGCTTCCTCCTGCGCCGCCCTCGGGCACGCCGTCACCGTCGTCGAGGCCGCCACGCTCCCGCTCGTGCCCCGACTCGGCGCCGAGATGGCCGCCGTGTGCGCCGCGCTGCACCGCCGCCGCGGGACGGAACTGGTCACCGGTGTCTCCGTGGCCGCGCTGCACGGCACCGTCGCCGTCACCGGCGTGGCGCTCTCCGACGGCCGCGTCCTCCCCGCGGACGTGGTGATCGTCGGCGTCGGCGCCCTGCCCAACACCGCCTGGCTGGCGGGTTCCGCCCTGGCGCTGCACGACGGCGTCCTGTGCGACGACGGGTGCGTGACGGCCCTGCCGCAGGTGGTCGCCGTCGGCGACGTGGCCCGCGTCGGCGGCGTCCGCGCGGAGCACTGGACCTCCGCCACGGAGCAGCCCCGGGTGGCCGTGGCCAACCTGCTCGCCGGACGGACCGTCGAGAGTGCGAGAACGGTGCCGTACTTCTGGTCCGATCAGTACGGCGCCCGCCTGCAGTTCGCCGGCCGGCGCCAGGAGGGCGACACGGTCCGCGTGGCCGAGGGCGCGATCGTGGACGGGGCGCCCGCCGAGGACGGTTTCCTCGCCCGGTACGAGCGGGAGGGCCGTACGACCGCCGTGCTGTCCGTGGACCGGCCGCGTTCCTTCATGCGGGCCCGGCGCGAACTCGTCCGCTCCGAGGGCAGGGTGCGGCCGGCAGCGCTGTGAAGCGCGGCGCCGTCAGGAGTGCGACAGCTGCCCCGCGCCGCCCCGCCGCCGTATCCGCTCCTGGGCCCGCTCGGCGGCCCGTGCCTGCCGTCGGCCCCGGCGCCGCTCTCGTCGCAGGGCCCGCGCGGTGCTGCTCGGCATCGACACCACGCCGTGGCGCTGGTTCCAGACCTGGCGCGTCACCCACACGTCGAGCACGCCCCACGTGGCCACCACCGTGCCGGCGACGCTGCCGACCACCATCGGGAACGCCAGCCAGGATCCGGCCATCGTGCACAGGAACGCCACCATCGCCAGGATCAGCGTCACGGCGACGATGAGCACCGCCCGCACGGCCGCCGTACGCACCGGGTCCGGCAGCCTGCGGCGCCGCGCGGGCTCTTCCTGCCACAGCGGCCGGTAGGCCCCCTGTGGCTCCGGCTCCGGCTCCGACTCTCGCGCCCGTGCCGGACCGGGCGCGCCCTGCGTGCCGGTCCCGGCCGCGCTCCCGTGCCCCGGCGCACCCTCGCCCGCGTCCGCCCCGACCGCCCGGTCGGCCGTCTCCGTCCGCCCGGCTGCCGGAATGTCGCGATCCGGTGCCTCGGGGCCGCTTGCGACCGCCACGTGGGCCGTCTCGTCGTCCCCAGGCGCCTTGCGCCGCTCCGCCGTGCCCATCACCATGTCACTCCCCACCGCCGGCAGACCCGCTCGCCCGTGTCCGAAGACCCGGCTCCCCTCTGGTTGCCCGGCTTGCGCTGCTTTACGCCGCCCGGATGCGGGATGCGGCTCCTGTGGCCGATTCCGCCTCCGTTTCCCGTGGAGAAGGACGAACGAAGCGCCCTCAAGATTCCCGAAGTCCCCTCACGAGCGAAAAGTTCCGGCCAATCGCCCTGTCCGGCCGGTCGGATCCGGTTCCCCGCCCGCCGCCGGATCCCGGGGCGCAATCTCCCGCAATGGGCGGACAACTGACCATCCCCGGCAGCCGGTACGGAAGTTCAGCTTCCGGACGGGTCTTCGAGTTCTCTGTGCGTCGGTAGTAGGCTCGCGCCGTTTGTTGACGCACATGTGTACCCCCGGCCGGAGGGGGTCGAGCTGGGGGAGGCCATGCGCTTTCGCGGGAAGTCGATCCGCCGGAAGATCGTGGCGCTGCTTCTCGTGCCGCTGGTGTCCCTCACCGCGATCTGGGCCTTCGCCACGGTGCTCACGGGACGCGAGGCGGGACGGCTCTTCGACGTCTCGACCCTCGCGGAGAAGGTCGGCTACCCCGTCGAGGACACCGTCCGCGTGCTCCAGCAGGAACGCCGGCAGACCCTCGTCCATCTCGCCGACCCGCGTGCCTCGGACGGACTGGCCGCCCTGCAGCGCAGCCGCGCCGCGACCGACGAGGCCGTCGCCGAGGTCCGCCGGAACGCCGCGGACCCCGACGTGCGCGACGCGCTGGGCCCGGCCGAGGGCGAGCGGCTCACGGCCCTCCTGGACGCCCTGGACGGCATCGGCTCCCTGCGCAGCAGCGTCGAGGAAGGCACCGTCGACCGCGCACAGGCACTCGGCCTCTACAACCGCCTCGTCGACCCCTGTCACCTGCTCCTCACCAGCCTCCACGTCGTCGACGACATCGGGCTGGACAAGCAGTACCGCGCCCTCGTCAACCTCTCCCGCGCGCGGGAACTGCTCTCCCGCGAGGACGCACTCCTCGGCTCCGCCCTGGTCACCGGCAGGCTCACGCGCGCCGAGATCCGGGACGTCTCCGACCTCGTGGCGCAGCGCACCCTGATGTACGAGATCAACCTGCCGCTGCTGCCCGCCGCGGAACGGGGCCGCTACGAGCGCTTCTGGAAGAACGCCTCCTCCGCGCCCCTGCGCGTGGCCGAGGAGGCGACCGTGTCCGCGGAGGCGGGCACGCCCCGCTCGGTCACCGCCAAGAGCTGGGACACCGCCGCCGGGAGCGTGCTCGACGAGCTCGGCACCCTCGACGACCACGCCGCCGACCGCTACCAGGACCGCGTCCGGCCCGTCGCGATGAACGTCATCCTCAAGGCGGTCGTCGCCGGCGCCCTCGGCCTGATCGCCCTGCTGTTCTCCCTCTTCCTGTCCGTGCGCGTCGGCCGCGGCCTCATCCGGGATTTGAAGCAGCTGCGCCTGGAGGCCCACGAGGCGTCCGGTGTCCGCCTGCCCAGCGTGATGCGCCGGCTCTCGGCGGGCGAGCAGGTCGACGTCGAGACCGAGGTGCCGCGCCTGGAGTACGACAAGAACGAGATGGGCGAGGTCGGGCAGGCCCTCAACACCCTGCAGCGCGCCGCCGTCGAGGCCGCCGTCAAGCAGGCCGAGCTCCGCGCCGGCGTCTCCGAGGTGTTCGTCAACCTCGCCCGCCGCAGCCAGGTACTGCTGCACAAGCAGCTCACCCTGCTCGACGCCATGGAACGCCGCACGGAGGACACCGAGGAACTCGCCGACCTCTTCCGCCTGGACCACCTGACGACCCGCATGCGCCGGCACGCCGAGGGCCTGGTGATCCTCTCCGGCGCCGCGCCCTCCCGGCAGTGGCGCAAGCCCGTCCAGCTCATGGACGTGGTGCGCGCCGCCGTCGCCGAGGTCGAGGACTACGAGCGCATCGAGGTCCGCCGGCTGCCCCGCATCGCCGTCACCGGCCCGGCGGTCGCCGACCTCACCCACCTGGTGGCCGAACTCCTGGAGAACGCCACGGTGTTCTCCCCGCCGCACACCGCGGTGCAGGTGCTGGGCGATCGGGTCGCCAACGGCTTCACCCTCGAGATCCACGACCGCGGCCTCGGCATGGCCGCCGACGCCCTCCTGGACGCCAACCTCCGGCTCGCCGAGACACCGGAGTTCGAGCTGTCCGACACCGACCGGCTCGGCCTGTTCGTGGTCAGCAGGCTCGCCCAGCGCCAGAACGTCAGGGTGTCCCTCCAGCCCTCCCCCTACGGCGGCACCACCGCCGTCGTCTTCATCCCCGACACCCTGCTGACGGACGATGCCCCGGACACCAACGGCGTCGGTTTCCGCCTCGACCGTCCCCAGCGCCCCAAGGAGCACGCGCGCGAGGACAACCGCCGCTCCGCCCTCGCCCAGGTCCCCGTACGGCTGCCGGGCCTGCCCGCCCCGCTGCTGGACGGGCCCGTCGAACTGGAGGCGCCCGTCGACCTGGACGCCCTGGAGGACCTCCCGGGCGGGCTCGGCGACGAGGACAGCGAACGCGGCGGTCTGTTCCGCCGGCGCCGCTCCCTCGTCCCACCGGAGGACGCCCCGACGCGCCGCGGCGAACGGCGGCAGCAGGAGGCCGCCCGGGCCGACCGGCACGACGGCCCGCAGCGGACCCCCGGCGACCCGGAACCGTCCGCCGCCGACGCGGACCCGAACGCCCCGGTCCCGCTGCCCCGCCGCCGGATTCCCAAGCTGGTCAGTTCACACGGACGCCCGGTCGCCGAACGGGCCCCCCGGGACACGGCGGACGGGGCGTCCGCGGCGGACACGAGCCGCGAGGAACCGGACGACACGCGCGCGCTGCCGGCCCGACGCCGCCGCGCGGACCCCGCGGCCGCCCGGGACACCGGCCGGCCGGAGCCCGATGCGCTTCCCTCGCTGCCCGCCCGCCGGCGCGGCACGCCCCACGCGCGCGTGGCAGCCCCTGCCGAGCGGGGCGAGGAGCACGGCGCGTCGCACGACCTGAACGGCGAGGAGGCGCCCGGGGCACCGGCACTCCCCACCCGCACCCGGCGCGCCGAGATCACGCCGAGCGCCCGCGAAGACCCCGCCCGGCGCCCCGGCCCCGGGCCGCGGCGGACCGACGCCGGTCCGGAGCCCCGCGGGTCCGGCTCCGGAGCCGGACCGGGCGACGCCGCTGCGGGGGAGCGCCCTCTGCCCCGGCGCGTACGGCAGGCCAACCTGGCTCCCCAGCTCAAGCGGACCGTCGAACGGAGCACCACGGACCGCTCCGAGCCCGCCGAAAGGGATGCCGAGCAGGTCCGCAGCCGCATGGCCTCCCTCCAGCGGGGCTGGCAACGCGGCCGGAAGGAGAACGCCGAGGGCGACGACGACCACAGCGCCACGGCACCACGAGAGCCAAAGGCACCACAAGCACCACAAGGAACGACAAAGGGGGACGGTCGATGACCGCACCGAAGGCGACCGGCCACACCGCGACCAAGTCCGGGGAACTCAACTGGCTCCTCGACGACCTGGTGGACCGCGTCGCGAGCATCCGCAAGGCCGTCGTCCTGTCCGGGGACGGCCTGGCGACCGGGGCCTCCAAGGACCTGACCCGTGAGGACAGCGAGCACCTCGCCGCCGTGGCCTCCGGTTTCCACAGCCTCGCCAAGGGAGTGGGCCGCCACTTCGAGGCGGGCAGCGTCCGGCAGACGGTCGTCGAACTCGACGACGCCTTCCTGTTCGTCACGGCCGCCGGCGACGGCAGCTGCCTCGCGGTCCTGTCCGACGCCGACTCCGACGTCGGCCAGGTCGCCTACGAGATGACCCTCCTCGTCAAGCGGGTCGGCGTGCACCTGGGCACCGCGCCGCGCACCGATCTGCCCTCGGGCGGGTAGTGGGATGACATGAGCGCAGACGGTCAGGGAAGAAACCACTGGTTCGACGACGAGGCCGGGCCGGTCGTCCGTCCGTACGCCATGACGCGCGGCCGCACCACCAGTGCGGCGCAGCACCGCCTCGACCTGATCGCGGTGGTCGTCACGGAACCCCACGCGGACGACTCGGAGGCGGACGCCACACTGGCCCCCGAGCACGTCGACATCGTCGGACTGTGCCGGGAGACACCGCAGTCGGTCGCCGAACTCGCCGCCGAACTCGACCTGCCGATCGGGGTCGTACGGGTCCTGGTCGGCGATCTCGTGGATGCCGAACTCGTGCACGTGAACCGTCCCGTGCCCCCGGCCGAGCTGCCGGACGAGAACATTCTGCGCGACGTGATCAACGGCCTGCGGGCACTGTGAATCGGCCTCCGGGCACGGTAAGGAGAAGAGATCGATGATCTTCGGGCGTTCTCAGCGCGGCAAGCCGCCGGTCGAGCCCCTCACGCTCAAGATCCTGGTGGCCGGCGGCTTCGGCGTGGGCAAGACCACCCTCGTCGGCGCGGTCAGCGAGATCAGGCCGCTGCGCACCGAGGAACTGCTCACCGAGGCAGGCCGGCCCGTCGACGACCTCAGCGGTGTGGAGGGCAAGCACACCACCACCGTCGCCATGGACTTCGGCCGGATCACGCTGCGCGAGGACCTGGTGCTGTACCTCTTCGGCACACCGGGCCAGGAACGGTTCTGGTTCATGTGGGACGAGCTCTCCGAGGGCGCGCTCGGCGCCGTCGTCCTCGCCGACACCCGCCGCCTGGAGGACTGCTTCGCCGCCGTCGACTACTTCGAGCGGCGCTCCATCCCCTTCCTCGTCGGCGTCAACTGCTTCGAGGGCTCCGCCCGCTACCCGGCCGACTCCGTCCGCCAGGCCCTCGACCTCGACGGGGACGTACCGCTGGTGATGTGCGACGCCCGTGACCGGGAGTCGGTCAAGGAGGTCCTGATCGGCGTCGTCCAGCACGCGAGAACCCAGGCGGCGGACCGGCGCCGAGCCGTCACCACCTGAGCCACGCGCGCGGGCCCGGGCAGGCCACGCCTCCCCGGGCGAACCGCGGCAGCGCCCCTCAGCCCTCGCCGTCCTCCTCCATCCAGCCGAAGCTCTTCTCGACCGCCTTGCGCCAGTTGCGGTACTCGCGGTCGCGCACCGCCGCCTCCATGGCCGGCGACCACTCGGCGTCCTTCCGCCAGTGCGACTTGAGTTCGTCGAGGCCGTTCCACACACCGGTGGCCAGCCCGGCCGCGTAGGCGGCACCCAGGCAGGTCGTCTCGGACACCCTGGGCCGGATCACGGGCACGCCCAGCACGTCCGCCTGATGCTGCATCAGCAGCTGGTTCCTGGTCATGCCGCCGTCGACCTTCAGGGTCGTGATCCGTACCCCGGAGTCCTGGTACATGGCGTCCACGACCTCGCGCGTCTGCCAGCTCGTCGCCTCCAGCACCGCGCGCGCCAGATGGGCCTTCGTGACGTACCGGGTGAGGCCGGTGACGACCCCGCGCGCGTCGGAACGCCAGTACGGTGCGAACAGCCCCGAGAACGCGGGCACGATGTACGCGCCCCCGTTGTCCTCCACGCTCGCCGCCAGCGGCTCGATCTCGTCGGCGGTGCGGATGATGCCGAGCTGGTCGCGGAACCACTGCACCAGGGCGCCCGTGATGGCTATCGACCCTTCCAGGCAGTAGACGGGCGCCTCGTCGCCGATCTTGTAGCCCATCGTCGTCAGCAGCCCGCTCTTCGAGGGCACCGGCCGGTTCCCGGTGTTGAGCAGCAGGAAACTGCCCGTGCCGTACGTGTTCTTCGCCGTGCCCACGTCGTAGCAGGCCTGCCCGAACACCGCCGCCTGCTGGTCGCCCAGAGCGGAGGCCACCGGCACACCCGAGAGCTGGCCGACGGCGGTGCCGTACACCTCGGCGGAGGACCTGATCTCGGGCAGGACCGCCTCGGGGACGTTCATCGCGGCGAGGATCGACGCATCCCACTGGAGTGTCTCCAGGTTCATGAGCATGGTGCGCCCGGCGTTGGTCACGTCGGTGACGTGCCGGCCGCCGTCCGTACCCCCGGTGAGGTTCCAGATCAGCCAGGAGTCGATGGTGCCGAAGGCGATCTCACCGCGCTCCGCGCGTGCCCTGAGACCGGGCACGTTGTCCAGCAGCCAGGCCGCCTTCGGACCCGAGAAGTAGCTGGCCAGCGGCAGGCCGGTCTGCTCGCGGAACCGGTCCTGCCCGTCCGTGCCGCCCAGCTGGTTGCACAGGGACGCGGTGCGGGTGTCCTGCCATACGATCGCGTTGTGCACCGGCTTGCCGGTCGCCCGGTCCCACAGGACCGTCGTCTCGCGCTGGTTGGTGATGCCGAGCGCGCTGAGCTGGTCGGCGCGCAGCCCGGCCTTGGCGATCGCCCCGGCGACCACGGCCTGCACCTTGGACCAGATCTCGGTGGCGTCGTGCTCCACCCAGCCGGGCTTGGGGAAGATCTGGCGGTGCTCGCGCTGGTCGACGGCGACGATCGCGCCGTCGTGGTCGAAGATGATGCAGCGGCTCGAGGTGGTGCCCTGGTCGATTGCGGCGACGTACTTCGCGGCGTGGTCCGTCATGGCTACCCCTTGGGCTGGGTTCACGTAACTGCAGAGGCGACTGCTCCGGCGGCTGATCAGAAGGCCGCGTTGTAGACGAGGCCGGCGAGCGCGCCGCCGATCAGCGGGCCGACCACCGGGATCCAGGCGTAACTCCAGTCGGAGGTGCCCTTGTTCGGGATCGGCAGGAAGGTGTGGACGATGCGCGGACCGAGGTCGCGCGCGGGGTTGATGGCGTAGCCGGTCGGCCCGCCGAGCGAGAGACCGATCCCGACCACCAGGAGGGAGACGATCAGCACGAGGGTGCCGGACTCGCCGAGCCCCTCGGTCAGCCCGAAGGCGAGGATCGGCAGCACGAGTCCGACGGTCGCGACGATCTCGGTGACCAGGTTGGCCACCGGGTGACGGATCTCCGGGATGGTGGAGAAGATGCCGAGCGTCGGAACCGGCTCGTCCGCCGTGCCCTCCGTCGTTCCCGTCTTGCTCACGTTGGCCTGGAACTGGGCGAAGTACGTCAGGTAGCACAGCACGGCGCCGATCATGGCGCCGACCATCTGGCCCAGCAGGTAGACCCAGACCTTGCCCCACTCACCGGTGTCGACGGCGATGCCGAGCGTGACGGCCGGATTGAGGTGCCCGCCGGAGAGAGGGGCGGCGGTGTACGCGCCCGCCAGCACGCCGAACCCCCAGCCGAACGCGATGACCACCCACCCCGCGGCCCGCGCCTTGGAGTACCTGAGGGTGACGGCGGCGCAGACGCCCGCGCCGAACAGGATGAGGATCGCGGTACCGATGACTTCGCCGACGAAAATGTCTCCGTTGCTCATGGCGGCTCCTAGGCCCTGGCCCGGGACGGTCGGCCCCGGTCCTGAAGTGCAGGGTGCGTTTCCCACGGCGACTTCGGCCGGAGGCGGGGGGTCCCGAGCCCCGCCCGGCGTCCGTGACGAGCGTGCCGTCGCAGCCGAACCGCCCGTGGGGGAATGGGCCTTGCAGTCAAGGAACCCGCACGGCGCAGTACCGGAATACGCCGAGTTGTACGGCGATGTCGACTGACACGGGCAGTGTCGACCGGCACTCGGGGGGCGTCAAGGTCGCCGACGGCAACGGTTGCGACCCGGGGCCGGTCACGCGGGGCCTCGCGGGGAGCGCCGCCCGGGACCGACTGCCGAAGCCGTATGTGCGCCTAGACAGGGGCGTTGAGATCCCTGTCCTGCGCTCCACGCGCCGGAGGAATTCCGTGGTCGCTGCTCGTCTTGTCACCACCGTCGCCGCACCGCTCGACCCGGGGTCGGCGGAGGCCCCGAGGTGCTGTACACACCCGGACGGAGGTTACTCGTGCAGCGCGGTGACACTGAGGTGCTCGCCGTCGCACCGGACGAGCGCGCCGGGGCGGCCCAGCGGGCCGGGATTCGCTTCCCCGCCCCGTGGTCGCGCGACTTCGGATCGGTCGCGGTCTCGCCGACGGGCGACGCCGCCGTGTTCGCGGGCGTTCATGCGGTGCGCTGCGTGGAGGCCGGCGGAGCGATCCGGTGGGAGGTCCGCCACCGTTGCCGGGGCGAGTGCGACCTTCCGCACGAGTCGTTCGCCGAGTACGCCGACGACGAGGACCATGCGTACGCGGACGGCGGTTCGGTCGCCGTACCGGCGGACGGCAAGCTCGTCCGGGCCCACGTCCGCGGTCCTCTGGCCGACGGCACGCGGCCGGACGACGAGGAGGACCAGGTCGAGTTGCTCCGCCTGACCGGCAATGGAGTTCCTGCACAAGTTGCAGGTGCCACGGTCGGTGTACATCTTCGCGTTGCCGCCCGTGAGCCCCTTCGACAGGGCCTGAGTGACCATGTCACCCTCGGCGTGGTCCTCATAGGACGTGGCGGTCATCCGGTGCCCTTCCCGGGGAAGGGAACGGGCCTTTCGAATCGACCGTTCTGTGCGTAGACCGATCCGCGACCGCCGTCGAAGTCCAGCCGGCCAGACGTCGATCCGGATCCGTTCCATCGTCTCCTCGGACTCGTCCGCTGCGATACCCGCCTCCACAGCCCGCGCCAGGTTCTGCTGCTGCACGGCCCGACGGCACTTCGAAGCCGGCGCCTCCAGAACGTGGTCCAAGGACGACACGTCGAGCGTGGGCGGCTCCGTGGCGACGTGCGCCTGCGCATTCACGTCGACGTTCGCCTCGGTCCGGATCCCGCGGCTTTCCCCGCGGCGGCACGCTACCTGCCACTCGGGTGTGGAAACATGCCGTCCATGTCCACCGATCCCATAGACGCGGCCGCTGTGGCACACACGGCCCGCCTCGTTGCCACGGTCCCCACCCCCCTCGGCGCCGCGGACGCCGATGCACCGCGCATCCAGCACGGGCCCGGCCACAGGCTGCTCGTCCAGCGCGGGGACGACGAGCTCTCCGTGGTCGGGCTCGGCTCGACAGGGCAGGAGCACGGCGCCGAGTTCCGCTTCCCCGCCCCCTGGCCTCGGCCCTTCGGCGATGTCACCGTCTCTCCCACGGGCGACCTCGCCGTGTTCAGCGGCGTGCACGCCGTACGGGCCGTGGACCGGACAGGCAAGGTCCACTGGGAGCTCCCGCACGGGTGCTGGTCCGCCGCCAAGTGCACGGCGGCCCATGCCTCGTTCGAGGAGTACGCGGACGACCCGCGGCATCGGCGCGCAGGCCGCGGTTCCGCCGCGTTCAGCCCGGACGGCAAGCTGGTGTGGGCCCATGTGCGGCACGCACAGGACTGGCCGCACGAGGAGTGGCTGGTCCTCGACGCGGCCGACGGGTCGGTGCTCGGCCGGACCAGGACCTCGACCGTGGGTTCGGCGTCCGCCCACTTCCCGCATCCCGACGGCTCGTACATGGGACTGACCGTCGGTGAGGGGCATGAGGACTCCCCTTCCCTGTGGGGGCATTGGGACGGTACCGAGCTGGGCTTCGAACGCATCGAAGGGGTATTGCTGCAGGACGTCAGTCCGTCCGGTGGGCACTTCCTGTGCACGGATCCCGGCCAGTGGGCGCTGTACCTGCACGAGTCTCCCGGCGCGCAGGAGACCGGACGCCTCAACGCCAGGGATGTCGTGCCACCCGCGCCGGGTGAGGACATGGCGCGCTGGGATTACGAGGGCGCCTACCCCTACGAGGACGGCGCCGTCGTCAGCACCGATGGGCACACCGACGAGCCCCGTCACTGGCTCGTGGACCCGGGCACACTCGCTCTGCGCGGGCGGATCGTCTACTCCCTGCCGGTCTCGGGCAGCCCGTTGCGGGCCGGCCCCGGCCTGTGGGCCACCCTCGCCGAGGACCGCACGGCCGTGCACCTGTGGAGCCTGGCCGACGCGAGCTGAGCGCGTCCCGCGACGCGAACGCCCGGCCGGGGGAGCTCCCCGGCCGGGCGTCCTGCTTGCGTGTCCGGCGGCGCCACTGGAGGTGGCGCCGATGTCTCCTAGCGCCTCAAGCGCCAGAACGTCCGGAAGTCGGTCTTGTCGGACGCTCCGCCGAACACCTCACCGTCGAGCTTCATCTTGCTCTGCTCGACGAGTGGTGCGCAGATGTCGGAGCACACGTTCTTCGACGTGCCGCCGTACAGCACCTCGTAGTCCGGGTTCTCCTCGAGCCACCTGAACACCGATTCCTCGGCGTGCTCGTAGGCGGGATTGCCCTTCTTGGTCACACGTCCGGGCACCAGGTTGCCGGGCACGAACGACTGGCCGTCGAAGAGCTCCAGAAGGTCGCCCTTCTGACCGGAGCTCATGCCCACCTTCTCGATGATGTCCTTGGTGCCCTTCTTCCGGACCCCGATGACCGCGACGGTCACCATGGACTCCTTGAAGAAGTGGAGCTGACCGGCGAGTTCCTGGGCGCGCTGCTGCGCCCTGACCGCCTCGTCCTTGTAGCCACAGTTGTGGACCAGGACCGCGGCGGCACCCGACCCCACGTAGTACGTGTGGACGCCCTCGACCGACAGGTTGTAGACCCTGGCCGAGCGGTGGGCGGTGTCGACCGCACTGATCTGGACCCAGGTACCGGCCGAGGTCTGCAGCCACATACCGGACTTGAGGTCCTTGGCCGGGACCCACTTGCCGAAGTCCGGCAGCCAGTACAGGTGCGCGGCCGTCGAGGTCAGCTTGAGCGCCTTGCCCTTGCCGCCGGAGTCGACGGTCAGGGTGACCAGGTCCTTGGTGCCCTCGTGATCACGCGTCTCGGTGACCTCCCGGGCCCGGGTGTCCCCGGTCTCCGGGTCGGTGGCCACGACCAGGTCACCGACCTCCAGCTTCTCGATGGCCCGGGTGGTGCCGTCCGCGAGGACGACCTGGGTGCCCGGCAGGAAGCTGTTCACCTTGCAGGCGGGCGCCTCCGGCTTGTCCGGCGACTTCGTCGTCGGGGCGTCGGCGCCGTCCACCTTGCGTGTGTCGCTCGCGGCGTTCGCCGCGTCACCGGCGTTGTCCACCGCCTTGCGCGCGTCGTTGGCGGAGTCCACCGCCTCGACACCCTTCTCGACGTAGCGGCCGGCCTTGACGGCGGTGGCCGCGTACCCCGCGAGCGGGATCGCCGAGGTCAACGACAGGGCGGCGTCGACATAGTTGCCCTCGGCCGCGTACCAGATGCCGTTGGCGACGTCGGCGACCTCACCGACGACGGGGACCAGGCCGACCACGTCGAGCGTGGCATGGCCGATGTCCGAGAGCGACAGACCGAACAGGTGCCCGTCGAGCTCGACGAAGCTGATCGGGTTGCCGCCGGCGAACGCGTACCGGTTGCCGGTGAACGGGTCGGTGGCCAGGGACATGTCGGCCAGGGCGCCGCTGTACGAGTCCCGGGTGAGGAAGCGGTTCAGCCCCGGGTCGTAGTTGCGGAAGCCCATGTCGTACGTGCCCGAGGCACCGTCCCAGCGCGAGGAGTTGAAGCGGAACGAGTTGTAGTCGCTCTTGCCCTCGGTGCCGCTGCCCGGCTTGTCCGCACCGGTCATCTGGGACGAGTCGTCCGAACCGTAGGCCGTGTAGCCGTACGTGGAACGGGTCTTGCCGTCCTCCTTCGTGATCGCCTCGACGTCGCCGCGCGGACTCGTGACGTACTGCGAGACCTCCTTGCTGCCGTCGTCCTTGTGCTTGATCTGCGTGGCGCGCTGACCACCGGCTATGTACTGGTAGTCCTTGTCCGTCTTGCCGTCGACCGTCTCGCGCAGGAGCGTCTTGTCCATGGCGAGGTAGGTGAACGCCGTGGTCTTGCCCTGGTCGCCCGAGGTGGTCTGGGAGACCGTCCGGTCGAACGGGTCGTAGACGTACGAGGTGGTCACCGCGGTGGCGCCCACGCCCTGCCGGACCTTCGCCTCACGGTCGAAGCCGTCGTAGTAGTGCTTCTCGACGGTCTGACCGCCGGTGCTGACGGTGTCGAGCCGGCCCAGCGGGTCGTAGTTGTAGGTGGACGTGACCCCGCCCGAGCTCGCCGACAACAGGCGGTTGCGGTCGTAGCGCTGGGTCGTGGTGACGTCGTCCACCGTCTGCTCGACGATGTTGCTGTTGCGGTCGTAGCGGTAGGACTCGGTGGACGCGTCGTCGCCGCTCTTGGTGACCTTGGTGATGCGGTCCTGCGGGTCGTAGTCGAAGGTGTACGTGTTGTTGATGTAGGCCGAGTTGTCATCGGCGTTCATCAGCTTCAGGACGTCCTTGGAGCGGTGCCCGTTGGGCGAGTACTCCAGGTCGTGCTGCGCCACCACGGTGCCGCCCGAGGTCTTCTCGAGCGACTGCTCCACCGACCCGTCCGGGTAGTAGCGCATGTCGAGCGTGTTGCCGTTGGGCTTGGTCTGCTTCAGGAGCTGGCCGCGCCCGGTGTAGGTCATCGTGGTGATCTGCTGATCGCCCGCGGTGGGCGAATCGGCGTTGGTCACCTTCTTGACCATGTCGCGCTCGTCGTACTCGATCTTCGTCCAGGTCAGATCGTGCGTGGACGTGACGGGGTTGCCGTTCTCGTCGTAGGTCAGCGAGGTGGTGTTCTTCACCGTGCCGCCCGCGTACTCCTCCACCTTGGTGATGTGGTTGAGGCCGTCGTACGAGATCTTGTACGTGTCGATCTTCGCGCCCGGCGAGAGGTCACGGACCTCGGTCATGTTGCCGTTCGCGTTGTAGCGGTAGGTGAAGTCCTTCTTCTCGTTGTCCGTTTCACCGGAGTTCGAGCGGACCACCTTCACCGCGTCCGCGAGCACCGTGCCATTGGCGGCGTCGGTCAGCGTGACCTTCTGCGGACCGTCCTCCACGAACGCGTAGGACCCGAGTGAGACCCACGTGCCGGCGTTCGTGGTCTGGTCGACGGTCTTGGTGGTGCTGCCGCCGTCGTGGTCGACCTTGAACTTGGCGTCCGAGGCGGCACCCGTCAGCTTCGGGTAACGGACGAACACCTCGTAGGTGCCGTTCTGCGGGATGTTCAACTGCCAGGACAGCGACGAGCTGCCGGTACCCGCGGGGTGCGAGTACGTGTCGTAGCCGTACTGCTGCTCGGCCTGCGTCCGCGACCAGTTGCCCTGGGTCGCGGTGTTGTTGAAGTCCGAGCTGTCCACCAGGACGACCTGGTTGCCGACCGGCACACCGTCGTCCGAGCGGGCCTTCTTGTTGCCCGACGGGTAGTAGTCCCACGTCATGGTGCGCTGCTGGGAGCCGCCCGCCGAGGTCAGCGTGTTCTTCGTCTGCTGGCCGAGCTTGTTGTACTCGTAGGCCGTGGTGATGTCCCACGGGTCCTTGGCCGTACGTGTCCAGCCGTTGTCGAAGTACGTGTACTCGGTGACGTTGCGGACCGTCTGGCCATCCGACGGGGGAGCCGAGACCGACTTCAGGTTGCCGACGGAGTCGTACTCGTAGAACACCGAGTCCGGTGAGGAGTAGACCGCGTCGTCCTTGTCGAAGGGCGAGCGCTCCTCCTTGACCCGGTTCAGCTCGTCGTAGACCGTCTCCGACATGAAGTCCGCGTCGTCGTCACCGGTGGCGACACCACGCGGGGTGGTGGTCTTCGTACGGTTGCCGACCTGGTCGTACGCGTACTTGGTCGTGCGGTAGGTGATGTTGCCGGAGGTGTCCTCCTTGACCGGCACCTTGGACTCCACGAGAGCGCCGCGTTCGTCGTACGTCGCGAGCGACTCGTTGCCCTCCGCGTCGGTCTGCGCGATCTGGAGGCCGTCCTTGTCGTAGCGGACCGAGGTGGCCCACCCCAGGGCGTCGACCGTGCGCTTGACCCGGTGGTTCAGGTCGTACTCGTAGCGCGTGGTGTAGTCGTCGGCGTTCGCGGTGGCGTTCTTGCGTGCGTCCACGACCTTGACGACGTTGCCGACGTTGTCGTACTCCACCGTCGCCTTGTTGCCCTCGGCGTCCACCATCTCGATCGGCTGGTAGATCGCGTCGAACTTGGTGGTGGCGGTGTAGTCGCCCTCGGTCGCCGTCAGGTTGCCCTGTGCGCCGGTACCGGAGACGAGGTTGCCGACCTTGTCGTAGACGGAGGTGGACTTGCGCACCGGACCGCCGGGCTCGTCGGACGGCTTGACCGACTCGATCCGCTGGTCCGCCTTGTCGAACACCGCCGTGGTCTCGGCCCCGTTGGGGGCGAAGGCCTTGGTGATGTTGTCGTTGGCGTCGTAGACCGGCTCCGGCGTGACGATGAACTCGCCTGCCTTCTGGTCCTTGGGCTCGCGCTTCTCCAGCGGTCTGCCGAACGCGTCATAGGCCTGGCTGACCTCGGCGCCCTGGGCGTTGGTCACCTTGGTGACGTTGCCTCGCACGTCGTAGACGAAGTGCGAGGGGTTGCCGGCCGCGTCCGTGATGGTCTTCGGGTAGCCGACCGGCTCGAACTCGCCGTACTGTGTCGCGTGCCCGTTGGCGTCGATCTCCTTGGTGACCTGGCCGTACTGGTCGTACTCGGTACGGCTGGTGTAGTCGCCCTCGGTGGCGGATGCGACGCCCTTGGGGTCGGTGACCGAGGTCAGGTTGCCCTTGGGGTCATAGCCGAACCGGTAGGTGCGGCCCTCCGGGGACTTCTTCTCGAAGAGGTCCGCGATATGGCCGTTGAGCCCGTAGGAGTATGTGAGGGTCTGCGCCGCGGTGCCGTTCTTGTTGGCCTCGGCGTCCTTCATCTCCAGCGGATAGCCGGTGCTGGTGTCGTACTTCCACGTGGTGACAGCGCCGTTGGCCTCCTCCAGGCGCGTCACATTGTTGTCGGTGTCCCAGGCCGTCTTGGTGGTCTCGGACTTGGCGTTGGTCATCTGGGTGGCGCGGCCGTACCCGTCGAGCACGTACTGCGTGTCGTGGTTCTCGGCGTCCGTCACCTTGGTGTTGACGACCGAGCCCGCCGTGCCGTCCGGATCGGTGTACACATAGCCGGTGGTCCCGCCCAGGCGGTCCGTCAGCGTCTGCGTGTTCCAGTGGAACTTCGGGTCGTCGCCCTCGCTGGGGTAGTAGTAGTCCAGCGAGGTGGAGTTGCCGCGCGGATCCGTGACCTTGACCAGCTTGGCGTTCTTGTTGCCCTGCTCCATGTCGTAGGTGAAGCGGAACACCTTGGGCTGCGCGCTGCCCGCACCGTCGGTGAGGGTGGTGAGCAGGCCCTGGTCGGAGTACTCGAAGGTGATCTTCCGGCCCGAGATGTCGGTCATCGACTTGACGTGGTCGATGATCTTCGGGCTGTTGGTGTCGTCCTTCGTGTAGTACTCGACCGTCAGCGACTGGCGGGCGGCCGGGTCCTCGATGTAGGTGAGGAACTTGACCGGCTTGTTGTTCGACTTGCGCTCGGCGTACGTGTACGTCTGCGTGTTGCCGTTCTTGTCGACGACCGACGTCAGGTAGCCGTCGCAGTCGAAGAAGAACTGGGTGCGGTCCGGACGGGTCAGCGACCAGGCCTTCGGGTCGCCGTCCTTGTTGGGGGTGCAGTCCACGCCGGTGCCCTGCCGCAGCAGGTAGTGCACACCGGCGGGCGCCAGCCACGTCCCGTCGTCCTGCTTGCGGAAGACGTGGGCGGTGCCGTCACCGTCGGGGAGGGTGACCTCGGTCGGGTGGGGGTTGGGGTGGAAGTCCAGCGCGGCACCGAGACGCAGCGGCATCGCGGCCTGGGCCGACCAGCCGTGGCCGAGGACCGTGTCGGAGGTGTCCTGGGAGTTGTACGCGAACCGGGCGAAGGTGGTGATGCCGCGGCCCGGGTTGGAGAACGCGTTGTACTGCCAGACGCTGTTGCCCGCGTACAGGTTCGTCATCAGCGACGATCCGGCGCCCGTGTTCTTGCCCGCGTACGAGTAGAACTTCTCCAGGCCGAGCTGGTTGGAGGTCGGGTCCTCGGTGCGGACGTTCTGCGCCAGCGGGGCGATGGACTCCGACTGGGAGAGCCAGCCGCCGGTGGTGGTGTTCTTCAGGTCCCACTTCAGCACGTAGTCCAGGCGCTTGTTGCCGGAGTCCGAGTTGATCGGGGCCTTGAGCTTCGCCGGCACGGTGACCGAGTCGCCGGGCAGCACCTCGTCCGGCAGCGCCGTCTCCACCTGGTTGCCGCCGGTGGTGGCGTCGGTGCCGTCCGGGAGCGACCAGGTGTAGGACAGGGCGTGGGTGCCCGCCGCCCAGGTGCTGGTGGTGGTGTTGGTGACGGTGACGTCGACGGTGTACTCGTCGCCCGGGATCATCCGGGACGGCGTGTACGGGGCGTGGTACGTCGTCTCCGTCGACTTCGTCAGGTACGTGACGACCAGCTGCGGGCGCAGCTGCGGCTCCTCGGCCTCGGAGGAGAGGAACAGCGTCCGCTCACGCGGGCCGCCGGTCGACTCGTCGCGCAGTCTGACGGCGACGCCGTGGTTGCCGGCCGGGTCGGAGATCCAGCTCTGGGCGAGTGAGGTGATGGACCAGGACTGCCGTGCCGGGTCGTTGGTGACCGTGCCGACCGTGTCGGAGACGGTGGCGCTCATGTCGCCACCGGCGGTCGTCCACGAGGTGGTGGAGTCCGCCTTCGTCCAGGACGCGGTCGCCTCGTCGAAGTCACGCGTCAGGCCGTGCGCCTCGTAGATCGCGCCGCTGGAGTCGGTCGCCGTCTGGAAGCCCCACATGTTCAGCTGTGCCTCGAGGACCCGGGCGTTGCCCGGGATCTCGCCGACGCCGGGGAACTTCAGCACGGCACGGGTGTTGCCGTACGTGGCGGAGTTGTTGCCCACCGACAGCCACGGGCGGGCGACACCGGCGTCGGTGAGCGTGTCGTGGCCGGTGGACGGCTGCGCCGAGGAGAGCGTGGTGTCGCTCTGCCCGGACTGCAGCACCACCGTGGTGCGGCCCGCCTTCGGCAGACGCACCAGCTCCGTGGCGGACGGGAGGACCTGTCCGTCACGGGTCTTCACCGCGACCATGTAGTAGTAGGCGTCACCGAACTCCTCGGCGGAGTCGGCCGGGGTCGGCCGGGCCGAGGTGTCCGTGTACGCGCGCGTGTCCTTGGCGACGGGGGAGACCAGGGTCTGCGAGGACGGCTTGAAGTGCTGGAAGACGCTGCGGTGGACCTGGTACTCGACGATGTCGTCGGCCGGCGAGGTCGACGGGTCGGTGTACGCGGGCCAGCTCAGCTCGGCACCGGTGGAGTGGACGACCTTCGGCGGGTCGACGTCGACACCCTGGTTGCCCCAGGTGAGGACCAGCTTCGGGTAGTTGGCGACCTCGCCCTTGTAGGCGTACTCGGCGGCCTCGTACCGCGGGCCGCCCTTGGGGGCGCTCGCGGACTCGTCGGCGGCCTTCACCACGAAGCCGTGGTTCTCGTAGGTGCCGTCGAGCCACTGCTGGACCGTCTTGGTCACCGGGAAGGAGTGCCAGGTGTTGACCGCCAGCGGCTGCTTGGTGACCACACCGCCCTTGGTGAAGCGCACCGCGTCCGCGAGCACGGCCGTGGAGGTCGAGGCGGGGCCGTCACCGAGCACGACCTGGCCGGTGGTGCCGGCCCGGAAGGGGTGCTTGCCCAGCGGCTTCCAGACACCTTCGGTGCCCGCCCGCTGGTCGACCTGGTAGGTCTTGGTGCCTCCGTCGTACGTCACCGTGTAGGGCGCGTTGGCGGCGCGGTCGGAGGCCGGGACGTAGTGCACGTCGACCTGGTACTCGCCGTCCTCGGGGAGGCTCGGCCGCCAGGTGTACCTGTCGCCCGCCGTGGCGTCCTTGTTGTACCGGTAGTCCTGCCCGACCGCGTACTGGGTGTACGCGGTGTTCCCGGAGGTGGGCCAGGCGCCCTGGGCGGCTGTGGTGCCGGCGTCGCCGTCGTCGACGAGGACCGACGTGCCGGACAGCTCCCCGGTGATGCCGACCGCGTTGTTCCACGTGGCGCCCGTCTCGGTCCACGCCGTGGTGGCCCGGTGGGCCTCCAGCTGGACCTCGGTGTCGCCGGTGGTGTGCGTCTGGTCGTAGTAGAGCTTCAGTTCGGCCGAATCCAACTGCGTGCCGGCGGGTATGCCGGACAGCCCGAACCTCAGCAGCGCACGCGACGTGCCGGTGCTGGTGTTGCCGACCGAGAGGCGCCAGAGGTCGGCGTAGTTGGCGCTCGGATCGTCCGAGGAGATCATCGCGTCCGCGGACTGCGACGGAGTGGGCGCGATCGTGACGGTCGGGTCGACCGTCACCGGGTACTGGCGCTCCGGCGCCGCCAGCCACTTGGCGTCCGGCTTCAGGGTGAGGCCGTAGGACCCCTCCTTGCCGGACAGGACCTGGCGGACGGCGTCGGTGCCGGTGGTGCCGTACGCGGAGGCGGCGTTCTTCCTCGCGTCCGTCATGAACGGCGCGGGGATCACCAGCGCGGGAGCGCCGACGGGGGAGTTCTCGCCGTACAGCGAGACGGTGCCGTTCTTCTCCGACTTGGCGGTCAGGCCGCCCGTGGTGAGCGTGAACTCGAAGGACGGTGTGCCCTTCGGACGCTCGTTGAGGACGATGTCCTCCTTCACACTGCCGTTGCCGACCGTGTAGGAGAGGTCGATCCCCTGGCCCAGGGCGTCCTTGTAGGTGACCTTGTTGCCGTCGACCGCCGGGGTCAGCTTCGCGGCGGCGGCGTCCTTGAGGCCGATGGCGACCCAGTGGCCCTCGTCGAGCTCGAAGCGGACCAGCTCACCGGGGCGTGAACCGAAGTAGGTGCGGGCGAGGTTGGTGGTGTTGGCCTTCTCGAAGCCCTTGCGGTCGGTGTCGGTGACCGCGGTGTCGATCGGCTTCCACTCGGTGTCCTTGCCCTTGCCCGTCTCGTAGGCGGTGGGCACGGCCGAGACCTCGGACTGGACCCGCCCGTCCGACATGCGCCAGTGACGGGAGTACGGCGTCCGTCGGTCCGTCAGCTCCTTGACGCGCTTGGCCTTCGGCGCGTCCTTCGCCTTGGCGAGCTTGTCACTGGCCGGTACGTCGGTGTCGGGGAGCTCGGGCGGGTCGGCCGGTTCGCCGTCCCCGTCGGCGAAGAGATTGCGGAGGCTGTCGGCGAGTCGCCCCGTGTCGGGTGGTGCCGCGAATGCCGGGGTCATCGGCGCGACGGTCGCGAGGACCGCCAGAGCCGCACTCGAGGCCAAGAGCCTTACGGCCCGTGGTCTGTGCATCGGTTTCCCTTCGGAGGAACCAAGGACCATCTGCCGGACGGCAGTTGGCAGCCGAGATTCCTAACAAGTGGCGCCCTGTCCATGTCAACCGCACAGACTATTTACACAACTCACCCAAAAGATCAGTCAGTTGCCGCCTGAGCTGCGCCTTTCCCTCTTCTTCGCAGCATCGCCCCGCAAAGCGGTGCGATGGGATCAGGCCAACCCTGACCGCTGAGCCAAGATCGCTTGACAAGGGCTTCCCCACGCCTCTTGGATCGGGCGGGGCCCGTCCGGGCCCACGGCTGAGGGGAGTTCGGATGAGCGGCGAGACGCGCGAGGCGGGGCTTTCCACGTCCACCCTCGCGCAGGCGGAGGCGGAGGCGGACGCTCTGGAGACGACCGGGACGGCTGACGCCGAGCCCGGAAGCGACGGAGACGGCGGGACTCCCCGGGGCGAGGACGGCAACCGCAAGCCCCACTCCGACCGCCCCATGCTGATCGCGGCCGCCGGCTTCCTCGTGCTCTGTCTCGGCGTCGTGCTGTTCGGTGTGCTGCGCGGCGGCGACGAGGACAAGGCCGAGCCCAAGGCCCCCACCGCCCCGGTGACGTACGAGGTGACCGGCGAGGGGACCGCCGACCTCAGCTACCAGGGGGCGAGCGAGCAGGGCGCGGCGGAGACCGTCTCCGGTGCCCGACTGCCCTGGAAGAAGACGGTCGAGGTGCCGCTCGGCCAGAACCCCGTCATCAGGATCACCTTGGGCGAGCAGGGCGGCCAGGCCCGCTGCGCGGTCGCCGTGCGCGGGCGGCACGTGCAGAGCGCCACGGCCAGCGGTGAGTTCGGCCGGGCGACCTGCTCCGCAACCCTGCCCGCACCGGCACCCGAGGCGTCCGACTGACGGGCCTGCCTGACACCTTCCCGCCTCACCACCGGCTCCGTGCGAAGGGGACGTGTCCATGACGCGGCGGGGGCCGCAGCCCGTGCACGGTCGAGGGTGCCGGGCCGGGCGGTACGCGGGCCGGGACCACTGTGCGGGCTCGCGTGCGGGCTAGGTCACCGCTCCGCCATGCAAGTCTCGCTCAGGAGCCGGCGGCGACCGGCCCGCCGCCGGCCGGTGGTGGGCCGGTCCTGGAAGTGTTCGGCAGCAGACGTCGCCATCCACACCGGATCCGCAAGGCCCTCACCTGTCCGAGATCCGTCGGACGCCCTGCCCCCTTGCCGGGCCCTCGCCGGCGGCATCCCCTGCACGCGGCCCAGCCGCTGTCTCCGTCGGCCTCCGTCACCGCCTCCGCGCCCGGCGGCCGACGCGCGCCGCGTCCGTCACCGCCCGCTCACCTGGTAGGTGTGGGCGCCAGCTCCGAGCCCCGGCGGACCTCGTGCCCCGGCACACCCGCACGGCCCACCACCCAACTCGCCCCGGGCAGCGCCTTCGCGGCCTTCTTCAGCGGGGCCAGACAGGCCGCCGCCTGCCGGTGGTCGGGCACACTGCCCGGTACGCACAGGACCGTCGCCAGGGACAGCGTCACGGACCGCCCGCCGGCCGACCACGAGGCGTCCAGGACGGCGGCCGCCAGCGGGTCGAGGCCCTCCGGATCGGTGAGCACCAGGAAGTCGTCACCGCCGATGTGGCCCACGCGCGTGTGCCCCGACGCCGCCTGCTGCAGTACCCGCCCGACCGTCCGGATCAGCTCGTCGCCCGCAGCGAACCCGGCCCCGTCGTTGACCTGCTTGAAGTGGTCCACGTCGAGCCAGCTCAGCGCGAACGGCCGCCCCTCGGCGATCCGCCGGTCCACCTCGCCCGTGATCGCGTCCGACCCGGGCAGCCGCGTCAGCGGATTCAGCCCGGCCGCCTCCTCCACCCGGTTCTCGGCCAGCGCCCGTACGAGATCCGCGAGCCGTACGACACCCACGCACCGACCATAGGCGTCGACCACCGCCACGTCGTCCGACGTACGGTCCCGGCCGCCGACCGCGACCACGTCCAGCACCTCCCAGGCCGTCGCGTCGACGCCGACCGTCCGCGGCAGGTCGCCCAGCTTGGCGGCGGGCCGGTCGGCGTACAGGGCGTGCCCGTAACGCCCCGACATCGACAGCAGGAAGCGGGACCGGTGCACCGACCGCACCGGAACGCCGTCCCGGTCGACGAGCAGCACCCCGGACACGTCCGGCGACCCGGTCAGCAGCGCCCGCACCTGCCCCGCGGACGCGGTCGCGGGCAGCAGCGCCGCCGGCCGTACGAACTCCCGTACCGACGGCCCCGACCGCGACACCGGCACCGCGCCGGGGGAGCGGGGCGGCACGTACACGTCCGCCGCGGGCAGCCGCGCGGGCGGCGCGAACAGGTCGCCCTGCGCCAGCTGGGCCCCGGCCGACCGCGCGGCCGCGCACTGCAGTTCCGTCTCCACCCCCTCGACGGACAGCAGCGCGCCCAGTTCGTCGCAGAGCGTCCGCATCGCCCGCACGGCCGCCGGCCGCGCCAGCAGCGAAGCGTCGAGCTTCACCAGCTCCGGCGCCAGGTCCATCAGCAGCCGCAGCGGCGCGTCACCGTCGCCCACCCCGTCCGCACAGATCCGGAACCCCTGGTCCCGCAGCGCCGCCACCGCCTCCAGCAGGGCCTGCTGCGGCACATGCGTGTACGGCGGTGCGACGTCGATCGTCACCTCCCACGGCAGCCGCCCCGCCTCCCGCACGGCGTCGTGCAGGGGGGCGAGCCCCCCGAGGTCGGCGAGCGTGCCGGCGAACACGTTGAGGTGCAGCGGCAGCAGGGTCTCCTTGTGCACCGCCGCCCGGAACGCCGCCACCGCCAGCCGGCCGTCGAGTCCGGGATCGCGACGGGCCTCGGCCAGGACGTCCCCGGCCTCCGGGCGGGCGAGTATCTCCAGCGCCGCGACACCGCCGGTCATCAGATTGACCACCGGCTGGAAGGCGAAGCGGAGAGTATCCGTCCAGGAGCGCACGGGAGCATGATGGCGCCGCCGGTGACCCCCCAGGCGGAGTTCATGGGACGTTCACGCAGGATTCGCGGGTCGTCACGGAGGGTATGGGAGGTGAATCGCAGTCCGGCACTTCCCCTGCGGAACCGATGCCTGATAGATGCAGGGGACATGACACGAATCTCCACCGCGGTACGCGGACTGGTCACCACCCTCGCCGCCCTCCTCGCCGTGACCGCCGCCCCCGCCACCGCCCAGGCGAGGACAGAGCCCAAGGCCCCTGAGGACTTCGTCTCCCTGAGAAGCGTCGACCCGACGATCCTCCAGGAGATGCGCTACGTCACCCCGCACAACTTCGTCGGCGAGCCCGTCGACGGCTACCGGCAGCCCCTGTGCATCCTCACCCGCCCCGCCGCCGAAGCCCTCCACAAGGCCCAACTCCGGCTGCTGCGCCAGGGCTACTCCCTGAAGGTGTACGACTGCTACCGGCCCCAGCGCGCCGTCGACCACTTCGTCCGCTGGGCGAAGGACCTCGACGACCAGGAGATGAAGGCCGAGTTCTACCCGAACGTCGACAAGACCCGGCTGTTCGCCGACGGTTACATCGCGGAGAAGTCCGGCCACAGCCGCGGCTCGACCGTCGACCTCACGATCGTGCGGCTCCCGGCCGAGCCCACCCGGCCGTACCACCCCGGGCAACCCCTGGTCCCCTGCTTCGCGCCCCAGGACGAGCGCTTCCCCGACAACTCCGTCGACATGGGAACCGGCTACGACTGCTTCGACACCCTCTCGCACACCCTCGACCCCCGCATCCAGGGCGCACAGCGCGCCAACCGGCTGCTGCTCAAGAACACCCTCGAGGACGTCGGCCTCGTGAACCTCCCCGAGGAGTGGTGGCACTACACGTACAAGCCCGAGCCCTACCCGGACACCTACTTCGACTTCCCGGTGTCCGCCAAGTCGCTCGCCGGCCGTCACTGAACCGCCTGCCGGAGCCGCTCCCTCCACGATCGGATACAGTCCGCCGCGTGTCCGAAACTCAAACCTCCGTTCCCGACTCCGCACCGGACTCCCACTGTTCGAGCTGCGGAACGCCCTACGGAGAGGGCGTCTCCGGCTGGCCCCGCACCTGCCCGGCATGCGGCGCCGCCGCCTACCGCAACCCGCTCCCCGTCGCGGTCGCCCTCCAGCCCGTGTACGACACGCAGGGCACCGCCCTGGTCGTCATCACCCGGACCGTGGCCCCCGCGCGCGGGGGCACCGCACTGCCCGGCGGCTACATCGACGACCGTGAGGACTGGCGGCAGGCCGTCGTCCGCGAGCTCAAGGAGGAGACGGGCATCGACGCGGCGAGCCGCGACGTACGACTCGCCGACGCGATGAGCTCACCCGACGGACACCTGCTGCTCTTCGGGCTCCTCCCCGAGCGCCCGGCCGCCGGCCTCCCACCGTCCACCGCCACGGACGAGACCGAGGGCTGGCACCTCCTGCGACGGGCGGAAGAGCTCGCCTTCCCCCTCCACACCCTTGCCGTACGAGCCTGGTTCGAGGGCCGCTACATCTGAGCCGGACCCCCCCGGAGCCCGCGGACCCGGACAGGACGCGACGACTCGGCCGGACCGCCCTCGCCGTCCCGCTCCACCACCACCCGCGGGCCCTCCCAGCGTGCGACGTACCGCTCGATCTCCGGCTCCTCCCAGCCGTCGCCCGCGTCCGGCACCACCAGCCCGCCCCCGGTCCGTCCCCGGGCGGGCGCCCACACCTCCAGCTCCAGCCCACCGTCCTCCCCACGCACCGGAACGACGGCCCCCGCACGCGCGAACACGGGGATGCGGCCCAGCGGGGCCTCGACGAGCACCTGCCCCGGCCCCTCGTACGCCCGCTCGGTCGCCGTGTCGTACCAGCGGCCCCGCGGCAGCTGCACGGCACGCCGTTGCGCGCCCGGATCGAGCACCGGCGCCACCAGCAGGCAGTCACCCAGCAGAAAAGCGTCCTCACAGTCCCGAAGCGCCCGGTCCTCCGGCGTCGACCACCACAGCGGGCGCACGTACGGCGCACCCGTCCGCCGGGCCAGGTGCGCCAACGTCACGAAGTACGGCAGCAGCCGCCGGCGCTCGACGAGCGCCACGCGCGCGTGCTCCAGCACCGGTGCACCGAACTCCCAGGGCTCCCTGCGCCCCGCCCGCAGACTCGCGTGCGTACGGAACAACGGCAGATACGCGGCCAACTGGAACCACCGAAGGAACAGCTCCGGCGACGGACTCCCGTCGAAGCCGCCCACGTCCGGCCCCGAATACGGCACCCCGCACAGCCCGAGTCCCACGACCAGCGCCAGCGACGCCCGCAGACCGGGCCAGCCCGTCGCCACGTCCCCCGACCACGTGCCGCCGTAGCGCTGCATCCCGGCCCACCCGGAGCGCGAGAACACGAACGGCCGTTCCTCGGGCACCAGCCTGCGCAGCCCCTCGTAACCCGCCCTGGCCATGCCCAACGCGTACACGTTGTGCGCCTCCCGGTGGTCACCGCCCCGCCCGTCCAGACAGTGCCGGGCCGAACGCGGCAGCGTCGTCTCCCCGAACGCGGCGAACGACGTGGGCTCGTTCAGGTCGTGCCAGAAACCCGCGAACCCCTGCCCGAGCCGCTCCTCGTACAGCCCGCCCCACCACTCCCGCACGCACGGATCCGTGAAGTCCGGGAAGACCGTCTCGCCCGGCCACGCCACGCCCCGCACCACCTGCCCCGACGCGTCCCGCACGAACGCGTCCCGGGCCGTCCCGTCGTCGTACACCGCGTTGCCGGGCACGGCGTGCACCGCGGGATCGACGATCGAGACCAGCCGGATCCCGTCCCGCCGCAGCTCCTCGGCGAGGACGGGCAGCTTGGGGAACCGGTCCTGGTCGACGGTGAACACCTGATGGGCGTCGTAGTGGTCGATGTCCAGGTGCACGGCGTCCAGCGGCAGATCCCGCTCCTGGTAGCCGGCCACGATCCGCCGGACCTCCTGCTCACCGCCGAACCCCCACCGCGCGTGCTGGTGACCCAGCGCCCACGCCGGCGGCAGCGCCGCAGGCCCGGTGAGCGACGCCCAGGCCAGCAGCACGCGCGCGGGAGTACCCACCATCACCCAGCAACGCAGCGGACCGCCGTCCATCCGCAGCACACTCGTCCCCGGCCGGTCGTGTCCGGAACCCGCGCCCTCCTCGCCCTCCCGCAGCGTCACCGTGCCGTCCCACGACGAGTCGTGGAACAGCAGGTGCGTGCCGGCGTCGGCCACCACCAGCTGCACCGGCATCGTGATGTACAGCGGATCGTCCCCGGGGCCGAAGGCCAGACCGGGGTCGGTGTTCCACAGCCGGTACGTGCCGTCCCGCAGCCGGGGGCCCGAGGCACGCCCCCCGAGCCCGAAGAAGCGCGCCTCCGCCGCCACCTCCGACCGCACCGCCCAGCGCGCCGGGCCGCCGTCGACCGGCTCCCACCACCGGGGCGGATGGTCACGGCGCAGGACCACCCCGCCGGGGGTGCGTACCTCGATCGCACCGTGCCGCGAGACGGCCACCGTCACCCGCTCGGCCACCACCCGCCAGCCGCCGTCCTTGTCCGGCTCCAGCGCCGCCCGCGGATCCGGCTCCGGACAGCGGCCCGCCAGCGCGTACGACGGCTCCGGACCGGCCCCGTCCCAGCCCCAGAACGCGGCCCCGTTCACAGTGACGACGATCCGCAGCTCCGAGCGTCCGAACCGGACCACACCGCCCCCGGGCCCCGGCTCGACCTCCTGCACGACCCCCGGCACCCGCGCCCGCTCCGCACCCCGCGGCGGCAGCCCCACGGCATCGGCACGCCGCCTGCGCCACGCCGCCCGTACGGTACGCCACCCCTGGGCCGCCCCCGCCGAACCGACCGCCTTCACCGAACGCACCAGGTCACGACCGTCCATGCTGCTCACCCTGCCATCGAACACTCCACATGAGGGTGTCGTTCAACTGCCGTTCACCCGTGATGGGGCCACATCCTCAGGACACCGACTATGTGGGGCGCACCCTGGTGCAGAAGTCGATCACATGGCATCGTCCGTGTCAGCCGCGTCACGCGCACACCCCAGCCCGTGCGCGCAGGACGCACACGACGCGCACAGTCCGGGAGCCGCCCCATGTCGACCGTGAACCCCCAGCCGCTCTGGCAGCCGGATCCGGAACGCATCGCCCGAGCACGGATCACCAGGTTCCAGACCTGGGCAGCCGAGCACCACGGCGCCCCCGCCGAAGGCGGTTACGCTGCCCTGCACCGCTGGTCCGTCGATGAGCTGGACACCTTCTGGAAAGCCGTCACCGAGTGGTTCGACGTCCGGTTCTCCAGCCCCTACGCGCGCGTACTGGGCGACCGCTCCATGCCCGGCGCGCAGTGGTTCCCCGGAGCCACCCTGAACTACGCCGAGCACGCCCTGCGCGCCGCGGCCACCCGCGCGGACGAACCCGCCCTCCTGCACGTCGACGAGACCCACGAACCCCACCCCGTCACGTGGGCGGAACTGCGCCGCCAGGTCGGCTCCCTCGCCGCCGAACTGCGCGCCCTCGGCGTCCGCCCCGGCGACCGCGTCAGCGGATACCTCCCGAACATCCCGCAGGCCGTCGTCGCCCTCCTCGCCACCGCCTCCGTGGGCGGCGTCTGGACCTCCTGCGCCCCCGACTTCGGCGCCCGCAGCGTCCTGGACCGCTTCCAGCAGGTCGAACCCGTCGTCCTGTTCACCGTCGACGGCTACCGCTACGGCGGCAAGGAACACGACCGCCGCGACACCGTCGCCGAACTGCGCCGCGAACTGCCCACCCTGCGCGCCGTGGTCCACATCCCGCTCCTCGGCACCGCGGCACCCGAGGGCGCACTGGAGTGGGAGACGCTGACGGGCGCGGACACGGACCCCGTCTTCGAGCAGGTCCCCTTCGACCACCCCCTGTGGGTGCTCTACTCCTCCGGCACCACCGGCCTGCCCAAGGCCATCGTCCAGTCGCAGGGCGGCATCCTGGTCGAACACCTCAAACAGCTCGGCCTGCACTGCGACCTCGGCCCCGAGGACCGCTTCTTCTGGTACACGTCCACGGGCTGGATGATGTGGAACTTCCTCGTCTCCGGCCTCCTCACCGGCACCACGATCGTCCTCTACGACGGCAGCCCCGGATACCCGGACACCGGCGCCCAGTGGCGCGTCGCCGAACGCACCGGCGCCACCCTCTTCGGCACCTCCGCCGCCTACGTCATGGCCTGCCGCAAGGCCGAGGTGCACCCGGGCCGCGACCACGACCTCTCCCGTGTCGCGTGCGTCGCCACCACCGGATCACCCCTGCCCCCCGACGGCTTCCGCTGGCTGCACGACGAGGTCCGCGCCGACCTGTGGATCGCCTCCGTCAGCGGCGGCACCGACGTGTGCTCCTGCTTCGCGGGAGCCGTACCCACCCTCCCCGTGCACATCGGCGAGCTCCAGGCTCCCGGCCTCGGCACCGACCTGCAGTCCTGGGACCCCGACGGCAACCCCCTGACCGACGAGGTGGGCGAGCTCGTCGTCACCAACCCCATGCCCTCGATGCCGATCCGCTTCTGGAACGACCCCGACGGCAGCCGCTACCACGACAGCTACTTCGACACCTACCCCGGCGTGTGGCGGCACGGCGACTGGATCACCCTCACCTCGCGCGGCTCGGTCGTCATCCACGGCCGCTCCGACTCCACCCTCAACCGGCAGGGCGTCCGCATGGGCTCGGCCGACATCTACGAGGCCGTCGAGCGCCTCCCCGAGATCAGGGAATCCCTCGTCATCGGCATCGAACAGCCCGACGGCGGCTACTGGATGCCCCTGTTCGTGCACCTCGTCCCCGGAGCCACCCTGGACGAGACCCTCCTGACCCGCATCAAGCAGACCATCCGGGAGCAGCTCTCCCCGCGGCACGTCCCGGACGAGATCATCCAGGTACCGGGCATCCCCCACACCCTCACCGGCAAGCGCATCGAGGTCCCGGTCAAACGCCTCCTCCAGGGCACCCCCCTGGAAAAGGCCGTCAACCCCGGATCCATCGACAACCTCGACCTGCTGCACTTCTACGAGGACCTCGCCCGCAAACGCGCCTGACCAGGCACCCGGCGAGCCTGCCGCCCACCACGGCGGCCGGCTCGCCACCCGCCCCCGACGCCGTTGTCAGTGCTCCCGATTACTGTGAGTGAGCATTGATCGACTGCGCACAGGGGGAAACATGGCGCACACCGACCAGACCATGCGACGCGTCCTGCGCCGCGAAATCGCCGGAACCATCGGCCTGCTCACCGACGAGCACGACTTCCGCGCCATGCGGCGCTACCGCAGCTTCACCTTCCACGACCACACGACCTACCTCCGCCAGGTGGAAGCCCTGCTCAGGACCCGCGCCTCGCAGGGCACCCACACCACGGTCGCCCTCTTCGACCCGGAGGAATACGCCGAGTTCTGCACCCACACGGGACTCGACCCCGACGCCCCCTCCAGCCGCACCCGGTTCACCGCCGAACTCGCGGCCACCGGACCCACCGTGCCCTACGAGGGCCAGCCCCTCGCCGACCTCCTCCCGACCCTCATCGACGAAGCCGTCCGCCAGGCCACGTGGGAGTACGCGTCCACGCTGCTGGCCCGCCTCGGCACCTGCGCCACCTGCGGCGAGGACCTCGGCCGAGCCGCCTTCATCCGCGCCTCGCACCTGCTCCTGCGCATCCTCGAAACGGCCCCACCGGGCAACCGGCACCTGGTCTGCAGCGTCTCGGGCCCGCCGGAAACCCTTCTCTCCGTCCTCCACGCCGACGAGGACACCGACGGCGCCACGCGACTGGACGAGGCAGAGGGCCTGGAGTTCACCAGCGTCCTGGCCCTGGGCCTGGCCACCCACACCCCCGGCGGGCTCGTCATGCGCACCGCCACGCCCGGCGCCCCCGACCGCGTCTACGGCTGGCGGCTGCGCGGATACGGCCTCGAACCCCTCACCGCCGGAGAAGTCTTCGACGCCTACTGCACCGACATCGAATCCGGCGACCTCATCTCCCCGGAATCCAACGTCGACTACTGCGAGCCGCCCGACCTCGCCGACGACCCGACGCCGGGGCACCACCACTGAACACGCGAGGGGCGCCCCACCCGCGGGTGGAGCGCCCCTAAGCGCCGGCAGCGGCCGCGCCCGGACCCTACTCGCCGGACAGCACCGCCTGAGCCGCGTTGCGCGCCTCCTCGGCGCTGTCCGCGGCCCGGGCAGCGGCGGCTGCCCGCTCGCACTGCGCCAGCGTGAACTTCGCCAGCGTCGCCCGGACGTACGGCAGCGACGCCGCACCCATGGACAGGGAGGTGACACCCAGACCGGTCAGCACACACGCCAGCAGCGGGTCGGACGCGGCCTCACCGCAGACACCGCAGCTCTTGCCCTCGGCCTTAGCCGCCTCGGCGGCCAGCGCGACCAGGTCGAGCAGCGCGGGCTGCCACGGGTCCTGCAGCCGGGACACCGCACCCACCTGACGGTCGGCGGCGAAGGTGTACTGCGCGAGGTCGTTGGTGCCCAGCGACAGGAACTCGACCTCCTGCAGAATCGACCGCGCCCGCAGCGCCGCCGACGGAATCTCCACCATCGCGCCGAACTTCGCCCGCAGCCCGGCCTCACGGCACGCGTCCGCGAACGCCTTGGCGTCCGCCCGGTCCGCCACCATCGGGGCCATGACCTCGAGATGGACGGGCAGTCCCTCCGCGGCCTTCGCCAGTGCCGTCAGCTGCGTGCGCAGCACCTCGGGGTGGTCCAGCAGCGTCCGCAGGCCGCGCACGCCCAGCGCCGGGTTCGGCTCGTCGGCCGGGGTGAGGAAGTCCAGCGGCTTGTCCGCGCCCGCGTCCAGCACCCGCACGACCACACGGCCCTCGGGGAACGCCTCCAGCACCTGCCGGTAGGCCGCGACCTGCTTCTCCTCGGACGGCGCGTTCTTGCTGTCGTCGAGGAAGAGGAACTCGGTACGGAACAGACCGACGCCCTCCGCCCCGGCCTCCACCGCCGCCGGCACGTCCGCGGGACCACCGACGTTCGCCAGCAACGGCACCTTGTGCCCGTCGGAGGTCGCTCCGGGACCCGTCGAGGCGGCCAGCGCGGCCTTGCGCTCGGCGGCCTCGGCAGTCAGCCGCGCCTTCTTCTCCTCGCCCGGGTTCACGAAGATCTCGCCGGTGCTGCCGTCCACGGCGATCACCGTGCCCTCGGACAGCTCACAGGCCCCGGGCAGCGCCACCACGGCCGGCACGCCGAGCGCACGCGCCAGAATCGCGCTGTGACTGGTCGGCCCGCCCTCCTCGGTCACGAACCCGAGCACCAGCGTCGGGTCCAGCAGCGCCGTGTCCGCGGGCGCCAGGTCGCGCGCGATCAGGACGTACGGCTCGTCGCTGTCCGGCACACCGGGCATCGGCACCCCGAGCAACCGGGCGACGATACGGTTCCGCACATCGTCGAGGTCGGCCACACGGCCGGCCAGGTACTCACCGGCACCGGCCAGCAGGGCGCGGTAGGCCGCGAAGGCGTCGTACACCGCACGCTCGGCGGTGCTGCCGACCGCGATGCGCCGCTCCACGTCCGCCATCAGCTCGGGGTCCTGGGCCATCATGGCCTGAGCCTCGAGCACCGCCTGGGCTTCGCCCCCCGCAAGATTGCCGCGCGCCATCAGGTCGGCCGCCACAGCTTCCACAGCCTTGCGGGCGCGCCCCTGCTCACGCCCCGCGTCCTCCGCCGGGATCTGCTTGGCAGGCGGCTCGAGAACCGCCGTCCCCATGTGCCGGACCTCGCCGATCGCCACACCGTGGCTGACACCGACGCCTCGCAGCGTTGTCTCCATCTCACCCGTCCCCGATAGTGCGGCGGGCCCCGCCGCCGCGATGGTTGTCCTGCCAGCCGTCACACGACGGCACCGACGTCACTTCCAGAGAAAGAGGTTCTCGCCGGCCTTCACTTCGCCGTCCTCGCGGAGATCGGAGAGCGACTCCGCCGTCGCCTCCAGCGCGACGACCGGGCACACCGGCGACTTGCCCGCGGCCTCGACGTCGGCAGGGTTCCAGCGCACGATCCCCTGACCGCGGACGACCGTGTCGCCCTTGTTCACCAGCAGCTCGAAGCCCTCGCCGTTGAGCTGCACGGTGTCGATGCCGAGATGGGTCAGCACGCCGTGCCCACTGTCGTCGACCACGACGAAGGCATGCGGATGCAGGGAGACGATGACCCCGTCCACGGGCGAGACCGCCTCGGAAGGCTCACGCGTCGGGTCGATGGCGGTGCCCGGGCCGACCATGGCCCCGGAGAAGACCGGATCGGGCACTGCGGCCAGTCCGATGGCGCGTCCTGCCAGCGGGGACGTCACGGTGGTCATGGGAAGCCTCCCAGGGGTGGAGATTCAGATGGGCCGTCACTGCCTGTCCCGGACGGCACGCTGTGCAGCAGCGTATGTCATAGGAAGTACCGGTTCCGCAGGATCTTACCGGATAGAGGTCTAGACCACAGTCCCGACAGATTTGCACCTGTTCGGCGACTGCGTGTACAGTCGTGAGTCCTGTCGGAGGCGGGGTGACGCGAAGCAAGCGTCCACGCCACGGCAACAACCCAACCTCGCAGATCCTATCTCTGGATCATCTTCTGCATGTCCGCAGGAGGGTGGTCAGAGAGACCGGAAAAGCCTGGTAGTGTTGGAAACACCGAAGGGAAGCGCCCGGAGGAAAGCCCGAGAGGGTGAGTACAAAGGAAGCGTCCGTTCCTTGAGAACTCAACAGC
>NZ_BMWA01000027.1 GCF_014650995.1 Streptomyces viridiviolaceus
GCCGTCAGCTCGGCGATCTGCTGCAGCGTGGCACCGATGTCGGACGTGCGGGTCGTGGTCATCGACTGCACCGACACGGGGGCGTCGCCGCCCACCGCCACGGACCCGACCTGGATCTGCCGGCTCTTGCGGCGCTCGGCGAGCTTGGTCGGAACGGACGGCATGCCGAGAGAAATCGCAGTCATCTGCTGTGCAACCCCAAGTCGTGGATCAGGTCCGGCCCCGTTCAGCGGCGGGCTCCGGCCTTCGAGATTACGGCACGGACATGAACGCCAGGGACACGGCCGGGGGCAGATGCATCCCTTGGCGTCCACCTTCCGGGCGAGGGGCGTGAAGCCCGCCCCGGAGGGACATGCTCCCCGGATCGGGCTTCACGCCGGACGGCGCTCGCGGGTGGCCCGTCAGCTGATCCGTACCGGATTGACGACGTCCGCCACCAGGACGAGCAGGGTGAAGCAGACGAAGATGCCCGCCACCACGTAGGCCACCGGCATCAGCTTCGCCACGTCGAACGGGCCCGGGTCCGGGCGGCGCAGCACCCTGGCCACGTTCCGGCGCAGCGACTCCCACAGCGCGCCCGCGATGTGGCCGCCGTCGAGCGGCAGCAGCGGGAGCATGTTGAACAGGAAGAGGGAGAGGTTGAAGCCGGCGACCAGCATGATGAACATGGCCAGCTGCTGGGTGGGCGGGATGTCCAGGGTGGCGATCTCGCCGCCGACGCGGGCGGCGCCGACCACGCCCATCGGGGAGTCCGCCTCGCGCGGTCCGTCGCCGAAGGCCGCGTCCCACAGGGCCGGGATCTTGCCGGGCAGGGCGGCGAGGGAGTCGACGGCGTCGCCGATCCGGTCGCCCATCCAGGTCACGGACTGGCCGAAGTCCTGTTTCACGACCCCGGTGGCCGCGCTGAAGCCGAGGAAGCCGGCGGTGACGTACTGCCCCTCGACGATCTGTCCGTTCGCGTCCTTCTTCGCGACCTGGTTGGTGGCGATCTCGGCGTGGAGCGTGACCTCCTGGCCCTTCCGCTCGACGACGATCGGCACCTCCTCGCCGGGGTTGGCGCGGATCAGGTCGGACAGGCGGTCCCAGTCGTCGGTCCGCACGCCGTCGAAGGAGACGATCTTGTCGCCCGCCTTCAGGCCGGCCGCCGCGGCCGGGGAGGCCGGGTCGGACTTGGTGCAGTCGTCGCGGTTCTCGCTCTGCGAGATGACGCACTGGGAGACGGAGCTGACCGTGGTCGTCTGCTGCGAGATGCCGAAGCCCATCAGGACGGTGAGGAACAGCACCACCGCCAGGACGAGGTTCATGAACGGGCCGGCGAACATGACGATGACCCGTTTCCAGGGCTTGCGCGTGTAGAACAGGCGCTTGTCGTCACCGGGCTGCAGTTCCTCGAAGGCCGCCGAGCGCGCGTCCTCGATCATGCCGCGCCAGGGCGAGGTGGAGCGGGCCTCCAGCTTGCCGTCGGCGCCGGGCGGGAACATGCCGATCATGCGGATGTAGCCGCCGAACGGGATGGCCTTGATGCCGTACTCGGTCTCGCCCTTCTTGCGCGAGAAGATCGTCGGGCCGAAGCCGACCATGTACTGCGGCACGCGGATGCCGAAGAGCTTGGCCGTGGACAGGTGCCCCAGCTCGTGCCAGGCGATGGAGAACAGCAGGCCGACCGCGAAGACGACTATGCCGAGGATGAACATCAGGGTCGTCATGCACGGGCCTCCGCCGTCTGTGCCGCCAGTTGCCGGGCCCGGGTGCGTGCCCAGGTCTCCGCTTCGAGGACGTCCGCGACGGTGAGCGAGGTTCCCGGACGGGGGGTGCCGTGCTCCTCGACCACCCGCGTGACGGTCTCCATGATCCCCAGATACGGCAGCGCGCCGGAGCGGAACGCCTCGACGCACTCCTCGTTGGCGGCATTGAACACCGCCGGGGCCGTGCCCGCGAGCTCACCCACGTGCCGGGCCAGGTTCACCGAGGGGAACGCCTCGTTGTCGAGCGGGAAGAACTCCCAGGTCGAGGCCGTGCTCCAGTCGAAGGCGGGCGCCGCGTCGGGGACGCGTTCGGGCCAGCCGAGGCCGATGGCGATCGGTCCCCGCATGTCGGGGGGCGTCGCCTGGGCCAGGGTCGATCCGTCCGTGAACTCCACCATCGAGTGAACATACGACTGCGGGTGCACGACGACCTCGATGCGGTCGAAGGGAATGTCGTAGAGCAGGTGGGCCTCGATGACCTCCAGGCCCTTGTTGACGAGCGTCGCGGAGTTGATCGTGATCACCGGGCCCATGGCCCAGGTGGGATGGGCGAGGGCGTCCTCGACGGTGACGCGCGCGAGCTGCTCCCTGGTCCGGCCGCGGAAGGGGCCTCCGGAGGCGGTGACGACCAGTTTGCGCACGTCGGCGCGGGTGCCCGCGGCGAGGGCCTGGAAGAGGGCGGCGTGCTCGGAGTCGACCGGGATGATCTGCCCCGGCTTGGCGAGGGCCTTGACCAGCGGGCCGCCGACGATGAGCGACTCCTTGTTGGCGAGCGCGAGGGTGCGGCCCGCCTCCAGGGCGGCCAGGGTCGGGGCCAGTCCGATGGAGCCGGTGATGCCGTTGAGGACGGTGTGGCAGTCCGAGGCGGCGAGCTGGGTGGCCGCGTCCGGTCCGGCGAGTATCTCGGGGAGGGGCTCGCCCGCGCCGTACTGCGCGGCGAGTGCCTCGCGCAGCGCCGGTACGACGTCCTCGCGGGCCACGGCGACGGTCCGCGCCTTCAGCCGGTACGCCTGCTCGGCGAGGAGGGCGACCCGGCCGCCGTTGGCGGACAGGCCGGTGACCCGGAAGCGGTCCGGGTTGCGCAGCACGAGGTCGATGGCCTGGGTGCCGATCGACCCGGTGGAGCCGAGGATCACCACGTCCTTCGGGCCGTCTCCCGCCACGGGGTCGTAGACGAGGTGCGGGTCGGCGAGGGGGGCAGGGCTGTCGCTCATCCCCCCATTGTGGCCGTACGGGGTGGCCGGGAGGACAGGGGCGTCGTTCTCATGGACGGCGAGTCGGCGAGCCCGCCCATCGAGACACTCGATCCGGCTTCGGACAGTTCGCCTTGTCCAGGAGCACGTCGAGGTCCCCGGTGCCGGCGCGTGCGGCCGGCCGGGCCAGGGCGCGGGCGCGCTTCTTGCGTTCCACGGCGTCCTTCAGCGCCGCGTTCACGGTGTTCTCGCCCGCTGCCCGGTCACCGAGATCGAGTTCCTGTACAGCGCCAGGAACGCCGGGGACCGCGAGCAGATGATCGAGCGCCTTGAGACCCTGTTCGGCCGGGCGCCGCTCGATGACGGGGCGCTGACGCGCGTGGTCCGTGCTGCAGGAGCTCACGGCGAAGGGCCTTCCCCGGTCGGCGGGCGCGGTCGATCTGCTGGTCGCCGCGACCGCCGGGTTGCGGGGCCTCACCGTGCTGCACTGCGACAACGGCTTCGAGACCATCGCGTCGGTCACCGGTCAGGCTGCCCAGCGGCTGATGCCTCCGGGCAGCCTGTAGCCGGCGGGATCACCTGATCGGACGGTGGACGTTCTCCCGCTGCGCGGGGCCCGGGGCCGCGTCGGCGATCCAGGGACCGCTGCCCGACGGGTCGACGACGCCCTGCTCCAGCCACTCGTACGTGCCCGCCAGCACGCCCTTGACGACCTTGCGGTCCAGGTCGTCGGTGTTGGTCCACAGCCGCCCGAAGAGCTCCTCGACGCGGATGCGGGCCTGACGGCAGAAGGCGTCGGCGAGCTGGTACGCCTCGCGGCCGTGGTCGCCCCTGGCGCGCAGGTGCTCGGCGCGGACACAGGCGGCGCTCATCGCGAACAGCTCCGCGCCGATGTCGACGATCCGGCCCAGGAAGCCCTGCTTGCTCTCCATCCGGCCCTGCCAGCGGGACATGGCGTAGAAGGTGGAGCGGGCGAGTTTGCGGGCGGTGCGCTCGACGTAGCGCAGGTGTCCGGACAGGTCGGGATGGCCGGACGGGTGGAATTCGGCGTACGAGCGCGGGAGCTGTCCCGGCCCCGCGACGAGCTTCGGCAGCCACTTGGCGTAGAAGACGCCCGCCTGCGCACCCGCCCTCGCCTTGTCGGACAGGGACTTGTCGGGGTCGATCAGGTCGCCGGCGACCGAGAGGTGTGCGTCGACGGCCTCCCGGGCGATCAGCAGGTGCATGATCTCGGTGGAGCCCTCGAAGATCCGGTTGATGCGCAGGTCGCGCAGGATCTGTTCGGCCGGCACGGCGCGCTCGCCGCGGGCCGCCAGCGACGCCGCCGTCTCGAAGCCGCGGCCGCCGCGGATCTGGACCAGGTGGTCGGCCATCAGCCAGGCCATCTCGGAGCCGTAGAGCTTGGCGAGGGCGGCCTCGATGCGGATGTCGTTGCGGTCCTCGTCGGCCATCTGCGAGGACAGGTCGAGCACGGCCTCCAGGGCGAAGGTCGTCGCCGCGATGAACGAGATCTTCGAGCCGACCGCCTCGTGCAGGCCCACCGGCTTGCCCCACTGCTCACGCGCCGCCGACCACTCACGGGCGATCTTCAGGCTCCACTTGCCGGCGCCCACGCACATCGCGGGCAGGGACAGCCGGCCGGTGTTGAGGGTGGTCAGGGCGATCTTCAGGCCGGCACCCTCCGGGCCGATGCGGTGGGCGGCGGGGACGCGGACCCGGTGGAAGCGGGTGACGCCGTTCTCCAGTCCGCGCAGGCCCATGAACGCGTTGCGGTTCTCGACGGTGATGCCCTCGGAGGTGGCCTCCACCACGAACGCGGTGATGCCGCCCTTGTGGCCCTCCGACTTCGGCACCCGTGCCATCACGACGAGCAGGTCGGCGACGACGCCGTTGGTGGTCCACAGCTTGACGCCGTCGAGCACGTAGTCGTCGCCGTCGGGGACGGCGGTCGTCGCCAGGCGGGCCGGGTCGGAACCGACGTCCGGCTCGGTCAGCAGGAACGCCGAGATGTCCGTGCGGGCGCAGCGCGGCAGGAACGTGTCCTTCTGCTCCTGGGTGCCGAACAGCTTCAGCGGCTGGGGCACGCCGATCGACTGGTGGGCGGAGAGCAGCGCGCCGATCGCGGGGCTGGCGGATCCGACCAGGGCGAGGGCCTTGTTGTAGTAGACCTGGGTGAGGCCGAGGCCGCCGTACTTGGTGTCGATCTTCATGCCGAAGGCTCCCAGCTCCTTCAGCCCCGTGATCACCGCGTCGGGGATCCGTGCGTCGCGTTCGATGACGGCCCCGTCGATCTTCGTTTCGCAGAAGTCGCGCAGCTTGGCCAGGAACTCCTCGCCGCGCTGGACGTGCTCGTCGGCCGGGAGCGGGTGCGGGTGGATGAGGTCGAGGCGGAAGCGGCCGAGGAACAGCTCCTTGGCGAAGCTGGGCTTGCGCCAGTCCTGTTCCCGGGCCGCCTCCGCCACCTGGCGGGCCTCACGTTCGGTGACGGTGGGTCGGGAGGGGGTGGATGGTGCGGACATGAGGCTCACCTCGCCGCGAGAAGGGATCGGGGGAACGCCCGGGAAGATCGACATCCGCGACCATGCGGGCGTACGTTACTAGTCGGTGCTACCCGATCGTATGTACCCGATCCGGGGCGACCCCACCACCCTTCGTGCGGCCGTTCGGCCGATCGGCGGGCAGGCGAGCGGGCGGCAGAGCGGGTCGGCGATCCATAGGCTGTCGAAGCGCTTCGACAGCCTATGGACACCAACTCGCGCTGGAGCTACTGTCGAACCACCCTCACTCGCCGTTGTCCACCATGCGCAGAGTCGAAGCGCTTCAAAAAGCTTGGAGAGCTGGATGGTCACCCTCGCCGAGGTCGCCCAGCACGCCGGAGTCTCGGCGAGCACGGTGAGCTATGTCCTCAGCGGCAAGCGGTCCATCTCCACCACCACCCGCCGGCGGGTCGAGGAGAGCATCCGGAAGCTCGGCTACCACCCGAACGCGGGCGCCCGCGCCCTGGCCAGCAGCAGGTCCAACATCATCGCCCTGATGGTCCCGCTGCGTACGGACATGTACGTGCCGGTGATGATGGAGATCGCCATCGCGGTCGCCACCACCGCGCGCACCCACGGATACGACGTCCTGCTGCTCACCGGCGAGGAGGGTCCCGACGCGGTGCGCCGCGTCACCGGCAGCGGGCTGGCCGACGCGATGATCCTGATGGACGTCGAGCTCGACGACGAGCGTCTGCCGTTGCTCCGGGCGACGGACCAGCCGTCCGTGCTGATCGGGCTGCCCGCCGACACCACCGGCCTGACCTGCGTCGACCTCGACTTCAAGGCCACCGGTGCGCTGTGCGTGGAGCACCTGGCGACGCTCGGGCACCGGGACATCGCGGTCATCGGCGAGGCCCCGGCGGTCTACGAGCGGCACACCGGCTTCGCCGAGCGGACCCTCGACGGGCTGCGCACCCGGGCGCGGGAGCTGGGGCTGCGACTGCTGCACCGGCCCTGCGAGGGCGGGTACGACGCCATGGCCGCGACCCTCGCCCGCATCCTCGACGAGCGTCCGGACACCACGGGGTTCGTCGTCCAGAACGAGGCGGCGGTCGAACCGCTGCTCGCGCTGTTGCGCCAGCAGGGACGGGCGGTGCCCGAGGACGTGTCGGTGGTCGCGGTCTGCCCCGAGCAGGTCGCCGTCCAGGCGTCCGTACGGCTGACGTCCGTCGCCGTCCCCGCGCAGGAGATGGGCCGGCACGCCGTCGATCAGCTGGTCGCCAAGCTCGACGGCCGCGGGAGCGACGAGGTCGTGCTGCTCGCGCCCGAGCTGACGGTCCGCGCCAGCTCCGGGCCGGCGCCCGTCCAGCCGTAGACCTCCGGCCCTCACCCGCACCCGCCCCCGTCACCTTCCCCCGCCACCCGCTCGACTCCTTCGTCCTCGCACGTTCACCCCTTCGCCCCGGAACCGCCCGGTCGGCGCCCGGGCACCTCCATGTCTGCACTCCCTCCAGGCGCACGCCTCGTGAACACGCCTGCCGAAGCACCGCCCAGGTCAGCCTCGCCCAGTCCTCCCCCACCGTCGGCACCTTCCGCGAGCGGGACGGTGCGCTGGAGTGGAGCGGCCGTCAGGAGACCGCCCGCATCGAGCCCTGGGGGCCGGACGCGGTCCGGGTACGGGCCGGGCTCGGCGGCCCGGTCCTGCCGGGGTCGACGTGGTCGTGGTGGTGGCGGGCAACGACCCGCACATCAACCGCCGGGAGACGGAGGACCGTTGACCTGCGGCTGCCCGCCCACCAGGAGCGGCTGCTGCGCGCCGCCCGCGCCGCCAACCCGAACACGGTGCCGGCGCTGGTCTCCGCCTTTCCGTACGCGGTGGACGTCCAGCCGCTCCCGGCGGTGCTGTGGACCGCGTACGGCGGCCGGCGGCCGGCACCGCGCTGGCGCGGGTCCTCGCCGGTGACGTCTCACCCGCCGGCCGGCTGCCGCAGACCTGGTACGCCGACGACGCGGACCCGCCCGGCCTGTTCGACTACGACGTGATCGGCGGCCGCCAGACCTATCTGTACTTCGAGGGCACGCCCCTGTTCCCGTTCGGGCACGGTCTGTCGTACGCGTCCTTCCGGTACGCGGAACTCGTCGCCCGCGTCCGGGCGGAGACGGTGCACGTCTCGTTCACCGTCACCAACACCGGTGACGTAATCGCCGACGAGGTCGCGCAGCTCTGCACCCGCGCCGAGGACCCGTCCGTGCCGCGTCCGCGCCGCGAGCTGGTGGCCCACCGCCGGCTGACGCTCGCACCGCGCGAGAGCGCGGAGGTCGCCTTCGAACTGCCGCCGGCGGACTTCGCGTTCCGGGACGTGGCGCACGGCCGGTGGCGGCTGGAGCCGGGACCGTACGCGCTGCTGGCCGGGGCGTCCGGCGAGGACGTACGGCTGCGCACGACGATCACGCTCGACGGGGAGCCCCCCGCCCGCGTCCGGCGGGCGAACTCGGCCTGGACGCGGCCGGCTTCGACGATCAGAGCGGCACCGAGATCGTCGACCGCACGAAGTCCGCGGGCGACGCGGTGACGCCGGTGCCGGGCATGACCGGCGAACTGCTCTACCGGAGCTGCGACTTCGGCCCCGGCGTCACCGGGGTGAGGGCGGAGGTGGCGGGCGAGGGCAGCGTGGAGGTCTGCGTCGACGGCAGTGCGACGGCGGTGCTGTCGACGACGCCCGCCCCGGGGCCGTACGCGTACACGACCCTGGCCACCGGCTTCACCGCCAAGGGCGTACGGGACGTCCACCTGAGGCTGCGCGGGGCCCTGCGGCTCGCGCACGTGGGCTTCTCCGGCTCACGATCGGCACGGCGGCCACGCCGGACCGTCGCCCGGG
Source organism: Streptomyces viridiviolaceus (assembly GCF_014650995.1). GTDB lineage: Bacteria > Actinomycetota > Actinomycetes > Streptomycetales > Streptomycetaceae > Streptomyces > Streptomyces viridiviolaceus. Next base: position 8,298 of record NZ_BMWA01000027.1, read on the forward strand.
GGACGAGGCCGGCCAGGCGCTGTTCGCCCGCGAACGGCCGCCGACGGGCCTTCGCCTCCTGGGGGAGGCTGCTCCGTCCGTCGCGGCCGATCCCGCACATGCCACGTCCAGGCGCCGTTCCGGCTCCGGGTACCGGGCGGTCGAGACCTGCACGTGGTCGGTCATGACCGAAGAAGGCCGACGGCCCGAACCCCCGCACAGTGGGTTCGGGCCGCCGGCCGTTCAGGGGTGGGTCAGAGGGCGAGGCCCGTCAGGACCAGCACCCGCTCGTAGGTGTAGTCGTCCATCGCGAACTTGACGCCCTCACGGCCGACGCCGGACTGCTTGGCGCCGCCGTACGGCATCTGGTCGGCGCGGTAGGAGGGCACGTCGCCGATGACCACGCCGCCGACCTCCAGGGCACGGTGGGCGCGGAAGGCGGTCTGCAGGTCGTGGGTGAAGATGCCCGCCTGGAGGCCGTACTTGGAGTCGTTGACCGCGGCGAACGCCTCGGCCTCACCGTCCACCTTCTGCACGCTGAGGACGGGTCCGAAGACCTCCTCGCAGGCCAGCGTGGTGCCGGCCGGCAGGTCGGTCAGGACGGTCGGCGCGTACGAGGCGCCGTCCCGCTTGCCGCCGGTGTGCAGCGTGGCGCCGGCCTCGACGGCCTCCTGCACCCACGCCTCCACGCGCTTGGCGGCGTCCTCGCTGACCAGCGGGCCGACGTCGGTCTTGTCGTCGTTCGGGTCGCCGGTGACCTGGGCCTCGACGGCGGCGACGATGCGCGGCAGCAGCCGGTCGTACACGGCGGCGTCCGCGATCACGCGCTGCACGGAGATGCAGGACTGGCCGCCCTGGTAGTTGGAGAAGGTCGCGATGCGGTTCGCGGCCCAGTCCAGGTCCTCGTCGCTCGCCCAGTCGCCGAGGACGACGGCCGCGCCGTTGCCGCCCAGCTCCAGGGTGCAGTGCTTGCGCGGCACCGAGTCCATGATCGCGTAGCCGACCTTCTCGGAACCGGTGAAGGAGATGACCGGCAGCCGCTCGTCCTGGACGAGGGCGGGCATGCTGTCGTTCGGCACCGGGAGGATGCTCCAGGAGCCGGCGGGCAGTTCGGTCTCGGCGAGCAGCTCACCGAGGATCAGCCCGGACAGCGGGGTGGCGGGCGCGGGCTTGAGGATGATCGGCGCGCCGGCCGCGATCGCGGGGGCGATCTTGTGGGCGCACAGGTTCAGCGGGAAGTTGAACGGCGCGATGCCGAGGACGACGCCCTTGGGGAAGCGCCGGGTGAGGGCGAGCCGCCCCTGGCCGCCGGCGTCGGTGTCCAGGCGCTGGGCCTCGCCGCCGTTGAAGCGACGGGCCTCCTCGGCCGCGAAGCGGAAGACGGACACCGCGCGCCCGACCTCGCCGCGGGCCCACTTGATCGGCTTGCCGTTCTCGGCGGAGATGAGCCGGGCGATCTCCTCGGTGCGCTCGACCAGGCGCCGGCTGACGTGGTCCAGGGCGGCGGCGCGCACGTGGGCCGGGGTGGCGGCGAACTCGTCCCGCACGGCGTACGCGGCGGCCACGGCCTCCTCGACCTGCGCGTCGGTCGGGACGCTCACCGCGCCGACGAGACGGCCGTCCCACGGAGAGGTGACGTCGAAGGTGTCCTCGCCGGTGACCTGGCGGCCGGCGAGCCAGAAGGCGTGGGTGGAAGTCATAGTCGAGTCCCGGCCCTTCCGCGTTGGGGGTGTGTATGTGGCTTGCGGAGTCCACGGTAGGGCGGGTGCGGGCGGGTGGCGTTTGTCCGGGTCGTAGTGGTGGGGGTCGGGGGTTCGACGGAATGGCGGGGTGCGGGCGGCATCGGGTGCCGAGGGGTGGTCGACCCCGCCGCCCCTTGCCGTCCCTTCCCCCGGGCAGCGCCCCGGACCCCCTTCGGCCCGGACGGCCTCGTCCTCGAGCGCCGGACCGGCTGAACGGCTACTCCGGAGACGTCGCCTTCAGAGCCAGCCACAGCTCCATCCGGACGTCCGGGTCGTCCAGGGAGCGGCCGAGGATCTCCTCCACCCGGCGCATCCGGTACCGCAGGGTGTGCCGGTGCACTCCGAGGTCGGCCGCCGCCGCGTCCCACTGGCCGTGCCGGGACAGCCAGGCGCGCAGGGAGGCCACCAGGTCGCCCCGCCCGGTCGCGTCGTGCTCGCGCAGGGCCCGCAGCAGTCCGTCGGCGAAGGCCCGCACCGCGTCGTCGGCGAGCAGCGGCAGCACCGACCCGGCGGCCAGCTGCTCGTGCTCCACGCAGACGCGTCCGCGCCGCCGTGCCACCGACAGCGCCTGCTCGGCCTGCTTGTAGGCGGCCGACGCGGCGATGGGCCCGGACGGCGCCGACAGGCCGACGACCAGCCCGTCCTCGTCGCCGCCCGGCCCGGGCTCCGGCGCGGCCGGCGAGCCGGCCGTCTCCAGCGCCGCCGCGTACTCGGTGCACGCGGCGACGGCCGCGCCCCCGTCCGTGGCCAGCACCACCAGCCGCTCCCCGTCGGGGACGACCAGCACCGCCTCGCCCGCCCGGGCGGCCGCCGACTCCACGACCTCGGCGAGCGCCCCGAGCGGGTCGCCGCCCGCCTCGGAGGCCGCCAGCGCGGCGGCCGACGGCTTGGTGGCGGGCACGCGCGCCTGCGCCCCGGCGTGCACGCGCGCGGCCGAGGCCGACGCCGCCTCGGCGACGATCAGCCGGAAGGGCGCGTCCAGCAGGGCGCCGTACAGGTCCCCGGCGACCGCGCGGGCGTGGTCGGGCTCCCCGGCCAGCAGCATGCGCAGCACGGCCGTGCCGATGCGCTGCTCGGCCTCGTGCAGGGACCGGGAGCGTTCCGTGGTGAGGGTCAGCAGGGCGATGGCCGAGTGGACGGCGTACCGTTCCGCGGTGCCGAGGGCCGCCGCCGTGCCGACGGCGAGCGCCGAGCGGGCCCTGCGGGAGGTGCCGAGGGAGTGCAGCTCCACCCGGTCCTCGTTGTCCGGTCCGCCCACCACCGAGGAGGCCGGCGCGGGCCGCTCGCGCAGCCGCTGCACATCGGCGGTGAGCCGGGCGGCCCTGCGGCCCGCCCACTCCGGTGCCGTGGCGACGACGGCGCCCGAGGCGTCGTACAGCGCCGCCCACCCGTCGACCTGGGAGGCCAGCGCTGACAGCAGCCCCTCCGGACCGTCCGTCAGAGCCTGTCTGGTCAGTTCGCGCTGGGCCGCGAACCCGGCGGTGACCGCCCGGTACTGGTCGGCGGCGATCGCGGCGGACACGGCCTTGCTGATGGCGAGGAAGGGCGTGCGGCGCGGCACCTCCAGCAGCGGCAGGCCCTCCTCGCGCGCCGCGTCGACGAGCGCCTCGGGGATGTCCTCGTAGTTGACGCCGACGGCGAAGCCGAGCCCGACCACTCCGGCGCCGACCAGCCGTTTGACGTACCGGCGCATCGCCTCGGGGTTCTCCGCGTCCAGTTTGAGCGCGGTGATCAGGAGCAGTTCCCCGCCCTCCATGTAGGGCACGGGATCGGCGAGCTCGCTGACGTGCGCCCAGCGGACTGGGACGTCGAGGCGGTCCTCGCCCGCGCGCACGGTCAGTTTGAGCGCGGAGTGGTGGACGAGCGAGGCGAGCGTGGGGGGCATGGGTGCCTTCAGGTCTGCGTCAGGGTTGCGAGCGGGCGGCCGACCGGATCCGTGGGACCACGTGATCGGTCCGACCATGTGACCGGTGCGATCGTCGTGATCCTTGGGGCCTATGTGGTCTTCTGGCGATCGTTCGACGATCTTTTGGCCGTCACGTATGAACGACCTGTGTCGATTCTGCCTCACCGTATGGTCGCGCGGCGCCCGTATGCCGCGCTCGGCGGCTCATCCCCGCAGATCCACCAGCAGCGGTGGCGCGTGCTCCCCCTTCACCGTCGTCAGGGACAGGACCGCGTGGCCCGGCGGCACCGCGTGCGCCAGCTCGGACGCCGACCACCGCTCCCGCTCGACCTGCCGCACGGTGACCGCCCGCGCGGTGGGCGCCTTCCCGGTGATCACCCGGCGCAGCACGTGCACGGCCTTGCCCGCCGGGGTCTCGGCGATGATCTGCCGGTCCGTGACGTCCCTGGCCTCGGTCCACTCCTTGCCCCACACCTCGGCGAAGTCCTGCCCGTCCCAGGGCGTGAGCCCGGACAGCGCCATCCGGCACCCGGTCGCCCCGAGCAGCGGACCGCGCAGCGGACGCGGCACGTCGTCCAGGGTGCGCAGGGTCAGCACCACCCCGGCGCCCGCCGACCGCAGCCGCTGGATGCCCCGGACGGCCTCCGGCGTCACCACCCCGCTCGCGTCGTCCAGCACCAGGCAGGCGAACAGCGACCGGTCCTCGCGCACCGCAACGCTCGCCGTGAACTGGGCGAGCACCAGTCGCGCCAGCATCCGCGAGGCGTCCGCGTGCCCGCGCTCGGGCAGGTCGATGCGGACGCGCACCGGATGGTCGAGGGCCTTGAGCGAGAACGGCCGGGACTGCCCCGAGGTGTCGAAGAAACCGGCGAAGGCGGGCCGGTCCAGCAGCGCCACCCGGTCGGCCAGCACCCCGCCCACGTCCCCGGGGTGCCCCATCTGCCGCTCGCGCGCGTCCAGCTCCCGCAGCAGCGACTCCTGTCCGGTGTCCTGGAGCCCCTGGCGCAGCGCGGCCAGCGGCCCGGGCGCCCCGTCGAGCAGCTGCCGCAGCTCCGGTACGCCGGGGAAGCGTCCGTGCACCGCCCGGAACGGGCCGAGCAACTGGGCGAGGACGGTGGTGGAGCGGCGGCTGTCGCCGCCCGGGTGCGGGTCGGCGAGGTCGCCGACCAGCGCCTCGGCGAGGACGGCCGCGGCCTCGTCCGGGTCGGTCGTGCCGCCGTACAGGTCGAGGTCGTACACGGAGTCGGGGTTCCCGATCCGTACGACCACGTCGTAGGCGTCGGCGGGGCCGTGACCGGCGCCCGCCGCGCCGACCACGACGACCGCGGCCCGCCCGGCGAGCGCCTGCAGGCACAGCGACTCGGCCAGCGGCCGGACCAGGCTGCCGGTCTTGCCGGACCCGGCCGGGCCGACCGCGAGCAGGGAGGTGCCGAGCAGGTCGGGGCCGAGGGCGAGGCCGGTGCCGCGGTAGGCGTAGGGGTTGCGGGCGTCGTCGGCGGCGGTGCCGATCCGCACCTGCCCGGTGACGAGGTCGTGCCGGGCCTGCCGGGCGGGCAGGTCGCGGGCGCCGGAGGGGTGCGGGCAGGCGGCGGCGCCCTGGCTGAGCACCGCGCGTGTGAAGGTGGCGAGGCTGTGCCGGCCGTTGCTCACGCCCTGCCAGGCGCGGGTGATGCGGGCGTGGTCGACGTCCCGCATGAGCCCGGAGCGCGCGTCGGCGGCGAGCCGCTCGGCGGCGTCCGCCGCGCCGGCGGCCCGCAGCGCGGGCCATGCGGCGGGGTCCTCCTCGGGGGCGGGCGGGCGCTCGGTGCGCGGTGCCGTGCGGCGCCAGGCGGGCGGGCCGTAGCGGCGCCAGATCTCGCTCCACCGGCCCAGCCGGCCGACGCCGACCATGATGAGCGCCGCGATCAGGACGTAGTAGGCGTAGACGACCACGACGGCGCCGAAGCTGTGCGGCTCGGCCCAGGACTCCGGGATCATCGCGTACAGCGGCAGCAGCCACCAGCCGCCGAGGTAGCCGTTCCACAGCAGCGACCAGATCAGCCAGCCGACCAGGAACGCGATCACCGCCCCGCCGAGCAGCTGCCGGGCCGGGACCCGCTCCGGCTCCTCCTCCGGCCGCGGCCGGTGTCCGAACCGCCACACGCCGGGCGGCGCCTCCGGCCGGGGCGTGCGCAGCCAGGACAGGAACACCGACCCGTCCGGCAGCGGGGGCACGCCCGGCATGCCGGGGGCCCGCGCCGGGCGCGGCGGCACCGCGGGCGCCTCCGGCGGTGCCGCGGGCACGTCCGGAGGCACCGCCGGACGCGGCACAGGATTCGCATGCGTACCCCGCGCGTCCCGGTTCCCGTCGCTGTCCATCGCCCTTGCCCCCTGACCAGCCGCTCCGTCCACCATCAGCGAGTCAATCTAACGCCCTCCCAAGGGGAGTTCACCGCTTACGCGGCCGGGCCGGCGCGGACATGTCCACTGGTCGCTATGTCCATCCCGGACAACCGGCGCTCCTGACAACGCCCACATGGAGCATGCCCACCCCCCTCTCCCGGTCCTAGCCTGCGAGAAAAGAAGGAAAGCGTCCGAAAGACCCCAGGAGTCCCCCATGACCGCACTTCCGCAGGAGCGCCGCGTCGTCACCGCCATCCCCGGCCCGAAGTCGCAGGAGCTGCAGGCCCGCCGGACCGCCGCGGTCGCGCAGGGCGTGGGCTCGACGCTGCCGGTCTTCGTCACGCGTGCCGGCGGCGGCATCATCGAGGACGTCGACGGCAACCAGATCATCGACTTCGGCTCCGGCATCGCGGTGACCTCCGTCGGCGCCTCCGCCGAGGCCGTCGTACGCAAGGCCTCCGCTCAGCTCGCCGACTTCACCCACACCTGTTTCATGGTGACCCCGTACGAGGGCTACGTCGCCGTCGCCGAGGCGCTGGCCGAGCTGACCCCGGGCGACCACGCCAAGAAGTCGGCCCTGTTCAACAGCGGCGCCGAGGCCGTCGAGAACGCCGTCAAGATCGCCCGTGCGTACACCAAGCGCCAGGCCGTCGTCGTCTTCGACCACGGCTACCACGGCCGCACCAACCTCACCATGGCGCTGACCGCGAAGAACATGCCGTACAAGCACGGCTTCGGTCCGTTCGCGCCCGAGGTCTACCGCGTGCCGGTGGCGTACGGCTACCGCTGGCCGACCGGTGCGGAGAACGCCGGTCCCGAGGCCGCCGCCCAGGCCATCGACCAGATCACCAAGCAGGTCGGCGCCGACAACGTGGCCGCGATCATCATCGAGCCGGTGCTCGGCGAGGGCGGCTTCATCGAGCCGGCCAAGGGCTTCCTGCCGGCGATCCGCAAGTTCGCCGCCGACAACGGCATCGTGTTCGTCGCCGACGAGATCCAGTCCGGCTTCTGCCGCACCGGCCAGTGGTTCGCCTGCGAGGACGAGGGCATCGTCCCGGACCTGATCACCACCGCCAAGGGCATCGCCGGCGGTCTGCCGCTGGCCGCCGTCACCGGCCGCGCCGAGATCATGGACGCCGCGCACGCCGGCGGCCTGGGCGGCACCTACGGCGGCAACCCGGTCGCCTGCGCGGGTGCGCTCGGCGCCATCGAGACCATGAAGGAGCTCGACCTCAACGCCAAGGCCAAGCGCATCGAGGAGGTCATGAAGGACCGCCTGACCGCCATGGCCGAGAAGTTCGACATCATCGGCGACGTCCGGGGCCGCGGCGCCATGATCGCCATCGAGCTGGTCAAGGACCGCGCCACCAAGGAGCCGAACCCCGAGGCGACCGCCGCCCTGGCCAAGGCCTGCCACGCCGAGGGCCTGCTGGTCCTGACCTGTGGCACCTACGGCAACGTGCTGCGCTTCCTGCCGCCGCTCGTCATCGGCGAGGACCTGCTGAACGAGGGCCTCGACATCATCGAGCAGGGTTTCTCGCGCATCTGAGCGAGGCCCGCGCACGCCTGGCGCGGAGAGCGGCAGAGCATGTGAAGAAGGTGTGCGGGGTGGATGACAGGACACCGATGGCCCTGTCGTCCGCCCACCCCCTGCCGTAGGTTCTACGCAGATGAGAGATACACCCGCTCACAGGGGACTGTGAGCGGCCTTCAGGCCGGGGCCTCCCCAGCTTCGACCTGGTCGTGCCTCGCGCACACAACCGGAGCCCGCGGGTTCCGGATCTCCTCACCGATCGGACGGTCGCTCGCCCCAAACCCCCCGGGGCGCGCGACGTTCCGGTCAGGACGGCCGGCTCGGCATCCGGGTCGGCGGTTCACCGAAGGGCCAGCGCACTCCCCCCCTTGCGCTGGCCCTTCGGTGTTCCTGCCAAGCTGTGCGGCATGCTGCTGCTCGGGCTTCCCGCCCTCCTCTTCGCACTGATCACCTGGCAGGTCGTGGCCGACGGCCCGCTGGTCGACGCGGACGAGCGGCTGAGCAGGGCACTCGTCCGTCCCGACCGGCTCTCCGAACTGCTCGCCGACCTCGGCAACGTGCAGGTCGCCGTACCCGTCCTCGCGGTCGCGCTGGCCTGGGTCGCGTGGCACGGCCGCGGCTCAGGTATGGACCGCTGGTGGCTGCCGCCCGCCGCCGGAGCGGTGGCGATGCTCCTGGTGCCGGCGCTGGTCGCACCCCTGAAGGAGTGGACCGACCGCCCCGGCACCCCGGCCGTGCCCCCGGCGGTCGGCTACTACCCCTCCGGCCACACCACCACCGCGGTCGTGGCGTACGGCGCGGCGGCGCTCCTGCTCCTTCCCCTGCTGCGCTCGACGGCGCTCCGCCGCGTGCTCGTCCTGCTCTGCGCCGTCCTCGTGCTCGGCGTCTCCTTCGGTCTGGTGCGCCGGGGCTACCACTGGCCGCTGGACGTGGTGGCCGGCTGGTGCCTGGGCGCGGTGCTGCTGGTCGGCCTCTGGCTGGTAGTCGGACGGAGCAGGCGTCGAAGTCGAGGCCGTGCGGAAGGCGGCGGGGGGTGGTGAGCGTGGAGCGTGCCCGGCGCGGCCCGGGCCGCGCCGGTCGCCGAGCCCCCCGCCCGGCTCACCGCCCGGCCTCGTCCGTCCCGTCCGCCGCGAGACCCGCCGCCGCCTCGTGCATCGCCAGTTCGAGGAGCGCCGGATCGCTGAGGGTGCCGGAGCCGTCCGGCGGGACCAGCCAGCGGATTCCGCCGGACGACAGCCGCCCCGGGTAGGGCACCACTATCCAGGTGCCGGGCCCGGCCGTCCGGACCCCCGTGCCCAGCCAGCGGGCGGCGGTGCCCGGCGGCACGAAGAAGCCCGTGCGCGCGTCGCCGAAGTCGGCGAGCACCGGCCCGGGACGGTCCAGGACGCGGGTCAGGACGTCGAGCGTCGGACAGCCGAGCCTGCTCGGCACGATGAGCACGTCCCACGCCTTGCCGGCGGGCAGCAGGGCGACCCCCAGCGGGTTGCGCGCCCACTCCCGCAGACAGGACCCGGGATCCGGGGCGACGGATGCCAGCCACTCCACCGCCGTCTTCCCACCAGGCATGAGGAGACCTCCCTTTCACTCGTGGACGCGGGCAGCGTCACGAGGGAGAGGGAGGTCTCCCGTCGGTCATTACGCGGGTTGCGGTGCCCCGTTGGGGTGAACCGGGTCACCCGCACCGTCGCGGGGCTCAGCTGTCGAAGCCGAGACCCAGCTTGTCCATCGTCCGCAGCCACAGGTTGCGCCGGCCGCCGTGCTCGTCCGCGCGGGCCAGCGACCACTTGGTGAGGGCGATGCCGGTCCAGGCGAAGGGTTCGGGCGGGAAGGGCAGCGGCTTCTTGCGGACCATCTCCAGTGCGGTGCGCTCGGTGCGCTCCCCCGCCAGCAGGTCCAGCATCACCTCGGCGCCGAATCGGGTCGCGCCCACGCCCAGGCCCGTGTACCCGGCGGCGTAGGCGACGCGGCCCTGGTGCGCGGTGCCGAAGAACGCCGAGAAGCGCGAGCAGGTGTCGATCGCGCCGCCCCACGCGTGCGTGAAGCGGACACCCTCCAGCTGCGGGAAGCAGGTGAAGAAGTGCCCCGCCAGCTTGGCGTAGGTCTCCGGGCGGTCGTCGTACTCGGCCCGCACCCGGCCGCCGTAGGGGTAGATCGCGTCGTAGCCGCCCCACAGGATCCGGTTGTCGGCGGAGAGCCGGAAGTAGTGGAACTGGTTGGCCGAGTCCCCGAGGCCCTGGCGGTTCTTCCAGCCGATCGAGGCCAGTTGCCCGTCGGTGAGCGGCTCGGTCATCAGCGCGTAGTCGTACACCGGGACGGTGTAGGCCCGCACGCGCCTGACGAGGTTCGGGAAGATGTTGGTGCCGAGCGCGACCGTGCGGGCGCGGACCCCGCCGTAGGGGGTGCGGACGGTCATGCCGGCGCCGTACGGCTTCAGGGTCAGCGCGGGGGTGTGCTCGTAGACGCGGACGCCCAGGTCGAGGCAGGCACGCTTCAGGCCCCAGGCGAGCTTGGCCGGGTTCACGACGGCCACGCCCCTGCGGTCGTACAGGCCCGCCCGGAACGTCGGGGAGTCGACCTGCTCGCGCACCGCCTCGGCGTCCAGGTACTCGATGCCGTCGGCGAGGCCCCGGCGGCCGATCTCCTCGTACCACTCCTTGAGTTCCCGTGCCTGGTAGGGCTCCGTGGCGACGTCGATCTCCCCCGTGCGTTCGAAGTCGCAGTCGAGGGAGTAGCGGGCGACCGCCGCCTCGATCGCGTCGAGGTTGCGGGCGCCCAGCTCCTCCAGCTTGTGGATCTCGTCCGGCCAGCGGGTGAGCCCGTTGGACAGACCGTGCGTGAGGGAGGCGGCGCAGAAGCCGCCGTTGCGGCCGGAGGCGGCCCAGCCCACCTCACGGCCCTCCACGAGCACCACGTCCCGCTGCGGGTCGCGCTCCTTGGCGATCAGCGCGGTCCACAGCCCGCTGTAGCCGCCGCCGACGACCAGCAGGTCGCAGGTCTCCGCGCCGGTGAGGGCGGGCTCGGGGCGGGGGCGGCCGGGGTCGTCCAGCCAGTACGGGACCGGCTGGGCCTCGGAGAGGGATTTCGTCCAGTCGTTGCTGCGGCTCATGGCGCTCGGGGCCATGATTTCAACTCCCTACGAATGCAGTACGCAGTGCATTACGCCTTGCGGCGATTCCGGCGGTTGCCGATGACCATGGAGGCCAGGACGAACAGTACGGCGACGACGAACATGGCCGTACCGATCACGTTGATCTGGACGGGCGTTCCGCGCTGTGCCGAACCCCAGACGAACATGGGGAAGGTCACGGTCGAGCCCGCGTTGAAATTGGTGATGATGAAATCGTCGAAGGAGAGCGCGAAGGCGAGCAGGGCGCCGGCCGCGATTCCGGGGGCCGCGATGGGGAGCGTGACGCGGACGAACGTCTGGAAGGGGCCGGCGTACAGGTCCTGTGCCGCCTGTTCCAGCCGCGGGTCCATCGACATCACGCGCGCCTTGACGGCGGTCACGACGAAGCTGAGGCAGAACATGATGTGGGCGATGAGGATCGTCCAGAAGCCCAGCTGGGCGCCCATGTTGAGGAACAGCGTGAGCAGCGAGGCGGCCATCACGACCTCGGGCATCGCCATCGGCAGGAAGATCAGCGAGTTCACCGCGCCCCGGGCGCGGAAGCGGTAGCGCACCAGCGCGAAGGCGATCGCCGTGCCGAGGGCCGTGGCGCCCAGTGTCGCCCAGAAGGCGATCTGGAGGCTGAGCGCCAGCGAGCCGCACATGTCGGCGACACCGCAGGGGTCCTTCCAGGCGTCCGTCGAGAACTGCTGCCATTCGTAGTTGAAACGCCCATTGGGTTTGTTGAACGAGAACACCGTGACGATGACGTTCGGCAGCAGCAGATAAGCGAGCGTCAGCAGTCCGGCGATCACGACCAGATTGCGCTTGAGCCAGTTGACGAAGGTCATTTAAACCAGATCCTCCGTGCCGGACTTGCGGATGTAGACCGTGACCATGGCGAGAATCGCGGCCATGAGGATGAAGGAGAGCGCCGCGGCCGTCGGATAGTCCAGCACCCTGAGGAACTGGGACTGGATCACGTTGCCGATCATGCCGGTGTCGGCCGAGCCCAGCAGGGAGGCGTTGACGTAGTCGCCGGTGGCCGGGATGAAGGTCAGCAGCGTGCCGGAGACCACGCCCGGCATGGACAGCGGGAAGGTCACCTTCCGGAAGGTGGTGACGGGCTTGGCGTACAGGTCCCCCGCCGCCTCGTGGAGCCGTCCGTCGATGCGCTCCAGGGAGGTGTACAGCGGCAGGATCATGAAGGGGAGGAAGTTGTAGGTCAGACCGCAGACCACGGCGAGCGGTGTGGCCAGCACGCGGTCCCCGGCGGTCCAGCCGAGCCAGCTGGTGACGTCCAGGACGTGCAGCGTGTTGAGGGCGCCGACGACCGGGCCGCCGTCCGCGAGGATCGTCTTCCAGGCGAGGGTGCGGATGAGGAAGCTGGTGAAGAACGGCGCGATCACCAGGATCATGATCAGGTTGCGCCAGCGGCCGGCCCGGAACGCGATCAGGTAGGCGAGCGGGTAGCCGAGCAGCAGGCACAGCACGGTCGCGGAGGCGGCGTAGGCGACCGAGCGGAGGAACTGCGGCCAGTACTCGGACAGCGCGTCCCAGTAGGTGGCGAAGTGCCAGGTGACCTTGTACCCCTCCTCCAGGGAGCCCGTCTGCACGGACGTGGAGGCCTGGTAGATCATCGGCAGGGCGAAGAAGACGACCAGCCACAGGATGCCGGGCAGCAGGAGCCAGTACGGCGTGAAGCGGCCCCGCTTGCGCGGGGGCTTCTTCTCCGGTGCGGCCGGCGCGAGAGGCGGTGGCGCCTCGGTGAGCGTCGACATCAGGCCGCCTCCTCCTCTGCCACGCCCGCGTCGATGTCCTGGGCCGCGTCCAGGCCGAAGGTGTGCGCCGGGTTCCAGTGCAGGACGACGTCGGCGCCGGGCACCAGCCGGGGGTCGCGGTCGATGTTCTGGACGTAGACCTCGAACTCCGGGCAGGCGGCGCAGTCGACGACGTACTGGGTGGAGACGCCGATGAAGCTCGTGTTGACGATCTTGCCGGCGATGCGGTTGCGGCCCTCGGGAATGGAGCCGGCCTCGTCCGCGTGCGCGAGGCCGATCTTCTCCGGGCGTACGCCGACCAGCACCTTGCCGCCGGTCGTCGCCGGGGCCGAACTCCGTCCGCCCGGCAGGATCAGCTTGTCGCCGGCCGCCTTGACCACGATGTCGTCGCCGCTGCGGGCGTCGACCTCGGCCTCGATGAGGTTGGAGGTGCCCAGGAAGTTGGCGACGAAGGTGGTCTGCGGGTTCTCGTACAGGTCGGCGGGCGCGCCCAGCTGTTCGACGCGGCCCCCGTTCATCACGGCGACCGTGTCGGCCATCGTCATGGCCTCCTCCTGGTCGTGCGTGACGTGCACGAAGGTGATGCCGACCTCGGTCTGGATGCGCTTGAGCTCCAGCTGCATCTGGCGGCGCAGCTTCAGGTCCAGCGCGCCGAGCGGCTCGTCCAGGAGCAGCACCTTGGGGTGGTTGATCAGCGCGCGGGCGACGGCGACGCGCTGCTGCTGGCCGCCGGAGAGCTGGTGCGGTTTCTTACGGGCCTGCTCACCGAGCTGGACCAGGTCGAGCATCTCCTCGACCTGCTTCTTCACGCTCTTGATGCCGCGCCGGCGCAGGCCGAAGGCGACGTTCTCGAAGATGTCCAGGTGCGGGAAGAGGGCGTAGGACTGGAAGACCGTGTTCACCGGCCGTTTGTACGGCGGGAGCGCCGTGACGTCCTGCTCGCCGAGGTGGACCGTGCCCGTGCTGGGCTCCTCCAGTCCGGCGATCATGCGCAGGGTCGTGGTCTTGCCGCAGCCGGAGGCGCCGAGCAGGGCGAAGAAGGAGCCCTGGGGCACGGTCAGGTCGAGCGGGTGCACGGCGGTGAAGGAGCCGTAGGTCTTGCTGATGCCGGAGAGGCGGACGTCGCCGCCGCGGTCCGTCGCGTCTGTCGTCTTCATCGTCGTCACGCCCCAGTGAGCTTCGCGAACTTCTCTTCGTAGGCCGTCTCTTCCTTCGAGCTCAGGGAGCGGAAGGCATGGGACTGGGCCTGCATGGCCTTGTCGGGAATGATCAGCGGATTGTCCGCCGCCTCCTCGTCGATCTTCGCAAGCTCGTCCTTCACGCCGTCGACGGGACAGACGAAGTTGATGTAGGCGGCGAGCTCCGCGGCCGGGCGCGGCTCGTAGTAGTAGTCGATGAGCCGTTCGGCGTTCTTCTTGTGCCGGGCCTTGTTGGGGACCAGCATGTTGTCGCTCGACGTGATGTATCCGCTGTCCGGGATGACGAAGTCGACGTCCGGGTTGTCCGCCTTGAGCTGGACGACGTCTCCGGCCCAGGCCAGACAGGCCGCGAAGTCGCCCTTGGTGATGTCGGAGGTGTAGTCGTTGCCGGTGAAGCGGCGTATCTGGCCGCGGTCGACGCCCTTCTGCAGCCGGGCGATCGCCGCGTCGTAGTCGTCGTCGGAGAACCGGCCCGGGTCTTTGCCCATGTCGAGCAGCGTCATGCCGATGGTGTCGCGCATCTCGGTGAGGAAGCCGACGCGCCCCTTGAGCTTCGGATTGTCGAGCAGGTCGGAGACCGACTTCACCTCGATGCCGTCCAGCGCCTTCTTGTTGTAGGCGATGACGGTCGAGATGCCCTGCCACGGGTACGAGTAGGCGCGGCCCGGGTCCCAGTCGGGGCTGCGGAACTGCTGTGACAGGTTGGCGAAGGCGTGCGGCAGGTTGGCCGGGTCCAGCTTCTGGACCCAGCCGAGGCGGATCAGGCGGGCGGCCAGCCAGTCGGTGAGCACGATGATGTCGCGGCCGGTGTCCTGGCCGGCGGCGAGCTGCGGCTGGATCTTGCCGAAGAACTCGCTGTTGTCGTTGATGTCCTCGGTGTACTTGACCTTGATGCCGGTCCGCTTGGCGAACGCCTCCAGCGTCGGGCGCCGCTTGCCGCTCTCGTCGACGTCCATGTACTCGGTCCAGTTGGAGAAGTTGACCTCCTTCTCCTCGGCCGAGTGGTCCTCACCGGACGTGCCGCCTTCGGTCTTGCCCGCCGCGGGGATGCCGCAGCCGCTCAGTGCGCCGAGTCCGCCGGCCGCGAGCGCTCCGCCCGCGGAGGCGCGCAGCAGTGAGCGTCGGGTGAGGGCGGCCCTGCCGTTGGTGAAACTGCGCCGCATGGCGGCCACTTGGGCCGGGGACAGGCGGTCGGGCTCGTACTGCTCCATGCGCGTGGTTGCCCTTTCGGGTGGGTCGGCCGTGGTCGGCGGCCTGTGGTGATGGCTAGATGACTACCGGTCCCCGAAGATCGTGCGGTGCCAGTCCTTGCGCACCACCGCGGTGTTGTCGAACATGACGTGCTTGACTTGCGTGTACTCCTCGAACGAGTACGCGGACATGTCCTTGCCGAAGCCGGACGCCTTGTACCCGCCGTGCGGCATCTCGCTGATGATCGGAATGTGGTCGTTGACCCACACGCAGCCCGCCTTGATCTCGCGGGTGGCGCGGTTCGCCCGGTACACGTCCCGGCTCCAGGCGGAGGCGGCGAGCCCGTAGGGCGTGTCGTTGGCCAGCCGGATGCCCTCGTCGTCGCTGTCGAAGGGCAGCACGACCAGGACCGGCCCGAAGATCTCGGACTGGACGGCCTCGCTGTCCTGGGCGGCGTCCGCGATGAGCGTGGGCCGGTAGTAGGCGCCGTTCTTCAGGTCGCCCTGCGGGGCCTCACCGCCGGTGACGACGCGCGCGTAGGAGCGCGCCCGGTCGACGAACCCGGCGACGCGGTCCCGCTGGACATGACTGACCAACGGGCCGAGGTCGGTGTCCGGAGCGAAGGGGTCCCCGACCCGGACGGTGTCCATGAGGGCGGCGGTCTTCTCGACGAACGCCTCGTACAGGGGCCGCTGCACGTACGCGCGCGTGGCGGCCGTGCAGTCCTGGCCGGTGTTGATCAGCGCGCCGGCGACCGCGCCGTTGACGGCGGCGTCCAGGTCGGCGTCGTCGAAGACGACGAAGGGCGCCTTGCCTCCGAGCTCCAGGTGGAGGCGCTTGACGGTGGCGGTGGCGACCTCCGCGACGCGCTTGCCGACGGCGGTGGAGCCGGTGAAGGAGGTCATCGCCACGTCGGGGTGCCCGACGAGGTGCTCGCCGGCCTCCCGGCCGGTGCCGGTGACGATGTTGATCACACCGTCCGGGATCCCGGCGTCTGTCGCGGCCTGGGCGAACATCAGGGAGGTCAGCGGGGTGATCTCGGCGGGCTTGAGGACGATGGTGTTGCCCGCGGCGATCGCCGGGAGGATCTTCCACGCGGCCATCTGGAGGGGGTAGTTCCAGGGCGCGATCGAGCCGACGACGCCGATCGGCTCGCGGCGGACGTACGACGTGTGGTCGCCGGAGTACTCGCCGGCCGACTGCCCCTGCAGGTGCCGGGCCGCGCCGGCGAAGAAGGCGGCGTTGTCGACCGTGCCCGGGACGTCGAACTCGCGGGTCAACTTCAGCGGCTTGCCGCACTGCAGCGACTCGGCGCGGGCGAAGTCCTCGGCGCGGTCGGCGAGCACGGCCGCGAACCGGTGCAGGGCGTCCGACCGCTCGCCCGGGGTGGCGCCGGCCCAGCCGGGGAACGCCTCCCGCGCGGCGGCGACGGCCGCGTCCACGTCCTCGGTGCCGGCCAGTTGGTAGGTCAGGACCGCTTCGCCGGTCGCCGGGTCGACGACGGTGTGCGTACGTCCGGAGGTGCCCTTCGTCAGGCGGCCCGCGATGTACTGGGCCCCCTCCGCGAAGCGGTCCTCGGCCGGAAAACGGTCCGGGGTGGCGTTGCCCGGGTTGTGCATGTCGGCTCTCCTCGATGTCCCCGTCGACGGGCGGCCCCCGTGACGGGAGTCCCGCGACGGGGGTTCCCGTGACGGGGCCGGCGTGGCTCAGGCTCGATGTGAGTGCCGATCCTGACAGAGCTGTGAACCCCCAACAAGTGATTCCGTTGTTGCCTTTTGGTTACGCGACGGAATCTGTCGACCAGGTGTCGAGTCGCCACGGAAAAGGACGGACGGAGTGTCAGTGGCGCGTGCCAGACTCGCGTGCATGGAGAAGACCACGGGGGCGGCGGTGGGGATCATCGACAGCAGGGAGGCCCTGGTCAGGCAGGTCCGGTCGGGGGCCGGGCCGAGGATCAAGTACCTGTTCTTCTGGGGACACAGGCCGCGACCGGACGGCCGGATCGGCCCGAGTTGTCTCAGCCAGTGGTGGCCGTCGCCCTTCACCGTGGACGGGGTGGAGTACGCGACCGCCGAGCACTGGATGATGGCGGCCAAGGCCCGGCTGTTCGAGGACGCGGAGGCCGAGCGGCGGGTGCTGGCCGCGGGGCACCCCGCCGAGGCCAAGAAGGCGGGGCGGCTGGTGCGCGGCTTCGACGAGGCGGTGTGGGAGCGGGAGCGGTTCCGGATCGTCGTCGAGGGCAGCGTCCACAAGTTCGCGGCGGACCCGGCGCTGCGCGAGTTCTTGCTGGGAACCGGCGAGCGAAGCGAGACGGGGGTCCCCTCGGCCGAAGGCTGGGGGAGAGTGCTGGTGGAGGCGAGCCCGGTGGACCGCGTGTGGGGGATCGGGCTGGCCGCCGACGACGAGGCTGCGGCGGATCCGGAGCGGTGGCGGGGGCTGAACCTGCTGGGGTTCGCGCTGATGGAGGCGCGCAGACGACTGCGCACCGCACACTGAAGGTCCCGTCCGCCCGCGCGGCCTACGAGGTGGCGATCACCAGCACGCCGAAGCCGATGCCGAGTGCGATGCCGGCGGCTCCACAGATGATGCCGGCCAGGGCCTGACCCGGGTTGGTGGCCTCGCCGCGACGGGCCTTGCCGCGGCCGATCGCGCCGAAGACGACGCCCAGGATGCCGGCGATGATCGCGAGCGGCCACAGACAGAAGCCGACGGCCGCGACGATGCCGAGCACGAGTCCGGCCGTGCCGAGCCCGTTGCTCGGCATCGGCGCCATGCCGGGCCAGCCGTAGTAGCCCTGCGGACCCACGTGCCCGGGCGGGCCCGGGTGGCCGTAGCCGCCCGGGTAGCCGTAGGGGACCTGACCGGGGCCGTCGGGGGCGATGGGGGGCGGCGGGACGGGCTGCTCCTGGGCGTACCCGCCCGGCGCGCCGGGCGCCGCGAACGGCCCGGCCATGCCGCCCACGGCGGGTGTCGAGGTGCCCGGCGGGGCGAAGGGATCGGCGTGACGGCCCACCGACGCCGCACCACTCGGCGGAGCGAACGGAACACCCGGACCGGCCCCCGACACCCCACCACCCGGCGAAGCGAACGGAACACCCGGACCAGCCCCCGGCACCCCACCACCCGGCGAAGCGAACGGATCGGCCGGGCCGTCGGTCGGTGCCGTGGCGGGGGGTGGGGTGGACGGGTTCGTCCACGGGCGGGACGGTGATGTGGGCGCCGGTGCGGGGGCCGGTGCCGGAGGCTGGGTGCCGGCCATGCCGGGCAGGGACGTCACTGTCTGCTGGTCGTGGAGGGACGGCGCGGACCACGGGGCCGGCCCGCCCGAGGCCGTCGTGGTCCCCGGGCCGCCGGGCGCCGGCGCCGCACCGTCCGCCGGCGGCGCCCACGGGTCGGAGCCGGGGCGGAGTCCGGCGGCTCTTCCGAGGTCGCCGGGAGCATCCCGCTCCGGGTCCTGGTCGTCACTCGGCGGATCGGCGGGCCCGTCCGTCGCGCCCCGCTCGTCGAACACCACCCGGGGAACCGCGTCCTCGACGTCCCCGCGCGCCCCGCCGGACGGCGCGGCCCACGCGTCGCCGACGGCGCCGCCGGCGGGAGCCGGACGGGAGGCCGCGTCGGTTCCCGGCGAGTCCGGCGGCTGCGCATCGGAGTGCGACGGCTGCGCGTCGTCGGACATGCGCGGGATCCCCTCTGTCGAACGTCCGGTCATGCTACGGCCCGTCCCCGTCCGGCAGCGGCCCGGCCTACGATGATCCCGAGTCACCGATCAGCCGATCACCCGCGTCCCGCCCGGCCTCTCGCGCCCCGGGACGCCGTTCCGGGGAGGAACCCTTGACCGAGCACCTCGTCGACCCCGACGTCCCGCGCGACCTGCACGCCTTCATCGCCGGGCTGCCCAAGGCCGAACTGCACGTCCACCACGTCGGCTCCGCCTCCCCGCGCATCGTCTCGGAACTGGCCGCCCGCCACCCCGACTCCATGGTCCCCACCGACCCCGAGGCCCTGGTCGACTACTTCACGTTCACGGACTTCGCGCACTTCATCCAGGTGTACCTGTCCGTCGTGGACCTCATCCGCACCCCGGAGGACGTTCGGCTGCTGACGTACGAGGTGGCCCGGGACATGGCCCGGCAGCAGGTGCGGTACGCCGAACTGACCATCACCCCGTACTCCTCCACGCGCCGCGGCATCGACGAGCGGGCCTTCATGGACGCCATCGAGGACGCGCGCAAGACCGCCGAGGCCGACTTCGGGACCGTCCTGCGCTGGTGCTTCGACATTCCCGGCGAGGCCGGTCTGGAGTCCGCGGAGGAGACGGCGCGGCTCGCCACCGACGACCGGCTGCGGCCGGAGGGGCTGGTCTCCTTCGGGCTCGGCGGGCCCGAGATCGGCGTGGCGCGGCCGCAGTTCAAGCCGTACTTCGACCGGGCGATCGCCGCGGGCCTGCACTCGGTGCCGCACGCCGGCGAGACCACGGGTCCGCAGACCGTGTGGGACGCGCTCACCCACCTGCGCGCCGAGCGCATCGGGCACGGCACCAGCTCCGCGCAGGACCCGAAGCTGCTCGCACACCTCGCGGAGCGGCGGATCCCGCTGGAGGTGTGCCCGACCTCGAACATCGCCACGCGGGCGGTGCGCACGCTGGACGAGCACCCGATCAAGGAGTTCACGCGCGCCGGGGTCCTGGTGACCATCAACTCCGACGACCCGCCGATGTTCGGCACCGACCTCAACAACGAGTACGCGGTCGCCGCCCGGCTCCTCGGCCTCGACGAGCGGGGGCTCGCCGACCTGGCGAAGAACGCGGTCGAGGCGGCCTTCCTGGACGAGCCGGGCAAGGCCAGGATCAGGGACGAGATCGACACGTACACCTCGTCCTGGCTCGCCGCCTCATGAGCGCCCCACGTCAGGTGACCGCCGTCGCCCACCGCGGCGACCCCTACCTCTTCCGCGAGAACACGCTCGACTCGCTGCGCTCCGCGCTCCGCCGCGGCGCGGACGCGGTCGAGGTCGACGTACGGCTGACCCGGGACGGGGTGCCCGTGCTGCTCCACGACGCGACGCTGAAGCGGCTGTGGGAGCAGGACCGGCCGCTGCTCTCGCTGTCGGCCGAGGAGGTGCGCGGGCTGACGGCGGGCAGGGTGCCGACGCTGGCCCAGGCGCTCGCGGCGACCGACGGGAGCCGGGTGATGCTCGACCTGCCCGGCATGCCGGACGTGCGGGCGGCCCGCCGGGTCGTGGACGTCGTACGCGAGTGCGGGGCGCAGGACCGCGTGTACTACTGCGCGGGCGCCCCCGCCATGCTCGCGGTGCGCGCGGCCGACCCGGCCGCCGAGATCGCGCTGACCTGGACGACGCTGGCACCGCCCAGGCCCGCGCTGCTGGCTGCGGTCCGCCCGCGCTGGCTCAACTACCGGTTCGGGCTGGTGGACCGGGCGCTGGCCGAGCGCGTCCACCGTGACGGCCACCTGCTGTCCGTCTGGACCCCTGACACCCGCCGCACGATGCGCCGCCTCCTCGCCCTGGGCGTCGACTCGATCACGACGAACCGCATCGAGACGCTGTGCGCGCTGCGCGGGGCGTCCCGGCGTGGGACCGCCGGGGCCTTGGGGCGCGGCGACGAGGCGGCGAAGACGCGGGAGCACGACCCGCAGGGCCGCTGACGCCCGCAGGGGCGGACTTGCGTTTCCGCCCCTGCGCTCCCCTGCCGGAGGAGACGTTCACGCCCCCGCCGGCACTCGTGCGGCCTCGTTCAGCGCCGGGCCCCGGCGTTGCGGCCGGCTCCGACGACCCGCCTCGCCACCGCGTGCGAAACGGTCGTGGCGGCGCCCGCCAGGCCCAGCGCGAGGGCGACGTCGCGCGGGCGGGCCGGGCGGAGCACGCCGGCGCGGCGCAGCCGGTGGCGGGCCCACAGGGTGAACGGGACGACCACCAGCGGCGAGGTCGCGGCACCGGGCGTGTAGCCGCGGAGGAGCCCCGCCTGGGCGAGGTGCACCAGGCCGTGCAGGCCGAAGGCGTCGAGGGCGGTCTGGTACGCGGAGGACCGGCCGCCGGTCAGCCGTCCCGCGGCGGCCGCGGACGCCACGACGGCGGCCATCACCCCCACGGCGACCGTGAACTCCCGCGCGTCGACGGCCTCGGCCCGCCGCCACACGGCCTCCGGCACGAGAGGGAACCTCTCCCTCAGGACCGGCACGTTGCGCCGCAGCCAGCCCGGCAGGGCCACCAGTTCCTCCGCGTCGTGCAGGGCCCAGGCCGCGAGCAGTCCGAGAGTGACCGCCCCTCCGACCGCTTCATCACCCGATGAATTGATCATGCCGGTCAGTCTGCTACAGCCCCACGATGGCGTTCCACCGCTTCGCGAACTCTGCCCGCTCCTCCGACCCGATGTCCCGCGCGATGGCGAGCCGCGCCCGCATCGCCGCGTCCGGGAAGATCAGCGGGTCCTCGGCCAGGGCGGCCGTCTCCTCGTCCTTGGCGGAGGCGAGCACGTCCTGCGCGGCCGGGACGGGGCAGACGTAGTTCACCCAGGCGGCCAGCTCCGCGGCCACCTCGGGCTCGTAGTAGTGGTCGATCAGCTCTTCGGCGTTGCCCTTGTGGCGGGCCAGGTTCGGGATCATCAGCGACTCCGCCCACAGCTCGGCGCCCTCCTCCGGGACGACGAACTCGATGTCCGGGTCGTCGGCCTGGAGCTGGATGACGTCACCGGAGTACGCCTGACACGCCAGGACGTCCCCGCTGGAGAGGTCCTTGATGTAGTCGTTGCCGGTGAAGCGGCGGATCTGCCCCTTGTCCACCTGCTTCTGCACCCGGTCGCACACCCGGTGGAAGTCGTCCGCCGTCCAGGCGGTGATGTCCACGCCGTCGCCCAGCATCAGCAGCGCGAACGCCTCGTCCAGCCCGGAGAGCAGGGTCACCCGGCCCTTGAGGTCGCTCGCCCACAGGTCCGAGACGTGCCGGATCTCCCGGCCCAGCCGACGCCGGTTGTACGCGATGCCGGTGATGCCCGACTGCCACGGCACGGTGAACTTCCGTCCCGGGTCGAAGGCGGGGGAACGCAGCAGCGGGTCGAGGTACTTGGTGACGTTCGGCTGACGGGAGCGGTCCATCTCCTGCACCCAGCCGAGCCGGACGAACCGCCCGCACATCCAGTCGCTGATGACGATCAGATCGCGGTCCGTGGGCTGGTGGTTCATCAGGGCCGGGCTGATCTTGCCGAAGAACTCGTCGTTGTCGTTGATCTCCTCGACGTAGGCGACGGAGACGCCGGTCCGCTCCTCGAACGCCTCCAGCGTGGGCCGCCGACCGGGGTTCTCGTCGTCGGTGTCGATGTACAGCGGCCAGTTCGCCCAGGTCAGACGTCGTTCGGTGGCGGACAGGTCGGTCGCGGCGCGGTCGCCCGGTGCGACGTACGCGGCCGGCACACCGCAGCCGGCCAGCGCGCCGAACGCGGCGGAACCGCCCAGCGTCCGCAGCAGGGTCCGACGGGAGATCGAGGGCGTCTTCGAAGACAGGGGCATGGCCGCAGGATGCCGCGCCCGTCGTCCGGGGAACAATCGACGCTGCGTCGAGCGCCTCCGCCCAGGCCCGACAGCCTGTCGACCAGGGCGAGTTCGCAGTACGCCGTGCCGCCCCGGACGACAGCGCGGCCCCGGACGGGAAGCATCCCGCCCGGGGCCGGACGATCACCTGGCCGAACCGCCGGAGGCCTACGCGTCCAGGGACGTCATCACGTGCTTGATCCGCGTGTAGTCGTCGAAGCCGTAGGCCGACAGGTCCTTGCCGTAGCCGGACTTCTTGAAGCCGCCGTGCGGCATCTCGGCGACCAGCGGGATGTGGGTGTTGATCCACACGCAGCCGAAGTCGAGCTTCTTGGACATCCGCATGGCGCGGCCGTGGTCCTTCGTCCACACCGAGGAGGCCAGCGCGTAGTCGACGCCGTTGGCCCACTCCACCGCCTGCTCCTCGTCGCGGAAGGACTGGACGGTGATGACCGGGCCGAAGACCTCGTTCTGGACGATCTCGTCGTCCTGCTTCAGGCCCGAGACGACGGTCGGGGCGTAGAAGTAGCCCTTGTCGCCGACCTGGTGACCGCCGGCCTCGACCTTGGCGTGCGCGGGCAGGCGCTCGATGAAGCCGGAGACCTGCTTGAGCTGGTTGGGGTTGTTCAGCGGACCGTAGAGCACGTCCTCGTCGTCCGGCTGGCCGGTCTTGGTCTCGGACGCGGCCTTGGCGAGCGCGGAGACGAACTCGTCGTGGATCGACTCGTGGACGAGCACGCGGGTGGCCGCCGTGCAGTCCTGGCCGGCGTTGAAGAAGCCCGCCGTCGAGATGTCCTCGACGGCCTTGGCGATGTCGGTGTCCTCGAAGACCACGACCGGGGCCTTGCCGCCCAGCTCCAGGTGGACGCGCTTGAGGTCCTTCGACGCCGACTCGGCGACCGACATGCCGGCCCGCACGGAGCCGGTGATGGAGGCCATCGCCGGGGTCGGGTGCTCGACCATCAGGCGGCCGGTCTCCCGGTCGCCGCAGATGACGTTGAAGACGCCCTTGGGCAGGACCGAGCCGATGATCTCCGCGATCAGGACCGTGGAGGCGGGGGTGGTGTCCGAGGGCTTCAGGACGACCGTGTTGCCCGCCGCGAGCGCGGGGGCGAACTTCCACACGGCCATCATCATCGGGTAGTTCCACGGCGCGACCTGCGCGCAGACGCCGATCGGCTCGCGGCGGATCATGGAGGTCAGGCCCTCCATGTACTCGCCGGCGCTCCGCCCCTCCAGCATCCGGGCCGCGCCCGCGAAGAAGCGGATCTGGTCGACCATCGGCGGGATCTCCTCGGAGCGGGTCAGCCCGATCGGCTTGCCCGTGTTCTCCACCTCGGCGGCGATCAGCTCCTCGGCACGCTCCTCGAACGCGTCCGCGATCTTCAGGAGGGCCTTCTGCCGCTCGGCGGGGGTGGTGTCGCGCCAGGCCGGGAAGGCGGCCGCGGCGGCCGCCATGGCGGCGTCCACGTCCGCCTGCCCGGACAGGGGAGCCGTCGCGTACGCCTCGCCCGTGGCGGGGTTGACCACTTCGGTGGTCCGTCCGTCGGCGGCGTCCCGGAACTCACCGTCGATGTAGTTGCGCAGACGACGCAGCTCGGTGCTCACTGCCGGCCCTCCAAGTTCGGGTGTCCAATCACTGAGACACCCACCCTAGACGGAGAGCCGACGTTTTCAACACCCCCGGTCGCCTCTGGATTGCGAAATCCGCAGGCTCAGGCGATCTAGACAACGAATTTCATCGATCCGGCCTTGCAAAACTGTCGATACGTCGTGCACAGTGAAGCCGTGGCCAGTCGAAGCGCAGACCAGAGGGACTCCCGCGAGTCCAGGAACGGCGGTCCCCAGTTGGACGCCGTCTCCCTCGCCATCATCGAACAGCTCCAGGAGGACGGCCGCCGGCCGTACGCCGCCATCGGCAAGGCCGTGGGCCTGTCGGAGGCGGCCGTGCGCCAGCGCGTCCAGAAGCTGCTCGACCAGGGCGTGATGCAGATCGTCGCCGTGACGGACCCGCTCACCGTGGGCTTCCGCCGCCAGGCGATGGTCGGTGTCAACGTCGAGGGCGACGTGGAGTCCGTCGCCGACGCGCTGACGGCCATGTCCGAATGCGAGTACGTGGTGATGACCGCAGGCTCCTTCGACCTGATGGTGGAGGTCGTCTGCGAGGACGACGACCACCTCCTGGACGTCATCAACAAACGCATCCGGGCCGTCCCCGGAGTGCGCTCCACCGAGAGCTTCGTCTACCTCAAGCTCAAGAAGCAGACCTATATGTGGGGAACCCGATAATCGTGAGCACCGACAGCCCCAAGGACCTCAGCAGGACCGCGTACGACCACTTGTGGATGCACTTCACCCGCATGTCGTCGTACGAGAACGCCCCCGTCCCCACCATCGTCCGCGGTGAGGGCACCCACATCTACGACGACAAGGGCAAGCGCTACCTCGACGGCCTCGCGGGCCTGTTCGTGGTCCAGGCCGGACACGGCCGCACGGAGCTGGCCGAGACCGCCCTGAAGCAGGCGCAGGAGCTCGCCTTCTTCCCGGTGTGGTCCTACGCCCACCCGAAGGCCGTCGAGCTGGCCGAGCGCCTCGCCAACGAGGCCCCCGGCGACCTCAACAAGGTCTTCTTCACCACTGGCGGCGGCGAGGCGGTCGAGACCGCCTGGAAGCTGGCCAAGCAGTACTTCAAGCTGACCGGCAAGCCGACCAAGTACAAGGTCATCTCCCGCGCGGTCGCCTACCACGGCACCCCGCAGGGCGCCCTGTCCATCACCGGTCTGCCGGGCCTGAAGGCCCCGTTCGAGCCGCTGGTCCCGGGCGCGCACAAGGTCCCGAACACCAACATCTACCGCGCCCCGATCTACGGCGACGACCCCGAGGCCTTCGGCCGCTGGGCCGCCGACCAGATCGAGCAGCAGATCCTGTTCGAGGGCCCGGAGACGGTCGCGGCTGTCTTCCTGGAGCCCGTGCAGAACGCCGGCGGCTGCTTCCCGCCCCCGCCCGGCTACTTCCAGCGCGTGCGCGAGATCTGCGACCAGTACGACGTCCTGCTCGTCTCGGACGAGGTCATCTGCGCCTTCGGCCGCCTGGGCACGACGTTCGCCTGCGACAAGTTCGGCTACGTCCCGGACATGATCACCTGCGCCAAGGGCATGACCTCGGGCTACTCCCCGATCGGCGCCTGCATCGTCTCCGACCGCCTGGCCGAGCCGTTCTACAAGGGCGACAACACCTTCCTGCACGGCTACACCTTCGGCGGCCACCCGGTCTCCGCCGCGGTCGGCATCGCCAACCTCGACCTGTTCGAGCGCGAGGGCCTCAACCAGCACGTGCTCGACAACGAGGGCAACTTCCGCGCCACCCTGGAGAAGCTGCTCGACCTGCCGATCGTCGGCGACGTCCGCGGCAACGGCTTCTTCTACGGTATCGAGCTGGTCAAGGACAAGAACACCAAGGAGTCCTTCACCGACGAGGAGACCGAGCGCGTCCTGTACGGCTTCCTCTCCAAGAAGCTCTTCGAGAACGGCCTGTACTGCCGGGCCGACGACCGTGGCGACCCGGTCATCCAGCTCGCCCCGCCGCTGATCTCCAACCAGGAGACCTTCGACGAGATCGAGCAGATCCTTCGCGCGACGCTGACGGAGGCGTGGACCAAGCTCTGATCCCGGTCCCGATCAGCTTTGCCGATCATCCTCAGAGATGATCGCCACCGGCCCCGGTGTCGTCCGTTCCAGTGAGAAACGGCGGCCCGGGGCCGCGTGCTGTCCGGCCTCCCGCGGCGGACTGCCTAGCGTGCCGAGTGACCGATCGGCCCTGCCTTCGTTCCCCCACGCGGGGGATTTCACGAACCACGCACGGCATTCTGATCTGAACCGAGGTGTACGCCATGGTCACCCCGCCGGACAACGACGTGCTCTGGGCACGTGCCCTGCACTTCCAGCACCGCGACGGAACCCCCGCGCTGAGCGGCGTCTCGCTCGAAGTCCGCGCGGGCGAGGTCCTCGCCGTGAGCGGCCCGCGCGGCAGCGGCAAGACGACCCTGCTCAAGTGCCTGTCCGGCCTGGTTCCGGTGCAGAGCGGCGAGGTCTGGTTCAACAGCGTGCCGGTGCACACCATGGGTTCGTTCGGCCGTGAGCGGCTGCGGCGAGACCGCTTCGGCTGGATCGACCCGGCTCCGGTGCTCGTCCCCGAGCTGAACGTCTGGGAGAACGCCGCCCTCCCGCTGATGCTGCGCGGCCTCGGCCGGCGCCAGGCCAGGACCACCGCCCTGGAGTGGCTCGAACGCCTCGACGTCGGCGACCGGGCCCGGCGGCGCCCGCACCAGCTCCAGCAGGCCGAGCGGCAGCGGGTCTGCATCGCCCGCGCGCTCGCCGTCGCCCCCTCGGTCCTGTTCGCCGACGAGCCGACGGCCCCCCTGCACCGCAGCGACCGCGCCCACGTCCTGCGGACGCTCACCACGGCGGCCCGTTCGCACGGCATCACGGTCCTCCTCGCCACCCACGACGCGGAGACCGCGGCCCTCGCCGACCGCACGGTGGCCCTGCTCGACGGGCGGCGGGTGAAGACCGTGCACCTCCCCCCGGTCTCCGAGACCGCCACGACGGAAGGCCGGGCGGCGTGCTCGCTCTCCGTCTGACCCGCGGCGCCCACCTCGCCGTCCACCTGCGCCGTCTGCTGGTCGCGGCGGCGTCGGCGGGCACGGGCTTCCTGCTGCTGTGCTCCCTCGGCCACGCGATGAACCATCCCGACGAGCCCGGCACCTCGGCCCTGCGCCTGGTCTGGTGCGCGGTCCCCGTCGCCGCCACCGCGTACCTGGCCGTCGCCGTGGCCCGTACCGACCCGGCCACCCGTCCACGCCCCGGACTGTCGGCGATCGGCCTCGGCCCCGGCCGGCTGATGGCCGTCTCGGCGGCCACCACGGCCCTGTCCGGCGCGCTCGGCTCGCTGCTGGCCCTGCTGCTCTTCCTCCATCTGCGCGGCGACCCCGCGGGCACTCCCTTCGACGGCGCCGCCGCCGACGCCCTCGCCCCCGGCCGGTCCCTCCCCCTCCCGGCGGCCCTGACCCTGCTGGCGCTGGTGCCGGTGACGGCGTCGGCGGCGTCGGCCCTGGCCCTCCGGCCGAGGGAACCCCGGCCGGCCCGGGACCGCGCCGCGCGCGGGTACGGCCGCTTCGGGGCGTACGGCCCGGGCACGGCCCGCGAGACCTTCGGCGCCTACGGCCGCTTCGGCGCCCGTCTGAACCGGGCACCGTCCCCGACGGCCCCCGCCACCGACGCCCCCGCCCTCACCGACGACGACGCACAGTCCGCGAGCAGCCGCGCCGCGCCGGGCGGCGCACCGCACCCCGCGGCCTCGGCGGACGGCCCCCCGCAGACGCCGGACGCCCCCGACGACCACCCCGGGGCCCAGGGCGGCTCCGGCACCCTTCCCTGGGGCATCGCCGTACTGGCCGCGGGCCTCGCCGTGGAGACCTACGCGGGCCGCGCCACCGCCCCCACCTCCGACGCCCCGGCGGCAGGCGTCCTCGTCGGCTGGTCCCTGGCCACCGTCGGCCTCGCCCTGGCCGGCCCCGGCCTCACCCACCTGTGCGGCCGGCTCCTGCAGGCGGTCCGCCCCGGCGCTCTGCGTCTGCTGGCCGGCCGGGTCCTCATGGAGGAGGCGAGCCGCATCGGCCGCCCCCTGGGCGTGGTCTGCGCCGTGGCCTCGGCGGCCTACGCCGCGGCCGCCCTGTACGACGCCGGCGGAGGGTCGTTCGGCCCGCTGCGCACCCTCGGCGCACTCCTCGTGGCGGGCTGCGCGGTGGCCACCCTGCTCACCGCGGCCGTCGAGGCCAAACACGCCCGAGCCGACACGACGGCCACGCTGCTGCGGCTGGGGGCGCCACCGGTGATGCTGCGCAGCGCCGCCGCCCTGCGGGCCTGCGCACTGCTGGCCGTCTTCGGCCCGCTGACCCTGATCGTCGCCGAACTGGCGGCGCTCCCGCTGACGCGCTGACCGCCGGTCCACCGGCCCCGCAGAAATTTCTCGAAGAAATCCCCGGACCGGCGATGAGTTCCGCACCGCCCTCCCGTCTAACCCTCCGAACGCAACGACACCAACGGGAGAGGGCCCGATGTACCAGCAGATGATCTTCGTGAACCTGGCCACCAACGACCTCGACGCCTCGAAGAAGTTCTTCACGGAGCTCGGCTACGAGATCAACCCCCAGTTCAGCGACGAGACCGCCGCCTCGGTCGTCATCAGCGACACGATCGTCGCGATGCTGCTCACCCGGCAGAAGTACGCCGAGTTCACGAAGAAGGAGATCGTGGACTCGACGAAGTCCAGCGAGGTGCTGATCGCGCTGAGCGCCGAGAGCCGCGAGAAGGTCGACGAGCTGGTCGACAAGGCGATCGCGGCGGGCGGTTCGGCCAGCGGCGAGACCCAGGACCACGGCTTCATGTACGGTCGCGCCTTCGACGACCTCGACGGCCACACCTGGGAGGTCGCGTGGATGGACCCGGCGGCGATCGAGGGCTGAGAGGCACGCACGCCTAGCATGGGCGGGTGGATCCGACACCCGCCCAGCCCCAGTCCCACCACGCCTCCCACGACCGCGAGATCGAGAGCCTCGCCGAGTTCGACGAGGTCGTCTCCGCCCGCGGCACACTCGCCCACTACCGCGTCCAGGCCGTCGATCTGACGGCCCGTACGGACGCCCTGATGTCCGTGGACACCACGGGCTCCGTCTTCCTCGGCTGCCCCATGGACCCCGAGGCGGCGGCCCGGGTGCGTGCCGCGGGTGCCCTGGTGTTCCCGCCGATACCCGGCCTGCCCTTCGACCCGTACCGGGCACTCGTCTACTCCCCCGACGACCTGTACACCTCCCTCGACGAGGGCTACGAGGCGACGCCCGACGCCCTCGCGTACGCCTGGTTCCAGCAGACCAAGGCGGACGGGGACGTGTTCGCCTCCATGCTGCGCGCCATCCACGACGACGCCGTCTCGGACGCCGTGGACGAACTCCTCGCCGGCGCCCGGGTGGTGGGCGTCATGGGCGGCCACGCCATGGCCCGCGGCACCGATGCCTACGCGGGCGCCGCCCGTCTCGGCCGCGAACTGACCCGCGCCGGGTTCACGGTGGCCACCGGCGGCGGTCCGGGCGCCATGGAGGCGGCCAACCTGGGCGCGTACGCCGCCCCGTACGGCGACCGGATGCTGGATGAGGCGCTGCGCGTCCTCGCCAAGGCCCCGTCGTTCACGCCGTCGATCACCGACTGGGCGCGGGCCGCGTTCGAGGTGCGCGAGCGCTGGCCGCAGGGCGGTGCCTCGGTCGGCATCCCGACCTGGTTCTACGGGCACGAACCGCCCAACGCCTTCGCGGCGCACATCGCCAAGTACTTCGCCAACGCCACCCGCGAGGACGGCCTGTTGGCCCGCTCGAACGCGGGCGTGGTGTTCCTGCCGGGCGCCGCCGGCACCGTACAGGAGATCTTCGACAACGCGACGCCGAACTACTACGAGTCCCGGGGCGAGCCCACGCCCATGGTGCTCGTGGACCGGGCGCACTGGACGGAGCGGCTGCCGGCGTGGCCGCTGCTGACGTCGTTGGCCGCCGGGCGGCCGATGGAGCGCAGGGTCACGCTGGTCGACCGGATCGAGGAGGCTCCGGAGGCGTTGAAACGTCTCGGCGGTTAATAAGAGGGCAAAGCCAACTCCGTCGGCAGGCATATGCGTTGACACTTCTTACGCACCGCTTATAGACCAGTGAGACTCCTGGGCGTGCTGATGCCGCACCGGTACCGGCACCCCGTCCACCCCCCGCATATGCGCTTCCTGTAAAGGACCAACGTGGCAGTCCTGTCCATATTCAGCCGCACGGCATCACGCCGCGGCGTACGTGCCCTCGGTGTCGCCTCCGCCTCGGTCGCCCTGGCGCTCGGCGCCGCCGGCAACGCCCTCGCCTGTGACATCAGCGAGTTCTCCGCCGCCGCCAAGTGCGAGGGCGACAAGGGCGTCATCACCGTCACCGACGTGGACCCCGCCGGCATCCCCGCGACCGTCACCGTCTACCTGCAGAACAACGGCGCCGACGCGAAGAAGGTCGGCGAGCAGGTGGTCAAGGGCTCGCGCGAGGGCACGACCATCACCTTCGCCGAGAACTGGAAGCCGGGCGCCGAGTACCGCATCCACGTCAAGGCCGCGGACTACGTCGACGAGGACATCAAGCCGAACCTCGTCACCCCGGCGACCTCCTGCAAGACGGAGGACACGCCGACCCCGACGCCCACCGCGACGCCGTCGCAGACCTCCTCGGCCCCGGCCGAGGAGACCGGGACGCCGGCCCCGTCCCCGTCGACCCCGGCGGCCTCGGCGAGCGAGAGCACCGCCCCGGCGGGTGTGTCGAGCAACGCCCCGTCGCCCGCGGCCGGCGAGTCCAACCTCGCCGAGACCGGTGCGAACTCCAACACCGGCCTGATCGTCGGCCTCGCGGCCGCCCTGGTCGTCGTCGGTGGCGGCGCCGTCTTCTTCGGCCTGCGCCGTCGTGGGGCGAGCGGAAGCCGCTGACGCCTCGCACAGCCGTGACAGCGGTGGCCCGTCCCCGGCCGGGGGCGGGCCACCGCCACGTCACCGGGTTCTCACCCGAACGTCGCCCGCTCCAGCCAGAAGTCCAGCAGTTCCCGCTCGCCGAGCACCTCCAGCTCAGGGGCGTCCAGCGGCAACCGGCGGTAGAAGGCCAGCAGGACGGAGGTGAGCGGGCCCCGCAGCGCGACCGTCGCCTTCTCGTGGCCGCGGCGCCAGACCACGCCCTCTTCGGGGAGCTCGATCAGCCACTCGGCGTCGAGGCCGGGGGCGGCGTCGGTGGCGTGCAGATGGATGCTGTGACCGGGGCGGCGCAGTTCCCTGGCCGGCCCGTCCGGAAGCGCCCGCTGCACGAACCGTACGATCTCCAGCCACTCCTCGATCGCGTCGGCGGCCACGTCCGCCGCGACCCGGTAGGGCAGCCCGGCGGCGAGCGCGGCGTCGGCGCGGTGCACGGTGATCTCGTGCGTCATCCGGCGGGCCCAGAACGCCGCGTCGTGCCTCCCGGCCCACGACCACACCTTCGCGTCCGGCCCCGCCTCCCGCAGCGCGTCCACGAGCGCCGCGCCCGACTCCTCCAGCCACGCGTCCAGCGCGGCGGCGTCGCCCCGGGCCCCGGGTCCGGCGTACCCCGGTGCCTGCTCGCCGGGGACGTTCTCCTGGGCCCGGGTGCGCACCAGCAGTTCCACCCAGCGCAGGGCACGCCCCGTGTGCCGCACCAGGTCCTCCAGGGACCATTCCGGGCAGGTCGGCACCGTGGCGGACAGGTCGGCGCCGGACGTGACGACGGCCCTGAACTCCCGTATCTGTTGGGCGATCTCGTCGCAGTAGCGGTCGTGTGCGAGTGAGGTCATACGCCGCATCCTACGAGCGGGCCGATCATCCGAGTACGACGATTTCCGCCGCGTCGAACTCCACCCCGACGGTGTCCCCGACCTCCGGCGCCGCCCTGAGCGCGCACGCCGCCTCCAGGCGCGGCGCGTCCTCGGGCTGCAGGTGCACGGCGACGTGGGTGCCCCGGAAGGTCCGGGCGGCGACCGTGCAGCGCAGGCCCGCGTCGGCGGGCACCAGGCGGACCCCGGCGGGCCGGACGAGCAGGGTGCGGGCGCCCTGCGGGGCGTCCTCGGGCACCGGCACCTTGCCCCAGGGGGTGTCCGCGGCCTGCCCGGCGACGGTCGCCTCGGCCACGTTGTCGAAACCGAGGAAGCGGGCCACGAACGCGTCGGCGGGTCGCTGCCACACCTCGAGGGGCGTGCCCGACTGGGCGATCCGCCCGTCCCGCATCACCACGACCCGGTCGGCCAGCGCGAACGCCTCGCCCTGGTCGTGCGTCACGGCGAGCACGGTGGTGCCCAACCGGCCGAACAGCTCCCGCAGTTCCACCACCAGCCGTTCCCGCAGCGAACGGTCGAGCTGGCCGAGCGGCTCGTCCAGCATCAGCAGCCGGGGCCGGGCCGCGAGGGCACGGGCCAGCGCCACCCGCTGCTGCTCACCGCCGGAGAGCGCGGCCACGGACCGGCGAGCGGCGCCGGGCAGCCCGACCAGTTCCAGCAACTCCCGCACCCGCTCGCGCTGTTCGTCCCGGGACGCGCCGCGCATCCGCGGCCCGAAGGCGACGTTCCCGGCCACGTCCCGCTGTGGGAACAGCTGGTGGTCCTGGAACATCAGCCCGACCTCGCGCCGGTGCGCGGGCACCCCGGCCTGGTCCCGCCCGTCGAGCGTCACCCGCCCGGCGTCCAGGGGCTGGAGCCCGGCGACCGCCCGCAGCAGCGTCGACTTGCCGCTGCCGCTGGGCCCGAGCACGCACACGACCTCGTGCTCGGCGACATCGAGGTCCACGGCGTCGAGCACGGCCCGCCCGCCGAAGCGTACGGTCGCGCCCGCAAGGCTCAGCAGCATCCCTAGAACTCCCCGGTCCGATCGGTCCGCAGCCGCTCCAGCACCACCAGGGCCACGGCGCACACCACCATCAGAATCGTCGACAGGGCCATCGCCTGGCCGTAGTTCATCTCTCCCGGCCGTCCCAGCAGCCGTGCCACGGCGACCGGCAGCGTCGGACTGTCGGGCCGCGCGATGAACACGGTCGCCCCGAACTCCCCGAGCGACACCGCGAAGGCGAACCCGGCCGCGATGAGCAGCGCCCGCCGCACCATCGGCAGGTCCACCTCCCGCCACACCCGCCACGGCGACGCCCCGAGCACCGCCGCCGCCTCCCGCAGCCGTGCGTCCACCGCACGCAGCACCGGCAGCATGGTCCGTACGACGAAGGGGACGCCGACCAGCGCCTGGGCGAGCGGCACCAGGATCCAGGAGGACCTCAGGTCCAGCGGGGGTTCGTCCAGGGCGATCAGGAACCCGAAGCCCACCGTCACGGCGGACACCCCGAGCGGCAGCATCAGCAGCGCGTCGAAGCCGCGCACGAAGCGGCCCGCGTCCCGGCGGGTGAGCGCGGTGGCGGCCAGGCCCCCGATCACCACGGCGACGGCGGTGGCGGCGACGGCGTACTGGAGGGAGTTGCCGATCGCGTCGATCGGCGGGACGAGGAACGTCCCGCCGTCCTCACGGGTCAGCGCCCGGTAGTAGCCGAAGCCCGGTGCGTCCAGCGACCGCTGGACCAGCACGGCGAGCGGCAGCACCAGCAGCACGGCGACGGTGACCAGGACCCCGGCCAGCAGCGCCCACTGTCCGGCCCCGCGCGGCCGGCGCGCGGTGACCGACGCGTCCACCAGGCGCAGGGCCGTCTCCCGCCGCCGTACCGTCCAGGCGTGCACGGCCAGGACGGCGGCCACCGCGGCGAACTGGATCAGCGTCAGCACGGCGGCCGTGGACAGGTCGAAGACCTGGGAGGTCTGCCGGTAGATCTCCACTTCGAGGGTGGAGAAGGTGGGCCCGCCGAGGATCTGGACGACGCCGAAGGAGGTGAAGGTGAACAGGAAGACCATGAGCGCGGCGGCCGCCACCGCGGGCGCGAGCGCGGGCAGCGTGACCTGCCGCCAGGCGGTGAGGCGGGAGGCGCCTAGCATCCGCGCGGCCTCCTCCTGACGCGGGTCGAGCTGCGACCAGAGGCCGCCGACCGTGCGCACGACGACGGCGTAGTTGAAGAAGACGTGCGCGAGCAGGATCGCCCACACGGTGGTGTCCAGGCGTACGCCCCACAGCTCGTCCAGCAGCCCGCCGCGCCCGACCAGCGCCAGGAACGCCGTTCCCACCACGACCGTCGGCAGCACGAAGGGCACGGTCACCACCGCCCGCAGGACCTGCTTGCCGGGGAAGTCGAGGCGGGCGAAGACGTACGCGCCGGGCAGCGCGGCCAGCAGCGTGAGCGCGGTGGAGGCCAGCGCCTGCCAGGTGGTGAACCACAGCACGTGCCGGACGTCGGGCTGTGCCAGCACGTCCCCGATCCGCCCGAACTGCCAGTCCCCGTCGACCTCCAGTCCGCGCGCGACGATCGCGGCGACGGGGTAGGCGAAGAACACCGCGAAGAACACGACGGGCACGGCCATCAGGCCGAGCCGCGCCGCGTTCCCCGAACGGCGTCCGCTCCCGGTCACTTCAGTACGAGCGAGGTCCACGACTTGACCCACTGGTCACGGTTGTCGGCGATCTTCGCCGGGTCCAGCGTCCGGGGGTCCTTCACCTCGGGCGCGTACGCGGTGAACTCGGCGGGCAGCTTCGCGTCGCCGGCCACCGGGTGGACGAACATGTTCAGCGGCATGTCCTCCTGGAACTGCCGGCCGATGAGGAAGTCGATCAGTGCCTTGCCGCCCTCGGGGTTCGCCGCGTTGCTGAGCAGCCCGGCGAACTCGATCTGGCGGAAGCAGGTCCCGGTCGCCACACCGGTGGGCGCGGTGTCCGGCTTCGGGTCGGCGTAGATCACCTCGACGGGCGGGGAGGAGGCGTAGGAGACGACGAGCGGGCGGTCGCCCTTGGCCTTCTTGCCGCCCGCGGAGCCGGAGAACTCCTCGTTGTACGCCTGCTCCCAGCCGTCGACGACCTTCACGCCGTTGTCCTTGAGCTTCTTCCAGTAGTCCTGCCAGCCTTCGTCGCCGTACTTCGCGGCGGTCCCGAGCAGGAAGCCGAGGCCGGGCGAGGAGGTGGCGGCGTTCTCGGTGACGAGGAGGTTCTTGTACTCGGGCTCGGTGAGGTCGTCGAAGGAGTCCGGCGGCGTCAGCTTGTGCTCGCTGAAGTACGCCTTGTCGTAGTTGACGCAGATGTCGCCGTAGTCGACGGGCGTGACCCGGTGTTCGTCCCCGTCGACCCGGTACCGCGCGTCGATCCGGTCCAGCCCCTTGGCCTCGTACGGCTGGAACAGCCCGTTGTCGAGCGCCCGGGACAGCAGCGTGTTGTCGACGCCGAAGAAGACGTCGCCCTGCGGGTTGTCCTTGGTGAGGACGGCCTTGTTGACGGCCTGGCCGGCGTCGCCGTCCTCCAGGACCTTGACCTTGTAGCCGGAGCTCTTCTCGAAGGCGGCGATGACGTCCTTCGACGCGGCCCACGAGTCGTGGCTGACGAGGGTGACGGTCTTGGAGTCGCCGGAACCCCGGCCGTCGTCGGACGACGATCCGCACGCGGACAACGTGACCAGGCCGAGCCCGACGGCCAGGACGGTGGCCTTCTTGGTGATGCTCACTGAATTCCTCCTGGGTGACCAGGAGAAGACGCGGCCCTGCCCGAAACCCCTGGCGAGGGTCCCGGGCAGGGCGCAACAGCTCGAGTGATGACCGATCTCCCTACCCAGAATGACCTGGGCCAGGTTCGGAGGGTCTGCGGCCGGTGCCGCACTCTCAGCGCTGTGGCGCTCCCCTGTCGGAATATGAAGATGTACGCCGGTCAGGTTACCTCTCGCTCGCGGCGAGCTGACCACACGCCCCGTCGATCTCCTGGCCACGGGTGTCCCGGATCGTCACCGGCACACCGTGGGCCGCGATCGCCTCGACGAACGCCTTCTCGTCCTCGGGGCGCGAGGCGGTCCACTTCGAGCCGGGCGTCGGGTTGAGCGGGATCAGGTTGACGTGCACCGGCCTGCCCTTGAGGAGCCGTCCGAGCCGGTCGCCCCGCCAGGCCTGGTCGTTGATGTCCCGGATCAGCGCGTACTCGATGGACAGCCGCCGGCCCGACTTGGCCGCGTACTCGAAGCCGGCGTCCAGCACCTCGCGCACCTTCCACCGCGTGTTGACGGGGACGAGGGTGTCGCGCAGCTCGTCGTCCGGCGCGTGCAGCGAGATGGCGAGGCGGCACTTGAAGCCCTCGTCGGCGAACCGGTGGATGGCCGGGACCAGGCCGACCGTGGAGACCGTGATGCCGCGCTGGGACAGCCCCAGCCCGTCGGGCTCGGGATCGGTGAGCCGGCGGATGGCGCCGACGACGCGGTTGTAGTTGGCGAGCGGCTCGCCCATGCCCATGAAGACGATGTTGCTGAGCCGTGCGGGGCCACCGGGGACCTCGCCGTCGCGCAGCGCGCGCATGCCGTCGACGATCTGGTGCACGATCTCCGCGGTGGACAGGTTCCGGTCCAGACCGGCCTGCCCGGTGGCACAGAATGGGCAGTTCATGCCGCAGCCCGCCTGCGAGCTGATGCACATCGTGACCCGGTCCCGGTAGCGCATCAGCACCGACTCGACGAGCGTGCCGTCGAACAGCTTCCACAGGGTCTTGCGGGTGGTGCCCTGGTCGGTCGACAGATGCCGGACGACCGTCATCAGCTCGGGGAGCAGTGCCTCCTGCAGCGCCTGACGGGAGCCGGCCGGGATGTCGGTCCACTGCTCGGGGTCGTGCGCGTACCGCGCGAAGTAGTGCTGCGAGAGCTGCTTGGCGCGGAACGGCTTCTCGCCGATCGCGGCGACGGCCTCCTTGCGCTCGGCGGGCGTGAGGTCGGCGAGGTGCCTCGGCGGCTTCTTCGCTCCGCGGGGCGCGACGAAGGTGAGCTCACCGGGAACTGGACGGGCCACGGTCGGGCAACTCCTCAGAACGACGGGCCTATGGCGCCCCGCCTCGGCGGGGAGATCGGCGGGACCATGCCGAAGCCAGGAGACCTCACTGGATCACCCCCGCACCGGCGGGGATACACGAAAGGGCCCGCAGCCATCGCCACGGGCCCTTCCAGAGTACCTGACGCCTGTCAACCCGATCCGACGAAGATCACCAGGAGCAGCCACACCACCGGAGCCGTCGGCAGCAGCGAGTCCAGCCGGTCCATGATGCCCCCGTGCCCCGGGAGCAGCGTGCCCATGTCCTTGATGCCCAGGTCCCGCTTGATCATGGATTCACCGAGGTCGCCCAGCGTGGCGCTGGCCGCGACCGCGAGGCCCAGCAGCAGGCCCTGCCACCAGGAGCCGTCGTCGATCAGGAACTGCATGCACAGCGCGCCCGCGGCCATCGCGAACGTCACCGCTCCGAGCAGACCCTCACGGGTCTTGCCGGGGCTGATGCGCGGGGCGAGCTTCTTCCGGCCGAAGCGCCAGCCGACCGCGTACGCGCCCGTGTCGCTGACGACGGTCAGCAACAGGAACGTCAGGACACGCCACGGGCCGTCCTGAGCCGTCAGCATCATCGCGACGAACGTGGCCAGGAACGGCACGTAGAACGCCGCGAACACGCCCGCGGTGACGTCCTTGAGATAACCCTCCGGCGGTTCCGTCATCCGCCATACGAGAACCGCCAACGCCGTGAGGGCCATGGCGACCCAGGCGCCCTCGGCTCCCCGGACGTAGCCGGCCACCACCATCGCCGCGCCGCCCAGCGCGAGCGGGACGAGGGGCGCCTTGATGCCCTTGCGCTCCTCCAGCCGCTTGGTCAGTTCCCACAGGCCCACCACGACGGCGACCGCGATCACGCCGACGAACACGGCCTTGACGACGAACAGCGACGCGACGATGACCACGCCGAGCCCGAGACCGACGCCTATCGCGGCACCCAGGTCACGCCCCGCGCTCTTCTTCTGCGGCCGGGGCGCCGGCTGGGGGGCGTGGGACATGGGCTCCGGATTCTGCGGCGCCGCCGCATACGACTGCGCCGACGGGTTCTCGTCGCGGAACAAGGGGCCGCTCAGCCGAGCGGCCCCACGGTCGTCATCCTGGTCTCCGCCGTGTTCGGGTACGTCGGGCACGATGGGCATGGGGCGAGTGTGCTGCGCGCTGTGCGCATCGTACGCGGGACCCGCCGGGGCGGCGCCCCGGGCAGGTCCCTGGTCGGACGGCCCCCAGTACCCGGCTTGTGGCGGCGCTCCCCAGGAAGAGTCGTTCATCAGACCTCGAGCAGCTCCGCTTCCTTGTGCTTCAGGAGCTCGTCCACCTGGGCGACGTACTTCGCGGTGGTGTCGTCGAGCTCCTTCTCCGCACGGCGGCCCTCGTCCTCGCCGACCTCGCCGTCCTTGATCAGCTTGTCGATGGCGTCCTTGGCCTTGCGGCGCACGGAGCGGATGGAGACCTTGGCGTCCTCACCCTTGCCCTTGGCGACCTTGATGTACTCGCGGCGGCGCTCCTCGGTCAGCTCGGGGAACACCACCCGGATGATGTTGCCGTCGTTGCTGGGGTTCACGCCCAGGTCGGAGTCGCGGATCGCCTGCTCGATGTTGCGCAGGGCGCTCTTGTCGAACGGCGTCACCACGGCCATGCGCGGCTCGGGTACCGAGAACGAGGCCAGCTGGTTGATCGGCGTCGCTGCGCCGTAGTAGTCGGCCACGATCTTGTTGAACATCGCCGGGTGCGCACGGCCGGTGCGGATCGCGGCGAAGTCCTCCTTGGCGACCACGACGGCCTTCTCCATCTTCTCCTCGGCCTCGAGGAGGGTCTCTTCGATCACCACTTGCTCCTGCGTGTCTTGAGTAGGCCCGGCTGCGGTTCCCTGTCGGGGCGGCGGCCGGCTGCGTCGCGTCTTCTTCCTGCACGGTTCCCGACCGGCAGGACATTGTCCATCCCCCGGTCCGGCCCCGTCCCGTCCGTCCCCCTTACAGGTGCCGCGGACAGGTGGCGTGCCGCGTCGCCGGACGGGTTGGTGCTCCGGTCAGTCCCGGCTGCCTTGGTCACCCACAAGCGTGCCGATCTTCTCACCCTTGACGGCACGGGCGATATTGCCCTCCTTGAGGAGCTCGAAGACCACGATCGGAAGGCTGTTGTCGCGGCAGAGCGTGACGGCCGTGGCGTCGGCGACCTTCAGGTCCCGGGTGATGACCTCCCCGTATCCGAGCGCGTCGAACTTCACGGCGTCCGGGTTGGTCTTCGGGTCGGAGTCGTAGACCCCGTCCACGCCGTTCTTGCCCATGAGCAGCGCCTCGGCGTCGATCTCCAGGGCGCGCTGTGCGGCGGTGGTGTCGGTGGAGAAGTACGGCATGCCCATACCGGCGCCGAAGATGACCACACGGCCCTTCTCCAGGTGGCGCACGGCACGCAGCGGGATGTAGGGCTCGGCGACCTGCCCCATGGTGATGGCGGTCTGCACGCGGCAGTCGACGCCCTCCTTCTCCAGGAAGTCCTGGAGGGCGAGGCAGTTCATCACGGTGCCGAGCATGCCCATGTAGTCCGAGCGGGCGCGGTCCATGCCGCGCACCTGGAGTTCCGCGCCGCGGAAGAAGTTGCCGCCACCGATGACGATGGCGATCTGCGCGCCGTCCCGGACGACGGCCGCGATCTCGCGCGCGATGGCGTGCACCACGTCGGGGTCGACGCCCAGGCCCCCGCCGCCGGAGAAGGCCTCTCCGGACAGCTTCAGCAGAAACCGGCCGCGTACTTTGCCGTCGTCGCTCTTCTCGGCCTTGGTGGTCATGGAGA
The DNA here is from genome assembly GCF_014650995.1 of Streptomyces viridiviolaceus. Taxonomy (GTDB): domain Bacteria; phylum Actinomycetota; class Actinomycetes; order Streptomycetales; family Streptomycetaceae; genus Streptomyces; species Streptomyces viridiviolaceus. The sequence continues at coordinate 47,989 of NZ_BMWA01000027.1, forward strand.
TCTCGCCTCTTTTACGTGGGTCACACACACGAAGAAGGCCATTGCCGGTGGGGGCGTGTTTCGCATCCCATACGCGGCAATGGCCTCCTCGTCAGATCTGCTGTCGTCCTCCGCCACGCGCGCGTGCGGATCGGCGTACGCGAACGGCGCAGACGACTGCTGTCGACCCTACCGGGGTCGTACGTCCGTCGCGGTACGGACTCAGATGCCGACCTTGATGCGCGTGAAGCGCTTCAGGGTGACACCCGCCTCGTCCAGAACCTTCTGGACGGACTTCTTGTTGTCGAGCGCGTAGGGCTGGCCGAGCAGCGTGGCGTCCTTGAAGAAGCCGTTGAGGCGGCCCTCGACGATCTTCGGCAGGGCGGCCTCGGGCTTGCCCTCGGCGCGGGTGGTCTCCTCGGCGATGCGGCGCTCGGCCTCGACGATGTCGGCCGGGACGTCGTCCTTGGAGAGGTACTTCGGCGCGAAGGCGGCGATGTGCTGCGCGACGCCCTTGGCGACCTCGGCGTTCGGCTTGTCGAGCTCGACGAGGACACCGATCTGCGGGGGCAGGTCGGGCATCGTGCGGTGCATGTACGCCGTCACGTAGCCGTCGGAGAACTGCGCGAAGCGGTCCAGGACGATCTTCTCGCCGAGGTTGGCGTTGGCCTCGTCGACGTACGCCTGGACGGTCTTGCCGGGCTCGATCTCGGAGGCGAGCAGCGCCTCGAGGTCGGCCGGGGAGGCCTTGGCGACGTGCTCGGCGATGGTCTTGGCCACGGCCTGGAACTTGTCGCCCTTGGCGACGAAGTCCGTCTCGCACTTCAGCTCGACGAGGACACCGGAGGAGTTGTCGTCGGCGATGATCGAGACGACGGCACCGTTCTCGGCCGAGCGGCCCTCGCGCTTGGCGACGCCCTTCTGGCCCTTGATGCGGAGCGCCTCGACGGCCTTCTCGACGTTGCCCTCGGCCTCGTCCAGCGCCTTCTTGCAGTCCATCATGCCGGCGCCGGTGAGCTCGCGGAGCTTCTTGACGTCGGCGGCGGTGTAGTTCGCCATGAGTCTGTGAGTCTTTCTCGAAGTCTGGAAGATCGGAGATCTGCGGGGTCCGCGGCCTATATGAAGCTGTAGGTCCGTGGCCCGTCGCTGACCAACGGGTGAACGGCGGGAGCGGACTTCACCGCGCCTGAAGGCGCTGGTGGAAGCCGTACCGCTCCCGCCGTCGACGCCGACGGGAAAGGTCAGGCCTGCTCGGCCTCGGCGGCCGGGGCCTCGGCGGCGGGGGCCTCGGCAGCGGGGGCCTCGGCAGCGGCCTCGGCCGGCTTCTCGGCGGCACCCTCGGCGTCCGCCTTCTTCTCGCCCTCGAGCAGGTCGCGCTCCCACTCGGCCAGCGGCTCGCCCGCGGCCTTCTCGCCCTTGCCCTCGGTGGCGACACCGGAGCGGGCGATGAGGCCCTCGGCGACGGCGTCGGCGATCACGCGGGTGAGCAGGGTGACGGAGCGGATCGCGTCGTCGTTGCCCGGGATCTTGTAGTCGACCTCGTCGGGGTCGCAGTTGGTGTCGAGGATGGCGACGACCGGGATGTTGAGCTTCCGGGCCTCGCCGACCGCGATGTGCTCCTTCTTGGTGTCCACGATCCAGACGGCGCTGGGCACCTTCTGCATCTCGCGGATACCGCCGAGGGTCTTCTCCAGCTTCGCCTTCTCGCGGGAGAGGACCAGCAGCTCCTTCTTGGTGAGGCCGGAGGCGGCCACGTCCTCAAAGTCGATCTGCTCGAGCTCCTTGAGGCGCTGCAGACGCTTGTAGACGGTCGAGAAGTTGGTGAGCATGCCGCCCAGCCAGCGCTGGTTGACGTAGGGCATGCCGACGCGGGTGGCCTGCTCGGCGATGGCCTCCTGCGCCTGCTTCTTGGTGCCGACGAACATGACCGTGCCGCCGTGGGCGACGGTCTCCTTGACGAACTCGTAGGCGCGGTCGATGTACGACAGCGACTGGAGCAGGTCGATGATGTAGATGCCGTTGCGCTCGGTGAAGATGAAGCGCTTCATCTTCGGGTTCCAGCGACGGGTCTGGTGACCGAAGTGGACGCCGCTCTCCAGCAGCTCCCGCATCGTGACGACGGCCATGGCCGTATCTCCTTGAGTTTCTCGGTTGTGCCGCGGAAGCCGGACGGCTCCCGCGCCTGACGCCCGCGTTGCGCCGTGCCACGAGGGACCGAGGGGCGCTGACACCGGGAGACCGACTGCTGCCGGCTCCGATGTCGGGGCGTGCGAAGTCGACCCGGTGACCCGGATCGCCATCAGAAGTGTACGGGACCCGCGGAGCACCGGGTGACGCCACTGTCCACAACCGGGCAGCGGTCCACAGGTCCCGGCCCCGGTGGGCCCGTGTGCGCAACGGTTCTCGCATGCGAGTGAGGCGATGCGTGCGTTGGTGCGTGTGGGTGGCGTTGCTGCCGGCCCTGTTCCCGGCGGTGCCGGGCCGCGCGTCCGGACCGGCCGCGGTTGCCGCGACGACCGCGGCGGCCGGCGAGGGCCGTCCGGCTCCGGGACCGGCGGAGACGGCCGTGGCCCGCGGCTGGCCGGTCGGCACCCGGCCCGCGGTCCTGCGGGGCTGGGAGCCGCCGGCGACGCCGTACGGCCCGGGCCACCGCGGCGTGGACCTCGCGGCACCGCCCGGCACACCGGTGCGGACGGTGGCCGCCGGGAGGGTGAGGTTCGCCGGCCGGGTGGCCGGCAAGGGGGTCGTCTCGGTGGAACTGACGGGGACGGGCGATCCGCCCCTGCGGACGACGTACGAGCCGGTCGAGGCGTCGGTACGGAAGGGGCAGCAGGTCACGGCGGGCGAGGTGCTCGGCACGGTGGAACCGCGGGGCTCCCACTGCACGGCATGCCTGCACTGGGGCCTGCTGAGAGGGGACGTCTACCTGAACCCGCTGTCGCTGCTCCCGCCGTGGCTGCTCGACGGGGGTCCGTCGAGACTGCTGCCGGTACGGGGAGTGCCCCTCCCGCAGCCAGGGCCCCGGGACGACGCCGGCCCGCGCACCACGAGCGTCGAGGATTTCTCCAGGACCCCGCGTATCAGCCCCGCACACCCCGCAGCGCCATGGACACCGCCGCCTCCGTGACGGCGTCCGGCTCCTCCGCCGCCCCCAGCTCGATCCGCCGCACGGCCGCGTCCACCACGCCCTGCAGCAGCATCGCCGCGAGCCGCGGCTGTCCGTGCCCCAGCTCCCCCAGCGCCTCCACGATCATCGCGACCAGCCCGCCGTGCGCCGCCCGGATCTTCTCCCGGGCCCCGGCGTCCAGCTCACTGGCGGAAATGGCCACGACGGCACGGTGGCGCCGGTCCCCGACCAGCTCCAGCTGCTTGCGCACGTACGCCTCGATCTTGGCCTCCGGCCCGTCGACCGCGGCCATCGCCGCCTCGACCTCGGCCGCCCAGACCGGGAAGTCGACCGCGCACAGCTCCTCGACGACCGCCGCCCGCGACCGGAAGTACTCGTAGACGGACGACCGGGCGAGCCCCGTCCGCTCGGCGAGGGCGGGGAAGGTCAGCGCCTCCGTCCCGCCTTCGGACAGCAGGGAGCGTGCCGCGTCCAGCAGGGCGGCACGCTGCATCGACCGGTGCTCGGCCACAGAGGCCGCTCGAATCCTTGGCACGCCACCACTTTACGGACGCGCCACCGCGGACGGGAGTCACTCACCCCACGACACCGCGGGGTCAGCGGCCGAAACCGGCCAGCTTGGCCCGCAGCTGCAGCACGGACTTGGTGTGGATCTGGCTGACCCGGCTCTCGGTCACGCCCAGCACGTTCCCGATCTCGGCGAGCGTGAGTCCCTCGTAGTAGTACAGCGTGACGACGGTCTTCTCCCGGTCGGGCAGCGTGTTGATCGCCCGGGCCAGGAACCGGCGCAGTTCCCGGTCCTCGGCGACCTCCACCGGGTTGTCGGCCGCCGTGTCCTCCAGCGTGTCCATGAGGCTCAGCCGGTCCCCGCCCTCACCCCCGACGTGCAGCAGCTCCTCCAGTGCCACCACATTGGCCAGCGACAACTGGCTGAAGACCGCGTGGAGATCCTCCACCGCGATGCCCATCTCCGCGGCCACCTCGCTCTCCGAGGGAGTGCGCCGCAGCCGCGCCTCCAGCGTGGCGTAGGCCCGCTCCACGTTCCGCGCCTTCTGCCGCACCGACCGCGGGATCCAGTCAAGGGCGCGCAGCTCGTCGATCATCGCCCCCCGGATCCGGGTGATCGCGTACGTCTCGAACTTGATCTCCCGGTCGACGTCGAACTTCTCGATCGCGTCGATCAGCCCGAACACCCCCGAGGAGACGAAGTCGGCCTGCTCGACGTTGGGCGGCAGCCCCACGCTCACCCGGCCCGCCACGTACTTCACGAGGGGCGAGTAGTGCAGGATCAACTGTTCCCGCAGCCGCTCGTCCCCCGTCGCCTTGTACGACCGCCACAGCTCGTCGAGCGTCGAGGGGGCGGGCGGTCGCACGCTGCCACCGTCGCGGGCGGCTGGGGGGATCGCCGCCCGGTCGGACCCGGAGGTGTGCTGGGGCATTCGTCGCCTAGTGCCGTTCTGCCGTGTTGTGGGATGCCTGGGTGAGGCCGCCGGTCTGCTGTCTTGTTCGTGCCTGTCTGCGTGGGGGTCCTCGTGAGCGTAGCGTGACTGGGCTGTCGCGGTGCGCGAAGAGCGGAGGGGGCGTCGTACGCAGATACGTTCCGCTGGATGCTCCGCAAGGGGGATCGCGATCGCTCTGAGTGATCACTCGAATACTCCAACTGCGGGAATTCCCAAGGGCGTCGGGGTTCCCCCGGACGGCCGAACACGCACCGTCAGCACGGGCTCGGGCCGCCGCGGATCGAGATCAGCGCCTGGCGTGTCAACTTCCAGCCGTCGCCGTGTCGTTCGACGTAACCAAGTGCGCGAAGCTCGTACAGCCTCGCGATCGCGTCGTCCGGTGTGGTCTGGGCGTGGCGTGCGACCTCGGCCGCCGTCGCGGCTCCTCGTGCCGGGAGCGCGGCCAGGACGTGCCGGGTGCGGGGTTCCAGCAGGTCGGTGGGCAGCACCGGGCCGCGCCGGTCCGGGGCCAGCTCTCCCATGTCGCCCACCAGCTCGACGATCTCGGTGGCGTCGGTGACGAGCACGGCGTCGTCGCGCAGCAGTTCGTGCACGCCCGCCGACAGTGCGCTGGTGGCCGGACCGGGCACGCCCATCGCGTGCCGGCCCAGGCGCTGCGCCGCCCGCGCCGTGGCCAGCGAGCCGCTGCGATGGGCGGCCTCGACGACCACCGTGCCCCGGGTGAGCGCGGCGATCACCCGGTTGCGCAGGATGAATCTGCTCGGCGTCGGATGGTCGCCGGGCGGCAGTTCCCCGACGACCAGCCCCTGGGCCGCGATCCTGTTGATCAGCTCGGTGTGTCCGCGCGGATAGGGCCGGTCGACGCCGCAGGCGAGGACGGCGGCCGTGGCACCGCCCGCGCCCAGGGCGCCCCGGTGCGCGGCGCCGTCGACGCCGTAAGCTCCGCCGGACACCACCACCCAGCCGCTCTCGGCGAGGCCGGCGGCGAGTGTGGCCGCCATGTGGGCGCCGTACTCGGTGCAGGCGCGGGCGCCCACCAAGGCCACGGACCTCAGCGCCCACATCCGCAGGCTGGGCCGGCCGCGCACCCACAGTCCCAGCGGCCGGGCGTCCCCCAGGTCGTCGAGCTGTCCCGGCCACTCGCTCCCGCCCGGGGCCACGAAGCGCACGCCTGCCGCCCGTGCGACGGCGAGGTCCCTGTGCGGCTCGGCCCGGCCGGCACGGGCCCGCAGCCCGGCCCACCGCTGCTCGCTCACGCCCGGCAGGGCGCGCCCACCCTCCCGCAGCCGCCGCACCACGTCCCGGACCCCGCGCTCGCGCACCCACCGCCCGCCGACCTCGTCGCCGGGCTCGATGACCCGGGTGAGGAAGACCCGGCCGAGCAGTTCGTCGTCCACGTCCCAGGACGCGCCGCCGCCCCTGCTCGCGTCACCGCCCCGGGACACATCACCGGCCTTGAGCGCACCAGAGCCGGACACCCCACCGTTTCCCGCGGCATCCCAGAACCCGAATGCATCACCGGCCCTGGCCGCATCGCCGGACCTGAGGTCCTCACCGGCGGCACCGCCGGACCTGAACGCCTGACCGTCCCCGCCGGCACCGCCAGACCGGAACGCCTCACCATCCCTGGCGGCACCGCCGGACCTGAAGGCCTCACCATCCCTGGCGGCACCGCCAGACCTGAACGCCTCACCATCCCTGGCGGCACCGCCAGAGCTGAACGCCTCACCATCCCTGACCGCGTCGCCGGATCTGAACGCCTCACCACCTCCGACAGCGCCTCCGAACTCGAAAGCCTCACCGCCCCTGACCGCATCCCCGAACCCGAACGCCTCACCGCCCCCGACCGCGCCGCCGCCTCCCACCGGCTCACCGTCTCCAAGGGCATCCACGTCCCTGGTCACGCCACCGTCCCGGGACGCGTCCTCGCCCCCGGTCATGACGCCGCCCCGATGGCCATGGGGACGCCCCGAGGCACCCCGGTGCGCAGTTGGAGCGCCAGGGCGACGTCCGTCGCGTCCGGACGGTCGTGACCCACGAGGTCCGCGACGGTCCAGGCGACGCGCAGGACACGGTCGAGGCCACGGGCCGTGAGGACGCCCCGTTCGAGGCTGCGTTCCGCCTCGTCCAGCGCGCCGGGCGCCGCGTACCAGCGGCTGCGCAGCTCGCGCCCCGGCACCTCGCTGTTGGAGCGCCAGGGTGTGCCGGCGAGGCGGGTCGCGGCACGCTCCCGTGCCGCTCGCACCCGGTCGGCGACCGTCGCCGTGGTCTCCCCCCGGACGGCCCCCGCGGCCAGCTCGCTGCGTGTGACGCGGTCCACCTCGACCCGGAGGTCGACCCGGTCGAGCAGCGGGCCGGACAACCTGGCCTGGTAGCGGCGGATCGCCGAGGGCGGGCACTCGCACAGGTCGTCCCGCTGCGAGAAGCGTCCGCACGGACAGGGGTTGGCGGCGAGCACCATCAGGAACTTGGCCGGGAACCGCACGACACCCGCGCTGCGCGCGATGACGACGTGCCCGGCCTCCAGCGGCTGGCGCAGGGCGTCCAGGGCGTGACTGCTGAACTCGGGGGTCTCGTCCAGGAAGAGGACACCGCGGTGCGCGAGCGAGACGGCCCCGGGCCGCGCGATGCCGGGACCGCCGCCGACGAGGGCCTGCATCGTGGCGGAGTGGTGCGGGGCGCAGTAGGGGGCGACGTCGATCAGCGGTTTGCCCGGTGGGAGCAGACCCGCCACCGAGTGCACGGCGGTGACCTCGAGCGACTCCGCGCGGCCGAGCCGGGGCAGAATGGCGGGCAGCCGTTCGGCGAGCATCGTCTTTCCCGCGCCCGGCGGCCCCTCCAGGAACAGATGGTGACCGCCGGCCGCGGCCACCTCCACAGCCGTGCGCGCCGAGGTCTGGCCCACGACGTCGGCGAGGTCGTGGCCCTGGTCGTGCTGCGCCGCCCCCATGCTGTGCATCCCGGTGGCGGCACCCGTGCCGGGCACGCGCAGGCCCGCCAGCAGCGGGTCGGGGCGGCCCTGCTCGTCGGATTCCTCCTCCGGCACGGGCTCGTCGGCGAGGACGGCGATCAGCTGGCGCAGGCTGCGCACGCCCAGCACCGAGACGCCGGGTACCAGGGACGCCTCGGCGGCGGCGCACTCCGGCACGACCACCTGTTCATAGCCGGCGTCCGCCGCGGCGAGCACCGCCGGCAGGATGCCCCGCACCGGCCTCACCCGCCCGTCCAGGCCCAGCTCCCCGATCATCACGATGTCGGCGAGCACCCGGGGGTCGATCCGCTCGGAGGCGCCGAGCACGGCGGCGGCGACGGCGAGGTCGAATCCGCTGCCGCTCTTGGGCACCGACGCAGGACTGAGCCCGACCGTGAGCTTCTTCTGCGGCCACTCCGCACCCGAGTTCACCACCGCGGCCCGCACCCGGTCCCGGCTCTCCGTCAGGCTCTTGTCGGGCAGTCCCACCAGCGTGAATGCCGCCACGCCCGGTTCCAGGTCGGCCTGGACCTCGACGACCACGCCCTCGACGCCGACCAGCGCCACCGAGCACGTACGCGCGAACCCCATCACGCCACCCCCCGGGCGTGCTCCACCACGGGCGCGCCCCGCTGCGGCAGGAGCACGCCGATCAGGTCGATGCGGACGCCTCCGGGCGGAGCTCCCCCGTGGGTCTGGATCCAGCGCTCGGCGAGATCGCGCAGCCGCCGTGCCTTCTCGGGAGTCACCGCGGCCATCGGATGCTCGAAGCGGCCGTCCCTGCGGGTCTTCACCTCGCAGAGGACCAGGACGTCCCCGTCACGGGCCACGATGTCGATCTCGCCGGTCCTGCCGCAGCGCCAGTTGCGCTCCAGGACCGCCATCCCCGCCTCGGCCAGCCTGCGGGCGGCGAGCGTCTCGCCGTACCTGCCCATCGCACTGCGTGCGTTCATGTCGGCACCACCTCCGGCGCCAACGATGAAGACGGCTCACCGCACTGTTGGATCTTGGTGGACAGTCACCCGGCTGTGGACAACCTCGTCACCCATCTGGGTGATCGCCCGACCCACCAGCGGACCACGACCGACCGCCGGCGGCCCGTCACCCGCCCGGGAGCTCCAGGTCACTCTTGTTGAGCTCTTCGATGTTCACGTCCTTGAACGTCAACACGCGTACCTGCTTCACGAAACGCGCCGGGCGGTACATGTCCCACACCCAGGCGTCGGCCATGGAGACCTCGAAGAACACCTCGCCCTGGACCGAGTGCACCTGCATCTCGTAGTCGTTGGTGAGATAGAAGCGCCGCTCAGTCTCGATCACGAATTTGAACAGACCGACGACATCGCGGTACTCCCGGTAGAGCTTGAGCTCCATCTCGGTCTCGTACTTCTCGAGGTCCTCGGCGCTCATGGCATGTTCCCCTTCAGCCGTGCGATCCCCCCATTGTGCTCCAGTCCTGCGAACCTCTAGACGATTTCCGTGTCAAGGGTCACCGGACCGGACGGGGGACCTTCGTCGAGCAGCCTGCGCAGCAGCTCGGCGAGTCTGGTCGGATACACCGTCTCATGTGCCCGGGTCAGTTCCTGACACGTCCACCAGCGCGCTCCGGCGACACTGCGCCGCTCCAGCTCGGTCAGCCCCACGGCCTCGGTCGCGGTCTGGCTGGTGCGGGCCAGGTAGTACCACTCGTCCTGGTCCCAGCGGCGGCCCGCGAAAGGGAAGGAACACCGCCGCCGCCACAGCACGGGGCCGAGCTGGACCTCGGTGATGCCGGTCTCCTCCACGAGTTCCCGCAGGGCGGCCTCCTCACGGGTCTCGTCGCCCTCCACCCCGCCGCCCGGCGTGAACCACCAGTCGTCGGCCGGATCGTCCGGTTCGTGGCCGTGCAGCAGCAGGATGCGGTCCTCCGGGTCGAGCAGGACCACCCGGGCGACCCTGCGCAGCCCGCCCTCGTAGGAGTCCTGCCCCGTCCGCGTCGTCTCAGCGGGCACCGGCCGGCTCCGTCCCGGTCCGGGCCCGGGAGGCGGCGGCCCGTTTGGCGACGGGGCCGTACGCGGCGCCGCCGAGGATCAGCACGGCCCCGGCGATCACCAGCGCGACGACCGTTCGCAGCGGCCCGGGCGAGGAGAGACCGCCGAGGGTCTCGAAGCCGGTGGGCCGCTCCAGCATGCCGTTCATGGGCCAGACGACGGCGTCGACCCGGGCGTCGACGGCCCCGCGCGAGACCGTGCCGCCGGCCGCGTCGGTGAGGTGGGCCGTGGAGTCCACGGAGTTGTCGCGCTCGTCGCCGAGCAGGAACAGGCGCCCCTCGGGCACGGTCACGGTCGGGAAGTTGCTGAACTCCGCCGGGGTACCCGTGGGCAGGTACGGCTCGTCGATCACCTTGCCGTTGACCTTGAGCTTGCCGTTCTGGCAGCAGGAGACGGTGTCGCCGCCGACCGCGACCACGCGCTTGATCATCGGGGCGTTGGCCCAGGTGGCGTCCTTGAAGACGACGACGTCGCCGCGCCGGACGTCGGCGCCGTCGATGCGCTGCGCCAGCACCCTGTCACCGGCGTCGATCGTCGGCGTCATCGAACTGGTGGGCACCGTGTACGGCAGGTACACCACCGCCCCCCAGGCGAAACCCCCGAGGAACAGCACCATGCCCAGCGCCACGGCCAGGCCGGACAGCCGCTGCCCGGTACGGCTGCCCACCGGGCCCGTGCTCGCGCCACCGCCTCGCGGGGCCGTACGCGTCGTACTCTCGCCACCCATGGGTTCGCACCCTACCCGGCGGTACCCGAACGGGTCAGCCCTTGCCGGTGACCGGGATCAACGGCGACGGACGTACGGCCACGGGACGGCTCAGCGGGTCTCGGCGGGCGCGATCCGCCGACGGCGCCACAGGGCGACCGGGACGACCCCGGCGAGCGCCAGACCCTGGGGCGCGACCGACAGGGCGGCGGCCGGCTGGTTCTTCAGGCCGTCCTGGTCGAAGGTGTCGGGGACCGGCAGGGTGTCCCAGTGGTTGATCGGCCAGGCGACGACGACGGCTCGGCCGATGACCTCCTTCACCGGGACCATGCCGCGGTTCTTGTCCGACTGGTTGTAGCGCGAGTCCCGGGAGTTCTGCCGGTGATCGCCCATGACCCAGACGTAGCCCTCCGGCACCTTCACCTTGAACTGGCCGCCCTGGTCGTCGACGCTGCACGGCGTGTTGCCGGGGTAGACGTACGGCTCGTTCAGCGCCTTGCCGTTGACCTTCAGCGGGCCGGTGCCCTTGCACTCGACGGTGTCGCCGCCGACGCCGATGACGCGCTTGATGAGGTCCTTCTCGTCCGCCGAGGGCATCAGGCCGATCCAGCTGAGGAAGACCTGCAGCGCGTTCGGCTCGGGCGTCGGCTCGCCCGCCAGCCACTGGTCGGGGTCGTGGAAGACGACGACCTCGCCACGATCGGGTTCCGAGCCGAACCAGGGCGTGAGCTTGTCGACCAGGACGCGGTCACCCTCCGTGAGGGTGTTCTGCATCGAGGCGGACGGGATCGAGAACGCCTGCACCAGAAACGTCTTGATCAGCAGCGCGAGCACCAGCGCGATGCCGATCAGGATCGGCAGTTCCTTCCAGAACGACCGCTGCTTCTTGGCCGCGGGCGTCCCGTCCGCTCCCTGGTCCTCGGTACCGCTCCGTTCGTCCTTCACCGCGCCGTCCTCCGTCGTACCGGAGCCGTTCCCGGACGCCGGTGCTGCGTCGTTCGCGGCCGGGGCAGCCGCTCCCACGGGGCGTCCGCGGTCCTCTTCGCCGTCGTGTCCGGACCGTGCGCCAACCGCCACATCCCCCACGCCAACTCCTTACTCTGTGCCGCCGCCTGCCCCATGCGCGGCGCAGGCCCACCACTCCCATAACGAGCGGGAGTTCCGCAGGGGTCGGGAGTTGCGTCATTCCGTTCGGATCGTCGGGGGCAACCCTATGCGACAGCGCGGGACCAGCGGTCGACCCGGCGGCCGCGTCGGACACGGACGCGTAGGTTTTCGGCTCGTCCAGGGTGCTCCAGTGGCCGAGCGGCCAGGCGATCACCATGGCCCGGCCCACCACCTCGTCCTCGGAAACCGTGCCGTAGTCGGTGTCCTGGTGCTCGCGGGAGTCGGCGGAGTTGGAGCGGTGGTCGCCCATCACCCACAGCCGCCCCTCGGGGACGGTGACGTCGAACGGCTGCTTGGAAGGAACGTCCCCCGGATAGAGGTAGTCCTCGTTCAGGGGAACGCCGTTGACGGTGACACGCCCCTGGGTGTCGCAGCACTTGACCCGGTCGCCGCCGACGCCGACGACCCGCTTGATGAGGTCCTTCTCGTCGTCGGACGGCAGCAGGCCGATGAAGGCGAGGCCCTCCTTGACCTGTTTGACGACGAAGGGGTCGTCCTTCTTGGCGGTCTCCTCGCCCTGGAGCCAGCCGCCGGGGTCCCGGAATACCACGACGTCCCCGCGCTGCGGCTCGGAGCCGAACCAGGGGGTGAGCTTGTCGACCAGGACCCGGTCGCCGATCTGGATCGTCTGCTCCATGGAGCCCGACGGGATCACGAAGGCCTGGACGAGGAAGGTCTTCAGGACCAGCGCTATGAGGACGGCGACGCCGACGAGAAGAGGTATCTCCTTCACGGCACTGCGCCTGCGGCGCCGCTTCACCTTGCGCTGCAGTTTGCGCCGTTCGGCGCGGGTACGGCCGCCGGACGGGCCGGTGGCGCGCCGGGAGCCGGTGGGCAGCAGGTTCTCCGCGGGGCTGCTGGGCGCCCCGCGTGGTTTGCCGCGGTTACCCATGGGTGTTCCCGGCTCCGTCCGGCTCGCTCGCCTCCGTCGCCGGCACGCGCGCGTAGGCGCCGGGGCGGTCCAGGTGGGTGGCGTGGCCGAAGGGCCAGACGATCCAGTCGGCGCGGCCGATCACGTCGTCCACCGGCACCATGCCGCCGCCCGGCGAACCCAGGTGGTCGCGGGAGTCGCTGGAGTCGCTGCGGTGGTCGCCCATGACGAAAAGGGTGCCGTCGGGCACGACGACGTCGAAGCGCACCGTGGACGGGCGGTCGCCGGGGTGGAGGAACGCCGACTCGTCGACCGACTGACCGTTCACCTGGACCCTCCCCTCCCTGTCGCAGCAGACCACGTGGTCCCCGCCCACACCGACAACGCGTTTGATGTAGTCGCCGTGCCCGAAGAGTCCCGTGCCGTCGAACACGACGATGTCGCCCCGCTGCGGCTGGTCACCGAAACGGTACGCCACCTTGTTTACGAGAACACGGTCGCCGATCCTCAATCCGCGCTCCATGGAACCGCTGGGGATCTGGAACGGCTGCAGCACGAACGTGCTGATCAGCAGCAGGAACAGCAACAGGACCAGGCCGGTGACGGTGATCCGCCCGCCGGGCACCCAGTCCGAGATCCGCGCCGACAACGCGGAACGCGACCGCTCCTCCGGACCCTCCGGGTCCGAGCTCTGCTCGGCGTCGGAAGGGCGGGAGGAGCGGTCGCGCTCCGTGGGCTGTGCTTCGGTGTCCATCGGGGCCAGATGCTATCCGGCCCCGCCATGAACCCGTCGGCGCGCTCAGCTCTCGCGCTTCTCCTTGATCTTCGCGGCCTTGCCGCGCAGGTCGCGCAGGTAGTACAGCTTGGCGCGGCGGACGTCACCGCGGGTGACGAGCTCGATCTTCTCCACGATCGGGGTGTGCACCGGGAGGGTGCGCTCGACGCCGACGGAGAAGGAGACCTTGCGGACCGTGAAGGTCTCGCGCACGCCGGAACCCTGGCGGCGGATCACCACGCCCTTGAACTGCTGCACACGGGAGCGGTTGCCCTCGATGACGCGGACGTGGACGTTGACGGTGTCGCCGGGGCGGAAGGCCGGGACGTCGCTGCGCAGCGACGCGGCGTCGACGGTGTCGAGCAGGTGAGACATTTCGTCTGCTTTCTTCGCTGATGCCACAGGTCATCAACGGGAACTAGATGTTCGGATCAGGGCTGTGCGGGTCGGGGCGGACGTCGTCTCCCCCTGTGGCAGGGGCGCACGCCGGACCGGCAACACAACAGCGGCCTATTCTTCCACGCCGTCGGTCCTGCGCCAAAATCGGCCGTACGGCGCGCCCTCCGGGTCGGGTTCCCAGCCCAGGATGGAGAGCATCTCGCGGTCCTTCTTGTCGAAGGCCTTGGGGTCGCACCGCTCGATCAGGTCGGGCCGGTTGGCCGTCGTGCGCCGCAGGGCCTCGTCGCGGCGCCAGCGGGCGATCTTCCCGTGGTGGCCGCTGAGCAGCACCTCCGGGATCTCGCGCCCGCGCCACCGGGGCGGCTTGGTGTGGACCGGACCCTCCAGGAGGTTGGCCATGGCTCCGGGGGCGAAGGAGTCGTCCCGGTGCGACTCGGCGTTGCCCAGGACGCCGGGCAGCAGCCGCGCCACGGCCTCGGTGACGACGAGTACGGCCGCCTCGCCGCCGGCGAGGACGTAGTCGCCGATGGAGACCTCGTACACGGGCATCCGGGTGGCGTACTCGTCGACGACGCGGCGGTCGATGCCCTCGTAGCGGGCGGGCGTGAAGATCAGCCATGGCCGCTCGGAGAGGTGCACGGCGAGTTCCTGGGTGAAGGGCCGGCCGCTGGGCGTGGGGACGATGAGGGCGGGCTCGCCGACACCGGCCTCGTAGCCGTCGGCCAGGACGGAGTCCAGGGCGTCGCCCCACGGCTCCGTCTTCATGACCATGCCGGGGCCGCCCCCGTACGGGGTGTCGTCGACGGTGTTGTGCCGGTCGTAGGTCCAGGACCGCAGGTCGTGCACGTGCACGTCGAGCTGTCCACGCGCGCGTGCCTTGCCGACGAGGGAGACGTTCAGCGGTTCCAGGTACTCGGGGAAGATCGTGACGACGTCGAGCCTCATGCGCCGGCGTCCTCGTCACGGGAGGAGGCGATCTCCGCGCGGTCGTCGATCAGGCCGGGGGGCGGATCGATGACCGCGCGCTGCTCCTCCAGATCGACCTCGGTGACGATCTCCGACACGAACGGCACGTACACCTCGCTGCCGTCGGGGCGCTCCACCACGAACAGGTCCTGCGTGGGCAGGTGCGAGATCTCGGTGATCCGGCCGACCTCGGTGCCGTCCGCGGTCACCACGTCGAGGTCGATCAGCTGGTGGTCGTAGTACTCGTCCTCTTCCTCGGGGAGCTCGTCCGGGTCCACCTCGGCGATCAGGAGGATGTTGCGCAGCGCCTCGGCGGCGGTGCGGTCGCGCACGCCCTCGAAGCGCAGGAGGAGACGGCCGCTGTGGACGCGGCCCGTCTCGATGGTGAGCGGTCCCGCGGAGGCGGGATCGGTGGTGAGTACGGCGCCGGGGGCGAGCCTGAGTTCGGGCTCGTCCGTGCGGACCTCCACGGTGACCTCGCCCTTGATGCCGTGGGCGCGGCCGATCCGTGCGACTACCAGCTGCACTGTGCTTGATCTCCTGTCATACGACCGGCCGGTACGACGTCGGGCCGGGGACGGCCCAGTGGCCCTCCCCGGCCCGAGCCGGTGCTGCGTTGCGAAGCGTCAGCGGACGTGGTCCACGTCGACGAGGTCGACACGGACACCGCGGCCGCCGATGGCGCCCACGACGGTGCGCAGAGCACGCGCGGTGCGGCCGTTGCGGCCGATCACCTTGCCGAGGTCGTCCGGGTGCACCCGGACCTCGAGCACGCGTCCGCGGCGCAGGTTGCGCGAGGCCACCTGCACATCGTCAGGGTTGTCGACGATGCCCTTCACGAGGTGCTCGAGAGCCTCCTCGAGCATGCTCAGGCCTCGGTCGACTCGGACTCGGCGGCGGCCTCGTCCTTCTTGTCGGCCTTCTTCTTCTGGGTGATCGCCTCACCCTTGCCCTCGTCGTCGCCGCCGAGCGCCTCGAAGGACGGGCGGGCCGACTTCTCGGCCGGCTGCAGCAGCGGCGCCGGGGCGGGCTCGCCCTTGAACTTCTGCCAGTCGCCGGTCTTCTTCAGGATGGCGAGCACGGGCTCGGTCGGCTGCGCGCCGACACCCAGCCAGTACGCCACACGCTCGGCGTCGACCTCCATGACCGACGGGTTGTACGTCGGGTGGTACTTGCCGATCTCCTCGATCGCACGACCGTCACGACGGGTACGGGAGTCGGCGACGACGATGCGGTAGTGAGGCGAACGGATCTTGCCCAGACGCTTCAGCTTGATCTTGACTGCCACGGGAGTGGGTTCTCCTGGATTTGACGTGGTTGGGCACGGCGAGAATGCCGCGTGGGGTTGCGGTACCCGAGTGCCCGATGGACGCGTCAGCCGGAGGAGAGAGGGGTCCTGTGCGGCTGTCGAGTACAGCTAGCCATTGTGCCATACCCCGCGGATCGCCCACGGACGAGGGGTGAGCGCGGGCACGCTCCGCGGACACCCGGCGCCTGCGGGGTGCCGAGGCCCCGGCGGCACCCCGCAGGCCGGCGTCATGAGCTCGTCCGGCACCCACGAGATGCCGGGGGGAGCCGTCAGCTCGCCGCCGCGCCCACCACCTCCGGGATCCGGAACGGCTTCCCGCAGCCGCCGCACATGATCGGGGCCTGGGCCAGGACCGACGGGACGACCCGTACGTTGCGGCCGCAGTCGCAGACCGCCTTCACGCGCACTCCGCCGCCGGAGGAGCCGTGCCGGGCGGCCGGACCGCGGAAGGTGCGGGCCGAGTCGGCCGCGGTCGCCGCGGTGTGGGCCTTCAGCGCGCGCTGCAGCCGCTCGATCGTCGGGCGGTAGCGGCGCTTCGCCTCGGGGGTGAGCGTGACCAGTGAGAAGCCGCTGCTGGGGTGCGGTTCCTCGGGGTGGTCCAGGCCCAGCTCCTCGGCGATCGAGAGGAATCTGCGGTTGTGGTACCGGCCGGCGCGGGAGGTGTCACGCACTCCTCGCGCGGCGGCGATGCCGTGGACTGCCTCATGGAGCAGTCGCTCGAAGGAGAGTTCGTGACCGCACGCGGACGACGACTCTCCGATCAGGGACTCGGGCGCGGCAAGATCGGGCAGCTCGGGGTGGTGCCGCTGAATGTCGGCCCACGCCTGCGCCAGCTCTGCGGCGAGAACAGGTGGTGTCGTGCTCACGTAATGACAACGAGCCTGGGTGCCGCTGTGTTCCTATTCCGGGGCATCCCAAATAATTTGCTCGTACCCGTCAGTTGCCCTTGATGCGTCCCGACGAGGGCGGGTGCGCTGATCTGCGGAGAAGCCTCACAGCTCGTACCAAGCTGGTGCGTAGTCCGACGTACGCGCCGGCGCGTACGCCCCGTCCACGCGCCGGGGGGCATGGGGTGCACGAGTGCGCAAGGGGCGTTTCGGTCGCCATCGGCGCCACAGGGACGCTACCCCGGAAGGCGCACCGGCGGGCGCGAGGTTACCGGGTGCGCTTCCGGCGTCCTGCACCGGCCCGCCCGCCGGGGCCGTACCGGGGAAGCGGCCGCCGATCCGGCCGCGGCCGGGACCGCACGCCGCGCTGCGGACCGTGGCCGGAACCGCCTCGTCAGCACCCGGGCGGGAGGGCCTCGGCGGCCGTCGCGACCGCCAGTCATCGCCGGACGACAGGATCCGGCCACCCTTGCCGCCGGACGCGGCGGACCCCGGCACGGTGACCCTCCGTGCCGCGCCGCCGTGGCCCAGGTTGCCGGGATGTGAAATCTCGCCACTCGCCCGGGGATCGGACAACCCGGCCCCCACTACCACTGGACGCCACGGCGAGCCCGGAGTTTCCTGGCATACGGGGGGAGTGCGAGCGCGACTCACGGGGGCCATGGAAACGGGGACGGCGGCAAGACTCGGCGATTGGGGCGCTTTCCTATGACACCTACGCTCGTGCGGCAGCACCTGCCTCACGCCGGGGCGACACCCCGCGTGGACCTGCGTGCACGCGCGCGTGACTGGTCCGAGATACAGGAGCGCATGCTCGTGCCGCTCTACGAGGCCGTCTACGAGCGACTGGACGTGGACGGCGGCACACGGATGCTGGGGCTGGGCTGCGGTTCCGGGCTGGCCCTGCTGATGGCCGCCTCGCGCGGCGCCTCGGTGACCGGCGTCGACTCCGGTTCCCCGGAGCGTCTGGGCCTCGCCCGGCAGCGGTTGCTGCCCGAGGCGTGGGACACCCGTGCCCGTGCGGACGCCCGGGTCGTCGAGGGCGCGCCGCGCGAGGCGCGGGACCCGGCGGCGGGGTTCACCCTGGTGACCGCCTTCGAGCCCATCGGCTGCCTGGCGGGCGACGCGGAGGGGCTGGGCGAGCTGCTCGCCGAGGCCACGCCGCTCGCCGAGCGGGGGGCGGCCGTGGTGCTGGCGGGGTGGGGACCGCCGGAGCGGTGCGCCACGACGTCCGTGCTGCGGGTGGCCACCAAGCTGGCGGACCCGCTGCGCAGCGCCGGCAGCTGGCGCCCCGCCCTGCGCGACGACCTGGAGGAGGTCGCCCAGCGGGCCGGGCTCAGGCCGGACGGGTCCGGGCGGGTGGCGTGCCCCTTCGGGTACGCCGGCATCGACAGTGCGGTACGCGGTCTGCTGTCGACCGGGCTGTTCGACGCGGCGATCGCCGCGACCGACCCGGAGCAGGTGGACAAGGAGCTGGCGGAGGCCCTGCATCCGCACCGGCGGCAGGACGGGACGGTCTGGATGCCGAACGTGTTCCGCTACCTGATCGCCCGCACTCCCTGACGACTGCCTGATCATCCGGATTCCGTGACCGCCGGTTCCGTCGGGCTGCGTGCGGCTGCTCCCGTTCCTCCTGGTGGATCAGCGCCCCTTACCCTGATCCACCGTTCGGGGGACAAGGAACTGCGTACAGGAGCTGTAGTGCCGCACCACAGGACCGCGCTGCGCCTCGCCGCGCCCGTCGCCGCCCTCGCCCTCACCGCGTGCGCGGGCGGGGCCGACGACGCCGACGCCGGGGACCCGGCGGGCCCGCGGATGTCCGCCTCGCCCTCCCCGTCGGTCGTCTCGGGCGGCGACGTGGCCCGGGGCGAGAGCGTCACGGGGAAGGTCGACGAGGACCCCGGCGAGGTCACCTACGAGGTCGTGGCGCAGAAGGTCGACGTCGGCACGGAGGCGCAGGCCGCGAAGGCGGTGGCGGACGCGGCGGACGCCGAGGGCAGGGTGCCGGCCGTCGCGCACGTCAAGTACACGCACAGGGGCGGACCGGCCCTCACCCACGGTTCCGACGTGCACGAGGGCACCGCGGTCTTCGCCGACGGTCGGCGCGGCGGCGTACTCGTCGGCGCCTTCGAGGACGTCCCCGGGTGCGAGGACCCGTACGACGTCGACAGCTGGAAGAAGGGCGAGAGCCACGTCTTCTGCGAGGCGTACGTGATCCCCGCGGACGCCACCGGCGTGGAGGTCCACTGGTCGCAGGAGGACGGCGAACCCTACGTCTGGAAGTTCCCCCGCACCTGAGCCGCGGCGCGGCCGCGGCTACGCCTGCGGGCCGTCCTTCGTCAGCCGGGTGATGCCCGCGATCCGGTACGCGTCCGCCTCCTCCAGCGTCTCGTTCTCCAGCAGCGCCCGGGCCAGCGCGTCGAGCTGTCCCCGGTGGTCGCGCAGCTTGCGGCACGCCTCCTCGTAGCACTCGTCGACCACCCGCCGCATCTCCCCGTCGATGGCATCGAGGGTCTGCGGGGCGGCGGCCAGGCCGTAGGCCTGCTGGGCATCGTCCGGCAGGGCGGACAGCCGCCCGACCTGTTCGCTCATGCCCCAGCGGGCGACCATGCCGCGCGCGATCCGGGTGACCTGTTCCAGGTCGTTCTCCGAGCCGGTCGTGATCACGCCGTACACGACGTGCTCCGCCGCCATGCCGCCGAGCGCACCGATGATCCGGCCGCGCAGGTACTCCTCCGTGTACGCGTACTTGTCCGAGTCCGGGGTCGACAGCGTCACGCCCAGCGCCCGCCCCCGGGGCACGATGGTGATCTTGCGGACGGGGTCGGCGCCCGGCTGCAGCATGCCCAGCAGGGCGTGCCCGCTCTCGTGGTAGGCGGTGCGGCGGCGTTCCTCCTCGGGCATCACCAGGGAGCGTTCGGCACCCAGCTGGACCTTCTCCAGCGCCTCGGAGAAGTCTCCCTGCGTCACCCGGTTCTGTTTCCGCTTGACCGCGAGGAGCGCGGCCTCGTTGGCGAGGTTGGCGAGCTCGGCGCCGGTCATCCCCGGGGTCGTGCGCGCGACCTGCGCGAGGTCGACGTCCGGGGCGAGGGGGATCTCGCGGGTGTGGATGTCGAGGATGGCCTGCCGGCCGTCCCGGTCGGGCGGCGAGACGTGGACCACCCGGTCGAAGCGGCCGGGGCGGGTCAGCGCGGGGTCGAGGACGTCCGCGCGGTTGGTGGCGGCGATGACGACCACGCCCTCCGAGCCCGAGAAGCCGTCCATCTCCGTGAGGATCTGGTTCAGCGTCTGCTCGCGCTCGTCGTGACCGCCCATGCCGGAGCCGCCGCCGCGGGCCCGGCCGATCGTGTCGATCTCGTCGATGAAGATGATCGACGGCGCCACCTTCCGGGCCTCGGCGAACAGCTCCCGCACCCGGGAGGCGCCCACACCCACGATCATCTCGATGAACTCGGACGCTGACGCCGAGAAGAACGGCACGCCCGCCTCCCCGGCGACCGCGCGCGCGAGGAGCGTCTTGCCCGTGCCGGGCGGGCCCGCGAGGAGCACGCCCCGGGGCATCTTGGCGCCCATCCGGCGGTAGGCGTCGGGGTTCTTCAGGAAGTCGACGACATCACTGAGCTCGCCCTCCACCTCGTCGATGCCGGCCACGTCCGCGAACGTCGTGCGTCCGGTGCCCGGCTCCAGCTCGACCGGCTTGGGCGGTGCCTTGCGGCCGAGCATGCCGCCCGCGCCGCCGCCCATCGCCCGGCTCATCCGCCGCGCGACGAAGACCCACAGCGCGACCAGGAGCAGCATCGGGGCGAGCGAGATCAGCAGGTTGGACAGGAAGCTGCGGTGCTGGACGACCGGTTCGGCCGTGACGGTGACGTTGTGCTCGGTCAGCTCGTCCCAGAGCCGGTCGTCGGCGAAGGTCGGCCGTTCGGTCCTGAACTTGGTGTAGGTCCCGTCGCCCTCGGGGTTGTCCCGGGCCTTCTTCAGCTGGCCCTGGATCGCGTCGCCCTTGGCGTAGATCTTGCTGACGTTGCCCGCGTCGACCTGCTTGCTGAACTCGGTGTACGAGATGGTCGGCTCGTCGCCCCCGTTGAAGAAGGACAGGACGAGGTTGGCGATCAGGTAGACGACCAGCGCGGCGAGGACCAGGTTCCACCAGCCGCCGCGCATCCGCCGCCCGCCGGGCGGCGGCCCCGGCGGCTCCTCAGGAGTGCCCTCGGTGCGCCAGGGCCGCTCGGCGGCCTTGCGTGGCGGGGAGGGATCGGTCATATCCGGACGGTACGACAGGAATGCCACACAGGCATGCGCATATACGTCATCGGGGCACCCCTCCGGCGAGAGGTGCCCCGATGATGTACGACGTGGACGTCAGCCCATGAACTTCTTGAACTCGTCCGGCAGCTCGAAGTCCTTGCCGCCCTGTTGCGGCAGCCCGAGGGCGTTGCCGCCCTGGGCGGCGGCGGCCCGGCGGGCGGCCTCCTCCTGCTCCTGCTGCTTGCGCTTCATCGGGTTGCCGGAGCGCTGCTTGCCCTTGGCCTTCTTCTGCTGCTTCTTCTGCCGGCCGGGCCCGCCACCCATGCCCGGCATCCCCGGCATGCCCGGCATCCCGCCGCCCTGGGCCATGCGGGACATCATCTTGCGGGCCTCGAAGAACCGCTCGACCAGGTTCTTCACGGCGCTGACCTCGACACCGGAGCCCTTGGCGATACGGGCGCGGCGCGAGCCGTTGATGATCGTCGGGTCCTGACGCTCGCCCGGCGTCATCGACTTGATGATCGCGGCGGTGCGGTCGACGTCCCGCTCGTCGAGGCTGTTGATCTGGTCCTTGATCTGGCCCATGCCCGGGAGCATGCCGAGCAGCTTGGAGATGGAGCCCATCTTCCGGACCTGCTCCATCTGGGCCAGGAAGTCGTCCAGGGTGAAGTCCTGGCCCTTCTTGGACGCCAGCTTGGAGGCCATCTTCTCGGCCTCTTCCTGGCTGAACGTCTTCTCCGCCTGCTCGATCAGGGTGAGCAGGTCACCCATGTCGAGGATGCGGGAGGCCATCCGGTCCGGGTGGAAGGCGTCGAAGTCGTCGAGCTTCTCGCCGTTCGACGCGAACATGATCGGCTTGCCGGTGATCTGGCGGATCGACAGGGCCGCACCACCGCGGGCGTCGCCGTCCAGCTTGGACAGCACCACGCCGTCGAAGCCGACGCCGTCGCGGAACGCCTCGGCGGTGTTGACGGCGTCCTGGCCGATCATCGCGTCGACGACGAAGAGGATCTCGTCCGGCGAGACGGCGTCACGGATGTCCGCGGCCTGCTGCATCATCTCCTGGTCGATGCCGAGACGGCCGGCGGTGTCCACGATGACCAGGTCGTGGACCTTGGCCTTCGCGAACTCGATCGAGTCCTTGGCGACCTTGACCGGGTCGCCGACGCCGTTGCCCGGCTCGGGGGCGTAGACCGCGACCCCGGCGCGCTCGGCGACGACGCTGAGCTGGTTCACGGCGTTCGGGCGCTGGAGGTCACAGGCCACGAGCAGCGGCGAGTGGCCCTGCTCCTTGAGCCACTTGCCGAGCTTGCCCGCGAGGGTGGTCTTACCGGCACCCTGCAGACCCGCCAGCATGATCACCGTGGGCGGCTGCTTGGCGAAGCGCAGGCGGCGGGTCTCGCCGCCGAGGATGGTGACCAGTTCCTCGTTGACGATCTTGAGGACCTGCTGGGCGGGGTTCAGCGCCTTGGAGACCTCGGCGCCGAGGGCCCGCTCCTTGACGTTCTTGATGAACGCGCGGACCACCGGCAGGGCCACGTCGGCCTCGAGGAGCGCGATGCGGATCTCGCGGGCCGTGGCGTCGATGTCCGCTTCGGACAGCCTGCCCTTACCCCGAAGGGACTTGAACGTGGCTGACAAGCGATCGGAGAGAGTATCGAACACGGCGGCGTAGGTCCTCGCGTCGGCGGTGGTGTGGGTCGCCCTCCAGGGTATCCGGCCCGGCAAGCAAATCGTCCCTGCCCGCCGCGGAGAGCGGACAGGGACGGAAACCCCGTATCGGCGGGGAGCAGGTCGCGTCCACGAACCGCCCCGTATCGCCCCCGCGGCGACGGCGGAGCACATCCCGTGAACGCACGACCTGCCGGCACGGTCACGGCCGCAGCGTCTCCTCCAGTTCCCCTGTCACCGCAGCCGCCTCCTCCCCCGGCAGCGGCGCTCCCTCCGGACCGGTCACGTAGAAGGCGTCGACCGCGTTGGAGCCCAGGGTCGACACGTGCGCGCTGCGCACCCGCACCCCCGCCCCCTCCAGGGCCCGGCCGATCCGGAACAGCAGCCCCGGCGCGTCCTGGGCGCGGACCTCGATCACCGTGGCCAGGCGCGAGGCGGCCGAGGCGACCGTCACACGCGGCGGCGGCGCGACCACGCCCCGCCGCCGGGGGTAGGCGGCGTCCCGCTCGGCGAGGCGGGCGGCGACGTCCAGGGAGCCGTCCAGGGCCCGGACGAGGTCGGCGCGCAGCCGGGCGGCCTGGGGCAGGGAACCGTACTCGGCGGCGACCCGCCACTGCAGCAGCAGGACGGAGCCTTCGACGCCGTCCGGCAGCGGGAGGGCGCGCAGCTCGGCCGTGCGCACGGTCAGCCGGTGCAGGGCCAGGACGCCGGCGGCCGCCGGGAGCACGCCGGGCTGGTCCGGTACGGCGATCAGCAGCTCCACGCCGAGGGGCTCCGGTCCGCCGGCCGCCTCGCGCTCCGCCGGCGGCTCGGTCTGGGCCCGCAGTGCCAGCACGGGGCCGCCCGTGCGGAACGCCTCCAGGGCGAGCCGTTCATGCTCGGCGGTGGGCGCGGCGGCCTCGGGGTCGGCCGGGACGTCACCGGCGAGTACCGCCGAGACCCGCTTGACCAGGTCGGCCACCAGGGAGCCGCGCCAGGAGGACCAGGCGGCCGGCCCGGTGGCCAGGGCGTCCGCCTCGGTCAGGGCGTGCAGCAGTTCCAGGGTGCTCGGCGTGCCGACCGCCTCGGCGACGGAGCGCACGGTGGCCGGGTCGTCGAGGTCACGCCGGGTGGCGGTCTCGACGAGGAGCAGGTGGTGACGGACCAGCGTGGCGAGAACGGCCACGTCGGCGCGGTCGAAGCCGATGCGCGCGGCCACGTCCCGGGCGATGGTCTCGCCCGCCACGGAGTGGTCGCCGGGCCAGCCCTTGCCGATGTCGTGCAGCAGCGCGGCGACCAGGAGCAGGTCGGGGCGGTGCACGCGGCGGGCGAACTCGGCGGCGCGCACGGCCGTCTCGATCAGGTGCCGGTCGACGGTCCAGATGTGCACGGCGTTGCGCTGCGGGCGGCAGCGGACCCGCTCCCAGTCCGGGAGGAGTCGCGTGATCAGCCCTTCCGCCTCCAGCGCCTCCCAGACCTGCACGGTGGGTCGGCCGGAGCCCAGCAGGGTCACCAGCTGTTCGCGCGCCTCGGCCGGCCAGGGGGTGGGCAGGGGGCGTGCGGTGGCCGCCAGCCGTCGTACGGCGTGCAGCGAGAGCGGAAGGCCGGCCTGTGCGGCGGCGGCCGCGGCACGCAAGGGGAGCACCGGATCGCGTTCGGGGCGTGCGGTGCGGGCGAGCACCACCTCGCCGTCCTGCTCGACGACGCCCTCCGCGAGCGGGGTGCGCTCGGCGACCGGTTTGCCGCCGCCCAGCATGGCGCGCAGGCGGGGACGCACGGAGCGCGACCGCAGCACGCGCCCCACTTCCCGCCAGGTGACGTCACTGGCGTAGGAGATGACCCGCGCCGCCTCGTACACCTGGCGCAGCAGCACGTCGGCGTCCAGCAGGCCCAGCTCGGCCGCCACCTGGTCCTGTTCCTGCAGGGCCAGCCGGTCGGTCGCCCGGCCGGTCGCCAGGTGGAGCGCGTCCCGTACGTCGAGCAGCCGGCGCCGGGCGTCGGCGAGGCCCTCGCGCGGGGCGTCCGCCAGCCAGGAGGCGGCGACGGCACGCAGGGCGGTGGCGTCGCGCAGACCGCCCCGGGCCTCCTTGAGGTCGGGTTCCAGCAGGTACTGCAGCTCGCCCTGGCGCTCGGCGCGGTCGGCGCACAGCTCCTGGAGTTCGGGGAGGCGCCGGGGGGCCTGGTTGCGCCAGTCGGCGAGCACGGCCGTGCGCAGGCCGGCGGTCAGTCCCAGGTCGCCGGCGAGGTGGCGGGCGTCCAGCAGTCCGAGCTGGACCTTGAGGTCGTCCCCGGCCGTCTTCCGGGCCTCGGCCGGTGTGCGGACTGAGTGGTCGAGGGCGAGGCCGAGGTCCCACACGGGGTACCAGAGTCGGTCGGCGAGGGCGGCGACCGCCTTGTCGTCACTGCCGTCGTGCAGCAGGAGCAGGTCCAGGTCGCTGCGCGGGGACAGCTCGCCGCGGCCGTAGCCGCCGACCGCGACGAGCGATGCGCCGCGGAGCCCCGCGGCCGCCGCGTCGAAGAGGCCGGACAGCCAGTCGTCCGTCAGTTCGGCGAGGGCCGTACGGCGCGGCGGCCCGGACCGCGCCCCCTCGGTGAGGAGGCGCAGCCGGGCCGCCGCGTAGCCGCTGGGTCCCGAGTCCACTGCTTCTTTCGTCACGTCCGTACTCGTCACCCGGCGACTCCTGTTCTGTGGTGGTCAGAGCGCGTCGGGGCCGCGCTCGCCGGTGCGGACCCGGACGGCCGTGTCGACCGGGACCGACCAGACCTTGCCGTCACCGATCTTGCCGGTACGGGCCGCCTTGACGACGACCTCGATGAGCTGTTCGGCGTCGTCGTCCTCGACCAGCACCTCGATGCGGATCTTGGGCACCAGGTCGACCGTGTACTCGGCACCCCGGTAGACCTCGGTGTGGCCGCGCTGGCGGCCGTAGCCGCTGGCCTCCGTGACCGTGAGTCCCTGGACTCCGAAGGCCTGGAGGGCCTCCTTGATCTCGTCGAGCCGGTGCGGCTTCACGACGGCGGTGATGAGCTTCATGCGTCCACCTTCTTGCTCTCGGCCTGGCCCGCGTGGGCGGGCACGGCGGTCGTCCGGGCAGCACCGCCGCCGGCGCCGCTGAAGTCGTATGCGGTCTCGGCGTGCTCGGCCTGGTCGATGCCGGCCACCTCCTCGTCCTCCGACACTCGCATGCCGATCGTCTTGTGCAGGACGAGGGCGAGGAGGGCGGAGACGACCAGGGAGTAGGCGAGGACGCCGAAGACACCGGCGCACTGCTTCCAGAACTGGTCGAGGCCACCGCCGTAGAAGAGACCCGCGACGTCGGACTGGCCCTTGCCGGTGGCGAAGAAGCCGATGAGCAGGGAGCCGAGGATGCCGCCGACGAGGTGGACGCCTACGACGTCGAGGGAGTCGTCGTAGCCGAACCGGTACTTCAGGCCGACGGCCATGGCGCACAGCACACCGGCGATGACGCCGACGGCGATGGCGCCGAGCGGGGAGACCGCACCGCCGGCCGGGGTGATGGCGACGAGGCCCGAGACCGCGCCGGAGGCGGCGCCCAGCGTGGTGAACGCGCCGTGGCGGATCTTCTCGTAGGCGAGCCAGCCGAGGACGGCCGCACCGGTGGCGACCTGCGTGTTGACGAACATCAGCGCGCCGACGCCGTCGTCGTTGCCGAGCCACGAGCCGGCGTTGAAGCCGAACCAGCCGAACCACAGCAGCCCTGCGCCGAGCATGACCAGCGGCAGGCTGTGCGGACGCATCGGGTCCTTCTTGAAGCCGATCCGCTTGCCGATGACGAGGATCACGCCGAGCGCCGCGGCGCCCGCGTTGATGTGGACGGCCGTACCGCCGGCGAAGTCGATCACGCCCAGTTCGAAGGCCCAGCCGCCGGCGCCCCAGACCCAGTGGGCCACGGGGAAGTAGACGACCGTGGCCCACAGCGCGATGAACAGCGCCCAGGCCGTGAACTTCACGCGGTCCGCGAGGGCTCCGCTGATCAGGGCGGGGGTGAGGATCGCGAACATCAGCTGGAAGACCAGGAACACGAAGACGGGGATGGTGTAGCCGTCCCACAGCTCGGTCAGGCCGATGTTGCTGAGGCCGACCCAGTCGGAGTTCCAGCCGATGAGGCTGCCGGAGTCGGTGCCGAACGCCATGGAGAAGCCGTACAGCACCCACAGGACGGTGACGATCCCGAGGCTGATGAAACTCATCATCAGCATGTTCAGGGTGCTCTTGACGCGGACCATGCCTCCGTAGAAGAAGGCCAGGGCCGGGGTCATGAGCATCACCAGGGCGGAGCAGATGAGCATGAAGCCTGTGTTGGCGGCAGAGAGCTCCGTCTCTGCGGCAAGCGTGATGGCTGGAGCCATCGGCGTCTCCTCGTCGTCGGTACGGCCCCGTGCGGGCGAAGCCTCAGCGGGAATGAGGGGTGGGCCGGTTATGCGCCACGAGATTGGCGCAGCGCGGTTTCGGTGGACGCCCCTCGTTGTTTCACCGCCGTGACGAAGGCGCCGTACGTGTTACGCGTCGATGAACTGCCTGATGTCGGACCGCGCGATCGTTATCGTGACGCAACGTTCCGCGACGGGACGCAGACCGGCCGCGGACGGCCTCCGAAATGACTGGCATGGGGGAGCCGAGTCGGGCAGTTCGGGAGGGCCGGCCGCGGCCGGGGCTCATCGGGGTTTCAGACCGCTTCGGCGGTCTCCGGCAGTTCGGCGGCGAGCCGCTCGGTGAGGTCGACGACCTCACCGAGGTCGCCGAAGTCGCGTACGGCCGTGTCGACGGTCTTGCGGATACGGGTGTTGACGCGTTCGGAACGGACCTTCTTGGCGATTTTCATGGCGTCGGCGGCGAGCACCGTGCTCTCCTCGGGCTCGCGGCGCAGCAGGTGCACGGTGGCCATGCCGATCAGGTTCAGCGCGTACGACCGCTGGTGTTCGGCGTCGGCGGCGAACAGCTCGACGGCCCGGCGCATCAGCGGCTCGGCGAGGGAGGCGTACGCGGGGCTGCGGCCTGCGACGTAGGCGAGGTCACGGAAGGAGTGGGAGTTCTCGCCGTACAGCTCGGCCTCGGAGAAGAAGCGGATCCAGTCGGGGTCCGGCTCGTCCCACTCGTCGGCCTCGGCGAAGGTGTCCTCGGCCATGCGTACCGCGCGCTTGCACCGGCCCGGCTGTCCCATGTTGGCGTAGGCGCGGGCCTCCATCGCATACAGCATCGACTGGGTGCGCGGGCTCGCGCAGTCCCGGCTGCCGTACTGCGCGAGGTGGATCAGCTCCAGGGCGTCGTCGGGCCGGCCGAGGTGGATCATCTGGCGGCTCATGCTGGAGAGGATGTAGGAACCGAGCGGCCGGTCGCCCGCCTCCTTGGCGGCGTGCAGGGCGAGCACGAAGTACTTCTGCGCGGTGGGCTGCAGCCCGACGTCGTACGACATCCAGCCGGCCAGTTCGGCGAGCTCGGCGGCGACCTTGAACAGCCTGGTCCGGGTCTCCTCCGTCTGGGGTTCCTGCAGCAGGTCGGTCACCTCGTGCAGCTGGCCGACCACCGCCTTGCGGCGCAGCCCGCCGCCGCACTGGGCGTCCCAGCGCCGGAACATCACCGTGGTGGACTCCAGCAGGTCCAGCTCCGGCTTGGACAGGCGCCCACGCGCGCGAGAGGCGGGCACGGGCTCGCGCTCGGACCGGGGGGCCGGCGGCGTGGGCACGAGCCAGCGCTGCATGGGCTCGATGAGGGACGGGCCCGCGGAGAGGGCCAGCGAGGTTCCGAGGAAGCCGCGCCGCGCCAGCATCAGGTCGCTGCGCGAGAACTCGCTGAGCAGGGCCACGGTCTGCGGGCCCGTCCAGGGGAGGTCGACGCCGGTCGTGGACGGTGAGGGGCGGGTGGCGCGCAGACCCAGGTCCTCGACGGAGACGACGACGCCGAAACGCTCGGAGAACAGCTCGGACAGGATGCGGGGGATCGGCTCGCGCGGATTCTCGCCGTCGAGCCAGCGGCGCACGCGCGAGGTGTCCGTGGAGATGTGGTTGGCGCCGAGCTGGCGGGCCCGGCGGTTGACCTGCCGGGCCAGCTCGCCCTTGGACCAGCCGCTGCGGGCGAACCAGGAGGTGAGCAGCTCGTTGGGGCGCTTGTCGGCGTGCGTCTCGTTCGCAGCGCCCGTTCCGCTTTCGCCGTTGCCGCTCACTGGAACGCCCCCATCCCTACAGACCACCTGTCGCCGAGTGCGCCAAGCCTTATCAGAATGCCGGTGCGGACGGCCGCTCGTCCGGCGGATGCCACCCTTCGAACGGGAAGCCCTGTTGCCTCCGGCATACCCGTCCGGGCATGTGCCCCGAGGCTTCGTGCACACAAAGTAATCCTACGATCACCCGTCCAGCCATGGCGATCCCTGAAACGCCACCATTCGCCACCCCTTCGAATGAACTCACGTCGGCCGCCGCGCGATTCACTTGACATAGGACAACCGCAGGCGGGTGCAGCGGTGCACCCCGGGGCGTGCACCGAAGAGTGCACCACCCTCGCCGCTTCCACGCGCCGTCTGAATCGCGCGGCACTGGGGAGTTGGAAACAGAGAGTCACGTTTCGCGTCCGCTGCGTAACCGCCGGTGCGTCGGACCCGTTGGAGGGGGTATGGGCTTCACGATCGGCAGCAGTCGAGGCATGCGCGACATCCGGTCCGGTTCGCGCCGTCGCGGCCGCGCGTCGGAGTGCACCGCCGTGGCCGAGTTCACCGGCCTGTGGGGGTGGGACGTGGTGCCGGGGGCACGGGCCGCCGCGGGCGCCTGCTCCTGCGGCCGGCGCGGCTGCCGGGCGCCCGGCGCGCACCCTCTGGACTTCGCGCCGGAGGTCCCCGCCGGGTCGACCCTGGACGCGGCGACCGACGCCTGGTCCGAGTTCCCGGGCGCCGCGGTGATGCTGCCGGTCGGACGGACCTTCGACGTGATCGAGGTGGCCGAGGCCGCCGGACACCGGGCGCTGGCGCGGCTGGAACGCATGGGCCTCCCCCTCGGCCCGGTCACGGCGACCCCGCAGGGCCGCGCCCAGTTCTTCGTCGCCCCGGGCGCCGCCGCCGAGCTGCCCCGGCTGCTGTACCGCATGGGCTGGGACGACCCGTCCGCTCTGGACCTGCGCGGCCTCGGCCCCGGTACGTACGTCACGGCGCCGCCCTCGGACCGCGGCGGCCGGGGCCCGGTGCGCTGGCTGCGCCCGCCGGCCCTCGACTCGGCCACGAAACCGCCGACGGCACGACTGCTGCTGGGGACGCTGGCGTACGTCGCCCACCGGTCACGGGCCTAGGGATCGGTCCCTGAGGTTCGGGTGCCGGCCCTGAGCCGGCGGTCCCCCGCGGCATCGGCTTCGCTCCCAGGACCCGGGCGCGCACCGCAACGGCCGCGGACCGCGACCGACCCGGAACCCGGCGACCAGACCACCGCCCCCGGCGCGGGCAACGACACCGACCCCCGGGACCGCCAGGCCGGCCCGAAACCCCGCCGACATCGGCCCAAAACCGACAGCCGACCCGAAACCCCCTAGCCCCCGAAACCGACGGACCGGCCCCAAACTCGGCCGACAGCGACCCCAAGATCGACAGCCGACCCGGAAACCCCACCGGCACCGGCCCCAAGCCCGACGGGCGGGTCCGGAACCGTAGCGGTCCCCGCAAGTCCGGCGGGCCGCTCCGGACCCCCTCGGCACGCCTGCCAAGACCGACCCACCCGGCCCGACAGGCCATCGGGCCCGCGCCCGGCACGACGAAGCGCCCGCCCCCGGCTGTAGCTGGGGGACGGGCGCTTCCTCGTGTGCGCGCCGGCGCGCGGCGGTGTCAGTCGCCGATAAGCGCATCCACGAACGCCTCCGGCTCGAACGGCGCCAGGTCGTCGGCGCCCTCGCCCAGTCCGACCAGCTTGACCGGCACGCCCAGCTCGCGCTGCACCGCGACCACGATGCCGCCCTTGGCGGTGCCGTCCAGCTTGGTCAGCACGATGCCGGTGATGTCGACGACCTCGGCGAAGACCCGGGCCTGGATCAGGCCGTTCTGGCCAGTGGTGGCGTCGAGCACGAGCAGCACCTCGTCCAGCGGGGCGTGCTTCTCCACGACGCGCTTGACCTTGCCCAGCTCGTCCATCAGGCCGGCCTTGTTGTGCAGGCGGCCGGCGGTGTCGATGAGCACGACGTCGGCGCCGATCTCCTTGCCCTCCTTGACCGCGTCGAAGGCGACGGAGGCCGGGTCGCCGCCCTCCGGACCACGCACGGTGTGGGCGCCGACCCGCTCGCCCCAGGTCTGGAGCTGGTCGGCGGCGGCGGCGCGGAAGGTGTCGGCGGCGCCGAGCACGACACTGCGGCCGTCGGCGACCAGGACCCGGGCGAGCTTGCCGGTGGTGGTGGTCTTGCCGGTGCCGTTGACACCGACGACCATGACGATGCCGGGCTTGCTGATGGCGGGCTCGGTCTTGACCTCGCGGTCCATGTCCGCGCCGACCAGGGTGACCAGCTCTTCGCGGAGCAGCCCGCGCAGCTCTTCCGGCGTGCGCGTGCCGAGGACCTTCACACGCTCACGCAGGCGCTCGACCAGTTCCTGGGTGGGCTGCACACCGACATCGGCGGTGAGCAGCGTGTCCTCGATCTCCTCCCACGTGTCCTCGTCGAGGTGCTCGCGGGAGAGCAGCGTCAGCAGGCCCTTGCCGAGGGCGTTCTGCGAACGGGAGAGGCGGGTACGGAGCCGGACCAGACGGCCGGCGGTGGGCTCGGGAACCTCGATCTGCGGGATCTCGAGCTCTTCGACGACGGGCGGTTCCTCGACGGTGGTGGTGCCGCCGTCGGGGAGGTCTACCTCCTCTATCGTCCGGCGCGGTTCGTCGCGGGGCGTCTCGGCCTCGTCGCCGACGTGCGGCTCGGCCGGAGGGGCGGTGATGTCGGGCGCCGAGGGAGGGGGCGGAGGCAGTTGCTTCTTGCGGCGACTGCCGATGACCAGCCCGCCGAGCGCGCCGATCACGACCACGGCGATGACTACAGCAAGGATGACGATGTCCATAACCCGTCCAGTATCAGTCATGGGCCCCTCGGACACCCCGCTTGTGACTTCCTCCAAAGGACAAAGGCCCCTGGAAGGAAGGAGTCGGATCAAAGTACGATGGTAGATGCCGCGTCAACGCGCGTAGAGTCCCGACCGGCCCCTCTTCCCACGATCGAGGCACGGACCCCCCACATGAGCAAGACCGCCGAGACCGAAGGCGCACTGGAAACACGCGGCATCGAGCAGGTGCCCGACCACGAGCGCACGGCCCGCACCCGCGAGCTGTTCCCGACCTGGGTCGGCGCGAACATCAGCGTGCTGCTGCTCACGATGGGCGCGAGCCTCGTCGTGGCGTACCGGCTCAACTTCTGGCAGGCGCTCGTCGTCGCGGGTGCCGCGCCCGTCGTGTCGTACGGCCTGGTGGGGCTGATCGGCATCGCCGGCAAGCGCGGCGGCGCGCCGGGGATGGCGCTGTCCCGGGCGGTCTTCGGACAGCGGGGCAATCTGCTGCCCGGTTCGCTGATCTGGGTCGCCCGCTGGGGCTGGGAGACGATCAACGCGGTGACCGGCGCCTACGCCATGCTCACCGTGCTGGACATCGTCTTCGGCATCGAGGCGAACAGCGTGCTGGACATGGTGATGCTGCTCGCCTTCGTCGTGGCGACGTTCGCGATCTCCGGGCTCGGCATCAGCGCGGTGCAGAAGTGCAACAAGTACGCGACGTACCTCTTCGGTGTCTTCTCCGTGCTGGTGCTGGGCTACCTGGTGGTCGACACCGACTGGTCCGCGGTGTTCGACCGCTCCGCGGGGTCCGTGGCCGCGGTGATCACCGGCGTCGGGCTGATCGCGGCGGGCGGCGTCAGCTGGATCCCGTCCGCGCCCGACTTCACCCGGTACCTCCCGCGTACCGCTTCCTCGAAGGGCATCGTGGGCGTGACGGTCGGCGGCGCCGGCATCGTCGTCCTGCCCATGGTCCTGATGGGCGTGGTCATGGCGGTCTCCACGCCGGACCTGGCCTCGGCGGCCGACCCCGTCTCCTTCCTCGGCGAGATCCTGCCGACCTGGATCGCGGTGCCGTACCTGCTGATCGCGCTGATCGGCATGCTCCTGATCAACTCCATGTCGATGTACTCGGCGGGCTTCACCGCGCAGACCCTGGGCTTCAAGATCCCGCGTCACTGGGCGGTCTCGGTCAACGCCGTCATCTCGCTGATCTTCGGTGGTGTGCTGATGCTGGTGGCCACCAGCTTCATGGGCTCGTTCATCGCCTTCCTGTCGCTGCTCGCGGTCGCCTTCTCCGCCTGGGTCGGCGTCTTCGGCGCGGACATGCTGCGCCGGAAGGAGTACGACGGCGAGGCCATGGCCGACACCGGCCGCACCAGCGCCTACTGGTACCGGGGCGGCTTCTCCCCCGCCGCGGTCGCCTCCTGGGCGGTGGGCCTGGTCGCGGGGCTGATGTTCACCACGTCCGACTGGTTCACCGGCCCGCTCGCCACCAACAACGTCATCGGCGAGTACGGCCTCGGCTGGGTCGCCACGGTGGTGATCTCCGGCCTGCTGTACGTCGTGCTGCCGAAGCCGGCGGTGGTCGTCCCGGCGGCGCCCGCCGAGCGGGTCGAGCAGCCCGAGACCGTGACCGTCTGACGTACACCTGACGAGGCCGACTCCACGCCCCCTTCGCCGCCGCCCGGTGGAGGGGGCGTCGGCGTGTCCGGAGCCCGGCGCACCCAGGTGAGCGGGCGGATCGCCGTCGGGCGCCGGGTGCGCGCGGGCTTCGGCGACGTGAACGGCGACCGCAGGGCCGACGTCGTCGCCCGCGACGAGCCCGGGCGACGGCACCGGCCGGCTCATCGGCGCGGACGGCCGGAACGCCATGACCGCCCCGCCCCGGCACGACGCCTTCACCCGCGACGGCCGCAAGAACGCCTCACCCGCGAGGCGCCCACCCGCAAGCCCCCGCCATGCCACGGCACCACCCCCCGGCACCCGGAGGCCGACCGGCACCGGCGGCCGGAACGCCATGAGCGGGATCACCGCCGTCGGCGACCTCACCGGAGGCAGCCGGCCCGGCCTCCACGGCCGAGACGGGCGCAGCGGCAAGCTCTGGCTCCGCCCGGCCGCCCGTCGCCCTCGGCGGAGCGGCGAGGGCGGCGGAACGCCATGACCGCCCTCGATCACCTACGCGGGTCCGGGCAACGGCTTCCCGTGGTCCGGCGCGCGGACCGACAGCGGCCTGTGGGGCCCTGGCGGCTGCCGCCAGGCCGCGGGTACGACACCGCCGCCCCCGTCCGGACGGTGACCGGGCGGGGGCGGCGGACGGTACGAGGAGAGGGCAGCGGGGACTTGGCCCTTCTCCCCGAGCTCGGGGACGGTCAGCCCATCTCCTCCAGCGCCTTGCCCTTCGTCTCCTTCACGAACTTCAGGACGAACGGGATGGAGAGCGCGGCGAACAAGGTGTAGATCACGTAGGTCACGGAGAGGTTCCAGTCGGCCAGCGACGGGAAGCTCGCGGTGATGGCCCAGTTGGCGATCCACTGCGCGGAGGCGGCCACGCCCAGGGCGGCGGCGCGGATCCGGTTCGGGAACATCTCGCCGAGCATGACCCAGACGACCACACCCCAGGACAGGGCGAAGAAGAGGACGAACACGTGGGCGGCGATCAGGGCGACCCAGCCCTGGGTCTCCGGCAGCTTGCCGTCGACCAGGTCGAAGGAGAACGCCCAGGCCTCCAGCGCGAGGCCGATCACCATGCCGACGGAGCCGATGATGGCCAGCGGCTTGCGGCCGATGCGGTCCACGAAGATCATCGCGATCACGGTGCCGACGATGTTGATGATCGACGTCGTGAACGAGTAGAGGAAGGAGTCCGTCGGGTCGACGCCGACCGACTGCCACAGCGTCGAGGAGTAGTAGAACGCGACGTTGATGCCGACGAACTGCTGGAAGACCGACAGGCCGATGCCGATCCAGACGATCGGCTTGAAGAAGAAGCTGCCGCCGAGCAGGTCCTTGAAGGAGGACTTCTCCTCGCGCTTCATGGCCGACTCGATCTCGCCGACGCGGGCGTCGAGATCGACGCTCTTGCCCTCGACCTCTTCGAGGATCTGCCGGGCGCGCTCGTGCTTGCCGACGGAGATGAGGAAGCGCGGGGACTCGGGGATCGCGAAGGAGAGCAGGCCGTACAGGACAGCCGGGACCACCATGACGCCGAGCATGACCTGCCAGGCCTCGAGGCCCATGATCTCGCCGCGCTGGTCGCCACCGGCGGCGTTCAGCAGACCCCAGTTGACCAGCTGCGACACCGCGATGCCGACGACGATCGCGGCCTGCTGGAAGGAGCCGAGCCGGCCGCGGTAGGCGGGCGGGGCGACCTCGGCGATGTAGGCCGGGCCGATCACGGAGGCCATGCCGATGGCGAAGCCGCCGACGATGCGCCAGAAGGCGAGGTCCCACAGCGCGAAGGGCAGGGCGGAGCCGACGGCGCTGATGGTGAAGAGCACCGCGGCGATCTGCATGCAGCGGATGCGGCCTATTCGGTCGGCGATGCGGCCGGCGGTCGCGGCGCCGATGGCGCAGCCGATCAGCGCGATGGCGATGACCTGGGCCAGCGCCGCGGAGCCGATGTCGTAGCGGTCCCGGATGGCCTCGACGGCACCGTTGATGACGGAACTGTCGTAGCCGAAGAGGAAGCCGCCCATCGCGGCCGCCGCCGCGATGAAGATGACGTGCCCGAGATGATCGGGGTGAGCCGTTCTGGCTCCTGACTTGGGTGCCTCAGCAGTGCTGGTCACGTGTACTCCTCGGGCCACCGGCAACGCTGCCGGGGTGGATCTCCCCTTCGAGGTGCCCCTGAAGGTACCTGAAGGTAAAAGCAACGTTGCAGAGACTATGCCTTCAAGTTTCGAAGTCAATAGGAGAAGACCTGTGAGTTATTAGACGTAGTGAGGGAAGGGTGTGTTCAAGACTTGAAGCGGTTGTGACGATCTAACGCAGCCGCTGGCTGATGACCTTGGACACGCCGTCGCCCTGCATGGACACGCCGTAGAGCGCGTCGGCGACCTCCATCGTGCGCTTCTGGTGCGTGATCACGATCAGCTGCGACGCCTCCTGCAGCTCCTGCATGATCCGGATCAGCCGCTGCAGGTTGGTGTCGTCGAGCGCCGCCTCGACCTCGTCCATGACGTAGAACGGACTGGGCCTCGCCTTGAAGATCGACACGAGCAGCGCCACGGCGGTCAGCGAGCGCTCCCCGCCGGAGAGCAGCGAGAGCCGCTTGACCTTCTTGCCCGGCGGCCTGGCCTCGACGTCCACGCCCGTGGTGAGCATGTTGTCGGGGTCGGTCAGCACGAGGCGTCCCTCACCGCCGGGGAACAGACGGCTGAACACGCCCTCGAACTCCCGGGCCGTGTCCCGGTAGGCCTCGGTGAAGACCTGTTCGACGCGTTCGTCGACCTCCTTGACGACCTGGAGCAGGTCGGCGCGGGTCTTCTTCAGGTCCTGGAGCTGCTCGCTGAGGAACTGGTGGCGTTCCTCCAGGGCCGCGAACTCCTCCAGGGCCAGCGGGTTGACCTTGCCCAGCTGCTGGTACGCCCGTTCGGCGGCCTTCAGCCGCTTCTCCTGCTCGGCTCGCACGAAGGGCCGGGGGCGGTTGCGCGGGTGCTCCGGGTCGTCCGGCAGTTCCTCGCCCTCGGCGGGGGGCGAGGGCGGTACCGGTTGAT
Organism: Streptomyces viridiviolaceus; assembly: GCF_014650995.1. Classification (GTDB taxonomy): domain Bacteria; phylum Actinomycetota; class Actinomycetes; order Streptomycetales; family Streptomycetaceae; genus Streptomyces; species Streptomyces viridiviolaceus. The sequence goes on from NZ_BMWA01000027.1 coordinate 84,263, forward strand.
GCGGGCCGTATTCGGCCGCGAGCCCCGCCGGTTCCACACCGAGTTCCTCCAGCGCCTTGGTCTCCAGCTGCTCGATGCGCAGCCGTTTCTCGGCGCCGAGTACCTCGCCCCGGTGAACTGAATCCGTCAACTTGTCCAGCTCGGCCTTGAGGTCGCGCCCTGCGGTGCGCGCGGCGGCCAGCTCCTGCTCGCGCCTGGCCTTCGCGGCCTCGGCGGCGGTGCGCTCCTCGTCGGCGCGGCCGAGGGAGACCTCGACGTGCGCGAGCAGCTGGCGGGCACCGGAGGCCACGGCCTCCGCGACGGCCGCCTCGTGGCGCAGCCGGGCCCGGCGCTGTTCGGCACGCGCGCGTGCCTCGCGTTCCGCGCGGGCGGCCCGGTCCAGGGAGTCGGCCCGGCCGGCGAGCCCCTTGACCCGCTCCTCGTGCGTACGGACCTGGAGACGGGCCTCCATCTCGGTCTGGCGGGCGTTGGCCCCGTCGGCGGCGAGCCGGTCGCGCACGGAGGTGTCGGGCTCCTCCTCGACCGGCAGCTCCTCGGCCACGGCCAGCCTCTCGGCCAGTTCCTCGACGTCCGCCTGGGCCTTGTCGAGCGCCTCCTGCGCCCGGGCCGCCGCTGCGGCCGACCGCTCGGCCTCACCGGCCGCGCCCCGTGCCTGTCCGGCCAGCCGTCCGAGCTGCTGGGCGACGGCCGACTTCTCCCGGTCGGCGGCCCTGCGCCGCTCCCCCAGCTCCTCGACGAGGGCCGCACACTCCCGGCGGCGTTCCTCGGCGGCATGCTGCGCGGCGGCCAGTTCCTCGCACCGCCCGGCCAGCTCCTGAAGCTCGGCGGCGGCCTCGTCCACGGAGGCCTGCACCTCCAGCAGGCTCGGCGCCCCGGCGGACCCGCCCTGCGCGAAGTGCGCGCCCAGCAGGTCGCCCTCGGCTGTGACGGCGGTCAGTTCGGGCCGGGCGTGGACGAGGTCCACGGCGTCCTCGAGCGTGCCGACGACGACGATCCCGCGCAGCAGCCGCCGTACGGCGGGCATGAGGTCGGCGGGTCCGCGGACGAGAGCGGCGGCGTACGGCGGCCCGTCGGCCCGGGTCTCGTCGGGTACGTCGTCGGCGGCACCGGCGAGCAGCAGGGCGGCCCGGCCGGCGTCCTGCTTGCGCAGCAGACGGATGGCGTCGGCGGCGGCCGACGGGGATGTCACCGCGAGGGCGTCCGCGGCGGCACCGAAGGCGGCGGCCAGCGCCACCTCGTGGCCGGGCGCCACGGTGAGCAGCTCGGCGGCCGGGCCGAGCACGCCGGTGAGCCGGTCCCTCGCCTCCAGCAGCGCCCCGGTGCCGTCCTTGCGGCGCAGGCCCAGGGCGAGCGCCTCGTGGCGTGCCCGGGTGGCGGCCCGGGCGCGCTCCACCGCGGTGGCCGCCTCGCGTGCGGCGCCCAGGCCGGTCTCCGCCTCGGCCAGCTGCCGCTTGGCGGCCTCGTGCCGCTCGGCCAGCTCCTGGTCGCCTGCGTCGAGGCCGTCGACCGCGGCCTGCAGAGCCTCGTACTCCTCCTGAGCGGCGGCGGCCCGCTCCTGGGACTCGTCCCGGGCGGCGGCCAGCCGCTCGATCTCGGCCTGGGCCGCGGCGGCGCGCGAGCGGGCGGCGCTCACCTGACCGCTGAGCCGGGCCAGCCCCTCCCGGCGGTCGGCGATGGCGCGCGCGGCGTCCTTGAGGCGGCGTTCCTCCAGGGCCAGTTCGCGTTCCAGCTCGGCGCGGTGGGCGACCGTGTCCTCCAGGGCGCGCTGGGCGGCCTCCAGCGCGGCTTCGAGCTCCGCCTCCTGCTCGCGGACGCGGGCCGCCTCACGTTCCAGTTCCTCCGGGTCGCGGCCGCGCCGCTCCTCGGGGGGCGCCGAGGTGGCGCTCTTCACCCGGGCCTCGGCCAGCGAGATCGTGCCGCGCACCCGTTCGGCGAGCTGGGACAGCTCGTACCAGGTCTGCTGGGCGCGCTGGAGGCGCGGGGTGAGCCGGCGCACCTCGTCCTCCAGGGCGGCCTCACGGCGCAGCGCCCTGCCCAGCTCCTGCTCGGCGGCTTCCTTGCGCTCCTTGAGCGCGGCCTCGTCGGCGATCTCGGCCTGGAGCGCCTCTCGCAGCCGTACGAGGTCGTCGGCGAGGAGCCGGAGCCGCGCGTCCCGGAGGTCGGCCTGGATGACGGCGGCCCTCCTCGCCACCGCCGCCTGGCGGCCCAGGGGCTTGAGCTGGCGGCGCAGCTCGTCGGTGAGGTCCTGCACGCGCGCGAGGTTGGCCTGCATCGCGTCCAGCTTCCTGAGCGCCTTCTCCTTGCGCTTGCGGTGCTTGAGGACGCCGGCGGCCTCCTCGATGAAGGCGCGGCGTCCCGTGGGGTCGGCGTGCAGGACGGAGTCCAGCTGACCCTGGCCGACGATGACGTGCATCTCGCGGCCGATGCCGGAGTCGGAGAGCAGTTCCTGGATGTCGAGCAGGCGGCAGGTGTCGCCGTTGATCTGGTACTCGCTACCGCCGTTGCGGAACATGATCCGCGTGATGGTGACCTCGGCGTACTCGATGGGCAGGGCCCCGTCGGAGTTGTCGATGGTCAGCGACACCTCGGCCCGGCCGAGCGGCGGGCGGCCGGTGGTGCCGGCGAAGATGACGTCCTCCATCTTGCCGCCGCGCAGCGACTTGGCGCCCTGTTCGCCCATGACCCAGCTGAGCGCGTCCACGACGTTGGACTTGCCCGAGCCGTTCGGACCGACCACGCAGGTGATGCCCGGCTCGAACCGGAGCGTGGTCGCCGAGGCGAACGACTTGAATCCGCGGAGGGTCAGGGCCTTCAGGTGCACGCCGTCGGACTCTACCTTCCGGGGTTGTCTCACTCCGTGAACCCTTGGACGCCCGCGGTTTCACCGCTGAACGTGCAGGGCACATCAGACGTTAAAGAAGCTGAAAGGATGCGTGGGGGAACAACCGGGGCCGGGACGCGACAACAGGGCGGGCAAGAAAGAAGGGACGCCGAGGCGTCCCTTGCAACTCTGACAACTGAGCGGTTGTACGGACGGTCCCAACCACTGATGCCGTCGCGGAGCGATGCAGTGATCAGGTGAGCGCAGGCTCCGCCTGGTGTGCGTCAACGCTCTCCATGATCCTGTCGTGAGAAGCGGCAGCCGACAGTGCCTCGTTCTCCGCCTGGATCCGTACGAGCTCGGATTCCAGGTCCTGGACGCGCTGCTGCAGCCGTCGCATCTCGGCGAGGAGTCGAGGGTCGGAGCCGCCGACGTAACCGAGAAGCGCCTTTGCCATGATGGATGGTCCTCCACAATGAGTGACCGACCGATGCGGTGTGGGTCGTGAGGGATTCGCACCCGCGGTGCTTGGCACTTTTGAGTTCTTGCTGCCGTTCAACCATGCCAAACAGCTAAGGTGCGCGGGGCTTTCAGCGTCTCACCAAAAAGTTTGACGGTCAACACGATCACGCCCCGTATTGGCGGGTGCCCGGGGCGCGCGGCCGGGAAACGGCGGCGCTGCGACTCCTGCGGGCCCCTCGGGGCGTGGCGATCATCTTGCCGTCCGGAGCCTGCCACGACAAGGCTTTCTTGGCAACCACCTGCTCGTTTTCCGTTCGGGACGGCCGCCGACGGTCGGGGCTCCGGCGCTCGGTGGGGCGCCGCACGGGTCGGGGTCAGCGGATGGCGAAGCCGTCGTAGCCGCCGCGGGGTGTGTCCCAGATCTCGGTGACGCCGTCCACGCGGCCGGGCGTGTCGTCACCGCGCAGCCAGTCGAGCAGCCCCTCGCAGTTCTCGCGCGGGCCCTCCGCGACCACCTGGACACGCCCGTCGGCCAGATTGAGAGCAAAGCCACTCACGCCACCGAGCTCCAGCGCCCTGGCCCGAGTGAACCAGCGGAAACCCACACCTTGGACCTGTCCGCGCACCCAGGCGACCAGTCGTACATCCTCGCTCATGAGTGCAACCTAACCAGTCAATGTCTCAGTGGACACTTCCTCCCCTGGTGCCATGCGGTACCGTCCCCACCCAATGAATCTCATATGAAACTCACTCGATCGTGTGAGTTCGGTGATGATCGTGAGGACACACCGACCGCGAGGACGAGGAAGGCCAGTACATGGGACGCCACCGACGCTCCGCCGCCGGCCGCGCCGCCACCGGCCGCGCCACAGGGGTCAGCCGGACGGACGGCTCCGGGGACACGGTCCAGGACCCGCTGTACTCGAACACGGGCGACCGCCCCTCGATGGGGATCGCGCCCTACCTGAACCCCGAGGCGTACGCCGCGGCCCGCGCGAAGAGCGAGGCCTATCTGTTCGCGCCGGACGACCCGGCCGACGACCATGCCCTGGCCGGGCGCACCGTCGCCTTCCCGAGTGACGGGTTCACCCCCGACGACGGTCCGCGGCGCACGGGATCGCACCGCCGCCGCAAGAAGAGGGCCGTCGCGCCGGTCCGCACCGGTCTGCTCGGTGTGTCCGCCGCCGTCGCCATCGGCACGGTCGCGGTGGCCACCGGCGTGGTGCCGGGCATCGACAACTACAGGCTCGGCGGCGGCAACGGCGCCGGCGACCAGGTGCAGTCGGCGGACTCCCCGACCAACGCCCCGGCCGAGCAGGGCGGCACCTCCGGCACCTCCGGCAGCGCCGCCGGCGACGACGGCAACGAGTCCGGCGACCGTGGCACCGGCCGCTCGTCCTCGCCCTCGTCCTCTTCCTCCTCCTCACCCTCGGCCGCCCCCTCGGCGTCGGCCTCGGCCGCGCCGGCCGAGACGCCCACGAAGCCGGAGGAACCGCAGGCGCCGCCGAGCAAGAAGCCGAAGCCCCAGCCGTCACAGGCGGCCCCGGGTTCCAAGAAGCCGTCGAACCCCGGCGCGCCCGCGGCCGGGTCCGGGCAGGCCGCCGCCGAGGCCCAGGTGCTGGCGCTGGTCAACGACGAGCGGGCCAAGGCCGGATGCAGCCCGGTGGCCGCCGACGGTGCCCTGCGGGAACTCGCCGAGGACTTCAGCGAGGCCATGGCCGAGCAGGGCTTCTTCGACCACACCGACCCCAGCGGGGCGACCCCGTGGGACCGCGCCGAGAAGGCGGGGATCAGCAACCTGGGCGGGGAGAACATAGCCCGGGGCCAGGCCGACGCCCAGGCGGTGATGGACGCCTGGATGGACAGCCCGGGACACCGGGCCAACATCCTCAACTGCGACTTCAAGACCCTGGGCGTAGGGGTGCACTTCGGGTCGGGCGGCCCCTGGTGGACCCAGAACTTCGGCTACTAGAGCGCAGCTCCGGTGCGCTGTCTCGGGGTCGGCGCAACCCACCGGTCAGCGCTGTGCTCGCGTAGGCTGGACGCATGTCGACGACGCAGGAGCGCACGGAGGAGCAGGACCTCCCGTACGACGTGTTCTCCAGGGCCTGTCCCTCGCGCGGCACCCTGGAACACGTCACGGGACGCTGGGGCGCGCTGACGCTCGGCGCCCTGCACGAGGGGTCCTTCCGCTTCAACGAGTTGCGCCGCCGCGTCGACGGCGTCAGCGAGAAGATGCTGTCCCAGACGCTGCACGCGCTGGAGCGCGACGGCCTGGTGCACCGCGAGGCCCAGCCCACCAACCCGCCCCGCGTGGACTACGAACTCACCGCGCTCGGCCGCGAGGTGGCCGAGCGGCTGATCGCCCTCATCGAGTGCCTGGAAGGCCGCATGGACGACGTGCTGGCGTCGCGCGAGCGGTACGACGCCCGGGTCAGGGCGTGACGCGGGGCGCCCGCTGGCACTTCGGGCAGTAGTAGCTGGACCGGTTCATCCACGGGCGGCGGCGCATGGGAGTGGCGCAGCGCCGGCAGGGCAGACCCTCGCGGCCGTAGGCGTCCAGGGACCGGTCGAAGTAGCCGGACTCGCCGTTGACGTTGACGTACAGGCTGTCGAAGCTGGTGCCGCCCACCGCGAGGGCCTCGTTCATCACGTCCCGCACGTGGCCGAGGAGTTGGAGGGTGCGCGGGCGGGTGAAGGTCGCGGTCGGGCGTTCGTAGTGCAGGCGGGAGCGCCACAGGGCCTCGTCCGCATAGATGTTGCCGACGCCGCTGATCAGTGACTGGTCCAGCAGGGCCCGTTTGATCGTGGTGCGCTTGCGGCGCAGCGCGAGATGGAACGCCTCGTCGTCGAAGAGCGGGTCGAGCGGGTCGCGTGCGATGTGCGCGATGACGTCGGGCAGTCCGTCCGCGCCGGTGTCGTGCAGCGACAGACCGCCGAAGGTGCGCTGGTCGACGAAACGGAGTTCGGTGCCGAGGGCGTCGGCGAAACGGACGCGGATCCGCAGGTGCTTCTCGGCCGGTGCCTCGTGCGGCTGCACCAGCAGCTGTCCGCTCATGCCGAGGTGCGCCAGAACCGCCTGGTCGGTGTCCGCCAGGGGGAGCCACAGATACTTGCCGCGACGGCTGGGGACGCCGATGCGGTGCCCCTTGAGGCGCTGGACGAAGTCGTCGGCTCCGGCGAGGTGCCGGCGGACCGCGCGCGGGTGCAGCACTTCGGCGTCGGCGACGGTCCGGTGGGCGACCCAGCGCTCCAGGCCGCGCCTGACGACCTCGACCTCGGGCAACTCGGGCATGGGATCCCCCGTACGGGCCGTGTGGGACTGTTCTACGCTCCGAGCGCCCGCCCCGGGACGGGGGCGGGCGCTCGGAGCCGTGCTGTACGTGGTGTACGTCAGGCGGAGGCCGACGGGGCGTCGGCGCTCTGCTGAGCGGCTGCGGCGGCCGCCGCGGCCTTGGCGCGCTCGTCCGCCGCGGCCCGGATGGACCTCCACGCGGATTCCGCGGCCTGCTGCTCCGCCTCCTTCTTGCTGCGGCCGGTGCCGGTGCCGTACGAGACGCCTCCGACGCGGGCGGCAGCAGTGAAGGTCTTCTCGTGGTCGGGGCCGGTCTCCGTGACCAGGTACTCGGGCACGCCGAGTCCTTCGGTCGCGGTGAGCTCCTGGAGGGACGTCTTCCAGTCCAGGCCGGCGCCGAGGTTCGAGGACTTCTCGATCAGAGGGTCGAACAGGCGGTGCACCAACTCCGCCGCCGCTTCCAGACCCTGGTCGAGGTAGACAGCGCCGATCACCGCTTCGAGGGTGTCGGCGAGGATCGATGCCTTGTCCCGGCCGCCCGTGCCCTCTTCACCGCGGCCGAGCCGGATGAAGGAGCCGAGGTCGAGCCCGCGGCCCACCTCCGCCAGCGCACGCGAGTTGACCACCGCGGCCCGCAGCTTGGCCAGCTGGCCTTCGGGCAGGTCCGGGTGGATGCGGTACAGCGTGTCGGTGACGACGAGGCCGAGCACGGAGTCCCCGAGGAACTCCAGCCGCTCGTTCGTCGGCAGACCGCCGTTCTCGTACGCGTAGGAACGGTGGGTCAGTGCGCGCACCAGAAGGGCGGACTCGACCTGGTAGCCGAGCCGCCCTTCCAGAAGCGTGTGGGACGAGGCCTGGTTGTCCGCCTTCTTTTTGGCGGATGGGTCCGCCTTGGCGTCATCCGCCTTCTTGGGGGCTGACACAGTGCCTCTCACCAGCCGCTCAGACCTCGAGGACCTGGCGCTTGTTGTAGGTGCCGCAAGACGGGCACGCGATGTGCTGCTGCTTGGGCTCGTGGCAGCGCTCGCACGCAACCAGGGTGGGGACCGCAGCCTTCCACTGCGACCGGCGGTGGCGCGTGTTGCTGCGCGACATCTTCCGCTTCGGAACAGCCACGGCTACTTCTCCTGCTTCTCGTCGACGCCCGCATCGGCGCCGCTCATCTCGTCCTTCTCGCCGTCTCCGAGTGAGTCGGCGAGTCCCTGCAATGCCGCCCAACGGATGTCGACGGCGTCGTGGTGGTGGTCCGGGTCGTCCGCCAGGCGTGCTCCGCACTCGGCGCACAGACCCGGGCAGTCTTCCCGGCACACCGGCTGCATCGGCAGTGCGAGCACCACCGCATCGCGCAGCACGGGTTCGAGGTCGATCAGGCCGTCCTCGACGAAGAGCCTGTCCTCGTCGTCCTCGGCGTCGTCGCCGGGTTCCGCCACAGGGCGGCCCCGGTCGTCGGCGTCAGGGTACGAGAACATCTCCTGGAAGTCCGCTTCGAGCTGCTGCTCGACCGGCTCCAGACACCTTACGCACTCCCCCTCGGCCGTTGCACGGGCGGTGCCTGTGACGAGCACCCCTTCCATGACCGACTCGAGCCGGAGTTCGAGCTCCACCGGGGCGCCTTCCGGCACTCCGATGACCTCCTTGATACCGAAGTCCTTGGGAGCGTCGACCGTACGGGTCAGGCGCTGCAGCGCACCGGGCCGCCGGCCCAGCTCGTGCGTATCGAACACGAGAGGGTTGCGGTGGTCGAGGCGGGCGTTCAGAGCCATTCCTGCTTTCGATCTTCTGAGCTCGGGGCCGCCGCCCTGCGGTGTCCCCGGGCAGCGGTGATCGCGGACGTACGCGCGACCGAAGAGCCAGGATACTGGACCTTTCGCTCTCAGCCCAATCCAGAGGCACCCTAGAGGCCGCGGCCCTGTTCGTAGGCCCTCAGCTGCTCGGCGCTGATCATGCTCGTGTCGAAGAGGCTGGTCTCGTCGAGGGCCTGCGGCTGCGGGGGCTGCTGGGCCGGGGGCTGGGGGTGCTGCTGGGGCTGGACGTAGCCCTGCTGCGGGTCGTAGCCCGGCTGCTGGGCGTCGTAACCCGGGTATCCGTACGGATCGGCCTGCTGGTAGCCGTAGGCGTCCGGCCGGCCGCCGTAGGTCTGCTGGTAGCCGGTGTACGGATCGGCCTGCTGGGAATAGCCGTACGCCGTCTGAGGCTCCGGCGCCGCCTGGGCCGCGGCCGGCTGCGGACCGGCGTAGTCCCGCTGCCGGGGTTCGGCGGGGGTGTCCGCGAGGGCCGCGAGGTCGGCGAGGTAGTCGGCGTCGCTGGAGTGCTGGACGGTGGTGAGGTCGTCGGCGAGGGCGCCGAGGTCGTCGGTGGCGATCCGGCCGTGCAGCTTCTGACGGCCCCGGCCCACGGCGTCCAGGGTCTTGGCCAGTACCGCCTCGAAGGCGCCCAGCTTGGCGTCGACGTAGGCGTCCGCGTCGCGGCGCAGGGTCTCCGGGTCGTGGCTGCGCTCCGGGGCGTCCTCGTCCTCGTAGCCCTGCTCGTCGAGGCCGGGGCCGGTGCCGAGCAGCTTCTCTCGGCCGCGGCCGACGGAACCGAGGGTCTTGGTGAGGACGACCTCGAAGTTGGCGAGCTTGGAGTCGACGTACTCGTCGGCCTCGGCACGGACCTCCTCGGCCTCCTGGCGGGCCTCGGCGAGGATGCGGTCGGCCTCGGCCTGGGAGCGGCGGGCGACCTCCGTGTCGGAGATCAGCGAGCCCCGTTCGGCGTGCGCGCTCTCGATGATCCGCTCGGCCTCCTCGCGGGCCTGCGCGACCATCTGCTCCCGGCCGCCGATGAGTTCCTGGGCCTGGGCGAGGGAGTCGGGCAGGGCGGACCGCAGCTCCTCCAGCATCGAGAGCAGTTCGGCGCGGTTGATCACGCACGAGGCCGACATGGGCATGGCGCGGGCGCCGGAGACCATCGCGGTGATCTCGTCGAGCTTCTTCTGCACGTCCACCGTGTGCTCGCCACTCTCTACAGCTGTGTTGGAGACGGACGGGACGACTGTACGGCCCTGGGGCGCCTGGGGGACACCGGGTGACGCAGTGCCGGCTGCCGGGAGCCTCGAGAGGGGGCGCCCGGCTGCTCTTCCGCCCCTCCTCAGTGCTTCTTCAGACGCTCCGAGAGGGCTTCGAGGACCAGCGGCGGCACCAGGTGGGAGACGTCGCCGCCCCAGGTCGCCACCTCCTTGACCAAGGAGGACGACAGGAAGCTGTAGGTGGGGTTGGTGGGGATGAAGAGGGTCTCCACGCCCGAGAGGCCGTTGTTCATCTGGGCCATCTGCAGCTCGTAGTCGAAGTCGCTGACCGCGCGCAGGCCTTTGACGATGGCCGGGATGTCGCGCTGCTTGCAGAAGTCGACGAGGAGGCCGTGGAAGGACTCGACGCGGACGTTGCCGTACTCGGCGGTGACCTGGCGGATGAGTTCGATCCGCTCCTCGATCTCGAACAGGCCCTTCTTGGCCTGGTTGATCATCACCGCGACGTAGACCTCGTCGTACAGACTGGAGGCACGGGCGATGATGTCGAGGTGTCCGTTGGTGATGGGGTCGAACGACCCGGGACAGACGGCGCGGCGCACTTGTGATCCCTCGCTCTCCGGTCCGGTCATCGTGCGTCTTCGCACGTAGAGGCGGCGCGACCGTACCAAAACGTTCCCTCGCCGTAGCGACGGGCCCGGATCGCTTCGAAGCCGTCCGGCCAGCTGAATTCGCCGCCTCTGGTGCTGCGCTCCACGGTGACGAGCGCATCCTTCGCGAGCCAGCCCTCCGTGCGGAGTGTGAGCAGAATCTCCCGAAGATCGTCGTCCGTCACGGCGTAGGGCGGGTCCAGGAAGACGATGTCGTACGGCCCGGCCGGTGGCGCGGTGCGGATGATCTGCTCCGCTTTGCCCGACCGGACCTCGGCGCCGGGCAGGCCCACGGCCCTGACGTTCTCCCGGACCGTGCGTGCGGCGCGGGCGTCGGCCTCCACGAGCAGGGTGTGGCCCGCCCCGCGGGAGAGCGCCTCCAGGCCGACGGCACCGGAACCGGCGTACAGGTCCAGGACCCGCTCGCCCTCCAGGGGGCCGCCGAGCAGGGACTGCCAGGTGGAGAAGAGGCCCTCGCGCGCGCGGTCGGATGTGGGGCGGGTGCCGGTCCCCGGTGGGACGGCCAGGCGGCGTCCGCCGGCTGCGCCGGCGATCACGCGGGTCATCTCTTCGTCCTTGTCCGTGTGCTCGGGTCGGTGACCGTCCCAGTCTGTCAGCCCTTCTCCAGGTACTGCTCCCGTTCCTCGTCCAGCAGTGCGTCCAGCGCCGTGCGCAGGCCGGGCAGGCGGGTCAGCTCCGGGTCGGCGGCCACGACCGCCGCCGCCTCCTCGCGGGCCTCGGCGATGATCTCCTCGTCCTCGATGACGGCGAGGACCCGCAGGGAGGACCGGGCACCGGACTGGGCCTGGCCCAGGACGTCGCCCTCGCGCCGCTGTTCGAGGTCGATGCGGGAGAGCTCGAAGCCGTCGAGGGTGGCCGCGACGGCGTTGAGCCGCTGGCGGGCCGCGCTCGCCTCCGGCATCTCGGTCACCAGCAGGCACAGGCCCGGCGCCGAGCCACGGCCGACCCGGCCGCGCAGCTGGTGGAGCTGGGAGACACCGAAGCGGTCCGCGTCCATGATCACCATCGCGGTGGCGTTGGGGACGTTGACGCCGACCTCGATGACGGTGGTGGCGACCAGGACGTCGGTCTCCCCGGCGGCGAACCGGCGCATGACCGCGTCCTTGTCGTCGGGCTGCATGCGCCCGTGCAGGACCTCGACCCGGAGCCCCTGCAACGGGCCCTTGGCGAGCTGCTCGGCGACGTCGAGGACGGCGAGCGGGGGCCGCTTCTCGGCGTCGTCCTCCGTCGGCTTGCGCTGTTTGGGGTTCTCCTCCTCGTCTCCGATGCGCGGGCAGACGACGTACGCCTGGTGGCCGCCCGCCACCTCCTCGCGGACCCGCTCCCAGGCGCGGGCGAGGAAGTGCGGCTTGTCGGCGGCGGGGACGACATGGCTGGCGATCGGCGAGCGCCCCGCCGGCAGCTGGTCCAGGACGGAGGTCTCCAGGTCGCCGAAGACGGTCATGGCGACGGTGCGCGGAATGGGCGTGGCGGTCATGACGAGCAGGTGCGGGGGCTGCTTGCCCTTGCCGCGCAGGGCGTCGCGCTGCTCGACGCCGAAGCGGTGCTGTTCGTCGACGACCACGAGGCCGAGGTCGTGGAACTGCACCTTGTCCTCGATCAGCGCGTGCGTGCCGATCACGATGCCGGCCTCGCCGGTGGCCAGGTCGAGCAGGGCCTGGCGGCGGGCGGCGGCCCCCATGGACCCGGTGAGCAGCACCACCTTCGTGGCGTGCTCGGCGCCCCCGAGCATGCCGCCCTCGGCCAGCTCGCCCATCATCTCCACGACCGACCGGTGGTGCTGCTGGGCGAGCACCTCGGTGGGCGCGAGCATCGCGGCCTGCCCGCCGGCGTCGACGACGGCGAGCATGGCGCGCAGCGCGACCATCGTCTTGCCCGAACCCACTTCCCCCTGCAGCAGCCGGTGCATCGGGTGGTCGGTGGCGAGGTCGTCGAAGATCTCGCGGGAGACCTTCTGCTGACCGTCGGTGAGGGTGAAGGGGAGGCGGTCGTCGAAGGCCGACAGCAGGCCGTCCGGCCTCGGTTTCCTGGGGACGGCGGGGAGTTGGGTCTCGGCGTGCCGCCTGCGGGCGAGGGCGACCTGGAGGACGAACGCCTCGTCCCACTTCAGGCGGGCGCGGGCGTCGGCGATGTCCGCCTTGGTGTGGGGGCGGTGGATCTTGAGCAGTGCCTCGGGCAGGGAGACCAGACCGCGGCCCTCGCGCAGGGAGCCCGGCAGCGGATCGAGGGCCTCCTGGGCGCTGGGCAGGACCGTCTGGATCGCCTTGCCGATCTTCCAGGACTCCAGCTTGGCGGTGGCGGGGTAGAGGGGGATGAGGGCCCCCGCCCAGGACTCGACGGTCTCGGCCCCGTCGCCGTCGCTGTGCAGCAACTCGTAGGCGGGATGGGCCAGTTGCAGACGGCGGTTGAAGACGGAGACCTTGCCCGCGAACATCGCGCGCGTGCCCGGCAGGAGTTCCTTGTGGGGTTTGTGGACGCCGTTGCCGAAGAAGACCAGCTGGAGTCGGCCGCTGCCGTCCGTGATGGTCACTTCGAGGCGCTGTCCCTTGCCCCGCGGCGCCTTGGACGAGGCGAAGGTGTGCAGGCGGGCGTCGGCCACCTGGGCGACCACCGTGACGTGCTCGTCCATGGGGAGGTCGGCGAGGTGCGTGAGCTGCCCGCGCTCCTCGTATCTGCGCGGGTAGTGGTGGAGAAGGTCGCCGACGGTGTGCAGGCCGAGGTGCTCGGCCATCACCTTCGCGGTGGCGGGGCCGAGCACCTTCTTCAGTGGTTCTTCCAGTGCGGGCACGAGATCCATTGCACACCACACCACTGACAAAGCCGTAGACGTGCCGGAAAGCCCTGGTCAGACGGGCGGCCCTGATCGGTCGCGGCGGAGGCCGGGCCGCGCCCGCCGCCGGTCCGGGGACCTGCCTACGGCCCGACACGGGAACGTGGCGCCTGCGCGGGGGCCGTTCGCACGGCGCGGGCCGGGGCGGGACCGCCGCGGCCCGTCGGGCAGTGACGGACCGAGCCTGCCGGGGCGCTACTCGACGCCGATGAGCAGCGGCGCCCCCTGCCTGCCGCCCCGGTACACCACCGTGTCGACGGCGAGGTACGCCTCGCGGACGCGGGCCTGGAGGTGCTCGGCCACGGCCTCGGGGGCCTCGTCACCGAGCACCAGGGTGACCAGTTCGCCGCCGGCCGCGAGCATGCGGTCCAGGACGGTCACGGCGGTGGCGGTGACGTCCGAACCGATCACGGCCACGTCGCCGTCGATGAGGCCGAGGACGTCACCGGCCTGGCAGATGCCGGCCGTGGTCCAGGACTGGCGTTCGGCCACGGTGACCTCGCCGTAGCGGGTGGCGCCCGCCGCCGAGGTCATCGCCACGACGTCCTCGTCGAAGCGGCGCTCCGGCTCGTGCACGGCCAGCGCAGCGATGCCCTGGACGGCGGAGCGGGTCGGGATGAGGGCGACCCGGATGCCCTCCGTACGGGCCTGTTCGGCCGCCGCGGCGGCCGTGTGGCGCAGTTCGGCGTCGTTCGGCAGCAGGACGACCTCGCGCGCGTGTGCCCGCCGTACGGCCTGGACCAGCTCACCGCTCGCGGGCGGCTCGCCCGGGCGCGCGAGCACGGTGGTCGCCCCCGCCTCCGTGTACAGCCCGGCCAGGCCCTCGCCGGGCACGACGGCCACCACGGCGCGCTGGGTCCGCTCCCGCGGCGGGCGGTCGGCGCCGGCGGTGCGCGCGTCGCCGTGCCCGAAGTGGGTGATCCGGATCCGGTACGGCCGCCCGGCCTCGACGCCCGCCTCCACGGCGGCGCCCGCGTCGTCGACGTGCACGTGGACGTTCCACAGCCCGTCGCCGCCGACCACGACGAGGGAGTTCCCGAGGGCGTCGAGGCGGTGCCGCAGCCGCGCCACGGCGGCGTCCTCGGCCTCCAGGAGGTAGATCACCTCGAAGGCGGGGCCGCCCGTGCCGCTCCCCTCCGCGGCGCATTCCCGCTCGGCGACGAGCCGGTCGACGTGGCCCACGCGCGCGTGGGGCACCCGCACCGGCGCCGCCGCTCCCGGCGCCTCCCCCGTGAGCGTCTCCACCAGGGCGGCGAGCAGCGTCACGAGCCCCTGTCCTCCGGCGTCCACCACTCCGGCGCGCTCCAGGACGGGCAGCTGGCCGGGGGTGGCGGCGAGCGCCGCGCGGGCGCCCTCGTAGGCCGCGCGGGCCACCGATCCGCAGTCGTCGGCGGCGGCGTCTGCCGCGTCGGCGGCGGCCGAGGCCACCGACAGGACGGTGCCCTCCACGGGGTGGGCCACGGCCTGCCGGGCGGAGTCGGCCGCGTGCCGCAGGGCCAGCCGCAGCCCCGGACCGTCGGTCCCAGCGGGCTCACCGCCGGCCGCGAGCACCTGGGTCATCCCGCGCAGCAGCTGCGCCAGGATGGTCCCGGAGTTGCCGCGCGCCCCGATCAGCGCGCCGTGCGCCATCGCCCGGACTGCGTCGGCCAGCGACGGGCCGCCCGCGTCCCCCGGACGCGCCTGGCCCGCACCGGCCCCCGCCGCGCTCACCTCGTGCGCCGCGAACACCGCCTCCACCGCAGCCACGGCCGACTCGACGGTCAGGTACAGGTTCGTGCCGGTGTCCCCGTCCGCGACGGGGTAGACATTGATCGCGTCGATCTCCTCGCGCGCTCTTCCCAGCGCGCGCAACGACAGACCGCACCAGGTGCGCACCGACAGAGCGTCGAAGAACCTCTGCGGCACCTGCGCCACCTGCGCCTCCTTGAGCTGCTGGACGTGGCAGGCAGCGTAGACCGTGAGAGGGTGCCCACCGGAAGAGGGCCGGGGACGGGCCGCTGAGCTGCCATGGTAGTTTCGTTGTACGGGAGCAGCCGTTGTATGCTGCTCCGGTTGCCCGATCCAGATCGGGCTCTTCCCCTGGCAACGCCACTGAAGATCTCGGACCGCTCGCGGAGCTCGAGATTCGATCCCGGCATGCCGGGATCAACCGTAAGTGCATCTGAAGTCTTTGGAGTGACCCGTGGCTGCCAACTGCGACGTCTGCGGCAAGGGGCCGGGCTTCGGCAACAACATCTCGCACTCGCACCGCCGTACGTCCCGTCGCTGGAACCCGAACATCCAGCGTGTGCGTACCGTGGTCGGCGGGACGCCGAAGCGCGTGAACGCTTGCACCTCGTGCATCAAGGCCGGCAAGGTCTCGCGCTGACGCGTCATCCCCCACTCTCGACTTCGCTCGAGCGGGGGGACCCCCATCCGCGCGCGGCCACTGTCTGGTTCGCTGCACTGAGCCGGTCCACCTCAGGTGGACCGGCTTTTTGCCGTGCCCGGACGCGGCCAACTCGGGACGGGCTGCCAGAATCGTGCGAATGCGCTTCGGCATCCTGGGCTCCCTGGCGATCCATACCGACGACGGCGTCCCCGTCGACCCCGGCGGCCCCCGCCCCCGCGCGCTGCTGACCCTGCTGCTCCTCGACGCCGGCCGCCCGGTCCCCGTACGGCGCCTGATCGACGGTGTGTACGGCGACGAGCCGCCCGCCGGGGCGGCGGGTGCCCTCCAGTCCCAGATCTCCCGTCTCCGTCGGCGGCTCGCCCCGCACGCGCAGATCGAGGGGACTCCCGTCGGCTACCGGGTCGTGACGCCGCCCGAGAGCGTCGACAGTCACACTTTCGAGCGCCTGTGCGCCGAGGGCCGTGCCGCCCTCACCGCCGGCGACCCCGCCCGGGCAGCCGCCCGGCTGCGCGAGGCGCTGGACCTGTGGCGGGGCCCGGCCCTGCCCGACCTGCCCGGGGCACCCGCGGAGGCGGCCCGGCTCACGGAACTGCGGCTGGCCGCCGTACAGGACCGGATCGAGGCGGACCTGGCGCTCGGCGGCGGCCCCGATCTCGTGCCCGAGCTGCGAGCGATGCCGTCCGCGCACCCGCTGAGCGAACGGCTGTACGGGCAGCTGATGCGCGCCCTGCACACGGCCGGGCGTCCGGCCGAGGCGCTCACCGTCTACGAGGAGGCGCGGCGCACGCTCGCGGAGCAGCTCGGCACCGACCCGTCGCCCGAGCTGTCCGGGATGCACCAGGAACTGCTCCGGGGACGGGCGGCTCCCCCGCGCCGGGCCCGCCTCCCCGCCCAGCTGACCCGTTTCGTCGGCCGCGCCGCCGAGCTGGCCCGGATCGCCACCGAGTTCGAGGGCTCCCGCCTGGTGACGCTCACCGGCCCCGGCGGCACCGGCAAGACCCGGCTCGCGATCGAGGCGGCGGGCACGGGCGGCACCGGGGCGGACGTCTGTTTCGTCGAGCTGGCCCCGCTCACCGACGGCACGCAGATCCCGTACGCCGTCCTCACCGCCCTCGGCGTGCGCGACGGCTTCCGCGGCGCCGCGGGCGACATCACCGACCGGCTGCTGACCGCGCTGGAGCACCGGGAGGTGCTGCTCGTGCTGGACAACTGCGAGCACCTCGTCGAGGACGCGGCCAGGACCGCGGCGCTGCTGCTCGGGGCCTGCCCCGGCGTATCGGTCCTCGCCACCAGCCGGGAGGCACTCGGCATCACCGGCGAGGTCCTGGTCCCGGTGCCACCGTTGCCGCCTGAGCCCGCCGTCCGGCTCTTCGTGGACCGGGCCCGCGCGGTGCGCCCCGGTTTCGAGGGCCACGCGCGCGTGGCGGACATCTGCGCGGCGCTCGACGGGCTGCCCCTGGCGATCGAACTGGCGGCGGCCCGGCTGCGCACCCTGGACCCGGACGAGCTGGCCGACCGGCTGGACGACCGGTTCCGGCTCCTGTCCCGGGGCGACCGTTCCAAGGCGCCCCGCCACCGCACCCTGCGTGCCGTCGTCGAGTGGAGCTGGGAGCTGCTGGACGACGACGAACGGGAGCTGGCCCGGCGGCTGACCGTGTTCAACGGCGGCGCCACGCTGGACGCGGTCGAGGCGGTGTGCGGCGTACCCCGTCCGGAGGAACTGCTGGCCTCCCTGGTCGAGAAGTCGTTCCTGGAGTTCCCCGCGTACCCGGACCCGCCCGCGCACCCGGGCGCGCTCCCCGCGGCGAGGGCCGAGGGCCGCTACCGGATGCTGGAGACCATCCGCGCCTTCGCCGCCGAGGAGCTGACCGGCGGGGACCGGCTCCGCGACGCCCACGCCGGGTACTTCCTCGAGCTGGCCGAGCGGGCGGAACCGCATCTGCGCACCGGCGGGCAACTGCCCTGGCTGGCCCGGCTCACCGCCGAGCAGGGCAATCTGGGCGCGGCCCAGCGTCACCTCACGCGCACCGACCCCGGCGTGGCCCTGCGCCTGATGGCGGCCCTGACCTGGTTCCGGCGGCTGCGCGGCCTGCACGGCGAGCAGCTCCCGCAGGCCCGCGCGCTGCTCGCGGCCGTGGGCGACGAGCCGCCCGAGGGGCTGGCCGAGGAGTACGCGCTGTGCGCGATGAACACGATCGCCGGACGCGAGGACGACCCGGCCGAACCCGACCGCATCGCGCGCGTGACGGCCGTGATGGAGTCCCTGGACCACGCGCTGCGGCTGCCGTTCACCGTGGTCGAGTGGTCCCTCGCCTGCGGCCCGCGGCTGGGGGCCGCAGGCCGGGCCCGGGTCCAGGTCGGCACGGAGCCGTGGGGTCTGGCACTGCTCGACATGGGGGTCGGCTACCAGGAGCTGTTCGCGGGCCGCGCGGCCGACGCGGAGGCCGCCTTCACCCGCTCCCTCGCCGGTTTCCGGGCCACCGGCGACCGCTGGGGCATGGCCAACTGCCTGGACGCCCTGGGCGGCTTCGCCGGCCGGCACGGCGAGTACGCGCGCGCCCTGCGGCTGCTGGACGAGGGCCTGGCCCACGTGCGGGAGCTGGAGGCGCCCGAGGAGACCGCCGACCTGCTGCGCACCCGCGCGACCGTGCTGCTGCACCGGGGCGACGCCGAGGAGGCCGCCCGGCACTTCACGCGCTCCGCCGCCCTCGCGCGCACCGCCGGAGCCGGTGACAAGGTGGCGAGCGCGCTGCGGGGTCTCGGGGACGTGGCCCGGTTGTCCGGTGACACGGCACGCGCGCGCGTGCGGTACGAGAAGGCCCTCCAGAGGTGTGCCGCGAACTGGTTCAGCGTCGGGGAGACCGTCCGCATCCTGGTGGGCCTGGGCCGCACGGCCGCCGCGGAGGGGGACGCGCAGGCGGCCGGCGACCGGCTGGCGCAGGCCCGCGCGCTCGCCCTGGACTCCCCCGACGTGCTCGCCCTGGCGGACGTCGCCGACGCCCTGGCCGCCCTGGCCCCGGACCCGGAACGGGCGGCCGGGCTGCTGGGGGCCGCCACCGGTCTGCGGGGCGCCCCGTCCCCCGGCGACCTGGATGTCGTACGCACGGAGCGGGACGTGCGTGCCCGGCTCGTTCCCGAGGCGTACGACAGGGCCTTCGAGCGGGGCCGGCGCCTGAAGTCGGCGGCCGTCGGCGAACGGTAGGCGGACGGTAGGCCGGTGGTCAGCGCCCTCCTCCAGGCTCGTGCCCATGACGAACACACACCGCCTCGGCCGTCTGCACGTCCTGGTCTCCGGCGCCGGCGTGGCCGGTCCCGCCCTCGCCCTGAACCTCGTCCGGTACGGCGCCCGCGTCACCGTCGTGGAGAAGGCCCCCGCCCTGCGCGGGGACGGCTTCGCCGTCGACTTCCGCGGCCATGTCCACCGGACGGTGCTGACCGCGATGGGCATCCGGGACGAGGTCCACGCACGCCAGACCCACATGGGCCGGCAGACCGTCGTCGACGCCGACGGCACCCCGCGCGTGGACCTGCCCGCCGAGATGATGAGCGGGGACGTCGAGATCTTCCGCGGCGAACTGGCGAAGATCCTTCACGAACGCACCAGGGACACGGCCGAGTACGTCTTCGGCGACTCGATCGCCACGCTCACCGAGACCCCGGACGGCGTGGACGTCATCTTCGAGCGCGGAGCGCCCCGCCGCTTCGACCTCGTCGTCGGCGCCGACGGCCTGCACTCGCGCACCCGCCGCCTGGTCTTCGGCGACGAGTCCCGGTACCTGCGCTTCCTCGGCCACTACGTGGCCGGCTTCGGCATTCCCAACCACCTCGGCCTGGACCGCACCGGCCGGCTGTACAGCGAGCCCGGCCGCGCGGTCTGTGTCGGCAACTACGACGGCGACCCGGAGCGCGCGGGCGCGCTGCTGGTCTTCCGCTCCGAGCGGTTGACGTACGACCGCGAGGACGTGGCCGCCCAGAAGCGCATCCTGCGGGAGCGCTTCACCGGGATGGGCTGGGAGGCGCCGGCCGTGCTGAAGGCGCTGGAGGACGCCGACGACCTGTACTTCGACGCCATCGCCCAGGTCCACGTGGACCGCCTCACCCGGGGTCGCGTGGCGCTGCTCGGGGACGCCGGGTACGGCGCCACGATGGGCGGTATGGGCACGGGCGTGGCCGTCGTGGGCGCCTACGTCCTGGCCGGCGAACTCGCCCTGGCCGGCGGCGACCACCGGACCGCGTTCGCGCAGTACGAGAGCCGGATCCGTGACTTCGCCAGAGGTTGCCAGAAGATCTCCGGCAACGCGGGCCCGTTCTTCGCCCCGCCCACCGAGCGGCGCATCCGCAGCCGGGACCGCATGTACCGGCTGCTCGGCTCCCGGATGATGGCCGGCTTCTTCAAGCGGCTGACGGAGAGGGCGGCCACCAGGATCAAGCTCCGGGAGTATCCCGCCTGAGGGCCCAGCCGTGGTCCACCGGCCCGATGCCACCGCCGAGCGCGAACCCGGCGGCGATCGCCCCGGTGACGTACTCCTTGGCCGCCGTCACGGCCTCCGGCACCGACCGGCCCTTCGCCAGCCCGCAGGCGATGGCGGACGCGAGGGTGCAGCCCGTGCCGTGGGTGTGCCGGTTGTCGAGGCGCGGGGCACGCAGCCAGTGCTCCTCGGCACCGTCGGTGAGCAGGTCCACGGCCTCGCCGGGCAGATGACCGCCCTTGATCAGCGCCCAGCGCGGCCCGAACTCCAGCAGCGCGGCGGCGGCCCGGCGCATCCCGGCCTCCGACTCCACCCGCACGCCGGTCAGTTGGGCGACCTCGTCGAGGTTGGGCGTCGCCACGGTCGCCACGGGCAGCAGCTTGGTCCGTACGGAGTCCAGGGCGGAGGCGGCGAGCAGCGCGTCCCCGTGCTTGGAGACGCCGACCGGGTCGATCACGGCCGGGGCGTCCGTGCCGCCGATCAACTCGGCGACGGTCTCGACGAGTTCGGCGGAGGAGAGCATCCCGGTCTTGACCGCCTGCACGCCGATGTCGTCGACGACGCTGCGGTACTGCGCCCTGACCGCCTCGACGGGCAGCTCCCAGGCGCCCTGCACGCCCAGGGAGTTCTGCGCGGTCACCGCGGTGAGCACGCTCATGCCGTGCGTGCCGAGGGCGAGCATCGTCTTCAGGTCGGCCTGGATGCCGGCGCCGCCGCCGGAGTCGGAGCCGGCCACGGTGAGGACGTTCGGCGAGTGCGGGCGGCTCATGACTCGACGTCCCCTCCGAAGTGGTCCCAGCCGCCCTTGCTGGTCCAGGGCGCCCCGTCGACGGTCACCTGGGGCAGCGCCGACGGGTTGAGGACCTCGCCGATGACCTTCCAGCGGGCGGGCAGCTTCACGTCCGGCGGGAAGGTCGCCACGATCGCGTGGTCCTCCCCGCCGGTGAGCACCCACTGCATGGGGTCGACGCCGACGGCCTGCCCGATGTCGTTCATCTGGGACGGGATGTCGATCTGCCCGGAGCGGATGTCGATGCGCACCTTGCTGGCCTCGGCGATGTGCCCGAGGTCGGCGATCAGCCCGTCGCTCACGTCGCACATCGCGGTGGCCCCGAGGGCGGCGGCGGCCGGCCCCGCGTGGTAGGGGGGCTCGGGGCGCCGGTGGGCCTCGACGAAGGCACGCGGCGAGCGGAAACCGCGGGACAGCACGGCGAACCCGGCCGCGGACCAGCCGAGCCAGCCGGTCACCGCGACGAGGTCGCCGGGCTGGGCGCCGGCCCGGGTCACGGGCTCCTGGTTGCGCAGATCACCGAGGGCGGTGATGGACACGGTGATCGTGTCACCGCGCACGACGTCGCCGCCGACCACGGAGGCGCCCGCGACCTGGCACTCGTCGCGCAGCCCGTCCATCAGCTCGGTCGGCCAGGTCACCGGCAGCTCGGCGGGGACGACCAGGCCGAGCAGCAGCGCGGTCGGCACGGCGCCCATGGCGGCGATGTCGGCGAGGTTCTGCGCCGCGGCCTTGCGGCCCACGTCGTACGCGGTGGACCAGTCACGGCGGAAGTGCCGCCCCTCCACGAGGATGTCGGTGCTGGCCACCACCCGGCGGTCGGGCGCGGCCACCACCGCGGCGTCGTCGCCGGGGCCGACCCGGACCGCGGGAGTGGTGGTGAGACGGGAGGTGAGCTCCCTGATGAGCCCGAACTCCCCGAGCTCACCAACAGTGCCCTTCATTGCCTTACGCCCCTTCTGTCCCTGTCCGTGCCCGGTCGCGCGTCATCTCTGTCCTCGTTACGGTCTAAATGACCGTTCTTCACGGTCGGCGTGATCGTCAACTCCGTGCCGTTCCCGCACCCCGGGCGCGCGACTCCCGCGCCCCGCGGGTCTCCCCGCGGCGAGCGGCGACGCGATACCGTGGCGTTCCTTTTCCCCACATGATCCTCGTGGCCGCCCTGGAGGTTCCGTGGTACAGGCGTACATCCTGATCCAGACGGAGGTCGGCAAGGCGTCGACCGTCGCCGAGACGATCAGCAAGATCCCTGGAGTGATCCAGGCCGAGGACGTGACGGGACCCTACGACGTCATCGTGCGCGCCCAGTCCGAAACCGTCGACGACCTCGGCCGCATGGTGGTCGCCAAGGTCCAGCAAGTGGAGGGCATCACCCGCACCCTGACCTGCCCGGTCGTCCATCTCTAGCCCCCGTCTACGCTGTGCCGGTGAACTCCATCCGTCACCGGCTCCGCCGCCTGCCCGCTCTCGCCCTGCTGATCGCCGCCGCGGGCTGCTCCTCAGCAGACGACAGCGCGTCGGCGGCGGTTCCCAGCCCGGACGCGAAGGTCACCGAGCTGTGCCAGAACCTGGACAAGGCACTGCCCTCGAAGGTGGACGGCCTGAGCCGTGAGGATCCCGAGCCCGCCTCCGCGCTGACGGCGGGCTGGGGAAACCCGCTGATCATACTGCGCTGCGGGGTGCAGCGACCCGCCGAGATGGACGATCCGCAGGCGGACGGCGTCGAGGTGGACGGCGTGGGCTGGCAGGTGCAGAAGCAGGACGACGGCTCCTTCCGGTTCACCACCGTGCTGCGGAAGGCGTACGTCGAGGTGACGATCCCCAAGGAGCGTGCCGAGGACGGCATGGCGCCGCTGGTCGATCTGGCCCCCGCCGTGAAGAAGGCGATCCCCGAGGGGATCGCCTCCTGATCGGGCCGGCCTACAGGGCTCAGCGCAGGCCCGTGGACCGCCGCAGCGCCGCCTGGACCAGCCGGTCCACCAGCTCCGGGTAGGAGATGCCGCTCGCCTGCCACATCTGCGGATACATCGAGATGGGCGTGAAGCCGGGCATCGTGTTGATCTCGTTGATCACGAACTCGCCGTCCTCGGTGAGGAAGAAGTCCGCGCGCACCAGCCCCTCGCAGGAGGCCGCCTCGAACGCCTCCACGGCGAGCCGCTGCACCTCGGCGGTCTCCCCGGCCGTGAGCGGGGCGGGCACGATGCCGGGCGTGGAGTCGATGTACTTGGCCTCGAAGTCGTAGTACGCGTGCTCCGTGGGCGGCGGGATCTCGGCCGGTACGGAGGCCCGGGGGCCCTCCTCGAACTCCAGCACCCCGCACTCGATCTCGCGGCCGCGCAGCGCCGCCTCCACGAGGATCTTCGGGTCGTGGCGCCGTGCCTCCTCGATCGCCTCGTCGAGCCCCGAGAGGTCGTCGACCTTGGTGATGCCGATCGAGGAACCCGCGCGCGCGGGCTTCACGAACAGCGGCCAGCCGTGCTCGCCTGCGAGGTCGACGATCTTCTTGCGGGCGGCGGAACGGTCCTGCTCCCACTCGCGCGGCCGGATCACCACATAGGGGCCGACCTTGAGCCCGAAGGAGGTGAAGACGCGCTTCATGTACTCCTTGTCCTGGCCTACGGCCGAGGCGAGCACGCCCGAGCCGACGTACGGCACACCGGACAGCTCGAGCAGGCCCTGGAGAGTGCCGTCCTCGCCGTACGGGCCGTGCAGCACCGGGAAGACCACGTCGACCTCGCCGAGGGCCTTGGGCACCGACCCGGGCTCGCTGTAGACGACTTCGCGGTTGCCGGGGTCGACGGGCAGCACCACGCCGCCCTCGCTCGACTCGGCCAGTTCCTCGACGTCGGGCGTGCGGCGGTTGGTGATCGCCATGCGTTCCGGTTCGTCGACCGTGAGGGCCCAGCGGCCGTCCCGGGTGATGCCGATCGGCAGGACGTCGTACTTCGTCCGGTCGATGGCCGCGAGGACGGCGCCGGCGGTGACCACGGAGATCCCGTGTTCGGAGCTGCGCCCGCCGAACACGACGGCCACACGCGGTTTGCGGGCCGGCTGCTCGGGGCTCTGGGGGAGGTTCTCGGTGCTCATATCGGGTTGAGAGTACCCGTTGGTAGGGCGCCGACCTAGCGTCTCCCGGGGTGGGGCGGGGCCGGCGGCGGTTCGGCAGCGCCCCGAAGGGGCGCCGGGAACTGCGCGGCCGGCCGCGACGGCGCCGTGGACGACCGACGGCACCACGCGGCACCTCCTGCGCGACACGCCCCGGGGAGCGCTCAGCGTCGTTCGGGTTTCGCGCTGCGCGACATCAGCTCCTTGAGGGCGACCACCGGCGGCTTGCCCTCGTGCACGATGCCGACGACCGTCTCGGTGATCGGCATGTCGACGCCGTGCCGCCGGGCCAGATCCAGCACCGACTCACAGGACTTGACGCCCTCCGCGGTCTGCTTGGTGACCGCGATGGTCTCCTCCAGGGTCATGCCCTTGCCGAGGTTGGTGCCGAAGGTGTGGTTGCGGGACAGCGGCGAGGAGCAGGTCGCCACCAGGTCGCCCAGACCGGCGAGTCCGGAGAAGGTCAGCGGGTCGGCGCCCAGCGCGACGCCGAGCCGGGTGGTCTCGGCGAGTCCGCGGGTGATCAGGGAGCCCTTGGCGTTGTCGCCGAGGCCCATGCCGTCCGCGATGCCGACGGCCAGGCCGATCACGTTCTTCACGGCGCCGCCGAGTTCGCAGCCGATGACGTCGGTGTTGGTGTAGGGGCGGAAGTACGGCGTGTGGCAGGCGGTCTGGAGCCGTTGGGCGACGGCCTCGTCGGTGCACGCGACCACGGCGGCGGCCGGCATGCGGGCGGCGATCTCCCGGGCCAGGTTCGGCCCGGTGACCACGGCGATCCGGTCGTCGCCGACCTTGGCGACGTCCGCGATCACCTCGCTCATCCGCATCGCGGAGCCGAGTTCGACGCCCTTCATCAGCGAGACCAGCACGGTGCCGGGCGCCAGCAGCGGCGTCCAGTCGGCGAGGTTGTCGCGCAGCGTCTGGGAGGGCACCGCGAGGACGGTGAAGTCGGCGCCCCGCGCGGCCTCGGCGGCGTCCGTGGTGGCCCACAGGTTCTCGGGAAGCTCGACGCCGGGCAGGTAGTCCGGGTTGGTCCGCGTGGAGTTGACGGCCTCGGCGAGTGAGGCGCGGCGCGCCCAGAGGGTGACCTCGCAGCCCGCGTCGGCGAGGACCGTGCCGAAGGCGGTGCCCCACGACCCGGTGCCGAACACCGCCGCCTTGACGGGGTTGCCGGTCATGCTCACGTGCCCTGTCCTTCCGCCTGCTTCCCCTGCGTCCGCACCGGTGCCGGCTCACTCGCCGCCTGCGTCCGGCGGCGCTGCTCGATCCGCTCGCGGCGCGGGTCGTAGGGGGTCTCCGGCGCCTTCTCGCCGCGGATCTCCTCCAGCTGGCGGGTGATGGCGGCCATGATGACCTCGGTGGCCTCCTTCAGCAGCTCCGCGGTCATCTCCTTGTCGTAGAAACGCGACAGGTCGACCGGGGGCCCCGCGAGGACGTGGTGGGTCTTGCGCGGGAGGATCCTGGGCTTCTTGGTGTAGGGCGGCAGCAGTTCGTTGCAGCCCCACTGCGCGACCGGGATGACGGGGCACTTGGTCTGCAGGGCCACGCGCGCGGCACCCGTCTTGGCGGTCATGGGCCAGCCGTTCGGGTCGCGGGTGAGGGTGCCCTCGGGGTAGAAGGCGACGCACTCGCCGCGCTCCACGGCGTCGATCGCGGCCCGGAAGGCGCTGAGCGCGTCGGTGCTCTCCCGGTAGACGGGGATCTGCCCGGTGCCGCGCATCGCGGCGCCGACGAACCCCTTCTTGAAAAGGCCGCTCTTGGCCAGGAATCGCGGCACGCGCCCGGTGTTGTACTGGTAGTGCGCGTACGCGAAGGGGTCGACGTGCGAATTGTGGTTCACGGCGGTGATGAATCCGCCGTCGGCCGGAATGTTCTCCATCCCCCGCCAGTCCCGCTTGATCAGAACCACCAGCGGCGGTTTGCAGATCACCGCGGCGAAGCGGTACCAGAAGCCGATTCTGCGGCGGGGCACGCGGACACCTTTCCTCCAGGGCCTGGGGCCGGACAAGTGTCGCCCCGGGCCGCCCGTCTGTCGAGAACACCGTACGCCCCGACGAGGGAAGCACCAGATACCCCAGGCGACAATGACGGCGACAAGAGAAGGACGGAACGCTCGTGCTGTGGACCTTGGTCGTACCCGTGAAGCCCCTGGCCCGGGCCAAGAGCAGGCTGTCGGACACCGCGGACGAACGGGTCCGGCCGGGCCTCGCGCTCGCGTTCGCGCAGGACACCGTTGCCGCGGCGCTGGCCTGCCCGGCGGTTGCGGATGTGGCAGTCGTCACGGACGATCCGCGGGCCGGCCGGGAGCTGGCGGCCCTCGGCGCCGGGGTCGTGCCCGACGAGCCGGGCGGCGGCCTGAACGCCGCCCTGGCGCACGCGGCGGCGGCCGTACGGGCCTCGCGTCCCGAAAGTCCGGTGGCCGCACTCAATGCCGATCTTCCCGCGCTGCGACCGATGGAATTGACACGGGTTCTGAAAGCAGCAGCACAATTCCCGCGCGCTTTTCTGCCGGATGCGGCCGGTATCGGAACGACCTTGTTGGCCGTCGCGGGAAACCGTGAATTGAATCCGGCTTTCGGTACGGATTCCCGGGCTCGCCATCGCGCTTCCGGGGCGGTGGAACTGCACCTCGACGCGGTGGATTCCGTACGGCAGGACGTCGACACCGGCGACGATCTGCGGGCGGCGCTGGCCCTGGGAGTGGGTCCGCACACGGCCGGGGCGGCGGCGCGTCTGCTGGGGCCGGTGCCGCCGCTCGGGCCCGCGGGACGCCGCGGCGCCTGACCGGCGCGGGGCAGCGAGGTCCGGTTCGCCGGTCCCCGGCCGCCGCGACGTGCTCCGCCGGGCGGACCCGGGCGCCCGGGCAGTAGGCTGCGGGCATGCAGGCGACCGCATACACGTACGACCCCGTGAGCCGCAGCGGGCAGGTGCTCCTCGACGACGGCACGCCCGTGCCCTTCGACGCGGCGGCGTTCGACGCCGGGGGGCTGAGGCTGCTGCGTCCCGGGCAGCGGGTGCGCATCGAGACCGACGGGGAGGGCGCGGAGCGCCGGATCACCCTGGTGACGCTGCAGACGCTCTGACCGGCGAACACACCGCGGGCCGGACTCCGAGAGGGAGTCCGGCCCTGCGCGTGAGTGCCCCTGTGCCCTGCCGCCTGCTACTTCTTGCGGGCGGTGGCCTTCTTGGCGGTGGTCTTGCGCGCGGTCGACTTCTTGGCGGGGGCCTTCTTGGCCGTCGCCTTCTTCGCCGGGGCCTTCTTGGCCGTGGTCTTCGCCGCCGCGGCCTTGGTGGTGGCCTTCGTGGCGGGAGCCTTCTTCGCCGCCGCCGTCTTCGCGGCGCCGGTGGTCTTCTTCGCAGTGGTCTTCTTGGCAGTGGTCTTCTTGGCCGCGCCCGTGGCCTTCTTGGCCGTGGCCTTCTTCGCGGCAGCCTTCTTGCCCACAGCCTTCGAAATGGTGGCCGGCGGGCCGGACAGGCTGCCCTTGGGAGCCTTCTTGACCGCGATGTCGTTCTTCGGAAGCTTCTTCGAGCCGCTCACCAGGTCCTTGAAGCCCTGGCCCGCGCGGAATCGCGGCACGGAGGTCTTCTTGACCCGAACCCGCTCGCCCGTCTGGGGGTTGCGGGCGTAGCGGGCCGGACGGTCGACCTTCTCGAAGGAACCGAAGCCGGTGACCGAGACCCGGTCACCCGCGACCACGGCACGGACGATGGCGTCCAGGACCGCGTCGACAGCATCGGCGGCCTGCTGGCGACCGCCCATCTTGTCGGCAATCGCTTCTACGAGCTGCGCCTTGTTCACGTCTTCCCCTTCGGAGACATCGCCAGAACGAAACTGTTCAAGCTTTTTCGCACGTTAGGCAGATATATACCGCAAATCAAACACGAAACGGGCTAATCACCCTTGTGCCGCACCAGACTCGACAGCCTCGGCCTGTTCAGCGTTCCTCGTCGGGGAATCGACCCTCGTCGAGGTCCGCGATGAACCGCTCCAGACGCCGTGCCGCATCGGCGAGATCGTGCTTGGCCGCGGCCGTAATGACCAGCAGCTTCCGGGTCAGCGCCATCCGTACGCCCTCCGGGACTTGCAGTGCGCGCACTCTTGTGTGCGCTTCCTTGAGCCGGACCGCGACCGCCGTATAGAGCTCGAGTTGGCCGTCGTGTTCCATGCACAGATTGTGCCATCTGGGGCGAGTTGTCGCCTGCGCAGGGGGTAACTGCCGCCTCAAACGGCCGTCCGAGCGCCTTCGGCGGACGCGCCCGCAGGATTCATTTACCCCGGCAACCACGGCCGTAACGTGGGAAGTTGAGGGTCCCGGCGGCCACGCGGACACGCGACCGGGCCCGGACACGGCCGTACCCCCGATCGGTCCGATCGGGGGTACGGCGGGGGTGTTGCGGTGGCCGAAAGTCGACCTTGACCGGGCCCGGAGCGGGCCTCGGGATCAGACCTGGAGGGTCTGCGGCTTGAAGGCCGGGCGCTTGGCCTCGTAAGCGGCGATGTCGGCCTCGTTCTGGAGGGTGATCGAGATGTCGTCCAGCCCGTTGAGCAGCCGCCAGCGGGAGTTCTCGTCCAGCTCGAAGG
The DNA here is from genome assembly GCF_014650995.1 of Streptomyces viridiviolaceus. Classification (GTDB taxonomy): domain Bacteria; phylum Actinomycetota; class Actinomycetes; order Streptomycetales; family Streptomycetaceae; genus Streptomyces; species Streptomyces viridiviolaceus. The sequence continues at coordinate 112,684 of NZ_BMWA01000027.1, forward strand.
GGGCGGTGATGCCCTCGGCGCGCACCTCGCGGGCCTCGAGGTCGACGGTGATCTCGGCCTCGGGGTCCTTCTCCGTGAGCTCCCACAGCGCGTCCACGATCTTCTGGTCGAGAACCACCGTGAGCAGGCCGTTCTTCAGCGAGTTGCCGCGGAAGATGTCGGCGAACCGGGAGGAGATCACGGCCTTGAAGCCGTAGTTCTGCAGCGCCCAGACGGCGTGCTCGCGCGAGGAGCCCGTGCCGAAGTCGGGGCCGGCGACCAGGACCGTGGCGCCCTGCCGCTCCGGCTGGTTGAGGACGAAGGACGCGTCCTTGCGCCAGGCCTCGAACAACCCGTCCTCGAACCCGTCCCGGGTCACCTTCTTGAGCCAGTGGGCGGGGATGATCTGGTCGGTGTCGACGTTGCTGCGGCGCAGCGGGACGGCCCGGCCGGTGTGCGTGGTGAATGCTTCCATGACTGATCAGACTCCAGCGGGCGTGGGAACGTCGGCGGCGGACAGGTCGGCCGGGGAGGCCAGGTGCCCCAGGACCGCCGTCGCGGCCGCGACCTGCGGAGACACCAGGTGGGTCCGGCCGCCCTTGCCCTGCCGGCCCTCGAAGTTGCGGTTGGAGGTGGAGGCGGAGCGCTCGCCCGGAGCCAGCTGGTCGGGGTTCATGCCCAGGCACATCGAGCAGCCCGCGTGCCGCCACTCGGCGCCGGCCTCCTTGAAGACCACGTCCAGGCCCTCGGAGACGGCCTGCAGACCGACCCGCGCGGAGCCCGGGACGACCAGCATCCGTACGCCGTCGGCGACTTTGCGGCTCCGGAGGATGTCCGCGGCGGCACGCAGGTCCTCGATGCGGCCGTTGGTGCAGGAGCCTACGAAGACGGTGTCCACCTTGATGGAGCGCAGCGGCTGCCCGGCCTCCAACCCCATGTATTCCAGGGCCTTTTCGGCGGCGAAGCGCTCCGAAGCGTCCTCGTACGAAGCCGGGTCGGGGACGGCGGCCGAAAGCGGCGCGCCCTGGCCGGGGTTGGTGCCCCAGGTGACGAACGGCGACAGTTCGGCGGCCTCGATCACGACCTCGGCGTCGAACTCGGCGTCGTCGTCGGTGCGCAGCGTCTTCCAGTACTCCACCGCCGCGTCCCAGTCCGCGCCCTCGGGGGCGTGCGGGCGGCCCTCGAGGTAGGCGAACGTGGTCTCGTCGGGGGCGATCATGCCCGCGCGGGCGCCGGCCTCGATGGACATGTTGCAGATGGTCATCCGGGCCTCCATCGAGAGCTTCTCGATGGCCTCGCCCCGGTACTCCAGGATGTAGCCCTGACCGCCACCGGTGCCGATCTTCGCGATGATCGCGAGGATCAGGTCCTTGGCCGTGACGCCCTCGGGCAGTTCGCCGTTGACAGTGATCGCCATGGTCTTCGGGCGGGCCATGGGCAGCGTCTGGGTGGCCAGCACGTGCTCGACCTGGGAGGTGCCGATGCCGAACGCCAGCGCGCCGAAGGCTCCGTGCGTGGAGGTGTGCGAGTCGCCGCAGACCACGGTGGTGCCCGGCTGGGTCAGACCCAGCTGCGGGCCGACGACGTGCACGACGCCCTGCTCGACGTCGCCCAGCGGGTGCAGCCGGACGCCGAACTCGGCGCAGTTCTTGCGCAGCGTCTCCAGCTGGGCCCGGGAGACCGGGTCCGCGATGGGCTTGTCGATGTCGAGCGTCGGGGTGTTGTGGTCCTCGGTGGCGATGGTCAGGTCGAGCCGGCGCACGGGGCGGCCGCTCTTGCGGAGGCCGTCGAAGGCCTGCGGGCTGGTCACCTCGTGCAGCAGGTGCAGATCGATGAAGAGGAGGTCGGGCTCGCCCTCGGCGCGCCGGACGACGTGGTCGTCCCAGACCTTCTCCGCGAGTGTCCTACCCATCGCTTTCCCTCCGGTCGGCGAACGTGCGCCGACCCAACTAGAGATCTTGAGGAGGCGTCGCCCGCACCCCTGTTTCCGGGCATCCGCCGCCAGGCCCTCACGTCCACGGGCCGCTGTGACTTCGTGACATCAAGGGTGGCGCGTTCCACGGAAAATTGAACTTGCGTTTCACAGAGTGAGACGCAAGTATCGTTGCATGGACAACAGTAGCGGCGTCGGCGTTCTGGACAAGGCGGCCCTCGTCCTGAGCGCTCTGGAGTCCGGTCCGGCCACCCTCGCGGGGTTGGTCGGCGCGACCGGACTGGCACGACCCACGGCCCACCGCCTGGCCGTGGCGCTGGAACACCACCGCATGGTGGCGCGCGACATGCAGGGCAGGTTCATTCTCGGCCCGCGCCTGGCCGAGCTGGCCGCGGCGGCCGGCGAGGACCGGCTGCTGGCCACGGCGGGCCCGGTGCTCACCCACCTCCGGGACGTGACCGGCGAGAGCGCCCAGCTCTACCGGCGCCAGGGCGACATGCGCATCTGCGTCGCCGCGGCGGAGCGCCTGTCGGGCCTGAGGGACACGGTCCCGGTCGGTTCCACGCTCACGATGAAGGCGGGCTCCTCGGCTCAGATCCTGATGGCCTGGGAAGAACCCGAGCGGCTGCACCGCGGACTGCAGGGCGCCCGGTTCACGGCGACGGCCCTCTCCGGCGTGCGGCGCCGCGGCTGGGCCCAGTCCATCGGCGAGCGCGAGCCCGGCGTCGCGTCCGTCTCCGCGCCCGTGCGCGGCCCCTCCAACCGCGTGGTGGCCGCCGTCTCGGTCTCCGGCCCCATCGAGCGCCTGACGCGCCACCCGGGGCGTATGCACGCCCAGGCGGTCATCGACGCGGCGGCTCGCCTGTCGGAGGCCCTGCGCCGCTCGGGCTGACACGCCCCGCAACACCGGTCCCGCCGGGAAAGCGCCGGCCTCAACGCCGCGGCAGGCCCTTTCCCGACGGGACCGGAGAGATCTCACAGGCGCGGAGAACCGCGCGACCGGCCACGGACAACCCGCAGCCGCAGACAGTCAGCACCGCGTACGGCACTCAGGCGGCCTTCCCGCCCTCCGACCGATGAGCGAACCGGTCCTTCGCATACCGCCCCCGCTCCTCCAGCGGCACCTGCCCATGCGCCGCGGCGAGACCGAGCGCCGGCATGTCCCCGTAGATCGCCTCGTAACGTCCCTCCGGAACGACGTACGCCTCGTGCCAGATCCCGACGTGCCCCCGCAACTTCCCGTCCCGGTCCATGCGGTTCACCCGCCGCCACATCTCGTGGTGGAACGCATCCGGCGCGCTCGCGTACGCGTAGAGCTTCTCCTTGGACTCCCAGTACTGCACGACGTAGTACGTCCGCGGCGAGGCCGTCAGCAGCACCCGCGACAGCATCCCCCGCCCCGGATCCTTCTTCAGCTCCGCCAGCATCCTGAACATCGCCAGCATCACCGGCAGCCACTGGTGCACCGCCCAGAACCGGTTGATCCGCATCCCGATCAGCAGGACGACCACATCTCCCCGAGCATCCGCGGTCGTGAGCCGCATGGCGCGGCCCGCCGTCTTCTCCGTGTCCGCCATGCTTGGATAGTGCCGCTACCCAATGAAAGGCGCAAGACATGCGGCTCGCCGAACTGAGCAACCGCAGCGGTGTCTCCACCGCGACGATCAAGTACTACCTGCGGGAGGGCCTGTTGCCGCCCGGCCGCCGGCTCAACGCGACCACGGCGGAGTACGACGAGACGCACCTGCGCCGGCTGCGGCTGGTACGCGCACTGATCCAGGTCGGCAAGGTCCCGGTGGCCAACGCCCGCGAGGTGCTCCGGCACGTCGACGACGAGTCCCTGGGCCGTTCGGTCCGGCTGGGCGCGGCCCTGTGGGAGCTGCCGCAGGGGCCGGAGCCGGACGAGGACGACGAGTACGTGCAGGCCGCCCACCAGGAGGTCAGCGCGCTCCTGGACCGGCTCGGCTGGGAGAACGCCAAGCGGCTCGCGGACATCTCACCCGCGTACCGCGCGCTGGTGGTGGGGGTGGCCGCGTTCCGCCGGCTCGGCTACGACTGGGGGGCCGGACAGCTCGCGCCGTACGCCGAGTTGATGCACCGGACGGCCGTCCTCGACGTGGACAACATGGAGAGGCACCCGTCGGAGCCGGAGCGGGTCGAGTTCGCGGTCCTGGGGGCGATCCTCAACGAACCCGTGCTGCAGGCGCTGCACCGGCTGGCCCAGGAGGAGGAGACGACGCGGCGGTACGGGTTCGAGTAAGTCGGCGCCGGGCACGAGGAAAGGCCCTCCGCCGAAGCGGAGGGCCTTCCTGTGGTGTACCCCCGACCGGATTCGAACCGGCGCTACCGCCTTGAGAGGGCGGCGTGCTAGGCCGCTACACAACGGGGGCGTGGACTCTGCGTTTCCGCAGGTCCGAGCTGGTCTACCTGGACTCGAACCAAGACTAACTGAACCAGAATCAGTCGTGCTGCCAATTACACCATAGACCAATGTGGTTTAGACCAGTCAGTACCCCCGACCGGATTCGAACCGGCGCTACCGCCTTGAGAGGGCGGCGTGCTAGGCCGCTACACAACGGGGGCCCTAGCGATCCTGCATCGAAGGCAGCGGGTGCGACCCAACTGTCCTCGCGGGAAGGATCTGTACCCCCGACCGGATTCGAACCGGCGCTACTGCCTTGAGAGGGCAGCGTGCTAGGCCGCTACACAACGGGGGCTTTGTGGAGATGATCTCCACGGGTGCAGATGAGCTCTGCGAGCTGGCCTACCTGGACTCGAACCAAGACTAACTGAACCAGAATCAGTCGTGCTGCCAATTACACCATAGGCCACTGGAACGCAAGCCCCAGAGGGGATCTTGTTCTAGCGTTGCGCCTCCGGTTCTCCGGCCTTTCGGCCCGCTCCCCGGCGGCGCAGGAAGAACATTACCCGAAGGTGGACGGGGCTCCAAAACGAGTATCGGCGCCGAGGAGCGCGGGGAGTTCGGAGAGGGACGCGATACGGCGCGGCCCGACGGGCGGGTCGACGGTCGCGTAGGCGCCGCCGCGGTCGATCCACACCGACAGCAGCCCGGCGTCGGCGGCGCCGCGTCCGTCGATCTCCGGGTGGTCGCCGACGTACGCCACCTCGTGCGGGGCGAGGCCGAGGGCGTCGCAGGCGGCGAGGAAGGCGCCGGGCTCGGGCTTGGAGACGCCCAGCTCGGCGGCGCACAGAATGGCCTCGAAGCGGTCGTGCACGCCGAGGACGCGCAGTTTGCGGTCCTGGACGATCAGGCTGGAGTTGGACAGCACCGCGTGACGGTGGCTGGCGGCCAGGGCGTCCAGGACGGGCAGGACGTCCGGGAAGAGGGACCAGGCGGCCTCGTAGTGCGCCAGGTACCGCTCGAACCAGTCGTCGGCCTCGGTGTCCGTCAGCTCCGGCCGGTCCAGGAAGACCCGGGTGCGGTCGCGCCGCTGTGTGACGAAGTCGACCTCGCCGGCCGCGAAGCGGGCCCACTGGAGGTCGGTGATCTCCCGCCAGCGCGCGAGGGCCTCCTCCGCGGATCCGTACCCGGCGAGCAGCCCCTCGGCCACCAGGTGGGCACGCATGCCCTCGCGGTCCGCGGTCGTGTAGTCGAAGAGAGTGTCGTCCACGTCCCAGACCACGGCGCGAATGCTCATGATCCGACCGTAACGCCCCCGGGCGTGCCGCGTCCGCCGGAACGGCGAAGGGGCGGCACCCGGAGACTCCGGATGCCGCCCCTCACACGTGGGCGTTACGCCGCCAGCCTGGCCAGCGCGGCGTCGATGCGGGCCAGCGCCTTGTCCTTGCCGAGGACCTCCAGGGACTCGAACAGGGGCAGGCCGACCGTGCGGCCGGTGACGGCGACACGGACCGGGGCCTGGGCCTTGCCGAGCTTGAGGCCGTGGGCCTCGCCGGCGGCCAGGACGGCCTCCTTCAGGGCCTCGGGGGAGGTCCAGTCCGCCGCGTCCAGCTTCTCGCGGGCGGTGCGCAGCAGGGCGTCCGAGCCCTCCTTCATGGCCTTCGTCCAGCTGGCCTCGTCGAAGACCGGCTCCGGAAGGAACAGGAAGTCGACGTTGTCCGTGATCTCGGAGAGGACCTTCAGGCGGGTCTGCGCGTGCGGCGCGATCGCCTGCCACTTGGCCTCGTCGAAGTCCTCCGGCGCCCAGGGGGCGGCGGGGGCCTTCAGCCACGGGCGGCAGCGCTCGGTGAAGTCCTTCACCTCCAGCAGGCGGATGTGGTCGCCGTTGATCGCCTCGCACTTCTTGAGGTCGAAACGGGCCGGGTTGGGGTTCACGTCGGAGACGTCGAAGGCGGCGATCATCTCGTCGATGGTGAAGATGTCCTGGTCGGCCGAGAGCGACCAGCCGAGCAGGGAGAGGTAGTTGAGCAGGCCCTCGGGGAGGAAGCCGCGCTCCCGGTAGAGGTTGAGGCTCGACTGCGGGTCGCGCTTGGACAGCTTCTTGTTGCCCTCGCCCATCACGTAGGGCAGGTGGCCGAAGGCCGGGATCTCCTTGGCGACGCCCAGCTCGATCAGCGCCTTGTACAGGGCGATCTGCCGCGGGGTGGAGGAGAGCAGGTCCTCGCCGCGCAGGACGTGGGTAATCTCCATCAGGGCGTCGTCGACGGGGTTCACCAGCGTGTAGAGGGGCGCCCCGTTGGCCCGGACGATGCCGTAGTCCGGGACGTTCTCCGGGGTGAAGGTCAGCTCGCCGCGGACCAGGTCGGTGAAGGTGATCGTCTCGTCCGGCATGCGGAAGCGGACGATGGGCTCGCGGCCCTGGGCCTCGTACTCCTCGACCTGCTCGGCGCTCAGGTCGCGGCAGTGGCCGTCGTAGCCGGAGGGCTTGCCGGCGGCGCGGGCGGCCTCGCGGCGGGTGTCCAGCTCCTCCTGGGAGCAGTAGCAGCGGTAGGCGTGGCCGGAGTCGAGCAGCTTCTGGGCGACGTCCTTGTAGATGTCCATGCGCTGCGACTGCCGGTACGGCGCGTGGGGGCCGCCGACCTCGGGGCCCTCGTCCCAGTCGAAGCCCAGCCAGCGCATCGCCTCGAGCAGCTGGTTGTACGACTCCTCGGAGTCGCGGGCCGCGTCGGTGTCCTCGATGCGGAAGACCAGCGTGCCCTGGTGGTGCCGGGCGAACGCCCAGTTGAACAGGGCGGTGCGCACCAGGCCCACGTGGGGGTTACCGGTGGGGGACGGACAGAAACGTACGCGTACTGGGGAGCCGGGTGCGCTAGCCACGCTTGACAACCTTGTTGGTGAGAGTGCCGATGCCTTCGATGGTGACGGCGACCTCGTCGCCGACGTTGAGGGGGCCGACCCCAGCCGGGGTGCCCGTGAGGATCACGTCGCCGGGGAGCAGCGTCATGGCCTCGGAGATGTTGACGATCAGGTCCTCGATGGGGTGGATCATCTCGCTGGTGCGGCCGAGCTGGCGCTGTGCGCCGTTGACCGTGAGCTGGATCGTCAGGTCGCTCGGGTCCAGTTCGGTCTCCACCCAGGGACCGAGCGGGCAGGAGGAGTCGAAGCCCTTGGCCCGGGCCCACTGCTTCTCGCGCCGCTGCACGTCCCGGGCCGTGATGTCGTTGGCGCAGGTGTAGCCGAGGATCACGTCCTTGACGCGTTCGCGGGGCACCTCGCGGCACATGCGGCCGATGACCACGGCGAGCTCGGCCTCGTGGTGCAGTTCCTCGGAGAAGGAGGGGTACTGGATCTCGTCGCCGGGGCCGATGACCGAGGTGGACGGCTTGAAGAAGGCGAACGGGGCGTCGGGCACCTCGTTGCCGAGTTCACGGGCGTGCTCGGCGTAGTTGCGGCCGAAGGCCACGACCTTGTTGGGAAGCACCGGCGGCAGCAGCCGCACCTTGCTCAGCGGCACCTTGGTGCCGGAGAGCTCGAAGTCCGCGAAAGGGATGCCCTTGATGATGTCGAGGACGAGCTCGTCCGGCTGGTCGCCCTCGACCGCGCCGAAGGCGACGTTCCCGTCGATGGAGAACCTGGCGATGCGCACGGGTTGCTTGGCCCCTTGACTGAGCTGGCTGGAGTCTGACGCTCCAGGCTAACGCGGCAGGGCCTGCCCCGGGCTCGGGCGCCTCGCGCATCACCCGCCGCGAGCACCGGTGAGGTGCGGGCGGGGGCCGCGCGGGCGCCCGTGCGCGGGCCGCCGGGTGAACGTGGGGCGGCCCGGTGGCGTACTACTCTGCGGCGGTGGCCGCGACCGGGATCTCCATGAGAACCGTGCGCCTGGGGTTGGCGGTCTGGGCGGGGAGCTCGACGGAGTGCTCCGGCCGGTCCGGCGTCTGCAGTTCGTCGGCGTCCTTCAGGTGGGCCAGCGTCGTGCGTCGCGGGTTGGCGATCTTGTGGAACATCATCGTCGTCTTCACGGTTGTACGAGACCCTGTCGTGTCCGGGCGCCAGGGGGTCAAGGACCCTCGTGCGGGCGCGGGTTGTCGGTTTTGCCTTCTCTGTAAAGCGTCAGGCTAAACATGCGATTCCCGTCGAACGCGAGGAGGGCCCATGATCAGCATGTGAGTTTGCTCACTTATCCATGGTCAAACCGGTCAATCCAGGCACCCGGTTCACCCCAACGAAACGGACATTGACCCACTGAAGCCATCATTCCGCTCCTGATCATGGCGACTGGGACACCCGAGACCCATCGACGACTCGCGGGCATGTGTCCGTTTTGCGGGTGATCATCTTCTACGACCGGTGACTCGCCCCTCACGTGCTGTCACCTATCTCACGGCCTGACCCACGGGCCTTGTTGGAGATCCTGCACTGTGCTGGAATTCCACGGACCGCCGCAGGATCGAGCCGGCGCACAGGGGGCGCAGAGAAGCGCCGCGCGGCGGCACGAAGGGGGAGCCAGCGCCGGTCACTCACGACCACCACGGGGGCGTATTCAGGGCGCCCCTATGACGCCGACACCGTGTCCCGCCGTTCACGCGGAGGGGCGCCTGGTCCAGAGGTTGCGACGCTAGTGCAGGGACGTTTCAAGAGGGATGGCAGCGCTTCGGCGGAGCCGGAGCCGCACGGCGGGACTGGCCCGATGGCCGGCAGCTCCTCGCCCCAGCACGCCCAGAACCCGGGTCAGGCCCCGTCCGGCGACAGCGCGGAGCGCCCCGGGCGCCCCGGCCCGACGGCCTCCACGCCCCCTCCCGGCCCGGCGGCGGTGAAGCCCCCGAAGGGTCCGTCCGGCCCCGGCCCGCGAATAGCCCTGCGCAACTGGCGGATCTCCACCCGTCTGGTGTCGCTGCTCGCCCTCCCCGTGGTCGCGGCCACCTCGCTGGGCGCGTTGCGCATCAACCAGTCCATGGACGACATCCAGCAGCTCGACAACATGAAGCTGCTGACGGACATGACCAAGCAGGCCACCGAACTGGCCGCGGCGCTCCAGGAGGAGCGCGACCAGTCCGCCGGTCCGCTCGCGCACGGCTCGAAGGCCAGCGCGATCGCGGTCAAGGGCGACCGGGAGAAGACCGACCGGGCCCTGAAGAACTTCCTCGACAGCTCCGAGGAGATCGACGCCGCCAGCAAGGACGGCAACCTCGTCGGCGTCCGTGACAGCCTCGTCGGCCTCGCGAGCGACCTGAACGACCTCAACAAGATCCGCAGCACCGCCTACCAGGCCGAGGACAACTCGACGCAGACGGTCGAGGCCTACCACCGCCTGATCACCCACCTGCTCGACCTCTCGCAGGACATGGCGGAGGCGACCAGCAACCCCGAGATGATCCAGCGCACGCGCGCCCTGTCGGCGTTCTCGTCGGCCAAGGAGTACGCGTCCATCCAGCGCGCGGTCATCGCGGCGGCGCTGCCGGCCAGCAACACCACGCGGGGCGACCTCTCCGACAACGACCGGCTGTACGCCGAGTCCGCGCTGCAGAGCCAGAAGTCCGAGATCCGCAGCTTCACCAGCATCTACGGCGACGGCGCCGAGGAACTCCTCAAGCCCATCTCCCAGGGCAACCCGACCATCGAGGCCACCGACACCTACGCCGGCCGCGCTCTCGGCGGTCCCGACGGCCTCGCCGGGCTGGACAAGCGGTCGTACCAGGACTGGCTGGACGACAGCTCCACCAAGATCCAGCAGATGAAGAACATCGAGCACACGCTGCTCGAGGACATGGAGCAGAAGGCCCGCGAGCTGCGCAGCGCCTCCGAGCAGGAAGCGATCATCTCCGGTGCGCTGATCCTGATCGTGCTCGGCGTCTCGCTGGTCGGCGCCTTCGTCGTGGCCCGCTCCATGATCCGCTCGCTGCGCCGCCTGGAGGAGACCGCGACCAAGGTCGCCCAGGACCGTCTGCCCGAGCTGGTCAAGCAGCTCTCCGAGACCGACCCGCAGGACGTGGACACCTCCGTGGAGTCCGTCGGCGTCCACTCCCGGGACGAGATCGGCCGAGTGGCCGCGGCCTTCGACGACGTGCACCGCGAGGCGGTCCGCCTCGCCGCCGAGCAGGCCCTGCTGCGGGGCAACGTCAACGCGATGTTCACCAACCTCTCGCGCCGCTCCCAGGGTCTGATCCAGCGCCAGCTGTCGCTGATCTCCGAGCTCGAGTCCCGCGAGGCCGACCCGGACCAGCTGTCCTCGCTGTTCAAGCTCGACCACCTCGCCACGCGCATGCGCCGTAACGGTGAGAACCTCCTCGTCCTCGCGGGTGAGGAGCCCGGCCGCCGCTGGACCCGCCCGGTCCCGCTGGTCGACGTGCTGCGTGCCGCCGCGTCCGAGGTGGAGCAGTACGAGCGCATCGAGCTGGCCGCCGTGCCGACCACCGAGGTGGCCGGCCGGGTCGTCAACGACCTCGTGCACCTGCTCGCCGAGCTGCTGGAGAACGCGACGTCGTTCTCCTCCCCGCAGACCAAGGTCAAGGTCACCGGTCACGCGCTGCCCGACGGCCGCGTCCTGATCGAGATCCACGACACCGGTATCGGCCTCTCGCCCGAGGACCTCGCGGCGATCAACGAGCGGCTCGCCTCGCCGCCCACCGTGGACGTCTCGGTCTCCCGCCGCATGGGTCTGTTCGTGGTCGGCCGTCTGTCGCAGCGGCACGGCATCCGCATCCAGCTGCGCCCGTCCGACTCCGGCGGCACGACCGCGCTGGTCATGCTGCCCGTCGACGTCGCCCAGGGCGGTCGCAAGCCGCAGCCCAAGCCGGGTCAGCCGGCCGTGGGCGGTGGCGGTCCGGCGGCCGCGCAGGCCGCGGCCGGTGCCGCGGCGGCCCGGCGTGGCGGCGGCCAGGGCGGTGGCCCCGGTGGTGGCGCCCTCGGCGCCGGTGCACCGGGCGGCGGCCGGCTCGGCGCCGGTCAGGGACCGCGCGCCGCACTGCCCGGGCGTGACGCCGGCGGCCGTCCGGGCGGACCGCGCGGACCGCAGTCCCCGGCGGCGCCGCCTCAGCAGGGCCGCCCGGCTCCGGCCGGCGCGGGTGCCGGTGCCGGTCAGGCGCCGGGTGCTCCGCAGGGTCTGCAGGCCGCGGGCATGAACGGACCGCAGGGCAACGGACCGCAGGGCAACGCACCGCAGGGCACCATGCCCCAGGGTGGCCAGGACGCCTTCAACAGCGGTCGCGGACCTTCCCCCAGCCTCGAACAGACTCGGCCGGGGGGACCCGCATCCCCGCAGCGCGGCAGGCGCAAGAACAACGGCAACGCCAACGGCGAGCAGGGCCGTCGTCCGCAGCTGCCGCCGCGCGGCGGTCCGCGGGCCGAGCTGCCCGGCGGCAACCCGCAGCCGCGGGTGCCCAGCTGGAGCGACGAGAACGCGCAGCCGCCCGTGCCGCGCGCCTCGCTGGACACCCCGCGCGGCCACGAGGAGCCCGGCTCGTCGCGCACGGACCGGATGCCTCGCTTCGACGACCGGCAGGGCCCGGGCTCGACCGCCGAGATGCCGGCCGTGCCCCGGTTCGACGAGCACCAGGGCCCCGGCTCCACGGCCGAGTTCGCCCGACCCGACTTCGACGCACCGGCCCCCGGCGCGCCGCAGAACACGGGCCAGTTCGCCCAGGCCGCCCCCGAGCAGTACGGCCGTCCCGGGACGAACGCCCCGCGCGGCGACCAGTTCTCCCCCGCCGGACCGGCCGCTCCGCAGCAGGACAACGGGCAGTTCGTCCGCCAGGACATCTTCGGTGCGCAGGGCGCGCCGAACGACCCGGCGACGACCGGCCAGTTCGCGGCCCCGCAGGCGTACGACAACGGCTCCACCGGGCAGCACGCCCTGCCGGGCCGGCAGAACCCGGCCGGCACCGGCCAGTTCGAGCGCCCGCACGTCAACGGCGCGCACGCCGGGAACGACTTCGGCGCGCCCCAGCCGCCGGCCCCCGCGCAGCAGCGGGGTCCGGTCCGGCAGGAGCCCGAGGCACTGCCCCCGGCGCCCGGTCCCGGTGACGGGCGTACGCCGCTGTACGACACGCTGGAGACCAACTGGTTCCACGGCGACCGTGGCGCGAGGCCGCAGGGCAACGCCCCGGAGCCGCAGGCCCAGCCCCAGGCCCCGGCGTCGCAGCAGACCCCCTCCGCGCCCCAGCGGAGCACCGCCTCCGCCTGGCGCAGCTCGCCGAACGACGACCTCGTCCGGCAGGCCGAGCGCGTCCGGCAGCCGGCCGCCGGTGGTGTCACCACCTCCGGCCTGCCGCGCCGGGTGCCCCGGGCCAACCTGGTCCCGGGCACGGCTCAGCAGCAGTCGCACCAGAGCGGTCCGCAGGTCTCCCGCGCGCCCGACGACGTGCGCGGCCGGCTGACCAATCTCCGTCGGGGAATCGCACAGGGCCGTCAGGCCGGCAGCAACCAGACCGGCAGCTACCCGCGGCCCACTCACCAGCAGGAGCGTTAGTTGAGCCCGATGAGCCAGGCGGCACAGAACCTCAACTGGTTGATCACGAATTTCGTGGACAACACCCCGGGGGTGTCCCACACCGTCGTCGTGTCGGCCGACGGACTCCTTCTGGCGATGTCCGAAGGGTTCCCGCGCGATCGCGCCGACCAACTGGCGGCCGTCGCCTCCGGGCTGACCTCACTGACCGCCGGGGCGTCCCGGATCTTCGAGGGCGGCAACGTGGCACAGACGGTCGTGGAGATGGAACGCGGGTTCCTCTTCCTCATGTCCGTCTCGGACGGCTCGTCCCTGGCCGTCCTGGCGCACCCCGAGTGCGACATCGGCCTCGTCGGCTACGAGATGGCACTCCTGGTCGACCGCGCGGGGGCTGTGCTCACCCCGGACCTGCGCGCCGAACTACAGGGAAGTCTGCTCCACTGACAGGCCCCGGCACCACCCGTCTCACCAAATCACCGTCCGGCCGCCACAATCCCCCCACCGGCCCCGTCAGACGGCACGACTGACCGACTTGCTGTCCCGCCCGGAGGATTCATGACCCCGCCCACCGCCTCTCATGATCCGTACGCGGAGCCGTACGAGGACGAGGGCGACCAGCCGCTGGTACGTCCGTACGCGATGACCGGTGGCCGGACCCGGCCGCGCTATCAGCTCGCCATCGAGGCGCTGATCAGCACGACGGCCGACCCGGCAGCGCTCATGGGGCTGCTCCCCGAGCACCAGCGCATCTGCCACCTGTGCCGTGAGGTGAAGTCGGTGGCCGAGGTGTCGGCGCTGCTGGCGATGCCGCTGGGTGTGGCCCGGATCCTGGTGGCGGACCTCGCCGAGGCCGGGCTCGTCGCCATCCACCAGCCGGGCGGCGACGAGAACAACGGCGGTGCGCCGGACGTGACACTGCTCGAAAGGGTGCTCAGTGGACTTCGCAAGCTCTGACGGGGGTCGGTCGACCACCTCCGCGAAGATCGTGGTGGCCGGCGGTTTCGGCGTCGGCAAGACCACCTTCGTGGGCGCCGTCTCGGAGATCAACCCGCTGCGCACCGAGGCCGTGATGACCTCGGCCAGCGCCGGTATCGACGACCTCACGCACGCCGGGGACAAGACGACCACGACGGTCGCCATGGACTTCGGCCGCATCACGCTCGACCAGGACCTGATCCTGTACCTGTTCGGTACGCCGGGCCAGGACCGGTTCTGGTTCATGTGGGACGACCTGGTGCGCGGCGCCATCGGCGCGGTGGTCCTGGTCGACACGCGGAGGCTCGCCGACTGCTTCCCGGCCGTGGACTACTTCGAGAACTCGGGCCTGCCGTTCGTCGTCGCGCTGAACGGCTTCGACGGTCAGCAGCCGTACGCCCCGGACGAGGTCCGGGAGGCGCTGCAGATCGGTCCCGACACCCCGATCATCACCACCGACGCCCGGCACCGGGCCGATGCCAAGAGTGCGCTGATCACGCTGGTGGAGCACGCGCTGATGGCACGGCTGAGGTAGCAACCCAAGTCGGTGGGTGCATACGGCAGTTGTCGTAGATGTGGCGGAACCGACTGTGTCCTTTGACACGGTCGGCTCCGGTGTTCATAACGTTTCGGCAGAGGAATCGGGTGGTACCGACACGCGTCGCGGTCAACCGGTGTCGCTGCGCGCACGAACAGCCCGTCTTTTGACGGGCCTCGCTCTTTATGACCGTTTTATCTGGGGCTTACATCACGTGTAATCCCCGGTTTCCAGTGTTTGGAAGAGCGCAGGTCGTCGTGCTGGAATGCCAGAACTGCCCAATGGTCAAAGATGTACTCAGCAGTAGCGCGTACTCGATGACGGACTGGGCTCTGAGACACTGCGGCACGACGAAGGTGCCGACCGCCGAGAGGTTGTTGGTCGAGTGAGGCGAAGCAATAACAGTCCCGAGCCATCGGCCCGGGGCAACTTCACCCCGCCGCCGCGCACAGCGGCGCCCGCCCCCGTGCCCGGCTCGGAACCGACGGCCGCACCCGCCGAGAGCGGCGGCCGTTTCTCCCCGCGCAACTGGCGGGTGACCACCAGACTGAACGCGATCCTGCTCATACCCGTGCTGGTCGGTCTCGTCATGGGCGGCTTCCAGGTGAAGAGCTCGATCGACACCTGGCAGGACGCCGAGGACGCCGAGAACACCGCGCGTCTCGTGCAGGCCTCCCTCAGCTACGCCAACGCCCTCTACAACGAGCGCGACATCACCGCCGCGCCGCTGCTCCAGGGCAAGGGCGCGAAGGACGCCACCGTCACCAAGGCCCGCCAGGCCACGGACGACGCCGCCGACGGCTTCGACGAGGCCGTGCAGAACATGCCCGGCACAGCGGGCCTGGAGCGCCGGCTGAAGCTGTTCCGCGAGCAGGAGCCCAAGCTCCAGTCCCTGCGTGCGGCCGCCTACACCTCCAAGCTCAAGGGCGTGGAGACCGAGGAGGGCTACACCGGGGTCGCCCACACCCTGATGTCGTTCGCCAACGAACTCGGTCTGGGCACCGGCAACATCACCTCCTACGGCCGTACCGTCTACGCGATCTCCCTGACCAAGGCCGCGCTCTCCCTGGAGCGCTCCATCGGTATGCACATGCTGGTCAAGCCGGGTCCGGAGCCCAGCCACCTCGCCAGCCAGCGCGTCGCCCTCTCCTCGTACGCCTATCTGGAGGGCATCGCCGTCGAGGAGTACATCGGCGGCGGTACCGAGGCGGACGCGCAGAAGCTCGAGGACGCCGAGCAGAAGGTGAAGGAGGACGGCGCGGCCATGGCCAAGGAGGCCAAGGCCAAGGACGCGGACTACGTGCCGCCGCCGTCCAACCCCACCACGATGGTCTCGGAGCTGGCCCAGCTGAGCTCCACGGACACCGCCGCGCGGGCCGCCCTGGCCCAGCAGGGCATCACGCCCGAAAACTGGTGGGCGGTCAACACCCTCAAGTTCGACGCCTACCGCACGATCGAGTCGGACATGGCCGACAGCGCGGTGGCCGAGGCGTCCGCCATCGCGGACGACGCCGAGCAGGACACCTACATCACGAGTGCCATCGTCGTGGTCGCGCTGCTCGCCGCGTTCATCCTGGCCGGCATGGTGGCCCGCCAGATGAGCCGCTCCATGCGTCAGCTGCGCAACGCCGCCTTCGGCATCGCCGAGCAGCGCCTGCCGATGCTGGTCGACCAGCTCTCCCGCACCGACCCCGGCCGGGTCGACACCCGGGTCGCCCCGATCCCGATCACCTCCACGGACGAGATCGGCGAGGTCGCCCGCGCCTTCGACCAGGTCCACCGCGAGGCGGTGCGACTCGCCTCCGAGCAGGCCCTGCTGCGGGGCAACATCAACGCGATCTTCACCAACCTGTCGCGCCGCAACCAGTCGCTGATCGAGGGCCAGCTGACCCTGATCACCGACCTGGAGAACAACGAGGCCGACCCGGACCAGCTGGAGAACCTCTTCCGCCTGGACCACCTCGCGACCCGCATGCGCCGCAACGGCGAGAACCTCCTGGTCCTCGCCGGCGAGGAGCCGGGCCGCCGTTGGGACCAGCCGGTCCCGCTGGTCGACGTCCTGCGCGCCGCCTCCTCCGAGGTGGAGCAGTACGAGCGCATCGAGCTGTCCGGCGTGCCGGAGGCCGAGATCCACGGCCGGGCCGTGACCGACCTCGTGCACCTGCTGGCCGAGCTGCTGGAGAACGCCACCACGTTCTCCTCGCCGCAGACCAAGGTGCGCGTCACCGCGACCCGACTGCCCGACGGCCGCGTGATGATCGAGATCCACGACAAGGGCATCGGCCTGACCGCCGAGGACTTCGCGGACATCAACCACAAGCTGGCCAACCCGCCGACCGTGGACGCCGCGATCTCGCAGCGCATGGGCCTGTTCGTGGTCGGCCGGCTGTCCGACCGGCACGGCATCCGCGTCCAGCTGCGCCCCTCCGGCGAGCAGGCGGGCACCACGTCCCTGGTCATGCTGCCGGACGCCATCACCCACGGCGGTGGCGGCGAGCAGCAGATGCAGCGCGACGAGTTCACCGTTTCGCAGATCATCCCCGAGCAGGAGTTCCAGGGCGAGAGCTTCAGCCAGCAGCAGCCCCTGCGGACCGCCGCCGAGCTGGGCTTCGACGACAGCCGCTACGCCGAGGTCCCCGACGACATACGCGAGCTCGACCCGGTCGGCCGCTCCCTGATGCGCGAGGAGCGCCGTGCGGCCCTGGAGGCCCAGGCGCACCCCCAGTCGCAGGCGCAGCCGGGCCAGGACGGCCCCGAGGCCGACGAGATGGCCGGGTACGCCGACCAGTTCGGCGGCCAGCCGGGCTACGACCAGGGCCGGGGCGGCTACCAGGAGCAGCAGCCCGCCGCGTACGACCAGCAGACGGCGTACCAGGAGCCGCAGCAGCCGGCGTACGACGAGCAGTACTACGCGCCGGACGGCGGCCTGCAGCAGAACGACGGTTACACGTCGGGCGGCGGTTACCCCGAGCCCTCGTATGCGGAGCCGGGCCAGGAGCAGCACACGGCGGCCGGTGCCGGTACCCAGGAGAGCTACTCGGCCTTCGAGCAGCGGCGTCACCAGGACGACTGGCCGCAGCAGAACGGCTACCAGAACGGCTACCCGACCCAGTACCCTGCGGATGCCCCGGAAGCGGAATCCGCGCAGGCCGCTGACGTGACCGAGGCGGACCGCGTAGGCTTCGACCGTCCGGGACCGGCCCCCTCGGCCGTTCACGACCTGACCGACGCCGGACTCCCGCGCCGCGGATCCACCGCGAGCGCTCCGGGCGACGCGCGGCACGTGAACCACGAAGCGCCGGCTTCCGCGCCGGAGGGCGACGACTGGCGTTCGGCCAACGACGAGCGCTGGCAGCAGGCCTCGCAGCTGAGGAAGCCCAAGGCGGGCGGAGTGACCTCCTCCGGTCTGCCGCGGCGGGTGCCCAGGGCCAACCTGGTCGAGGGCTCCGCCGAAACCACCCACCAGGGAGGCCCACAGGTCTCCCGCGCCCCGGAAGACGTCCGGGGCAGGCTGAGCAACCTGCGGCGCGGTGTCCAACGGGGCCGTACCGCAGGCAGTGAAACGAACGGCCAGGGCTTCGGTCCTGACAGCACCTACAACCAGGAGCGTTAGTGTGAGCCCGATGAGCCAGGCGGCACAGAACCTGAACTGGTTGATCACCAACTTCGTGGACAACACCCCGGGGGTGTCCCACACGGTGGTGGTCTCCGCCGACGGACTCCTTCTGGCGATGTCCGAAGGCTTCCCGCGCGACCGCGCCGACCAGCTCGCGGCCGTCGCCTCCGGTCTGACCTCGCTGACCGCCGGTGCCTCGCGCATCTTCGAGGGCGGCAGCGTGAACCAGACGGTTGTGGAGATGGAGAGGGGATTCCTCTTCATCATGTCCATCTCCGACGGTTCGTCGCTCGCGGTTCTCGCACACCCGGAGGCGGACATCGGCCTCATTGGGTACGAGATGGCCCTTCTGGTGGACCGAGCCGGTACGGTCCTGACGCCGGACCTGCGTGCGGAGCTCCAAGGGAGTCTTCTCAACTAACGGGCAGACGGTGCGTTTTGGCGTCCCGTGGCCGTAAGGTTTCGGGACGCGGCTCCACAGTGATGGGTGCCAGGCACAGTCGGAGGAGGAGAAAGTGGCAACACCCCCAGGCGGTCCGTCTTCGGGCAACTGGTCGTACGGCCCTGCACAGGGCCACGGCGACGGTTCGGCGAACCCGTACGGCTTCCCCTCCGCCCCCGGCCACCGGCAGCCGTACGCGCCACAGGGCCCCGGCCCCGCGCCGTACGACCAGCCGCAGGCCCCGCGCATCCAGCCCGTGCAGCCGCAGCGCCGCACCCCCGAGCCGGCGCCCGCCGGGGCGTCGAACAACCCCCTGGTGCGCCCGTACGCCATGACGGGCGGCCGTACCAGGCCGCGGTACCAGCTCGCCATCGAGGCGCTGGTGCACACGACCGCGCAGCCGCACCAGATGCAGGGCCAGTTGCCCGAGCATCAGCGGATCTGCAACCTCTGCCGGGAAATCAAGTCGGTGGCCGAGGTCTCGGCCCTTCTGACGATCCCTCTCGGCGTGGCCAGGATCCTCGTCGCCGACTTGGCGGAGGCGGGACTGGTCGCCATCCATCAGCCCGGCGGCGACGAGAACGCCGGCGGCCAGCCAGACGTGACACTGCTCGAAAGGGTGCTCAGTGGACTTCGCAAGCTCTAGCGGCGGTCCTTCCCGCTCCACCACCTCCGCGAAGATCGTGGTGGCGGGCGGCTTCGGCGTGGGCAAGACCACGTTCGTCGGCGCCGTCTCGGAGATCAACCCGCTGCGCACAGAGGCCGTCATGACATCCGCTTCGGCGGGTATCGACGACCTCACCCACACCGGGGACAAGACGACCACCACGGTCGCCATGGACTTCGGCCGCATCACGCTCGACCAGGACCTGATCCTGTACCTCTTCGGTACGCCCGGCCAGGACCGGTTCTGGTTCATGTGGGACGACCTCGTGCGCGGCGCCATCGGCGCGGTGGTCCTGGTCGACACGCGGAGGCTCGCCGACTGCTTCCCCGCCGTCGACTACTTCGAGAACTCGGGCCTGCCGTTCGTCATCGCGCTGAACGGCTTCGACGGTCAGCAGCCGTACAACCCGGACGAGGTCCGGGAGGCGCTGCAGATCGGTCCCGACACCCCGATCATCACCACCGACGCCCGGCACCGGGCCGACGCGAAGTCGACGCTCATCACGCTCGTGGAGCACGCGCTGATGGCGCGTCTGCGCTAGCGCTCCGCGCCCAGCCGGGTTGCGTAACGCCCCCTGCGGCCACTGGGCTGCCGGGGGCTGTTGCATTGCCGGGTGCGGCTCGTCTGCGGCTGGTCGCGCCCACGCGGCGGAGCCGCACATCGACACAGCCCCGCGCCCCTTGAGGGCACTTCCCCGACGGGCGTCGCACGAAGAAGGCCCCTCCGTCCAGGAGGGGCCTTCTTCGTATGTGTACCGGTCAGCGCCAACTGTGCGGGGCGCGGAAGCCGGGCTCTCGTTCCAGGCGGCGCCAGCCGGCCTTGACGCGGCCTCGGTGGGCCGGGGCGATCTCGGCGGGGCGGGCGGCGGCGCGGGCCAGGAGGAGGGCCGTGATGGCGGCGACTTCCTCGGGCTCGGCGTGGCCCTTCTCGACGCGGATGTCGGGCGTGGTCATGGGTGTCAGTCTCCCTGTGAGAGGGGTCCGCGGGGTTGCCGCGGCGGGTCCGCCGGGTTACTGGGGCGGGTTGCCGTGTTTGCGGGAGGGCAGGTCGGCGTGTTTGGTGTGGAGCATCGCGAGGGACGTGATGAGG
>NZ_BMWA01000028.1 GCF_014650995.1 Streptomyces viridiviolaceus
GGTCGTGCCGGTGCTGCGCAAGGAGTTCGCCAAGAACCGGCCCGCGAACGTGCCGGACGCGCCCACCCACGCCTCCCAGCTCGCCCTGAAGGAGAGCGAGCACGCCCCCGAAGAGGTGACCACTGGATGAAACTCGTCGTCGTCTCCGCGGGACTGAGCGTCCGTCCTCCACCCGGCTCCTCGCCGACCGGCTCGCGGCGGTCGCCGCGCCGGCAGCCACTGCTCCCGAGCCCCAGCCAGCCGACACCAAGGTCATCGAGCTGCGCGACCTCGCCCTTGAGATCGCACACACCTTCACCAGCGGCTTTCCTCAGAAGGAGCTGGCAGACGCCTTCGAGGCGATCACCGAGGCGGAGGGCCTGATCGTCGTCACACCAGTGTTCTCCGCCTCGTACAGCGGACTGTTCAAGTCGTTCTTCGACGCGCTGAGCGTCACCGACGAGCACGCGCTCGCCGGCAAGCCGGTCCTCATCGGCGCGACCGGCGGCACGGCCCGGCACTCCCTGGTCCTGGACCACGCCCTGCGTCCGCTCTTCTCCTACCTGAAGGCCGTCGTCGTCCCGACCGGTGTGTACGCCGCCTCGGAGGACTGGGGCGCCGAAGGGCTGCACGGGCGAATCGAACGGGCAGCCGGTGAACTGGCGGCCTTGATGAGTGGGCTCGCCACGGTTCCGAAGCCCGCCGGGCAGGACCTCGAGCCGGTGCCGTTCGACCAGCTGCTCACCGCGCTGGGCCAAGCGCCCAGCCGTACTGCCGGAGACCGTGGAAGGAGAGATCGATGAAGACTCGGACGAAGCCGCTTCTGCATGTGTGGGAATGGCAACTCGAGGCGGCATGCCGAGGCATGGACAGTTCGGTCTTCTTCCCGCCCGCCGGCGAACGAGGCCGAGCCCGCCGGCGCCGCGAAGACGAAGCCCGAGCGGTCTGCGGTAGCTGTCCGGTGAGCGAACCCTGTAGCCGATTCGCTTTGACGTCACAGCAGCCGTACGGCATTTGGGGTGGGCACACCGAGACCGAGCGCCGTTCCGCGGTGCAGAAGATGAGACGAGAGTAGAAGTGGCTACCGGTCGCTCCTGACACTCCAGCCGTAGATCGTGATGTGCCATGGTCTTGGGGCTGCCTGTCGCTGATGGGAACTCAGGTGGCCTCGGCGCGGCGCCTGTGCAGAGTGGACCCCGTGCCCGAACTGAAGCAGCTGGATGCCGGCCATGCCCCGGTGGTCCTGGCCTTCGAGCCGGCGAACCGTGCCTACTTCGCTGCCTCGGTTCCCGACCGGGGCGACGAGTTCTACGACCAGTTCGACGACCGGAACAGCGCCTTGCCGGCTGAGCAAGAGGCCGGCATCTGCGCCTTCTACGTGCTGGTCGCCGGGGATGGCTCGGTTCTGGGCCGGTTCAACCTGTACGACCTCGAGGACGGCACTGCCAACCTCGGTTACCGGGTCGCGCAGCACGTCGCCGGCCGCGGCGTAGCGACCGCGACCGTCCGGGAGTTATGCCGGCCGGCGGCGGCGCGGCACGGGCTGCGCACACTGCGCGCAGCCGCCGCCCACGCCCATGCCGCGTCCCAGAAAGTGCTGACCAAGGCCGGGTTCGTCCCGGCCGGCCCGGCAGTCCCGGCCGACCTCGGCGGTGAGCAAGGCACCTGTCATCAGCGCGACCCGGCACTCCAGTCGTAGACGGCGATCTTGCCGGTGGACCGGCTGGCGGGATGGCTGCGGCCACCGTTGCGGTTTCTGTGCAGCGCACTGAAGATTGCCTGGCAGCGCACTGTGCGTCCGACCGTGCGCGGTGGGGTCGGAGTTGGTGCGCCAACGTGCAATGACCTGCGTATGTGCGGTTCTGGCGTGGTCGTGAACGGTCCGGCCGATCTTCGTTCCCAGTGAAGGGCGCATCGCCGGAAACGCCGATATGCACGTACGTCCCAGGAGTTGAAATGCCCCAGACCTTTGAGCCGGTCCAGCCGGTTCTGGAGCCGGCCGCCGCAGCGTTCGCCGCGGCCACCGCCAACCCTCCGTACCTGTTCGACCTGCCGCCGGCCGAGGGCCGCAAGGCCGTCGACGAGGTGCAGTCCGGCGACATCACCAAGCCGGACGTCGACGAGGAGTGGATCACCGTCTCGGGCGGGCCCACGGGCAGCGTCCGCGCCCGCATCGTCAAACCTGCCGGGGCCGAGGGCACTCTGCCTGTCATCCTCTGCATTCACGGCGCCGGCTGGGTCTTCGGCAACGCCCACACCCACGACAGGCTGGTGCGCGAGCTCGCCGTCGGTGCGGGCGGTTGCCCAGTGGATCGTCGCCGAAGGCGCCACCAAGGGGCTCGACGCCAGCCGCCTCGCTGTCGCCGGTGAGGTTCTGTTCTACCCGGTGACCGACGCGAGCTTCGACACCGGCTCCTACCACCAGTTCGCCACCGGCTACTTCCTGCGCCGCGACGGCATGCAGTGGTTCTGGGACCAGTACATGACCGATGAGGCGGAGCGTGCCCAGATCACCGCCTCTCCGCTGCGGGCCACCACCGAGCAGCTCACCGGACTGCCCCCGGCCCTGGTCATCACCGGCGAGGCCGACGTCCTGCGCGACGAGGGCGAGGCGTACGCCAACAAGCTGCGCGAGGCCGGCGTTCCGGTCACCGCCGTCCGCTTCCAGGGCGTCATCCACGACTTCGTCATGCTCAACGCCCTGCGCGAGACCCGTGCCGCCGAAGCGGCCATCACCCAGGCCGTCACCGTCCTCCGCACCGCACTGCACACCCGCTGACGCGACCATCCGACCCGTCCAAGGAGCACTGACTCATGGGCACCACTCCCACCGTCCTACTCGTCCACGGCGCCTTCGCGGACGCCGGCAGCTGGTCCGGCGTCATCGCGGAGCTGCAGAACCAGGGCATTCCCGTGGTGGCGCCGCCGAACCCACTGCGCGGCCTGGCGTCCGACGCCGCCTATATCGCCTCGGTGGCCTCCCAGATCGACGGCCCGGTCGTGCTGGTCGGCCACTCCTACGGCGGAGCGGTCATCTCCGTGGCGGGTACCACCGAGAACGTCGTCGGCCTGGTCTACGTCGCCGCCTACATCCCCGAAGAGGGCGAGGGTCTCGGTGAGCTGCAGGGACGTTTCCCGCTGTCTCCGCTGGTCAGCAACCTCTCGGAGAAGACGTACCCGGTTGACGGCGAGGAGCCCGCGGTCGAGGTCACGATCAAGGCTAAGGCGTACCCCGGTATCTTCGCCGCCGACGTTCCTGCCGCTGTGACCAAGGTCCTGGCAGCGGCACAGCGTCCACTGGCCGCCTCGACGTTCACGGAGACTGCCTCGGCCGCGGCGTGGAAGACCAAGCCGTCGTGGGCGCTCGTGGCCGGCGCGGACGGGGCGATCAACCCGGAAGTGGAGCGCTTCGGCGCGAAGCGGGCCGGAGCAACGGTCGTCGAGATCGACGGTGCCTCGCATGCCGTCGCCGTCTCCCGGCCGAAGGAAGTCGCCGACCTGATCCGCGACGCGGTGCGCGCGACCACCTGATGTGCCGGTAGCCGGCAACCTGCGCGAAGGCCGCGCGGTCCCCGGGGACCGCGCGGCCTTCGCGCGTGGTCGTCCGCGTCCGCGTAGGGTCTGCGGCTTGCCACGACACGACGAGGAACGGGCCACGCGTGAGGTGGTCGACCTCGGCGCCCGGGCCCGCTGTTGCGGCGCGCGGCGAAGCAGCAGCGACACCCCGGCCCTACAGACTGACGAAGTTTTCGCCCACCGATCTCTACGGAGCGCGGTGGTGCCCGCCTGCCCCGACGGCGGAGAATGCAGTACACCGGAGCTGATCCTGTCATCAGCTCCGACCTGTCGAATACTGCAGAAGCCCGCACGCAACCACGTGCGGCACGAGCACCGAGGAAACAGTCGTGAGCGAACTGATAACGAGCGACGGCGTACGTCTGGTGTACCGGGACACCGGTGGCGACGGCCTTCCTCTCGTCATGCTGCACGGCTGGGGGCAGACCCAGGAGATGTTCCGGCACCAGCTGGCCGGCCTGGCACCCGCCCGTCGCGTCGTCACCCTCGATCTGAGGGGGCACGGAATCTCCGATGCACCGCACCACGGCTACCGCATCGCCCGGCTCGCTGCGGACGTCGCGGACCTCATCGACCACCTCGAGCTCGACCGTTTCGACGCTCTCGGCTGGTCGATGGGTGCATCGGTGTGGTGGAGTTTCATCGACCAGTACGGCACCAGCCGGCTCCGTCGCTTCGTCGTGGTCGACCAGCCGGCTGCGGTGGCCGCGGTCCCCTGGATGACGATCGAGGAGCAGCAGGCGTCCGGCGCGATCTTCGACGTGGCGACACTCCTCACGCTCGGAGCTGCCCTCGCCGGTCCTGATGGAGAACGGGTCCGCTACGACTTCGTCCGCGGCATGTTTTCCGGAGATCCCGACCCGGAGATCCTCTCGTTCGTCGCCGAGCAGATCAAGGCAACGCCGGCCCATGCCGCGGTGCCGCTGCTCTTTGACCACTGTGCCCAGGATTGGCGCGACGTCCTGCCGCGCATCGACGTTCCCACACTCGTTCTCGGATGTGACGGCAGCCACGTCCATCCTCGCTCGCAGCAGTTCATTGCCCGGCAGATTCCAGACGCGCAACTCTACGTTTTCCCGAGCGCCGTGGCGAACTCACACTTCCCCTTCCTCGAGAACCCGGCGGCTTTCAATTCCACAGTGGAAGCGTTTCTTTCTGCGGAATGACACAGCGCCCGCTTCGGGCGTCTAGAACTTCACTCGAAATACTTCGCACTACGTAAAATATTACGACGGGGACGCGGACATGATTAAGTCGATCAGTATACCTATGCCAAAAATCGCCACTCAAAGCAGGTCTGCGACGGGCCCCGGAAATCATTCCGGCCCCTTCATAAGCCTGCCGTGGCCCGCAGGGAGGGGGGATTCATACCTTTACCTGGGAATCAACACGTCTGACGGAGCAGTGCGTGTCCATGCGGATTCTGAGCACGTTCTTGAACCGGGTGATCTTATTCTCGCCGGCGCCTTGCGGCCGGACGTGCACTACGCGCAGGAAATGGCCTTCTTCCGCGTGCCCTTGTACCTGCTCGACTCATCTGCACAGGCATTGCGCGACGGTCCGGCCACCCGCATCAGCGGGAGCAGCGGCCTGCCCGCGCTGGTCTCCCAGTTCCTCGGCTCCCTGGCCAGGACATCGAGTTCGCAACGCACAGCCGTCAACAGCCGGCTCGCCCTGAACACCGCCGACCTCGTGGCACTGCTGGTCAGTGAGGTGTGCGACGACAGGCGCTGCTCCGCACCTCCGGAGTCCGAGTTGCTGCTGCGCATCCAGACGTACATCCAGCAGAACCTGGCCGACGCCGACATGTCCCCAGAGGCCATCGCCCGCGCGCACCACATCTCCGTGCGGTACCTGCACAAACTCTTCCAGGCCGACGGCACCACAGTCGGCTCCTGGATTCGTCAGCGACGGCTGGACGCCTGCCGCATGGACCTCCGCCGCAGGCGTCGCACGGTGGCCGCCGTGGCTCAGCACTGGGGTTTCACCAGCCCTTCCCACTTCAGTCGGGTTTTTCGGCAAACCTACGGAATCACCCCGAAGGAATGGCAGGAATCGGCGCTGCACGACGCGTGAAACAGGCCTGCCTTCCCTCCCGTCACTGCCCCCTTTCTCTTTCACCAGCAGGAGATGCCATGCCCTACACCGTTCAGCAGAATGCCATTACCGCTGACTCGACTGCGTCCTGTAAGTCGACCAGCCCCCACACACCCTAGCCCCTGAGAGAGCCGCACCCATGCCCACTCCCACCGTCATACTCGTTCACGGCGCGTTCACCGACGCGGCCAGTTGGCTCGGAGTCATTCACGAACTGAAGAAGGACGGTATCTCCGTCATCGCCCCGTCGAACCCCCTGCGCGGATTGGCGTCGGACGCCGCATACATTGCCTCCCTCGCCTCCCAGATCGACGGCCCAGTCATCCTGGTCGGCCATTCCTACGGCGGTGCTCTGATTACCGTCGCAGGAGCCGCGGAAAACGTAGTCGGCCTCGTCTACGTCGCGGCCTACATGTTGGATGAGGAGGAGAGCGTCGGTGAACTGCAGGGCCGATTCCCGGCCTCAGCGCTGGTGAACAACCTCCAGCAGTGGACCTACCCCACCGCCGACGGCGGCATCGCCACGGAGGTCACCATCGCGGAAGAGGCGTTCCCCCGCGTCTTCGCTGCCGACGTCGCCGCCGATCTGGCCGGCGTCCTGGCCTCCACCCAGCGACCGCTGTGCATGGGAGCATTCGGCGAGGCGGCCCCCGTGGCGGCTTGGAAGACCAAGCCGTCATGGGCCCTGATCGCCGGCGCGGACCAGGCCATCAACCCCGAGGTCGAGCGTTTCGGCGCTGAACGTGCCGCCGCAACCACAGTGGAGATCGACGGCGCTTCACACGCCGTCGTGCTTTCCCAGCCCAAGGCTGTCACCCGCGTCATCCTCGACGCCGTCCACTCCTTCGGCTGAGTGGTCCGGCCGGGCAGAGACCCCTTCTGCCCGGCCGCACATCCAGCCTGCTCGCGAGGCCACTGCTCGCTGACCCGCACCACGTTGCCAAGGACTGTCCGCCTGCCTGACCTCGGTCCGGGGCTCGTCGCGGGGCTGTGGGACGGCTGCCCGGCTGGCAGTGGGACCAGTTCAAGGCGGCCGGCGGCCGCGAAGGCAGAAGTCGAGCGGCTGGCGGACCTGCCGGGGCAGTGGAGGCCGCGCTGCGGCTGCTGACCGACCGGCTGGAGGGGATCGCCGGAAAGACCTGTTCACCGGCCCGTACGGGTGGCTGATCCGGCGGGGCCTGGTGCAGGCACGCTCGGACTGCCGCCGTGACGACGGGATGCGGCTGGACACCGGCGGCAGGTGCGAGAACTGCTGCACCGCAGTCCACATCCGCTGCGCGCGGAGCGCGAAGATCACGGCGGACATCAACCGGGAGCTGACCGGCCCCATGAGCGACCGTACGCGTCGCCGGGTCCTCGAGGACCGAATTGTGTGCGCAGGCCGCCATCGAGGTGGAGAAATCCGCGCGGAGGCGCGAGCCGGCTGCTGCTGAGCAGGCCCGCCGCGACGCCGCCCGCGCAGTTGCCCCGGATCAGGCGGAACGCGAACGTGCGGCTGCCGCCACGGAGGCAGCCCGTCAGGCCCTGCCGTATCCGGATCAGGTCTGAGGCCAGTCCCGATCTGCCGGGCTGTGTGAGCCCGTGACCACCGCCGCCGGACCGAGACCCTTATCGGCGAGGCCGGTCTCATTGCGGCAGCCTGCTCCGCCGACCTGAGCGCCCCGGGCAGCGTCGCATCCGTCACAGCCGAAACCGCGCAGCGCCGTGGTGTACAAGGGCCGAGCAGGGCCGCTCCTGATACGACCAGTCCGACCACAGGTTGGCGAGGCGGCGACGAAAGCCGCCGACGCGACCCGGATCGCGTGGCCGAGTACCTGCTCGCGGTGCGCCCGGAGCAGTCAGCAACACACACCGAGCGAACTGCGACCGCGCCATGAACCGACCGGCTGCCCGAGTTCACCGCGCCCCCGCCCGAACGGCGAGGCGGCCGGGCTGGTGATCACGTCCCGACCGAGCCAAGCGCGGTCGATTCGCGCGATATGCGCTGGTCGCGGTTCGGATGAGCGACGAAGGAGGACGGAGTCGCCCGAAGTAGTCCGGCCGGGCAGAGGCCCCCTTCCATTCACCCGGACATCCAACCTGCTCGCGAGGCCACTGTCCGCGCACCTGACCTCACATTGTTGAAAATTTGTCATGTTGGTTGCGCAGATTGTAGAAAAGGCAGCTCACGAGAGGATTCTCATGGTTGAGCAGCAGCGGGTTCGAGTCGGCAGCGATGCACTGCAGCGACTGGTGGAGGCGCTCGCGGCGCAGTTGGGCCGCGCGGTGGTCGTAGACGACCCGTTGGTCAGACTCGTCTGTTCGAGCCAGCACTTCGGAGACGCCGATCCGGTACGGATCCACAGCTTGCTGCAGGGCCGGGCCGCCGACGAGATCATCCGGTATGTCCTGGACCAGGGGGTCACCCAATGGCAGAAGCCCGGTTTCATCGACGGACGTGACGACATCGGCCTGCTCACCCGTTACTGCGTACCGCTGCGCGAGCGAGGCCACCTTGTCGGGCTGCTGATGGTCGTCGCCCCCGACGGCACCCTCGCACCGGACGAGACGGCAACCATCACGCAGGCGGTGCCGGCGATCGCGGCACAGATGTACGCGGACCAGCTGGCCGCCGGGACCGAGCGGACCGACGTCCAGGAGATACTGCTTGCGCTCGTCGACGACAGTCAGGTCGCGCGCGCCTCTGCGCGCCAGCGAATACTTACTGAGGGGCTGCTTCCCGACGCTCCTCACGTCGTGGTCAGCGTCGTCCAGCTGAGTCCGTCTCTGGAGCCACCAGGCCAATTGGAGATGGCTCTGCGCGGCTCACTTGAACGATTCTGCCGGTCACGTTCGGCAACCGGAATCATGGCCGTCACCCCGGAGAGCGCAATTCTCCTGCAGTGCTACACCCGGCCGGTCGGCGAGAGTGAACTCGCGGACCAGGCCACCAGCATCCTCGAGACGCTGTGTACCTACCTTGATGCATCCACCGCCCCAGTGGTTGGCGTCGGCGGTGTTCAGGACAGCCTGGCTGACGCACGGACCTCATACGACGAAGCACTCGTCGCTGCCCGCGCCGCACGCCGGATGCCCCACCTGAAGAACATGGCCAGCTACGAGACGCTGGGCGAGCTCGCCGTACTGCTGCGGCTGCCTGATGAGGCGCTCAACGCGTCGCTGCTGCCCAAGCCCGTGCGCATACTGCTGAACAGCCCGGTGGGTCAGCGGCTCGAGGACACACTGCGGTGCTTCCTGGAGAATGCCGGTTCCATACCTCGTACGGCGGAGGCGTTGGGTATCCACCGCACCTCGCTCTACTACCGCCTCCGGCAGGTCCAGGAGATCACCGGCCTCGATCTGGACAATGGCGGCGACCGGCTGGTGCTGCACCTTGGACTGCGGATTCGTGCGCTCTTGGAGCCTGGCTCCATATCCTGAGCGGGTGGAGCCAGGCAGGTTCGCCGTGCGGCTTCTCGCGTGCGGTCCGCTCTGGGGCGCGCCGTTTCTGCCTCGGAACCCGTTCCCCAGACCGGATCGAGCCTGCGGACGAGGTGGCCCTTGTCCAGCGGGTTGCTCTTGTGTACGGGGTACCCCGTCCACTGACCGTCGGGAAGACGTGGATCAAAGCGCCAGTCGTCGTCGCGCTCCGCGTCGACCAACTTCAGGCCGTCGATCATGACAGCCGTTGACGTGGCCAACCGTCGGTCGGGACGAAACATCCACGCTGAAGTGGGTGTACGGCAGCACGACGGTCTCGACGGCTTGATCGGCAGGGCGGGGCAGCGGTACGGACGGCCCGCCGGCGCTTGCCGATCCTCGCCCGGACCTGCGCGTCGTCTGCCATACAGTTCCCCTTCACCGTCGACCCGTTATCGGGCGCGGCGCAGCCCCCGCCCGCGGACACATCACACCGAGGGAGGAGCCGGAGGGTGAAACTCAGGTGGCCGGACTCGTGCCGGACTCTGCGTGAACCGCGCCGGAAGCGGGCGCCCGCAGTATGAGAAGTACGAGCCACCACGCGGTGTGGCCAGAGCAAGCGCGGTGATGATGAGTGCCGTGGCCACGGCGGTCTGGGTCGGCCAGCCCCAGTGCACGATGCTGGCGCTGCGCAGGCGTTGCGGCTCGGACACCCGGGCCGGCAACTGCTGCTCGAACACCAACAGGTACGCCTGGGTGGCGGCCCGCTGCACCCTGCCGGGCATCGTCGCGCACGAGTCCGCTCGGCAGGGCGGGGTCCGGCTGCGGAGACCGGACTTCGGGGACGCACCGGAGACGTGATGTGCCCGGCGGGCCGGGAGATCCCGCGCCCGTCAGGTGCCCGGCTTGCGGCCGTAGACGTAGACGTCGTCACCCTTCTTCAGCAGCGACCAGTACTTCTTGGCGTCGGTCTTGGTCATGTTGACGCAGCCGTGCGAGCCCGGCGGGTTCCACATGCTGATGCCCACGGAGTGGAAGGCCTGGCCGCCGTCGAAGAACTGGCTGTAGGGCATCGGCACGTCGTAGATGGTGGACACGTGGTCGATGTTCCGCCAGTAGATCTTCTTCAGCCCGGTGCGGGTCTCGTAGCCGTTGCGGCCCGTGCGGACCGGCACCGGGCCGTACACGAGCTTCTTGCCGTCCTGGATCCAGCTGAGCTGGAGGGTCAGGTCGACGCACGCGATACGGCCCTTGCCGACAGGGCATTTGCCCGACTTGTTGGGGTTCTTCCCGACCGCCTTCTGCTTCAGCATCAGATCCATCACGCCCCAGGTCACGGGACCGGCGTAGCCGATGTTCGGTGTGATGCCGTGCTTGGTCTGGAAGGCCCGGATCGCCTTGCAGTCGGCGGCGGACTGCTTGCCGTCGACGGGGCGGCCGAGGAACTTCTCCACCTTCTTCTGGTACGGCCCGGTCTGCGTGGTGCAGCTCGCGGCCTGCGCCGGGGCGGCCCCGAGCGCGAGTGTGAGCGGTGCCACCAGCGCGGTGATCCCGAGTGCGACGGCTCCCCGTCTGCGTATGTCCCCCATGGCCGTCGGCCTTTCACGTCGAAGGGCGGATATGTGCGGAAGAGCTCGCATGTGGTGCGATCTCTGCCTGCTAGACCGATGTACGGCGGCATCGGTTGCCCGCCGCCCCGCGCCGCTACCGAAAAGTGACGTTCCGCACCATGGGGCCGCGCCGCTACCGCCCTTCGCCGCCGGGGTGGAGCGCCTGGCGGAATCCCGTGTTGACGGCGGTCAGACCGCCGTCGACGACCAGCGTGGTCCCGGTGATCCAGGAGGCGTCGCGGGAGGCGAGGAAGGCGACGGCGGCCGCGATGTCCTCGGGCTCCCCGACCCGCTCCAGCGGGTACAGCCGCCGGACCGCGGCCAGTTCGTCGTCCCGCCCCTCCCACGCCGTGGTCCGCACGGTGCCCGGCGCCACCAGGTTGACGCGGACCCCGCGGGCCGCGGCGTGGCCGGCGAGGGTGCGGGTCAGGGAGGTGAGGCCCGCCTTGGCCGCGCTGTAGGCGTGATTGCCGAAGTCCTGGATGCCGTTGACCGAACCGATGCTCACCACCGCGCCGCGCCCCGAGGCCGCCAGGTGCGGCAGGGCGGCGCGGCAGCAGCGGTAGGCACCGGTGAGCGTCACGTCGAGGTCGCGGGCCCAGGTCCCGTCCGGCTCGTCCTCGAAGAGCGGGGCGTCGGGGGCGCAGGCGTAGGCGTTGTTGACCAGTACGTCGAGCCTGCCGAAGGCGTCGACGGCGTGGCCGACGGCCGCCTCGACGGACGCCCGGTCGGCCACGTCGCACGGGAACGCCTCGGCACCGAGGCCCTGCTCACGCAGGTCCCCCGCGGTGCGGTCCGCCGCGGACGGATCCACGTCGGTCACCAGCACCCGTGCCCCCTCCTGCGCGAACCGCGCCGCGGTGGCGGCCCCGATGCCGCGCGCGGCGCCGGTGATGAGGACTCCGTATCCTTCGAAGCGTGTGGCGTGGGTCATGGAGCGACGGTAGCCGCGCGGTGATCGGTCCGACAGACGTCCACGCGTCCACGTTCCCGCGGCACTTGGTGGTCGTCGCCTTCGGCCGGTGGCCTCACCGGTAACCGGTGGTGTCCGCCGGCTTGCCAGGGTCCTGGACCTCGACGAGGTAGCGCCAGGCGTCCGGACGGCTGCCGTCGAGGTCGGTGAAGCCGTACTCCTGGGCGAGTCCGCCGCTGGACAGGGAGCGGCCGTTGAGGCGGGCCACGTCGGGGTCGGCTGCGAGCGCGGTGACGGCCCGGCCGACGTAGCGGGGGGTCTCCGAGATGGCGAAGTGGGGCACGCGGTCGAGGGCGTCGCGCCAGGTGTCCTCCGTGACGCCGAAGTGGTCGAGCATGATCTCCGAGCGGAGCCAGCCGGGCGTCAGGGCGACGGCGGTGGCGCCGCGCGGGCCGAGTTCGTGGCCGAGGGCGAAGGCCATGCGCAGGACAGATGCCTTGGCGAGGTCGTAGAAGAAGGAGTTGCGGTAGTGGTCCCGGTTGTAGTCGGCGGTGCCGTCGGTGACCTCGACCACGAGTCCGCCGGGGCGGCGCAGCAGCAGGGGCAGGGCGTGGTGGCTGGTGATGGCGTGGGTCTCGACGGCGAGCCGGAGCAACTTGAGGCCGTTGTCGAGGTCGTGCTCCCAGACGGGGCTGTCCCACTCGAAGAGGTTCTCGCCGCCCCAGATGTCGTTGACCAGGACGTCGAGGCGGTCCTGCTCGTCGGCGATGCGTTCGACGAGCGCGCGGACCTGGACGGGGTCGAGGTGGTCGGCGGGCACGGCGATGCCGTGGCCGCCGGCCTCGGTGACCAGGTCGGCGGTGTCCTCGATGGTCTCGGGGCGGTCGTACTCGGAGCGGCGGGTGCGGGTGCTGCGGCCGCTGACGTAGACGGTGGCCCCGGCCGCGCCGAGTTCGACGGCGATGCCCCGTCCGGCTCCCCGGGTCGCCCCGGCGACGAGTGCGACCTTGCCCGCGAGGGGTTGTGACATGTCCGGCCTCCCATTTCGTGACGTTCGCAGTCGAGGGTGCCCGGGAAGCCGGACATCTTCTGTCGCCTTTTTTGCCAGGGATTTCCTTTCGGTGCGCCCTTGGGTCTCGGCCGGGTGTCAGTGGCCGCGTCTGATCCATTCCTCCAGGTGCGGGGCCTCGGCGCCGATCGTGGTCGGGTCGCCGTGGCCGGTGAGGACCTTCGTCCCCGGCGGGAGCGCGAGCAGCCGGTCGCGGATCGAGTCGATGATCGTCGGGAAGTGGGAGTAGGAGCGGCCGGTGGCCCCGGGCCCGCCCTGGAAGAGGGTGTCGCCGGTGAAGACGGTGCCGAGGCCGGGGTCGTACAGGCAGACCGCGCCGGGCGCGTGCCCGGGCGTGTGCAGCACCGTCAGGTCGGCTCCGGCGGCCTCGATCACCTGACCGTCGGTCAGCCACGCGTCGGGGTCCCGGTCGGGATGGGTCTGGTGCCACAGCGGCAGGTCGTCGCGGTGCAGCCAGATGACCGCGCCGGTGCGCTCGGCGAGGGCCGGGGCGGCGTTGACGTGGTCGTTGTGGGCGTGGGTGCACACGATGCCCTTCACGCGGCGGCCTCCTACGGCCTCCACGATGGCGTCGGCGTCGTGTGCGGCGTCGATGACGATCACCTCGTGGTCGTCGCCGACCAGCCACACGTTGTTGTCGACGTCCCAGGTGCCGCCGTCCAGGCTGAACTGCCCGGAGGTGACCACGCGTTCGATGCGGGCGGTCGTCACAGGACCACCACCGAGCGCAGGACGTCACCGGTGTGCATCCGCTCGAACGCCTTCTCCACCTCGTCGAGCTGGATGGTCTCGGTGACGAACTTCGCCAGGTCCAGGCGGCCCTGGAGGTGGAGGTCGATGAGCATCGGGAAGTCGCGCGAGGGCAGGCAGTCGCCGTACCAGGACGACTTCAGCGCGCCGCCGCGCCCGAAGACGTCCAGCAGCGGCAGCTCCAGCTTCATCTCCGGGGTGGGGACGCCGACCAGGACGACCGTGCCGGCCAGGTCGCGGGCGTAGAACGCCTGCCGGTAGGTCTCCGGGCGGCCGACCGCCTCGACGACGACGTCGGCGCCGAAGCCGCCGGTCAGTTCGCGGATCGCCTCGACCGCGTCGGTCTCGCGGGAGTTGACGGTGTGGGTGGCGCCCATGGTGCGGGCGGTCTCCAGCTTGCGGTCGTCGATGTCCACGGCGATGATCTTCGCCGCGCCGGCCAGGTGGGAGCCGGCGATCGCGGCGTCGCCGACGCCTCCGCAGCCGATGACGGCGACCGTGTCGCCCCGGCCGACGTTGCCGGTGTTGATCGCGGCGCCGATGCCGGCCATCACGCCGCAGCCCAGGAGCCCGGCCACCTGCGGGGAGACCGCCGGGTCGACCTTGGTGCACTGTCCGGCGGCGACCAGCGTCTTCTCGGCGAAGGCGCCGATGCCCAGGGCCGGGGAGAGCTCCTGGCCGGTCGAGGCGAGGGTCATCTTCTGCTCGGCGTTGTGGGTGTCGAAGCAGTACCAGGGCCGCCCGCGCAGACAGGCACGGCACTTCCCGCACACCGCGCGCCAGTTGAGGACGACGAAGTCCCCGGGGGCGACGTCGGTGACGCCCTCGCCGACCGACTCCACCAGGCCCGCGGCCTCGTGGCCGAGCAGGAAGGGGAAGTCGTCGCTGATGCCGCCCTGCTTGTAGTGCAGGTCGGTGTGGCACACGCCGCAGGCCTGGACGCGCACCACGGCCTCGCCCGGCCCCGGATCGGGTACGACGATCGTCTCGATCCGCACCGGCTCGTCCTTGCCCGGTGCGATCACGCCGCGTACTTCCTGCGCCATGGTCCTGACCCTTTCCTCTGCCGTTCTGCGTTCCCTCGAACCCTACGCGCAACTGATCGGTAAGGGACGCGTGACGGGCGGTCGGACATGGTGCCGGTGCCGCGCGTGACCACGGAAAGGGCGGGCCCCGCCGTGTCCCGCCGACGTGGCCCGGAGCCTCGCGCCCGCTGCCTGTGCGCCTGCCGAAGGAGTGTCGTGAGCGTCGCCGATGCGCAGACCCGTCGCCGGCCCGG
This sequence comes from Streptomyces viridiviolaceus, assembly GCF_014650995.1. Classification (GTDB taxonomy): domain Bacteria; phylum Actinomycetota; class Actinomycetes; order Streptomycetales; family Streptomycetaceae; genus Streptomyces; species Streptomyces viridiviolaceus. The sequence continues at coordinate 14,673 of NZ_BMWA01000028.1, forward strand.
CGTCTGCTCCTGACCCATGCCCGGCCGCACCGGCGGGCCCTGTTCACGGGCGCGGTGCTCTCCCCGGTGACCGGGGCCTCGGGGCTGCTGCTGCCGCTGGTGGCGCGGGAGTTGGTCGACGACCCTGGAGAACGGCCGGCCGTCGCCGGCGCGCTGCTCGCCATGTCGGGGCCGGTTGTCGCCAACGCGGCGCCGGGAGCGCCGGGTTCGTACGTGCTGCGGCGCACCGCCGGGTCGGTGGTGCTCGGGGCGCGGCGCTCGCTGTCGTCGTACCCGCTGCGGCTGCGCATCGCGACCGTGGGCCGCACCGAGCCGGGCGATCCGACGGCCCGGATCACCTCCGACACGACCGCTGTGCCAGGTGACCACCGACTCCCTGGTCGGCCTGGGCACGGAGGAGGGTCGCCATCACGCGGGCACTGCTGCGCCTACCCCGGCTGCTGCTGCTCCACGAGGCCACCTCGCAGCTGGACGCGGAGAACGAGGCGGCGCTGCGCGACACCGTAGCGGACGTGGCCCGGACGACGACGGTGCTGGTCGTCGCCCACCGGCTGTCCACGGTGACGACGGCCGACCGGATCGTCGTCATGGACGCCGGGCGCGTCCGCGCGGTCGGCACCCACCGGGAACTCGTGACCGCCGACCCGCTGGACGCCGAGCCGACAGCGGCCCGGTTCCCGGCCGCGGGCGGCTGAGCGGGACCGGCGCGCACGCTTGCCGGACGCGCCGGGGCGGAGGAGTCTCGGAAGGAGAGGCCCTCAGCGGCCCGTGTCCCGGTCGGGCCGCGACCTTCGAAGGAGGTCGTCATGGGCACCACCGCAGACCCCGGCTTCGACACCGAAACGCTGCGCCGGGGCATCGAGGGAGAGACGGCGGAGACCCTCCTGTCGCTCTACGCGGACGACGCGGAGATCCGCATCGTGGACCGCTACGCCCAGCCCAGCAGTCCCAAGGTGCTGCACGGCCGCGACGAGATCGCCGAGATGCTCGGCGACGTGTACAGCCGCGACATGACGCACAGGATGGAGCACTGCGTCGTCCAGGGCGACCACGTCGCGTTCACGGAGTCGTGCGCGTACCCCGACGGGGTCCGTGTCCTCGCGGAGTCGATGATGTCACTGCGGGACGGCAAGATCGTCGAGCAGACCACGATCCAGGCCTGGGACGAATGACGGACAGGTAGAGGAGGCACAGGGACGGGTCAGCGCCCCGGGCCGGCGGGGCTCCGGCCCGGTGGGCGGAGGATGCCGAGGAGCTGCCGGACCAGTTCGTCGACGACCTCGTCCAGCGTCGCGTCCACCCACCCGGCGCTGAAGTCGTGGAGCAGGCCGTTGACGCTGCCGATGAACGCCGTGGCGGCGAGGCGGTGGTCGCGGGGCGGCGCCTCCCCGCGGCTGACGGCCGCCCGGGCCTCGGCGCAGATGAGGTCGACCCACCGGGCGCGGCGCGCCAGCCGCTGTTCCTCCAGGCGCGGGCTGACGCCGATGATCTCCACGAACGCGATGCGGACGCGGCGCGGGTCGGCGGTGACGTTCGCGGCGTAGGCGCGGAAGACGGCGGCGGCTCGTTCGGTGAGCGGCAGGCCGCGCGCGTCGGCCGCCGCGGCGAGGACGGCCTCCTCGGCCCAGGCGTTGACCTTCAGGTGCAGGGCGGCGAGCACGTCCTCCAGGCTGCGGAACTCCTCGTAGAACTGGCGGGTGGACAGGGCGGCGGCCTCGCTGAGGGCCGCGACGGTGGTGGCGCGGTAGCCGGGTGTGCCGCCGAACAGCTCGAGCGCGGCGTCCAGGAAGCGTTCGCGCCGCTCGGCCTGCCGCTGCGCGGCGGTCTTGCCGCCGTAGCGGCCCGTGGGCGCCCTGAGCCTGCCCGCCACCGGCTCCCCCCTTCCGTGCCCGGACGTCCCGCCTCTCGGCCGATTTTGTCGTGTACGCAGTCTTGTGGAGAAGGCCGAACCTTATTTACTTTGCAGTAAGTTCACTCTGAAAGCGGGCGTGTTCAGATTCCCCGCTCCCCCTTCCCCCACTCCCGTCAGGAGAGCAGTCATGCCTGTCCTCAGATCCAGGCACCTTTGCTCCGTGACCGCCGCCCTCGCCCTCACCGTCGCCGCCCCCGCGACCGTCGCCGACGCCTCCGAGGACGCCCCCGCCGCCCTGCGCGAGGTGATGTTCGTCGGGAACAACTGGGACGGCACCGCCGACGTCATAGAGTCCACAGGCGGCTTCGCGCGGGTCGGCCGGATCGACGTCGTCCCGGACAAGGAGCGGCGGATGGCCGAGATCAACGCCGATCCGATCAGGTGGATCTACTTCCAGGCCATCCGCAACAGCGTCGGCGAGGGCCACGACCAGCTCGTCGACGACATGTACTCCGCCCCGGACGGCAGGTCGGTGGTCGTCTCCCGGCCGAGCTTCGCCGACGTCGTGTCCATCGACCTCGCCACCGGGCGCATCGACTGGCGCTTCCCGGTCTCCGGCCACCGCTCCGACCACATGGCGGTCTCCCCCGACGGCACGCGGGTCGCGGTGTCGGCCTCGACCTCCAACACCGTGCACGTCCTGGACATCCGCACGGGCGACGAACTCGGCTCGTTCCGCACGGGTGACAAGCCGCACGAGAACATCTTCACCAGGGACGGCAAGTACATCTGGAACATGTCGATCGGCGAGGTGAACACCGCGCTCGACGCTCCCTGGCTGGACTGGACGAAGGGCGACCGGCGCATCACGGTCGTGGACGCGACCACGTACGAGCAGGTCAAGGTGATCGACGTGCGCGAGCGCCTCGACGCGATCGGTCTCGGTGACCACTCGGACGCCGTCCGGCCCGCCGTGTTCTCCCCCGACGAGTCCAAGCTGTACTTCCAGGTCTCCTTCTTCAACGGCTTCTTCGAGTACGACATCGCCACCGACCGCATCACCCGGACCAGGACCCTGCCGAAGAACCCCGCCACCAGTGAGGACCGCACCACCTGGGTCAACGACTCACGGCACCACGGCATCTCCATGAGCCCGGACGGCCGCAAGCTGTGCGTCGCGGGCACGATGGACGACTACGCGACGGTCGTCGACCGGGCCACGCTGAAGGAAGGCCCCCTCGTGCCCGCCGCCAAGCCCTACTGGGCCACGGTCAGCGGCGACGGCCGGCACTGCGTGGTGTCCGAGAGCGGCGCCGACCAGGTCACGGCCATCGACTTCAGCACCGGTGAGAAGTCGGTGTCCGTCCCGGTCGGCGACCACCCCCAGCGCGTGCGCCTCGGCCACGTGGCGGCGAACTGGACGGGACCGTCGGCGACTTGAGACGCCCGGTCAGCCGCCGACCCTGCGCGTGACGTTCAGCAGGTACTCCCTGCGGTTCAGCGGATTGTGGTCGGTGCGCGACCGGCGCGGCACCGTGCCACGGGTGACGGGCGCGTAGTGGTCGAAGGCGCTCTCCAGCTCGCCCTCGCCCCGGGTGAGCCCGGGCAGCCGCTGCTCCAGCCCGTGCACGCGGGCCGCGGGCACCGTGCCGTGGAGGACGCACAGGCCCCGCCGGGTCTGCGTCGTCCGCGGTACGGCCCCCGCCGCGGCCAGCGCGGGCAGCAGGGCGCCCAGTGTGTCGGCCGGGGCCTCGATGCGGAAACGGTGCATCGGCTCGTGCACCCGGGTGCCCGCCCGTCGCAGCGCCTCGACGAGCACCAGCGGCGTCAGTCCGCGGAAGTCGGCGCCGGTGGAGGACATGCTCTTGTCGAACCCCTGGTGGGCGTGGCTCTGCCGGGGCGAGTAGCCGCAGTGGGTGAGGGTCACCGTGCAGTCGGTGACCCGCCAGCCGTACAGGCCCTGGCCGAGGGTCTCCCGCACGGTGTCCTCCACGGCCTTGAAGAAGGCGTACGGCATGGAGCCCAGCTCCACCTCCAGCCGGAAGCCGACGCCGGTGCCGACCGGCGCGGGATCGACGCGCAGCCCGACGGTCGCGAGGAAGGGGTTGGGATCCTTCTTGTTGAACTCCACGGCCGCTCCCGTGCCGGCCGGCCGCTCGACGCACAGCGGCCTGGTCTCGCGGAACCCGACCTCGAGCCCGTAGTCGTCCGCGAGCGTGGCCTGGACCACCTCCTTCTGGACCTCGCCGTACAGGGACACCGAGATCTCCTGGCGCGTCTCGTCGTGGCGCAGGGCGATCAGCGGGTCCTGCTCGGCGAGTTGGGTGAGGGCGAGGTGCAGGGCCCGCCCGTCCACGTCCGGGCCCGGGAGCACGACGGACTCCAGGGTCGGCGGGGCGAAGAAGTGCTCGTGGACCGTGCGGGGTGCACCGACGGCGTCGCCGATCCTGATGTCGGACAGGCCCCACAGCCGGGCGATCCGGCCCGCCGGCACCTCGTCCCGTGCGACGTCGGTACCACGGTCGAAGACGCTGATCGCGGTGACCTTGCCCTCGGTGCGGGCCTCGCCGAACGGAATCCGGTCGCGGACCCGCAGGGTGCCGGAGAACATCCGCGCGTAGGCGATCTTCTCCCCCGCCGGGCCCCTCTCGACCTTGAACACGGAGCCGGAGACGGGGCCGCCCGGGTCGCCGTCCGCGGCGGGCAGCAGTTCCCTGATGCCCGCCAGCAGGGCGTCCGTGCCGGCGCCGGTGACGGCGGAGCCGGCGTAGACGGGGTGCACGAGGGCCTGGCGGGTCTGCGTGACGAGGGCGGCGCGGAGCAGGCCGTCGGTGACGGTGCCCTCGACGTAGGCGGTCAGCAGGGCGTCGTCCCGGTCGGCGAGGACGTCCAGGGCGGCCGGTCCGAGTGCGGGGACGAAGCGGGCGCCGGGCGTGCCGAGTCCGGTGGCCGTGCCCATCGGCACGGTGGGCACCGCCAGCCGCTCGGCGGCGGACCGCAGCACGTCCTCGTACCGCGCACCGCGCCGGTCGATCTTGTTGACGAAGAGCAGGGTCGGGATGCCCAGTCGGCGCAGCGTGCGCATCAGCACGCGGGTCTGGGCCTGGACGCCCTCCACGGCGGAGACGACCAGCACGACACCGTCGAGTACGCCGAGCACCCGTTCCACCTCGGCGATGAAGTCCGGGTGGCCGGGGGTGTCGATGAGGTTGACGGTCACGCCGTCGAGGGGGAACGAGACGACGGCGGACTTGATGGTGATGCCGCGCTGCCGTTCCAGTGCGAGCGAGTCGGTCCGCGTGTTCCCGGCGTCGACGCTGCCGATCTCGTCGATCACGCCGGCCGAGTGCAGCAGCCGCTCGGTCAGGCTGGTCTTACCTGCGTCGACGTGCGCGAGAATTCCCAGGTTGAGCATGTGCACGGAGTGTCATGTCCTTCGGAGAGCAGGGCGTTCCTTCCTTGGGGGACATGAACGGTGTGCGCATTGCTGCTCCTCGGGAGTGCGACGACTGATGCGGTGCAGTGCAGCAGACCGGCGCGGGCGACGGCAACGGATTAAATCGCCGCCCGGGAAAAATCCTCGGCCGGAAAAAGGAGACGGTGGCGTGTGAGCCGGCCCGCAAGGGGTAGGCGGCGCTCGAAGGACGAGGCATGCATGACCTCTGCTCCACCGTGATCGGAAGGAGGTCCGTGACAGCGCACACTCGAAGCAGACCGGGCCGCTTCCACTGCGAAGCGGCCCGGGTCGTTCCGGGCCGGGCGGCACGGACTCCGGACGGCTTCGCCGCACTCCCCGCTCAGGTACCGCGGGCGCCGCGTGTGGCCGGCCGAGGCGGCAGCCGGTGCAGTTCGACGCCGGTGAGCCGGCCGTCGGCGACGGTGGCGGTCATGTAGGTGCAGTACGGCTGACGGCGCCGGTCGGTCGGTGACCCCGGATTCAGCAGGCGCAGGCCGCTGTCGGCGGTGGTGTCCCAGGGGATGTGGCTGTGCCCGAAGACGAGGACGTCCAGGTCGGGGAAGCGGTGCGCGCAGCGCGCCTCGCGCCCCTGGGCGGGACCGGTCTCGTGGACGACGCCGAAGCGCAGGCCGCCGAGGTCGGCGCGGGCCACCTCGGGCAGCCGGGCCCGCAGATCGGGGCCGTCGTTGTTGCCGTACACGCCGACGAGCCGGCGGCTGCGGCCCTCCAGCAGGTCGAGAGTGGCCGTGTCGACCCAGTCCCCGGCGTGCAGGACGACGTCGGCGCGCGGGATCTCCGCCAGCAGTTGCGCGGGCAGTGCCTTCGCCCGCTTCGGCAGATGGGTGTCGGACATGATCAGCAGGCGCACGCGGCCAGCCTAGGGGCAGTCGCCCGCCCGGTGCCGGTGCGCCGGCTCAGTTCCGCGCGTCGCCGACGCGCCGCTTCAGCGGCTCCCACCAGTCCCGGTTGTCCCGGTACCAGGCGACGGTCCCGGCGAGCCCGGCCGTGAAGTCGTGGGACGGGCGGTAGCCCAGCTCGTCGCGGGCCTTGCTCCAGTCGACGGAGTAGCGCAGGTCGTGACCCTTGCGGTCCTCCACGTACGCGACCCGGTCCCAGCCGGCGCCGCAGGCGTCCAGGAGCAGTCCGGTCAGTTCGCGGTTGCTCAGTTCGGTGCCGCCGCCGATGTTGTAGACCTCGCCGGCCCTGCCCCGGGTCCGCACCAGGTCGACGCCGCGGCAGTGGTCGTCGACGTGCAGCCAGTCGCGGACGTTGCGCCCGTCGCCGTACAGCGGCACCGTCCGGCCGTCGAGGAGATGGGTGACGAACAGCGGGACGAGCTTCTCGGGGAACTGGTGCGGGCCGTAGTTGTTGGAGCAGCGGGTCACCCGCACGTCCAGGCCGTGGGTGCGGTGGTACGCGAGGGCGAGCAGGTCGGCGGACGCCTTCGAGGCGGAGTACGGCGAACTGGGGCGCAGCGGGTGCTCCTCGGTCGCCGAGCCGGTGTCCACCGATCCGTAGACCTCGTCGGTGGACACGTGCACGAAGGGTGCCACGCCGTGCCGCAGGGCCGCGTCCAGCAGCGTCTGGGTGCCGACGACGTTGGTGAGGACGAAGTCGGCGGCGGTGTGGATCGAGCGGTCCACGTGGGACTCGGCGGCGAAGTGCACCACCTGGTCGGCTCCGGCCATCAGCTTGTCGACGAGTCCGGCGTCGCAGATGTCGCCCTCGACGAAGTCCAGACGGGGGTGGCCGAGTTCCAGGTTGTCGACGGTGCCCGCGTAGGTGAGCTTGTCGAGCACGGTCACGTGCGGCGCGCCGGGGGCGTCGGGGGCGAGCAGCGCCCGGACGTAGCGGGAGCCGATGAAGCCGGCGGCGCCGGTGACGAGAAGGTTCATGGAGGGGTGTGCGCCTTGCTGCTGTTGTGCTGTCCGCGTTCGGTGCCGATGGGGGACGACGGGGCCGGTGGTGCCGCCACCGACGTTACCCGTCCCCCGTGCGTGGCCCGGAAACGCACCAGCGCCGGCCCGGTGGCCGGCGCTCGGCAATCCCACCGCCCTCGGGACTCGGTCAGTCCTCGCCCCTGACGATGTTCGACTCCAGGCCCGCATGCGGTCCTCGCGGGGCGCTGCCGTCCTCGACGGCCGGTACCCAGGTGCGTGGCAGCGCACCCTCGTGCCGCATGCGGCGGGCCTCGGACCAGCCCGTCTCCAGCCGACGGGCGGTGGGTTTGTCGCTGGTGTCCGTGGTCACGGCGTCATCATCTTCTTTCTGCGTCCGGTGCCGTCGCCCTCCGGGTCCCCGGACGTGGTCCCGTCAAACGCCGGGTGCGCGCCCTCAGGGGTTGGGCCGGGCGGCGCTGATGTCACCGAGCGCCGAATCCGGGTCGCGTTCCATCGCCAGGTCGCCGAGCGAGACGATGCCCACCGGGTGTTGCCCCTCGTCGACGACCGGCACACGGCGTACGGCGTGTTCGCGCATCAGTTCCACCGCGTGGTCCAGTTCCTCGTCGGGCCGTACGGTGAACAGGTCGCCGCTGCACGCGGCGGCCACGGTGGTCTGCCCGGGGTCGCCGCCCTCGGCGATGGACCGGATCACCAGGTCACGGTCGGTGACCAGCCCGCGCAGATCGTCGCCTTCCGTCACGAGGACGGCTCCGAGGTCCTGGTCGCGCATGATGCGGGCCACATCGGTGACCGAGGTCTGCGGTTCCACGGTCACGGGGTCGCCGGTCATGATGTCGCGGACGTACTGGGTCATGACGTACTCCTGCTGTTCTTGCTCTTTCCGGGTCCTGTGCGGTCGCCCGCCGGGTACCCGGTGGCGCGGCGCCGGCACCTGTGGGGCGGCATCGATCCCGGCGTTCTCACCAGTCGCGGGCGGCGTGCAGGAGACGGTCGCGGACGAGGTCCACGTGCGGGTTGTACGAGGCTCCCGGGCGCTGCACCAGGTAGCCGGTGTTGATCGGCGCGTCCTCGGGCTCGTCCAGCAGGACGAGCGCGCCGGAGGCCAGCTCGTCGGCGCACAGATAGCGCGGCAGCACGCTGAACCCGGCCCCGGACCGCACCATGGCGACGACGGCCCTCAGATCGGGGGCGGAGACGGCGGCGCGGCAGTTCAGCCGCCGGCCGAAGACGTGGCGCCAGTAGCGGCGGACGATCGGCAGGTCCTCCGCGTAGGTGATCAGCGGCACTTCGTGCAGCACGCCGGGGCCCTCGGCGGCCAGCGGCTCCCTGAGGCGCTCGGCCCAGACGGGGGCGGCGACCAGGACGAACTCCTCGTCGAGCAGGGGCACCGCGGACAAGGTCCGTCCGCGCGGCCGGGTGGTGGCGATCACCAGGTCGTGGCGGCCCGCGCGCAGCTCGTCCAGGAGCGGATCGGTCAGCCCCATGGTGACGCGCAGCCGTACGCCCCGCGTGACGACGTCGGCCAGCGCGGGCAGTGCGCGGGTGGACAGCAGCTCGGCCGGGCCGGCCAGATGGACCGGTTCCGGACGGGTCCGGCCGGCCGGGCCGTGTCCGGTGGCCGCCGCGAGGGCGTCGAGCGGGCCGGAGACGCGGGCGGCGAGTTCGTCGGCGACCGCGGTCGGGGCGACGCCGCGCGGCAGTCGTTCGAACAGCTCACGGCCCGTCTGCCGCTCCAGGCTGCGGATCTGGGTGGTGACGGTGGGCTGGGACAGCCCCAGCAACTGGGCCGCGGCCGTGAAGGACCCGGAGCGGTGGACGGCCAGGAAGGTGCGCAGCAGGTTGAGGTCGGGCTGGGAGGCGGAGCCCGCAGGGTCGCTGTGTCTCACAGGAGGACCCTACGGACGCGCCACGGCGTTGCGCCCATGACGATTCCTATGGGAGCCATCGGTTCGGCCACGGGCGTCACCGGGCGGCTCACCGGTCCAGCGGGATCTCGCTCCACACCTGCTTGCCGCCGCTGACCGGCAGCGTCCCCCACGCCGCCGACATCGCCTCGACGAGGAGGATGCCCCGGCCGCCCGTGGCCTCCCAGCCGATGCTGGTCGGCTTCACAGGTGTACGGGGTGAGGCGTCGGCCACGGCCACGCGCAGCCGGCCGCCCACCAGGGTGAGGTCGAGGCGGACCTTGCCGTCGGTGTGCACCAGGGCGTTGGTGACCAGCTCGGAGACGACGAGGAGGACGACGTCGACGTCACCCTCCGCCACGTCCCAGGAGCGCAGGGTTCGCCGGGTGAAGCGGCGGGCGTGCCGCACGGCCTCGGGGACGCGCCACACCGTCCAGCTCTCCCGCAGCGGGCGCAGGGCCATGCCGTCGTAGCGCACGAGGAGCAGGGCGACGTCGTCGCTGCGCCGGGCGTTGCCGAGCAGGGCGTCGGCCACCAGCCCGAGGTGGGCGGGGTCGGAGGCGGCCAGCGCGTGGGCGAAGCGGTCCATGCCGTCGTCGATGTCGGCGCCGGGTGACTCCACGAGGCCGTCCGTGGTCAGCGCGATGAGCGTGCCGGGCCGCAGCCTGAGCGGGCTCATCGGGAAATCGGCCTGCGCCACGACGCCGAGCGGCGGGCCGCCCTCGACCTCCGCGATCTCCGTTGCGCCGTCCGGATGACGCAGCACCGGCGGCAGATGTCCGGCACGGACGCACCAGGCCGAGCCCTCCTCCATGTCGAGGTCGACGTAGGCACAGGTGGCGAAGAGGTCGGTTCCCATGTCCGTGAGCAGCCGGTTGGCGTGCGAGACGACCACGTCCGGCGGGTGGCCCTCGACGGCGTAGGCGCGCAGGGCCGTGCGCATCTGGCCCATGAGGGTGGCGGCGCCGGCACTGTGGCCCTGGACGTCGCCGATGACGAGGGCCACGTGGTTGTCGGGCAGCGGGATCACGTCGTACCAGTCGCCGCCGAGCTCCAGTCCGGCCGTGCTGGGCAGATAGCGGGCGACGGCGACCGCGCCCGGCAGTTTCGGCAGGCGGCGCGGGAGCAGCTGGCGCTGGAGCATGCCGACCAGTTCGTGTTCGGCGTCGAAGGCGCGGGCGCGCATCAGGGCCTGGCCGGCGAGGCCCGCGGAGGCGGTGAGCAGGGCGCGCTCGTCGGGGCCGAAGTCGTGGGGGGTGTCCCAGCCGATCAGACAGGCGCCGGCCATGCGGCCGGCGGCGGGCAGCGGCAGTACCGCGAGTCCTCCGGGGCCGACATCGGCGAGCGCCGGCTCCAGGGCGGTTCCGGCGGGCCATATGTGGGCGCGGCCCTCGCGCAGGGCGGCGGCCAGGGTGGGCATGGCGCGCACCGGGGCGTCGGGCCACTCGCTGCGCCACTCCAGCCGCCACAGCTCGGGCCAGGACTCGGGTTCTGGCGGGTCGAGGACGGTGACGACGAGACGGTCGTTCTCCAGCTCGGCCAGCGCGATCCGGTCGGCGCGCAGCGGCTTGCGCAGGGCGGCGACCACGGCCTGGCTGACGTCGCGGACGGTGCCCGCGGTGGCCAGCGCTGCGGCGAGGCGCTGCACGCGGGCGACGTCGGTGACGTCGGGGCGGAGCGTGGAGGCGTCGGCGACGGTGCCGACGAGACGGGCCGGGTGGCCCTCGCCGGCCGGCAGCAGGCGTCCGCGCAGCCGGAGCCACTTCGGCGGGCCGGAGGGCTGCAGCACCCGGAACTCCAGCTCCCGGTCGCCGATGGACATGTGGTCGGCCTCGACCACCGACATCAGCGAGGGCAGGTCCTCGGGCACGGTCATGCCGAGCAGCGTCTCGACCTTGCCGTCGAAGTCGTCCGGGCCGAGGCCGAACAGCCGCAGGATGTCGTCGCCGACCTCGACCCGGCCGGAGTCCATGGCGAGGGTGAACGCCCCGGGCGGCAGTTCGCCCCCCGTTGTCGCCGCGGTCGGGGCGGGGCAGGTGACGGCCTCGGCGATCAGCTCCAGGGATGCGCGGTCCTCGGTGCCGAAGCCGCCCGGACGCTCGGTCACGGCGAGCAGGCAGCCGCCGCTGTTCCCGTGCACGGGGAGGACCGCCAGCCAGAAGCCGCCGGACGGGACGCGCCGGGACTCGGCGCCCTCGGCGAGTTCCTCGGGTCCGAGCCACACCGGTCCCCCGCCGCGGTGCGCGTCGGCGACCGAGGAGCCGCCGGCCGCGGTGTAGCTGTCGCGCAGCCCGAACAGAGTCCTCGGCACGCCCGCGGACTCGATCAGCCTCAGCGTCTCGCGGTCCTCGCCCGGCGCGTAGACGGCGACGAAGGCGGCCCCGGCGAAGACGAGGGCCTGTTCGATGACGCGGTGCAGCCGGTCGCCCGCGTCCGGCCCGGACGCGATCGCGCTGAGGGCACCCTCGGCACGCAGCGTTCCCGTTCTGCGTTCCGCTGCGCCCTCACTGACCACGCCGCCATTACAGCGCTTATGGGACACCTGCGCAGCCCCTGCGGCGGGGAACGGTGGATCAGGCATCGGCGGGGGCCTCGCGCGGGGTGTGCGGCGGCCGTTCCCCGGGGGCGGCCGGCAGGGGCGTGGACGGGGTCCGGTGGGGGACGCGAGGGACCGCATCGTCACCCGGAGCGGCTCCGTGCCGGGGCCCGTACGTCCGCGGCACCGGGCGTGGTGGCGTCCGCCGTGCACGGCAGGGCGGCGTCGACGGGGAGATCCGGCCTGGTGCGGCATGAGGCGGGCGGGGAGGGACGCATCGCCCGCATCGCGCCGCTGTTCCGATCGGGCGGCTGACGGCACGGCCCGGGACGCGGTCCGGCCCTCCCGCCGGAGGGCCGGACGGTCCCACGCCGGCCGGCGCCACGACGGGGGTGGCCGGCGGCTCGGGAGCCACGGTCTCAGGGAGCCTGCGTCCCCCCGGAGCCGTCCGCGCCGCCGTCGCCCGCACCGTCACCGGCGTCCCCGGCTCCGGCGTCCTCACCTGCACCGGCCTGCCCGGCGCCGGCCTCGTCCCCGCCGCCGACGGCCTCGCCGCCGCCGGTCTGCTCACCGGCACCGGCCCCCTCGTCGCCCGCCGCACCGCCGGTGCCGAGGGTGGCGCCGACCGCCTGCAGGGCGGTGGTGACCGGCTGGAAGAACGTCTCGCCGCCGACCGTGCAGTCGCCGCTGCCGCCGGAGGTCAGGCCGATGGCCAGCCCGTCCTGGGTGAACAGCGGGCCGCCGCTGTCACCGGGTTCGGCACAGACGTCGGTCTGGATGAGGCCCGTGACCGTGCCCTCGGGGTAGTTCACGGTGGCGTCCAGCCCGAGCACCTGACCGTCGGCCAGTCCGGTGGTGCTGCCCATCCGGAACACCTGCTGTCCGACCGTCGCCTCCGCGGCCTCGGTGATCCGCACGGTCTGGTTCCCGACGTCGACCTCGCTCGGGGCCTCGGTCGCGGGGTCGTCGTACCGGACGAGCGCGAAGTCCCCCTCGCCGGGGAAGACCGCCTGGTCGACGGTGGCGATCGGCTGGCCGTCCTGCGCGTCGGACCACTGGTCGGTGGCGACCCCGCAGTGCCCCGCGGTCAGGAAGGCGGGCGAGCCGTCGCCCACGGTGACGTTGAAGCCGAGGGAGCAGCGCGCGCCGCCGCCGAAGACGGCGTCGCCGCCCGACAGATACGGCTTGAAGGTGCCGGTGGACTTCCTGAGGGTGGCCATGCCGGAGCCGAGGCCGTCGACGGTGGACTCCAGCCGGTCCCACCGGGCTCCGGTGACGGTGCTGTCGGCGGTCACCAGGATCTTGTTCGTCCGCGGGTCGATGGCCCACGAGGTGCCCGGGATGGTCGCCTCGGCCTTCAGGGTCTGCGCACCGCCGCGCAGTTCGGCGATGCTGTTGTCGACCGCGCGGACGGCCGCCCCCGCCTTCTTCGCCTGCACGATCACGTTGTTGTTGTCGCCCGGTACGACGTTGACGACGAGCTGCTGCTCGCCGGCGTCGTAGTACGAGCCGGCGAAGGCGTCGCCGAGCAGTCCGGAGAGCTGTGCGGCGAGGTCCGAGGCGTCGGCCGCCTTCAGGGTCCTGGGCGCCGCGGCGACGTCGTCCGAAGTGCCGCCGTCCTGCGAGGCGTTGGCGTTCGGCAGCAGGATCGCGGCCGCTCCGAGCGCCACCACGCCGCCTGCCGCCATGGCGGCCTTGCGCTTCGGAATTCGCTTGTGACTCAACCTTCTCGACCTCCTGGGACGGGGTCCGTGCCGTTCGTGCGGCAGTTGTCGGGGGCGCCTGGATGGCAGTTGGTACGCAGGGGCCGGACGGCGCGTTCAACTCCACCGGATCGACACGCTCCGCATTTGGTCGGCGACGTTCAGTTCCGATCACGGAGCGGAATGCCTACTTCAGAAAATCTGCACATCGAAAACCCAACCCAGTCACCGCCGTTGGCGGACCTCCACAAATCCCCGGTGCCGCTCACGCCTTTGGGACGCAAGTGCCGGATTCGCCGCCGTGGAGGCAAGGGGTGGCGCGGACCGATACCGCGCCCCATGTGAAGAAGTCGCCGCGAAGGCGTGCGCGCACCTGCACGGTTGCCTGCCCCGTCGTTGCAAGTGCCCTGGTGGGAGCGGGTGATTGATTGGAAGCACGGACCGGCCGCGTGCTTTGATCCATCGCACCGCGGGGGCCGCGGAGGGCTCCGGAGAAGGGCGCCCGGCACCCGCGGCCGCGGCCGTCGTCTGTCCCCAGAGGGGGCCGCTCCCCCCTTGTGAAATTGGCTATACGAAGGGAAGTTCCATCATGAACTCCACCCCCCAGGTTGAGACCGTCGAGATCTCCGACGCCGAGCTCGACAACGTCTCCGGCGGCCTGTCCGTGAACGCCGTCGGCACCGTCACCGGCCTGGTGGACGGCATCGCCCCGGTCTCCGGCCTGCTCAACACGGCCGTCGGCACGGTCGAGGGTGTCACCGGTCTGAACACCGCCCCGGTCACCAACCTGGTCGCCGGTCTCTGATCGCGCCCTTGTGCCGTTGAGTCCCGGAGCCGCCCCCCGGTTCCGGGACTTTTCGGCCGTCCTCTTCCGGAATCCTCCGGTCTTCTCTGGGATACGTCCGACGTGCAGTTCCGCCAACAGGCCCTCGCCAAGCTCCAGTCGCCCGAGGAGCTCGACCTCCCGGTGCGCTTCGCCCGCCCTCAGGGCTGGCTCGTGCTCTCCGTGACCGTGGTCGCGATGGCCGCCGCCTCCGTCTGGGCGGTGACCGGCTCGGTGACCTCCACCGTCGGCGCGCCCGCCGTCCTCACGCACGGGCAGGGCAGTTACCTCCTGCAGAGCCCGGTCTCCGGCCAGGTCACCGCCGTCCTCGCCCGGCAGGGCCAGCGGCTGCCCGCCGACTCCCCCGTACTGAAGGTCCGTACCGCCGACGGCGAGACCGTCGTCCGCACGCTCGACGCGGGCCGTGTCAGCGCCCTGGCCGCCACCGTCGGCCAGATCATCCAGACCGGCGCCAACGTCGCCTCCGTCGAGAAGGTCGCCCACGCCGACGACCCGCTCTACGCCACCGTGTACGTCCCCGCCGAGAACGCCGCCGCCATCCCGGCCGACGCCAGGGTCGACCTGACCGTCCAGTCGGTGCCGGCCCAGGAGTACGGCGTGCTGCACGGCCACGTGAAGTCGGTGGACCGCTCGGCCCAGTCCGCGCAGGCGATCTCCGCGTTCCTCGGCGACAGCCAGCTCGGCGAGCAGTTCACCGAGAAGGGCAGGCCGGTGGCCGTGACGGTCCGGCTGGACACCTCGAAGTCCACGAAGAGCGGCTACGAGTGGTCGTCCGCGGACGGCCCGCCGTACCCCCTGACCTCCATGACCCTGGCCACCGGATCGATCCGGCTGGCCGACCGGCGTCCCGTCGATTGGCTGCTGCCGTGAGCACCGCAACTGACACCCGGGGCAGACGCCGTGCCGCCCCGCCGAAGCGCAGGGTGCCCAGCAGCCGGGCGAAGACCGTCCGGACGCCCACCGTGCTCCAGATGGAGGCCGTCGAGTGCGGCGCCGCCTCACTGGCGATGGTGCTCGGCCACTACGGGCGGCACGTCCCGCTGGAGGAGCTGCGCATCGCCTGCGGCGTCTCCCGGGACGGCTCGCGCGCCAGCAATCTGCTGAAGGCGGCGCGCAGTTACGGCCTGACCGCCAAGGGCATGCAGATGGACCTGGCCGCCCTCGCCGAGGTCACGGCCCCCGCCATCCTCTTCTGGGAGTTCAACCACTACGTCGTCTACGACGGCATGGGCCGCCGCTTCGGCCGCCGCGGGGTGTTCGTCAACGACCCCGGCAAGGGCCGCCGCTTCGTCTCCCTGGAGGAGTTCGACGGCAGCTTCACCGGGGTCGTGCTGACCATGGAGCCCGGCGAGGACTTCAGCCGGGGCGGGCGCCGGCCCGGCGTGCTGGGCGCGATGCCGGCCCGGCTGCGCGGCACCGCGGGCACGCTGCCCGCCGCCGTGCTGGCGAGCCTGCTGCTGGTGGCGGTCGGCGCGGCGGTGCCCGCGCTCAGCCGCACCTACATCGACATGTTCCTGATCGGCGGCCAGACCTCGCTGCTTGGCGTGCTGTTCGCCTCGATGGCGGCGTGCGTGCTGCTCACGGTGGTGCTGACCTGGCTCCAGCAGGCGAACCTGCTGCACGGCAGGATCATCTCCTCCACCCTCTCCAGCGCCCGCTTCCTGCGCCACCTGCTGCGGCTTCCGGTGACGTTCTTCTCCCAGCGCAGCCCGGCCGACCTGGTGCAGCGGCTGCAGTCCAACGACGCCGTGGCCGAGACCCTGGCCCGCGATCTCGCGGCGGCCGGCGTCGACGCGATCGTCGTCGTCCTGTACGCCGTACTGCTGTACACGTACGACCCCCAGCTCACCTTCGTCGGCATCGGTGTGGCGCTGCTCAACATCCTCGCGATGCGCGTCGTCATCCGGCTGCGCGCGACGCGCACGGCGAAGCTGCGCGCGGACACGGCCCGGCTGACCAACACCGCCTACACGGGCCTGCAGCTGATCGAGACGATGAAGGCGACCGGCGGCGAGGACGGCTACTTCCGCAAGTGGGCCGGGCAGCACGCCACCACTCTGGAGGAGCAGCAGCGGCTCGGGGTGCCGAGCGCCTGGCTCGGCGTGGTCGCCCCGACACTCGCCACGCTCAACAGCGCGCTGATCCTGTGGATCGGCGGCATGCGGGCGGTCGAGGGCCACATCTCGGTCGGCCTCCTGGTCGCCTTCCAGGCGCTGGTCACCCGCTTCACCGCCCCGCTGACCCGCCTGAACGGCGTCGCGGGCCGCATCCAGGACTTCGCGGCCGACGTGGCCCGGCTGAAGGACGTGGAGAACTTCCGCGCCGACCCGCTCTACGACCGCCCCGGCGCCGGCGACTCCACGCGACGCCTGCACGGCCACGTCGAGCTGCAGAACGTCTCCTTCGGCTACAACCCGCTGGACAAGCCGCTGCTCACCGGCTTCGACCTGACTGTCGGGCCGGGACGGCAGGTGGCCCTGGTCGGCGGCTCCGGCAGCGGCAAGTCCACGGTGTCCCGGCTGATCTCGGGGCTGTACGCCCCGTGGGAGGGCGTCATCCGCATCGACGGACAGCGCCTGGAGGACATCCCGCGCGGGGCGCTGGCCTCCTCCGTCTCCTTCGTCGACCAGGACGTGTTCCTCTTCGAGGGCACCGTGCGCGACAACGTGGCGCTGTGGGACCCGTCGGTCCCGGACGACGCGGTGGTGGAGGCGCTCAGGGACGCGGCGCTGTACGACGTCGTCATGCGCCGCCCCGGCGGCATCCACAGCAGGGTCGAGCAGGACGGCCGCAACTTCTCCGGCGGGCAGCGCCAGCGCCTGGAGATCGCGCGGGCGCTGGTGCGCAGGCCGAGCATCCTCGTCCTCGACGAGGTGACCAGCGCCCTGGACGCGGAGACGGAGCTGGTGGTGATGGACAACCTGCGCAGGCGGGGCTGTGCCTGCGTGGTGATCGCGCACCGGCTCAGCACGGTGCGGGACAGCGACGAGATCGTCGTCCTGCAGCACGGCACGGTCGTCGAGCGCGGGCGGCACGAGGAGCTGCTGGCGCACGGCGGCGCCTACGCGGCGCTGGTCAGGGAGCGGTGAGATGACGTCCGTGCAGGAAGGACAGGGCGACCTCGTCCTCGGCGCGCTCGGGTCCCTGGGCACGCGCGTGGACTGCGCCGGGTTCAGCCGTCTGGACCTGGAGGGCCCGCAGGTGCTGTGGCTGGTGGCCGCGGGCGCGGTGGACCTGTTCGCGGTCGACGCCGAGCAGCAGGGCCACTGGCACCACCTGGGCCGGCTGGAGGCGGGTTCGGTGCTGCTCGGCCCGGTCGCCGGGCCCCAGCACACGCTGGTGGCACGCCCGCTGCGGGACTGCGTCGTGCACCGCATCGGGCTGCGCGAGCTGTACCAGCCGGCGAGCACCCAGACGTGGTCGTACGACGAGTACGGCAACCCCCAGTACGTGCCCCCGACGACGAGTCCGCTGGAGTACGCCCTCGCCCTCGGCGTCGGCCGCAGCCTGTCCATCCTCTTCCAGGCGCCGATGGCCACGGAGCGGGCCGCGGCGCCCACGGACGACGACGTGTTCTGGATGCAGGTCCCGCCCGGCAGCGTGCAGTACGGCTCCCTGTACGGCGACGAGGCAGCTGCCGACCTGCTCATGGACCCGGCGCTGTGGCAGAGCATGGTCGACCAGCAGTTCCGGCTGCTGACCACGCTGGACCGCTGGATCGAACAGCTGGAGCGCACCCACGAGACCCGCACGGCGGCCGGCATCAGGGCCGGCGAGGCCGTACGGGCCCAGGCCGACCGGACGCTGCTGGCGTCGATCGGCAAGCGGTCCGGCCGGGGCACCACGGCCGCCGACGCCGACGCCACCTACGCGGCCTGCAAGCTGGTCGCACGGGCGGCCGGCATCACGCTCGCCGAGCCCGCCCAGAGCGGTACGGAGAGCGACCGTCTCGACCCGGTGGAGCGGGTCGCCCTCGCCTCGCGCGTGCGGACCCGGGCGGTCACGCTGGAGGGCCGCTGGTGGCGGGACGACGTCGGGCCGCTGGTCGGCCGCCGGGCCCTGTCGGGAGCACCGGTGGCGCTGCTGTGGCGGCGCGGCGGGTACGTGGCCGTCCATCCGGCGACCGGACGCGAGACACCGGTGGAGAAGGCGAACGCCGGGGAGTTCGAGCCGCGCGCGGTGATGTTCTACCGGCCGCTGCCCGAGCGCCGGCTGAGCCCGCTGCGGCTGCTGCGGTTCTGTCTGCAGGGCACCCGCGGTGATCTGACCGGTCTGCTGCTCAGCGGGCTGGTGACGGTGGCCATCGGCGCGCTGGTGCCCGTCGCGACCGGCAAGGTGCTCGGCGAGTTCGTGCCGAAGGCCCAGACCGGTCTGATCGTGCAGGTCTGTCTCGCGGTGATGCTGAGCAGCGTGGTCGCCGCGGCCTTCATGCTGCTGCAGAACCTCACCATCCTGCGGCTGGAGGGCCGTATCGAGGCCACGCTCCAGCCGGCCGTGTGGGACAGGCTGCTGCGGCTGCCGACGACGTTCTTCACCCAGCGCTCGACCGGTGAGCTGGCGAGCGCGGCCATGGGCATCAGCGCCATCCGCAGACTGCTCGCGGGGGTCGGCCCGACGGTGGCCCAGTCGGTGACCGTCGGGGCGATGAACCTGGGTCTGCTGCTGTGGTACAGCGTGCCGATGGCCCTCGCGGCGATCGGCATGCTCGTCGTCGTCGCCGCCGTGTTCCTCGCGCTCGGGCTGTGGCAGGTGCGCTGGCAGCGGCGGCTGGTGCGGCTCACCAACAAGCTGAACAACCAGGCGTTCCAGACCCTGCGCGGACTGCCCAAGCTGCGGGTGGCGGCGGCCGAGAACTACGCGTACGCGGCCTGGGCGGACCGGTTCGCCCGCAGCCGCGAGCTGCAGCAGCGGGCGGGACGGGTCAAGAACCTCAACGCGGTGCTCGGCGCGGTCTATCTGCCGCTGTGCACCCTGCTGATGTTCATGCTGCTGGCCGGCCCGGCGCGCGGTTCGATGTCGGCGGCGGCGTTCCTCACCTTCAACACCTCGATGACGATGCTGCTGACCTCGGTCACCCAGCTGACCGGCGCGTTCGTCTCGGCGGTGGCCGCGCTGCCGCTGTTCGAGGAGATCCGGCCGGTGCTGGATGCCACGCCCGAGGTGCGTACGGCGAGCACCCGGCCGGGTCCGCTGTCCGGGGCGATCGAGGCGCGGCGGCTGTCGTTCCGGTACACCGACGACGGGCCACTGGTGCTGGACGACGTGTCGTTCGAGGTGCGTCCGGGCGAGTTCGTGGCGGTCGTCGGTCCCAGCGGCTGCGGCAAGTCGACCCTGCTGAGGCTGCTGATCGGCTTCGACCGTCCGCTGTCGGGCAGCGTCCTGTACGACGGTCAGGATCTGGCCGCGCTGGACCAGTCCGCCGTACGCCGCCAGTGCGGGGTGGTGCTCCAGCACGCGCAGCCGTTCACCGGCTCGATCCTGGACGTCATCTGCGGCACCGAGCCGTACACGCCGGAGGAGGCGATGGCGGCGGCCGAGATGGCCGGGCTCGCCGAGGACATCAAGCGGATGCCGATGGGCCTGCACACCATCGTCTCGGGCAGCGGGGCGGTCTCCGGCGGCCAACGGCAGCGGCTGATGATCGCGCAGGCGCTGATCCGCCGCCCGCGCATCCTCTTCCTCGACGAGGCGACCAGCGCCCTCGACAACGAGACGCAGCGCACGGTGATCGAGTCCACCAAGGCCCTCAACGCCACCCGGATCGTCATCGCGCACCGCCTGTCCACGGTGCTGGACGCCGACCGCGTGATCGTGATGGAGGACGGCAAGGTCGCCCAGCAGGGCCCGCCGGCCGCGCTCCTGGCGGACACGGGCGGCCGGCTGCACGAGCTGGTGCGCAGGCAGCTGGCCTGACCAGTACCGTGCGGCGTGGCGGCGTGTTCCGGCCGTACCGGCCCGCCCTCCGGCTGAGCGGCGCGTAAGTGGGTACCTGCGCCTGCATGCGAATCAGCGTGGTGGATGTGGGGTCGAACACGGTCCGTCTGGTGGTGGCGGACGCGCAGGACGGGGTGCCGTTGCCGGTCCACACGGCCAAGTGGCGACTGCGGCTGTCGGAGCACGTCACACCGGGCGGGCCGGTCCCGGAGGAGGCCGTCGAGCGGCTCGTGGAAGCGGTCACGCAGGCGAGCAGGACCGCGGCCCGGTGGGGCGCGGCCGGGCCGCTCGCCTTCGCGACCGCCGTGGTGCGGGCCGCGCCGAACCGCCAGGAGGTGCTGCGTGCCGTCCGCGCCCGCACGGGGGTGGATCTGTGCACGCTGCCGGGCGAGGTGGAGGCCGAGCTGACGTTCCTCGGGGCCCGGCGCTGGATGGGCTGGCGATCCGGCCCGCTCGCCCTGCTGGACATCGGCGGCGGCTCCCTGGAGGTCGCCTTCGGCCGCGGGCGGCTCCCCGACTTCGTGGCCTCGCTGCCGCTCGGGGCGGGACGGCTGACCCACGAGTTCTTCGCGCAGGCGGATCCGCCGCTGCCGGAGCAGGTCCGGGCGCTGCGCCGCAAGGTCCGCCACCAGCTGCGGGACGTGGCGGCCCGGATCCGCTGGGAGGGGCCGCGCACCGCGGTGGCCACCTCGCGCACCTTCCAGCAGCTGGGGCGGCTGTGCGGTGCGGCGCCCGGTCGCCAGGGCCCGTTCGTGGAGCGCCGACTGCACTGCGCGGACCTGCGGGCGGCGGTCGACCGGCTGGCGGTCCTGCCCGCCGCCGAACGGGCCCGTCTGCCCGGCATCTCCGCACCGCGCGCCGCGCAGAGCCTGGCCGGCGCGGTGGTCGGGCACACCGTCATGAAACTGACCGGCCTGGAAGCGGTGACGATCTGTCCCTGGGCGATCCGCGAGGGGGTGCTGTTGCGCCACATCGAGGACGGCCCGTCCTGGTGGGCCGAGATCACCCGGCGCAACGAGGAGGCCACGCCCCCGGGCCCGGTGCCGCTGCGCATCGCGACCACGTCGAGCTGACCACCGCGAGAAGTGAAACGCACGAGGAAGGAGACATCCGTGTCCCAGAACGACCGCACCCCCGACAAGCCCGAGACGGCCCTCGAGGAGGTGCTCCGCGAGGTCGAGGACGCCGAGACCCGTGACCCCGGGAGCGAGAGGGACCGGCGGCACCGGGGTGAGGCGGGGGACGCCACCTCACCGAACACCGAGGCACAGGAGGAATCCGCAGGAGAGTGACGCGGCGCGCGCGGGGACCGGGGGTGCCACGGCGTCCCCCGGGTACTCGCGACGCATGGAGTACGACCACGAAGGACCGCCGCTGCCGTCGGCCCGGGGCCCGCTGTCCGCGGCCGTCCGGGACTACCTGCTCAGCGGGGGCTTGCTGCCGCCCGAAGAGGCCGTCGCCGCCGCGCCCGCGTACGGCGACGACCTCCAGCTCGCCCTGTACCAGTGCTACGAGCTGCACTACCGGGGCTTCGCCGGGGTGTCCCCCGACCGGGAGTGGGACCCCGACCTGCTGCGCCTGCGCGCGGCTCTGGAGCACCGCTTCCTGACCGCCCTGCGCGCCGACACCGACGTCCACGACAGTGTGGCGGACGCGGTCGGCGACCTGCTCGTGGAACCCGTGGACGGCAAGGGTGTCACGCACTTCCTGCGCAACGAGGGCGAGTTGTGGCACCTGCGCGAGTACGCGGCCCAGCGGTCCCTGTACCACCTGAAGGAGGCCGACCCGCACGCCTGGGTGCTGCCCCGGCTGTCGGGCCGGGCCAAGGCGGCGATGGCGGCGGTGGAGTTCGACGAGTACGGCGGTGGCCGCCCCGACCGGGTGCACGCCCGCCTGTTCGCCGACCTGATGGGGGACCTGGGCCTGGACACGACGTACGGGCGCCATCTCGACGCGGCGTCCGCGGAGTGCCTGGCCACGGTGAACCTGATGTCCCTGTTCGGCCTGCACCGGGCACTGCGGGGCGCTCTCGTCGGTCACTTCGCGGCCGTCGAGATCACCTCGTCGCCGGGTTCCCGGCGGCTCGCCGAGGCGATGCGGCGCACCGGCGCCGGGCCGGCCGCCGAGCACTTCTACGACGAGCACGTCGAGGCCGACGCGGTCCACGAGCAGGTCGTGCGCCACGAGGTGATCGGCGGTCTGCTGGAGCAGGAGCCGCATCTCGAGCCGGACGTCGTCTTCGGCATCGACGCCACCGGCCACGTCGAGGACCGCTTGGCGGCCCGGCTGCTCGGCGACTGGCGGGCCGGCCGGTCGTCGCTGCGCACTCCCCTGCCCTCCTGAGACAGCCATCTTTCGTGGCCTGCGGGGTACGTGGTCTTCGTGAATCCGTTGGTACCACCGGGCGTCTACGCCCCTCAGGAAGACACGGCCCTGCTGGCCGGTGCCCTGTCCGACGAGGCGCTCCTCGTGGGCGCGGCCGTCCTCGACGTGGGCACCGGCACGGGTGCGCTGGCCCTCGCGGCCGCCCGCCTGGGCTGCCGGGTGACCGCAGTGGATGTGTCACGGCGGGCGGTGTACGCGGCCCGGCTGAACGCCGCGCGGGCCGGGCTGCGGGTCCGGGTCCTGCGGGGCAACCTCTTCGACCCGGTGCGGGGTGAGTCGTTCGACCTCGTCCTGGCCAATCCGCCGTACGTTCCGGCGCCGGGCGGTGGCCGGCGGCCGCGCGGTGCGGCCCGGGCGTGGGACGCGGGCCATGACGGCCGGCTCGTCCTGGACCGGATCTGCCGGGAGGTGCCGGCCATGCTGAGTCCCGGTGGCGTGCTGCTGCTCGTGCAGTCCGCGCTCAGCGATCCCGACCGGACCGTCGGGCAGCTGCGCGCGGCCGGCCTCAAGGCCGCGGTGACACGGCGGCACCGGATCGCGTTCGGTCCCGTGGTGCGCGGCAGGGAGCGCTGGCTGCGGCAGCGGGGCCTGCTGGCCACGACCGACGACGAAGAGGAACTGGTGGTCGTCCGTGCCGAACTCCCCGTCTGACACCCCTCGCCGGATCACCGTCCAGCGCCGGGGCCCGCTGCTGGTGGAGGGCCCCGTGGAGGTCGAGTTGGAGGACGGCACGACGGTGTCCTCCGACCGCTTCCGGGTCGCCCTGTGCACCTGCCGCCGCAGCCGCCGCTACCCCTGGTGCGACACCAGCCACCGCGCCAGGTCGTCCGGGCCCGACGACGGGGCCGCGTCCGGCGGCTGACCCGGGGAACGGCGGACGGCCCCACTCCGTCCGCCGCCCCCGGTGCGGGACCGCGACAGTCGCGCGGCGGCGCTCGCACTCCCCAGCAGCGAGCCGCCGGTCACGCCGCGCGGGCCGGGCGGTCCCGGTCCTCAGAACGTGAAGACGCTCGCGCCGTGGGCGCTCTTCACGCACTCGTTGGCGAAGGTGCGCTCGTAGGAGACGCGCCGGCCCTGCCAGACCCCGTCGACGGTGACGACGACGGGGGCGTACTCCCGGGTGCACAGCACGTCGGCGTCGGCCGCGAGGGCGTCGAGGTCGCCTCCCGCGCCGCGCAGCTCGGCGCAGGCCGACTCGGCGGCCGGATGGGTGCCGGAGGCCGTCGGGGCGCAGGTCAGGGTGACCGCGCGGACCGGTGTGACGGTGGCAGCGCTCTCTCCGTGCCCGACGGTCAGCACCAGGGCCGAGGGGGCGTGGAGCGACGCAGGGGCGGTGCCCGGGGAGGCGAGGGCGGCCCCGGCGAGGGGCCCGCAGACGGCGGTGGCCGTCAGGCCCAGAGTCGCTGCCCAGCGCGCGGTGTTCCGCATTGTGTGCATCCTTCCGCTCGATTCGAGGGTGTCGCCGGCCCGGCTCGGTCGGTGCCGGAACGGCGAGCGCGAGTCTTGCCGAGTCCGCCGCCGAAGCACACCTCGACCCCATGCGTTTCAGTAACCTTGCGTATTGAATCAGTGGCGGGAAGTCACGGAATTCGAACGTTCCAAGCCCGGAACAGGGCGGTTCTTGATCGCCCGGTTACGCCGGATGGCGCGATCCACGCGTTCGGCAATCGGCCTGAAACATTCCGCTTGGGACTCGGTCCACCCCTGCCCGGGGAGCCCCGGCCTACTCGCGAGTATCGTCGGGGCGACGCGAGCTCGACGACGAGAGGCGGGGCACCCGGATGGCGAAGCACTGGGCGGACTTCCAGTACGAGATCTACCTGAACGGGATGACGGGGGCCGTGCCACGGCTGCCCACCGATCTGACCCGGCTGGAACAGCTCACCGAACAGCGGCTCGGCCCCGGCCCCGTCGGGTACGTGGCGGGCAGCGCGGGCGACGGCAGCACGGCCCGCGCCAACCGCGCGGCGCTGGACCGGCGGCGGATCGTGCCGCGGATGCTGCGGGACGTGGGGACACGCGATCTGTCCGTCGAGGTGCTGGGGCGTGCGCTGCCCGCCCCGCTGGCGCTGGCACCGGTCGGCGTTCTGTCGATCATGCACCCGGACGCCGAGCCGGCGGCGGCGCGTGCCGCCGCGGCGCAGGGCGTGCCGTACATCCTGTCCTCCGCGTCCAGCACGCCGATGGAGGAGGTCGCGGAGGCGATGGGCGAGGGCGAGCGCTGGTTCCAGCTGTACTGGCCCAAGGACCGCGAGGTGGCCCGCAGTTTCCTGGACCGGGCGAAGGCGTCCGGGTACACCGCGCTCGTCGTCACGCTGGACACTCCGATGCTGTCCTGGCGCCCGCGGGACCTCGACCAGGCGTACCTGCCGTTCCTGCACGGGGTCGGCACCGCCAACTACTTCTCCGACCCGGCGTTCAGGGCTGGGCTCGCCAAGCCGGTCCACGAGGACCCGAACGCGGCGGTGATGCATTTCGTCGGCATGTTCTCCGACCCCGGCAAGACCTGGCCGGACCTGGCGTTCCTGCGGGAGAACTGGGACGGCCCGATCGTGCTCAAGGGCATCCTGCACCCGGACGACGCCAGGCTCGCCGCCGACGCCGGGATGGACGGCGTGGTGGTGTCCAACCACGGCGGCCGTCAGGTGGCCGGTTCCGTCGCGGCGGCCGACGCGCTGCCCCGCGTGGCCGAGGCCGTCGGCGACCGTCTCACCGTGCTGTTCGACAGCGGCGTCCGCACCGGCGACGACGTCTTCAAGGCGCTCGCGCTCGGCGCGCGGGCGGTGCTCCTCGGCCGCCCGTACGTCTACGGCCTCGGCCTGGACGGTCAGGCCGGCGTCGAGCACGTGATCCGCTGCCTGCTCGCCGAACTCGACCTCACCCTCGCCCTGTCCGGACACGCCTCACCGGCCACGCCCGGCGCCGCCGACCTCGTCGAGGAATCCGCGTGACCGGCCTCAGGAACGTCCTCGCGATCGTCGCGCCCCACGTGGGAGGCCGCGCCGCCGGTGCCGGGCTCGCCACGGTCCTGCCCGGCGAGGCACGCGTCACCGTCGTCGAGAGCGCGGACGAGGACCCGGCCGCGTTGCGCGAGGCCCATGTCGTCATCACGGCGCTCGCCCCGGTGACGGCCGGACACCTCGGCGCCGCACCCGAGTTGGCCCTGGTCCAGTGCGCGAGCCACGGCTTCGACTACGTCGACGTCGCCGCCGCACGCGAGCGCGGCATCCCGGTGTGCACGATCGGTTCCAGCGGTGCCGAGGCGCAGAACGTCGCCGAGCAGACCTTCGCCCTCATGCTGGCGCTCGCCAAGCAGCTGGTGCCCGCCCACCTCGCGCTCACCGAGGCCGACTGGGCGCTCCCCCGGCTCCAGCGATCGATCACCGAGCTGTCCGGCAAGACCCTCGGCATCGTGGGCCTCGGCCAGATCGGGCAGCAGGTCGCCCGCCGCGCCGCCGCGTTCGACATGACCGTCGTCTACGCCGGCCGGCGCCGGGTGCCGCCGGAGACGGAGGCCCGGCTCGGCGGCGCCCGCCACGTCCCGCTGGACGAACTGCTGCGCACCGCCGACTACGTCACGCTGCACGCGCCCCTCACCGAGGAGACCCGGCATCTGCTGGACGCACGGCGGCTGGCGCTGCTCAAACCGACCGCGTTCGTCGTCAACACGGCGCGGGGCGCCCTGATCGACCAGGACGCGCTCGCGGACGCGCTGGAGCGGGGCGCCCTGGCCGGGGCGGGCATCGACGTCTTCGATCCCGAGCCGCCCACCCCGGCGCTGCGCCTGCTGAAGTCACCGAACGTGGTGCTCTCGCCGCACGTCGCCGGGGTCACCCGCGAGACGCTGGTACGGATCGCGCTGGCCGCGGTCCGCAACGTGAGCTCGTTCCTCGCGGGCGAGTCGCCACGGGACGTCGTCAACCGGCCGTGACACCGGCCGGCCGGACGGGTGCCGCGCCGGCCCTCGCGATCGAAAGCGATCCCTCGGCCGCCGGTGCCCGCTCGGTCCGCCAGCGCTGGCCGGTGGAGCCGTCGTGGACCTTGACCACGATGTCGGCGCCCGGGTCGTCGGTGGTGGCGGCGAGGGCCAACTGCCTCTCCCAGCGGGGCAGCAGCTCGCCCTGCGCGCCCTGCTCGTAGCGGACGTCGTCGCCCCGCTCGGTGCCCTCGTCGGCGCAGGTACCGAGGATGACGACTCCGGCGTCCGCCTGCGAGTCCAGACACAGCCCCGGGTCGGCGACGCTGCGCAGGAGTCCGTCGTCCTCGTACGTCCACTGCTGTGTCCACGACCGGGAGCACTCCGCCAGCCGGGCGCCCGCCCCGGCCATCGGCTCGCCCCGGACGTCGAGGCAGAGACCGGCGGCGACGTTGCGCAGCCGGGTGCGGTCGGGTGCCGTGGGCAGATCCGCGGTGCCGGGCGGTTCGGGGCGGCTGGTCGCGGAGGCCACGCCGCGGCCGTCGACCGCGCTGGTGGACGCGGCGGGATCGGCGCCGCCGCCGTCGTACGACCACACGCTCACCACGAGGACGATCGCCAGCACCCCCGCCGAGGCGGCACCGACCCCCCTGAGCACGGACCGGACCGAGCGCGGCCCGAGCGGGGTCCGGCGGACCGGCACGGGTACCCGGGCCAGCAGACCGGGGCGTCCACCGCGGTGCCGGGCGGCGCCGTGGCCACGTGTGCCGGGCGCCCCTCGGCCCGGGCGGGAGTCGAGATAGCGCCGGGCGCCCCAGCCGAGCACCGCCTCGGCCATCAGCGTGCCCAGGCCCCGTTCGAAATGACTGAGCTGTTCGGCCGCGTGACGGCAGTGACGGCAGTCCGCCAGATGTTTCCGCACATCCGGCAGCAGGGTGCCGCCCCGGCGGATCGGGACGTCGAGGAGGCGGCTGTGGAAGCGGCAGTCCTGGGTCGGCGCGAGTTGCCGATGGGCATGGACACATCCCTCGCGGAATTTCTCACGCGCCTGTTCGAGCGTGACCGACGCCGTGTCGGTATCCATGCCGAGCAGGCCGGCCGGGACACTTATGGGCTCCCCCTCGACCTCCGTGTGCCAGAGCAAACAGCGGGCGGGTCCGGGAAGGGATGCGAAAGACCGGGCGGCCAGCGTGCGGTTTTCCGGTGTCAGGGACTTCGCCGCGCGCATACCGCGCCCGCCGGCGGGTTTGAGCAGTTCCGGAAGAACGCCGGACGTCCGCTCGTCGGCGGACCACTGCCGGACCGTGTCCCGCACGGCGACCAGCAGGCGCGGGCGCAGCGCCGTGGCCGGTTCGCCCTGCGCGAGGAGGTCCAGGACACGGTGCCAGGCGGCGGCGGTGACCATGGCGGTGACCTGCGCCGACGAAGCGAGACAGATGGCCGCGTAGTCGTGCGCGGGCTGCCAGTGCCGCGCCATCAGCAACGCGGCGGCCCGGGCGGCCTCACTCTCCGGCCGGTCCCTGAGCCGGGCGGCCAGGGTCTCGTCGGGCTCCCCGGGGTCCCCGCCGGAAGGGGGGTGATGAGGACGAGGGGGGTGGGGGGTGGGCACTGAGACATTTCCTTCCCACGCGCATGTGACACAGAAGTTCTGGTCGCCGAAAAGGACCCAGGATTGGTGTATACCTTTTGGGCGCGATGTGGGGAGGCGAATTCACCGACGGTGAATCGGACCTGGTTCTCAAGACGCGTGCGAGACCCGGCCATTACCCCCCGCACGAGTGCTTCACTCTCGCACAAAGCACTCATGGTCAACAAGGCGCCCGAGCAACATCAGCCGCCTTTGAAAGAAGGTCAATTGCGCGGCGGCTCACGTCACTCGCCGCGGCTTTCGTCATTCTTGATGCGCCCCGTGTGAAACACGCGCACGCGCGAGCACGCCGCGCACGCTCCCGGCGCGGGGTCCGGCGTAGTGCACTGGAAGCGGCCCTTCTCGGAAGGCCCCGCGCGGGGACGGCGGCTCTCCCGCGCGCAAGGGCCGCCGGCCCTGTTCCTCCCGCCCTCGGTCGGCGGCCCCGGGGGGAAGGACGGGTGGTGCCTCAGATCTGCCAGGAGCGCAGCCGGTCGGCCGCGCTGTAGACGTCGGCCTCACCGGAGATCAGGTCACGGGCGAGGTCGACGAGGGCACCGTAGGGCGGGTCGATACCGACACCGCTGACGAACATGTACGCCACGGCCGTCGCGCAGGCGAAGCGGGCATTGGCCGACGGCAGGGGCCTGAGCACCGCGAGGGTGTGCAGCAGGGCGGCGGCCCGCCAGGCGGGGTCGGAGTTCACGCCGAGGCGGGGCGGGTCGACGCGGTGCCGGGCGACGGCGGCGACCAGTGCCGAGAAGTCGTTGATGGTGGGCTGCTCCGGCAGCACCTCCTCGTGACGCTGGAGCAGCCAGGGAACGTCGATGTGCAGGACGGGTGCCATGGGTCAGGCGGCCCGCCCCTCGCCCCTCGCGGGCGGTTCGTCGTCGGGGAAGGCGGCGGCGAACTCGTCGGCGTGGGCCTGGAAGAAGCGGCGGAACGCCTCCGCGCCCTCCTGCAGCGCCCGGTGCCGGGCTATGTCCGCGGCGGCCGCCTCCCGCACGAGCGCCTTCATCGACGTACCGCGCTCCTTGGCGATCTGCCGCAGGTCCTCGAGCTCGCGGTCGCTGAACTCCACGTTCAGAGCTGGCATGCCTGCCACGGTACCGCGCGGGGTACTGGCCAGTAAATAGCCCCAGGTCAGACCAGTGTTCGAACGGTACCGCGAGAGGTCGACCCGCACCTCGGCCCCGGTCCGCCACGAAGGAGTCCGTCCTGGCCAGTGCCGCTTCCGGTCGTCGGTGCGCTCGTGGGCCGACCAGGACCGGACGCGGTCGACCGGAACCGCCCGGAGCCGAGGGGTTCGGGTCCGCACGGTCGCCGGACGCACTAGGCTGGAACTCAAGTGACGCGGTTGTTCACTGTGAGTGTGCGCGATGGAGTGGCGACGATGAGCCCGGTCAACCCGTTCGACGATGCCGCCACGGCCCGGGTCGTCATCGACGACGCGGGGACGCTGCGGGAGTGGGGCGAAGGCGCACGCCGTCTGCTGGGTCATTCGGCGGCGGAGGTGGTGGGCCGTCCCGCCGCCGAGTTGCTGGCCGAGGGCGGCGAGAACACGCTTCCCCGGGCCGGTGACCACCGCTGGAGCGGCACGCTCACGCTGCGGCACCGCGACGGTCACACCGTGTCGGTGTGGGTGCTGGCCCGCCGACGTGACCCCGAGGACGGCGGACCCGGCCGCTGGCTCCTCGTCGCCCCGCTGTACCGCGGACCGGAACAGCTCGACGACCCTCTGGTCAGAGCGGCCATGGCCCAGTCGCCGTGCCCCACCATGGTCTTCGACGACCGGCTGCGGCTGCGCGCGGTCAACGACGCCATGGAACAGCTGATCGGCCTCCCGGCGGAGCGCATCCGCGGACTGCGGGCCACCGACATCTCCCACCGGGCGCCGAACGCGGAGCTCGAGGAACGCATGACGCGTGTGCTGGCCACCGGCCAGGGATACGACATGCACACGCACCTGAAGGCCCCCGGTGAGAGCAGGGCCCACGCCTGGCTCGCCCGCCTCGCCCCGCTCACTGGCCCCGACGGACAGGTGCGGGGCGTCTGTGTGAGCGCGCACGACGTCACCGAACAGCACCTCGCCCGGGAACGCCTGCAGCTGGTCAACGAGGCCAGCGTGCGCATCGGCACCACCCTCGACGTCACCCGCACCGCCCAGGAGCTGGCGGACGTGTGCGTCCCCGCGCTGGCCGACTTCGTCAGCGTCGACCTGCTCGACCCGAAGGACCACGGCGACGAGCCCACCGCCACGCCGACGCCGCCGGTCGCCCTGCGCCGGACGGCCCACCAGTCGGTCAGCCCCGGGTGCCCCGAGGCGGTGGCCGAGCCGGGGCAGCTGGACGTCTACCCGGCCGCCTCCCCACAGGCGACGTCCCTGGTCACCGGCCAGGCGATCGTGGCCACGGTGCCCTCGGGCGATCTGGAACAGTGGCTGGAGTGGGACCCCGTCCGGCTCCAGCGGATCAAGGACCACGACATCCACTCGACGATGTCCGTCCCCCTGCAGGCCCGCGGCACGACCCTCGGTGTCGCGGTCTTCACCCGGTTCCGGCGTCCGGACCCCTTCACCCACGACGACGTGCTGCTGGCCGAGGACGTCGCGGCGCGCGCCGCCGTCTGCATCGACAACGCCCGCCGCTACTCCCGCGAGCGCGAGACGACACTGACCCTCCAGCGCAGTCTGCGGCCCCGCTCGCTGCGCCCCGCCGCCGCGGTCGAGGCGGCTTCCCGCTACCTTCCGTCCGCGCGCTCCGGGGTGGGCGGCGACTGGTTCGACGTCATCCCGCTGTCGGGCATGCGGGTCGCCATGGTCGTCGGGGACGTCGGCGGCCACGGCATCCAGGCATCGGCCACGATGGGCCGGCTGCGCACCGCCGTCCGCACCCTCGCCGACATCGACCTGCCCCCCGAGGAGCTGCTCACCCACCTCGACGACCTGGTCGTCCGGCTGTCGGAGGAGTCCGGCGCCGACGGCACCGGCGAGGTCGGCGCCACCTGTCTGTACGCGGTCTACGACCCGGTGTCGCGGCGCTGCACACTCGCCCGGGCCGGGCATCCGTCGCCGGTCCTGGCCCCGCCCGGCGGCCCGCCCCGGCGGATCGAGCTGCCCTCCGGCCCGCCGCTGGGCGTGGGCGGACTGCCCTTCGAGTCCGCGGAGCTCGAACTGCGCGAGGGCACGGTGCTGGCGTTCTACACCGACGGACTGGTCGAGAACCGGCAGCGGGACGCCGACGCCGGCCAGGAGCTGCTCTGCGGGACCCTCACCGACTCGTCCGGCTCGCTGGAGACCGCCTGCGACCGGGTGCTGCACGCCATGCTCCCGGTGGGCGGCCCCGCCGGCGACGTGGCCCTGCTGCTGGCCCGGACCCGCGGGCTGCCGGCCGGCCAGGTCGCCACCTGGGACATCCCCGCCGACCCGGCACTGGTCGCCCCCATCCGCAAGCAGGTCCTCGAGCAGTTGTCCGCCTGGCGGCTGCTGGAGGCGTCCTTCACCGCCGAGTTGGTGGTGAGCGAGCTGGTCACCAACGCGATCCGGTACGGTGCCCCGCCCATCCGGCTGCGGCTGATCCACGACACGACCACCCTGATCTGCGAGGTTTCCGACACCAACCACACGGCACCGCACCTGCGCCGGGCCAAGACCTGGGACGAGGGCGGGCGCGGTCTGCTGCTGGTGGCCCAGCTCACCCAGCGCTGGGGCAGCCGCCACACGACCGAGGGCAAGACGATCTGGGCGGAGCTCACGCTGCTCGAGGACGAGTGAGCCACGGTTTCCGCGCCCGCGCGGCGGGACACTCGAAGGGACAGGGCGTGCAATGCCCGACGACCTCTCGGGAGTTCGGAGTAGCCATGGCCAAGACGTCCCCGCCCGTGCACCGGACGGCCCTGTTCGCGAGTGCGGTCGCGATGCTCGCCCTGCTGACCGCCTGCGGCACCGAGAACGGTACGACGACCGCCCCGCGGCCCACCGAGGCCGACCGCGCGACGCACACGGCCGGCGCCACCGGCAGCACTCCGGCGTCCCGCGCCGTGCCCAGCGACACCGCCGGATCCGCGTCCGCCTCCGCGCGCACCGACGGCCGCTGCCAGAGCTCCGAGCTGCGTGCCTCGGTCGGCCGCGTCGACCCCGGCGCCGGGCAGCGGAACTTCCCGGTCGTCCTGACCAACGCCTCCGACCGCACCTGCACCCTGTACGGCTATCCGGGCGCCGCTTTCGTGGACGCGTCGGGCAGGCAGCTGGGTCCGGACCCCGAACGCGCCCCGGCGTCACCGGAGGCGGTCACGCTGCCGCCCGGCGGGAGCGCCTGGGCCGGGCTGTCGTTCGCGAGCCCCGAGATAAGCGGGGCCCGTACCGCCACGCCGGCGACGCTGCTCGTCACCCCGCCGGACGAGCGGGACTCGCTCCGTGTCCGGTGGACGGCCGGTGCGGTGCCGGTGGGCGGCGACGAGTCGTCGGTGTCCGTCACCGTCCTGGAGGCCGGCACGGGCCCGTGATTCCCGGAGGTCAGTGGCCGGCGATCGGGTGCGGCGCGTAGGGCCGCTGGAGTTCCTCGATCTCCTTGTCGCTCAGGCGCAGTCCTACGGCGGCCACGGCGTCCTCGATGTGTCCCGGCCTGGAGGCGCCGATGATCGGCGCCGTCACCGTGTCCTGGTGCAGCAGCCAGGCGAGGGCGACCTGGGCGCGCGGGACGCCGCGGTCCCCGGCGATGCGGGTGACCGCCTCGACGACGGCGCGGTCGCCCTCCTGGTAGAGGGTGCTGCCGAAGTTGTCCGTGGCGCTGCGCTCGGTCGTGGTGTCCCAGTCCCGGGTGAGGCGACCGCGGGCGAGGGGGCTCCAGGGCAGGACGCCCACGCCCTGGTCCGCGCAGAGCGGCAGCATCTCGCGCTCCTCCTCGCGGTAGAGGAGGTTGTAGTGGTTCTGCATGGACACGAAGCGGGTCCAGCCGTGCCGCTCGGCGGTGTACTGCGCCTTGGAGAACTGCCAGGCGTACATCGAACTGGCCCCGATGTAGCGGACCTTGCCCGCCTTGACCAGGTCGTGCAGGGCCTCCATGGTCTCCTCGACGGGCGTGTGCGGGTCCCACCGGTGGATCTGGTACAGGTCGACGTAGTCGGTGCCGAGCCGCCGCAGGCTGTGGTCGATCTCGGTCATGATCGCCTTGCGGGACAGACCACCGCCGTTGGGTCCGGGCCGCATCCGGCCGTGCACCTTGGTCGCGAGCACGATGTCGTCCCGGCGGGCGAAGTCGGCGAGCGCCCGGCCGACGATCTCCTCGCTGGTGCCGTCGGAATAGACGTTGGCGGTGTCGAAGAAGGTGATGCCCGCCTCCAGCGCCTGCCGGATCAGCGGGCGCGAGGCCTCCTCGTCGAGGGTCCACTCGTGGGTGCCGCGGTCGGGAACGCCGTAGGTCATGCACCCCAGACAGATCCGCGACACGTCCAGGCCCGTCGAACCGAGCTTCACGTACTCCATCGTTGCTGCTCCTGCCTTCGGGGTGATCAGTACCAGTGGCGAGCGTACGTGTTCGTGTGCCCTCCAACCCGGGCCCGGGCGCTATCGCCCGTCGAGCAGGTCGAGCGCCCGCTCCCAGGCGAAGGCCGGCCGGCCGCCGTCCTCGCCCGCCTCCCCGGCGTACGGTTCGCCGAAGCGGACGCCCATGCCGCGCAGGCGTATCAGGCTCTCCCGGTAGGCGGGATGGGCCGTCAGCGCGTTGGCCACGCACGGCAGGACGGCGACGGGGACGCCGAGGCCGCATGCCTCGCACAGGGTGGCGAGGGCGAGGGTGTCGGCCATGCCGGCGGCCCATTTGTTGACCGTGTTGAAGGTGGCGGGCGCGACCACGACGGCGTCGGGCGGAGGGAACGGACGCGGGTCACCCGGCCGGCGCCAGGCCGAGCGGATCGGCCGGCCGGTCCGTGCCTCCACGGCCGCGGTGTCGAAGAAGCCGCCCATGGCGACCGGCGTCGCGATCACGCCGACCTCCCAGTCGCGCTCCTGCGCGGCGGTGATCAGCTCACCGACGTCGGCGGCGACGCCGGCGGCGCAGACGACGACGTAGAGGAAGGGTTTCCCGGCGCTCCCGGCCTGTTCGCTCACGCCGGAACCCTACTGAACGGGGTCTATCGCACGGGGAGGGACCGCCCGTGCTCGGCGGCGGGACGCGGCCCGCGGATGCGGCGCTCCGTCTCCTCGATGGGCACGTCGTCGATGCTCGCCTCCCGACGGGTCATCAGACCGTGCTCGTCGAACTCCCACATCTCGTTGCCGTAGGAGCGCCACCACTGGCCGTCGAGGTCGCGGCACTCGTACTGGAAGCGGACCGCGATGCGGTTGCCGTCGAAGGCCCACAGGTCCTTGCGCAGCGCGTACTCCCGCTCGCGGGCCCACTTGGCGGTGAGGAACTCGACGATCCGGTCCCGGCCCGTCAGGAAGGTGTCGCGGTTGCGCCAGACCGAGTCCTCGGAGTAGGCGAGCGCCACCCGGTGGGGGTCGCGGGTGTTCCAGGCGTCCTCGGCGGCCTGGACCTTGCGTGCGGCGGTCTCGCGGGTGAACGGCGGCAGGGGCGGGCGGTCGGTCGTCATGGGTGAACCTCCGGACGCTGCAGGGGAGAACCAGCGTTCTCCCGTGAGGCTGCCACCGTAGGAGAACGTTCGTT
The DNA here is from genome assembly GCF_014650995.1 of Streptomyces viridiviolaceus. GTDB lineage: Bacteria > Actinomycetota > Actinomycetes > Streptomycetales > Streptomycetaceae > Streptomyces > Streptomyces viridiviolaceus. The sequence continues at coordinate 49,400 of NZ_BMWA01000028.1, forward strand.
CTCGGGTCAAGGAAGGGTCCTGAAATGGACAGCGAGGTCGCCCGGGAGCGGGCGCCGGACGCCGCCGAGAGGCTCTTCTCCGCGCGGGCCGTCCAGTCGGTCGGCACGGACGACGTCCGGGGCGCCTCCGGCGTCTCGCTCAAGCGGCTCCACCAGCTCTTCCCGGCCACGGAACAACGGGCGGAGGCGTGTCTGCAGCGCCGCGACGTGCGCCGGCGGGGGGCGGCTCGCGCAGTACGTCGACCGGCACGAGGAGCCGGACGCACGGATCCTGGCCGTCTTCGACCGGCTCGGGCAGTGGTTCGAGGAACCGGACTTCCGCGGCTGCGCGTGGATCAACGCCTACGGCGAACTGGGCGCCGTCTCCCCCCGGGTGGCGGACCAGGTGCGGGCCCACGAGCGGGCGTTGCGGGAATTCCTCGACGGACTGGTGGCCGACGCGCGCCTGCCGGCGGCGACGGGCGGGCCATTGTTCCTGCCGGTCGAGGGCGCCATGGTCACCGCGGGGATCACGGGCAGCCCGCGGCCCGCGCGTGAGGCGGCGCGGTCGCCGCTGCGCACCGACTGACCGGCGGGCGGCGCGCCGGAGGACCTGGCCGGGTGTCAGTTCACCGGCTCCGGCACGGTGATGGCGCCCACGGGGCAGGCCCGTGCCGCCTCCCGCACCAGCGGGCTGCCCTCGCCGCCCTCCCGGCCGGGCAGCACGGTGCCGTAGCCGTCGTCGTCCAGGGTGAACACGTCCGGGGCGGTCAGGGCGCACTGGCCCGCGCCGACGCAGAGGTCCTTGTCGATGCCGATGCGTGCGTCGCTGTGCATGTCCGGAGCCTGCTACCGGGCCGCGGGAAGTTCCAGCACCCCCTGCGCCGTGTCGCCCGTTCGCGGGGGCGGCGCGGTGACGCGCGGGGTGATCGCGTCGGTGCCGGGCCGGGGACGGATGGGGTATGGATGGAATTCGCACGCGGCAGTGTTGAATGACGGTGCCGGTCAGCCGTACGACCCGACGATGGGACGGATGCCATGCCTCTTGAGGGCGAGTACGAACCCAGCCCGACGCAGTGGGTGCGCGAGCAGGTGGAGCTCTACGAGAGCTCCGGCGGCACGAAGGGGACGACCCTGATGGACACGGGCATGCCCGTGATCGTGCTGACCACCCGGGGCGCCCGGAGCGGCAAGATCCGCAAGACGCCGCTGATGCGCGTCGAGCACGAGGGAAGGTACGCGGTGGTCGCCTCCCTGGGCGGCGCGCCCAAGCACCCGGTCTGGTACTACAACGTCAAGAGCGATCCCCACGTGGAGCTCCAGGACGGGCCGGTGAAGCAGGACATGACGGCCCGTGAGGTCACGGGGACGGAGAAGGCCGAGTGGTGGGAGCGTGCCGTCGCCGCCTATCCGCCGTACGCCGACTACCAGAAGAAGACGGACCGGGAGATCCCGGTCTTCGTCCTGGAACCGGCCGCCGGACACTGACCGCCGCGACGGGGAGGATTCCGCGGGCGCGCGTGCATGGACCGGCGCCCGCAGGGCAGACGGAGGTCAGGCCCCGCCGCGTTCCCCCGTCGCGGCGGGGCTCTCCGCTGCCTCCTGTGCGGGCCGGTCGGTCACGTCCAGGAAGATCTGCCGCGCCTCGGGAACGGTGCGCGCGATGGACCGCTTGATGCGCACGGCGACCTCCTCGACCCGTTCGCTGTCCAGACCGGGCACCAGGTCGACACGGGCGGCCACCAGGGCGGAGTCGAGGCCCGTCTTCATCGTGAACAGGGCCTCGACGCTGTCGATCTCCGGCTGCGCCCGGAGCAGGGAGCGGATCCGTGCGGTCGCCTCCGGATCGGCGGCCTCGCCGATCAGCTGGTCGCGGGCCTCGCGGCCCAGCCGGTAGGCGACGTACACCAGCAGGACGCCGATGGCCAGCGAGGCGCACGCCTCCCACACCACCTGCCCGGTCACCATGTGCAGCACCATGCCGATCGCGGCGAGGGTCACGCCGAGCACCGCGGTGCCGTCCTCGGCGACGACCGTGCGCAGCGCCGGGTCGCGCAGCCCGGCGGACGCCCCGCCCTGCTTGCGCACCTGGTGCAGGGCGCGCAGCAAGGAGGCGCCCTCGGCGAGGAAGGCGACGCCGAGCACGACCAGCCCGGCCACGTAGCCGCCGAGCTTCTCCTGCGCTCCCGTGTGCAGGGCCTCGACGCCCTGGAAGAACGAGAAGCAGCCGCCCATCACGAAGATCCCGACGGCTGCCAGGAGCGACCAGAAGAACCGCTCCTTGCCGTAGCCGAAGGGATGCCGCCGGTCGGCCGGGCGGCTGCTGCGGCGCAGGGCGGCGAGGAGGAAGACCTCGTTCATGCTGTCGGCCACCGAGTGCGCCGCCTCGGAGAGCAGGGCCGGCGATCCGGCGGCGAAGCCGCCGACCGCCTTGGCGGCCGCGATCACCAGGTTGGCCGCCAGGGCCACCAGCACGGTGACGCGTGTCCTGCGGTCCGTCTTCCCGTCCGGCCCGCCCCCGGGCCGCCGGTCCGCTTTCGGCTCCTGCTCCCCCTCCCTTTCGGTCCGTGTGTCCGGCTGTCGGTCCGTCTTCCCGTTCGAGGATGTCCCGCTCACGATTCGCCGACTGCCCCGGCCCACGCTGCTCACACCCGCCTTGTGGGTGGCTCACCAGTGCCGACGGCCGAAAACGGGGAACGCGTCCACCAGGGCACACGACGACCGGAGGGCAGCGGACATGAGTGGCGACGGCGGGGAGTCCGGCAACAGCGCGTACGGCAGGAAGGCGTTCAAGCGGTCCAGGAGTCATTTCGCGGACCGGATCACCGCGGACGGCCGCGACGGCTGGCCGGTGGAGGCGGGCCGCTACCGTCTGGTGGTCAGCCGCGCCTGTCCGTGGGCGAGCCGGGCCCTGGTCTCACGGCGGCTGCTGGGGCTGGAGGACGCGCTGTCCCTGGCGATCGCCGATCCGATCCAGGACGACCGCAGCTGGCGGTTCACGCTGGACCCGGACGGCCGTGACCCGGTCCTCGGCATCCGCTTCCTCAGCGAGGCGTACGACCGGCGGGAGACCGGGTACCCGGGCGGGGTGAGCGTGCCGGCGATCGTGGACGTGCCCAGCGGCAGGCTGGTCACCAACGACTTCCAGCAGATCACCCTGGACCTCGCGACCGAGTGGACCGCCCTGCACCGGGCCGGGGCGCCCGACCTGTATCCGGAGGCACTGCGCGACGAGATCGACGAGGTCATGGCGGGCGTCTACCAGGACGTCAACAACGGCGTGTACCGGGCGGGCTTCGCCACCGGCCAGGAGGAGTACGAGGCGGCCTGCACGGGCGTGTTCCGGCGGCTTGAGCAGCTGACGCCGAGGCTCGAACGGCAGCGTTATCTGGTCGGTGACACCATCACCGAGGCGGACATCCGGCTGTTCACCACGCTGGTCCGCTTCGACGCGGTCTACCACGGTCACTTCAAGTGCAACCGCTGGAAGCTGACGGAGAATCCGGTGCTGTGGGCCTACGTCCGTGACCTCTTCCAGACGCCCGGCTTCGGCGACACCGTCGACTTCGACCACATCAAGCGCCACTACTACCAGGTGCACACCGGCATCAACCCGACCGCCGTCGTACCGCTCGGCCCGGACCTGTCCGGCTGGCTCACGCCCCATCACCGCGAGGAGCTGGGCGGCCGGCCGTTCGGCGAGGGGACACCGCCGAAGCCGGTCCGCGCCGACGAGGAGGTCCCGGCGCGGGGCAGGCCCTGAGCGCCACCTCCCCGGCCCCCGATTCGCTCACCGACCGAAGGAGATTTCCGTGGGCAAGAAAAAGAAGAAGCTCTCCCTCGCCTACAAGCCCGTCGGCTTCGTGCTGGGCTGGGCGGGCGGCGCGCTGGCCGGGATGGCCTTCCAGAAGACGTGGAAGGTGATCCGGCACGAGGACGACGCGCCCGACGCGCTGGACCCGGACCGCGGCTGGGGGGAGATCCTGCTGGCCGCCGCGGTCCAGGGCGCCATCTTCGCGGTGGTGCGCAGCGCCGTGGACCGTACCGGTGCCAAGGCCATCGCGCGCTCGACCGGTGTCTGGCCGACCAAGGAAGCGGGCGGGCGGGACTGACCGCGGCCCGTCCCTCCCGCCGCACCCCGTCCCCGACGGCACCCGGGCAGGGCCTCAGCCCTGCTTGGGTGCCGTCGGTGCCATGCGGCGCAGGGTGAAGGAGTGACCTGCCGGGTCGGCGAAGCCTCGCTCCTCGTACGGGCCCGGGGCGTCCTTCGCCTCCAGTGGGCGCCCGCCGAGCCCGACGACGCCGCGCTCGGCCTCGTCCAGGTCCTCCACCACGAAGTCCAGATGGGCCTGGAGGGAGTTCTCGGGGCGGGGCCAGCTGGGCGGGGTGGCGTTGACGTCCCGCCGGAACGCCATGCGGAAGCCGTCGACCCCCCTGATCTCGATCCGGTTGGCGCTCACGTCCGTCTGCCGCGCGCCCAGCAGCTCCGTGTAGAACTCGGCGAGCTTCTCGGGCTCGGCGCAGTCGAGCACCACGACGCCCGCGTTCACCAGTGCCATGTCTCCTCCGAAGGGTCACGGGGACGGGACGGTCGTGTCCCGTCGCCCCGTACCTTGCGGATATCCCGGCCCGCCGGATTCAGTCGGCCACCGGCCGCCGCTGAAACGCCGTCAGCCGTGCCGCGGCCGCGTCCAGCAGCAGCTCCAGGGCCGCGGGATAGGAGCTGCGCGGCATGTCGGCGACGAGGTGGCGCGCGGTCGCCGCGATGTTGGGGTGCGTGTCGGCGGGGAGCCGGACGTACGTCGCGCGCCACACGGACGCCTCCGCCGCGCGGGCGGGCCCGGGCAGGGCGGTGGAGGCCGAGTCGAGGGCGCCGAAGGCGAGGGTCTGGTCGACGAAGGCGTGGTAGATCCTCACCGCCTCCGCGTCGGGGAAGCCGGCGCCGCGCAGCACACCGAGGATGGCCTCCACGGCCTCGATCTCGTGCACGCGTCCGGTCACCCGGTAGGAGCTGAGGACGGCCGCCCGGGGGTGGGCGAGCGCCCCGGCGTGCATGCGCAGACCGAGCTCGCGCAGGTCGGCGCGCCAGTCACCGGTGGGGCTCCAGGTGCGCAGCGTACGGCCGATCAGTTCGTCGGCGATGGCGAGCATCAGGTCGTCGGTGTGCCGGAAGTAGCGGTAGAGCGAGCTGGGGTCGGCGCCGAGGGCCCGGCCGAGGCGGCGCACGGACAGGGCGTCGGCGCCGTGTTCCTCGATCAGGCGCAGGGCCGTGGCGACGATCAGTTCCTCCGACAGCACCACGCCCTGTTTGGTGGGCCGTCTGCGCCGCCGGGCGGCGGGCGGGACGACGCGCTCGGTCATGACAAGCCTCCTCCGGTCCCGTGGACAGCTGTGCGCGCACCTTATGACAACACCGTTGACCTGTTAAGTGCCCGGGCAGTTTCATGTGCGGTCACCGGGGCCGACCGAGCCCCCTGGTGCGAGCGGAGATCCGGCATGACCGACCAGCCCTACGGCAGCGACCCACCGGCGCGGCCCGCACTGCGCAAGTCCCTCGGCGTGTTCGACGGCATCGCGATCGCCGCGTCCAGCACGGCCGCGACCACGAGCATCGGCATCGGCCTGGGGGTCACGGCCGGGGTGGTCGGGCTGCACCTGCCCGCGATCATGCTGCTGGCGTTCCTGCCGGTGCTGGGCATCGCGGGCGCCTACGCCCGGCTGAACCGGGTGGAGCCGAACGCGGGCAACGGCTATGTGTGGGTGGGCCGTTCGCTCAGCCCCTGGCTCGGCTTCCTGGTCGGCTGGGTGAACATCGTGGCGACGGTGGCCTTCCTCGCGTACACCACGGCGGTCACCGGGTCGGCGCTGATCCAGCTGGCCCAGGACGCCGGGCTGCGCCGCGTGGCCGGCCTCGTGCTCGATCCGGGGTCGACGGCGCAGACCACCGCGCTGGGCATCGTGGTCCTGGCGGCGGTGACGCTGACCGCGGTGACGGGCGTGCGGACGGCGGCGCGGCTGCAGACCGGGCTGCTGGTCTTCGAGTACGTGGTCCTGCTCGGCTTCTGCGGTTACGGCATCGTCACCGGCCCGCACCCCTTCAGCCTCTCCTGGTTCGACCCGTTCGCCATCCCGTCGGCGTCCGCGCTGGCGCAGGGGCTGTTGCTGACGGTGTTCTGCTACTGGGGTTTCGAGTCCGCGTTCAGCGTCAGCGAGGAGGTGCGCGACCCCCGGGACGCCTCCCGTGCCGGGACGATCACCCTGGTGACGATGCTGGGGCTGTTCCTGCTGGGCTCGGTCGCCTTCCAACGCGTGCTGTCCGAGGAGGAGTTGGTGGGCCACGGCGCCGAGGGGCTCGCGTACTTCGGGGAGCGGCTCGCCGCCCAGCCGCTGGCGGCGCTCCCGCTGGTGGCGCTGATGTTCTCGGCGGTCGCCTCGCTGCAGGCCGGGGTGATTCCGACGGCCCGGGCGATGTTCGCGATGAGCCGGGACCGTACGCTCGGGCCGGTGTGGTCCAGGGTCAGCGCGCGGTACGGGACACCGGCCGCCGGCACGCTGCTGATCGGCGCGCTGGCGACGGCGGTCGCGGCACTGGCCCTGGTCATCCCGCGCCTGGCCGACATGATCATGGCGACGGTCAACGCCGTGGGGATCGTGGTCTCCCTGTCGTACGCGCTCACGGCGCTCGCGGCGGCCGTCCGCTTCCGTTCCCTGCTGCGCGAGGACTGGCGGCAGGGGCTGCGCGCGGTGGTGCTGCCCGCGCTGAGCGCGGCCGCGCTGCTCGCCCTCGGCGGGTACCTCGGCTGGTCGTTCTACGACTCCGCCGACCACCTCGAGATCAGCCCGGACAACGGCTGGTTCCTGCTGCTCACTCCCCTGGTGATGATCGCGTCGGGCTTCGTGGCCGCCGCGTGGGCCAAGTGGGTGCGCAGATCGCCCTACTTCCGCACCGGCGAGGGCACCCCCGCCGACGCGCCCCGCCCGATTCCGACGCCTCAGTGACCACACCCGTGTCCGACAAGGAAGTGACCATGCACGCCGACCTGCTCTTCACCCGAGGCCCCGTCCTCACCCCCGAGGGACGCACGGCGACCGCCGTGGCGGTCACCGGGGACCGCATCACCGCCGTCGGGCACGACGAGGTGCACGACCTCGCCGGGCCGCGCACGGAGGTCGTCGACCTCGCCGGACGGCTGCTGCTGCCCGGCTTCCAGGACGCGCACGTCCATCCGATGCCGGCGGGCCTGGAGCTCGGCCGGTGCGACCTGACCGGGGCCCGGACGGCCGAGGAGACCGTCGCCGCGGTCCGGGCCTACGCCGCCGCGCATCCGGAACGGGAGTGGATCACCGGCGGCGGCTGGTCCATGGAGGCGTTCCCGGGCGGTACGCCGACCAAGGAGCTGCTGGACGCGGCCGTCCCCGACCGGCCGGTCTACCTGCCCAACCGCGACCACCACGGCGCCTGGGTCAACAGCCGGGCCCTCGAACGCGCCGGCATCGGCCGCGACACGCCCGACCCGGACGACGGACGCATCGACCGGGACGCCGCCGGCGAGCCGAGCGGCACGCTGCAGGAGGGAGCGATGCAGCTGGTCGGGCGGCTCACCCCGCCGGCCGGGCCGGACGAGCGGCTGGCGGCACTGCTGCGCGCCCAGCGCCGTCTGCACGCGCTCGGCATCACCGCCTGGCAGGACGCTCTCGTCGGGGACTTCATCGGCATGGAGGACCCGTCGCAGGCGTATCTCGCCGCCGCCCGCGCCGGCTCGCTCACCGCCCGGGTCGTCGGCGCCCTGTGGTGGGACCGCGAGCGCGGGGCCGAGCAGATCCCCGAGCTCGTCGAGAGGAGGGCGGCGCTGACCCACGGCCGGTTCCGCGCGACCAGCGTCAAGCTGATGCTGGACGGCGTCGCCGAGACGGGGACCGCCGCACTGCTGGACCCGTACCTGGACCGGTGCGGCTGTGCCACCGCCAACCGGGGCACCTCCTTCCTGGACGCAGCCGAACTTCCCAAGTACGTGGCGGAGTTGGACGCGCTCGGCTTCCAGTGCCACTTCCACGCGCTGGGCGACCGGGCCGTGCGCGGCGCCCTGGACGCGGTCGAGGCCGCCCGGGCGGCGAACGGACCGAGCGACACCCGGCCGCACCTCGCGCACCTCCAGGTGGTGCACCCCGACGACGTGCCGCGCTTCGCCCGGCTCGGCGCCACCGCCAACGTCCAGCCGCTGTGGGCCGCCCACGAACCGCAGATGGACGAACTGACGATCCCGTTCCTCGGTCCCGAACGGGCTGCCTGGCAGTACCCGTTCGGCGCGCTGCTCGGCTCGGGCGCCAGGCTCGCGGCGGGCAGCGACTGGCCGGTCAGCAGCCCGGATCCGCTCCAGGGGATCCATGTCGCGGTGAACCGGGTCGAGCCGGGCGCCGACGCGCCGGCGTTCCTGCCGGAGCAGCGCATCGGCCTGGCGGCGGCAGTGGCGGCGTACACCGCGGGTTCGGCGTACGTGAACCACCTCGACGACACCGGCCGGGTGCGCGCGGGGGCTCTGGCGGACCTCGTCGTCCTGGACCGCGACCCGTTCGCCGGGCCCCCGGAGGCGATCGCCGAGACGCGGGTGGCGCTGACGTATGTGGGAGGCGAGCGAGTGTACGCGGCGCACGAGGCGTGAGCAGTAACCAAGATCACCAAGAGGGCACCGTGTAGATCATTTGGGGCCTGGGCAGCCTGCTACCGCCTCTCGGTCCGACGTACGGACCACGAAGGCGCGTTCGAGTGTGCGGGCGGTCGACGCGGCCGCCCGCCCGCAGGGCCGGGGGACTCTGCGTACCGTCTCCCGAAAGGAAGCACATGCCGCAGGACGTCCGGTTCGACCTCCCCTTCGACACTCCCGTCAGCCGGCACCTGGAGTACGCCCGGGAGCGCCATCTGCGCTGGGTGCGGGAGAGGGGCCTGGTGCGCAGCCGGGCCGGCTTCGAGGAGTACCGGTCCTGGGACCTGGCCGATGCCGCGGCCCGCACCTACCCCTACGCCTCGGCGGACGACATGGTCGTCCTCATGAACTGGTTCTCCCTGGCCTTTCTCTTCGACGACCAGTTCGACGCCGGCCGTCCGGACCGCGCGGAGCGCATAGCCGAGGTGGCCCGGGAGCTCATCGCCACCCCGCTGCGTCCGGCCGGTACGCCGCCGCGGGTGGTCTGTCCCATCACCCTGGCCTGGACGGAGGTCTGGGAGCAGCTCGGCGAGGGCATGTCCCTGACCTGGCGGTCGCGCTTCGCCGCCTCCTGGGGCCGGTTCCTGGTGGCCCACTGCGAGGAGGTCGACCTCGCGGCGCGGGGGCTGGCCGGGACGCTGGGGCTGGAGGAGTACGCCGCGTTCCGGCGCCGCACGGTGGGCATCCACCACAGCATCGACGCCGGCGAACGCAGCCGCGGCTTCGAGGTGCCGGCGGCGGCGATGGCGCATCCGCTGATGGAGCGGATGCGGGACCTTGCCGCGGACACCATCGGGTTCATGAACGACATCCACTCCTTCGAGCGCGAGCGGCGCCGCGGCGACGGCCACAACCTCATCGCCGTGCTGCACCGGGAGCGGGGCTGCTCCTGGCAGGAGGCCACCGACGAGGCGTACCGCATGACGACCGCCTGCCTGGACGAGTACGTCGGACTGCAGGCCCGCGTCCCGCTGATGTGCGACGAGCTGGGCCTCGACGGGGACGAACGGGCCCGGGTCGGGATGGGCGTGGAGGCCATCCAGCACTGGATCAACGGCAACTACGAGTGGGCGCTGACCACCGGCAGGTACGCGGCGGCCAAGGAGGGCCCCGTGGCCACGGCCGAGCTGGCCGGGCGGGGATCGGTGGACGACCTGCTGACCGTGTGACACCACCGCACCGTGCGGCCCGGCCGGTTGTCGCCGGCCGGGCCGCTACACGGTGAACTCGACCGGCAGGCTGTCCAGTCGGGACTCCCAGGTGGAGGCGGTGGAGGTGAGTTCCTCCGGCGGTACCGCCAGACGCAGCCCGGGAAGGCGGTGCAGCAGGACGTCGACGGCCGTCTCGATGATGGCCTGGCCCATGTTCTGCCCGGGGCACTCGTGGGGCCCGCTGCTGAACGCGAGGTGCGAGGCGTTGCCCTGGACCGAGACACCGGGGTCGGGCCGGATGCCGGGGTCGTGGTTGCCGGCCGCCAGGCCCAGCACGAGCAGGTCGCCCTCCTTGACCGGGCAGCCGCCGAGCTCCAGGTCGGCGGTGGCGAACCGCCCCGGCAGCACGGCCAGCGGCGGGGTGTTCCACATCACCTCCTCCACGACCGCGGACAGGTTCAGCTGCCCGCTGACCAGCCCGGACAGCCAGGAGGTCTCGGTGAGGACCAGCTGGAGCGCCCGGGCCAGCAGGTTGCTCGTCATGGTGTGGGCGGTGATCAGCACCAGTCGCAGGTGCTGGACGATCTCGTCCTCGTCGAGACCGGCGTGGTGCTCGATGAGCCCGGAGGTGAAGTCGGAGCCGGGTTCCGCGCGTCTGCGAGCGGCGAGTTCGCCGAGGATGCCCATGATGCGGTCGTTGTGCGTGAGCGCGTCCGCGCCGCCCTTGATCACCAGGTTGCTGGACTCGGCGAGGCTGCGCCCCTCGCCCTCGGCGAGTCCGAAGACCCGGGTGAGGACCAGCATGGGCAGGTACTCGGCGAAGTCGGCCACCAGGTCGGCGCGGCCCGCGTCGGCGAACGCGTCGATCTGCTTGTGCGCGAAGTGCGTCACATGGCGGCGGATGCCCCGCCCGGCCACGGCGTACAGGTTGTCCGTGACCGCGCCGCGCAGCCGGCGGTGCGGTTCGCCGTCCTGCGAGACGCAGTCGGGGCGCCAGCCCAGCATCTGGATCAGTGGGGACGTCGCGTCGACGCGGCCGTCCCTGAAGTCCCGCCAGATCCGCGAGTCACGGCTGAACTGCAGGGGGTTGTCCAGCACCCGCCGGTTCTCCCGGTAGCCGAGCACCAGCCAGGCGGGCACGTCGCCCTCCAGCAGGACCGGCGCGACGGAACCGTGTTCCTCGCGCAGCCGGGCGTAGATGCCGTGGGGGTCGGTCGCCGCCTGGGTGCCGTACAGCCGCGTGGCACCCTCGCCGTGGGCGACGGGGCAGCCGGTGGCGGGGCCGGACGGCGTCTGGTGGTTCATCGGGGCTCCAGGGCGGCGGCCGCGTGGTCCTTGAGGTGCCGTATCAGGGCGACGAGCACGTCACGGCCGGCGGCGCGGTCGCGGGCGTCGAAGGAGACGACCGGGGTGTGCGGGGAGATGTCCAGGGCGTCCCGGATCTCCTCGACCGGGTAGTCCTGGGAGTCCGGGAAGACGTTGAGCGCGATGACGAAGGGCACCTTCTGCCGCTCCATCTCCTCGATCGCCCGGAAGCTGGAGGCCAGGCGCCGGGTGTCCACCAGGACGACCGCGCCGAGCGCGCCCTTGAACAGCCCGTTCCACAGGAACCAGAAGCGCTCCTGGCCGGGGGTGCCGAACAGGTACAGCGTCAGCGTGTCGTTGATGCTGATCTTGCCGAAGTCCAGGCTGACGGTGGTCCGGGCCTTGTCGGCGACGCCGATGAGGTGGTCGACGTCGGCGCTGGCCTGGGTGAGGGTCTCCTCGGTGGTGAGCGGCCTGATGTCGCTGACCGAGCGGACCATGGTGGTCTTGCCCGTACCGAAACCGCCGGCGATCATCACCTTCACCGAGCGGGTGGGCCCGCCACCCGGCTGCCCGGGCCGGTCAAAGCCTTTGAAGTCCACTGAGTATCTCCTCCAGGAGCGCGAGGTCGGTCCCGCGGCCGGCGTCGTGCGCCGGGATGGGGTCACGGGCTTCGATACGGCCTGCCTGGAGCAGGTCCGACAGCAGCACCGCGAGAATGTTGAAGGGCAGCCCCAGGTGGGCGCCGAGTTCGGCCACCGACAGCGGATCGCGGCAGCGCCGGAGGATCTCCTGGTGCTCGTGCTGCATGCCCGGTGAGGGGGCGGTGCGGGCCACGACGAGGGTCGCGACGTCGAGGCTCGCCGCCGAACCAGCCGGTCCGCTGCGCCCACCGGTGAGGACGTAGTAGCGCTCGAGACCGGACGGCTCCGTCGGCCGGCGGGCAGCACTCATCCAGGGTGCTCCTCCAGGCGCCGACTGGTGCCGAGGAGTTCACCCATCCTGCGGGCCGTGTCCCTCATCTGATGGCCGAGGAGACCCTGGTCGAGGCCCTCCCGGGCGAGGACGCCGAGATACGTCTCCACCCCCGCGCGGACGACGAAGAGGTGCCCGCCGTCGACCTCGATCATCGCCAGCCGCAGGTGTCCCGCGGCCTGCCGGAACTGCTCGGCGACCGGCTGGGCCAGCGCCTGCAGGCCGGCCACCACGGCGGCGAAGCGGTCCACGTCGTCGGGGTCCTCGGCGCCGTGGGAGGTGATGGCCTTGCCGTCGCTGGAGGCCACGAGGGCGAAACGGATCTCCTGGATGCTCTCCACGAGGTCGCGGAGCGCCCAGCTCACGTCGGTTCCCTGGTGCGTCATGGGGACTAGTCGCTCTCTTCAGTGCGGTGCCCGGTGGCCTCGCCACCGGTGGTCGTGTCACGGTCTGCGGCGCCCTCCGGCCTCGGGGAGGTGCCGGCCCCCGCCGCGCCGGGGTCGCGTCCGGCGGTGGCGAAGGCGGCGAGTCCGGCGAAGGAGGCGTCCGGTGGAACGGCCGGAACGGCGGAGGCGGAGGACCCGCCGTCCCGGCCGGTGGACCCGGCCGGCGTCGGCCCGGCGGCCGGCTCGTCGCGCCGGCTGCGGCGCCGGGGAAGTCCGCCGGGCGTGGTCCGCGCGGCGTCGTCGCCGGCCGGGGCGGCGGCGGGCCGCCCGGACGGGACCGCGGCGGTGGGCGGGGGCGCCTGCGCGGCGGCCGGCAGCGGGCTGAAGTACTTGTGCGGCACGACCACCACGACGGACGTGCCCAGCCACGGCGAGTCGGCGAAGGTGACCCGGATGCCGTAGCGGCGGGCGAGGATGCCGACCACGCGCAGGCCGATGTTAGCGTCCTCCGAGATGCCGCCGAGCCCCGCGCCGGGCGCGGTCCCCGCGAGGGCGTGCTCGGCCTCGCGCTTCTTCTCCCCGCTCAGTCCCTTGCCGGAGTCCTGGATCTCGATGCCGACGCCGTTGGGGACCTCCTTGCCGGAGACGACCACCGACTCGGTGGGCGGTGAGTACCGTGCGGCGTTGTCCAGCAGGTGGGCGAAGATCAGCGTGAGGTGGTCCACCAGACCGCCGTCGACGCCGAGTTCGGGCAGGTGGTGCAGCTGGACGCGGTGGAAGTCCTTGATGCGCCCGATGCCACCGCGCACCACGCTCAGCAGGCGCTGCGGCTCCTGCCACTGCCGCCCCGGGCGGTCGGAGCCGCCGAGCACGCCGATGCTGGCGGCGAGGCAGTCGGCGGGGCCGATCGCCTGGTCGAGTTCCATCAGGCCCCGGGCGACGGCCGGCAGCCTGCCGTGCTCGCCCTGCATCTCGTGCAGCCGGCCGCGGAGCTTGCTGGTCAGGACGTGGATGCGGTTGCCGACGCCGATGACGGCCTGTTCGGCGGAGGTGGAGCGGTCGAACTCCGCCTCGACGCCGATCAGCGCGGTTCTGAGGACCTTGCGCAGCTCGGCCTGCAGAGCGGCGCCCACCTTCGCGCAGCTCTCGGTGGTCGGCAGGATGTCGTCGATGGCGTCTCCGGCGCGCAGCCGCTTCATCGCGTCGGGCAGCTGCTCGTCGGCGAGCCGGGACACCGCGGCCAGCTGGTGACCGAGCCGCTCCTCGTACGCCTGTACCTGTTCCGCGAGCTGTGCCTCGTACGTCCGTGTCTGCTCCGCCCGGGAGGCCCGGTGGGCGTCCTCGGCGCGGCGCAGCTGCGCGCGGGAGCGGAGGAGGAGGCGCACGCAGACGGTGCCGGCCGCCGTCGCCGCGGCACCGGCGACGGCGGTGGTCATTCGCTCCGAACTCAGGAAAGTGGCGGCCAACGTCCCGCCGCCCAGACCCAGCGGCATCAGCCACCAGGTGTGCCAGGCGACAGGGGCCCGCGCCGCCGGCGGCGGAGTGGCGAGTTCCATCTGCATCCTTCGAAGCAAAACGATCGAACAAGGGGGTGTGCGAGGAGACCGCGAGGAGACCGCGCCCATGAGTACGCGTCGAAAGACGAACCGTCGGTCCGTCAACTCGCAACGCTGATGGGGAGCTTAGCCGTTGCGATGCCGAAAAGATCAATTCGGTGGCCCGGTGGAAGTGAGGATTCCGCCACGTCCTGCGAGGGTCGCCGGGCCCTCGCGGAGGGGTGTGATTCCGACGGCACACGGCGGCCGGGCCGTGTCCGGGCGGGCGCGGGTGGGCAGGCTGGGTCACCATGAACGACGTGAACACGATGCGAGCCATCAGCCAGGACACCCTCGGCGGGCCCGAGGTCCTGAAGGAAGTACGGCTGGAGCGCCCCGAGCCGCGCCCGAACGAGGTGCTGGTGCGGGTGCGTGCCGCCGGAGTGAACCCCACCGACTGGAAGCACCGCGCGAACGGCGGCTTCCTCGGTGAGCCACCCTTCGTGCTGGGCTGGGACGTCTCCGGCGTGGTGGAGGCGGTGGGGATCGGCGTGGCCGCGTTCCGGCCGGGCGACGAGGTCTTCGGCATGCTGTCCTACCCGTTCGGCCACGGCTCCCACGCGGAGTACGTGACGGCCCCGGCGCGTACGTTCACGCACAAGCCGGACGGGATCGACCACGTCCAGGCCGGCGCCCTCCCCCTGGTCTCGCTGACGGCGTGGCAGGCCCTGGTGGAGCGGGCGGACCTCCGTCCCGGGCAGCGGGTGCTGATCCACGCGGCGGCCGGCGGCGTCGGCCATGTGGCGGTGCAGATCGCCAAGGCCCGGGGAGCGTACGTCATCGGCACCGCCAGCGCGGGCAAGCACGAGTTCCTGCGCTCCATCGGCGTGGACGAGCCGCTGGACTACCGGGGGACGGACTTCGCCGAGGTGGTGAAGGACATCGACGTGGTGCTGGACACCATCGGCGGCGAGACGTCCGTCCGGTCGCTGCGCGTGCTGCGCCCGGGCGGGGTGGTGGTGTCGATCCTGCCCGTCGGGTCGGCGGACTTCTACGAGGAGGCCGAGCGGCTCGGCGTACGGGCGGTGCGCATGCTCGTCGACGCCGACCGGAGCGACATGCGGCAGATCGCCGAACTGGTCGAGTCGGGCGGGCTGCGTGCCACGGTGGCGAAGACGTTCCCGCTGGCCGACGCCGCTCAGGCACACGCCCTCGGGGAGACCGGCCGCACCACGGGCAAGCTGGTCCTCGTCGTCGACTGACGAAGCGGCCTGAGATTTCGATGACATATGTCAATCGAACATGCTCATATTCACTCCATCGAGGGTAACTTGCTGAGTAAGCAGGGCCGTTGGAGCCACCTACGGCCCCCACAGGCTCCCCATCCGCAGGCTGGAGGCGTTGTCGTCGTGCGGCAGGAATCCGCTTCGCCCACCCGGCATCTGCGTGTCCGCCGGGACCGGGGCTACACGGTGCTGGAGTTCCGGGGCGAGATCGACATCGCCGCGGCCGCCGAGATCGCCCCCCGCCTGGACCAGGAGACGAGGCGCCCCGGCGCCCGGGTCGTGCTCGACCTCAGCGGGATCGAGTTCTTCGACTGCTCCGGACTGCGGCTGCTGTACCGGGCTCGTCGCCAGGCTCTCGACCAGGGCGGACAGGTGCACCTGGTGTGTGCCCACCCCCTGACGCTGCGCATGCTGCGGATCACCGGCCTGGCGGGGCTGCTGCCCCCGTCGCCGACCCTGGAGGAGGCGCTCGGCGTCACCCGGTCGGCCGCGCGTCGAACAGGGCGCTGACCGACTCGCCGTTGTGGATGCGGCGCACGGCCTCAGCGAGCGCGGGGGCGATGGACAGGATCCGCAGCTTGTCCGTGTGGTCGTCGGCGGGCACCGGCACGGTGTTGGTGCACACGATCTCCAGTACGTCCGGCTGCTCGCTGAGCCGCTTGAGGGCACCTGCGGCGAACAGCCCGTGCGTACAGGCGAGCCGGACGGTGCGCGGGCCGGCCTCCCTCAGCCGGGCGAGGAGTTCCAGGACGGTGCTGCCCTTGGCGATCTCGTCGTCGAGCACGATGACGTCGCGTCCGGCGACGTCGCCGATGACGGAGCTGATGCTGACCCGGTCGTCGGCGTACCGCTGCTTGGCGCCCGCGGCGACCTGGGCGCCGAGCATCCGGGCGAACGCGGCGGCCTCCTTGGCGTTGCCGAGGTCCGGCGAGACGACCGTCGTGCGGGACAGGTCGTACCGGCGGAAGTGCGCGGCCAGTTCGCGCAGCGCGTGCAGATGGTCGACGGGTACCGAGAAGAAGCCGTGCACCTGCGGCGAGTGCAGCGTCATCGCCAGCACACGGCCGGCGCCCGCCGCCACCAGCAGGTCCGCGACCAGGCGCCCGCCCAGGGAGATCCGGGGCGCGTCCTTCTTGTCGGAGCGGGCGTAGGAGTAGTGCGGCATGACGACGGTGATCCGCCCGGCCGAGGCGCCGCGGGCCGCGTCGCACATCAGCAGCAGTTCGACGAGGTGCTCCTGGACCGGCCTGACCAGCGGCTGGATCAGGAAGACGTCGCGCTCCCGGCAGTTGGCCTGAAGCTGCACCTCGAGGCAGTCGTTGGCGAACCGGCTGATCCGGGTCGGGCTGAGGGGGACGCCCAGGTGGGCGCAGACCTCCTCGGCCAGCTCGGGGTGGGCACTCCCGCTGAACACGGCGATGTCTCGCACGGACCGCTCCTCGCGTGATCCTGTCCGGTTCGACGGTGCCGGGCCCCGGACGTGCTGTCGCGGCGGGCCTTGGGGGGTCGCGCCGTGGTGACGCCGTCCATGTTCTCCCGGGTCGGGATCCCGCGCACGGCCGTCGCCGCGGCCACCGTCGCACCGGGCCCCGGGACGGGTGGGGACCGTGCGCCCGTCCCCCGCACCGGGTCCTCAACTCGATTGCCTGCCACAGGAGATGGCGGGCATGCGGACAGTAGGAAGGAGGGCCGTCGCCATGACGACTCCCATCAGGCACCTCCCCAGGCGCATACCCGGCTGGGCCAAGGCGCTGGTCGCGCTCGTGCTGGTGCTCGTCGTGCTGTTCGCGGGGCTCCGGCTGAGCGTCGTCCCGGGTCTGAAGGACCTGTTCGGCACCGACACCCAGGACCGCTCGGGGCCCGCGCTGCTGAAGTCCGTCCGGGACATCAGCCGCTACGAGGCCGCCTCCGGCAACTTCCAGGTCGTCGTGGACCTGGAGAAGGACGCCCGGTTCCTGCCCGACGCGATCCGCGGCACCCGCACCCTGTACGTCGGGGCGGGCACCGTGGACGCCTACGTGGACCTGGGGAAGGTGGGCGAGGACGACGTCACGGTCGACGAGGACCGGACGTCGGCGACACTGCGGCTGCCGCACGCCGCGCTCGGCGAGCCCGCCCTCGACCCGGAGCGCTCCTACGCCGTGTCCAAGCAGCGCGGCCTTCTCGACCGTCTCGGCGACCTGTTCTCGGACAACCCGAACGGAGAACAGGCCGTGCAGAAGCTCGCGTCGCGCCACATCGGCGACGCGGCGAAGGACAGCGAGCTGGCGGCGCGCGCCGAGAGCAACACCACCGCGATGCTCCAGGGACTGCTGCGGTCCCTCGGCTTCGAGGAGGTACGGGTGTCGTACGGGTCCTGAGCCCGCCGGACGCCCGTCGCCTCACCCCGTCAGGACCGCGGGCAGGGCCAGCACGCCCAGGACGGTGGTGCCCACCAGCAGCCACGCCACGTAGTCCCCGACGTGCCCCGACTGCAGCCGCCGCAGCGGCAGTGCCCGCGCGGGTGGCGCGAGCAGCTTCGGGCGGACGACGGCCACGGCGGCCAGGCCCACGGCCAGGAGGGTCGACACCAGGCCCAGCGCGACACCGACGGGCGTCCAGTGCACGGAGGTCTGCACGAGACCCGCGGTGGTGGCCTCGCTCATGGCGCGGGCCACCGCGTCGGCGAAGCCGGGGACGGCACCGGCGGCGAGCGCCCCGGCGAGCAGCACCGCCGGGACCGCCGTCATGGTGTCGGGGACCCGGCTCAGCGGCTGCCGGGTCTCGGGTTCCTCTCCCGATCCGGTCGTCTCGTAGGCGCCCTCGTCGCCGGCGGCCTCCTGGGGCCTGGGGCCGAGGCCGAGGAAGACTCGTGCGGCGACCCGCAGCACCGCTCCGGCGGTCACCGCGCTCGCCAGGACGTAGACCACGGTGAGCGGGCCGCCCACGGCCTCCTCGGTGACGGACTTGCCGAGCGCCGTACCGAACGGCGGCAGTCCCGCCAGGCCCAGCGCCCCCGCGGTGAACAGCACGGCGACACCGCGCAGCGGACGGGCCCTGCCGTGCAGGACGTGTTCGTCGACGCTGCCGAACCGGTCCAGGAGAATGCCCGTGCAGGCGAACAGCGCGGCCTTCACCCCGGCATGGCCGACGACGTACAGCGCGACGCCGTCGTCGCCCTCGAGCGTGAGGGTGCCGATGCCGAGCAGGAACAGCCCGGTGTGGGCGATCGTCGAGTACGCCAGCAGCCGCTTGATGTGGCGCTGGTACCAGCACATCAGCGCGCCGATCGCGGCCGTCAGCGCGCCGAGCACCATCAGGGCGCGCTCCACGTCGGCGGCCGGCAGCCCGCCGGGCCCCGAGAACACGGTGCCGAGAACCCGCCAGACGCCGAACACGCCGAGCTCGACCATGACGCCGGACAGCAGCATGCACACGGGGGTGGGGGCGACCGCGTGCGCGTCCGGCAGCCAGAAGTGGAACGGCACCGCCGCCGCCTTGACCAGCAGACCGGTCAGGACGAGGACGAAGCCGGCGAGCACGAGCGCGTCCGGCGGACCGTACGCGTCCAGTTCCCGCCCGATCTCCGCCATGGCCAGCTCGCCGGTGCGGGCGTACAGCAGCGCGATGCCCATCAGCAGGGCGTACGCTCCCAGCGAGTTGACGACGGCGAAGGTCAGCGCCCCCTGCACGGCCCGTGCCTCCTCGACCCGGTGCCCGGTCAGGGCGTACGCGACGACGCTCATCAGCTCGAACCACACGAACGCGTTGAACAGGTCCCCGGCGATCGCGAAACCGCACATGCCGGCCTGGAAGAGCAGGACGAGCGCCGGGAACGACCCGGCGTTCCCGCGCGGCGGCGCGTCGAAGGAGCGCCACGAGTACGCCAGCGCCGCCGGCGTCAGCAGGGAGACCAGCGCGGCCATGCCGAGGCCGGGGCCGTCCCCGACCAGGACGATGCCGACGCTGTGCCCGGCCACGGGCTCCCAGCCACCGGCCCACTCGACCAGCGGCGGCGAGGCGTCGAGCAGCAGCACGACCGCGAGCGCGGCGGTGCCGGCCGAGACGGCGCAGCCCACGGCCTCGGCGAAGGCCCGGGGCACGACCCGGCCGACGCAGGCCAGCAGGGCGGCGCCCAGCAGGGGTACGGCGACGAGGAGCGGCAGCAGATGGCGCATCAGCCGCGCAGCTCGGTCAGTTCGTCGGGGTCGACCGTGCCGTGCCGCTTGGCGACCTGCACGACGAGCGCGAGCAGCAGCGCGGTGACGGTGGCGCCGACGACGACGTCGGTGAGGGCCAGCGCCTGCACGACGGGGTCGACCACGGGGCGTGTGCCGGGCTCGACGTCGGAGAAGACCGGCGCGGTGGCGCCGTCACGGTAGCCGACGGCCAGCAGCAGGACGTAGGTGGCGGCCTGGCAGACGGACAGACAGCCGACGGCGTGGATCAGGTTGCGGCTGGTGGCCAGGCCGTAGGCGCCGGCCAGGAAGACCCACACGGCGACCAGGTAGGGCAGTACGTGCGGAACGGCGGTCACAGGGGCCTCACTTCCCGCGCTCCTCGTGGTGGTGGCCGTCCCCGGCACGGTCGTCGTCCTCGCCCTCGTCCACGATCTCCACGGCCTGGTCCAGGAACCCGGCGAGCAGGACCACCACGGCGCAGGCGACCTCCATGCCGACGGCGGCGTTCAGCAGCGGGACGGTGCCGCCGGAGGACAGGGTGTTGAACGTGCCGTACGGCAGCAGCGTGTTGGCGAGGAAGGCGGTGCCGCCGATCAGGCCCGCGACGCCGGTGACGAGGTAGGCCGAGGTGGCGAGCGCGTCGCCGACCTCGTACGCGCCGACCGGACGGACGCGCTCCAGGGCACGGTAGTCGGCGCCGAGGTACAGCACGTGCAGTGCGGTCGCGGCGACGACACCGCCCTGGAACCCGCCGCCGGGGCTGAGCTGCCCGTGCGCGACGACGTACAGGCCGGTCAGCAGGGCTACGGGGAGCACCAGCAGGGCGTAGCGGCGGACGGGCCGGGCGACGTCGGCGGGTTCGGGGTGTGCCCGGTGCTCGTCACGGGTCTGGCGCAGCAGGACCACGCAGCCCAGCACCGCCGCGAACAGGATGGTCATCTCGCCGAGGGTGTCGAAGGCCCTCTGGTCGAAGTTGACGGAGGCGACGGTGTTGGCGGTGTGCCGTTCGAGGGAGGCGTGCACGGCCCGGTCGCCGTAGGGGTGCCGGTCGCCGCCGAAGCGCGGCAGCCGCAGGCAGGCGGCCACGAGCAGGGCGGCGAGGCCGGCGCCTCCCGTGGCCACCAGCCACAGCCGGGTACGGGGGTTCACGGCTCGTTCTCCCTGCGCCGCCGCCCGCGCCGTTTCACCTTGCGGACCGTCAGCAGGAGCAGCAGCGGGGTCAGGGCGGAGCCCACCGCCAGCTGCGAGAGAGCGACGTCGGGCGCCTGCAGCACGGTGAACAGCACGGCCAGGACGACGCCGAGGACGGCCAGGACGAGGGACTGTCGCACGGGGTCGCGGACCGCGACCGCCGCCGTGGCGGACACGGCGACCAGCAGCAGCGCGACGACGATCACCGCCTCACCCACGGCGGGCTCCCGCCATCCCGCCGGACAGCGCCCGGGACGCGAGGAGGTTCCCGCCCACCAGCAGCACCCCGACGACCAGCAGCTTCAGCAGCGCCCGGCTCGGGCCGACGGCCACGCACAGCGCGAGCACCACGCCGGCCCCGAGGCCCGCGGCCGACCGGGTCAGCGCCCTGGCGCGCGGCGGGTCACCGGCCAGTTCGCCGGCGAGCAGCCGGGCGAACACGAGGGTGCCGACCGGGCCGAGGAGGGCGAGGACGAGGGCGAGATCGACGTAGGCGGGACGGTCGTAGCCCTGGGCGAGGAGCAGCAGGGCCGGACAGGCCAGCGCGGTGGAGAGGTTCTGGGCCACGACCCGGCGGCGCAGCGGCCCGGTGGCCACGCCCCACACGGTGGCGCCCACGCCCGCGCCGAGGACGGCGGTCGCGGCGAGGATCCAGCCGTTCACCACCCGGCCACCGCCCGTCGGGCCCCTCGTGCCGCCAGGGCCGCCACACCGGCCACGCCGGCGCCCACCGCGAGTTCGAGCGGGTCGACGACGGTGACGAACACCAGCCACAGCGCTCCGAGGGCCGCCCACCAGGCGGCCACCTCGACCACGGCGAGGAGTGTCCTACGCCGGTTCACCCGCCACCTCCACGACCCGTTCGGATGCCCGCTGTGCCGCATTCGCCCCTGTTCGTATCGCCTTGGCGGCCATCCAAGCACCGCGCGGGCGGTGCCGGGCGGCGGCGCGCGGCGGCCTCCCGGCCGGAGTGCCCCGACGGGGCGAGGGAAAACGACAGCGCCTCCGGCCGGATCCGCGACCCGTACGGCATCGCCGACGGATGGGCGGGTAACCGCCTTATCGACCGGGGAAGTTGACGACTGGAGGACCGAATGGCTCGCGCCGCCTCAGGGCCGCGTTCCCTGTTGCGCCCCCGCTCCGCGGGGGCGAAGGACACCGCCGGGCGCGAGCGGCGCCCGCTTCCCCTGCCCCTGCGACTGCTGGCGATGCTGTGCGCGTTCGCGTTCATGGTGGGGTTCGCGGTCGTGCTGGCACGGCTGACCTTGCACCCCTCCCCCGCCTCCGAGGCGCTGACGCACACCAACCTGCGGCCCGGCCGCTCCCTGGCGGCCTACCTGGATCAGCCCGCGCTGCGCGACGCCGTCAAGCAGATCGGCGGCAATCTGCTGCTCGGGGTCCCCTTCGGCGTGCTCGTCCCGGTCGTCGCCCCGGGCACGCGCGGCCTGCTCAGGGTGCTCCTGCTGACCGCGGTCGTCATGCTGATGGTGGAGTTCGCACAGGGCGCCCTGGTCACGGGGCGCGCCTTCGACGTCGACGACGTCATCCTCAACACCACGGGCGCGTTGATCGGTTACCTGCTCCTGGGGCGCCGGATGAGCCGCGCGGTGCACGCCCGCAAGCGCCGCGCCTGAGCCGAGGGCTCGGCCGCACCCGGCCGCACGAGGAACCTGCGGACCGTCGTCCCGACGGCGAGATCTCCCCGGCGGTCGCCCCGCTCCCCCCAGGGACACCGGACCGCCTGGACGACGTCGTCCAGGCGGTCCGGACCGTCGAGCCTCCGGTGACTGGCAGCCGGCCCGGCCGCACGCCGGGAGCAGACCCCCGGCTTCTCGGGCCGGTCCGGCGGTGACGGGGACGCCGCTCGACCACCGGGCGGTGGCCTGTGGCAGCGCCCGGGACAGACAGGCCTTGGCGCACACGAACACCACTCTCAGTTATTTCTCTCGCGAGCGAGATACCATGGTCGAGGTCGGGGCGCCGGCGCACACATGCCGCATGCCCGGAAGGCTTCGTACGCATGGAGGATTGCCGTGGTCCTGCCCGCTTCGCCATCGCCCGCTTCGTCGCCGCCGGCGTCACCTCCGCAGGGGCGCCGGACTCCCGGCCGCGCCGTGGTCGGATGGCTGACCACCACGGACCACAAGCGGATCGGGACGCTCTACCTGGTCACCGCGTTCGCCTTCTTCTGCTTCGGCGGCCTCATGGCGCTCCTCATGCGTGCGGAACTGGCCCGCCCGGGTACGCAACTGATCTCGAACGAGCAGTTCAACCAGGCCTTCACGATGCACGGCACGGTGATGCTGTTCATGTTCGCGACGCCGGTCTTCTCCGGCTTCGCCAACTGGATCCTGCCCTTGCAGATCGGGGCGCCCGACGTCGCTTTCCCGCGGCTCAACATGCTCGCCTACTGGCTCTACCTGTTCGGCTCACTCATCGCCGTCGGCGCCTTCCTCACCCCGGGCGGGGCCGCGAGCTTCGGCTGGTCCGCCTACGCCCCGCTCTCGGACATCGTCCGCTCACCGGGCGCCGGCAACGACATGTGGATCATGGGCCTGACCCTGCAGGGATTCGGGACGATCCTCGGCGCCGTCAACTTCATCACCACCATCATCTGCATGCGCGCGCCCGGTATGACGATGTTCCGCATGCCGATCTTCACCTGGAACGTGCTGCTCACCAGCGTGCTGGTCCTGCTGGCCTTCCCGGTCCTCGCAGCCGCCCTGTTCGCGCTCGAGTTCGACCGGAGGTTCGGCGCCCACATATTCGACCCGGCCAACGGCGGCGCACTCCTGTGGCAACACCTCTTCTGGTTCTTCGGCCACCCCGAGGTGTACATCCTCGCCTTGCCGTTCTTCGGCATCGTCTCCGAGGTCGTACCGGTGTTCGCCCGCAAGCCGATGTTCGGCTACACGGGCCTGATCGGCGCCACCATCGCCATCGCGGGTCTGTCCGTGACGGTGTGGGCGCACCACATGTACGCCACCGGTGCTGTGCTGCTGCCGTTCTTCTCCCTCATGACCTTCATGATCGCGGTCCCGACCGGCGTGAAGTTCTTCAACTGGATCGGCACCATGTGGAAGGGCTCGCTGTCCTTCGAGACCCCGATGCTGTGGTCCCTGGGCTTCATGGTCACCTTCCTGTTCGGAGGGCTGACCGGCGTCATCCTGGCCTCGCCGCCACTGGACTTCCACGTCACCGACTCCTACTTCGTGGTCGCGCACTTCCACTACGTCGTCTTCGGCACCGTGGTGTTCGCGATGTTCGCGGGCTTTCACTTCTGGTGGCCGAAGTTCACCGGCAAGATGCTCGACGAACGCCTCGGCAGGATCACCTTCTGGACCCTGTTCACCGGATTCCACGGCACCTTCCTCGTCCAGCACTGGCTGGGCGCCGAGGGCATGCCGCGCCGCTACGCCGACTACCTCGCGGCCGACGGCTTCACCGCCCTGAACACCATCTCGACCATCAGCTCGTTCCTCCTCGGCATGTCGATCCTGCCGTTCTTCTACAACGTCTGGAAGACCGCCAAGTACGGCCGGCCGGTCGGCGTCGACGACCCGTGGGGCTGGGGCCGTTCGCTCGAGTGGGCGACGTCCTGCCCGCCGCCCCGACACAACTTCGTCAAGCTGCCGCGGATCCGCAGCGAGTCACCCGCTTTCGACCTGCACCATCCCGAAATCGCCGCCCGCGAGTTCTCAGGAGATGTCCATGGACGCCAGTGACGAAGCAGCTCTCGGGCTGCATCAGATCGAGGGATTCCTCCGCCTGGAGGCCGGCCGCCGCGAGGCGCACCGCAAGGCCCGGGACTTCGCCCGGGAGCTGCCCGGCTTCACGACCGACCAGCGCATGGTGATCGAGGAGGCCTACGCTCGCGAGGAAGTGGAGAACTCGCGCCGGGTCGCCGAGCAGATCGCAGAACGCGTCGGCCAGGTGAGGGCTCAGTACGAGGTACGCCACCGCCGCTTCGCCCGGGAGACGGCCGCCGTGATGGCGGTGATCACGACGGGACTCATCGGTCTCTGCATCGCGGTCATCCTCGGAACAGCGGCCGGCTCCGCCTGAGGCCGCCCGTCCGCCGGTCAGCGGGCGTCTTGCTCAAGGGAGAGAAGGAGTTTGCGCAGGGCGCCCGCGACCTGCGTGCACTCCTCGGACCCGAGTACGGAAAGGAGTCGGCGTTCCCATCCGAAGTGCTGCTCCGCCGTGCGGTCGAAACTCGCCCGCCCCTCCTCTGTCAGGCTCACCAGGGTGCTTCTGCCGTCGGCGGGCGAGGGTCGGCGCTCGATCCACCCTTCCTCCTCCAGCCGCTTGAGCCGTCCCGTGAGACCGGCCGAGGACACGACCAACGCCCGGCGCAGCTGGCCCGGCGTCAGGGCGTACGGGGCGCCGCTGCGCCGCAGCGCCTGCAGCAGGTCGAAGTCGCCGACATTCGTGATGGGCATCCCGGCCGAGCGGCGCAGCCGGGCCGCAATCTGCTCATCCAGCAGCCGGGCCGCGCGCAACAGGCGCGCCACTACTTCACTGGACGAAACGTCGAGCTCAGGCCACTCGCTCCGCCACTCGGCCTGCATCACGTCCACACTGTCGCCGTCAGCCACGGCGTCGATCTCGTCGTCCTCGCCCATCGTGCGGCAAGGATATCGGCACGACGACCGATGGCCGGCCGCCTTCGAGACAGACCGGCGCGCATCGCCGGCCGCGGCCACCCTGCCGGGGCCACAACCGCGGGGCGGGGCCCGTGGAGCGTCGGGGCCTCGGCACGACGACCACGCGTCTCGTCAGTGGGCCACGCTCATCCTTCCCACCGTGCGGGCTGCCGCGCCGTGCCGCGGGCACGGGTCCGCGGCACCCCTAGTGCACCGTCCACGTGAACTTGTCCCCGCCCACCCAGCGGACCACGTCCGGGTCGTCCAGGTCGTGGACCGTGATGCCGAAGGCCGCGGCGGCCTCCAGTACGTCGGTGACGGTCTTGGCCTCACCGACCACCTGGCCGTCGATCTCCACGATCCGGAACGGCGGCGTGCCCGGCTGCACCCCGAGCACGAGGATCCGCGGACTGCCGATGTGCGGGCTCGCGATTTCGGTCATGCCTAGAGGGTAGGCCGCAACCGGCGGTAGATGCCGTGCGCGCAGGCCACGGACGGGGTCGGGGAACCGCCGTCCCGTGGAGGCCCGGTGGCCGGCCCCCACGCTCAGGGGCGCCGCCAGTCGTCGCTCTTCAGGTGCGATCCCGCCATCGGCCCCATCCGGAGCATGCCGCCGTCCACGCTCCAGGACGCCCCGGTGACGTACGACGCGTCGGGCCCGGCGAGGAAGGCGATCACGGCGGCGACCTCGCGGGCGTCACCGGGCCGCCCGAGCGGCACACCGGGGCGGTGCTCGGTGTGCGGGTCGGTGTCCTCCTGGCCGGTCATGGGGGTGGCGATCTCGCCGGGCGCGACCGCATTGACCGTGATGCCGTGCTCGGCGAGCTCGATCGCCATGACCTGGGTGAGCAGGCCGAGGCCGCCCTTGGCCGCACAGTACGGGGCGGCTCCCACCCGCGGCTGGTGTTCGTGGACGGAGGTCACGTTGACGATCCGCCCGCCGTCGCCCTGCCGGATCATGCGCCGCGCCGCCTTCTGCCCGCACAGGAACGGGCCGGCCAGGTCCACGTCCAGCACGTGGCGCAGGTCGTCGAGTCCCAGGTCGAGGAAGGGCGTGGCGGTGCCGGTACCGGCGTTGTTGACCAGGACGTCGATCCTGCCGAGCCGCTCGCACAGCTCGTCGACGGTGTCCGCGGCGGCGGGCAGCCGGGTCAGGTCCACCTGGACGACCTCCGCCCGGCGTCCGAGGGCGCGGACCTCCTCGGCGGTGCGCTCCGCGCCCTCGGCGTCCGTGTGCCAGGTGATGCCGATGTCCATCCCCGCCTCGGCCAGGCGTACGGCGGTGGCGCGGCCGATCCCGGAGTCGGAGCCGGTGATGACGGCCACCTTGGCGTCGGACGGCGTGGGAGTGGGCATGGCGTCTCCTCGTCGGCGCGGGGCGGTGTGACGAGGCATCGCAGTACCCGGGCGCCGTGCGGGCAAACCGCTCGGCCGCCGTGCGGACCCCGCGGCCCTGGGGAACCCTGGGAGGTCCGAAGGAGGAGGTGGCGATGGATCCCGTCGAGGCGCTGGACCGGATCGCCTTCCTGCTGGAGCGGTCCCTGGCGCCCACGTACCGTGTCCGAGCCTTTCGCACCGCTGCCCGGGTGCTGCGTGAACTGCCCGAGGACGAGGTGCGCGAGCGGGCGGAGGCCGGCTCGCTGGAGACGCTCAAGGGCGTCGGCCCGAAGACGGCGCAGGTGGCGCGCGAGGCGCTGGCCGGTCGGGTGCCCGGTTATCTGGAGAAGCTGGAGGGGGAGGCCGACACCCCGCTCGCCCGCGGCGGTGAACGGCTGCGGGAGCGGCTGCGCGGCGACTGTCACCTGCACTCCGACTGGTCGGACGGGGGCAGCCCGATCGAGGAGATGGGCCGGGCGGCCGCCGCGCTCGGGCACGACTGGGCGGTGCTGACCGACCACTCCCCCCGGCTGACGGTGGCGCGCGGCCTGTCGGCCGAGCGGCTGCGCGAGCAGCTGGACGTGGTGGCGGAGCTCAACGAGACATGGTCGCCGTTCCGGCTGCTCACCGGAATCGAGTGCGACATCCTGGAGGACGGCTCGCTCGACCAGGACCCCGAGCTGCTGGAGCGGCTGGACGTCGTGGTGGTGTCCGTGCACTCCAAGCTGCGGATGGACGCCCGTTCGATGACCCGCCGCATGGTGGCCGCCGTACGCAATCCGCACGCGGACGTCCTCGGCCACTGCACCGGGCGGCTGCTGAGCGGCCGGGGGCGGCCGGAGTCGGAGTTCGACGCGGACGCTGTCTTCGCGGCCTGCGCGGAGTCCGGCACGGCACTGGAGATCAACAGCCGCCCGGAGCGGCTGGACCCGCCCCGGCGGCTGCTGCGCCGGGCGGTGGACGCGGGCGTGCTGTTCTCGATCGACACCGACGCGCACGCACCGGGGCAGCTGGACTGGCAGATCCACGGCTGCGCACGGGCGGAGGAGTGCGGGGTGCCCGCGGAGAGGGTGGTGACGACGTGGTCCCGTGAGGAGCTGCTGGCCTGGACCGGGGAGGGTCGTACGCCGTCCGGAGTGGCCGCCCGCTGACGTGGTACCCGCGTGGGCGACCTGGCTCGAGGAAGGGAACGGTGCATGGAACGGGCGGCCGTGTTCGACGTCGACGGAACCCTCGTCGACACCAATCATCTGCACGTGGTGACCTGGTGGGAGGCGTTCCGGCAGGCGGGACACCGGGTGCCGATGCACGCCGTGCACCGCGCCGTGGGGCTGGCCTCCACCGACCTGATCGCCCACCTGCTGGGCGACGAGCGCGACAAGGACGGCGACGCGCAGCTGAGCGATGCCCACAAGGCGCTGTACGGGCAGTACTTCGACCGGCTGCCCCCGCTTCCCGACGCCGGGGACCTGCTGCGGCAGCTGGCCCGCGCCGGCTGGACGGTGGTCCTCGCCACCTCGGCCGGCGGCGCGGAGCTGAGCGCGCTGCGGCGGGCGATCGGCGCGGACGACGCGATCGCCGCCACCGCGAGCGCCGACGACGTCGACGCGGGCAAGCCGGCTCCCGAGCCGGTCGAACACGCGCTGGAGCTGGCCGGGGTGCCGGCCGAGCGGGCGGTGTTCGTCGGCGACACCGTCTGGGACATGCGCGCGGGCAGCAGGGCCGGGGTCCGCTGCGTCGGCGTTCTGTGCGGCGGTCTTCCCCGTGCCGATCTCCAGGAGGCGGGTGCGGAGGCGGTCTACGCCGATCCGGCCGACCTGCTGGCCTCCCTGCCGGACAGCCCTCTGGCATGAGGCGCCCCGAGATCCGTGAGGCAGGCCCGCCTCGGCCGGCCGCGTCGGCACCCGGCAGCGCATGACCCGTGTGACGGATGCGCTGCGGCGCGCGCGGCGAGAGGACCGGGACGACGGGAGCGGTGCGGTACGGCACCGGGGCCGCTGGACGAGCGCCGCCGGGCAGGCGCTGCGGGGGCTGCGGCCGGTGGACACGGTACGGCGGGGGGCGTGTGCCGTCGGCCGGTCCGTCCGGGCCGCCTGGCAGGGGCCCGGACGGGAGCGCGACCTCGTCGTGCAGTCGTTGAAGGCGGCGGCCGCGGCCCTGCTCGCCTGGGCCGTGGCGGGCGTCTGGCTGGACGACCCGATGGCCCTGATGGCGCCGTGGGTGGCGCTGGTCCTCGTCCAGGCCACCGTCTACAGCTCGGTGCGGCTGGCCGGGCAGCAGTTCACGGCGATCTGCGTCGGGGCGCTGGTGGCGTCGGGGGCCCAGGCGGTCACCGACGACACCACGGGCGCGCTGGCGCTGTCCCTGCCCCTGCTCATGCTGCTGGCGAACTGGTCCCGGTTCGGCGACCAGGGCGTCTACGCGGCCACCACGGCGGTGTTCACCCTGGCCTCCGGTACGGCCGTCTCGGCGTCCGCGGTCGGGCACCGGGTGGGGCAGGCGGCGCTCGGCGCGGTCATCGGCGTCGCGGTCAACGCCCTCGTACTGCCGCCGATCCATCTGCGGGACGTCCGGGAGAACCTCGCGGCGCTCGCGCGGGAGGCGGGTGACGTCCTGCACGCCGTCGCCGCCGACCTGCGGGACACCGAGTGGGACGCGCAGACCGCGGCCGGCTGGTCGAGCGGGGCGGCACGTCTGCAGCGGCGTCTCGACGCGTTGGCCTCGGCCCGCTCCTGGAGTCAGGAGAGCCTGCGGCTGACCTACGGTCCGCTGCGCGCGCTGCACCGCGCCCCGCCGGCCGCCCCGCCGGAGGAGGAGGACCAGCGCTGGAGCCGGGTGACCGGGCACATCGCGGCGCTGACCCGGACGCTCGCGGTGGCCGCCGACGAGCACCGCACGCCGGCTCCACCCGAGGGTCCGGTCCTCGACCTGTACGCGCGACTGCTGGAGCTCATCGGTGACGCCTGCCACGCGGAAGCCAGCCGGCTGCTGGGCGAGCGCGTGGCTCGTCCGGACGGCGCCACGGAGGCGACGATGGAGGAACTGCACCGCCGGCTGCAGGACGGGCTGCGGGAACACGCGGGGCAGGGAGCGGCGCGGACCGCGGTCCTCGGCACGCTGCTGCTGCAGGCCGAGAACCTGTGGGCCGAGGTCGTTCCGGTGACCGGAGAGCAGTGACGCAGATCACCGCAAAACACGACAGACGGTGGAACACGGGGAGGCCGTGCCCCGTTGAAGAGTGCGTGGGTACGGATGGGACAGTGTCCCCGGGCCTCACCAGTAGCCCACAGGGACGATCGTTCGGCTGAAGCCCTGTGGAGCCCCCCGCCGAGAGGCGACCGCCATCCGTGTCCACCACAGAACGCCCCGACCGTGATTCCCCCGTCCGGTCGGGGCTCTTCCTTTTCCGCCGGATCCGTGCGTCAGGTGCCGCCCGGGCGGGCCGGGGTACCCGGTGTTCTCCGCCCGAGCAGTACGGCCGAGAGGAGCGGAAGGTGAGCAGCGCAACGGGCAGCAGGATCGTGGTCACCGGTGCGACCGGCAACGTGGGGACCAGCGTGGTGCGGCTCCTGTCCGAGGATCCGGAGGTCGGCTCCGTCCTGGGACTGGCCCGGCGGATCCCCCGGTGGTCACCGCCGAAGACGGAGTGGGCCGCCGTCGACCTGGCCTCCGAGCAGGCCGAGCTGGTCGGCCACTTCTCGGGCGCCGACGCCGTGGTCCATCTGGCGTGGGCGTTCCAGCCGACGCACGATCCGGCGAGGACCTGGCGCACGAACGTGCTCGGTTCCATCCGGGTGTTCGAGGCGGTGGCCACGGCCGGGGTGCCGGCGCTGGTGCACGCCTCGTCGGTCGGCGCGTACTCGCCGGGGCCGAAGAACCACGCCGTGGACGAGTCCTGGCCGACGCACGGCTGGCCGGACGCCGCCTACTGCCGGGAGAAGGCGTACCTGGAGCGTGCCCTGGACACCTTCGAACGCGATCATCCGGGCATCCGGGTGGCTCGGATGCGGCCGGCCTTCCTCTTCAAGCGCGAGTCGGCGAGCGAGCAGCGCCGGATCTTCGGCGGAAGGTTCCTGCCGGGTCCGCTGGCGCGTCCCGAGCTGCTGCCCTTCCTGCCGGACGTCCCCGGTCTGCGGGTGCAGGCGCTGCACACCGACGACGCGGCGGGCGCCTACCGGCTCGCGGTGCGTTCCGACGACGCCCGGGGCGCGTTCAACCTGGCGGCCGAGCCGCCGGTCGACGCCGAGACGCTGGGCGGGATGATCGGGGTCCGCCCGGTGCGGCTGCCCCGCACCGCGGCCCGCACGGCGATCGCCGCCGCGTGGGGGCTGCATCTCCTGCCCGCCTCCCCGCACCTGTTCGACGCGGTGCTGCGGCTGCCGCTGATGGACTGCACGCGCGCGCGTGCGGTCCTGGGCTGGCGCCCGGAGCGCACGGCCATCGAGGTGCTGGAGGAGTTCCTTCAGGGGTTGCAGCAGGGCGCGGGCGCGGAGACGGAGCCCCTGCGCGGGCGCAAGGTCGGCTGAGCACCCGGCCCCTCCGCCGCGCGGCCCACGGGCGCAGGGCGGGCCCCTCGGTCAGTCGGCGGGCTCGTCGGGAACGGGGTGCTCAGGGTGCACGGCGCCCGACTGCGGTGCCCCCTGACGGCCGGTACCCGCCTCGTCGGTGTCGGGGACGTCGGCCACGTCGCGGTCCTGCCCGGCCGACGGCTCGGCCTCGTCGCCACCGGCCGTGGCTTCGGCCTCTGCCGACTCTGCCCTCTCGTCGTCGCGCTCCGGGTCCGTACGGGCCGGGGCGCCCGGGGCGACCTCCCACGGGTCCTCGCCGGTCCCGGCCTGCTGGTCCGGCAGGTCCCTCGGCACGGGAACACCGTTCTCGCCCGGTCCTTCGAGGCGGTGGTCGGTCACGGCGCTCTCCCTCCTGTCGTTCTGGTCCGAGCGCTCTCGGGTACCTCCGCGGTGACCAGCGAAACCCTCGGAGACGCGGGCGCGCGGAGCGGGCCGTTCCCGCTCCTGCCGTGCACGGCGTCCGATCTCCGTGAAAATCCATTGGCCCCTCACCATGGCGCTACGTAGGCTAGGTGGAAACCTAGGC
This sequence comes from Streptomyces viridiviolaceus, assembly GCF_014650995.1. Lineage (GTDB taxonomy): Bacteria > Actinomycetota > Actinomycetes > Streptomycetales > Streptomycetaceae > Streptomyces > Streptomyces viridiviolaceus. The sequence goes on from NZ_BMWA01000028.1 coordinate 81,187, forward strand.
TCCCTAGGTTCGGACCATCAGCGTGAAACAGCCCAGGAGAGACTCCGCCATGCGACCACTCAGCGAGCAGGACATCCGCAACTCGTTCATCAACTGCTCGAAGGGCGAGGCCAAGCGGCTGGCCGTGCCCCGGGATCTCGGCGAGCACCCCTGGGACGACCTGGACTTCCTCGGCTGGCGCGACCCCGGGGCGCCGGACCGCAGCTATCTGGTCACCGAGCGCGGGGACCGCCTCGTCGGCGTGGCCCTGCGGTTCCAGCCCGCCCAGCGCGGCTTCCTCCACCGCAGCATGTGCTCACTGTGCCTGACCACGCATCTGCGGGGCGGTGTGTCGCTGATGACCGCGCGCAAGGCGGGCACGGCCGGCCGTGAGGGCAACTCGGTCGGGCTGTACATGTGCACCGACCTCGCCTGTTCCCTCTATCTGCGCGGCAAGAAGGCGCCGGGGACCGCCGCCCGCTTCGAGGAGAGCCTCACGCTGGAGGAGCAGGTCGCGCGGACCGCGGGCAATCTGTCCGCCTTCCTCGACAAGCTGACCGCCTGACCGGCCGGGCGGGCCGGGTCGGAGCCTGCGCCGCCACGGCCCGGGTCCCGGCCGTCACCGCGCCGGGACGACGGACACGGTCGGGAGATTCCGGTCCGGCGCCGGTTCATGATCCAAGGCTGCCGCGCCGCCGGGGCCCGGCGCGGGCCGGTGGGCCTCCGACCTGGGGCGCGGACGAGCGCCGGACGGCCCCGGGGTTTCCTCACGGTGCACGGCGCGTGGGAGGGATTACGGCTGCCTGCGTCCGGATACCGTCCTGTCCGGATACGTTCGATGCCCCTGGGGAAGGGGAACAGCCCGAGGATGCTGGATGTACGTGAGACCGCCGCGTCCGCCGCACGCCTGGTGAAGTGGCACCGGGATCCGATGGCCGTGCAAGCGGTGCGCTCGGCCGCCGCCGCGTCGATCGCCTATGTGATCGCCGTGCGGCTGAGCCCTGACGACGCCCCGCCGCTCACCGCGCCCCTCACCGCGCTCCTGGTCGTCCAGGTGACCCTGTACGCCACGCTCAAGATGAGCGTCCGCCGGGTGAACTCCGTGGTGGCAGGTGTGCTCGTCGCCATCGCCTTCAGCGCGGTGGTGGGGTTGAGCTGGTGGAGTCTGGCCCTGGTGATCCTGGCGGCGCTGGGCGTCGGACACCTGGTGCGGGCGCACGAGTTCGTGGCCGAGGTGGCGATCAGCGCGATGCTGGTGCTCGGGGTGACCGCGCACGGGGCCCTGGCCTGGGCCCGGGTGGTGGAGACGCTGATCGGGGCGGTCGTCGGTCTGGCCTTCAACCTGCTCTTCGCCCCTCCGGTGTGGGTGGAACAGGCCGGTGAGTCGATCGAGGGGCTGGCCCGGCGGGTACGGCAGCTGATGCTGCGCATGGGCGAGGAGGCCGCCGGCCGCACCCCGTACCGCGAGGCGGCGGCGCGCCTGCACGAGGCCAGGCGGCTCGACCACGAGATCGCCGAGGTGGACGAGGACCTCCGGCAGGCCGAGGACAGCCTGCGGCTCAACCCCCGGGTCCGCGAGGGACTGCTGCACCGGATCGTCCTGCGCACGGGCCTGGACACCCTGGAGATCTGCACCGTCGTCCTCCGGGTGCTCGCGCGTACCCTCACCGACCTGGCCAAGGAGCGCGAACCCGAGCCCCTGTTCCCCCAGGAGACGGGTGCCGTCCTCGAGCAGTTGCTCTCCGAGATCGCCGACGCCGTGGTCAGTTTCGCCGTGCTGGTGACGACCAGCGTCAGCGACGACGCCGAATCGGCGGAGGAGCGGCTGACCGCCGAGTTGCGGCAGGCGGCGATCACCCGTGACAAGCTTGCCCAGCTGCTCCTGAAGGAGGTCCAGAACGACGCCCGGCAGTGGCAGCTGCGGGGTGCCGTCCTGACCGAGGTCAACCGCATCCTCGACGAGATGGACACCGAGCACCGATCGCGCCGGCTGCTGGAGGAGCTGGACCGCCACACGAGCGAGCAGCGGGAGCGCCGGCCGCGGCTGACCCGGCTGCGTGACCGGCTGCTGGGCTGGCTGCGCCGGATCGGACCACGGCGCCGTGGCCGGAACCGGACCCCGGCCGGGCAGCGTTCCAAGTGACGGACACCGAAACAGAACGAGGGGGCGTACGGATGACCGACACGACCGTGCGGATCGACGGAAACACCCTGCGGCTGCCGGGCGGTGCGGCGGTGCGGTTCATCCGCACGCTGCGGCTGCCCGAGACGGGCACCCACGCGCTGCCGCCGGGCCTCGGCGAGTTCCCGGTCCGCCGGGTCGCCGACCACGCCGACACCGTGCCCGACGCCTGGCGGGCGCGCGGCGGCGTGATGCTGCCGGTGTATCTGCGCGAGGCCATGTGGCTGAGCTTCGCCGGCACGACCGAGCCCGCCGCCCTGCAGGTCGGGGTCGGCAAGGTGTGCGCGGTCTCGGGCAGGCCCTGGAGCGACCGGCTGACCCGGGACCCGCAGAACTACGTCGTCCTGCCCCGCCAGCCCTGGCTGGACGGCATCAACTCCGGCACGGGCACGGTCCGCCAGTTCGTGGCCGTGCCGCTGGGCCTGGGTGCGACCGTCGAGGGCCAGGTCACCGGCGAGGAGGTCTGGGGTGGCGTGCAATTGCAGTCGTTCCCCCTGAACGACGGGGAGCTGGCCCGGTGGCGCGAGGAGGAGCGGCGCCGGGCCGAACTCGCGCGCGCGGCGGCCCGGACGGGCGGCGGCTACGGGGCGGCGATGCCGATGAGCGCCCCGCCCGCCCCGGGCGCCGCTCCGGCGGCACCCGGCGCGGCGCCCGGGGCCCGGCGCCCCGCGGCGGCCATGGGGCTCGGCGTCGGAGGGTCCATGCGGCAGGAGGTGTACCGCGACGACCGTCCGCTGACGGACTGGGCCGACCGCCCGGCGGGCCGGGTCTTCGTGCACCTGGTGACGCCACCGGAGTGGCGGCGCATCACCGGCGAGGCGCCCCCGCCGTCCCCCGTGGACCGGGCCGCGTACACCCGGGCCGGTCTGCCCTGGTACGAGTACTACGACCAGGACGCCGCCGACCTCGACCCGGGCGAGCCGCTGCGGGACGTCAAGCCGGTCGGCGACTGGATCGGCGACGACCACGAGCCCTGGCAGGAACCCGCACCGCAGCAGGTGCTGCCGTTGGGGGACGCCCCGGGGAAGCCCGTGGAGGACGGCGACTGGTAGACACGGAGGCGGACGGCGACGACCGACGGGCTGGGGTACGCGCATGAGCAGTGGTGGCTGGAGCAGACGCCGGTTCGTCGGCGCTCTCGCACGGACGGCCGCCGCGGCGGCGGCTCTCCCGGTGGCGACGGCGTGCGGCGGCGGCGCGGCACCGCGCTCCTCGGCCACACCCACGACACCCGAGGCCGGCCCCGACGCGTCGAGCGGGGCCGGCGAGTCCACCGGTCCGCGCCCGCTGTTCCTCGGGACGTACACGTCGGCCGAGGGCGGCGGCAAGGGCATCGGCCTGGCCGAGTACGACCCCCGTACGGGCCGGATCACCGGCCGGGGCACGCTCACCGGCGTCGACGACCCGTCGTATCTCGCGCCGCACCCCGACGGCCGCACCCTGTACGCGGTGAACGAGCGTGAGGAGGGCGCGGTGACCGCCGTGCGGCTGTCCGACCGCACCGTGCTGGGCAGCCGGAGCACCGGGGGTGCCGGGCCCTGTCACCTGTCCGTGCACCCGGGCGGGCGCTGGCTGCTGAGCGCCGACTACGGCTCGGGCAGCGTCGCCGTGCACCCGATCGAGGACTCCGGCGCGCTCGGGGAGCGCACCGACCTGGTCACCCACTCCTCTCCCGGGCCCGGCCCCGGGCAGCAGGGTCCGCACGCCCACCAGTTCCTGACCGCCCCCGACGGCGGGCACCTCCTCGCCGTGGACCTGGGCACGGACACCGTCTACAGCTACCGCCTGGACGAGAGGGCCGGCACGCTCACCGAGGTCGCGCGGGCGCACACCCGGCCGGGCGCCGGACCGCGTCACCTCACCTTCCACCCCGGTGGCCGGCACGCCTACCTCGCCAACGAGGTCGACAACACGGTCGCGGTCTGCGCGTACGACCCGGACACCGGCCGCCTCTCCATCGGTGAGGCGCAGTCCACCGGCACGGGCGCGGGCACCAGCCATCCGGCGCAGATCCTGGTGACCGCCGACGGCTCGTACGCCTACCTCGCCAACCGGGGCCACAACAGCCTCACGCGCTACGCCGTGGAGGCCGGCGGCGCCGGGCTCCGGCTGTTGGACACGGTTCCGGTGGGCGGCGACTTCCCACGGCACATCGCCTTCTCGCCGGACGGAGGGCTGCTGTTCACCGCGAACCAGAGGTCCGGCACGGTGAGCGTGTTCCACGTCGACGAGGGCAGCGGCGAACTGCGCCTCACCGGGGAGCCGTTCGCCTCACCCGTCGCCGTCTGTGCGCTGCCGCTGTAGGGCGCGGGGGCAGGAGGCGGCGCTCGCCTGGGTGAGCAGCACGTGCATGCGCTCCGTGAGCTGCGCGACATCGTCGGCGGGCGCGTGGAACGGCAGTCGTACGTCGCCGTGGGCGCGGGCCCGCTCGATCCGCAGCGTCAGTCCGTGCCGGTCCACGGCGAGCGGGCGGACCCGGACCGCGCCGTGCAGGCTGTCGGCGTCGACGAGCCGGGTGAGCCGCTCCACCGCGTCGCCGTGGCAGTCGGCGAGGTGGGTCAGCAGCCGGGCCTCGGCCGTGGCCAGCGGATCGGGTGCGGCGGTGGCGAACTCGTCGAGGTCGACCACCACGGCGCCGGACGGCCGCCGCAGCACCACGCGGGTGGGCCGGAACACCAGGTGGCCGTCCTCCGGGGCGAACCAGCCCGCGAGCCAGAGCCGGGCCCTGATCCGGCCCCGCACCGGGACGGGCGCGACGTCGGCGAACTCCAGCACCGCGGACGGCTCCCCTCGTGGCGCGCAGATCGCCGCCGCGAGGAGGGCGCTGTCCTCGGGTACGTGCAGGAGCACCCGGCCGTCGTCGGCCACGGTGTGCGCGCCCACGAACTCCTCGCGGCCGCCCTCCGCGGTCACCGCGCAGGACCAAGCGGCGGCGAGCACGGAGCGGGCCTGCTCCGCCGCGGCAGGCGCGGCCGTCCAGGTGTGGCTGTCACCCATCCCCAACCTCCGTCGTCAACTCATTAGGTAAGGCTTGCCTAACCTATCGGAGATCAAGGTGCGCGCCAACCAGCAGGCGTGATCTTTGCGAGACCTTTCAGCGCACGAAGGGGCGCATCTCAGCGGGCTGTGCGCGTGTTCCGGAGCGCAACGGAGCCGATCAGGGCGCGAGGGCGCCCAGCAGGGCCCGCGCGCACAGGTCGCGCACCTGCTCCCGGGTCAGCTCCGGGCCGCGCAGCCACTCCAGGCAGACCGCGGTGGTGAACGCCAGCCAGCCGCGCACCGCCAGCCGTACGTCGGCCCGTTCCCGGAAGACCGGTCCGAACTCCGGGTCGGCGGTCAGGGCCGCGAGGATCTGCCGCTCCTGCGCGGCCAGCGACTCCCGATAGACCCTGCGCACGGCCTGGTCCCCCGCCGCGTCGGCGCGGTGGAAGGCCCGGTAACCGTGCGCGTGGGCCTCGACGTACTCCAGATACGCGTCGAGACCGGCGGTGAGCTGCTCGCGCACCGGAACGCCGGGCACGGCCGCCGTCATCCGCAGCATGCGCGCGCTCTCCCGCTCGACGACCGCCGCGAAGAAGTCCCGCTTGGTGGGGAAGTAGTGATAGAGCAGCCCGCGGGAGACCCCGGCCATCTCGGCGACCCGTTCGATCCACACGTCGTCGTAGGGGCTCTCGGAGAACAGCCGAGCCCCCACCGACAGCAACTGCTCCCGGCGCTCCTCGGTGCTGAGCCGGCGGCGCGTGCGCTCGCCCTGGTCGGCGGCCATGGCGGCACTCTACTTGACGCCGGTTCAACAGCGGGACGAGACTGGAAAGCGCTATTGAACCCACGTACAACGAGCTGAAGACGTCCGAACGGCAAGGGAGATCGCTTCATGGCGGAGACGACCGAGGCGCCGGCCGGGAACGGACTGCCCAAGGGATTCCGCAGCGCCGAACTGGGCTGGCCCGAGCTGCACCGCATACCGCATCCGCCGCACCGGCTCCCCCTGCTCGGGGACGTGATCGGAGCCGGCCGGCGCACCCCGCTGCAGGACTCGCTGCGGTACGCGCGGCAGCTGGGGCCCATCTTCCGGCGGAGGGCCTTCGGCAAGGAGTTCGTGTTCGTGTGGGGCGCCGAGCTCGCCGCCGACCTGGCGGACGAGTCGCGCTTCGCCAAGCACGTGGGCCTCGGCGTGGCCAATCTGCGGCCGGTCGCCGGTGACGGGCTGTTCACGGCGTACAACCACGAGCCGAACTGGCAGCTCGCGCACGACGTGCTCGCACCCGGTTTCAGCCGGGAGGCGATGGCCGGGTACCACCCCATGATGCTGGCCGTGGCGGACCGGCTCACCGCCCACTGGGACCGTGCTCAGGCGGCGGGCCGGTCGGTGGACGTGCCGGGTGACATGACCAAGCTGACGCTGGAGACGATCGCCCGCACCGGGTTCGGGCACGACTTCGGGTCCTTCGAACGCCCCCGGCTCCACCCCTTCGTGACCGCGATGGTGGGCACGCTCACCTACGCACAGCGCCTCAACACCGTGCCCGCGCCGCTCGCCCCGTGGCTCCTGCGCGGCGCGAGCCGCCGGAACAGGGCGGACATCGACCACCTCAACCGCACGGTCGACGAGGTGGTCCGGGCCCGCCGCGGCGCACGCGGAGAGGGAGACCTGCTCGACCGGATGCTGGAGACGACCCACCCCGGAACCGGTGAGCGGCTCTCCGCGGAGAACGTCCGCCGTCAGGTCATCACCTTCCTCGTCGCCGGTCACGAGACCACCTCGGGCGCGCTCTCCTTCGCCCTGCACTACCTCGCCCGGCACCCCGACGTCGCCGCCCGCGCCCGTGCCGAGGTGGACCGCGTGTGGGGCGACGCGGCGGCGCCGGGCTACGAGCAGGTGGCCAAGCTGCGCTATGTGCGCCGGGTGCTGGACGAGTCGCTGCGGCTGTGGCCGACCGCGCCCGCCTTCTCGCGGGAGGCCCGCGCGGACACGGTGCTGGCCGGCACGCATCCGATGCGGCGCGGCGCCTGGGCACTGGTCCTGACCCCGATGCTGCACCGCGACCCGGAGGTGTGGGGGCCCGACGCCGAACGGTTCGATCCGGACCGCTTCGACGCGGGGGCGGTGCGCTCCCGCCCCCCGCACACCTTCAAGCCGTTCGGCACAGGTGCGCGGGCGTGCATCGGGCGGCAGTTCGCCCTGCACGAGGCCACGCTCGTCCTCGGGCTGCTGCTGCGCCGTTACGAGCTGCGGCCCGACCCCGGCTACCGGCTGCGCGTGACCGAACGCCTGACACTGATGCCCCACGGGCTGCGGCTGTGGCCCACCCGGCGCTCGGGTGCGCCCGCCGTCGCCGCGCCGGTCGCGGAACGGGCCCCGTCAGAGCCGCGCTGCCCAGTGCGCGGGCCGGGTGACTGACCCCGGCAGCCGGGTACCGGCGCCGCCCCGGGCCGCGTCGACCTGCGGCTGGGTCAGGAAGAACGCGCCCGTCAGGTCCGCATCGGTCAGGTCGGCGTCGCGCAGGTCCGCTCCGATCAGATCCGCGCCCCGCAGGTCGGCGCCGGTCAGGTCGGCGGCGATGAGGTAGGCGCCGCGCAGATCGGCACCGCGCAGGTCGGCGCCCTTGAGGCGGGCACCGATCAGGTCGGCGTTCCGGCGGTTCTTCCCACGGCCGCGCGTCCCGGCCCGCACCAGCTCGCTGGTGCGCAGCAGCAGCACGTTGATCTCCTGCCGGTGTGCGGCCACGTCCAGGCCGGCCAGTTCCTCGGCGGGCTCGCGGGTGAGCCGTTCGGTGGCGGCCAGCGCCCGGCGCAGGTCGGCGTGGACCGGGCGGGCGGCGGGCAGGGCCAGGGCCTCTGTCAGGTACCACAGCAGCTCGTGCAGCTGACGGACCACCGGGAACACGTCGAACATGCGCCGGGCGTGCTCCGCCGGGGCGTTCCGCCAGTCCTGACCGGCGAAGGTGATCTGCGAGACCTTCTGCCCGGCGCCGAAGCAGTCGTAGACCGTGCAGCCGGTGAAGCCGCTCTGGCGCAGCCGCGCGTGGATGCCGCAGCGGTGGTCGTCCCGGAGGTTGCGGCACGGCTTTCCGGCGGCCTTGTCGATCTTGAAGTCCGCCGATGCGGAGAACGGCAGGGCGACGCAGCACAGACCGAAGCACCGTTCGCAGTCGCCGCGCAGTTCTGCCAGGTCAGCCGTCTCTTCTTGCATGGCGTCGAGCATACGGAACGGCCGCGCCCGCGTGTCGTGGGCCTGCCTGCGCCTCGGGCAGGGAACCGAGCATGCCGAGGGGCCGCCGCCTTCGGACGGCCCCGGTGCTCCTCGAACCGCCCGGCCGGGTCCTCCCCCGCCGCCCTGCCGCTACCGGCCGAGGAGCTCGAACGCGACCGCCGGCCTGCCCCCGAACCGCTCGCCCGTGGCCTGGGCGTACCCGGTGAGGAATCCGCGGACGTACGTCTCCGGGTCCTCGTCCGTCAGCGCCTCGATGTACGTGCGGTGTTCGAGCAGCGAGCGGACCGCGCGCTCCAGCCCCGCGCTCGCGTCCACGGCGTGCGTGGGCCGGGTGGAACCGGCGACGGCGACCCACCGGACGCCGTTCCAGGGTTCGAGGCCCTGCTCGATCAGCTCGGGGAAGATCCACCGGTTGCCGGCGTCGGCCGCCGCGTCGAGCGTGGCCCGGCCGACGGCCACGTGGTCCGGGGTGTTCCAGGCCACGCCGCCCCAGGTGTCCCGGTGGTTGAGGGTGATGACCAGCTCGGGCCGGTACCGGCGGATGGCGGCGGCGATGTCCCGGCGCAACGGGATGCCGTACTCGACGACGCCGTCCCGGTGGTCGAGGAACTCCACCTCGCTCACCCCGACCACGGCCGCGCTCGCCCGCTGCTCCCGCTCCCGCAGTGCCCCGCACTCCGTGGGCGCCAGCGTGTCGATGCCCGCCTCGCCCCGGGTCGCGAGCACGTAGGCGACCTCGCGGCCCTCGTCGGTCCAGGCCGCGATCGCCGCGGAGCAGCCGTACTCCAGGTCGTCGGGGTGGGCCACGACGGCGAGGGCTCGCTGCCAGTCGCCGGGCATGGCCTCCAGTTGCGTGATCGTCGGCTCCGTCATGCCCGCACACTAACCCCCACCGCTGACATCGGACGCGGGAATTCACGCCTCGTCGCGGGCGAGGGCCAGCAGGCGGTCCAGGACGCGGGGCCCGCCGGCCCGTACGCCGTCGTGCTCGAACTCGTCGGTGACCCAGGTGCGCAGGCCGCGGATCGCCCGGGCGGTGGTCAGCGAGTGGTCGGTGTCGACGTACATGTCGTCGTGGTAGACGGCCGCCGCGACCGGTACCTCGTTGACGGCGAGGCGGGCGCGGTCGTACAGGGGCCGCCAGTCGGTGCGGGCGGCGAGCAGCTCGGCGGTCTCGCGCAGCGGGCGCAGCGCCGGGTCGCAGTCGAACGTCCAGGGGTGGACGGACTCGCCGGTGAACATCAGCGGCTCGTCCCCGGCGAGGGCCTTGGCGGCGTCGAAGCGGGGGAACTCGGCGCGGACCCGTTCGGCCGACCAGTCGGTGGGGCGCCCGTCCTGGCCGTAGATGGCCTCGTGGACGAGGGCGTACAGCGGGTGGCCGGCGTAGGAGAGCAGGCTCTGCACCTGTTCCTGGAAGGCGTCGGACAGTTCCGGGCCCCGCGGGGTGCTGACGAAGGCGTCCTCCAGGAGGAAGTGCAGCCGGTGGCTGCCCTCGCCGCGGCCGAGGAGGATGCCGAGGGACTGGAAGGCCTCGACGGTGAGCCGGTAGCCGCCCGGCAGGACGACGTCGTGGCTCAGCAGGTGGTCGGCGATGCGGCGGGCGCGCTCGACGTCCTGCGGGTAGCGGGCGTAGTGTGCGGCGACCTTGCGCTCGATCCGCGGGTAGGCGGCCCGGTAGACGTCGTCGGCGTGGGCGTCCAGGGAGGGCAGGCCGCCGGTGATCAGGGCGGTGCTCAGGCCCTCGGGGGCCAGGGACAGGTAGGCGACGGTGCAGAAGCCGCCGAAGCTCTGGCCGAGGACGGTCCACGGGGCGCCGCCGGTGATCGCGGGGCGGATCGCCTCGCAGTCGCGGACGATGGAGTCGGCGCGGAAGTGGGTGAGGTAGTCGGCCTGTTCGGCGGGGCCGCCGCGCAGCGGCAGCGTCTGCCGGTTGGCGGGCGTCGAGGCGCCGGTGCCGCGCTGGTCCAGGAGCAGCACGCGATAGTCCTTCAGGGCGCGGCCGAGCCAGGCGGGGCGGCCGACGAAACGGTCCGCCCCGAACCCGGGGCCGCCCTGGAGGTAGACCAGCCACGGCAGGTCCTGTCCCGTCCGGTCGCTCGCCACGACCTCGCGCGCGTACAGCTCGATCGTCTCCCCCGCCGGGTCGTCGTGGTCGAGGGGCACGGTGAAACGGCGGTCGGTGAGGACGACGCCGGGCTGACGGTAGCTGACGCTCAACGGGGCTCCCTGGACGGACGGATTCTTTCGGCCGTGTCCCAGTTCAGCACATGGTTCTGCGGCCGCGACCCGCCGGGATCACGACATCGTGCTGAACGGCGGGTCAGCGGGCGGCCAGGCTGGAGCGCCGCACGACCAGTTCGGGCTGGAGCACGACCCGCCGGTGGGTGTGCGTCCGGGCCGCGCCCTCGGACTCGGTCTCCTCCAGCAGCAGCTCCGCGGCCATGGCGCCCATGGTGACGGCGGGCTGGCGCACCGAGGTGAGCGGGACGGCCGCCGCGGCGGCGAACTCGATGTCGTCGTAGCCGACGATGGCGAGGTCGTCGGGGACGGCGACGCCGGCCGCGTACATGGCCTGCAGCACGCCGAGGGCGAGCAGGTCGTTGGCACAGAACACGGCGGTCGGCCGGTCGGTGAGGCCGAGCAGGCGGGCGCCGGCGTCGCGGCCGGCGGCGACGTCGAGGCGTTCGGTGGGCACCTCGCGCAGGGCGTCGGGTCCGAGGCCGGCCTCGGCGAGGGCGGCGAGGGCGCCGGTGCGGCGGTCGCGCACCTGGTTCAGGCCGGGTGGTCCGCTGACGTAGGCGATGGAGCGGTGCCCGGCGTGGACGAGGTGGCGCACCGCCAGTGCGCCGCCGGCGACGTCGTCGACGGAGACCGAGCACTCGGTGGTGCCCTCGGCGACCCGGTCGACCAGGACGAAGGGGATGTTGTGGCGCCGGAAGGCGTCGATGTTGCGGCCGGTGGCGTCGGCCGGCGTCAGCAGTACGCCACGCACCCGCTGCTCGGCGAAGAGCGACAGGTAATCGGCCTCCTCGCTCGGGCTCTGGGCGCTGTTGCAGACCATCACCCCGAGCCCGGCCTCGCGCGCGGCCCGCTCGGCGCCTCGTGCCACGTCGACGAAGAAGGGGTTGCCCATGTCCAGGACGAGCAGCCCCATGATCCGGCTGCGGCCCGCGCGCAGCTGGCGCGCGGACTCGCTGCGGACGTAGCCGAGCCGGTCGATCGCGGACAGCACCCTGGCGCGGGTCTCGGTGGCCACGCTGTCCGGACGGTTGATGACGTTCGACACCGTGCCCACGGAGACTCCGGCGGCGCGGGCGACGTCCTTGATACCCACCGACTGGGCCATCGGGCAGGGACCTCCAGGGTCGAGCTAGGGGAACGCACCAGGAACGCGGGGCGGCCGGAAGACCTTCACATTACCGTCGCCGGTCTCCCCGGGGCCCCGGCCTGCCGACTACCCTGCGTCTCACCGGTGATCATCATGATCGAGCACAAGGAGCCGCGATGCGTGTCGCCCTGTTCCTGACCTGCGTCAACGACACGCTCTATCCGGACACCGGCCGTGCCGTGGTGAAACTGCTGACCAGGCTGGGCGTCGAAGTCGACTTCCCCATGGCCCAGACGTGCTGCGGACAGGCGCACTACAACACGGGGTACCGGTACGAGGCGGAGCCGCTGGCACGGCACTTCTCCGATGTCTTCAAGGAGTACGAGGCGATCGTGACGCCGTCGGGATCGTGCGGCGCGATGGTGCGGGAGCTGTATCCCCGCATGGGCGAGCGGGCCCGGGCCGAGGGCCGCGGGGGCACGCTCGCCGCCACCCTGGCGCCGGTGGTGCCGAAGACGTACGAGCTGACGGAGTTCCTGGTGGACGTGCTGGGGGTGACGGACGTGGGGGCGTACTACCCGCACACGGTGACGTACCACCCGACCTGCCACGGGCTGCGCGGCCTGGGCCTGGGCGACCGGCCCCGGCGGCTGCTGGAGGCGGTGAAGGGGCTGGAGCTGGTGGAGTTGCCGGGCGCGGAGGAGTGCTGCGGCTTCGGCGGCACCTTCGCCGTGAAGAACTCCGACGTGTCGGCGGCGATGGGCGCGGACAAGGTGCGCAACGCCGAGTCGACGGGCGCCCGGGTGCTGTGCGCGGCCGACAACTCCTGTCTGATGCACATCGGCGGGACCATGGCGCGGCTGCGGTCCGGCATGCGTCCGGTGCACATCGCTCAGATCCTGGCGAGCACGGAGGGGGCTGCCGCATGAGCGGGACGTACCTGGGGATGCCGGCCTTCCCCGAGGCGGCGCGGACGGCCGTGCGCGACGCGACGCTGCGCGGCAATCTGCGCCACGCCACGCACACCATCCGCGCCAAGCGCGCGAAGGCCGTCTCGGAGGTCTCGGACTGGGCGGCGCTGCGCGAGGCCGGGAAGCGGATCAAGGACCACACGCTGCGCCATCTCGACCGCTACCTGGTGCAGGTGGAGGAGGCGGTGACGGCGGCGGGCGGCATCGTCCACTGGGCCGCCGACGCGGACGAGGCCAACCGGATCGTGACGCGGCTGGTCAAGGAGACCGGCGAGTCGGAGGTCGTCAAGGTCAAGTCGATGGCGACGCAGGAGATCGGTCTCAACGAGGCCCTCGAAGCCGAGGGGATCCGCGCCTACGAGACCGATCTCGCCGAGCTGATCGTGCAGTTGGGCAAGGACCGGCCCTCGCACATCCTGGTGCCGGCGATCCACCGCAACCGCGGTGAGATCCGGGACATCTTCCGCTCCGAGATGAGCGAGTGGGGCCGGCCGGCTCCCGACGGGCTGACCGACACGCCCGCCGAACTCGCCGAGGCCGCCCGGCTGCACCTGCGGGAGAAGTTCCTGCGTGCCAAGGTCGGCATCTCGGGCGCCAACTTCGTCGTCGCCGAGACGGGCACGCTGGTCGTCGTGGAGTCCGAGGGCAACGGGCGGATGTGCCTGACCCTGCCCGAGACGCTGATCTCGGTCGTCGGCATCGAGAAGATCGTGCCGGCCTGGCGGGACCTGGAGGTGTTCCTGCAGACGCTCCCCCGCTCCTCGACGGCCGAGCGGATGAACCCGTACACGTCGATGTGGACGGGGACCACTGACGGGGACGGCCCGCGGACCTTCCACCTGGTCCTGCTGGACAACGGGCGCACCGACACCCTCGCCGACGAGGTCGGCCGGCAGGCGCTGCGCTGCATCCGCTGCTCGGCGTGCCTGAACGTCTGCCCGGTGTACGAGCGGGCCGGCGGCCACGCCTACGGGTCGGTCTACCCCGGCCCGATCGGCGCGATCCTCAGCCCCCAGCTGCGGGGGACGGGCAGTGAGATCGACGCCTCCCTGCCGTACGCGTCCTCGCTGTGCGGCGCCTGCTACGAGGTGTGCCCGGTCGCCATCGACATCCCGGAGGTCCTGGTCCACCTGCGGGAACGGGTCGTCCAGGGCGGGCCGGTGATCCGGCACGGCAACAAGGTGGTCCTGAAGCCGGCCAAGGGACACGCGGCCGAGCGGGCGGCGATGCGGGCCGCGCAGTGGGCGTTGTCGCACCCCGGCGCCCTGCGGACCGGCCAGCGGCTGGCCTCGCGCACCCGGCGTCTGCATCCGCGGACGCTGCCGGGTCCGGGACGGGCGTGGACCGGCAGCCGGGACCTGCCCGAGGTGCCCGCGGAGCCGTTCCGCGACTGGTGGCAGCGCACGCGCGGTGGAAGGGACGGGGCGAAGTGAGCAGCAGGGAACGGATCCTGGGCCGGGTGCGGCGCGCCCTCGCGGACGTGCCCCGCGACGACGCTCCGTACGAGCGGGCGGTCGGACGGGACTGTCTGCGCGAGCACGGGGAGCGGACCGTCGCGGAGACGGTGGAGCTGCTCGCCGAGAACCTCGCGGACTACCGGGCCGTCGTGCACCGCTGCACGGCCGGGGACCTGGCGTCGACGGTCGCCGGGCTGCTCGCCGCGCGCGGCTCGAGGACGGTGCTCGTGCCGCCGGGCCTGGACCCGGACTGGCTCGCGTCGTCCGTTGCGGAACGGGTCCCGGACCGGGCCGGGAGCACAGCGCACGAACTGGACCGGATCGACAGCGTGGTCACGGGCTGCGCCGTCGCTGTCGCCGAGACCGGCACGATCGTCCTGGACGGGTCCGCCGACCAGGGCCGCCGCCGGATCACGCTCGTCCCCGACCACCACATCTGCGTGGTGCGGGTGCCCGGTCAGGTCGTCTCCTCCGTCCCCCAGGCCCTCGAACGCCTCGACCCGGCCCGCCCGTTGACCTGGATCTCCGGTCCGTCGGCGACCAGCGACATCGAGCTGGACCGGGTCGAGGGGGTGCACGGTCCGCGCACCCTGGAGGTGGTGCTGGTGGACGATCAGTCCAGGGACGAGGTCAGGTCGTAGCGTCCGGAGGGGAGCCGGTAGGAGGCGGTGCCGTCCTCGAAGCCCAGGTGCTCCACCTGGTCGACCCGCTCCAGCGGCGTGCGGCCCGCGCGGACGCCGGCCGGGTCGGCGGCCGGGATGCGCAGGGTCGCGGTGGCCCCGGCGGCACGGTCGGGGTCGGTGACGGTCCGGGCGGCGTCGACGACGACGCGGCCCCTGTCGCCCGGGCTGCCCGGTCAGTCGGCGGGACGCCGCCGGTGAGCGGCGGGAGACACCCGCGCTTAGCGTGAGGTCATGATCCGGTTCGAGGACGTCACCAAGCGGTATCCGGACGGTACGACGGCCGTGGGCGGCCTGAGCTTCGAGGTGTCCGAGGGGGAACTGGTCACGCTCGTCGGGCCGTCGGGCTGCGGCAAGACGACGACCATGATGATGGTGAACCGGCTCATCGAGCCCACCTCGGGCCGCATCCTCGTGGGCGGTGAGGACATCGCCGCGGTCGACCCGGTGCGGCTGCGGCGGCGCATCGGGTACGTCATCCAGCAGGTGGGGCTCTTCCCCCACCGCACGGTGCTCGACAACACGGCGACCGTGCCCGCGCTCGTCGGCTGGAAGAAGGCGAAGGCACGCGCACGCGCCGCCGAGCTGCTCGAACTGGTCGGCCTGGACCCGGCGACGTACGGTCCGCGCTATCCGGACCAGCTCTCCGGCGGGCAGCGCCAGCGGGTCGGCGTGGCGCGGGCGCTGGCCGCCGATCCGCCGGTGCTGCTGATGGACGAGCCGTTCGGCGCCGTCGACCCGGTGGTGCGGGCGCAGTTGCAGGACGAGTTCCTGCGGATGCAGGCCGCCGTGCGCAAGACGGTGCTGCTGGTCACGCACGACATCGAGGAGGCCGTGCGGCTGGGCGACCGGATCGCCGTGTACGGGCAGGGCCGCATCGAACAGTTCGACACGCCGGGCGCGGTACTCGGCAGCCCCGCAACGCCCCGTGTCGCCTCGTTCGTCGGTGCGGACCGAGGGCTGAAGCGGCTGTCCGTCACCGAGATCGAGCCGGGCGACCTGGAGCAGCCGCCGGTCGTCCGTCCGGACGATCCGGCCGGGCGGGCGGCGGCGGAACTTCGGGCGCGGGGCGCGCGGTGGGCCGTCGTGCTGGACGACCGGGGTGAGCTGCACGGCTGGGTCGGGGCCGAGGATCTGCAGGGGGGCGGCTCGGTCGGCGACCAGGCCCACCGGATGAGCGCCTGGGTGCCGGTGGGGGCTCCCCTGAAGCAGGCGTTCGGGGTGATGCTCCAGCACGACGCCGGCTGGGTCGCGGTCCTGGACGGAGCACGGTTCCTCGGCGTGCTGACGCCCGCGAAGCTGCACGAGGCGCTGCGCCGGTCGGTCGACGCCGAGGCCCGGGGCGTCGCGCGCGCCGAGGTGCCGTTCGACTCGGTGGCGGACGCCTGAGCGGTGCCTGTGCCGCCGCGGCTCACCGCACCAGTCCCTTCTCCTCCAGATAGGAGCGGGCCACGTCCTTCGGCAGTCGGCGCCAGCTGTCCACCTGCTGGTTCATCAAGGCCAGGTCGGCCGTGGTCAGCACGGCGTTGAGCCGGTCGAGCGCCTTGGTGACGCCCTCGCCGCCGGCCCTGGCGCGGTTGACGACCGGGACGACGTGGTCGGCGTTCTGCAGGTGCTTGTCGTCGGCGAGCAGCACCAGGCCGAACTCGTCGAGGGTGGCGTCCGTGGTGGTGGTGAGCACCATCTGGTCGGTGCCGCTCTGCACGGCCCGTTTGGCCTGCGTGGTGCCGACACCCTTCGGGTCCACGCCCGTGATGTCGATGCCGTAGGTCTTGCGCAGTCCGGGGGCGCAGTACGGCCGCTGCACGCACTCGTCGCCGGCCGCGAGGCGTACCTTCAGTCCCGAGGCGCCGAGGTCGCTGAGGGTCCTCAGATCGTGCCGGCGGGCGTACGAGGCGCTCACGGCGAAGGCGTTCTGGTCGACGGCCCGGCCGGGTTCGAGTACGGCGAGCCCGCGGGGCGCGGCCAGACGGCGCAGGGCGTCCATGGTGGCGCCGAGGTCGGGGGAACCGGCGGGCGGCGCGTCGGCGCCGTGGGTCTTGGCGGCCAGCCAGTCGGCGAAGGTGGCCGCGTACTCGGGCACGACGTCGATCCGGCCGGATTCCAGGGCGGGTTCGTACAGTTCCCGGTTGGCGACGGTGATCACTGAGGTGTCGTGTCCGGCCCGGTCCAGCAACAGCGCGTACATCTGGGCGAGCAGGTCGCTCTCGGTGAAGCCGGCGGATCCCACGGTCAGCCGGTGGCTGTCGCCGGGCGGGACGGTGACCTGGCCGCGGTTCTCCAGGGAGGGGCCGGTGGCACAGCCGGTGACGAGCAGCAGGGTGGCCAGCGCCGAGCGGAGTCTCACGGCGCTCCCCGGGCCCACCGGGGCGCCAGGCGTTCGACGAGTCCGAAGAGGCCCTCCACGACCAGCGCCAAGCCGGCGACGAGTACCGCTCCGGCCACGACCTGCGGCGTGCTGGCCAGGTTGAAGCCCGCGGTGATGATGCGGCCCAGCCCTCCTCCGCCGGCCAGGGCGGCGATGGTCGCCGTGGCGACGAGCTGCACGGCGGCGATGCGGACCCCTGTCAGCACCATCGGGAGCGAAAGGGGCAGTTCCACGTGGAACAGCATCTGCCGCCCGGTCATCCCCATTCCGCGGGCCGCCTGGACGACCCCCCGGTCCACTTCGCGCATGCCGACGTAGGCGTTGGTCAGCAGGGGCGGCACGGCGAACAGGACCAGGGCGACGACGGTCGGGCCCTCGCCCCAGCGGCCCACGGGGGTCAGGAGCAGCAGCACCAGCACGGCGAACGTGGGCACGGCCCGGCCGACGTTGGAGATGTTGACGGCCAGGGCGCCGCCCTTGCCCAGGTGGCCGAGGACGAGGGCGACCGGCAGGGCGACCAGGCAGCTGACGACCAGGCAGACGACGGTGAGGACCAGGTGTTCCAGGAGCCGGTGGGCGATGCCGTCGGGCCCCGGCCAGTGGACGGGGTCGGTGAGCCACTCCCAGGCGTCGGTGAGTGTGTTCATCCGCGTGCCGCCCTGGTCCACGGCGTGATCAGCCGCTGCACGCCCAGGAGCAGCAGGTCGGCCGCGACGGCGATGACGACGCAGAGCACCGAGGCGGTCAGTACCTGTGCCTTGAAGTAGGTGTTCATGCCGGCGTAGATGAGGTTGCCGAGCCCGCCGAACCCGACGATCGCGCCCA
Source organism: Streptomyces viridiviolaceus (assembly GCF_014650995.1). Taxonomy (GTDB): domain Bacteria; phylum Actinomycetota; class Actinomycetes; order Streptomycetales; family Streptomycetaceae; genus Streptomyces; species Streptomyces viridiviolaceus. The sequence continues at coordinate 99,191 of NZ_BMWA01000028.1, forward strand.
CGGTGAGCAGGGAGACGGCGGAGACGGTCGCGATGCGCAGTCCGGCCATGGCGGCGGGCAGCGCGAGCGGCAGTTCGACGGTGAGCAGCAAGCGGATCGGACCGTAGCCCAGGCCGCGGGCGGCCTGCCGGGTCTCCTCCGGCACCGCACGCAGTCCGGCGAGGATGTTCCGGACGAGCAGGGTCAGCGAGTACAGCACGAGTCCGGCGACGACGAGACTCGCCGACAGCCCGTACACCGGCAGCAGCAGCGAGAACATGGCCAGGGACGGAATCGTGTAGAGGACCGTCGTCACGGCGAGCACGGGCCCGGCCGCCCAGCGGCGGCGGGCCAGGAGGGCGAGCGGCAGCGCGACGACGAGCGCGATCAGCACCGAGGCGGCCGTCAGTTGGAGGTGCTGGACCACCGCGTCCTGGAGGATCTCGCGGCGGGTGCTCAGGTACTCGCCGCAGATCCACTCGTTGCGCGCGAGGCAGTCGTCCGGGGGCGCGGTCACCTCTCCATTGCATCGGGACGTGCCCGGGGCGGTCTCGTTGTGGTGGCCCGTACGGGCGTCACGGCCGGACGAGGCGCTCATCACCGTCTGGGTGACAGTGAGGGTGAACAAGCGCTTAGATAGAGGCCCAGGCACCGTCCCGAGCTGGAGGCACCCGGTGTTCACTTCCGTCGACGACGTCTCCGCCCGTCTGGCCGAGACCGGCTATCTGGCGTCGCCCGCGGTCGCCACGACCGTCTTCCTCGCCGACCGCCTGGGCAAGCCGCTGCTGGTGGAGGGGCCGGCCGGGGTCGGCAAGACGGAGCTCGCCAAGGCCGTCGCCCGGGTCGCGGACGCACGGCTGGTGCGACTCCAGTGCTACGAGGGGGTCGACGAGTCCCGCGCGCTGTACGAGTGGAACCACGCCAAGCAGCTCCTGCGGATCAGTGCGGGCCGCGACGAGAGCTGGGACGAGACCCGGACGGACATCTTCAGCGAGGAGTTCCTGCTCACCCGCCCGCTGCTGACCGCGATCCGCGGCGACGACCCCAAGGTGCTGCTGATCGACGAGACCGACAAGGCGGACGTCGAGGTGGAGGGCCTGCTCCTGGAAGTGCTCAGCGACTTCCAGGTCACCGTCCCCGAGCTGGGGACCATCACCGCGACCCGGCGCCCCTTCGTCGTGCTCACCTCCAATGCGACCCGTGAGCTGTCGGAGGCGCTGCGCCGACGCTGCCTGTTCCTGCACATCGGCTTCCCCGAGGAGGAGTTGGAACGGCGGATCGTCCGGCTGAAGGTGCCCGGCCTCGACGAGGCCCTCGCCGCGTCGCTGGTGCGGGTGGTGGGTGCGCTGCGGGCCATGGACCTGCGGAAGGTGCCGTCGGTCGCCGAGACCATCGACTGGGCCCGCACGCTGCTGGCGCTCGGTGCCGACCACCTGGACGAGACCGTCGTACGGGACAGCCTCGGCGTGGTCCTCAAGCACCAGGACGACGTGCTGAAGGCGGCGGCCAAGCTGGACCTGGACGCCCTGTGACCACGGGCGTCGCCGAGCGGCTGACCTCGCTGGTCGCGGCCCTGCGGGCGCACGGCATCCGGGTCGGCACCGGCGAGACGGTGGACGCGGCGCGGGCGGTCGAGGCGCTCGGGCTGGCGGACCGGGAGCGGCTGCGGGAGGGACTGGCGGCGACACTGCTGCACACCGCGGGCCAGCGGCAGGTGTTCGACCCGGTCTTCGACCTGTACTTCCCCCGCGGTGTCGGAGGCCCCGGCCCCGAGGCGGCGTCCGCCGGCCGTGAGGAACTGCGGGACCGGCTCGCCGCCGCGCTCGCCGACGACGACCGGGCGCTGATGGAGCGACTGGCGGTGGCGGCGGTCGAGGGCTTCGGCGGGTACGGCTCCTCCCCCGGCTCGGACGGCTGGTCGTCGCACCAGACGCTCGACCGGCTCCGCCCGCAGACGCTGCTCGCCCGGGTACGCGACGAGGTCCGGGCGAGGGGTGGTGGCGCGGGCTTCACCGACCGGCTGCTGGAGGACGAGATCAGGCGGCGCATCGAGGGCTTCCGCAGGATGGTGGCGGCGGAGGCGCGGCGCCGGGCCGCCGAGCGGCGCGGACGGGACGAGATCGCCCGGCGGGCGGTGGCCCCGGCCCCCGACCGCGTCGACTTCCTGCTCATCGGCAAAGACCGGCTGGCCGAGCTGCGCAGGACCGTGGCCCCGCTCGCCCGGAAGCTCGCCACGCGGCTCGCGGCACGCCGGCGCCGTGCCTCCCGCGGCAGCGTCGACCTGCGGCGGACGCTGCGCGGGTCGCTGTCCACGGGCGGGGTGCCGATGAAGCCCGTGCTGCGCCGGCGCCGTCCCGTCCGGCCCGAACTGGTGCTGCTGTGCGACGTGTCGGGCTCGGTGGCGGGGTTCTCGGACTTCACGATGCTGCTGGTGCAGGCGCTGCACGACCAGTTCAGCAAGGTGCGGGTGTTCGCCTTCGTCAACCGGATCGACGAGGTGACCGGGCTGCTCGTGCACGGCGCCGCCGACCCGGAGGGCCTCGGCGCCCGCATCGGTGCGGAGGCGACGCTCACGGGCTGGCACGGCAGCAGCGACTACGGCGTCGCCCTGGGCGAGTTCGCGCAGCGGTACGGCGACGCGGTCGGCCCGCGCACGACCGTGTTCGTGCTCGGGGACGCCCGTACGAACATGAGCGACCCGAACCTCGCGGCCCTGCGGCGGATCGCCGAACGGGCCCGCCGCGTGTACTGGCTGAACCCCGAGCAGCGCTCCCGCTGGGGCACGGGCGACTCCGCCGCGCCGGCGTACGCCGAACTGGTCGAGATGCACGAGTGCCGCAACGCCCGCCAGCTCGGCGCCCTGGTGACCCGGCTGCTGCCGGTGTGAGGCACCGGACCTAGTCGGCCTTCGCGTACTTCTGGGCCATGGGGCCCGCGAAGTCGTACATCACGCACTGCTCGTCACCCACGACCCAGGCGTCGTGCCCGGGCGGGCAGACGAAGACGTCGCCGGGGCCCACCTCGCTCTCGGCGCCGTCGTCCATGCGGATGCGCATACGGCCCTGGGCGACGTAGCCGTTGTGGTGGATCTGGCAGCTGTCGGTGCCCGCGACGGGGGCCACGGACTCCGACCAGCGCCAGCCCGGTTCGAAGGTGGCCACCGCGAAATCGAGCCCTTCGAGGTGTACGGCTTCGAGGTGACCGCGGGGGAAATCGCGCCGCTCGTCCGGCTTGTCGAGCGTCTTGACCTCAAGCATGACGCTTCTCCTTCCCGGCCGCGTCGGCATGCGGCCGGGGCCGGTCTCCGTCTGCCACGAGGTGTCCCCCACGCACGGCCAGGGCCGGGGCCGGCCCACGACTCCATCGTCCGCCCCTCGCACGGGCGGTGCCATCCGGACGACGCCCCCTGCGTCAGCGCGCGGGGCCGCAGAGCCGGGCGAAGCGGTCGGCGTCCACGTTGCCACCGGAGACGATCACTCCGACCCGGCGGGGCAGGCGGCCGGCGCGGCCGGTGAGCAGGGCGGCCAGCGGGGTCGCGCCGCTCGGCTCGACGACGATCTTCAGCCGCTCGAACGCGAAGCGCATCGCGTCCCGGATCTGGTCGTCCGAGACGAGCACGATCCCGTCGAGCAGCCGCCGGTTGAGGGAGAAGGTCAGCTCACCCGGGGTGTGCAGGGCCTGGCCGTCGGCGATGGTGTGCGGGACCGGGACGGTGACGCGCCGCCCGGCCTCCAGGGACCGCTTGGTGTCGTCGCCGGCCTCCGGTTCGACGCCGATGACCCGGATCCCGGGGTGCAGGGCCTTGGCCGCGGTGGCGCTGCCGGCGATCAGTCCGCCGCCGCCGACCGGTGCGACCAGCGCGTCCAGCTCTCCCGTATCTTCGAGGAGTTCGAGGGCGGCGGTGCCCTGTCCGGCGATGACGTGCGGATGCTCGTAGGGCGGGATCAGGCTCAGGCCCCGTTCGGCGGCCAGGGCCTCGGCGACGGCGACGCGGTCGCCGCCGTAGCGGTCGTACGTGACGATCTCGGCACCGTAGGCGGCCGTGGCCTGCCGTTTGGACGGCGGGGCGTCCTCGGGCATGACGATCACCGCGGTGGTGCCGAGTTCCCGGGCCGCGAGGGCTACGGCCTGGGCGTGGTTGCCGGAGGAGTAGGCGGCGATGCCCCGGGCGCGCTGCTCGGGCGTGAGGCGTGAGGCCGCGTTGTAGGCGCCGCGGAACTTGAAGGCGCCCACGCGCTGGAAGTTCTCGCACTTGAGGAAGACCTCGGCGCCGACGAGCGCGTCCAGGGTGCGCGAGCGCAGCACCGGGGTGCGGTGGGCGACGCCGGCGAGGCGGGCCGCGGCATCGCGGACGTCGTCGAGGGTGACCGGCGGGGTGGTGGTCGTCACGCGTGTCCTCCAGCGGAGTCGGAAGTCGTGTCGGTCGTGGCCCGGGCCCTGGAGAGGTAGTTGTAGGCGGACGCCCGGGAGATCCCGAGCCGGGCGGCGACCTGCTCGACCGAGCGGCGCACGGCGAACACGCCCCGCGCGTCCAGGTCGCGGAACAGCTCCAGACGCCGGGCGCGGTCCAGCTCCGCCCAGCTCCTGTCCCGGCGCAGCGGGTGCGAGTCGACGATCGCGTCGACCACGGTGTCGATGTCGTCGCCGAAGGCGGTCGTCGGCGGATCGGCGGGGACGGCGGCTCCCGGGGTTCCCGCGAGGGCGCCGAGCAGCGCGGTGGCCCTGTCGACCGCGGTGACGTCCAGGTTGACGCAGAGGGCGCCGAACACGGCGCCGGTGGAGTCGCGCAGCACGATCGTGGAGGACTTCACCAGCGTGCCCGCGGCCGTCCGCGTGACGTAGTTCAGCTCGTCCTCCGCCTGGTCTCCGCGGGCGAGCACGCGCATGCCGATCTCGCTCATCGCCCCGCCCACGGTCCGTCCGGTCACCGAGCCGGCCACGGCGATCACCGAGCTCTCCGGCCGCCGGTAGTCGTGCAGGACCACTTCGCAGACCGGCCCGAACGTCGCCGCGATCCCGTGGACCACCGGGGTGAACGCGGCGAGGACGGCGTCCCGTTCGGCGTCCAGGGCCGATTCGCCGGCCATCGGCTTCTCCCCTCGCCCTCGCTGAGCTTCTTAGATTACATGTCCAACTCCTGGACTGTCAGTCCAATCACCGCCCCGAACGGGACGACGCGCTCGCGTTGGCCACGGGACGACCGGGTACAGGAACGGGAGGACGCATGACGGGGCCTGATTCGCCCTCCGTACTGCGCGTGTACTGCGCGCCACGGAACCGGCTTCCCGGCACCGGGCGTGCGGCCTAGGGCCGGGGGTTGGTGCGCCGCCAGGACGGGCGGGCGCCGGTACCGCGCCGGCCCGCCGCGGCGGCGCAGCGGGGGCAGACCCTGCGGACCGCGTCGGCGGCGCCCCCGGACTCGGGCAGGACGTCGGCCCAGGTGACGCCCGGGAAACGGGTCAGCTGCGACCGGTGCAGGGACAGGCCGCAGACGGTCTGGTTGGTGCCCTGTTCCCAGGCGTGCACCTCACCGGCCGGCAGCCGGCGGTTGTCCTCCTCGTCCCACCAGCCGCCGGAGGCGGCCACGTCGTAACGCCGTGTCCTGGCCATGGGCTCCGCGCCGCCCTTCTCTCCCGCCCAGCTGGTCCCGCGTCCCCCGGGTGCCCGTGCGGAGGGCTCGCACACGCCCGTACCGCCTCCAGTGTGATCACTCCGCAAGCCCCTCCATTTTCGGGCGTTTCGTCTGCTTAGCATGCATGGTCCGCGTTTCGCGGGTCGGCGTCACCGCGCGACGGGACCCGGGCGTGGACGGTGCATGCCTGCTCGCGACCAGCGAACACCCCGTGCCGGCCTGCGCGGGGCGACCGCCCGGGGGCTCACCCCCTCCCCGTGCCGTTCGCCCCTGGTTCCGCCCGCCCCGTACGAGAGGACACCAGATGGCGCCCACGGGCCGTCACAGCGCACTGGCCGAGCACGCCTTCTCCCCGCACGACGCCGTGCTGCGCGCCGCCGGCCGGCACCTCGGCCGCCGGCGCTTCCTCACCGTCACCGCGGCCGCCGCCGCGCTCGCCTTCACCACCAACGTGCCGGCCCGCGGGGCCGCCGCCGCGCGCGAACTCGACACCGCCCGGATCAGCAGCGACCCGTTCACGCTCGGCGTCGCCTCCGGGGACCCGCTGCCGGACTCGGTGGTGCTGTGGACGCGGCTGGCACCGGTGCCGTTCGCGGTGGACGGCGGGCTGGGCGAGCAGCGGGTGTCGGTCCAGTGGGAGGTGGCGCTGGACGAGTACTTCGCCGTCGTCGTGCAGCGGGGCACCGCGCTCGCCCACGCCGAGTACAGCCACAGCGTGCACGTCGACGTCAAGGGGCTGACGCCGGGCACGGTGTACCACTACCGCTTCCGGACCGGGAGTTGGTTCAGCCCGGCGGGCCGCACCCGCACCTCCCCGGCGGCGGGCGCCGACGCCTCGTCCCTCAGGCTGGCCGCCGTCGCCTGCCAGGCGTACCAGGACGGGTACTACACGGTCCACCGCCACCTCGCCGAGGACGACGTCGACGTGGTCTTCCACCTCGGCGACTACCTGTACGAGTACGCCGTGAACCCGTCCGGCGGCGAGCGCCGGTACACCGACATCACGCTGCCCGACGTGTTCAACCGCGAGACCATGACCCTCGCCGACTACCGGATGCGCTACGCGCTCTACAAGAGCGACGAGGACCTCCAGGCCGCGCACGCCGCCCATCCGTTCGTCGTCACCTGGGACGACCACGAGACCGAGAACAACTACGCGGCGGACATCCCCGAGAACGCCGTCCCGCCCGAGGAGTTCCTGGTGCGGCGGGCCGCCGCCTACCGGGCCTACTGGGAGAACCAGCCGCTGCGCGCCGCCCAACTGCCGCAGGGCCCGGACGCGCAGCTGTACCGCCGTCTCCACTGGGGCACACTCGCCCAGTTCGACATCCTCGACACCCGCCAGTACCGGTCGGACCAGGCCTACGACGACCGGCCGCACGCCCCGGGACCCGAGTCCCAGGACCCGGCGCGCACGCTGACCGGCACCGCGCAGGAGCGGTGGCTCGTCGACGGCTGGCAGAGCTCGACCGCGCTGTGGAACGTGATGCCCCAACAGATCTGCTTCTCCCAGCGCAAGTTCGGCCAGGACGCCGAGGCAGCGGTCTCCATGGACGCCTGGGACGGCTACCCGGCCTCGCGCGACCGGGTCGTCGCCGGCGCGAAGGCGGCCGGGATCGACAACTGGCTGGTCCTCACCGGGGACGTGCACGTGGGGTACGCCTTCGACATCAAGGACGACTTCGACGACCCGCAGTCCGCCACCCTCGGCACGGAGGTCACCTGCAGCTCCGTCGCCAGCGGGCGGGACGGGGTGGAGAAGCCCGACAACTGGGACACCTACATGCGGGCCAACCCGCACATGAAGTTCTACAACGGCAAACGCGGTTACGTCCGTGTCGAGTTCGGCCGTCGGGCGGCCCGCCTCGACTTCCGAACCGTCTCCGCCGTCACCACCCCCGGCGCCCCCGTCACCACGGCCGCGTCCTTCGTCACCGAGGCGGGCGCCCCCGGGCTGAAGCCCGCCTGAGCCCGGAGCCGGCGATGACGCCGGCCTACTGCACTTGGCACCCCTTGTGCGCCCCCATAGCGCGAAAGACGCATGCATCCGACATCGGTCCCGGCGGTTCCGGCAAGGACTAGGACTCCGCCGCAGTCACCACGGTCACCTCGCGGCTCACCGTCCCCCCACCGCTTCGCACCGCTTCCAAGGAGGCACATCGCATGGTCGGCAGACACGTCGTGGGCAGCCGCCGCGCCGCCCTGACCGCGCTCGGCGCCCTGGTCCTGACCGCGCTCCCCCCGGCCGCGTCGGCCGCGCCGCCGCCCACGACGGGCTCGTTGGCCACCCCGGCACAGACGCTCGGCGTCGACAACGCGCCGGCGTCGCTGCTGCGCGCGATGGAGCGGGACCTGAAACTGACGCCGGAACAGGCGGACGCCCGGCTGGTCAACGAGGCGGAGGCGGGCACCCGCGCGGGCCGTCTGCGCAACACGCTGGGCGAGCGCTTCGCCGGGGCATGGGTGAGCGGCGCGACCTCCGCCGAGCTGACCGTCGCCACCACCGCCGCCGCGGACGTGGCCGCCATCGAGGCCCAGGACGCCAAGGCCGTCGTCGTCAGGAGGAGTCTGGACGACCTCGACGGCCTCAAGGACCGGCTGGACGCCGCAGCCACCCGCGTGAAGACCACCGACACGCCGGTCTGGTACGTGGACGTGCCGGCGAACCGGGTCGTCGTCCAGGCCACCAGCGACGCGGCCGCCGCGGCCTTCGTCGAGGCCGCCGGGGTCGCCGGGCAGGACGTGGGCGTCCGGGTGTCGGCGAACCGTCCGCGGCTGCTGGAGGACCTGGTCGGCGGCGACGCCTACTACATCGACGGCCGGGCCCGCTGCTCCGTCGGATTCTCGGTCACCAAGGGCACCCGGCAGGGCTTCGCCACGGCCGGGCACTGCGGACGGGCCGGCGCCTCGACGACCGGGTACAACCAGGCGGCACAGGGCACCGTCCAGGCGTCCACGTTCCCCGGCAAGGACATGGCCTGGGTGGGGGTCAACGCCGACTGGACCGCCACCCCCGACATCAGGGCGCAGAACGACCAGAGGGTGCAGATGGCCGGCTCGGTGCAGGCGCTCGTCGGGGCGTCGGTGTGCCGCTCGGGCTCCACCACCGGATGGCACTGCGGCACGATCCGGCAGCACGACACGAGTGTCAGCTACGCGGAGGGCACGGTCGACGGGCTGACCGAGACGACGGTGTGCGCCGAACCGGGCGACTCCGGCGGGCCGTTCGCCGCGGGCGCCCAGGCACAGGGCACCACCTCCGGCGGCTCGGGTGACTGCACGCGTGGCGGGACCACCTTCTACCAGCCGATCAATCCGGTGCTGAGCGACTTCGGCCTCACCCTGAGGACCAGCACCGCACAGGTCCAGACGCCCGCCCCGCAGGACAACGCGGCGGCGGACGCGTGGACCGCGGGCCGCGTCTACGAGGTCGGAGCCGTCGTGACCCAGGACGGCGTGCGGTACCAGTGCCTGCAGAACCACCAGGCACAGGGTGCCTGGTCACCCGCCGGCACGCCCGCCCTGTGGCAGCGTGTGTGACGGACGGTGAACCGGTCCGCGGCGCGGGGCTGCTGCCCCGCGCCGCGCGGCGTCCGGCCGCCCCCTATCCCTCGGCGAGGAACGCGTAGGCGGCGGCCACGAAGGGGTCGCGGGCACGGAACCGGCGGGTGCACAGCGCGGCCAGGGCCGTGCCGGTGTCGGGCCTGAAGCCCAGGAACGCCTGCTGTCCGAGGGTGGCCCCGCCGTGGAAGTACATGGGCCCGCCGTCGGTGGGGTGCCGGAACCAGCCCACGGTGTGCACGTGCCGGTGACCCAGTCCCCGGCGCAGCACGGGCACCCGCACCGCCCGCAGCGCACCGGCCGCCGGTGAGCCGGACGGGTAGAGGTGGGCTTCGAGGAAGGTGAGCAGGTCGTGCGGGGTGGCCCGGACCGCCCCGGCCGCCTGGAAGCCGCCGGCGTCGAAGGCCGGGACGGGGGTGCGGCCGTCCCTGCGGTGCCCGACGGCGTCGGTCTTGACGTCCTCCGCCCGCAAGGCCGTGCCGCTCAGACCGAACGGGCGCAGGACGTGCTCGGTGAGCAGGTCCTCCCAGGCCGTGCCGGTGGCCGCCGCGACGGCGTGTCCCAGCACGGAGACACCGAAGTTGGAGTAGTGCCAGCGCGTGCCCGGCCGGTGCCGGGGGCGGTGGCGCAGGAACGCGTCGGTCACCCGTGCCGCCGGGTAGCGGGCGTAGGGGTTGGTGCGCCAGGCCGGCAGTGCGCGGACGAGGAAGTCGGGCGGCAGGGCGGGCAGTCCGGACGTGTGCGTGATCAGGTGGGCGAGTGTCACCGGACGGGGGCCGGGCGGCCGGCCGGGTTCGAGGCAGACTGCGGCCGGTTCTCCCCCGGTCAGCTCGCCGCGCCGGACGAGCCGGGCCAGCAGCAGCGCGGTGAACGCCTTGGTGGCGGACCCGATCTCGTAGCGCAGGTCCTCGCGGGGCACGTCGGGGGGCGTGCCGGTGCCGCCGCAGTGCAGGGTGCGCCGGCCGTGCCGGGAGACGGCGAAGACGACGTCGGGTGCGTCGGCGGCGGCGACGGCGGCGGCGAGCCGCTCGCTCAGTGGCCCCTCGTCGGGCAGGTCGGACTCCGGCGGGGTGTCCTCGCCGTCGGCGGGGTCGCCCGGCCAGGGCAGCGGGGCACGGGCCGTCATGACGGGGTCCGGGCCAGCTCGGTGAGGGCGCGGGAGGTGGCCAGCACGGAGGCGAAGGCGGCGACCAGCGTCGGGTGGTAGACCATGTCGAACACCGTGTCGGGGTCGCCCTCGGGCATCGTCCGTACGGCGGGCATGGCGCCGTCGGGCTGCTGTGCGGCGGCGAAGCCCTCCCAGGCCCGCTCGTCCAGGGTGGGGCGGGGCAGGCAGGCGTCGACGACGAGGAGTTCGCCGAGCAGGTCCCAGCGTTCCAGGTCGAGCCAGTCGTCGATCCAGACCGGCAGCCAGGTGGCGAGGTAGTCCGCGATGCGGGGCGGCAGGCCGTCGGGGCTCTCGCCCCAGTCGGTGAGGTGGAACACGGTGTGCGTGATGTCGTAGGCGGTGTGTCCCTCGACCGTCCACGGCTCGGGGGTGCGGGCCAGCCAGGTGGTGCCGACCAGGTCGGCCTCGGGCGGCCGGGCGGTCAGGCCGAAGCGGCGCTGGAACGCGGACAGTCCCAGTCGCCGGGTCGGATTCACGGGGAACCGCACCCAGCTGTCCAGCCGGTGGTTCAAGGCGGTGGCCTGCTCCAGCTCGGGCTGGCTGTGGCCCAGCTCCTTGAACGGCAGGTACACCTCGAACGGGATGGGCGAGAACGGTTCGATCCGCTGCCCGCGCACCAGCATCCGGCCGCCGTCCAGGGTCTCGCGCCAGGCGTGGTCGAGCAGTTGGCGGGCCAGCTGTGCCTGGCGTGACCCGGCGACGCCCTCGCGGAACAGCACCCCGCAGATGAGGGCGAGTTCGCCGACCGGCTTGAAGCGTTCCAGGAAGCCCACTTCGGGGTCCACGTCCGGCTCCAGCCGGAATCCGTCACGGTGGGCCCACAGCCACTCCATGGCGCTGACGCCGACGTGGTGGATCAGGCGGGTGTCCGTCATGCCGGCACTCCTTGTCCGCTCTGCCGCTCGTGCGTGTGGCCGGCCGTCGGCGCCGGGCCGCGAGCCGCCTTCCGCCGCCCGCCGTCCTCGTCCGTGTCCGCGGGCCGTGCCGTGGTCAGGGCCGCCGCGTACGCCGCCATCAGGGTGGAGTGGTAGCAGTCGGTGAAGTCGTAGGGGTCCGGGGCGGTTTCGAGGCCCGCTTCGTGCGCCGCGTCCTGCATGACGCCCTCTTCCGGGATCGCTCCCGACGTGTGCTGCGCCGCCGCGACGCGGTGCCAGGCGTCCTGGAGGACGGCCGGTTCGGTCAGGCGGGGCAGGCTCACCGCCACTGCCAGCAGCTCGCAGCTCAGGTCCCACATCCGGGCGTCCAGGCAGGTGTCGAGCCAGGGCGGCAGCCAGTGCAGCAGATAGGTCGCCAGGTCCGGGGGCACCCCCTGGACGGCGCGTCCCCAGTCGGTGAGGTGGAAGACGACGTGCGTGAGCGCGTAGCCTGCCGCGCGCTCGAATGTCCACGGCTCCGGAAGTCCGCCGAGCCAGGTGCGGCTCAGTGCCTGTGGCACCTGTCCGTGCGGGGTGATGCCGCCGCGCCGCTCGGCCTCCATGACGCCGAGCCGCCGGGTGGGGTACTGCTCGGTCAGCCGCCAGCTCCGGGTCCGGGCCACCAGGGCGGCGGACGCCTCGTAGCCGGGGTGCCGGAACCCGGCCGAGGCGAAGGCGGCGTACACCTCGAGCGGGTAGGTGGCGAACGGCTCCAGCGCCTGCATGCGCAGGAACAGCTCACCCCTGCCCGTCTGCTCCCAGGCGAAGTCGAGCAGGTCGGACACGCACGGGTGGAGCGGGTCCGACGGGGGGATCTGCAGGGACACGGTCGCGCAGACCTGGGCCAGTTCGCCCAGCGGTTTCCAGGTGCGGTTCACCTGGCCGTCGGCCGCCAGCGCGTCGTCCCCCAGTGCGAAGCGGTCGCGGTGGGCGGACACCCAGTCGAGTGCGGCCTCACCGACGCGCCGCGCCTCGGACGGGGGCGTCGCGTTCACAGGAGCACTCCGGCCGGCATCAGCCGCGCCGCCTCCAGCTGGAGGGCCACCCGCGGGTCGCTGCCGCCCATCAGGCGCACGAAGTCGAGCCCCGTGTCGAGGCCGAGGGTGTCCGGCACGCCGTCCAGGAGGGTGAGCCAGCGGCCGGCCCCGGCCGCCTGCTGCCAGTCCCGGCGGCGCACCGCCCGGACGAAGCCCCGGGCGACGTCCACCGGACGGCGTCGGGCCACGCGGGTCACCGCGCACTCCTCGCCGGGCAGCGCGAGCGGGGCGAGCACGGCGAGCTGGTGGGTCAGCGACTGCCACCCGGCGTCCTCCAGCCAGGCGGCGTCGGGTTCCGTGTCGCCGTCACCGGCGAGCGGTCCGGGAAGCGGTTCGTCGAGCCGCCGCAGGGCCCGGGCCATGGCCCAGTGGCTCCATACGACGGCGGGGGCCGCGTCGGCGCGTGGCGGATGGGCCGTCACGGCGTCCTTGAACACGGCGAGTCGCCCGGGATCGGGCGGAACGCGCAGGAGCGCCGTGGGCAGCAGCGTGTCGGCGCCCAGGACGCGTACCGCGGCACGTGCGATGTTTCCGCCCGCGCCGTCCCTCGCCAGGGTGCCTCCCGCTCGCGCGTGGTCTCCGCTCCGAAGAGCGGAGACCACGTCGGAAGCGAGGTCCAGCACCGTGCCCTGAAGGAGGGCTGACGTGCTCGACTGCTCCATTTGAGTACTCCCGTCGATCCGTCAGCCCTTCTTCGGACGCGGGGTGGGCGGAGAAAGCAGCAGGTGGCCGCCGCCGGACTGCAGGGCGAGTCCGGTGCATTCGCGGCTGTCTCGGAAGACACCGTCGGGCTCGGCGGGGTCGAGTGCCGCCTCGATCTCGATGTCCGTGCGGGTGACTTCCTCGAGCGCGTCCTCTATGGAAGGCATTTCATCTCCCTCTGGTAGTCGAAGCCTTCGCACCACAGGTGTCCCATTAGTGCGTAAGTATGTCTTCTTTCTCAAGAATCCCAGAAGATGACTTTTTCAACATATCGGACATCGATCGGACGGTGTACCGGCTGGTGAACGTCAGTCGCGGGCCACCACGCGCAGCGTCCGGACGGAGGGATCGGCGGCGTCCGGGATCAGGACACCGTGCTCGACTCCGCTGCGCAGATAGTCGAGGACCTCCTCGGTGATCACCTCGCCGGGCGCCACCACGGGCACGCCCGGCGGACAGGGGCTGATCATCTCCGCCGAGATGCGCCCCGCGGCCCGTTCGGCGGGTACGCGCTCCACCGCGGCGAAGAACGCCTCACGCGGCAGCATGGCCTGTTCCAGCTCCAGGGCCGAGGGTTCGGACAGTCGTACCGGTGGCCGCCGTTCGAGGGAGTCGGCCTTTTCGACGAGCGCGCAGGGCGTCCAGCAGGATCTGCTCCGTCCGGTCGTCGTCGGCGTGGGTGATGGAGGCACTGACCCGGCAGGTGTCGAAGCCGCCCATGTCCACGTTCCGGTGGACCCGCAGCCATTCGGTCGCCTGCATGCCGCTGATACCGAGCCCCCGCACGTCGATGACGATCTTCAGCGGGTCGAAGGCGGCGGCGAGCCCGGCGTCGACCATCTCCTGGTCCATGGGCACGAGCCCCGGCAGGCCGGCCACCGCGGCCCGGATACGTTCCGCGCGGTGGAGCGCGGTGTCCAGCAGTTCACGGCCGTGCTCGACCATCTGCCGGCGCCAGCCGTCGAGCGTGGCGTGCACCAGCGTCGAGGCGCTCGTCGTTCCCAGCAGGTCCTCCCGTTGCCTGAGCACCTCGGGGGACACCCGGTCGTACTGGAGATGGAAGACGGAGCTCTGCTCGATGGCGCCGCCCATCTTGTGCACGCTGGTCACGACCAGGTCGGCCTCCGCGTCCATCCCCCAGGCGGGCAGGCCGGGGTGGCAGGGCAGATGGGCGCCCCACGCCTCGTCCACGATCAGGGGGACGTCGAACTCGTGGCACACCCGCGCCACCCCGCCGACGTCCGCGCCGGTGCCCCAGTCGGTCGACGTGATCAGCAGCATGCCCTTGGCGTCCGGGTGCTCCCGCAGCCGACGGCGTACGTCGTCCGGCTCCGGCGGGTGGGCGAGGTGCCGTTCCGCGTCAGCTCCGCCCCGATCTGGAGGACGCCTGGGCACGGCACCGCGAGGCGGACGCCTCGGAGCGCTGAGCCCGGTCGGAGCGCGCGCCAGTCTCGGCGGGTTCGGTCGTCAGTCGCCGGACTTCTCGTCCCGGTTCTCGCGGGACCGGTTCTCGCGGGACGCCTCCGGACGGGCCGCGTCCCGCGTCTCGACGCCCTCCAGCGGTTCGCCCGCGGTCGTGCCGCGGTCGGGCTGGTACCCCTCCTCGGCGCTCGCCGTACCCGGCACCGTGCGCTGTCGCGCCTGGCTCTCCGCGCCCGAGTGCGCACCGGGCTCGTCCTCGTCACGTGCCCGGGTGAACCGGTCGTCCCGGCGGTTCCGGGGGTCCTTGTCGCCGCTCATGTCCGCACCTCCGGTCGGCGTTCGGGGTGGTGCGGGTTCCCGTGGACCGCGGCCGGAAACGGACCGCGCGGATCCGCCGGAGGTCACTCGTCCTCGCCCTCCCGCGACCGCACCGTGAGCAGGTCGTCGCGGTCGGCCAGCGCCGCCAGGGAGAGCGTGCGGTAGCCGGCGCGGTCGAACAGGACGGTGATGCGGTCGCCCTCCTCACTGAGCACCGTGCCGTCCCCCCACTCGCCGTGCCGCACCCGGGCCCCGACCGGATAGGCGGAGGCGGCCGGGTGGGCGTCCGGTGTCGCCGCGGCCTCCGGCCCTCGCGCGTCACATGTGTCGCAGGCGTCGCACGGAGCCTCGTACTCCTCACCGAAGTATCCGAGCAGGAACCGCCGGCGGCACCCGGTGGTCTCGGCGTAGGCGCGGGCCATGGCGACCCGGGACCGGTCGGTGCGCCGGTGGGCCTCGGCGGCCTCCTCGGCCCGGTCGGTCGCGGTGGCGGGCGGGGTCCCGGCATCCGGGCGGACCTCGCCCTCCTCGCCCGTGGCGACGGCCCCGGCCTCCTCCAGCAGGTTCACCGCCGCCGTCACGCGGTTGCGGGACAGCCCGGTGTCCTGGCGCAGCCGGTCCAGGCCGGCGGGGTCGGCGCGGTGGTCGTGGACGGCGTCCGCGACCTCGGCCAGGGTGTCGCGGGCGGGGGCACGGCCGGCGAAGTACGTCTGCATGCCGGTGTCCTCGGGCCGGTAGTGGAGTACGGCGAGGGCCGGCTGTCCGTCCCGGCCGCAGCGGCCGATCTCCTGGTAGTAGGCGTCCAGTGAGCCCGGCAGCGAGGCGTGCAGCACGAACCGTACGTCCTCCTTGTCGATGCCCATCCCGAACGCCGAGGTGGCCACCACCACATCGGTCCGCCCGGCGAGGAAGGCGTCGTGGATCCGGGACCGTTCGGCCGCGCGCAGCCCGGCGTGGTACGCCTCGGCGGCCAGTCCGAGCCCGGCCAGCTCCCCGGCGACGTGCTCGGTGTCCTTGCGGGTCGCCGCGTAGACGATGCCGGGCTTCGGCTCGGCGGCGGCCCGCTCGACGACGGCGCGGCGCCGTTCGTCCTCGTCGAGGAAGCGGCGGACCTCCAGCCGGATGTTCGGGCGGTCGAAGCCTGCCACCGTCACCCGGGGCCGGTCCATGCCGAGCCGTTCGACGATCTCCTTGCGCACCGGTGGGGCCGCCGTCGCGGTCAGTGCGAGCACCGCGGGCCGTCCCACGCGCCGTACCGCCTGTTCCAGGCGGAGGTAGTCCGGACGGAAGTCGTGGCCCCAGGAGGACACGCACTGGGCCTCGTCCACCACGAAGAGGGCGGGCCGTGCCGCGGCCAGCCGCTCCACGACCTCGTCCTTGGCCAGTTGCTCCGGCGACAGGTACAGGAACCGGGCGTCGCCTCGCCGTACCGCCTCCCAGGCGTCCTCGGTCTGTCCGGCCGTGAGGTCGGAGTTCAGGGCCACGGCACCGGGCGCGCCTTCGCCCTCGGGCAGGCCGGCGATCTGGTCCCGCTGGAGGGCGAGCAACGGCGAGACGACCACGACCGGCCCGGGCAGCAGCGTGCCGGGAACCTGGTAGACGGCGGACTTACCGGATCCGGTCGGCATGACGACGAGGGTGTCCCGGCCCGCGAGGACGGCCTCCATGGCCTGGAGCTGGTGGGGCAGGAGGCTGTCCCAGCCGAACACCTCGGCGGCCGTACGGCGCAGACGCGCGGCCCGCCGTTCCTCGCCCGGCGACCCCTTCCCGCCCATGGCCGCTCCTTCTCCGCCGGCTGCGGACACGCCGTCGCGGTCGCGCCCGGAGCCTTCGGGTACCCGTGGCGGCCCGCTGCCGAACCGGCGTCGCGGACGTCCGGCCGCGTCGGGGAGCGCGGGGATTTCCCGGTCCCGCCCCCGGCGGTCTTGCCTCCCGTTCGGTCCGTGCTCCATGGTTGACGCGCGTCACATGGCTTCACGCTCGGCCACACCTCACGTCACCCGGCATGGAGATCGCATGTACACACGTGTCGTCAGACTCGTCGTCGCCTTTGTCATGATCATGGCAGGCGCTTGGGCGGGCACGCTCGCCACGGCCGGCACCGCCCACGCCGACGGCTGCTACACCTGGAGCCGCACCCTCTCCCAGGGCGCCTCCGGCGCCGACGTCACCCAGCTCCAGATCCGGCTCGGCGGCTACCCGGGCTACGGCGCCGTCCTGGCCGTCGACGGCGAGTTCGGACCGGCCACCACGGCCGCCCTCAAGCGCTTCCAGTCGGCCTACGGACTCACCGCCGACGGCGTCGCCGGGCCGAACACCTTCAACAAGCTCTACGCCCTCCAGGACGACGACTGCACGCCCATCCACTTCACCTACAGCGAGCTGAACGACTGCAACACCACCTGGTCCGGCGGAGCGGTCAGCGCCGCGACCGCGAAGGCCAACGCACTGCGCACCATGTGGAAGCTGGAGGCGCTGCGGCACGCGCTCGGCGACCAGCCGATCACGGTGACCAGCGGATTCCGCTCGTACGCCTGCAACGACGCCGTCGGCGGCGCGAGCAGCAGCCGCCACCTCTACGGAGACGCCGCCGACCTCGGGGCCGGCCCGCACTCCCTGTGCACCCTGGCCAAGCAGGCCCGCAACCACGGCTTCCGCGGCATCCTCGGCCCCGGCTACCCGGGCCACAACGACCACACCCACGTCGACCACCGGAGCAGCCAGTACTGGTCCGCCCCCTCCTGCGGCATCTGAACGCCCGCGGCCGGTGGCCGAGGTGGCCACCGGCCGCGGCCGCTCCGGCCGTCCCCGCCCGGCTCTCAGGCCCGCTGGAAGCGCCACACGTTGTCGTCGCGGAACCCTTCCACGCCCTCGGGGGACGTGCTCGGCCTGCGGACGGTCTCCATGGTCCGGACGGTCCACTCGTCGTCCGGCAGGGCGAGTTCGGCCGGCACTCCCTCCAGGGTGGGGAAGACGGCGTCGAAGGGCGGTTCGGTCTGCCAGGACGGCCAGGCGGCGTGCATGACGACCAGCAGGGTGCCGTGGTCCGCGACGGCGCGTGCCGCGCTCCGCAGGATTCCCTGCTGGTCGAGGGCGACGGGAGACTGCAGGTAGTGGGCGCTCACCAGGTCGAACGAGCCGTCGGGGAACGAGCGGCCCAACTCGTGGCGCTCCCAGGCGATGCGGCCGCCGACCCCGGCGTCGGCGGCGTGCCCGGCGGCGCGTTCGAGGGCCGTGGCGGAGATGTCCACGCCGGTGACCCGCCAGCCGCGCGAGGCCAGCCACACCGCGTCACCGCCCTCGCCGCAGCCCAGATCCAGTGCCGTCCCCGGTGCCAGGTCACTCACCTCCCTGACCAGCAGCTCGTTCGGACGGCCGCTCCACACGCGGCCGGCGTCGCGGTAGCGCGCCTCCCAGAACTCTGCGGCCGGGGCGGGCGCGGGCATGTCGCTCATGGTTCCTCCTGGGCTGACGGGGTCGGCGGCACGGGCGGGCACGCGATGGTCCGGGCGCCCTGCACGCAGGCTGCACCGGTGCGGGCCGCACCGACAATCAACTTTGCCGTTACCGCAAATCCGGGTCCGCCCCGGAACCCTCGTGGACGCGCCGGCGAGCGGCGTCGCGGATCAGCGCAGCGCGGCGGCGGAGTCGTTCTCCCCGTCGCCGCCGCGCACCCACACGGTCCGCTGCGGGAAGGGGATGTCGATGCCCGCCTCGTCCAGGGCCTCCTTGACCCGGTGGCGCAGTTCTCGGGTGACGGCCCACTGCTGGAGCGGCACCGTCTTGACCGCGAGGCGCACGACGACGCCGTCGGCGTCCAGGGACTGCACACCCCACACGGAGAGGTCCTCCAGGAGGACGTCCTCGAAGGCCGGGTCCTGGCGCATCGCGCGCCCGGTGTCCTCCAGCACCTGGTGGACCCTGTCGAGGTTCGCGTCGTAGGCCACGGCGACGTCCAGGACGGCGCGGGCCCATTCCTGGCTGTCGTTGCGGACCCGCATGATCTCGCCGTTGCGGATGTGCCACAGGCCGCCGTTGAGGTCTCGCACGTGCGTCAGCCGCAGGCCGACGTGCTCGACCTCGCCGACCGCTTCGCCGAGGTCGACCGAGTCGCCGACGCCGTACTGGTCCTCGATCATGATGAGCAGCCCGGACAGATAGTCGGCGACCAGGCTCTGCGCGCCGAAGCCGATCGCCAGGCCGACGACCCCGGCACTGGCCAGCAACGGCCCGAGGGCGATGCCCACTTGGTCGAGCACCATGGCCACGCCGATCATGAACAGCACGATGGTCACGGCGCTGCTGAGCACCGAGCCGATCGTGCGTGCCCGCTGCTCGCGGCGCTGCCGCGCCCGGGACCGGTCGCGGTGCAGGACGGCGGGTCCACGCCCCGACCACCGCGACCGGCTCCTGTCGGTCTCGCCGGCCGCCGGCTCCAGGACGCGCTGCACGACGCGGGTGATGGCCCGCTTCGCCACCGCGCGCACCACCAGCAGGAGGACGACGATGAGCGCGACGCGCAGGGGTATCCCGATCAGTGCCGTGGTGTGGTCGCGCATCCACCCCGGCCACTCGGCGGCCAGGTGCGGGTCCGTGGCCGGGATGGTGCGTGCGGACATGTGCGTCATCGGCTCAAGTGCTCCGTTCCTCGACGAGTACGACCGTGCCGTCGGCCGCGCCTACCCACCGCCGGGCCGAACATGGCCCGGGCATCATCGGCGCCGACGCGGGCACACGAACGGAGTCGTCCACTGCGGAGGGGGACTCGGCGTGGTTACGGTCGCCGTCCTGTTGCTGCCCGGTCTGGGGCTGCTGTTGTTCGCCATGACGTACCTGGAGGACAGACTCCTCGGCGATGCCGGACCGGCCCGGCACGCCCGGCGCCGTCACCTCCGGCTGATCCCGGGCGGCCGGGACGGAAGGACGCCGCGCGGCGCGGCGTCGGACGCGCGGCCGCCGGTCGAGCACCGGTCGCCGGATCGGGACGCCGCCTGACCGCCTCCCCGCCCGTTCTTCCGCCGTCTCCCCCACGACCGGCCGCGACCGGGGTGCCTCGTATCATGGCGCGGTGATCGCCGACGACGGCGTGGACCGGACGCGCGCCACGAGCGCGTGGCACGCCCGGCCCCGGGCGTGAGGAGAGCCGATGGAGACCGGGCAACAGGGCGAGGCGGACGCCGAGTTCGAGACGTTCTGGCAGGAGCGCCGGGTGTGCTTCCTGACCACACCGCGGCCCGACGGAAGTCCGCACCTGGTGCCGGTCGGCGTGACGTACGACCACGCCACCCGCACCGCGCGGGTGATCACGAGCCGGGACACCGCGAAGGTGCGCAACGTCCAGCGGGCGGAGCGGCCCGTCGTCGCCGTGAGCCAGGTGGACGGCAGACGGTGGTCCACCCTGGAAGGGACGGCGACCGTGCGGGACGACCCGGACGCCGTCCGCGACGCGGAGGTCCGGTACGCGGCACGGTACCGGCAGCCCCGGGCGAACCCGGCGCGGGTCGTCATCGAGATCAGCGTGCGGCGCTTCCTCGGCACGGTGAAGCCCGATCGGGACGTGCCCGGCACCGGGGATCGGTGACCGGCCCGGGCCTCGGAAACCGGGGCGCGCACGGGCCTGCCGGACCTCCACGGCTTGCGCGGTGTTCCTGTGCGGGCCGCGGCCGTTCCCGCGGAACGTAAGCGGCGGCTGCGCGGCGCCGAAGTCCACCTGCCCGCGACCACCGCGTCAGGAACGGCCGTACCCCGTCAGGGGCGGGGTGCGCAGGGCGATGACCGCCATGTCGTCGTGGCCGTCGCTGGGATGGTGGTCGGCCAGTGCCCGGCACAGTTCCTCCGGCGACCGCCCGGCGTACCGCGCGGCCGCGACCGCCAGCGCGTCCAGGCCGCGGTCCATCGGCTGACCGGGGATCTCCACCAGACCGTCGGTGTACAGCACGACGGTGCTGTCCACCGGCACCGCCTGGCTGTGGTCGGGGCGGGGCAGGTCGACCGCCACGCCGAGGGGGACGCCGGGTTCGGTGTCCAGATAGCGGACCCGTCCGTCGGGCAGCAGCAGGAGCGGCGGTGGGTGCCCGGCGCTGGACCAGCACAGCCGCCAGGCTCCGTCGGCGGGTTCCAGGCGGGCCAGCAGGGCTGTGGCCAGAGATACGTCGCCCAGGGCGCTCAGGATGCGGTCGAGCCGGCTGAGGGAGGTGCCGGGCGGGGCGTTCCGGTCGTAGGCCAGGGTCCGCAGCATGTTGCGCAGCTGTGCCATGTCGGCGGCGGCGCGCAGGTCGTGGCCCACCACGTCGCCGATCACGAGCGCGCAGGCCCCGTCGGGCAGCAGCATGGCGTCGTACCAGTCACCGCCCACGGCGGTCGGGGCGCTCGCCGGCCGGTAGGCGGCCCCGGCGGCGAAGGGTCTCAGGTCCGGCAGCCGGGGCAGCAGCAGCCGCTGGAACTGTTCGGCGCTGTTGCGGACCTGCTGGTAGAGGCGGGCGTTCTCGATGGCCACCCCGGCGGTGCCGGCGAGCGCGCGGACCACGCCCTCGTCGTGCCGGTCGAAGGGCTGTCCGTCCTGGCGCTCCGAGAGGTAGAGGTTGCCGTAGATCCGTCCGCGTACGCTGATGGCGACGCCGAGCAGGGTCCGCATCGGCGGGTGGCCGGGCGGGAAGCCGGCGGATTCCGGATGGCGGGAGATGTGCTTGACCCGCAGGGGCTCCGGGTGGTGGATCAGGTGTCCGAGCAGACCTCGCCCGCGAGGCAGTTCCACGCCCTCCAGCGCCGCCAGCTCCCTCGCCGTGAGCCCGAGGGGGATGAACTCGGCCAGAAACCTGCCCTCCTCGTCGAGCACGCCCATGGCTCCGTAGCGGGCGCCCACCAGGTCCATGGCGGTGCGGACGATACGGCGCAGCACCGCGGGCAGCTCCAGCTCGCCGGTGATGTTCACCACCGCCTGGAGCAGTTCCTGCAGCGTGCTCTGCGCACGGGCGAGGGCGTGCAGCTGCTCTCCGATGCGGTTCAGATCGGAGCTGAGTGGCAGGTCGAGCAGTGACATGTAGGGCTCTTCGCCCTGCGGTCCGCCGCGGTTTCGCGGGGCGTCCTGGGGGCCCCACGGCGCCGGCCAGTCCTCCGCCATCACCACCGCCTCACTTCCCCTGTTCGTTCCGGGTGCCCCTTTTGTGCGTCACGCATGCTCGGAAGATCGACGCCCCCGACGGCCACCGATTTCGCAGAATCAGATCCCATACACGATGGAATTCGTTCTTCATAATCGAAGCAACCGCTGGATAGCATTCCAGACACGCAATTCCGCTCCGAAATCCGCAGATCCATGTGGGGGGTCTCGCATGCCCAGATTCAGCGATCACGAGCTCGGTATGGGACGGAAGATCACGCGCCGCGACTTCCTGGACGGGGTGGCCGTCGTCACCGCCGGCGCGGCCACGGCGGCGGCCCTCCCGGGCTCGGCACACGCCGCGTCCCCGGCACGGGACCACGGGCACGGCAGGCCCACGGCGCCCTATCCGCCCACCGAGTCCGGTCTGCGGGGCCAGCAGCCCGGAGCGTACGACGTGGCGCACGCCGTACGGGACGGCGACTTCGTCCCGGGGCGCGTCCACGACACCGACGAGTCCTACGACCTCGTGGTGGTCGGCGGTGGCCTCAGCGGCCTCGCCGCGGCGTACCTGTACCGCAAGCACGCCGGACCGGGCGCGCGGGTCCTGGTCCTGGACGCCCTGGACGACTTCGGCGGACACGCCCGGCGCAACGAGTTCCACGTCGGCCGGACGCTGCTGCTCTCCAACGGCGGCACCGTCAACATCGACACCCCGAGCACCTGGTCGCGCGAGGCGCGTGACCTGCTGACCGAGGACCTCGGCGTGGACCTGAAGGCGCTGGAGGCGACCGTCAAGGACGACGCCTACGCGCGGTACTCACTGCGTGGCGGCACCCTGTTCGACGCCGAGCGCTGGGGCGAGGACCGGTTGGTGATCCGCGAACCGGGCGAGTCCTGGGCGTCGTACGTCACCAGGCTGCCCATGTCCGAGGCGAGCCGGGCGGCGCTGGTGCGTCTGTACACCACGACCGAGGACCACTACCCCGGACTGACCGACGGGCAGAAGAAGGAGATCCTGGCCCGCACCCCCTACGAGACCTACCTGCGGGAGAAGATCGGGCTGGACGACGACGCCCTGGCGGTCGTGAAGCGCGGCACGAACGGCCTGTGGGGCGTCGATGCCGACCGGGTCGCCGCGGCCGACGCCTGGGCGACCGGACAGCCGGGCTTCGACGGTCTGGCACTCGCCCACACACCGTGGCCGGGGGCCGGCGCCACCCCCCTGATGCATCTGGCGGAGACCGAGGAGGACGGCAACTTCTACTTCCCCGAGGGCAACGCCTCACTGGCCCGGCTCCTGGTCAGCAGGCTGGTCCCGGACGCCTTCGAGCCGCGTCGGCCCGACTGGCGGGAGATCGTCACCGCGCAGGCGGACTACTCCCGCCTCGACCACCCCGGCAACCGCGTCCGCATCCGGCTGTCCAGTACGGCCTTCCAGGTCCGCAACGACGGCCGGCACGGCGCGGTGGTCGACTACTCCCGGGGCGGCCGCAGCCACCGCGTGCGCGCGAAGGGCGTGGTGATGGCCTGCTGGAACTCCGTCTCCTCCTATGTCGTCCCCGAACTGCCGGCCGACCAGGTCACGGCGATGCGGTACGGCGTGAAGGTGCCCCTGGTGTACGCGCGGGTGGCGCTGCGGGACTGGCGGCCCTTCGCCCGGGCGCGCGTGTCCCGGGTGAGCACCCCGTCGATGTTCTTCTCCGGCTTCGGCCTGCCGACGGTCACCGAGATCGGCGACTTCAGCATGCCGCACCGGCCCGAGCTGCCCACCGTGGTGTCCCTGTCGGCCACCCCGAACTCCCCCGGACTGAGCTGCCGGGAGCAGCACAAGGCAGGGCGCCGCGCCCTGATCAGGATGGCCTTCGAGGACTTCGAACGCGAGATCCGCGACTCCATGGCCCGCTCACTGGGCGAGTACGGCTTCGACCCGGCACGTGACATCACCGCCATCACCGTCAACCGCTGGGCACACGGCTACGCCTACGAGTACAACTCCCTCGACGATCCGGCCCTGTTCCTGCCGGAGTCGCAGCGGCCGTACGCCGTGGCCCGCCGTCCGGTCGGCAGGATCGCGATCGCCAACTCCGACGCCGAGGCGTTCGGCTACACGCACGCCGCGTTCGACGCGGCCCACCGGGCGGTGGCCCACCTGGTGTGATCCGGGCGTCGCCGGTGACCGGACACGGCGCCCGCCCAACCGCCATCCGCTGCTCGGTGTGTGGCGGACCGTCTCCCGCGTGGTGGAGCTGCGTGAGCCGCGGCTGTTCGGCTGGGTCGTCCTGGACCGTGACGGCAGGTTCGCCGGGTCCGGGCCGGCTCCGGCCGAGCCCATGGCCAGCCGGCGTTCCGCGTCGGAGCCCGATGCCTCGGGTACGCATCTGAGGCAGTAGGTGCAGTGGGGCCCGGGCGCTCCGGGGTCAGCCTGGCCGTCGACCGGATGCCCGACCGCGAGGACGAGGTGGTCGCCCACCGCCTCGGGGAGTTCCGCGTGAACATCGACGCATCACTGCGCGGGATGAAGGACCTGGCGGAGGCGGACGGCCGGCCCGCTCCCGGGAGTGCGTGAGGGACACCGGCATCGCGGGCGTGTCCCGTGCCGGCAGCGCCTGGGGCCGTCCAGCCGATGGACCCGGTACGCGATGCGCGTACGACGGACGGCATCCGCCAGGGGTCGCCCACGACGCCCCGGGCGCTCAGCCCCCCGAGGCGCCTTCGATGACCCGCCTCAGCGACGGAAGCAGCGCGTCCAGGTCCTGCCCGGTGCGGAAGGCGACGACGGTGGTTCCGCCGTCGTGGGCGGCCGTCGTGGCGGAGGGGGCCGGGAAGAGGGCGAGCACCTCGCGCATCGCCTCGTCGATCTCTTCGACCGGGTCGGAGGACTCGCCCCTCAGCCACCGCCGCAGCACGTGGTTGTGGGCCGCGACGACCGACGCCGCCATGAGCTCGGCCCGCAGTGAGGCCGACGCCGTCGGATCCCCCATCCAGTCCGCGATGAATTCGCGGAAGAGCCGCTGATAGCGCGCCACACTGGCGATCTCCCGGTCGCGCAGCGCGGCCACCTTGCTGGTGAGCGCGTAGCGCCGCCGCGCGAGGTCGCCCTCCTCGATGTAGTGCAGGAGGACCAGGCGCACCGCGTCCGACACGGCGACCAGGGCGGTGCTGTGGCCGGCGGTCGCCAGCCGGTCCCTGATCAGCTCCAGCAGCCGGTCGTGGTCGGGGAAGATCACCGCTTCCTTGGACCGGTAGTGCCGGAAGAACGTCGTGCGTCCCACTCCGGCCCGTTCTGCGATGTCGTCGACGGTCGTCTGCTCGTATCCGCGCTCGTCGAAGAGCGCGAAGGCGGCGTCCGCCAGTCGGATCCGCGCGGGTGGCTTGCTCATGACCGCCCATCCTTCCCTGTCCCGGACTCCGGAGACCACTTGCCCACTGCAACGGTACTGAGTACCGTCTAGTAGACATTCAGTACCAGAGGAGGTCGGGGCGTGGAGGAGCCCTACGAGCCGCTGCGGGTCGACCCGCGGACCGAGGCCGACCGGTGCGAGCGCCTAGCGGTCCTGCGCTCCAAGCGCGACAACGGCGCCGTCGACCGCCCCGGACTCCCTGCGCTCCGCCGCGCAGGGCACCGACAACGTGCTCCCCGCGGTGCGCGAGGCCCTGCGGCCTCCCACGCACTGCGCGACATCTGGGGTGTGCACGTACCCCACGACACCTTCTGAACCGATGAGCCCCGGAGCGGAACAACCAGTGAACGACATCGACATCCACACGACCGCGGGGAAGCTCGCGGATCTGAGGCGCCGTATCGAGGAAGCGACGCACGCCGGTTCGGAAC
>NZ_BMWA01000029.1:0-53787 GCF_014650995.1 Streptomyces viridiviolaceus
TTGGCGTGCTGCGCCTCGGTCGCCCTCTCGCCCGGACCGGCCAGTGCCCGCGCACGGATCTCGTGCAGCTCCGCCACTCGTCCGCGCGCGTCCGTCGGCTCACCCGGCGCCTCATCCAAAACGGTCATGTAGTGACCTTACGAAGCAGACCGCGGAATGCGAGCCGTCGACTCCGTACAGTCTCCGACGTGTTTTCCTGGTGCCCCTGAACAGAACCCGGACGCCATGCAGCCGTTTCGACTGCTCAGAGGGCTTGTGGGTTGTAGGAGTCACACAAAGCCGTCAGCTGAGAGTCACCTCACATTCGTGGGTGCCGCATACCACCCCTGGAGTGACACGGAGGCGCAGTCGGCGGCCCGTCGCCAGGATCTCGACCGTCTCGTCGGACCGTAGCGCGCCCCGCACCGGGTGGTCCCAGACGATCTCCAGCGGCTGCCCCGTGCGCGGCGGCTCGCTCACGCAGAGGGTAGCGGTGCGCCCCCGGCGGCGGACGAGCACGCTCGCGCCCGCCGTCGTGGTGAGGGGGCCGGCGGTGCCGGCCCGCCAGAAGTTCGCGGCGGTCAGACCGAGCGCGGGGACGGCGACGGCCTGGCATCCGGCGTCGTTGGCGAGCACCGAGAGCCAACGACGGTCGGCGGCACGCCGGGCGACGGTCCGTCGGGAGGCGCCCGGCATGAGGACGTAGACGTAGCCTGCGTCGGTCGGGTCGGTGCCGTGGTCCAGCCAGAGGGTCTGCCAGCGCCGGGTGCGGCGCTCGGTCGTGCTGGTGGTGTTGATGTCGGACCAGGCACCGGTACGGTCCTCTCGCAGGGCCCGCAGATCGCCCTCGGGGACGATCCAGCCGCCGTGGCCCTCCAGGTGGGCCCAGCCCGGTCCGCGGACGAAGGCGTCGGTGCCGCCCTCCCCCAGATTGCGGTTGTCGACGACCGTCTCGACCGGGACGCCGTCCGAACAGGTGATCCCGGCGCCCAGGCAGATCACCGCGTCGGCGAGGAAGTACCAGGACTTGCGGGCTTCGAGGGTCGAGCCGAGCCCCTTCAGATGCTGCCCGACCGCCGCGTACTCGCCGTCGGTGGTGCCGCCGACCCAGCGGACGGCGGGCTTGGGCGCGCCCCATTCGCCGCCCGCCCGGTCGGGGAGCCGCTTGGTGGAGACGGTGGTGCCGGGCAGGCGGTACCAGTCGACGGTGGGCCAGAACCAGTCCGTGTACTGGTCGGAGCGGCCGGCCGGCCACCAGGAGAGCATCCCGGCACCGGTGTGCCAGCCGCGCGGGTTCTCGCCGTTGCCGCATTCGTAGTGGGCGATGCGGTCGCTGGCCATGGCGAGGCCGGCGGTGAAGCCGGGGCCGCGGTGCACGGCCCGGTCCATGGCCGCGAAGAGGCGGTGCCCGGTGGGTTCGGGCGCCGCCTCGACCGGGGAGTCGGCGATCGCGCGCAGCCGGGCCAGGTCGGCGACCGGGAACTGCGGGGCCGTCAGGACGGGCGTGACGGTGTCCCGTTCGATCCAGCCCTTGATACGCGCGTACCAGCGCCGCCGTTCGGCGTCGCTCGCACCGCCGGCGAGGATCGCCATGGCCGCGATGAGCTGCTGCCCGTGGAAGTGGTCGCTGCGCATCACGTGCCGGTCGTCGCTCCTGAGGAGGCCGCGGCTGATGGCGCGTCCGTTGACGCCGTCCATGACCAGTCCGTCGTGGATCAGCGGCGCGTAGGCGTGCTCGACGCTGTCGAGGACGATCTGCCTGGCGGGGTCCGTGACCTCCCACTCCGATCCGGCGAGCAGCGTGAACAGGCGGCCGAGGCCGTCCAGCAGGACCTGGCCGTACGTCCCCGAGTAGGCCACCCAGGTGTGCTGGACGAACGAGCCGTCGGCGTGGAGGCCGTCGCCCTCGGTGACGTACGGGAAGACCGGCGAGAGCGCGTCGCGGGCCAGCGCGATCTTTGCGGGATTCCGGCCGAGGATGCCGCGCAGGGCGACGGAGCGGCACAGGTCGACGCGGTTGGCGCCGGTGGAGGTGCCGGTGTAGTCGCCGAGCGCGGAGTCGGGGACGAAGTGGTCGACGGCGGCGCAGGCGGCGGCGACGCGGTCGGAACCGAGGTGGTCGTACAGGGCGGCGGTGATGTCCGTGAGGAGGCGGGGGCTGCCGATCTGCCATTCCCACCAGTTGCCGTAGCGGGTGGTGGCGGGGTTGTACACCGTGGCGGAGAGGTGGTCGAGGCCGCGCAGGACGGCCGCGAGGAGGGCCTCGTCGCCCGTGCTGCCGGTGCCCTGCTGGACGTACGCCTGGGTCATGGTCCACAGGCGGCCGTAGCTGAAGGTGATGCCGGAGGGCGGGTCGAAGGGACGGCCGGGCCACAGGGAGGTGGGAGCCGGGGTCATGGTGGCGGCGAAGCCGCGGGCGAGTTCGCCGGTCTCGGCCAGGCGGGCGGCGTACGGTTCGGCGGCCGGGTCGTAACCGGTGCCGAGGGCGATGTCGAGCCAGCGTCTGCGGAGGGCGTCGTAGGGGTCGGCGGCGGGTTCGTCCGCGGCCGTGGCGCGGGTGGCGAGCGCCGGGGGGAGGGTGGCTGCGAGGGCCGCCGCGAGCAGGACGGCACGGCGGGTGGGCGGGACGGCGGGACGTCGTGGGGGCCGCGGTGAAGTCATGCTCATGCCGTTTACCACGTCGGCGGGGGAAGCGGAACGACGTCTCGTGGAACACCGGCGGGCGGACGGCGCCACCCGTGCGTGCGCCGGGTGCCGCCAGGCGGCGGTACGGGCGGTGCGGGGGCCGGGACCGCCGGATAGCAAGGGGGCAGAGTTCCCGTTCGTTCCGGTTCCCCTTCGTTCCGGTTCGCTGTCGATCCGCCGATCCCGTGACGAGGTGACCCATGCGTTTGCTGCTCGTCCACCCCAGTGCGCTGATGTACTCAGAGATCTTCCTGCGGCTCGAACCCCTCGGCCTGGAACGGGTGGCGGGTGCGGCCCGCGAGGCGGGGCACGAGGTCCGGGTCGTGGACCTCCAGGTGCTCGGCCTGGCGACGCTGCGCGACGAGGTCCGGTCGTTCCGGCCCCAGGCCGTCGGCGTATCGCTGAACTACCTCGCGAACATCCCGGAGGCGATCGACCTGGCCGCGAAGGTGAAGCGGGAGGTGCCCGACTGCTTCGTGTTCTTCGGCGGGCACAGCGTCTCCTTCGTCGCCGAGGACGTGCTGGAGCAGGCGGCGGGCGCGGTGGACGCGGTGGTCCGCGGCGAGGGCGAGCCGGCGATCACCCCGCTGCTGGAGGCGGTCCGCGACGGCGGGGTCGACGGCGTGCCCGGAGTCGTCACCGCCTCGGGGCGGGGCCCGGCGCCGCTGATGCTGCACAGCATCGACTCCCCGCTCCCGGCGCGCGACCTGATGCGCAACCGCCGCCGCTACTTCATCGGGGAACTGGACCCGTGCGCGTCCATCGAGTTTACCCGCGGCTGCCCCTGGGACTGCTCGTTCTGCTCGGCCTGGACCTTCTACGGCCGCAGCTACCGCAAGGCCTCCCCCGAGGCGGCGGCGGAGGATCTGGCGAGGATCCGCGAGCCGAACGTCTTCATCGTCGACGACGTGGCCTTCATCCGGCCCGAGCACGGCAACGCGATCGCCGAGGAGGTGGAGCGGCGCGGCATCCGCAAGCAGTACTACCTGGAGACGCGCAGCGACGTGCTGCTGCGCCACCCCGAGGTGTTCGAGCGGTGGGCGCGGCTGGGCCTGCGCTACATGTTCCTCGGCATGGAGGCCATCGACGCCGAGGGCCTGGACCTGTTCCGCAAGCGGATCAGCCCCGACGAGAACTTCCGGGCCCTGGAGGCCGCCCGCCGCATGGGCATCCAGGTCGCCATCAACCTCATCGTCGATCCGGCCTGGGACGAGGAGCGGTTCCGCGTGGTGCGGGAGTTCGCCCTGTCCGTTCCGGAGATCGTGCACTTCACCGTGATGACGCCGTATCCCGGCACGGAGATCTGGCACACGGAGTCGCGCCGGCTGACCACCCGCGACTACCGCCTCTTCGACATCCAGCACGCCGTGGTCCCCACCACGCTGCCGCTGGAACGCTTCTACGAGGAGCTGGTCCGCACCCAGGCCGTGATCAACCGCAAGCACCTGGGTCTGCGCACCGCGTTCGGCGCGGCGCGCATCCTCGGCCGCAATCTGCTGCGCGGGCAGACCAACTTCGCCCGCATGCTGTGGAAGTTCAACCAGGTGTACAACCCGCGCCGGCAGCTCGCCGACCACCGGATGCCCGTGCGCTACGAACTGCCGCTGCCGCAGCCCGTCGACGTCGGGGACCGGCGCCGGCTGTACGTCCACACCCGGGGGGCGAGGCAGGCGCGGGAGTGATCGGTTCGAGAAACACGGCGGATGATGTTGAATATTGAACGGAATAGGTCTACCGTCGTTCTCGTTGCACTGATTGAACGTTCAACGATCACCTCGGGAGTACATCATGGGCCTCTTCGGCAACAAGTCCGCCACCCGCTCCGCCGCCGCCCCCGCCGCCGTCAACCCGGACCTCGCCGCACTGACCGGCGACTACGCGATCGACCCGTCGCACACCACGATCGGTTTCGTCGCCCGGCACGCCATGGTCACCAACGTCAAGGGCAAGTTCCTCGACTTCAGCGGCACGCTGCACCTGGACGGCAGCGACCCGGCCCGCTCCACCGCGTCCCTGGACGTGACGATGGACAGCATCGACACGGGATCGGCCGACCGTGACGGCCACCTCAAGAGCTCGGACTTCTTCAGGACGGACGAGTTCCCGACGATGACCTTCCGCTCCACCAAGGCGGAGGCCCTCGGCGGCGACGACTACCGCATCACCGGGGACCTGACCGTCCTCGGCACCACCAAGCCGATCACCATCGACCTGGAGTTCAACGGCGTCGCGAAGGACCCCTTCGGCAACGAGCGCGTCGGCTTCGAGGGCAAGGCCGAGATCCTGCGCTCGGAGTGGGGTCTGACCTGGAACGCGGCCCTGGAGACCGGTGGCGTCCTGGTGTCCGACAAGATCAAGCTGAACTTCGACGTCTCGGCGATCAAGCAGTGACGTCCACGTCGGCGGCGACCCGGACCCGGATACGGCGGCCGGGCCAGCCAATGGTCCGGTAGATCGTGTTGT
This sequence comes from Streptomyces viridiviolaceus, assembly GCF_014650995.1. Classification (GTDB taxonomy): domain Bacteria; phylum Actinomycetota; class Actinomycetes; order Streptomycetales; family Streptomycetaceae; genus Streptomyces; species Streptomyces viridiviolaceus. The sequence goes on from NZ_BMWA01000029.1 coordinate 5,128, forward strand.
ACTGGCGGATCGAACGATCGGCGGGCACCAGGTCGTCGCCGTCCGCCTCACCGCGCCGCGAGGTGGTGTGCCCGTCGGCCACGAAAACCAGGTCGTAACCCCGGCTGAGCGCCTGCCGAGCCGTCGTGTCCACGCAGATCTCCGTGGCGAACCCGGTCACGATCACCTCGGTGACACCGAGCGCCCGCAGAATCCCGTCGAGGCCGGTGTCCAGGAAACTGTCGGGCGTCGTCTTGTCGACGACCGGCTCCCCCTCTCGGGGCGTCAGCTCCGCCACGACCCGCCAGCCCTCGGTCCCGGGCACCAGTTCCCCGTCCCGCTGCCGCACGGTCACCACGGGTAGGCCCGCCGCCCGGGCCCGCTCGCTCAGCCCCGCGATCGCGGCCACGGTCTCGGTGGCCCGGTGCGCGATGTCGACCAGGGCGTTCTGCATGTCGATGACGAGAAGCGCGGCGGTGTGCGGCATGGGCTCACCGTAGCCGCGCGGCAGACCCCCGCGCCGCCGGATTTCCCCGCTGACCCGACCGCCGCGAATCCGCTCCGGCCCCTCCGCCACTCGCCCGCCCGGCGACCGTCACGGTGGCCTGAGGCCCCGGCTGAGGTCGTGGCCGGGCGGGAATTCGTGGTCCGGTCGTTGTGGGCGCGCCAACCGCCGCGCGGCAGACCCGCGCGGCGCCGATCTCCCCGGTCGACCCACGGTCAGGAAGCCGCCGGGCCCCTCCGCCGCTCCGACCGCTCGGCGACCGGCGCGCCCGCCTCAGCGCCCCTCGCGGTGGCCTGAGGCCCCGGCTGAGGTCGTGGCCGGGTGGAAATCCGTGGTCCGGTCGTTGTGGGGCGCGCTAGTCTGCCACCGTGAACAGTCCCGAGGCGTCCAGACTCCGGCCACCGGCTCTCCGGTGGCTGTTCGTGACGTCGGGCTGAGGAGGCGCGCTCCACGCACTCCGTCGAGTCGGCATGTCGTCACCGCCGCCGGACGGCCGTCCGCCGTGTCGTGTTCGACGTCGACTTCGGGGTGCGGAGTTTCTTCATGCCGTTCGCTCTTCTTCTGCTGGGCCTTGCTGTCTTCGCGCAGGGAACGTCCGAATTCATGCTGTCCGGTCTGGTGCCGGACATCGCCCGGGATCTGGGGGTCTCCGTCCCGGCGGCGGGGGCGCTCACCTCCGCCTTCGCGGTGGGAATGGTGGTCGGGGCACCGCTGATGGCCGTGCTCGGCCGGCGGTGGTCCCGGCGGGGCGCGCTGCTCGCGTTCCTCCTGGCCTTCCTCGCCGTCCATGCCGTCGGTGCCCTCACCGACAGCTTCGCGGTACTGCTGGCCACCCGGGTGGCCGGTGCGCTAGCCAACGCCGGATTCCTGGCCGTCGCCCTGGTGACCGCCGTCGGTATGGTCCCGCCGGACGCCAAGGGGCGGGCCACGTCCATGCTGCTCGGCGGGGTGACCCTGGCCTGCGTGATCGGGGTGCCCGCCGGGGCGCTGCTCGGGCAGGTGTGGGGCTGGCGCTCGGCCTTCTGGGCGGTGGTGCTGCTGTCGCTGCCCGCCGTGGTGGCCGTCGCCCGGTCGGTGCCGGGCGGGAGCGCCGACGCCGGGGAACGCCCCGCACTGGGTGCCGAGCTCCGGGCCCTGCGCAGCCCCCGGCTCCGGCTCACGCTCCTGCTCGGCGCCCTGGTGAACGGGGCGACCTTCTGCACGTTCACCTTTCTGGCCCCGCTGGCCACCCATGTCACCGGGCTCGGCAGCGGCTGGGTGCCCGGCGTGCTGGCGCTGTTCGGGGCGGGATCCTTCATCGGGGTGAGCGTCGGCGGGCGGCTCGCCGACCGGTGGCCCGTGCCGGTGCTGATGGCGGGCGGGGCCGCGCTGTGCGCCGGATGGGTCGCCCTCGCGCTCGGCGCCGGCAGTCCGGCCGGCGCGCTCGGCCTCGTGCTCGTGCAGGGCGCCCTGTCCTTCGGCGTGGGCTCGACGCTGATCTCACAGGTGCTCTACGCGGCACCCGGCGCCCCCACCCTGGCCGGCGGCTTCGCCACGGCCGCGTTCAACGTGGGCGCCGCGCTGGGCCCCTGGGCCGGGGGCACCGCGATCGGTGCCGGACTGGGGTACCGCTCGCCGCTGTGGGTCAGCGCCGGACTCGTCGCCCTCTGCCTCGCGACGGCCGCCGTGGGCTTCCGCCGGCGGGAGGCCGCCCTGGTGCGCTGACGCGGGGAGCGCGCGGTCAGAATCCGCCGCCGAAGTCCCCTCCGCCGCCGAAGCCGCCACCACCGCCGAAGTCGCCGAAGCCGCCGCCGAAGTCTCCGGTGTCGAAGTCCGCACCGGAGACGTCGCCGCCCTCGTAGCCGCCGAAGTCGCCGTACCCGGCGCCGTAGTCGGCCGAGTAGGCCGGGGTGGCCATCATGCTGCCGAGCAGGGTGCCGACCAGCAGGCCGGGCAGGATGCCGCCGCCGAAGTATCCGCCCGCCCAGGGACCGTACGCGGGACCCGCGTCCCAGTACGGGCGGCGGCCGTAGTCGGTGTCCACCTCGCGGATCTCGGGGTCCCGGCCCTCGGCCAGACGGGTGCGGTCCGCGGCGCAGACGGGCACCTCGCGGGTGGCGCCGCCCGACGGGGTCCAGGTGACGTCGGCGACGGAGGGGCCGTGGCGCGGGTCGAAGAAGCAGGGCGGGCGCCGTTCGGGCAGCGGCGTGCCCTCCCGGCGGGCGGCGAGCTGGGCGAGCGAGAACCGGCCGTCCGCCACGGCCTGGGTGACCGCGCGGACGTCCTCCGGCCGGCGGGCTTCCGCCATGTACGTCTTGGCCTGCTCGTAGGCGTCCAGCGCGCGTTCGTAGTCCGCGCGCATCGCGTCGTCCGCGCCCGGTTCCGCCGGGTGGAAGTCCAGCCGGTCCAGTTCCTCGCCGAACGCCGTGATGTCCTCGTCCACCACCACCCGCAGCTTCTCCAGGGCCTGCCGCTGCTCCTCCTCGTGGCGGCGCCGGTTGCGGCGTACCAGCGCGTAGGCGCCCGCGCCGCCGGCCACCAGGATGGCGCCGGTGGTGATCAGCGCCCCGGTGGGGACGGACTCGCCGCCGGTGTCCCAGGACGCCGGGGCCGCGCCGCGCACGCTGCGCAGCGCGTCCTCGACGAAGTCGTTCAGCTGGGCCTTGGGGTCACCCGCCCCCTGCACGGCCGTGACCAGGTTCTCCACTCCCTGGCGGCTGAGCACGCTGCTGTCGGCGCGGGCGTCGAAGCGGTCGCCGAGCCGGATGCCGTACAGACCGGTGACACCGGTTTCGGTACGGAGGTTCTGGAAGAGGTTCGCCGTGGGGTAGCCGTCCGGGAGGACCGCCACGAAGACGGGTTTGTCCGCGTCCTCGATCTTGTCGGCGAGCGCATCCGCGTCCGCCCGCGACAGCAGGTCGGAGGCGGCCGGGTCGACGTAGACGGGGCTCTCGCGCAGGGCCGCGGCGATCTCGGAGACGTCGGTGGCCGCGTGCGCACCCGGGGCACCGGCCGTCAGCGCCGCCAGTGCGGCGAGGACCGGCACGACCAGCAGGCGTACGAGAACGGGAATGCGGGCGCCCTTCATATGTTCGAAAGTACCCGAATACAGGACAAAGAGACATCGTCACCGGTGGCTGATCCGAGCCCGTCCGAGTCGGTGTCCCTTCCGGGGGCGCCGGCGCCGGACCCGGCGGGACCCGCACCGGGCGCCCGTGGCGCACGAGTCGCCCCAACACACCGGTCACCACCAGCACTTGAACTCCTGCGACAGACGAGGCGGCTGCGCATACGATGCAGTCGCCCCCGTGGGCCGGCCGGCCGACGGGCTACAGCTGAAGGACAGGGGCGGGCATGCTGGGCAGACGCAGGGCCGCGGACATGACGGTGTCCGAACTCACCGAACTGGACCGGTCACGCACGCGGGCCGACCTCCTGTGGGAGCTGTTCCGGCACGCGGAGAGCGAGGTGACCACCGCCATCGGCTGGTACCTGGCCCGGCGCCGGGGCCCCTCCCGGTGGTCGCGTTCGCTGCGCGCCCTCGCCGCACTGCTGGGCATCGTCGGCACCATCACCCCGCTGGTGCACGCGGCCGACCCGACGGCCGTGCCGGCCGAGTGGGGTTTCGTCTTCCTGGCCGGAGGCGCCGGCTGCGTGCTCTTCGACCGGATCTTCGGCTTCTCCGCCTCCTGGACCCGCTACATACGCACCGAACTGGCACTGCAGCAGGTCCTCAAGCGGGCCCAGTCGGAGTGGACCCAGACCTTCCTGAAGAGCACCGAGTCGCCCAGCGACAAGGAGACGGCCGCGCTCCTGGGAGTGATCGAGCGGCTCCGCGCGGACGCCCAGCGCCTCATGGAGGAGGAGAGCGCCGCGTGGGTCGGCTATCTGGCGGACGGGATGGAGGAGCTCACCCGCTCCACGGCGCACGCCTCAGGTCAGCGGCCGGGCCCCACCGGTCTGTTCCGGCTGGACCGGCTGCCCGGGCGTGAGCGGACAGCCGACCAGACGCAGCGTCCCCGCGACACGGCCCTGTGACGGGTGCCGCGGCGGACCTCCCGACGCCCACCCGGGCCGGCGGGGGGACCCCCGCTACTTCGCCGGCTCCACCCCGGCCCGCAGCAGCCCGTAGGCGTACGCGTCCTCCAGGGCCTGCCAGGAGGCGGCGATGACGTTGTCCGCCACGCCCACCGTGGACCACTCCCCCGCCCCGTCGGAGGTGGAGATCAGTACGCGGGTGGTGGACTGGGTGCCGTGCTTGCCCTCCAGGATGCGGACCTTGTAGTCGACCAGCTCCAGCTTGGCGAGCTGCGGGTAGATCTTCTCCAGGGCGACGCGCAGGGCCCGGTCCAGGGCGTTGACCGGTCCGTTGCCCTCGGCCGTGGCGACGATGCGCTCGCCCTTGGCCCACAGCTTGACGGTGGCCTCGTTGGCGTGGGTGCCGTCGGGGCGGTCCTCGACGATGGCCCGCCAGGACTCGACCTCGAAGTACGTCAGGGGCCTGCCCTCGGCCTCGGCGCGCAGCAGCAGTTCGAAGCTGGCGTCGGCCGCCTCGTAGGTGTAGCCCTTGAGCTCCCGCTCCTTCACCCGCTCCACGACCCGGCCGACCAGTTCCCGGTCGCCGCCGAGGTCGATGCCCAGCTCCTTGCCCTTGAGCTCGATCGAGGCGCGGCCCGCCATGTCGGAGACCAGCATCCGCATGGTGTTGCCGACCAGCTCCGGGTCGATGTGCTGGTACAGGTCCGGGTCGACCTTGATGGCGGAGGCGTGCAGGCCCGCCTTGTGGGCAAAGGCGGAGACGCCGACGTAGGGCTGGTGGGTGGAGGGGGTGAGGTTGACGACCTCGGCGATGGCGTGCGAGATGCGGGTCATCTCGCTCAGGCGCCCTTCGGGGAGGACCTTCTTGCCGTACTTCAGCTCCAGGGCGGCCACCACCGGGAAGAGGTTGGCGTTGCCGACGCGCTCGCCGTAGCCGTTCGCCGTGCACTGGACGTGGGTCGCGCCGGCGTCGACCGCGGCGAGCGTGTTCGCCACCGCGCAGCCGGTGTCGTCCTGGGCGTGGATGCCGAGCCGGGCGCCGGTGTCGGCCAGCACCGTGGAGACGACGGCCTGGATCTGCGCCGGGAGCATGCCGCCGTTGGTGTCGCAGAGGATGACGACGTCGGCCCCGGCCTCCGAGGCCGTGCGGACCACCGCCTTGGCGTACTCGGGGTTGGCGCGGTAGCCGTCGAAGAAGTGCTCGCAGTCGACGAAGACCCGGCGGCCCTGCTCCCTGAGGAAGGAGACCGTGTCGCGGACCATCGCCAGGTTCTCGTCGAGGGTGGTGCGCAGCGCCAGCTCCACGTGCCGGTCGTGGGACTTGGCGACCAGGGTGATCACCGGGGCACCGGACTCCAGCAGTGCCCTGACCTGCGGGTCCTCGGCGGCGGTGGTCCCGGCGCGACGGGTGGAGCCGAAGGCGACCAGCTGGGCGTGCCGGAAGTCGATCTCCTGCCGGGCGCGCGCGAAGAACTCGGTGTCCCGCGGGTTCGCGCCGGGCCAGCCGCCCTCGATGAAGCCCACGCCGAAGTCGTCCAGGTGCCGTGCGATGGCCAGCTTGTCCGCGACGGTGAGGTTGATGCCCTCGCGCTGCGCGCCATCGCGCAGGGTGGTGTCGAAGACGTGGAAGGAATCGTCGAGTTCGCTGGTAGCGGTCATGATCTGAAGGCTCCTGATATGGGATCTCGGTCTACCGGAATGACCGGCTCCACCGCCCCTATGATCCCTCGCGCTCCCCTCCCGGCTTGTGGTGGGCCAGGAAAACGAAAAACCTCTCGCGGGTGCGAGAGGTCTGCGCGCGGGTCGAGGACGACGGTGTCCGCCCGTACCTGGTCGTACGTGGCGGTCACTGCGGACCGGCGCGCCTGCTGCCAATAACCATGGCGAACGAGAGCACGGGGGCAGTCTGGCACATTCCGTCCCCGTGCTCACCGTCCGTCTCAGGATGCGAACAGAGGGCGTTCAGCGAAGGCGCCGGACGAAGCCGTCGTAGTGGCCGTTGGTGTCGCCCGGGACGAGTTGCGCGGAGTCGCTGCCGAGGCCGATGCGCCGGGCGTCGGCGCTCACCCAGGACACCGTGACGGGGGCGTCTGTCACCGGGCCCCCGGCGACGGATTCGCTGACCGTACGGGTGGTGCCGGTGCGCAGGTCACGGAGGTAGACGTTGGCCGGTCCGAGCCGCCCGTCCGCCGACCGGGGATCCGCCTGGTAGGCCAGATACCGGCCGTCCGGGCTGAGCACCGGCTGGCGGGGCCCCGCCTCCCCGGCCGCTCCCGGATCGACGCGCCGGGTGACGTCCGCGCGCAGGTCTCGGACGTAGAGGTGGGTGTCGTCCCCGGGGGTCTCGCCCGGCACCAGGTCGTCGCCCCAGTACTGGAAGGCGATGGTCCGGCCGTCCGCGGAGAGCGAGGCGGGCAACGCATACCGCTCGGCCGGGGTGCCGTCCGCCCTGACGTTGACCTGCTCCTCGGTACCGGTGCGGCGGTCGTGGACCCAGGTGGCGCCGCCTGAGCTGCGCGGCACCATCTGGGTGTACGCCACATGGCGGCCGTCGGCGCTGATGGCCTGCAGCAGGGCGGGGTTGGACGGGCGGTCGCGGTTGCTGATCCGCTCCACGGCGCCGGTGCGCCGGTCGAGGACGTACACGGCTCCGAAGAGGTCGCCGGGCTCCTGCTCCATCCGGTCGGCCTTGGCGTTGAAGGCGATGTAGCGGGCGTCCGCCGACATGACGGCACCGCCCGCGTGGGCGGAACCCCCGTCGAGGCCGACGCTGATCCGCTCGGTGGTGCCGGTGCGCCGGTCGTGCAGGTAGATGTCGTACGCCCCCGCGTCCGCGGGCGGTGTCTCCCACTCGACCAGGTTCCTGGCCTGGGAGCGGAACAGGACGTACCGCCCGTCGGAGCTGACGGCGAGCGCGGACGAGTCCCCGTCGGCCTGCACGCCGTCCGGGCCGACGTTGACCCGCTCGACGGTGCCCTTGCGCAGGTCGCGCACGAAGACGTCGGCGAGCGCGTTGGTGTCGCCGGGCACCAGGTTGGACGCGTACCCCGAGAAGACCGCGAACCGGCCGTCGGCGCTGAGCTGCGGGCCGTACGAGTCGCCGTCGCCCTGCTCTCCCGTCGCCGCCAGCGTGACCCTCTCGGTGCCCGGCTTCGGCGCCGGTGCCGCCGAGGTCGCCGACAGCGCGACCATCGCCCCCGCGAGCACCGCGACGGACGCTCCACGCATGGATCTGTGCACTGTTCCCCCTGTATCCCCGTTGACGCCTTTCCCCCGGCCCCGCGCCGAGGGCTCCCCCCGAGCCAAACGCATCGCACGCGGCAGGGTCAATCACCCGTATTGCGTACAACCCGGGCGGGGGCTCAGGCGTCCGCGAGGAGGCCGCTCGCCAGGAACTCCCTTACGTGGCCGAGGACTTGGTCCCGGTCCATGCCCCGCAGCCCGATCGCCACGTGGATGGAGAAGCCGTCGAGCAGGGCGCGCAGGCGGGCCGCGTAACGGTCGGGATCGACGGGGCGGAACTCGCCGCGCGAGATGCCCTCGGCGAGCAGGGCGACCAGGTCCCGGTGCCAGGCGCCCTCGATGGCCGCCTGCCGGTCGCGGGCGTCGTCGGCGGCGTTCTGCGAGCGGTTCCACACCTCCAGCCACAGCGTCCAGTGCGGGTCGCGGTGACCCTCGGGGACGTACAGGTCGACGTAGGCGTCGAGGCGTTCGCGGGCAGGCCCCGGCCGGGCGAGCAGCCGGCCGCGCGCGGCGCCGAGGCGGCCCTCGCTCCACTCCAGGGTCTGCAGCAGCAGTTCGTCCTTGGAGTGGAAGTAGTAGAGCAGGTGGCCGCTGCTCATGCCGACCTCGCGGCCGAGCGCCGCCATGGTGAGTTTCTCCAGGCCGCGCTCGGCGATCATCTCCATGGCGGCGGCGAGGACGTCCTCACGCGGCGGGGCCTGCCTGCGCCCACCGGCCATGTGCTGCTCCCCTGGTCACTGGATCCTCGGCTGCTGCTGGGTGATGCAGTGGATGCCTCCTCCACCCGCGAAGATCGTACGCGCGTCGACCAGGGTCACCGTGCGCTGCGGGTGGAGCCGGCGGAAGATGCCGGCCGCCATCTCGTCGCGCGGGTCGTCGAAGCCGCAGAGCACAACGCCGCCGTTGCAGACGTAGTGGTTGATGTAGGAGTAGTCGGCCCAGTGGCCGTCGGCCTCCAGCACGGTCGGGGCGGGGACCTCGACGACCTCCAGGCGGCGGCCCTTGGCGTCGGTGGCGGACTTCAGGATGCCGATGGCCTCCTTCGTCACCTCGTGGTCGGGGTGGGCCGGGTCGGGCTGGTGGTGGGCGACGACGACGCCCGGTCCGGCGAAGGCGGCGACGATGTCGACGTGGCCGAGGGTGCCGTACCCGTACGGGGGGTAGTCGGCGGTGAGGCCGCGCGGGAGCCAGATCGCCTTGCTGGTGCCGAGGTGGGCGTGGATCTCCGCCTCGACCTGTTCCCTGGTCCAGCCGGGGTTGCGCTCGGGGCCGAGCTGCACGGTCTCGGTGAGCAGCACCGTGCCCTCGCCGTCGACGTGGATGCCGCCGCCCTCGTTGACGAGCCGGGAGGCGTACGTCCGGGCGCCCGCGAGGTCGGCGACGTGACGGCCGATCTTCGCGTCGTGCTCCCAGCGGGCCCAGTCCTGGGCGCCCCAGCCGTTGAACGTCCAGTCGACGGCGGCGAGTTCCCGGCCGTCGGTCAGGAACGTCGGGCCGATGTCGCGCATCCAGGCGTCGTCCAGCTCGCGTTCGACGGTGTCGACGTCCGGGCCGAGGAGGGCTTGCGCCTCGGCCGACTGGCCCGGGCCGCACACCACCGTGACCGGCTCGAAGCGCCGTACCGCGCGGGCGACCGACGCCCAGGCGCGGCGCGATGCGGCCAGGTCCCCGGGGTCGTCGAAGGTGGGGTTGGGGCCGGGCCACGCCATCCAGGTGCGCTCGTGCGGAGCCCACTCGGGGGGCATGCGGAAGCCGTCGGCGGCAGGCGTGTTCATACGGGGGTCCTTTTGGTCCTTCACAGGAAGTACAGGCGGTTGAGGGAGACGGAGTCGGCCGGGTCGGAGCGCAGCGGGTCGCCGTCGAGGGTGACCAGCCCGGTGCGCTGGTCGACCTCGACCGCTCCGGTACGGGAGTTCAGGCGCAGGTCGGCCGGGCCGATGCCGCGCGTGCCGCGCACGGCGACCCTGCGACGGCGGGTCGGCATCGTGTCGCCTCCCTGGTCGAGGGCGGCCTGGGCGACGAAGGCGACGGAGATGTCGGCCGGCGTGGCGCCGTGGGCCCCGAACTGCGGGCCGAGCACGAGGGGTTCACAGGTGTCGGTGGCCGCGTTCGGGTCGCCGACCACGCCGTACGCCGGAAAGCCGGACTTCAGCACGAGCTGCGGCTTGGCGCCGAAGTACTCCGGCCGCCACAGCACGATGTCGGCGAGCTTGCCGACCTCGATGGAGCCGACCTCGTGGGAGAGGCCGTGGGCGATGGCGGGGTTGATGGTCAGCTTGGCCATGTAGCGCAGGACGCGCTCGTTGTCGTCGTCCCCGTCGGCACCGAACTGGGCCTTCATCTTCCCGGCCATGGCGAAGGTCCGGCGGACGGTCTCGCCTGCGCGGCCCATGCCCTGCGCGTCGGAGGAGGTGATGCCGATGGCGCCCAGGTCGTGCAGCACGTCCTCGGCGCCCATGGTCCCGGCGCGGATGCGGTCGCGGGCCATGGCGGCGTCGCCCGGCAGGTCGGTCTTCAGGTCGTGGACGGAGACGATCATGCCGTAGTGCTCGGCGACCGCGTCCCGGCCGAAGGGCAGGGTGGGGTTGGTGGAGGAGCCGATGACGTTGGGGACGCCGGCCATCTTCAGCACGTTGGGGACGTGTCCGCCGCCGCAGCCCTCGATGTGGAAGGCGTGGATGGTGCGGCCCTCCAGCACCCGGAGGGTGTCCTCCACGGAGAGGCATTCGTTCAGGCCGTCGCTGTGCAGGGCGACCTGGACGTCGTGTTCTTCGGCGACGCGCAGCGCGGTGTCCAGCGCCCGCGTGTGGGCGCCCATGTCCTCGTGCACCTTGAAACCGCAGGCGCCGCCCTCGGCCAGCGCCTCGATGAGCGGGGCCTGGTGGGAGGACGAACCCCGGCCCAGGAAGCCGATGTTGACCGGCCAGGCGTCGAAGGCGCCGAACGCGTGCTTCAGCGCCCACGGCGAGTTGACGCCGACGCCCCACACCGGGCCGAACTCCTGCCCGATGATCGTCGTCACGCCGGACGCCAGCGAGGCCTCCATGATGCGCGGCGACAGCAGGTGGACGTGGGTGTCGACGGCGCCGGCGGTGGCGATGAGACCCTCGCCGGAGACGATCGAGGTGCCGGTGCCGACCACGACGTCGACCCCGTCCAGGGTGTCGGGGTTCCCGGCCCGGCCGATGGCGTGGATCCGGCCCTCGCGGATGCCGATCGACACCTTGCGGATGCCCAGCGCCGCGTCGATGACGACGACGTTGCTGATGACGACGTCGCAGGTCTCCCGCACCGCGGCGGCCTTGAGGTGCAGTCCGTCGCGGGCGGTCTTGCCGAAGCCGGCGAGGAACTCGTCGCCGTGGCTCTGCGCGTCGGACTCGACGCGGACGACCAGGCCCGAGTCGCCGAGGCGGACGCGGTCGCCGGCGCGCGGGCCGTGGGTGGCGGCGTAGGCGTGGGGGTCGATGTGGATCGACTCGTTGATCTCGCGTCCCTTCGAGCGGCTCATCGCTCGCCTCCTTCCGGCGTGACTCCCAGATATCCGCAGGCCGCGGCCCGGCGCAGGGCCTCTTCCTTGGCGCCCGGCGCGTCGAGCGGGCCGTCGACCAGTCCGGCGAACCCGATCGCGACGCGCCGTCCGCCGATGGGCACGAGACCGACCTCGGCGCTCTCCCCCGGACCGAACCGCACCGAGGAACCGGCGGGGACGGCGAGGCGCATGCCGTAGGCCCGCTCGCGGTCGAAGTCCAGGCGCGGGTTGGCCTCGAAGAAGTGGAAGTGGGAGGTGACGGAGACGGGCACGGCCGCGGTGTTGGTGACCGTCAGCCGCAGCGCCGCTTCGGGCTCGGCGTGGTCGGGCCCCGGCAGCAGCGCGCCCGGCGCGTCCTCGCCCAGGCCGCCGCCGATGGGGTCGGAGACGACCGCCAGCCGCGAGCCGTCGTCGAAGACGGCCTCCACGTGCACCTCGGTGACCACGTCGGCGACGCCGGGTAGCACGTCGTCGGGGCCGAGCACCGACCGGGCGCGCTCGATCGCCTCCGCGAGCCGTGCGCCGTCGCGGGCGGCCTCGCAGACGGTGTCCGCGATCAGCGCGGTCGCCTCGGGGACGTTCAGCCTGAGTCCCCGGGCCCGCCGGGCGCGGGCCAGCTCGGCCGCCCCGAAGAGCAGCAGCCGGTCACGTTCCGTGGGGGTGAGTCTCACGTCGCGGCACCTCCTTGCCTTCCTCGCATTAGAGCATGACTCTAAACCGCGAATTCCTGGAACGGAAACATTGACGAATGAGCTTGGCGGACGTCACATTGAACGTCGCTCTAACCTCTCAGGCGGCCGTCGAAGGAGACCAGCCATGCCGATAGAACAGCGCGGAGTCGACACCATCCCCGAGTCCGAACGCACCAGCGGCCCCCGCGACCTCGTCTCGATCCTGCTGGGCTCCAATCTCTGCCTCGGCGTGATCGTCTTCGGCTGGCTGCCGCCGTCCTTCGGTCTCGACTGGTGGGCGTCGGTGAGCGCGGTGGTGGCGGGCACGGTGTTCACGGCCCCGCTCGCCCTGGTCTCGCTGCGCACCGGCACCAACCTGTCGACGTCGTCCGGTGCCCAGTTCGGCGTGCGCGGACGGCTGGTCGGCTCGGTGGTCGGCCTGCTGCTGGCCCTCGGCTACACCGCGCTGACCGTGTGGATCGGCGGCGACGTGATGGTGAGCGTGCTGGGCCGGCTGGCCGGTCTGCCGCAGGGCGGGGTGTCGTACGCCGTCGTCTACGGGCTGCTGGCGGCGGCCACCGTCGCGGGCGCGGTGTACGGCTACCGGGTGCTGCTCGCGATGTCGCGCGTGCTGGCGGTGGGCATGACGGCCCTGCTGGTGCTGGGCGTGATCGCGTACGCGCCCGACTTCACGACCGCCGCGCTGCCGGAGGCGGGCGGCTACCTGCTGGGCGGGTTCTGGCCGACCTGGCTGCTCGCGGCCGTGGCCGCGGGACTGTCCGGGCCGATCGCCTTCATCACCCTGCTCGGCGACTACACCCGCTACATCTCCCCCGCCCGCCACTCCTCGCGGCGGGTGCTGCACGCGACCTGGCTCGGCCTGATGCTGGGCCTGCTGGTGCCGCAACTGTTCGGCACCTTCACCTCGTACGCCGCCCGCGCCGCGCTGGACTACGCGGGTCCGCTGGTCGACGCCTCCCCCGGCTGGTACCTGGTGCCGCTGCTGCTCGCCGCCTCGGCGGGCTCGGTCGGCAACGCCGGTCTGATGCTGTACTCCATGGGCCTGGACCTGGACGCCATCCTTCCGCGCGCCTCCCGCGCCCGGGCCACCTGCGCGGTCGCCGTCGTCGCCACCGCCTGTGTGTTCGCCGGCCACTACGCGTGGGACGCGCAGTCCGCGATGACCTCGTTCGTGCTGCTGCTGACGGCGATCGGCACGCCCTGGGCGGTCATCACGCTCATCGGTTTCGCCCGCTGCGGCGGGGTGTACGACGCCGACGCCCTCCAGGTCTTCAACCGCCGCGCCCGGGGCGGGATCTACTGGTACCACGCGGGCTGGAACGTCCCGGCGACCCTCTCCTGGGCGGCCGGCGCCGTCGTCGGCGTCCTGGCGGTGTCCCTGCCGTCGTACGAGGGTCCGCTGCTGGCACTGACCGGCTCGGTGGACTGCAGCTTCCTGCTGTCGGGACTGGTCGGAGGCGTCGTGTACCTCGTGTCGGCTCCGGGTGGCGTCACGCCGCCCGCATCCGCAGCCGAGGCGGCGGGCCCCGCTGCCTGCCCGACCGAGACGGGCGGCGGGCGGGCTTAGGGCGGGAGTCGGAGGGCGAGGCCCCCGGCGACGGCCACACCGCCGCCGGAGGCCTCAGCCGACCGGAGCCCTATCCCAGCGTGTGCATCCAGCCGTGCTTGTCCTCCGCCGTGCCGCGCTGGATGTCCAGGAGGGCCTGCCGCAGCCGGAGGGTCACCTCGCCGGGCTCGCCCCCGCTCTGCTGCCACTCGGCACCGGCCCGCTTGACCGTGCCGACCGGGGTGATCACGGCCGCCGTGCCGCAGGCGAAGACCTCGGTGAGGGTGCCGTTCTCCGAGTCGCGCTGCCACTGGTCGACGGAGACCCGGCCCTCCTCGGCCTCGTAGCCGAGGTCGCGGGCGACGGTGAGGAGGGAGTCGCGGGTGACGCCCTCCAGGATGGAGCCGGTGAGGGACGGGGTGACGATCTTGTTGCCGTACACGAAGTACAGGTTCATGCCGCCGAGTTCCTCGACCCACGTGTGCTCGACCGCGTCGAGGTAGCAGACCTGGTCACAGCCCTTGGCGGCGGCCTCGGCCTGGGCGAGCAGGGACGCGGCGTAGTTGCCGCCGGTCTTGGCGTCGCCCATGCCGCCGGGGACGGCGCGGACACGGTCCTCGGAGACCCAGATGGAGACCGGCTTGACGCCGCCCGGGAAGTAGGCGCCGGCCGGGGAGGCGATGACGATGAAGAGGTACTCGTTGGCGGGCTTGACGCCCAGGCCGACCTCGGTCGCGATCATGAACGGGCGCAGGTAGAGGGACTCCTCGCCGCCGTGCGCCGGAACCCAGTTCTGATCCTGCTTCACCAGCGCGTCGCACGCCTCGAGGAACGTCTCCACCGGCAGCTCCGGCATGCCGAGCCGACGCGAGGACGCCTGGAAGCGCTGGGCGTTCTTCTCCGGACGGAAGGTGGCGACGGACCCGTCGGGCCGGCGGTAGGCCTTCAGACCCTCGAAGATCTCCTGCGCGTAGTGCAGGACCATGGTGGCCGGGTCGAGGGAGAGCGGGGCGTACGGAACGAGCTGACCGTCGTGCCAGCCGCGGCCCTCGGTCCACTTGATCGTCACCATGTGATCGGTGAAGTGGCGGCCGAACCCGGGGTTGGCCAGAATCGCCTCGCGCTCGGCGTCGGAGAGCGGGCTGGCGGAGGGCTTGAGCTCGATCGTGGGCGTCGTCATGGGTTGATGTCCTTCACCGGTCGGTTGTGACGGGCCGCAGTCACGCCCGTACGGCCGGTGGCCGGTCCTAGGACGTCCGAGCATTCCCTCATGTCGCGGCTTCGCGTTCGATTATCGCGCGAGGGCTGCGCCGGATGAAACGGGGTGAATGCGGTCCAGGGTTCGATGGTCGCACCTGGAGGACGCAGGAGAAAGCCGCCGGGTGCCTTGTTTTTCGGACCCGGCGGCTTCGAAAGGTTGGATTTCGAGTGCGCCGGGGTCAGCCGGCTACTCGTACGGCGAGTGCGTCGCCGATCTCGGAGGTGCTGCGGGCGGGCTTGTCACCGCGCTCGCCGAGGTCGGCGGCGACCGCCTCCTCGATCCGGGTCGCCTCGGCGTCGTAGCCGAGGTGGCGCAGCAGCAGGGCGACGGACAGCACCGTGGCGGTGGGGTCGGCCTTGCCCTGGCCGGCGATGTCCGGGGCCGAGCCGTGGACGGGCTCGAACATGGACGGGAACGCGCCGCTCGGGTTGATGTTGCCGGAGGCGGCGACGCCGATGCCGCCGGAGACGGCCGCGGCGAGGTCGGTGATGATGTCGCCGAACAGGTTGTCGGTGACGATCACGTCGAAGCGCTCGGGCTGGGTGACGAGGTAGATCGTCGCCGCGTCCACGTGCATGTACTCGGTGGTGACCTCGGGGAACTCCTCGGCCACCTTGTTGAAGACGTTCGTCCACAGGTGACCCGCGAAGGTCAGCACGTTGTTCTTGTGGATGAGCGCCAGCTTCTTGCGCGGGCGGGCCTGCGCGCGGGCGAAGGCGTCGCGGACCACGCGCTCGACGCCGTAGGCCGTGTTGACGGAGACCTCGGTGGCGACCTCGTGCTCGGTGCCCTTGCGGATGGTGCCGCCGTTGCCGGTGTACGGGCCCTCGGTGCCCTCGCGGACGACGACGAAGTCGATCTCCGGCTGCCCGGCGAGCGGGGTCGCCACGCCGGGCAGGAGCTTGCTCGGGCGCAGGTTGACGTGGTGGTCGAAGGCGAACCGGAGCTTGAGCAGGAAGCCGCGCTCCAGGACGCCGGACGGCACCGACGGGTCGCCGATCGCGCCGAGCAGGATCGCGTCGTGCGCCTTGAGGGCGTCGAGGTCGGCGTCGGTGAGGGTCTCACCGGTGGCGTGGTAGCGCTTGGCGCCGAAGTCGTACTCCTTGGTCTCCAGCTTCACATCCTGCGGAAGGACGGCGGAGAGGACCTTGAGACCTTCGGCCACGACCTCCTGGCCGATGCCGTCACCGGGGATCACTGCGAGATTGAGGCTGCGAGACATGCCCGCACCCTACTCCTCGTCCCACGGGATGACATGCGGTGTCCGTCATCCGGACACCGCGCGGCGTCAGTGCCCCGTCGCGCCACCGTTGTCGCGGCGGTCGAGGGCGCGCTGGAGGGCGGCGGCGGCGTTCTTGCGGTCGGAGTCGCTCGTACGGGAGATGTGGCGGACTCGGCGGCGGACGGTCGTCTCGGCCATGGGGAATCGACTCCTTCGACACAGATGTGGAGTGCGGAAAGGGGGTTACGAGACGCCGGAAGGGGCGGGGGGCCATGGGCCGCAGGGGTTGCCTGCACGGGGCCCGGCTCACGACCGCCATTCGCTTGATCGAGCGAGACGTTCGGCTCCTACAAAGCTAAGGGAGCGGCGCGCTCCTGTCTGCACAATTACTCGGACTTCCTACTATCTGAGACGGTGCAGTGGGCCACACGCCGTTGACCTGCGGTTTCGCCGACGCCCCGGGTGGTCCACACGACTGATCCTGTGCACCGCGTGTGGCATCGCGTTCCGGCCGCGGGAACGGTGAGGGCATGAGCGACACGGCAAAGGCACTTCTCGAGGGCGGTCCGCAGGACCTCCCCGAACGGATCGTCCCGATCACGACCCCCGGAGAGGACCTGAAGATCGAGCTGCGCAACGGCTACGAGCACTTCAGGCCCACCGACCGCCGCGCGGACACTCCGGAGGGCAGGCTGCCCGTGTACGAGTGGTGGGAGCGCACGGAGATGCCCGGCTAGACGGGACAACCGCGGAGACCGCGGACGCCGTCGCCGGGCGGACACGCGGACGGGCCAGGTCGGGGGGAGACCTGGCCCGTCCGGGATCGGGTGGGCGTCAGCCCATGTGCGGGTAGCTGTAGTCGGTCGGGGCGACCAGCGTCTCCTTGATGGCGCGGGTCAGGGTCCAGCGCATCAGGTTCTGCGGGGCACCGGCCTTGTCGTTGGTGCCGGAGGCACGGCCGCCGCCGAAGGGCTGCTGGCCGACGACCGCACCGGTCGACTTGTCGTTGATGTAGAAGTTGCCGGCCGCGTAGCGCAGCTTCTCCATCGTGTACGCCGCCGCCGCGCGGTCGTTGGAGATGACCGAACCGGTGAGGGCGTAGTCGGAGACCGACTCCATCTGGGTCAGCATCTCGTCGTACTTGTCGTCCTCGTAGACGTACACGGCGAGGATCGGGCCGAAGTACTCGGTGCGGAAGACCTCGTTCTCCGGGTCGGTGCACTCGATGACGGTCGGGCGGACGAAGTAGCCGACCGAGTCGTCGTAGGAGCCGCCCGCGACGATCGTGCAGGCGTCGTCCTCCTTGGCGCGGTCGATGGCGGCCTTGTTCTTGGCGAAGGACCGCTCGTCGATGACGGCGCCGATGAAGTTCGACAGGTCGGTGACGTCACCCATGGTCAGGTAGTCGACCTCGGCGGCGAACTCCTCCTTGAAGCCGTCGTTCCAGATCGACGCCGGGATGTACGCACGGGAGGTCGCGCTGCACTTCTGGCCCTGGTACTCGAAGGCACCGCGGGTCAGGGCGGTCTTCAGCACGGCACGGTCGGCGCTCGGGTGGGCGACCAGGAAGTCCTTGCCGCCGGTCTCGCCGACCAGGCGCGGGTAGGTGCGGTACTTCTCGATGTTGTTGCCGACCGTCTTCCACAGGTGCTGGAAGGTCTTGGTCGAGCCGGTGAAGTGGATGCCGGCCAGGTCGCGGTGGTTCAGGGCGACCTCGGAGACCTCCAGGCCGTCACCGGTGACCAGGTTGATGACGCCCTTGGGCAGACCGGCCTCCTCCAGCAGCTGCATCAGCAGCACGGCGGCGTGGGTCTGGGTCGGGGACGGCTTCCAGACCACGACGTTGCCCATGAGCGCGGGCGCGGTGGGCAGGTTGGCCGCGATGGCGCTGAAGTTGAACGGGGTGATCGCGTAGACGAAGCCCTCCAGCGGGCGGTGGTCCAGACGGTTCCACACGCCCGGCGAGTTGGCCGGGGGCTGCTCGGCCAGGATCTGGCGGGCGTAGTGGACGTTGAATCGCCAGAAGTCGATCAGCTCGCAGGGGCTGTCGATCTCGGCCTGCTGGGCCGTCTTGGACTGGCCGAGCATGGTGGAGGCGGCGATGGTCTCGCGCCACGGGCCGGACAGCAGCTCGGCGGCGCGCAGGATGATCGCCGCGCGGTCGTCGAAGGACATCGCGCGCCAGGCCGGGGCGGCGGCGAGGGCCGCGTCGATGGCGTCCTGCGCGTCCTGCTGGGTGGCGTTCGCGTACGTGCCCAGGCGCGCCTTGTGGTTGTGCGGCTGCACCACGTCGAAGCGCTCGCCGCCGCCCATCCGCTTGACGCCGCCGATGGTGCAGGGCAGGTCGATCGGGTTGTCGGCCAGCTCCTTGAGCTTGGCCTCCAGACGGGCACGCTCGGGCGAGCCGGGGGCGTAGCCGTGCACCGGCTCGTTGACGGGGGTGGGGACCTGGGTCACAGCGTCCATGGGTTCCGTAACTCCTTGACTTGAGCGGTGTTGCGAGCGGGTGCGGGGCTCAGCCCTTGCTGACCATCGAGCGGACGAAGAAGCGCAGGTTCGCCGGCTTCTCCGCCAGACGGCGCATGAAGTAGCCGTACCAGTCGGTGCCGTACGCGGTGTAGACGCGCATGCGGTGGCCTTCGGCGGCCAGTCGCAGGTGCTCGTCGCTGCGGATGCCGTACAGCATCTGGAACTCGTACTCGTCGAGCTTTCGCCCGGCGCGCCTGGCGAGTTCCTGGGCGATGGTGATCAGGCGCGGGTCGTGCGACCCGATCATCGGGTAGCCCTCGCCCTCCATCAGCGTCCTCAGGATGCGCACGTACGCCTTGTCGATCTCCTGCTTCTGCTGGTAGGCGACCTCGGCGGGTTCCTTGTAGGCGCCCTTCACCAACCGTACGCGACTGCCGCTCTCGGCGAGCCGGCGCGCGTCGGCCTCGGTGCGGAAGAGGTACGCCTGGATGACGCAGCCGGTCTGCGGCACGTCCTTGCGCAGCTCCTCGTGGATGGCGAACATCGAGTCGAGGGTCGTGTGGTCCTCGGCGTCGAGGGTGACCGTGGTGCCGATCTCGGCGGCGGCCTCGACGACCGGTCGGACGTTCTTCAGGGCCAGCTCGTGGCCGCCGTCCAGTGCCTGGCCGAACATCGACAGCTTCACGGACATCTCGGCGCGGGTGCCGAGGTCCAGCGGCTTCAGCCGGTCGATCAGCTCGAGGTAGGCGTCCCGGGCGGCCTCGGCCTGAGCGGGGTTCGTGATGTCCTCGCCGACGACGTCCATCGTCAGCTCCAGGCCCTGGGCGGTGAGGCGCTGGATGATCGGCAGGATCTCGTCGACGGACTCGCCGGGGATGAAACGGTCGACGACCGGCTTGGTCACCGGGGCCGCCGAGACCAGACGTCGCATCCGGTCGCTGCGCGACGCGGCGAGAATCACGGGACCCAGCACGGGGCACCTCCACTTACAAAGCAACACGAGGCCGCGCCGCGAAGCCCGGACTTCCGGGAACGGCACGGAGAACCACCGTGAAATCTAAGGATCCCCCCGATCGTCAGCCATCGACAGCTGTCACGCATCCGTG
The DNA here is from genome assembly GCF_014650995.1 of Streptomyces viridiviolaceus. GTDB lineage: Bacteria > Actinomycetota > Actinomycetes > Streptomycetales > Streptomycetaceae > Streptomyces > Streptomyces viridiviolaceus. The sequence continues at coordinate 24,697 of NZ_BMWA01000029.1, forward strand.
CCACGGATCTCAGACAGCTGTATGAAGGCCGCGCGCAAATGCGGCAGAATGCCCGGGTGACGTCGGATTTCAAGGGTGACTACCAGGAGCTGGTCGACGAGATCTCGGAGCTGCTGGGCGCGCCCGCGACCCTGGAGAGCCGCCACTTCGAGCTGATCGCCTTCGGCGCGTACGACAGCGAGGGCGACCTCGACCCGTCGGCCCTGGACCCGGTGCGCACCCGTTCGATCCTCACCCGCCGCTCGACGGCGGCGGTCCGGGCCTGGTTCGAGAGCTTCGGCATCGCCCGCGCCACCGGCCCGGTCCGCATCCCGCCGACCCCGGAGGCGGGCGTGTACCGGGGACGCACCTGTCTGCCGGTACGCCACCGGGGCGTGGTCCTCGGCTACGTCTGGCTGCTGGACACCGATCCCGGGCCCACCGACCGCCAGCTGGCGGCGGCGATGGAGGTCACCGCCCGGATCGGCGCGCTGCTCGCGGACGAGGCGCAGCACGGCGCCGATCTCAGCCGGGAGCTGCGGGCCGTGCTGACCGCCGAGCGCGACTGGCAGCGGGACATGGCGGTCGCCGAGCTGCGCACCGCCCTCGGGTCCCGCGCCGACGCCCTGCACACCGTCGTGTGCGTGGCCCCCTGGCCGTCCGCCGATCCGGAGGACGCGCCCTCGGTCCGTACGGTGCCGGGGGCGACGGCGCTGTGCACGGTGCCGTGGGGGGCGGCGGCCCAGTCCCTGGCACTGCTGGTCCGGTTGCGTTCGACGGACGTGCTGACGCCGGCGACGTCGGCGGCGGGCCGGCTGCTGGAGCGGGTGCGGGGGGCGGACGGGGCGTCCGGTGCCGCGGCCGGGATCGCGGATGCGCGCACCGGGCTGGCGGAGCTGGGTACCGCCTGGCGGGAGGCGTCGGCGGCGGCGCGGGCGGCGCTCGCGGAGCCCCGGCTCGGTCCGGTCGCCGACTGGGCGTCCATCGGTCCGTTCCGGCTGCTGACCGCCCTGCCCGCGACGGCCGCCCACGACCCCGTCGTGCGGGTGCTGCTCTCCCCCGCGCACCGTGAACTCGCCCGCACGGCCGAGGTCTACCTCGACTGCGCGGGCCAGGCCGGCCGTACGGCCGCCGAGCTGGGCATCCACCGCCAGACCCTCTACTACCGGCTGTCCCGGGTCGAGCAGCTCACGGGCCTGGACCTGGACGACGGCGAGGACCGGCTGCTGCTGCACATGGCGCTGAAGGGCGCGCGGCTGTGAGTCCGCGTCAGCTGTTGCTGATGCCTTCGACGACCCGGCGGAGGCCGGCCGTCAGCTGCCCGGCGTCGGGAGCGGTCCTCGGGTCGAAGGTCCACTGGGCGATGAGCCCCGTCATCAGGGTCACGTAGAACATGCCGAGGGTGTCCGCCGTCTCGTCGGACACGTCCTCCTCCCGGCCGCCCATCAGCAGCGGGATCAGCCCGCGCCCCGCCTCCCGCTGCGCCGCCGCCAGATGGTCGCGCACCTCGGGCAGCCGGTCCCCGAGGGCGAGGACCTCCATGCTGAGCCGCCACAGGGAGCCGGGCTCCTTCATGGTGGCGATGATGTTCGACCACGTCCGCTCGAAGCGCTCCAGGGAACCGGGCTCGGTGTCGTCCAGCCCGCCGCCGTCGAAGGCGTCGCCCATCTCCTCGACCAACGCCACGTAGGCCCGCGCGAGCAGCGCGTCCTTCGACCCGTAGTGGTAGCCGATGGACGCCAGGTTGGTCCCCGACTCCTTGACGATGTCGCGCGCCGTCGTGCGCGTGAACCCCTTCTGCAGCAGGCAGCGCTTGGCGCCCTCGAGCAGGTCTTCGCGGTGTCCCATGGCGGAAACCCTACCTCTCGCCCATACAGACGTCCTAGACAACCGAATTATACGTGCGTCATAGACAGCCGTTTAATACATGCGTACAGTCGCCGTCATGACGACGAACCCGACGAGCACCACCCCGACCGCGCCCGCCGGGCGCCGCGCATGGACCGCCCTCGGTGTGCTGATGCTTCCGCTGCTGCTGGTCTCGATGGACGTCTCGGTCCTCTACTTCGCGGTCCCGGCGATCAGCGCCGACCTGGAGCCGACCGGCACCCAGCAGCTGTGGATCTTCGACATCTACGCGTTCGTCCTGGCCGGCCTGCTGATGACGATGGGCTCGCTGGGCGACCGGATCGGCCGCCGCAGGCTGCTGCTGATCGGCGCCGCCGCGTTCGGCGCGGCCTCCCTCGCGGCGGCGTACGCGAGCAGCGCCGAGATGCTGATCGCGGCCCGCGCGGTTCTCGGCATCGGCGGCGCGACCCTGATGCCGTCCACACTGGCCATGGTCCGCACCCTCTTCACCGACCCCGCCCAGCGGGCCAAGGCGATCGCGATGTGGTCCGGCGTGATGACGGCCGGTGTCGCCCTCGGTTCGGTGCTCAGCGGCGTGCTGGTGGAGCACTTCTGGTGGGGCTCGGTCTTCCTGGTCAACCTGCCGGCGATGGCCCTGCTGCTGCTCCTCGGGCCCGTGCTGCTGCCCGAGTCCAGGAACCCCGCCCCCGGCCGCTTCGACTGGCCGAGCATCCCGCTGTCGATGGCGGCGGTCCTCCCGGTCGTCTACGGACTGAAGGAGATCCCGTCCCAGGGCTGGAACGTCCGCTACGTCGTGTCGATCACCGTGGGTCTGCTGTTCGCGGCCCTGTTCGTCCACCGTCAGCGGACGGCCGCCTCGCCGATGATCCCCCCGGCCCTGTTCCGCGGGCGCGGGTTCGCCCCGGCCGTCGTCCTCAACCTCGTCACCATGTTCGGGATGATGGGCTCGGCCTTCTTCACCACTCAGTACCTGCAGTCGGTGCTCGGCCACAGCGCGATGGAGGCGGCGCTGTGGGCTCTGGTGCCCTCGGTGCCGATCGGCTTCGCGGCCCCCTTCGCGACGCTGCTGGTGCAGAAGGGCGTCAACCGCGCCCACGTCGTCTCCGCGGGCTTCACGACCGCCGCGTGCGGCTACGGCCTGCTGGCCCTCGCGGACACCGACTCACTGGTGCTGGTTCTGGTCGCCTGCGGCGTCCTGGCCTCGGGGGTCACCATGGTGATGTCCCAGATCATGGATCTGGCCCTGGGGGCCGCGCCGGTGGAGCGCGCGGGCGCCGCGTCCTCCCTGATGGAGACCGGCGCGGAGTTCGGCGGAGCGCTGGGCATGGCCGTCCTCGGCTCCATCGGCACCGCCGTCTACCGCCACGGCATCCCGGACTCGGCACCGGCTCCGGCCCACGAGACGCTGGGCGGCGCGCTCGCCGTCGCCGAGCAGTTGCCCGAGCGGGCGGGAGACGCCCTGCTCGCGTCGGCCAGGGAGGCGTTCACGCAGGGGATGCAGGGGGCGGCGGTCGCCGCGGCGACGGTGCTGGCGGCAGCGGCCGTACTCGCGTCGGTGACGCTGCGCCGGGTCCGGGCGCGGGAGGAATCGGGCACGGAAAACGCCGGACAGGCTGACCGACTCAGCCCGTCCGGCGTCTGAGGACGAGCCCGTTCAAGGCGAACGGGGCCCGGGGGCCGAGCCCCCGGGGACGACGGTGGCCTCAGACCAGGTTCACCGAGCGGGCGGACGTCGCGCCGATCTCCGCCGCGACCTCCGCCAGCACACCGGCGGGCACCGTGTCGTCGACCGTCAGCACGGCGAGCGCCTCACCGCCGACGGCCGCCCGGGCGACCTGCATGCCGGCGATGTTGATGCCCGCCTCGCCGATGATGCGGCCGACGGTGCCGACGACGCCCGGACGGTCCTCGTAGCGCAGCACCACCATGTGGTCGGCGAGCGCGAGGTCGACGTCGTAGTCGCCGACGGCGACGAGCTTCTGCAGGTGCTTCGGGCCGGCCAGCGTGCCGGACACCGACACCTCCTCGCCGTCCGAGAGCGTGCCGCGCACGGTGACGACGTTGCGGTGGTCGGCCGACTCGGAGCTGGTGGTGAGGCGGACCTCGACGCCCCGCTCCTGGGCGAACAGCGGCGCGTTGACGTACGACACGGTCTCGTCGACGACGTCCTCGAAGACACCCTTGAGCGCGGACAGCTCCAGCACCTTCACGTCGTGCTGGGTGATCTCGCCGTAGACCTCGACGTCGAGGCGGACGGCGACCTCGCCGGCGAGTGCAGTGAAGATGCGGCCGAGGCGCTCGGCGAGCGGCAGGCCCGGCTTGACGTCCTCGGCGATGACACCGCCCTGGACGTTCACCGCGTCGGGGACCAGCTCACCGGCGAGGGCGAGCCGCACCGAGCGGGCGACGGCGATACCGGCCTTCTCCTGCGCCTCGTCGGTGGAGGCACCGAGGTGCGGGGTGCAGACGACCTGGTCGAACTCGAACAGCGGCGAGTCGGTGCACGGCTCCTTGGCGTACACGTCCAGACCGGCGCCGGCGACGCGGCCCTCCTTCAGCGCCGAGTACAGCGCCTGCTCGTCGACGATGCCGCCGCGCGCGGCGTTGACGATGCGGACGCTGGGCTTGACCTTGCGCAGCGCCTCGTCGCCGATCAGGCCGAGGGTCTCGGGGGTCTTGGGCAGGTGGACGGTGATGAAGTCGGAGACCTCCAGCAGCTCGTCCAGGGACAGCACCTTGACGCCCATCTGGGCGGCCCGCGCGGGCTGCACGTAGGGGTCGTAGGCGACGACCTTCATGCCGAAGGCCGACATGCGCTGCGCGACGAGGGCGCCGATCCGGCCCAGGCCCACGACGCCGAGGGTCTTCTCCGCCAGCTCGACGCCGGTGTACTTGCTGCGCTTCCACTCGCCGTTCTTCAGCGCGGCGTTGGCCTGCGGGATGTTGCGGGCGGTGGCGATGAGCAGACCGCAGGCCAGCTCGGCGGCGGTCACGATGTTCGAGGTCGGGGCGTTGACGACCATCACGCCGGCCTTGGTGGCGGCGGAGACGTCGACGTTGTCCAGGCCGACGCCGGCTCGTGCGACGACCTTGAGCTTGTTCGCGGCGGCGATGGCCTCGGCGTCGACCTTGGTGGCCGAACGGACCAGGATCGCGTCCACGTCGGCGATGGCGGGGAGCAGTTCGGCTCGGTCCGCGCCGTTGCAGTGGCGGATCTCGAAGTCCGGGCCAAGCGCGTCCACGGTCGCGGGCGACAGCTCTTCAGCGATGAGTACGACGGGTTTCGAGCTCACGTGAGTCCTCACAAGTCCAATGCGGACGGCCGTCCCGACGGCCGCAGGCGGTGGAGGGGAGTGACACCGGGGACGTGCCTGCACTTCTCCGGGGTCGCTAAGCCGCGTGGAAGACGCACGACGCTGTGGGCCTGACGCGTATGTTGTGCAGCAGTGTAGTGGCGCCGAGGGCGTCGTCTTACGCCGCTACGGAAGGATCACCCGTCCGTGGCTGGACGGGTTGGACAACGCCGTACCTACGACGTTACCCGTGGTTCGCCGAAGGGGCCGGAGCGACATGCTCCGGCCCCTTCGGGCGGGCGGCTTACGCCTCCTCGTCGACCCAGCTCATGAGCTTGCGCAGCTCCTTGCCGGTGGTCTCCAGCAGGTGCTCGGAGTCCTGCTTCTTGTACTCGTTGTACTTCTTCAGGCCGCCGTGGTACTCGTCCATCCAGTTCTTGGCGAAGGTGCCGTCCTGGATCTCGGCGAGGACCTTCTTCATCTCGGCCTTGGTGGCGTCGGTGATGATCCGCGGGCCGGTGACGTAGTCGCCCCACTCGGCGGTCTCGGAGATCGACCAGCGCATCTTCTCCAGGCCGCCCTCGTACATGAGGTCCACGATCAGCTTCAGCTCGTGCAGGCACTCGAAGTAGGCGATCTCCGGCTGGTAGCCGGCCTCCACCAGGGTCTCGAAGCCCGCCTTGACCAGCGCGGCGGTGCCGCCGCAGAGCACGGCCTGCTCGCCGAACAGGTCGGTCTCGGTCTCCTCGGTGAAGGTCGTCTTGATGACGCCGGCGCGGGTGCCGCCGATGCCCTTGGCGTACGACAGGGCCAGCGCGAAGGCGTTGCCGGAGGCGTCCTGCTCGACGGCGGCGATGCAGGGAACGCCGCGGCCCTCCTCGTACTGACGGCGCACCAGGTGGCCCGGGCCCTTGGGGGCGACCATGCAGACGTCCACGCCGGCCGGGGGCTTGATGAAGCCGTAGCGGATGTTCAGGCCGTGGCCGAAGAACAGGGCGTCGCCGTCCTTCAGGTTGCCGGCGATGTGCTCCTCGTAGACCTGGGCCTGGATCGGGTCCGGGACCAGGATCATGATGACGTCGGCCTCGGCGGCGGCCTCCGACGGGCTCACCACGCGCAGGCCCTGCTCCTCGGCCTTGGCCTTGGACTTGGAGCCCTCGTGCAGACCGACGCGCACGTCGACGCCGGAGTCGCGCAGCGACAGGGCGTGGGCGTGGCCCTGGCTGCCGTAACCGATGACCGCGACCTTGCGGCCCTGGATGATGGACAGGTCGGCGTCGGCGTCGTAGAACAGCTCGGCCACTTTGGGTTCTCTCCTTGTGTGCAGGTGTTGCGTCCCACCGTATGCCGGTGAGGGGAAGGGAAGTTTCGGGGTCTCGGAATACGGGCGGCCGGAGTTTTCGCCGGCCGCCCCTGTTCCATCGTCAGGCGGAGCGGTCGAGAGCGCGCAGCGAGCGGTCCGTGATCGAACGGGCGCCGCGGCCGATCGCGATCGTGCCGGACTGGACCAGCTCCTTGATGCCGTACGGTTCCAGCATCTTGAGCATGGCGGACAGCTTCTCGCCGCTGCCGGTGGCCTCGATCGTCACGGCCTCCGGGGAGACGTCGACGGTCTTGGCGCGGAACAGCTGGACGATCTCGACGATCTGGGAACGGGTCTCGTTGTCCGCGCGCACCTTCACCAGAACGAGTTCGCGCTGAACGGCCTGCGAGGGCTCCAGCTCGACGATCTTGAGAACGTTGACGAGCTTGTTGAGCTGCTTGGTCACCTGCTCCAGCGGCAGGTCCTCCACCCCCACGACGATGGTGATGCGGGAGATGTCGGGGTGCTCGGTGACGCCGACGGCGAGCGAGTCGATGTTGAAGCCGCGGCGGGAGAACAGGGCGGCGATCCGGGCGAGGATGCCGGGCGTGTTCTCCACCAGGACGGAGAGCGTGTGCTTGGACATGATCTCTTGGTCTTCCTCGCTCAGTCGTCTTCGTTGTCGCCGAAGTCGGGGCGGACGTCCCGGGCGGCCATGATCTCGTCGTTGGAGGTGCCGGCGGCGACCATCGGCCACACCATGGCGTCCTCGTGGACGACGAAGTCGACGACGACCGGCCGGTCGTTGATCGAGTTCGCCTCCTCGATGACCTTGTCGAGGTCGGCGGGGTCCTCGCACCGGATGGCGTAGCAGCCCATGGCCTCCGACAGCTTCACGAAGTCGGGGACGCGGGTGCCGCGGGCGTCCGGGTTGACGTCGTCGGGACCGGAGTGCAGCACCGTGTTGGAGTACCGCTGGTTGTAGAACAGCGTCTGCCACTGGCGGACCATCCCGAGGGCACCGTTGTTGATGACGGCGACCTTGATCGGGATGTTGTTCAGGGCGCAGGTGGTGAGCTCCTGATTGGTCATCTGGAAGCAGCCGTCGCCGTCGATGGCCCAGACGGTCTGGCCGGGCGCGCCGGCCTTGGCGCCCATGGCGGCCGGGACGGCGTAGCCCATGGTTCCGGCGCCGCCGGAGTTCAGCCAGGTGGCGGGCTTGTCGTACTGGATGAAGTGCGCGGCCCACATCTGGTGCTGACCGACGCCGGCGGCGAAGATCGTGCCCTCGGGGGCCAGCTGCCCGATGCGCTCGATGACCGCTTGCGGGGAGAGCGAGCCGTCCTCCGGCTGGTCGTAGCCGAGGGGGTAGGTGTCGCGCCAGCGGCTGAGGTCCTTCCACCAGGCGGTGTAGTCGCCCGTGTGGCCCTCGCTGTGCTCCTTCTGGACGGCCTGGATCAGGTCGGCGATGACCTCGCGGGCGTCGCCGACGATCGGCACGTCGGCGGCGCGGTTCTTGCCGATCTCGGCAGGGTCGATGTCGGCGTGGACGATCTTGGCGTACGGGGCGAAGCTGTCCAGCTTGCCGGTGACGCGGTCGTCGAAGCGGGCTCCGAGGGCGACGATCAGGTCGGCCTTCTGCAGCGCGGTGACGGCGGTGACCGCACCGTGCATGCCCGGCATTCCCACGTGCAGCGGGTGGCTGTCGGGGAACGCGCCGAGCGCCATCAGGGTGGTGGTGACGGGCGCTCCGGTGAGTTCGGCGAGGACCTTCAGCTCGGCGGTGGCCTGTGCCTTGAGCACGCCGCCGCCGACGTAGAGGACGGGCCGCTTGGCGGAGGTGATGAGCTTTGCGGCCTCGCGGATCTGCTTGGCGTGCGGCTTGGTCACCGGGCGGTAGCCCGGCAGGTCCATGACCGGCGGCCAGGAGAAGGTGGTCTTCGCCTGGAGGGCGTCCTTGGCGATGTCGACGAGGACGGGGCCCGGGCGGCCGGTGGAGGCGATGTGGAACGCCTCGGCGATCACCCGGGGGATGTCCTCGGCCTTGGTGACCAGGAAGTTGTGCTTGGTGATCGGCATGGTGATGCCGACGATGTCCGCCTCCTGGAAGGCGTCCGTGCCGATCGACGACGAGGCGACCTGGCCGGTGATCGCGACCATCGGCACGGAGTCCATGTGCGCGTCGGCGATCGGGGTGACCAGGTTGGTGGCGCCGGGACCGGAGGTCGCCATGCAGACGCCGACCTTGCCGGTGGCCTGGGCGTAGCCGGTGGCCGCGTGGCCCGCGCCCTGCTCGTGGCGGACCAGGACGTGGCGCACCCGGGTCGAGTCCATCAGGGGGTCGTACGCCGGAAGGATCGCACCACCGGGAATGCCGAATACCGTGTCGGCGCCGACCTCCTCGAGAGAGCGGATGAGGGACTGCGCACCCGTGACGTGCTCGGGCGCGGACTGCTGTCCTCCGGATCGGGGCCGCGGCTGCGGGTGATGGGCCCCGGTGGCCTGCTCGGTCATCGGCATTCTCTTCTCGATGCTGAGGGTTTTTGCGTAGTTTGCGCGGTGTGTGGCCGCGGTACGGCAGGTGCTGGTGCAACAAAAAACCCCTCGTGCCATAAGGCAAGCGAGGGGAGCGCGCCGGGTGTGGGTCGCCGGGAGTCCGGGTCGGTCCGGACGTCACCAGCTTCAGCCGACGCGCTTTCCAAGTACGAGAATTCGGGTGCGCATGGCACTGACCCTCCCCCCGGCACGCACCCACTGTCAAGTAGGTGGGACGGGAGTCTCATTATGTGAGCGTAGGGCCGTGCCGCCTCCGAGGACGGCGGGCAGGCCGGTGGCGGTGCCGCTGGTTGCGCCGTTGGTGTACACGGCCCCCGTGCCGCCGCCCGCGAACGCCGGTTCGGCCGGCCCGTGCGGCACCGGGTAGCGGCCGGTACCGAGCGCTCTGCGCAGCCGGTACTCGTCCAGCGGCCCGGAGAACGCCATGCCCTGCCCGTGCGTGCAGCCCATCGCGCGCAGGGCGACGACCTGCTCGGGCAGGTCCACCCCGTCGGCCACGGACTTCAGCCCCAGATCGGTGGCGATGCGGAGCAGACCGCTGGTGATCTTGTGCAGCCGCGCCGACTCGACGACCCCCTCGACCAGGCCGCGGTCGAGCTTGAGCACGTCCACGGGGAGCCGCCTGAGGGCCGCGATCGCCGCGTAGCCGCTCCCGAAGCCGTCGAGAGCGATCCGGACGCCGACCCGCCTGAGGGCGTTCAGCCGGCGCTCCAGTTCGTCCAGGCCGACCCCTGGGTCGGTGTCCGAGAGCTCGATCACCAGGGAGCCGGGCGGCAGCCCGTGCCGGGTCAGCAGGGCCTCCACCGAGCCGAGCGGCATGGAGCGGTCCAGCAGCCGGCGGGCGCCGATCCGGACGGACACCGGCGCCGACAGTCCCGCCGCCGCGCGTTCGGCGGCCTGTTCGACGGCCTCCTCCAGCATCCAGCGGTCCAGTTCGGCGGTCTTGTCGCCGTCCTCGGCCACGCGCAGGAACTCGGCGGGCGTGAAGAGCACCCCCTGGGAGGAGCGCCAGCGCGCCTGGGCGCAGACCGAGGCGATCCGGCCGTCCGCGAGGGAGACCACCGGCTGGTGCAGCAGCGCGAACTCGCCGTCGTGCAGCGCGGCACGCAGTCGCGTGGCCAGTTCGGCCTTGCGTACGACGTCCTGCTGCATCTGCGGCTTGTACAGCTCGACGCGCCCCTTGCCGCCCGCCTTGGCGCGGTACATGGCGAGGTCGGCGTTGCGCAGCAGCTCGCCCGCCCCGAGGCCCGGTTCGGCGAAGGCCACGCCGATGGAGGCGTTGACGCGGACATCGTTGCCGTCGATGAGGTACGGCTGCGACAGCGTCACCCTGAGGCGGTCGGCGAGCTCCAGGATGTGCCGTTCGCGGGCCGCCCGGTCCCGGGCGCCGTCACCGACGATCAGGGCGGCGAACTCGTCGCCGCCCAGCCGGGAGGCGGTGTCGCCCTTGCGGACCGCCTCCTGGAGTCTGCGGGCGGCCTGGACGAGCAATTCGTCCCCGGCCTGGTGCCCGATCGTGTCGTTGACGGCCTTGAAGCCGTCGAGGTCGATGAAGAGGACCGCCGTGCCCCGCAGCGCGGCGCCCCGGTCGGAGGCCCGGCGGCCGGACAGAGCCTGCTGGACGCGCCGGGTGAACAGGGCCCGGTTGGGCAGGTCGGTGAGGGGGTCGTGCTCGGCGTTGTGCTGGAGCTGCGCCTGGAGGCGCACTCTCTCGGTCACGTCACGACTGTTGAAGATCAGGCCACCCTGATGACGGTTGACGGTCGACTCGACGTTGAGCCACCCGCCGTCACCGGAACGGAAGCGGCACTCGATGCGCGTGGTGGGTTCCTCGACCGGGCTGGCGGCGAGGAAGCGGCGCACCTCGTGCACCACGCAGCCGAGGTCCTCCGGATGGATGAGCCCGGCCAGTTCGCTGCCGACGAGGTCCTCGGCGGGGCGTCCGTAGACCCCGGCTGCGGCCGGGGAGACGTACCGGAGGATGCCGCTCGGCGCGGCGATCATGATGACGTCGCTGGAGCCCTGCACGAGGGAGCGGAAGTGGTTCTCCTTCTGGGCCAGCTCCTGGGTGAGGGTGATGTTGTCGAGCAGCATGATGCCCTGGCGTATCACCAACGCGAGCACCACCGTGCCGCCGGTGAGCAGCACGACGCGGTCGACGCTGCGGCCGTTGAGGACGTTGTAGAGGATCCCCAGCGTGCAGACCGCGGCGGCGAGGTAGGGCGTGAGCGCGGCCAGCGAGCCGGCGATGGGCCGGGCGGCCGGATAGCGGCTGTGCTCCCCGCCCGGGGAGGGCACCGGCTGGGGGCGCGCGGTGCGCGGTCCGGGCGCCTGCCCGTGGACCGCCCGCGCGTGCCCGTCGTTCCCCGCCGGCCGTCCCCGCCGGGACCCGGCCCAGGGGGCGTACGCGAGCAGCAGCGAGCCGGCGAACCAGCCCGCGTCGAGCAACTGGCCCGAGCGGTAGTTGTTGTGCAGCAGCGGTGAGGTGAACAGGGCGTCGCACAGCACCGTCAGGGCGAGCGCGCCGATCGCGGTGTTGACCGCGGACCGGTAGAAGGGCGAGCGCCTGAAGTGCAGGGCGAGCACCATGCTGATCAGGGCGATGTCGAGCAGCGGGTACGCGAGCGACAGCGCGGTGTGCGCCACGCTCGCCCCGTCGGCCTTCGCCGCCTGCGCCAGCGCCAGGCTCCAGGCCAGCGTCAGCAGCGAGCCGCCGATCAGCGAGGCGTCCAGCACGAGGCAGACCCAACCCGCCTTCGTCACCGGCCGCTTGGCCAGTACCAGCAGCCCCACGATGGCGGGCGGCGCGAAGCACAGGAAGAACAGGTCCGCGTAGGAGGGACTGGGCACGGGCTGCCCCAGGACGACCTCGTACCAGCCCCATACCAGGTTGCCCAGGGCAGCCATCGCCGAGGAGAGGGCGAACAGCAGCCAGGCGGGCCGGAAGCGGACCAGGTGGCTACGGGCGTAGAGGAAGCAGGACACGGCCGCCGCCGCGGCAGCCGCGCTCAGCCCGAAGTCACCCATGACCTTCGCCAGCAGCTCCGAACCCCAGCCGAGCGCGGAACCGACGGCGTATCCCGCGCAGACGAGGGCCAGCGCGAGCTGGCGGTACAGGGTCGGCCCGCCGGAGGTGACGGACCGGCGGGGCAGCAGGGGCCCCGGCGGAGTCTGCGTCCGCAGTGCTCCGTCGAGGGTCGGTACGGGGGGCGGCGGACTCACCGGTCCCTCCCGGTCCGCGCCGCTCCCCGGTCCTGCGCGTCCCGGTGCACCGGGTGGGCGTACCTCCTGCGGGTGCCCGGCCTGCGCTGGTGGGGATGGTGATGGCTGTGGTGGCCGCCGTGCCGACCGCGTCTGCGTGCGGTCGCGTGCCAGGGCCGTCGCCGGCGGCTCCGCCGCGTCGGATCGCTCGTCCATAGGCCGTGCATCGCCCGTCGCCCCCCTCACAGTCTGCAATGTCCATCCCCGGCGCCGAACGGTCCGCGGCGCAGCCCCTGTCGGGACGATACACCAGTCTCGTCACTCAGGGACATAGGTTCTCTACGCTCCGTGACGACCAGCGGGAATGCGGGTACCCACCGCGTCCGAGGGAATGCGGAGGGTGCCTGAAGCGGATCACTCGCCCGTCGTAAGCATCACGTTGCGCAGTGGCTCCCGGTTCACGAAGCGGTTCAACTGGTCCACCAGCAGCCGCTTCGCACGCGGCAGGAAGGCGGACGTCGGCCCGCCGACGTGCGGGCTGATGAGCACTCCCGGAGCCTGCCACAAGGGGTGGCCCGGCGGCAGCGGTTCGGGATCGGTGACGTCGAGGGCGGCGGTGATGCGCCCGCTCTCCAGTTCGGTGAGCAGCGCCTTGGTGTCGACGACGGGGCCGCGGGCGACGTTGACGAGCAGGGCACCGTCCTTCATGCGGGCCAGGAAGTCCGCGTTCACCAGGCCACGGGTGGTCTCGGTGAGCGGCGTGGAGATGACGACGACGTCCGCCTCCGGGAGCAGGGCGGGGAGTTCGGTGAGCGGATGCACCGGCCCGCGCGCCGTGGTGCGAGCGGAGCGCGCGACGCGCGCCACCCGCGCGACCTCGAACGGCACGAGCCGGTCCTCGATCGCCGCGCCGATCGATCCGTAGCCCACGACGAGGACGCTGCGGTCGGCGAGCGCGGGCCGGAACCCGCCGAGCCACTCCCCTCTGTCCTGCGCCCGCACGAAGTCGGGGACGCCGCGCAGCGACGCCAGGATCAGCGTCAGGGTGAGCTCCGCCGTGCTGGCCTCGTGCACCCCGCGCGCATTGCACAGCCGCACCCCCGCGGGCAGGTGCTTCAGCCCCGGCAGCACGTGGTCGATGCCGGCGGACAGGGTCTGCACGACCTGCACGGAGCGCATCGCCGGCAGCGGACGCACGCCGATCTCGCTGGGCTTCATGTAGGGGACGACGTAGTACGCGCAGTCGGCCGGGTCCGCGGGGAAGTCCTCGGCACCGTCCCAGAAGCGGTAGGCGGGGCCCTCGGGGAGTCCCTCGATCTCGTCCGGCGGGATGGGCAGCCACACGTCAGCAGTCATGGTCAGGAGGCTATGTCAGGGGCTCGTGGGCGCAGAGGTTAGGTTGGGTGACCTGAAGAGGGAGGGTCACGACCAGGTGGAGCGCAGGACGATCGGCGCGGCGGCACTCGCGGTGGGGGCCGTCGGCCTGGGGTGCATGCCGATGAGCTGGGCGTACAGCGCGTCGCGGCAACGGGGCGACGAGTCGCTCAGGGCGGTGCACCGGGCGCTCGACCTGGGCTCGTCCCTGCTGGACACGGCGGACATGTACGGCCCGTTCACCAACGAGCTGCTGCTGGGGCGGGTGTTGAAGGAGCGGCGCTCCGACGCCTTCGTGTCGACCAAGGTCGGTCTGCTGGTCGGCGACCAGCACATCGTGGCCAACGGCCGCCCCGGCTATGTGAAGCGCGCCTGCGACGCCTCCCTGCGCCGGCTGCAGACGGACGTCATCGACCTCTACCAGCTGCACCGCGCCGATCCCGAGGTGCCCGTCGAGGAGACCTGGGGCGCGATGGCGGAGCTCGTGCGGGCCGGAAAGGTGCGGGCGTTGGGGCTCTGCGCGGTCGGCGCGCGGTCGGCCCGGCGGCCGGGGGCGCGCCTGCACGACGCGACGGTCCGGCAGCTGGAGCGGCTGCAGCAGGTCTTCCCGGTGAGCGCGGTGGAGGCCGAGCTGTCGGTGTGGTCGCCGGAGGCCCTTCAGTCGCTGTTGCCGTGGTGCGAGGCGCGGGGCGTCGGCCTGCTCGCCGCGATGCCGCTCGGCAACGGCTTCCTGACCGGCACGCTGACGCCCGGCGAGGGTTTCGAACCGGAGGACCTGCGCGCCCGGCATCCCCGCTTCACCGCCGAGATGATGGCCGCCAACCAGCCGATCGTGGTGGGCCTGCGCCGGATCGCGGCCCGGCACGGCGACGATGTCACGCCGGCCCAGGTGGCGCTGGCCTGGGTGCTGGCGCAGGGACGGCACGTGGTCCCGGTGCCGGGCACGAAGCAGGAGCGCTGGGCGGCGCAGAACGCCGCGGCGGCCGCGCTGCGGCTGACCCCGCAGGACCTGGCGGAGATACGCGGCCTCCCGGCGGCGCAGGGGTCGTGGGAGTGACGGCTCGGGCCGACGCCCGGGTCCCGTCCGGCCGCGGTCTCCGGCTGTTCCGTCGGCGGGGCTTGCCGATCCCGTCGGACGCCGGGCCTGGGGCCGCTCGGTTCACGGGCCGCGCCGACCGGGCCAAGGACCGTTCCGTACCTGGGACCACACCGGTCACGTGAGGCACCGGGCCGGGAACCGCACCGCACAGGGACCGTCACGCAAGCTCGGCCGAGGGCCACACAGCACAGAGGGACCCCAGGGCGGGCGCTGGGCCGGAAGCACACCGCGCACGAACCGTCACAAGCGGGCCGAGGACCACATCTCCCACACAGGCCACACCAGTTCCCTGGTCGGCGCCGGGTCAGGAACCGCTGCTGGGACCACCGCAATCCAGGCCGCGCGCCACACGGCACACAGGAGCCAGACAGGGCCCGGGCGGCGCTCGGTGAGGGGCCTCTCCCCTGCCCGGGGGCGCGCGTTCGCGGGATTCGGGGATCGGTGATCGGGAACCTGGAAGGCTCGGGCGGTGTAAGACAGGTAGAACCCACCGCGTCGAAGGGACCATGATCGTGCAACGTCGAGCCGTGACGGCCGTGTTGGCCGCCGCCACGCTCCTGCTGACAGCCGGTTGCTCCTCCGACGACGGAGAGACGCCGGGCGCGGAGGACAACGCCACCCCGAGCCGTACGGCGGCTCAGTCCCCGCCCTCTCGGACGGCCGAGGAGACGCCCCCCGCCAAGGGCTCCGTGAAAGTGGTCCGCACGGTCGCCACGGGCCTGAAGAGCCCCTGGGACCTGGCCCCGCTGCCGGACGGCGACCTGCTGGTCTCCTCCCGCGACGAGGGCACGATCACCCGGGTCGACGACAGGACGGGCAGGAAGACCGAGCTGGGCGAGGTGCCGGGGGTGTCACCGGCCGGTGAGGGTGGTCTCCTCGGCATCGCGCTCTCCCCCGACTACGCCTCGGACCACATGATCTACGCCTACTTCACCTCGGCCTCGGACAACCGGATCGTCCGCATGCTCCACGACGCGAAGAAGCCGTCCGGTGAGCAACTGGGCGCCCCGGACACGATCTTCAAGGGCATCCCCAAGGGCGTCATCCACAACGGCGGCCGGATCGCCTTCGGCCCGGACAAGATGCTGTACGCGGGCACGGGCGAGAGCGGCGACACGGGCCTGTCGCAGGACAGGGACTCCCTCGGTGGCAAGATCCTGCGCCTGACCCCGGAGGGCGAGCCGGCGCCGGGCAACCCGTTCCCGGACTCCCCGGTCTACACCTACGGCCACCGCAATGTGCAGGGACTGGCCTGGGACTCAGAACAGCGGCTGTTCGCCTCGGAGTTCGGCCAGAACACATGGGACGAGCTGAACGCGATCAAGCCGGGTGACAACTACGGCTGGCCGGAGGCGGAGGGCAGGTCCGGCGGCACCGAGTTCCACGACCCCCTGGCCCAGTGGGGCACGGACGAGGCCTCGCCCAGCGGCATCGCCCACGCCGAGGGTTCCGTCTGGATGGCGGGCCTGCGCGGCCAGCGCCTGTGGCGCATACCGCTGAAGGGCACGGAGGCCGCCGCCGAGCCGCAGGCGTTCCTGGAGGGCGAGTACGGCCGTCTGCGCACGGTGGTCGCGGCGGGCGGCGACAAGCTGTGGCTGATGACGAGCAACACGGACGGCCGGGGCGACGCAAAGGAGGGCGACGACCGGATTCTGGAGCTGGAGGTGAAGTAGGCGGCGCCGTCCCTCACCCGGGACGTCGTCCCTCTCCCGGAGGGTCCTCCTCCCCGGGCGGCTGGTCGGCGGGCTCCGCGTCCTTGGGACCCGGCAGGCGTACGACGACCTTGCCCGAGCCGAGGTCTATGGGTCCGTGTCCCGGGTCGCCGTCGCCGACGTCCTCCCGGGTCAGTTCCAGCCGGTTCTGCTCGTCGCGGGTGTGCTTGCGGCCTGGGGCGAACAGATCCTCGAAGACGTTGAACACCAAAGCCTCCCTCGGCGAGGTCTGTTACAGCGTAAGCCTCAGTCCGCCGGCCCGGAGGTGAGCGTGCCGGTCGGGAACAGCGCCAGCCGATGCGCCACCGCGGCGGCCTCGCCGCGACCCGAGACGCCGAGCTTGGCCAGGATGTTCGAGACGTGGACGCTGGCCGTCTTCGGCGAGATGAAGAGTTCCTCGGCTATCTGGCGGTTGGTGCGGCCGTCGGAGACCAGGCGCAGGACGTCGCGTTCCCTGCTGGTGAGGCCCAGCGCCTCGGCCGGGTCGGCGGGAGCGGCGGCAGGCTCGGGGACGCGGGCCAGGGCGAGCCGGGCGCGCTGGGCGAGCAGCGTGACGGCGTCGGCGAGCGGGCGGGCGCCCAGGTGGGTGGCGACGGTGTGGGCGAGGCGGAGCAGTTCCGTGGCGCGGGCGCGCTCGTCCTCCCCGCCGGTGGCCAGGAGGGCAGCGGCCAGGCGGTACCGGACACGGGCGAGGTCGTGGGGGCGTTGCAGACATTCGAAGGCGCTGACCGCCTCCGACCAGGGGTCAGGGGTGTCCCGGCCCTCGGCGCGGTGGAGTTCGGCGCGGACCCACTTCTCGTGGGCGATCCAGACCGGGGCTCCGGTCGTGAGCGACTTGGCGGCCTCGGCGAGGATTTCGAGCGCTGCGGCGCGGCCCTCCTCGGCGGCGGGCAGGCCACGGGCGTCGGCCTCGGCCTCGGCGGCGGACAGCAGCAGGGGCCAGGCGTAGCGCTGGGTGCCGGGCGGGAAGCCCGCGTCCACGGCGCGGGCGAGTTCGGCGCGGGCGTCGGGGAGGCGGCCCTCGGCGGCGGCGATGCCGACGGCGAGGGTGGCCGACGGCAGTCTGTTCTGCGGCATGGGGTCGTGCGTGCCGTAGGCGGCGCGGGCCTCGTCGAGCAGTCGGGCGGCGGCGTCCACGTCGCCGCGGCCGAGCGCGACGGCGGCGCGTTTGAGGCAGGCGCCACCCCGTGGCCCCGCGCCCCGGCCGGGGGCCCCCGCCGTGGCCGCCGCCTCGATCGCCTCGTCCCAGCGGCCCAGCGAGATGAGCGACTCGGCGAGGTTGCCCCACACCCAGGCCTCGGACTCCAGCAGGCCCATGCGCCGGGTGAGGTCGATGCCCTCGCGCAGGATGCCGACGGCCTCCTCGGAGCGGCCGATGCTCTCCAGGACCGAGGGCAGGTTGACGTGGCTGCGGGCCACCACGGCGGACCGCCCCTGAGCCACCACCAGATCTCTGACCTGGTACATCTCCGCGAGTCCCGCGTCGATGTGGCCCGCGTCGACCATGAGGCCGCCGAGGGTGAGCCGGGCGTTGAGTTCGATGTCGGCGGCGCCCACCATGCGTGCGTACTCCACGGCGCGCTCCGCCGCGGTCACCGCGTCGGGGCCGGGGTTGTGGAGCATCGACCAGTTGGCGGCCATGGCCAGCACCTCGGCGTGCACCTTGGACGGGGGCAGTCCGCGGACCAGTTCCTGGGCGATGCCCAGTTCCCGCCAGCCGTCGCCGCGGCCCTGGGCCTGGACCAGCAGGGAGCGCTGCGTCCAGAACCAGGCGGCGCGCTGGGGATCGCCGCCCGACGGGGAGGGCCGGGTGACGGGGCCGTTGTCCTGCTCGTCCTCGAGCAGGCGCAGCGCCCGCTTGGTGATCTTCAGGGCGCGCTCCCGCTCGCCGCACAGCCGCCCGGCGACGGCGGCCTCGGCCATGAGGTCGAGGTAGCGCAGGGGCGCGGTGGCCGGGTCGCAGCCGCACGGAGGGTAGACCTCGGTGTAGTCGACGGGGCGCAGGGTGGCGCGTACGTCGTCGGGGGTGGAGTCCCACAGCTCCATGGCCCGCTCCAGCAGCCGGAGCTGCTCCGAGTAGGCGTTGCGGCGGCGGGCCTCGACGGAGGCGTCGAGGACGGCGGGGAGGGCCTTGGCGGGATCGTGCGCGTGGTACCAGTAGCTGGCCAGGCGCATCACGCGCTCGTCGGCGGGCACGAGCGTCGGATCGGCGTCGAGGGCCTCGGCGTAGCGGCGGTTGAGGCGGGAGCGCTCGCCGGGCAGCAGGTCGTCGCCGACGGCCTCGCGCACCAGGGAGTGGCGGAAGCGGTACCCGGCGCCGTCGGGCGCGGGGATGAGGATGTTGGCGTTCACGGCGGCGCGCAGCGCTTCGATGAGGTCGTCCTCGGTGAGCCGGGCGACGGCGGCGAGGAGGCGGTACTCCACGGTGGAGCCGCCCTCGGCGACGATCCGGGCGACCTGCTGCGCGCTCTCGGGCAGCGCCTCGACGCGGACCAGGAGCAGGTCGCGCAGGGAGTCGGTGAGTCCGGTGCAGCAGCCCTCGTGGGCGGCGACGGCGAGTTCCTCGACGAAGAAGGCGTTGCCGTCGGAGCGTTCGAAGATCTCGTCGACCTGGCGCGGGTCGGGCTCGTGGGCGAGGATGCCCGCGATCTGGCGGCCCACTTCCTCGCGGGTGAAGCGGCCGAGTTCGATGCGGCGGACCGTGCGCAGCCGGTCGAGTTCGGCGAGCAGGGGGCGCAGGGGGTGGCGGCGGTGGATGTCGTCGGAGCGGTAGGTGGCCAGGACGACGAGGCGGCCGGTGCGCAGGGTGCGGAAGAGGTAGGCGATGAGGTGGCGGGTGGAGGCGTCGGCCCAGTGCAGGTCCTCCAGGGCGACGACGACGGTTCGCCGGGCTGCGAGGCGTTCCAGCAGGCGGGCGGTGAGCTCGAAGAGCCGGGCCATGCTCTCCTCGTCGTGCCGCCCGGTGCCGCCGGCCGTGGCCGGCTCGCCCAGCTCGGGCAGCAGCCGGGCCAGCTCCTCCTCCTGCCCGGCGGCAGCGGCGGCCAGTTCGTCGGGCAGTTCGCGGCGCAGGGTCCGCAGCGCGGTGGAGAACGGCGCGAAGGGCAGCCCGTCGGCGCCGATCTCGACGCAGCCGCCCAGTGCGACGACGGCGCCCTGCCGGCGTGCGGCGGCGGCGAACTCCTCGACGAGGCGGGTCTTGCCGACGCCCGCCTCACCGCCCAGCAGCAACGCCTGCGGCTCTCCGCCCGGGCCGAACCCCTGGGAGGTGCCCCCGGCTTCCGCGCGGCGGAGCGCGTCGTTCAAGGTGCCCAGTTCACCGGCGCGGCCGACGAACACGGGACTGACGGACCTGGTCTCCACGAGCCCGAGCATCGCATGCGGGGCCGACGGGGCGGCACCGGTTTTCCGGAGTGCGGCTCGGGGAGGAACGGCTTCCGGGAGGACGACCGCAGGGTCGTCCTCCCGGGTTCCGGCGCTCATGCGGCCCGGGCGAACCGGTGCCTCCTGAAGCGGGAGGTATGGCTCTCCGTCTCGGCGGTGCTCCGTGCCGCTGCCCGGCGCTCGGCGCGGCGGGCGAGGACGGCCTCGCGGGCCAGCCGTGCCCGCTCGGCGCGGCGGAGCAGATCGTCGGAACGGTAGCGCTGGAGTTCGTACGCGAACATGGCGTCTCCTTGGGTGAGAGGTCGGTTTCGGCTTCGCTCGTTGCGATGCCTCAACCTTCGTCTCCCAGGGGGGCCGGCCACATCGGGTAAGTTCCGCATCTTCGGCGGCGGTCCGCACCTCAGACGCGCGTGAGGGGTCTTAGGGCGCGCTCATCGGCGCTCGGATGCCCTAAGACCCCTTGGACGGCCTGCGGAGACCTCAGCCCGTGGAGGGCAGGCCCAGCAGGACGTCGGTGTACTTCAGCACGGCCAGGAGCAGGCCGATGACGCCGAGCGCGACACCCGCCCAGGCCACCGACTTGATCCAGGGGGCCTGCGGCCGGCCCGGCGCCCCGAACGCGGGCCGGGCGAGGACCACGACGCCGACGATCAGCGCGACGAGGGCGAACAGCCCGCCCCACAGGGCGGTGGCGTGCCAGGCGTTGCCGTAGCCCTTCTCGATCATGGTGGCGACGTCGGAGGACGTGGAGGTCTCCAGCTGGCCGATCAGCGACTCGCGGGCGGAGGCCACGGTGCCGACCCAGCTGCCGGTCAGCGAGACGATGCCGAGCCCGGCGGAGACGACGGCGCCCGCGCCCTGGCCGACGCCGCTCGGGCCCCCTTCGGTGGCGGCCCCGGCGTCGGTGTCACCCTCCGTGGTGTCCTCGTCCGCGGCGGTGTGCTCAGCGGTCTCGGTGCTCTCGGCGGCCTTCGCCTCCGCCGCCTCGTCCACCTTGTCGTCGTCGGTCTTCGGGCCGGTCTCGTCCACTGTCTTCGTTCCCATGTCTCGCACCGTACGGACGCTGTCTGAGAGGTCTCTTAATGATCGTTGTGAGCGGTACGCGCGCGTGCCGCACGCCACTCGGGCGCGAGCACGGCCCATACCTCCGTGTCCTGTCGGACACCTCGGTAGGGGAAGGTCTCGCGCAGTACGCCCTCCCGCGTCATGCCGAGTCGCCGGGCGGCGTTGACGCTGGGGGTGTTGGCGGACGAGGCGTGCCACTCCACGCGGTGCATGCCCCGCTCCTCGAACGCCCAGTCGATCAGGACCCGGGCGCCGCGCGTGACGAGCCCGCGCCCGGTCCCGGCCGGCTCCAGCCAGCAGCCGATCTCGCACACGCCGGTGGCGGCGTCGAAGACACGGAAGAGCAGACCGCCGACGAGCTTGCCGTCCAGCCACAGCCCGTGCAGGAAGCCGCTGTCGGCGGCGTGCCGGTCGGCGTAGGACTGCAGGAGCGCCCGGGCCGATTCGACGTCGGTGGCCTTTGTCCCGAAGGGGATGTGCTGTGTGATGAACTCCCTGCCGCGGTCCAGGTGCGCCAGGAACTCCTCGGCGTGCCAGGTCTCCAGGGGGCGCAGTTCGGCTCCGTCGTCACCCAGTGATATCGCGTACATCCCGCTGTCGCTCCTCCTCCGCCAGGACGTCCGCCACTTCGGCGTCCGTCGCGGCGGCCAGCCTCTCATGGGCGGCGCGGCACTCGGGCGGCTCGATGCTGATGCGTGGCAGACGGGCGTCCAGTCGGCGGGGCAGCCACCAGTTGGCGCGGCCGAGCATGTGCATCAGCGCGGGCACCAGGAGCGTACGGAGCACGAAGGCGTCCAGGGCGACGGCCGCGGCGAGCGCGATGCCGAACATGGCGATCACCCGGTCCCCGCTGAGCACGAAGGCGAGGAAGACCGAGATCATGATGACCGCGGCGGAGTTGATCACCCGGCTGGTCTCGGCGAGGCCGACGCGGACGGCGCGGCGGTTGTCACCGGTCTCCAGCCACTCCTCGTACATCCGGCTGACCAGGAAGACCTGGTAGTCCATGGAGAGGCCGAACAGCACCGACACCATGATCACGGGCAGGAAGGGTTCGATCGGGCCCGCGCTGCCGAGCCCCAGCGTCTCGCTGCCCCAGCCCCACTGGAAGACGGCGACCACGATGCCGAAGGCCGCGGCCACCGCGGCGACGTTCATCGCGGCGGCCTTGACCGGGATGCCGACGGACCGGAAGGCCAGCAGGAGCAGCAGGCAGCCGAGGCCGATGACGACGCCGACGAAGAGGGGCAGCTTGCCGACGATGACGTCGGCGAAGTCGTCGTAGCCGGCCGTGACGCCACCGACGTGCACGTCGAGCGCGGTGCCGGTCTCGGCGCGGGGCAGGACCTCGCCGCGCAGCCGGTCGACGAGGTCACTGGTCGCCTGCGACTGCGGTGCCGAGTCGGGGACGACGGTGAGGTACGCGGCGTCGCCGCCGGAGTTGTACGTCACCGGCGTCACCGAGGCGACGCCCTCGGTGGCGCGCAGCGAGGCGTCGAGGTTGTCCAGGGCGAGCCGGTCCTCGGCCCCGCCGACCTTCGTGACCAGGGTGAGCGGTCCGTTCACGCCGGGCCCGAAGCCGTCGGCGAGCAGGTCGTAGGCCTGGCGGGTGGTGGTCCCCCGGGGGTCGTTGCCCTGGTCGGAGGTGCCCAGGCGCAGTCCGAGGGTGGGCAGCGCGAGCACGGTGATGACGACCAGGGCGACGGCGCCGAGCAGCTTGGGGTGGCGTTCGACGAACGCCGACCAGCGGGCGGCGAGCCCCGTCGGGAGCTCGGGCTCGGGGCCGTGCTCGGCCAGGCGGCGCCGCTCGCGCCGGCTCAGCGCGCGGGGGCCTATGAAGGACAGCAGGGCGGGCAGCAGCGTCACGGAGGCGGCGACCGTGAGGACGACGGTCAGCGATGCGGCGATGGCGACGCCGTTGAGGAAGCTCAGCCGGAGGATCAGCATGCCCAGCAGGGCGATGCAAACGGTGGCACCCGCGAAGACGACCGCGCGTCCCGTCGTCGCGACGGCGTTGGTGGCGGCCTCGGTGACGGACAGTCCCTGCTTCAGCCCGCGTCTGTGCCGGGTGACGATGAACAGCGCGTAGTCGATGCCGACGCCGAGCCCGATCAGGGTGCCCAGCATGGGCGCGAAGTCGGCGACGGTCATGGCGTGGCCGAGCAGGGTGATGCCCGCGTACGCGGTGCCGACGGAGACCAGCGCGGTGGCGATGGGCAGCGTCGCGGCGGCGAGGGAGCCGAAGGCCAGGAAGAGCACGACCGCGGCGACGGCCACGCCCAGGGCCTCGGCGAGATGCCCGCCCGGCGCCTCGGTGAGCGCGACGGCCCCGCCGCCCAGCTCGACCTGGAGCCCGTCCGCCTCGGCGGCCTTCGCGGTGTCGACTACGGCCCGTGCCTGGGACGCGTCGATGTCCTCCGACGCCTCCTCGAAGACGACCGTGGCGTACGCCGTGTGGGCGTCCTCGCTGATCCCGCCCGAGTCCGGATCGTCGTACGGGTCGGTCACCGAGGCCACCCCGGGCAGGTCCTCGATGCGGTCCAGGGTGCGGGTCATCGTCTGTTCGACGTCGGCGGCGCGGACGGTGCCGGAGGCGGTGTGCCAGACGATCGTGTCGCCGTCACCGCCGGCGGTGGGGAAGCCGGACGTGAGCAACTGGTACGCACGGTCGGCGTCGGTACCCGGGACCCTGTAGTCGTTGGAGTACGCGGAGCCCGTGACGGCGGCCGCCGCGGCGACCCCGCCGAAGGCGAGCAGCCAGAGCAGTACGGCGACGAGGCGGCGCTGGACACACCAGCGTGCAAGGGCTGCCACGAACGTGCTCCCAGGGTGTCTGATTGTGGATCTTTGACCGGGAACAGCCGTCCATGACGTGTACAGCCCGCAAAGAACGCATGAGCAATGCAAAGCCACTCTTGCAGGCAAGCATGATCGTTTGAGGACTTCGTGGCGTTCTTCACAGCAATGGGAGGCTGGATCGTCGACCACCGGACGGGCCCGCACCCGCTGTCGCTGCTGGAGTGGCCGGCCCCGGCCCTCGGCCTCGAGGACCTGCGCCCCGGCGGCCGGACCGGCGTGGTCGTCCCGGCGCTGCGCGAGGAGCCGGAGGGAGCGCGGAGCCGCCGGAGCATCTGAAGCGCCGTTCTGGGACCCGGGTTCCGGGCGTTCCACTCCCCCGCGTGGTGGCGCCGCCGCTGGGCGCGCGGCGGGGCCGTGCAGGTCGAGGCCGGGGGCCGGCAGCCGGACGGGTGGCGGGACCGGCTGCTGCGGAGCGAGGTGTGTGCCGAGGAGTGCCCGAGCGAGTTCATGGCCGCCATGGCGCGCGACTCGGTGGACCTGCCGCGCGCCGACGAGGGCCGGTCCCCGGGCTTCGCGCGGGTCGTGGGACGCCGTCCCAGAACCTTCGTCCGGAGCCGAGGCCGAACCGGGACGACTCACCAGGAAGACACACAAGGACGGCACACCAAGGGGGATGCATCGCGATCGATGCATCCCCCTCAGAGGTGTGCGGAAGGGCTGTCTCAGCCCTCCTCGACGCCCAGCTTCTGCAGGATCAGCTCCTTGACGCGGGCGGCGTCCGCCTGGCCCCGGGTCGCCTTCATGACCGCGCCGACCAGGGCGCCGGCCGCGGCCACCTTGCCGCCGCGGATCTTGTCGGCGATGGCCGGGTTGCCGGCGATGGCCTCCTCGACGGCGGCGGTGAGCGCGCCCTCGTCGGAGACGACCTTCAGGCCGCGCTTGTCGACGACCTCGTCCGGCGTGCCCTCGCCGGCGAGGACGCCCTCGATGACCTGGCGGGCCAGCTTGTCGTTCAGGTCGCCCTTGGCCACCAGCTCGGTGACCCGCGCGACCTGCGCCGGGGTGATCGCCAGCTCGTCCAGCGCCTTGCCGGACTCGTTGGCGCTGCGGGCCAGCTCACCCATCCACCACTTGCGGGCGGACGCCGCGTCGGCGCCGGCCTCGATCGTGGCGACGATCGGCTCCAGGGCACCGGCGTTGAGGATCGCCTGCATGTCGGTGCCGGAGACGCCCCACTCCTCGCGGAGCCGGTTGCGGCGGACCAGCGGCAGCTCGGGCAGACCGGCGCGGATCTCCTCGACCCACTCGCGGGACGGGGCGACCGGCACCAGGTCGGGCTCCGGGAAGTACCGGTAGTCCTCGGCCTCCTCCTTCACGCGGCCCGAGGTCGTCGACCCGGTGTCCTCGTGGAAGTGGCGGGTCTCCTGGACGATCGTGCCGCCGCCGCTCAGGACGGCGGCGTGCCGCTGGATCTCGAACCGGGCGGCGCGCTCCACGGAACGCAGCGAGTTGACGTTCTTGGTCTCGCTGCGCGTGCCGAACTTGTCGGCGCCCTTCGGCATCAGGGACAGGTTGACGTCGCAGCGCATCTGGCCCATCTCCATGCGGGCCTCGGACACGCCGAGCGCCCGGATGAGCTCGCGCAGCTCACGGACGTACGCCCGCGCGACCTCGGGGGCGCGCTCCCCGGCGCCGACGATCGGCTTGGTGACGATCTCGATGAGCGGGATGCCGGCACGGTTGTAGTCCAGCAGGGAGTGGGACGCGCCGTGGATACGGCCGGTGGCGCCGCCGACGTGCGTCGACTTGCCGGTGTCCTCCTCCATGTGGGCGCGCTCGATCTCCACGCGGAAGGTCTCGCCGTCCTCCAGCTGCACGTCGAGGTAGCCGTTGAAGGCGATCGGCTCGTCGTACTGGGAGGTCTGGAAGTTCTTCGGCATGTCCGGATAGAAGTAGTTCTTCCGGGCGAAGCGGCACCACTCGGCGATCTCGCAGTTCAGCGCGAGGCCGATCTTGACGGCGGACTCCACGCCGGTCGCGTTGACGACCGGGAGCGCGCCGGGCAGGCCGAGGCAGACCGGGCAGGTCTGGGTGTTCGGGTCGGCGCCCAGCGCGGTCGAGCAGCCGCAGAACATCTTGGTCTTGGTGCCGAGTTCGACATGGACCTCGAGGCCCATGACGGGGTCGTACGAGGCGAGTGCGTCCTCGTACGACACCAGGTCGGTCGTGGTGGTCACGGTGAAACTTCCCTCTCAGCCCAGCAGGACGTCGTCGTCGCCCAGCCGCTTCAGCTCGCGGTAGAGGATGGCGAGGCCGGTGACGATGGCGGCGGCGGACACGGCGGCGTCGACCAGGCGGAGCGTGTCGCTCTCGGCGCGGGCGAGCTTCGCCTGCTTGGCGACGCTGAACGCGCCGAACGCGGTGGTGGCCATGGACAGGTACAGGCCGTTCTTGGACTTCTTGAAGCCCTTGGCCTTCGACAGCTTGCTCACAGCGACGGAGCCTCCTCCAGCAGCGGGTGGCCCCACTTTTCCACGAAGGCGGCCTCTACGGCGGCGCCGACCTTGTACAGCCGGTCGTCCTTCATGGCGGGGGCGATGATCTGCAGGCCCACCGGCAGGTTGTCCTCGGGGGCGAGGCCGCAGGGCAGCGACATGGCCGCGTTGCCCGCCAGGTTGGTGGGGATGGTGCACAGGTCGGCCAGGTACATCGCCATCGGGTCGTCGGCGCGCTCGCCGATCGGGAAGGCGGTGGTCGGGGTCGTCGGGGAGACGATCACGTCGACCTGCTCGAACGCCTTCTCGAAGTCCCGCGTGATGAGGGTGCGGACCTTCTGGGCGCTGCCGTAGTAGGCGTCGTAGTAGCCGCTCGACAGGGCGTACGTGCCGAGCATGATGCGCCGCTTGACCTCGGGGCCGAAGCCGGCCTCGCGGGTCAGGGAGGTGACCTCCTCCGCCGAGTGGCCGCCGTCGTCGCCGGTCCTCAGGCCGTAGCGCAGGCCGTCGAAGCGGGCGAGGTTGGAGGAGCACTCGGAGGGCGCGATCAGGTAGTACGCCGACAGGGCGAGGTCGAAGGACGGGCAGTCCAGCTCGACGATCTCGGCGCCCAGCTCCTTGAGCAGCTCGACGGACTCGTCGAACCGCTGGATGACGCCGGCCTGGTAGCCCTCGCCGCGGAACTGCTTGACGACGCCGACGCGCATGCCCTCGACGCTGCCGTTGCGGGCGGCCTCGACGACCGCGGGGACCGGGGCGTCGATGGAGGTGGAGTCCATCGGGTCGTGTCCGGCGATCACCTCGTGCAGCAGGGCCGCGTCCAGGACCGTGCGGGCACAGGGGCCGCCCTGGTCGAGGGAGGAGGAGAAGGCCACCATGCCGTAGCGGGAGACACCGCCGTAGGTCGGCTTCACGCCGACGGTGCCGGTGACGGCAGCGGGCTGGCGGATGGAGCCGCCGGTGTCGGTGCCGATGGCGAGCGGGGCCTGGAAGGCGGCGAGCGCGGCGGAGGAACCGCCGCCGGAACCGCCGGGGATCCTGGTGAGGTCCCACGGGTTGCCGGTCGGGCCGTAGGCGCTGTTCTCGGTCGAGGACCCCATGGCGAACTCGTCCATGTTGGTCTTGCCGAGGATGACGACGTCGGCGGCCTTCAGCTTCTTGGTGACCGTCGCGTCGTACGGCGGGATCCAGCCCTCGAGGATCTTCGAACCGACGGTCGTGGGCACGCCCTCGGTCGTGAAGATGTCCTTCAGCGCGAGCGGGACGCCGGCCAGCGGGCCGAGCTTCTCGCCGCGCTCCCGCTTCTCGTCGACGGCACGGGCCTGGGCGAGGGCGCCCTCGCGGTCCACGTGCAGGAAGGCGTGCACCTTCTCGTCGACGGCCTCGATGCGGGCCAGGTGCGCCTCGGTGACCTCGACCGCGGTCAGCTCGCCGGAGGCGATCTTCGCGGCGATCTCGGCCGCGGTGAGCTTGATGATGGGATCGCTCATGGCGGGTTACTCCTCCCCCAGGATCTGCGGCACCTTGAAACGCTGCTGCTCCTGGGCCGGGGCGCCGGAGAGCGCCTGCTCGGGCGTGAGCGACGGACGGACCTCGTCCGGCCGCATGACGTTCGTCAGCGGGAGCGGGTGCGAGGTCGGCGGTACGTCTTGGTCGGCGACCTCGCTGACGCGGGCGACCGCGCCGATGATGTCGTCCAGCTGTCCCGCGAAGTGCTCGAGCTCTTCGGGCTTCAGCTCCAGACGCGCCAGCCGGGCGAGGTGGGCGACCTCCTCGCGCGTGATGCCAGGCATGCAGCGTTCCTCTGGGGTGAGTGTGTGTGGTTTGGCCCAATCCTATGGGGCGGGGCCGGGTGCCCGTGAAACGGTTTCCCCCGAGCCGGGGCTGTCAGCGACGCGCGTCCCATGCCGGGCTGCTCAGGAAGTGGTTGTCGTAGAGGTCCTGGACGTCGAGGATGCTCTCCGGCGGGACCTCGCCGAGGCGGATGCGCTGGAGATGGCGGAAGTACTCGAAGCGCTCGACGCCGGGGGCGAGGACGATCAGGATGTCGGCGTCGGCGCCGGGGGCGGCGGCGAAGGCGTGCGGCCGGTTCGGCGGGACGACGACCAGGTCGCCGCGTTCGGCGGTGAGCACGTCCTCGCCGGAGAGCAGCAGGGCCTCGCCGTCCAGCATGAAGAACATCTCGGCCGAGCCCTTGTGGAAGTGGGGGCGGGCACCGTCGGCGCCGTCGGTGAGGGTGACGCGCTGGGTGGACAGCGCCCCGCCGGTCGCGCTGCTGTCGGCCAGCAGCCTGACGGTGACGGGGGCACGGCCGAGGACCTCGGCCTCGGCGTCACGGACGACGACGGAGTCGTCGAACTTCGGTCCGAACAGTGACATGGCTCGGCTCCTGGGGTTCGGCTGCCGCGCGTACGGAACGCGGGTACCCGGCGGAGGGGTGCGCAGGGCACAGGACGGCGAGTTCGTCTCACGGCCGGCGTCCGGACGCGAGAGGGCACGCTGGGCGCGTAGGGCACGGCACGCCCGGCGCTACGGGCACGCGATGGCACGCCCGGAGGGGGCAGAAACGGGACCGCACGCTCGGCGCGTCGCGCGACAGCGCTCGGGGCGGAGGGCACGAAGCGGCACACCCGGCCCGACGGGCACGCGACGGCACACCCGGGGCGGCGGACACGGCACCGAACGCTCGACGCGCAAGCAGCAGACGGCACGCTCGGCACGTGGGGCACCGGCGGGCACACCCGCCGCGTAGAGGACGAGAGGGCACGCACGGCACGACGGGCACGCAACGGCACGCTCGGGGGCAGACACGGCACCGAACGCTCGGCACGCAAAGCACCAGACGGCGCGCTCGGCGCGTCGGGCATGGTCGGCACACCCGCCGCGTCGAGGACGAGAGGGCACGCACGGCACGACGGGCACGCAACGGCACGCTCGGGGGCAGACACGGCACCGAACGCTCGGC
>NZ_BMWA01000029.1:53885-117968 GCF_014650995.1 Streptomyces viridiviolaceus
GCACGCAAAGCACCAGACGGCGCGCTCGGCGCGTCGGGCACGGTCGGCACACCCGGCGCGTCGAGGACGAGGGGGCACGCTCGGCACGCAAAGCATCAGACGGCACGCTCGGCGCGTCGGGCACGGGACGGCACGCTCGGGGTGCGAGGCACGGGACGGCACGCTCGGGGTGCAAGGCACGGGACGGCACGCTCGGCTCCTCGGGTGCAGTCCGGTGGGATGGTGCCGTCAGCCGACGCGGCCCGGGTCGTCCGCGGTGGCCGCCGGGAGGGCGGCGGCGGGGCGTTGCCAGCCGCGGGAGCCGCGGGCCAGCAGCCAGGCCGTGGTCTCCTCCGGCGGCATCGCCGCCGCGACCAGCCAGCCCTGCACGGCGTCGCAGCCCAGGTCGCGCAGGCGTTCCCAGGTCTCGTCGTCCTCGACTCCCTCGGCGACGACGAGCAGGCCGAGGGAGTGCGCGAGGTCGACCGTGCAGCGCACGATCTCGGCGTCCTCGGTGTCGACGGCCAGCCGGGCCACGAACGAGCGGTCGATCTTCAGCTCGCTCACGGGGAGCCGGCGCAGATGGACCAGGGAGGAGTAACCGGTGCCGAAGTCGTCCAGGGACATCTTCACGCCGTGCCCGGTCAGTCCGGCGAGCGTGTCGGCTGCGCGCTGCGGGTCCTCCAGCAGCACGTGTTCCGTTATCTCCAGTTGCAGGGCCCCCGCCGGGACCCCGTGCCGCGCCAGCCGTGCGGCCACCGAGCCCGCGAAGCCCGGGGTGTGGACGTCGCGCGGGGAGACGTTGACCGCGACCGGCACGAACAGGCCCTGGGCGCGCCACCGGGCGACCTGCCCGAGTGCCGTCTCCAGCACGTACTCCGTCAGAAGGGGCATCAGCCCCGAGGACTCGGCGATCGCTATGAACTCGTCCGGCGGCACCTTGCCCCGTTCCGGGTGCACCCACCGCACCAGGGCCTCCAGACCCGCCACCTGTCCGTCGAAACGAACCTTGGGCTGGTAGTGCAGCTGGACCTCGTGGGCGTCCAGGGCACGCCGCAGATCGCCCAGCAGACCGAGCCGGTCGGGGGTGTTGGAGTCCCGCTTGGACTCGTAGACCTCGACGCCCGTGCGGTCCCGCTTCGCCTGGTACATCGCCACGTCGGCCCGGCGCAGCAGCCCCTCGGCGTCGAGCGCGTGGTCGGGGAAGACCGCGACCCCGGCGCTGGCCTCCAGGACGAGGGTGAGCCCGTCCAGGTCGAGCGGTGAGCTGAGTGCTGCGACCAGCTGACGGGCGACCCGGGTCGCCGACGTGGTGGAGTCGGCGACGGGCAGTAAGACGGCGAACTCGTCGCCGCCGAGCCGCGCCGCCTCCGCCCCGCGCGGCAGCGCCTGCCGCAGCCGGTCGGCGGTCTGCAGCAGCAGCCGGTCGCCGGCGAGGTGTCCGAGCGTGTCGTTGACCGACCGGAAGCGATCGAGGTCGATCAGCATCAGGGCGGCGCGGGCGCCGATGCGCTCGGCGTCGTCCAGCGCCGTCCAGGTCCGCTCCAGCAGCCACTGCCGGTTGGGCAGCCCGGTCAGCGGGTCGCGCAGCTGCTCCTCAGCCCTGGCGCGGGCGATCCACAGGGTGGAGTCGAGGGCGATCAAGGGGATCGAGAACAGCGGCAGCAGCAGTGGCTTGGCGACGGCGACCACGCAGATCAGCGGGGCGATGCCGAGCAGCGCGACGGCGACGAGGCCCTGTCTGACCAGGGCGGTGCGGGCGACGGTGGGCAGTCCGGCGCGCGGTGTGTGCAGGTACCACAGCAGGGCGCGGGTGACCGCGAGGTAGGCGACGGCGACCAGTACCACCTTGGGCGCCGCGTACACCGTCCAGGTGTTCGGGTCCCAGGGCTCCTCCACGGACGGCACGGAACCGCAGACACCGAGCAGCAGGGCTCCGGCGGCGATGCCGAGGAGGTCCACCGCGCCGTGCAGGATGCCCTGCCGCCAGTGGCCCCGGCGGGCGACGCCGACCAGGACGACGACGGTGAGGCTGACCATGCCGGCCGGGACCCAGCCGTACAGCAGCAGGACGGCGAGGGTGAGGGCTGCGCCCGAGCCGGTGCCGCCCCACCAGCGGGAGCGGCCGAGCATGACCAGGTGGCCGACGACGACACCGGTGAGCACGGCCAGGGACCAGCCGACGGTGCCGGACGGGAAGAGGGCGTGGCCGCCGGTGAACGCCCGGTAGAAGCCCGCGCCGAGGACGAACCCGGCCGCCGCGACGATCGCCGCGGGCAACGCGGGCCAGGACAGGTGCCGTTCGGTGTCGGCGTCGGTGAGTCCGGAGGCGCGGCCGGCGGCCGGCGGTGCGGAGCCGCGGCCGTCCGCCGCGGTGTGCCGTGCGCCGCCACCGCGCCACGCGGGCCACCGGCTGTCGCGCCATGCGCTCACCAGGCGACTCAGGCGCAGCCGTGAGCCCGCGGCGGCGCTCTCGGTCGGTTCCATTCCCGTCCCTCTCACAGCCGGCGGTGCCCACGCCACGCGGCCCGACGCCCGACAACCATCAACGGCTCCGCGTTGGAGAACCCTTCCCCCCGCTCCTCGGGGGCAGGGGGATGCCCCGACCGCATCTGGGCACGGCAGGCGCACACCTCAACAGTAGGCCGCAGAAGGCTTCCACGGGCAGCGGTCGTCGACGGTTGCCCGAATGCGACCCGGCCAACCGTATGCATCTGGTATGCGCCGATCGGGTGGTCTTCAACCGCTATTCCTCGGCCGAAAGCGCGACGCCGGCCGCCGCTTCGGGTCCTTGTTCGAGCAGGACGGTGAAGCCGTCCTCGTCCAGGACCGGCACCTTGAGTTGCATCGCCTTGTCGTACTTCGAACCGGGGTTGTCACCCACGACGACGAACGAGGTCTTCTTGGACACGGAACCGGTCACCTTCGCCCCCCGGATCTGCAGGGCCTCCTTGGCCCCGTCCCGGGTGAAGCCCTCGAGAGTGCCGGTGACGACGACGGTGAGCCCGTCGAGCGGACGCGGTCCCTCCTCCTCGCCGGTGGACCGCTCCTCCAGCGGGACGCCGGCCGCCTTCCACTTGCGGACGATCTCGCGGTGCCACTCCTCGGCGAACCACTCCTTGAGCGAGGCGGCGATGATGGGGCCGACACCCTCGGTGTTCGCCAACTCCGCCTCGGTGGCCTGCTCGATGCGGTCGACCGAGCGGAACTCGCGGGCGAGCGCCTGCGCGGCGACCGGCCCGACGTGCCGGATGGAGAGCCCGTTGAGGAAGCGGGCGAGCGGGCGGCTCTTGGCCTCCTCGATGTTCTTCAGCAGCGCCAGGGTGTTCTTCTTCGGCTCGCCCTTCTGGTTGGCGAAGACCGTGACGATCTTCTCCTCGCCGGTCTTGGGGTCGCGCTTGGGCAGCCCGCTGTCCGGGTCGAGGACGTACGCCCGGATGGGCAGCAGCTTCTCCACGGTGAGGTCGAAGAGGTCGCCCTCGTCGACGAGCGGCGGATCGGCGGGCTCCAGCGGGCGGGTGAGCGCGGCCGCCGCGACGCCGCCGAAGTGCTCGATGTCCAGGCACTCCCGGCCGGCGAGATAGGAGACGCGCTCCCTCAACTGTGCGGGGCAGGTCCGGGCGTTGGGGCACCGGAGGTCGATGTCGCCCTCCTTCATGGCCCGCAGCGGCGTCCCGCACTCCGGGCACTCGGCCGGCATCACGAACTCGCGCTCGCTGCCGTCGCGCAGGTCGGCGACCGGACCGAGGATCTCCGGGATGACGTCACCGGCCTTGCGCAGCACCACCGTGTCACCGATGAGCACGCCCTTGGCCTTGACGACCTCCTGGTTGTGGAGGGTGGCGAACTCCACCTCGCTGCCGGCCACCGTGACCGGTTCGACCTGCGCGTACGGAGTGACGCGGCCGGTGCGGCCCACGCCCACCTTGATGTCGATGAGCTTGGTGTTGACCTCTTCCGGCGCGTACTTGTAGGCGATGGCCCAACGCGGTGCGCGGGCCGTGGAGCCGAGCCGGCCCTGGAGCCGGATCTCGTCGAGCTTGACGACGACACCGTCGATCTCGTGCTCCACGGAGTGCCGGTTCTCGCCGTAGTGGGCGATGAACTCCCGTACGCCGTCGAGGCCGTCGACCACCCTGTTGTGCCGGGAGGTGGGCAGCCCCCAGGTCTTCAGCAGGTCGTACGCCTCGGAGAGGCGGGTCATGCCGTCGAAGCCCTCCAGCGCCCCGATGCCGTGGACGACCATGTGCAGCGGGCGGGTGGCGGTGACGCGCGGGTCCTTCTGGCGCAGCGAACCGGCCGCCGCGTTGCGCGGGTTGGCGAAGGGCTTGTCGCCGGCCGCGACCAGCCGGGCGTTGAGCTCCTGGAACTTCTCCATCGGGAAGTAGACCTCGCCGCGGATCTCCACGAGGTCGGGAACCTTGTCGCCGCCCAGCCGCTCGGGGATCTCGGCGATCGTGCGGACGTTGGGTGTGATGTCCTCGCCGGTGCGGCCGTCGCCGCGGGTCGCCGCCCGGGTCAGACGGCCGCGCTCGTAGGTGAGGTTGACGGCGAGTCCGTCGACCTTCAGCTCGCACAGGAAGTGGTACTTCTGCTCGCCCAGCTCCTTGGCGATGCGCTCCACCCAGGCGGCGAGTTCGTCGTCGTTGAAGGTGTTGTCCAGGGAGAGCATGCGTGAGCGGTGCTCGACGGCCGTGAACTCCGTGGCGTAGGAGCCCGCCACCTTCTGGGTCGGGGACTGAGGAGAACGCAGCTCCGGGTACTCCTCCTCCAATGCCTCCAGGGAACGCATCAGCCGGTCGAAGTCCGCGTCGCTGATGACGGGGGCGTCCTTCACGTAGTACCGGAAGCGGTGCTCCTCGATCTGCTCAGCGAGCTGCGCGTGCTTCTCCCGTGCCTCGGCGGGCACGCTCGTCGTCTCCGCTTGCTTGTCGCCGGCCACCGTGTTGTCCTCCCGTTACTCTGGGTCGTCCGCGAGTGATCTCGCCGCCCGGACGCAGTGGGCGAGCGCCCGGCGGGCGTACTCGGGAGACGCGCCCGCGAGTCCGCACGACGGCGTGACCGTGACCGCCTCCGCGAGAAGCCCCGGTTGCAGTCCCAGCCTGCGCCACAGTGTCCTGACACCCATGACGCTACCGGCAGGGTCCGACAACGGGCCGTCGGTGCCGGGCACGACACCGGCGAACAGCCGGGTGCCGCCCTCCACCGCCTCACCGATCGCCTCGTCGTCACGCTCGGTGAGGAGGGCGAAGTCGAAGGAGACGCCCGCCACGCCCGCCCGGCGCAGCAGGGCGAACGGGACGTCCGGCGCGCACGAGTGGACCACGACGGGGCCGCCGTCGTGCACGCCGACGAGGTCCCTCAGCGTGGCCTCGACGATCTGCCGGTCGACGGCCCGGTGGGTGCGGTAGCCGCTGGCCGTCCTGACCCGGCCGCGCAGCACGGCGGTGAGGGACGGCTCGTCGAGCTGGAGCACGAGCTGCGCGCCGGGCACGCGGCGCCGGAGCTCCGCCAGGTGCAGGCGCAGCCCCTCGGCGAGCGAGGCTGCGAGGTCCCGGCAGGCGCCGGCGTCGGACAGGACGGCCTCGCCGTTGCGCAGCTCCAGAGCCGCGGCCAGCGTCCAGGGGCCGACGGCCTGGACCTTCAGCGGGCCCTCGTAGCCCTGGGTGAACTCCTCCAGTGCGTCGAGGTCCTCGCCGAGCCATGCGCGCGCCCGCCGGGTGTCCCTCCCCGGCCGGTCGCCGAGGCGCCAGCCGCTGGGCTCCACGCGCGCGTACAGCTCGACGAGCATCCCGGCGCTCCGCCCGATCATGTCCGCGCCGGGCCCGCGGGCGGGCAGCTCGGGCAGGAAGGGGAAGTCCTCGAAGGTGCCGGCGGCGGTCTTGACGGCCTCGCGCGCGTCGTCCCCCGGCAGGGAGCCGACCCCGGTGGCGGCACCGAACCTGAACTGGCTGTTCTCACTCACACCGGCAGCCTACGGAACGACGCGGCCGGGATCACCGCCCCGGACGCACCGTCAGGTCGTTGACCTCGGCGTCCCTGGGCAGATCCAGGGCCATCAGGATCACCGTGGCGACCGACTCGGGGTCGATCCACTTCGACGCGTCGTACTCCTTGCCCTCCTGCTGGTGCACCTTGGCCTGCATCGGGCTGGCGGTGCGGCCCGGGTAGACCGAGGTGACGCGGACACCGTTGCCGTGCTCCTCCTCGCGCAGGGAGTCGGCCAGGGCCTTCAGGCCGTGCTTGGAAGCGGCGTACGCGGACCAGTCGGCGTGGGCGTTGAGACCGGAGCCGGAGTTGACGAAGATCACGTGGCCCTGGGCGACGCGGAGCTGGGGCAGGAAGAGGCGGGTCAGCTCGGCGGGAGCGATCAGGTTGACGTTGAGCTGGTTGCGCCAGGTCTTCGGGGTCAGCTCGCCGACCGGGCCGAGGTCGACCACGCCCGCGATGTGGAGCAGTGAGTCCACGCGCTCGGGCAGCGTCTGGTGGGAGAAGGCCCAGGACAGCCTGTCCGGGTCGCTCAGGTCGCCCACCAGCGTCCGCGCGCCGGTGAAGGCGGCCGCCAGTTCCTTCGCCCGGCCCGCGTCGCGCGCGTGCAGCACGATGTCGTCGCCGCGCTCGTGCAGGCGGCGGGCGACGGCCGCGCCGATGCCGGAGCCCGCTCCGGTGATCACATGTGTAGCCATGCCCGCCATGCTCGCATCACCCGGGGCTCAGGCCACGCCCTGGCTCTCCTCCAGGTAGGCGAGCGCCCCGACCGGCTCCTCGGCGAAGAACACCAGCTCGGTGAGGGGGCGCGGCAGGAAGCCCTCGTCCTCCATGCGGCGGAACTGCTCCTTGAGGCCGTCGTAGAAGCCCGCCGTGTTGAGCAGGACGACCGGCTTGTCGGTGTGCCCGTGCTTCTTCAGCTCCAGGATCTCCGTCGCCTCGTCCAGGGTGCCGGTGCCGCCGACCATGATCACCACGGCGTCGGCCTTCTCCAGCAGCAGCCGCTTGCGCTCGGCGAGGTCCCTCGCGACCACCATCTCGTCGGCACCCTGGCGCGCCTTGGCGGCCAGGAAGTCCACGGAGACGCCCAGGAGCCGCCCTCCGGCCTCCTGCACGCCGTCGGCGACCACCTTCATCAGCCCGACGTCCGAGCCGCCCCACACGAGCGTGTGGCCGCCCTTGCCGAGCAGGGTGGCGAACTCCTTCGCGGGGCGGGTGTAGCGCTCGTCGAGGTCGGCGGCGGAGAGGAAGACGCAGATGTTCATGGGCCCACCGTACGGGCCCGGTCGGACATCGCGGTCACGCGGATCTTCGACTGCCGGTGCGGCAGCCGCTCCCAGTCGTCCATCAAGCGGGCCGACAGGCCGTACCGCGCGGCGAGTCCGATCAGGGTCTCCGTCCGGTAGTAGAAGTCCTCCCGCAGCACCTGGTGCTCCTCGCCCTCGGTGCGGTCGAACGTGAAGTCGAAGAATCCGCCAGGCGCGAGCACCCTCCCGACGTGGGCGAAGCACTCCTCGATGACGTGCCGCGGCGAGTGCGAGAAGACGCTGTGCGCGTGCACGACGTCGAAGTGGCCCTCGGGCAGGAAGGCGAGGGTCAGGTCGGCGGCGAGCGTCAGATGGGGCAGCTTGGCCTGCAGCCCCTCGCGCACGAGGGTGTCCTGGGCGGCGAGCAGGATGTGCGGGGAGATGTCGATGCCGTAGTAGTTGCCGGTGTCGAGGTGGCCGATGAACAGCCGGCCGGCGCGCAGGTTGCCGCAGCCGATCTCCAGCATCCGGTGGTGCGGCCTCAGACCGTGCGCCACCAGGTAGTCGAACTGCATGCGGCCGATGCGCGCCCAGGTCTCGCGCGAGGGGGTGTGCCCCACGGCCGCCTCGGCGCTGCGGGCCGTGTCGGAGGCCATCACGGCCCGGTAGTACGCGATGTGGTCGCCGCGGTACCGCAGCCGCAGCAAGGCGTCCCGCGCGGCCCTGCGCGCGTGGGCGGGGACGCGCTCCGGGTGGCGCAGGGCGTAGCGGGCCCGGTGGGTGAGGCGGCTGCGGTTCCGGCCGGGTTCCGTGGCTCCCATGGCGGCCTCCTGCGGAAGCGGGGGAAGAACTCCGGTCCAGCGTGCGCTGAAGGTGGTGACTCGGCTACCCAAGGAGGGCGATCGTGACCGAAGGGCATCGCATCACCATCGAGCGGAGCGGCCGGCACGTGCGCGTGGTGCACGGCGACCAGGTGCTGGCGGAGAGCGACGAGGCGCTGGTCCTGCGGGAGACGGGCTGTCCCGAGCGGTACTACATCCCCGCCGGGGACGTACGCCTGGACCTGCTGACGCCGTCCGGGACGCACACGCACTGCCCCTTCAAGGGCACCGCGTCCTACTGGTCGCTGCCGGACGCGGCGGACCTCGTCTGGGCGTACCCGGACCCGAAGCCGGAGGTGAAGGAGATCAAGGACCACCTCTGCTTCTACGAGGTGGAAGTGTCATGAGGGATTAATCGCGCACCGTAGGGCAGTCTGCACAGGCATGGAGAAGAAGACCCTTTCGCGCGACGGGACACACATCGCCTACACACGCACCGGGCAGGGACCGGCGCTCCTTCTGGTCAGCGGCGCGATGTCGACGGGTGCCACGCTCGCGTCCCTGGCCGCGCCGCTGTCGGAGCGCTTCGACGTCACCGTGTACGACCGCCGGGGCCGCGGCGAGAGCGGTGAGACGGAGCCCTACGCGGTGGAACGCGAGGTCGAGGACCTGGCGGCCCTGATCGACGCGGTGGGCGGCGAGGCGTCGCTGTACGGCATCTCGTCGGGCGGTGCGCTGGTGCTGCGGGCGGCGGCGAGCGGGCTGCCGGTGCGCCGGGCCGCCGTGTACGAGGTGCCGTACGCCATGGACGACGCCGACGCCAAGGCCCGCGCGGAGTACACCGCGCGGCTGACCGAGGCACTCGGACAGGGCCGGCGCTCGGACGCGGTCGAGCTGTTCCTGCGGCTCACCGGCCTGGGCGAGGACGTGATCCGGAGTGCCCGCCAGTCCCCCATGTGGGCCGGCATGGAGTCGATCGCGCCGAGCCTGGCGTACGACGACGCCGTGATGGGCGACGGCCGGCTCCCGCAGTCCCTGCTCGCCTCGATCACCGCGCCGGTGCTGTCGCTCGCGGGCGGAGCGAGCGCCGGCTGGATGCGCGAGGCGGCCCGTGCGGTCGCCGAGGCCGTCCCCCAGGGCACCTACCGCTCCCTGGAGGGCCAGAGCCACATGGTGGAGCCGGGTGTGCTGGCGCCGGTGCTCGCGGAGTACTTCGCGGCCTGACGGGGCCCGCGGCCCCGGTGTCGGTTCAGGCCACGCCGGCCGTCACGCGCGTGGTGGACGCGATCGTCGCCGAGCCCACCACGCGCGTCCCGTCGTACAGCACGATCGCCTGGCCGGGGGCGACGCCGCGGACCGGCTCTGCGAAGGTGACCTGGAGGGTGCCGTCGACCAGCTCGGCACTCACCTCGGTCTCGCCGCCGTGGGCGCGCAGCTGGGCCGTGTAGGTCCCGGGGCCGACCGGGGCGGCGCCGCACCAGCGGGGCTTGATCGCGGTGAGCGCGCCGACGTCCAGGGCGTCCGCGGGGCCGACCGTCACCGTGTTGGTCACCGGGGAGATGTCGAGGACGTAGCGGGGCTTGCCGTCGGGGGCGGGGGTGCCGATCCGGAGGCCCTTGCGCTGGCCGATGGTGAAGCCGTAGGCGCCCTCGTGCGTGCCGAGCCTGTTGCCGGCCTCGTCGACGATGTCGCCCTCGGAGCGGCCCAGCCGGTTCGCGAGGAAGCCCTGGGTGTCGCCGTCGGCGATGAAGCAGATGTCGTGCGAGTCGGGCTTCTTGGCGACCGCCAGCCCCCTGCGCTCGGCCTCCGCGCGGATCTCGTCCTTGGTGGTGACGGTGTCGCCGAGCGGGAACATCGCGTGGGCGAGCTGCCGGTCGTCCAGCACACCGAGGACGTAGCTCTGGTCCTTGGCCATGTCGGAGGCGCGGTGCAGTTCGCGGGCGCCGTCCTCGCGGGTGACGACCTTCGCGTAGTGGCCGGTGCAGACCGCGTCGAAGCCCAGGGCGAGGGCCTTGTCCAGCAGCGCGGCGAACTTGATCTTCTCGTTGCAGCGCAGGCACGGGTTCGGGGTGCGGCCGGCCTCGTACTCGGCGACGAAGTCCTCGACGACGTCCTCGCGGAAGCGGTCGGCCAGGTCCCACACGTAGAACGGGATGCCGATGACGTCCGCGGCGCGGCGGGCGTCGCGCGAGTCCTCGATGGTGCAACAGCCCCGCGCACCGGTGCGGAAGGATTGCGGGTTCGCGGAGAGCGCGAGGTGGACGCCGGTCACGTCGTGCCCGGCCTCGGCCGCGCGGGCGGCGGCGACGGCGGAGTCGACTCCGCCCGACATGGCGGCGAGGACGCGGAGGGGGCGGGTGCGCTGCGGGGTGTCAGTCATAACCCTTCCAGGGTACGGGTGACCGGGAACCAGGGCCCGTGAGTATGCGTTCACGATCACATGGGGGCGAGAAGCCGATCCGCGAGCGGATCCAAGGACACCGACCGGCGCATCGGCCGGCGGGCGCTGATCATCGGCGGCACGGCGGCGGCCGCGGGCACGGCGGTGCTGGCGCGCGACGCGCTGGGCCGTCTGTGGTGGCGGGTGCCCGGCGTCGACAAGCCCCGCGAGGCGGGCGCGGTCGACTACGGCGGCGCCCGGTGGGTGGCGGCGTCGGACGCGAACTGGCGGCGCGCCGACCGGCCCGACGACTACGGCGTCGACATGGTGGTCATCCACGTCACCCAGGGCAGCTTCGACAGTGCGGTGAAGGTGTTCCAGGACCCGGCGCACGGCGCGGCCTCGCACTACGTCGTCCGCAAGGACGGGCACATCACACAGATGATCCGTGAGCTGGACGTGGCGTACCACGCGGGCAACCGCGACTACAACGAGCGCAGTGTCGGCATCGAGCACGAGGGGTTCGTGGACCGGCCGCAGGACTTCACGGACGCGATGTACGCCGCCTCGGCGCGCCTGACGGCGGAGATCTGCGCGCGGTACGGCATACCCGTCGACCGGAAGCACATCATCGGCCACGTGGAGGTGCCGGGCACCGACCACACCGATCCGGGGCCGCACTGGGACTGGGACCGGTACATGGAGCTGGTCCGGCGGGCCCGCACGGCAGGGACCGCCGAGACGGCCGGGGCGGCCGAGTCGGCCTCCTAGGTCAGCCCCGCCGCCCGTGCGCGTTCGACCGCCGGGCCGATCGCCTTGGCCAGCGCCTCGACGTCGGCCGCGGTGGAGGTGTGGCCGAGGGAGAAGCGCAGCGTGCCGCGGGCCAGGTCGGGGTCGGTGCCCGTGGCCAGCAGGACGTGGCTGGGCTGGGCGACGCCCGCGGTGCAGGCCGAGCCGGTGGAGCACTCGATGCCCTGGGCGTCGAGCAGGAGCAGCAGGGAGTCGCCCTCGCAGCCCGGGAAGGTGAAGTGGGCGTTGGCCGGCAGACGGCCGTCCGGCGCCGGGTCGCCGCCGAGGACCGCGTCGGGGACGGCCGTACGGACCGCGTCGATCAGGTCGTCGCGCAGGGCGCCGATCTCCCGGGCGAACCACTCGCGCTGCTCGGCGGCGAGGCGGCCGGCGACCGCGAAGGAGGCGATCGCGGGGACGTCGAGGGTGCCGGAGCGGACGTGACGTTCCTGGCCGCCGCCGTGCAGGACGGGCACGGGAGCGTACTCCCGGCCGAGGAGCAGCGCTCCGATGCCGTACGGTCCGCCGATCTTGTGGCCGGAGACCGTCATCGCGGCGAGGCCGGACGCGGCGAAGTCGACCGGGACCTGACCGAACGCCTGGACCGCGTCGGCGTGCAGCGGGATGCCGAACTCTGCGGCGACGTCGGCCAGTTCACGGACCGGCATGAGCGTGCCGATCTCGTTGTTGGCCCACATGACGGTGGCGAGGGCGACGTCGTCGGGGTTGCGGAGGACGGCCTCGCGCAGCGCCTCGGCGTGGACCCGGCCGTGGGCGTCGACCGGCAGGTACTCGACGGTCGCGCCCTCGTGCTCGCCGAGCCAGTGCACGGCGTCGAGGACGGCGTGGTGCTCGACGGGGCTGGCCAGGACGCGGGTGCGGGCCGGATCGGCGTCACGGCGCGCCCAGTACAGACCCTTGACGGCGAGGTTGTCGGCCTCGGTGCCACCGGAGGTGAGGACCACCTCGCTGGGGCGGGCACCGAGGGCCTCGGCCAGGGTCTCGCGGGCCTCCTCGACGGTGCGCCGCGCGCGACGGCCGGACGCGTGGAGGGAGGAGGCGTTGCCGGTGACGCTCAGGTGCGCGGTGAGTGCCTCGACTGCCTCGGGAAGCATCGGGGTGGTCGCGGCGTGGTCGAGGTAAGCCATGGTGAGGCCGATTCTACGGGGCGCCCCCGCTCGGCCTCAGATCGAGGTTGGCCTCTTCGGCGGATCGGGGCCGGCCTCTCGGGCGGCCCGCGGCCGGCCGGTTCGGCGTCCGCTCACAGACTCCACGACAGCGTGTCGTCCGCGGACATGAACGCCGCCAGGACCAGCAGGTCGGCGACGCCCAGGCCGAGGCCCAGGAGGGCGCGGCCGCGGCGGGTGGTGCCCCGCCACAGGGCGACGCCCGCCAGTGCGATGGCGATCGGGCCCAGGAACACGTTGA
The DNA here is from genome assembly GCF_014650995.1 of Streptomyces viridiviolaceus. Lineage (GTDB taxonomy): Bacteria > Actinomycetota > Actinomycetes > Streptomycetales > Streptomycetaceae > Streptomyces > Streptomyces viridiviolaceus. The sequence continues at coordinate 66,518 of NZ_BMWA01000029.1, forward strand.
GGACCAGCAGGCCGAGCAGACCCAGGACGAAGGAGGCGACGGCCATGCCGTCGGTGTCCCGGATGCCGGTTCGGCGCGTGGCCGGTGCGGTGAGCTGCATGGTGGTCTCCCGACGGTGCGTCAGTGGACGGAGGTGCTCCGGCGGCGGCCGTGCCGCTCGCGGATCGCGAAGATGCCGAGCCAGACGGCGATGACGAGGCCGGTGGCGACGGAGAAGGTGAGCGGTGCGTGGGCGACGGTGCCCAGCACGACGCCGAGGAGCAGGAGGGCGGCGACGAGAAACAGCATGGAGCGGATCCCCCAGGATTCGGTGAACGGTTGTAGTTACACTTGTTCACTGACTTCCCAGCCTAGCGCGCCCCATGACTTTTCAATTCCAGAGAACAGTTGTTAACTGCATGGCATGAGTCACACCCTCGGTGTCCGGCAGGTCCAGAAGCAGAAGACCCGGCGCGCGCTCCTGGACGCGGCACTCGCACTGCTGGAGGAGCAGAGCCTGAGCAGCCTGGGTCTGCGCGAGGTCACCCGGGCCGTCGGCGTCGCGCCGACCGCCTTCTACCGCCACTTCCGTTCCACGGCGGACCTCGGCGTGGCCCTGGTCGAGGAGGCCCTGGACAGCCTGCACCCGATGATCCGGACGACGCTGTCCCCGGCCGAGGACAGCGACGAACGGATCACCCGTGCCGTCGACTTGATCGCCGGCCACGTGGCCGCCAACCCCGCCCATGTCCGATTCATCGCGCGGGAGCGGCACGGCGGGGTGCAGCCGGTGCGGGAGGCGATACGGGACCAACTGGCCCGGTTCGCCGAGGAGGTGAAGGCCGAGCTGGCCGAAGACCCGGCCTCCGCCGGCTGGAACGACGACGATCTGCTGATGCTGGCCGGCCTCTACGTCGACCAGATGCTGATGACGGCCTGCCTGTTCCTGGAGACCCAGGAAGCCCCGGAGGAGGAGCGCCGGCGCGTCGCCGAGGTCGCGACCCGCCGGATGCGGCTGATCAGCATCGGCCGCCGGCACTGGCTGGACTGACGCCGCGTCATCCGCCGGACCGGTACAGCTCCGCCACGGCGGCCGCGGCACGGGCCAGCTCCTCGCGCGCCTCGGGCGGGTCGACCACCTCCACGCGGTCGGAGAACGCGAGCAGTTGCCGGACCTCGACGACGGATCCGTACGTCAACCGCACGGTCGCCCACGCGTCGCCGCCGTCACTCTCGACCGCGTCGGGCAGGCCGGTCAGCGACGCGGCGTTCATGCGCAGGAACATGTCGAGGCGGTCGGGGCGGACGCGGACGGTGACGTCGAGTCCGCCCGGGCGTTCCTCGACCCGGCGGCGCAGCACCTCCCAGGCGTCGGCGAGCTCCACGCCCGGCCGGCGCCGCACGGGGTCGTCGAGGACGGCCGCCTCGCGCACCCGGTCCGCACGGAAGAGCCGGGGCAGTCCACGCAGGTCGGCCACCAGGTACCAGACGCCCGCCTTGGCGACGAGGCCGTACGGGTCGACGGTGTACGTCCGGCTCCGGCGCTCCCCGCCGTGCCGGTAGCGCAGCCGCAGCCGGCGGTCGGCGAACACCGCGTCCTGCAGGACGTCCAGGTCGACGGCGGGCTGCGGTCCGCCCTTCCAGCGGGTGGCGTCGACGAGGATCCGGCGGGAGGCCGTCTCGGCGGCCGGCCGGTGCGGCTCCGGGAGTGCCGCCATCACCTTGCGCAGCGCCGAGCCGAGCGCCTCGTCCAGGCCGAGGGCGGCGTGCGCGCCCTGCGCGGCCAGCACGAACAGTGCGCGGGACTCGTCGGCGGTCAGCCCCGTGACGTCCGTACGGAACCCGGCGAGCAGTTCGATGCCGCCGTGCCGCCCGCGTTCGGCGTAGACCGGGACGCCGGAGGCGGAGAGCGCCTCCACGTCCCGGTAGATGGTGCGTACGGACACCTCCAGCCGCTCGGCGAGTTCGCGCGCGGGCACGCGGCCACGGGTCTGCAACAGCAGCAGGACGGAGAGCAGGCGGTCGGACTTCACGGCACCAGCCTGCCCCCCGCGCCGGGTCAGCCGAGCCGGACCCGGGCCAGCTGCCGGGACTGTGCCACCAGCCGGTCGGTGCTGTCCCAGACCTCGGCGTCCTCCTCCAGGAAGCCGCCGGCGAGGTTGCGCGTGGTGATGGACACCCGCAGCGGGCCCGGTGCGGGGCGGCACCGCACGTGCACGGTCAGCTCGACCGTGGGCACCCAGCCCTTCAGGCCCAGTTCGAAGGCGGTCGGGGGCAGGGCGTCCACCGCCAGCAGCAGCGAGAGCGGGTCGGCGTCGCGGCCGTCGGCGAGTCCGAACCAGGCCCGCATCTCCCCCTTGCCCGAGGGCTGCCCGAGCGCCCAGCCCAGGGTGGCGGGGTCCAGCTTGAGCATCAGGCGGTCGGTGATGGCCGAGCTGCCGTCGACGGGGGCGGGTCCGTCCTCCGGGCCGAAGCACTGGTCCATGGGCGGCAGGGCGGGCGGCTTCGCCGAGGTACGGACGTCCTCGGGCAGCGCGTCCAGGTCGCCGTAGGAGGCGAGGACGCGGATGCGCTCGACCTCGTTGCCCTCGTCGTCGTACTGGAAGAGGGACGCCTGACCCGTGGACAGCGTCCGGCCCGCGCGGACGGTCTCGGTGCGCACGACGGCGGGGCCCGGCTGGGAGGCCGTCAGGTAGTGCGCCGAGACGGTGAACGGGTCGGGGTGCGGGAGGGCGTCGGCGAGGGCGCGGCCCAGGACGGCCAGCAGATAGCCGCCGTTGACGGCGTTGATGATCGTCCAGCCGGCGGAGAGGTCGATGTCGTAGACGCCCGGCGCGCGACGGGTCAGCGCGGTGTCCCGGTCGAACTCGCTGTCGCCGACGATGGCCCGCGTGGCCGGTGCGAAGGCTGCTTCTGGCATGGCTGCACGGTACAACAGGAAACTACTAAGCGGTAGCTTTTGTGCGTGGGTTACCGTGAGCGATCGGTCACTCTCCTTCGACCACGGTCGACCGCCGGTTCCACGCGCGCGGCGCCCGGAGGTGGAAGCGCATCGCCAGCAGGCGCAGCACGAAGGCGGTGACCACCGCGAGGCCGCTGGTGAACGGGTTCAGGGCCTCGAAGCGGATGCACAGGGCGACCATGGCGGAGCCGACGATCGCGGGGACGGCGTACAGGTCGCGGTCCCAGCGAAGCAGCGAGGGCACCTCGTTGGCCAGGACGTCCCGCAGCACACCGCCGCCCACCGCGGTGGCCAGCCCCAGACACGCGGAGGCGGTCAGACCGAGCCCGTAGTCGTACGCCTTGGTGGTCCCGGCGACGCAGAACAGGCCTAGGCCGGCCGCGTCGAAGACGTTCACGCCGGTCTGGAGGCGCTCCACGTGGGGGTGGAGGAAGAAGACCAGCAGGGCGGCGAGCAGCGGGGTGACGAAGTAGCCGAGGTCCGTGAAGGCCGCGGGCGGCACGGCTCCGATGATCAGGTCCCGGAACAGCCCGCCGCCCAGCGCGGTGACCTCGGCGAGGACGGCGATGCCGAACACGTCGAAGTTCTTGCGCACGGCCAGCAGCGCACCGGAGATCGCGAAGACGAAAATGCCGATCAGGTCGAGCGTGTGCTGGACGGTGGGGCTGAAGAGTTCCTCGTACACCCTGACATTCTCACCTGCCGACGAGCCCCCGCCTTACAAATGAAGGCGGGGGCTCGCTGACAGGAAAGGTCACTTCTCCTTGGCGGGGGGCTCGCTCTCGGCCGCCTCGGCCTCGGTGGACTCCGCCTCGGCCGCCTCCGGCTCGGTGGACTCCGAAGCCGCATCAGCCTCAGCCGACTCCGAAGCCGCCTCAGCCTTGGTGGACTCCGAAGCCGTCTCCGGTTCGGCCGACTCCGAGCCCGCCTCAGCCTCAGCCGACTCCGAGCCCGCCTCAGCCTTGGTGGACTCCGAAGCCGTCTCCGATTCGGCCGACTCCGAGCCCGCCTCAGCCTCAGCCGACTCCGAGCCCGCCTCAGCCTTGGTGGACTCCGAAGCCGTCTCCGATTCGGCCGACTCCGAGCCCGCATCAGCCTTGGTGGACTCCGAAGCCGTCTCCGATTCGGCCGGCTCGGTCGCCGTCTCCGGCTCGGCGGACTCCGCGGTCTCGGTGTCACCGGCTCCGGAGACGCCCATCTCCGCGGCGACCGCCGCCGAGGTCGCCGCCGACTCGGCCAGGGCCTCGTCCGACACCAGCTCCGCCGCCTCCTTGGCGTCGGAGAGCAGGACGGTGTCCTGCGGGGCCTGGTCCTCGAAGTTCTCCGGGTGGTGGCAGGCCACCTGCTGCCCGGGCCGCAGCTCCAGCAGCGGCGGCTCGGTCGTCTTGCAGATCTCCGTCGCCTTCCAGCACCGGGTGTGGAAGCGGCAGCCGCTCGGCGGGGAGATCGGCGAGGGCACGTCGCCCTTGAGCAGGATGCGCTCGCTCTTGGCCGACTTGCGCGCCGGGTCCGGGATCGGGACCGCCGACATCAGCGCCTTGGTGTAGGGGTGCATCGGCGTCTTGTACAGCAGGTCGCGGTCGGCCAGCTCCACGATCTTGCCGAGGTACATCACCGCGATCCGGTCCGAGACGTGCCGGACGACCGACAGGTCGTGCGCGATGATCACGTACGTCAGGCCCAGCTCCTGCTGGAGGTCGTCGAGCAGGTTGACGACCTGGGCCTGGATCGACACGTCGAGCGCGGAGACCGGCTCGTCGGCCACGACCAGCTTCGGGTTCAGCGCGAGGGCACGGGCGATGCCGATGCGCTGGCGCTGACCGCCGGAGAACTCGTGCGGGTAGCGGTTGTAGTGCTCGGGGTTGAGCCCGACCACCGACAGCAGCCGCTGCACCTCCTTCTTGATCCCGCCCTCGGGCTCGACGCCCTGGAGCTTGAAGGGGGCGCCGATGATCGTGCCGATGGTGTGGCGCGGGTTCAGCGACGAGTACGGGTCCTGGAAGATCATCTGCACGTCGCGGCGCAGCGGGCGCATCCCGCCGACCCCGAGGTGGGTGATGTCCTTGCCCTCGAACTCGACCTTGCCGCCGGTCGGTTCGAGCAGCCGGGTGATCAGCCGGCCCATCGTGGACTTGCCGCAGCCGGACTCGCCCACGACGCCGAGGGTCTCACCGGCCCGGACCTCGAAGTCGAGGCCGTCGACCGCGTGCACCGCCCCGACCTGCCGCTGGAGCAGGCCCTTCTTGATCGGGAAGTGCTTCTGCAGCCCGGTCACCTTGAGCAGGACCTCGCCGGGGGCGGGGTCCTTGGTGAGCGTGGTGCCGTCGCTCTGCGCGGGGATGGCCACTGCTTCGTCCTTGGCTTTGTCGCTCACAGCTTCGGCGCAATCTCTTCGGTCCAGATACGCTCCCGCTGCTCCTGCGACATGTGGCAGGCGGCCCAGTGCTTGCTGCCGACCTCGGCCAGCTCGGGGCGGACCGTGCGGGTGACGTTGTCCTTGGGCACGTCGGCGTACGGGCAGCGCGGGTTGAAGGCGCAGCCGGACGGGACGTTGATGAGGGAGGGCGGGGAGCCCTTGACCGGGATCAGGCGTTCCTGCTGGTCGCGGTCGAGACGCGGCATCGAGCCGAGCAGGCCCCAGGTGTAGGGGTGGCGGGGCTCGTAGAACACCTTCTCGGCCGGGCCGCGCTCGACGCAGCGCCCGCCGTACATCACCAGCAGGTCGTCGGCGAGTTCGGCGACGACGCCCAGGTCGTGGGTGATGATGATGACCGCGGAGCCGAACTCCTTCTGCAGGTCCCGGATCAGGTCGAGGATCTGCGCCTGGACGGTCACGTCCAGGGCGGTCGTCGGCTCGTCCGCGATGAGCAGCTCGGGGTTGTTGACCAGCGACATCGCGATCATCGCGCGCTGACGCATACCGCCGGAGAACTCGTGCGGGTAGTTGTCCACCCGCTTGTCCGGCTGCGGGATGCCGACGCGGTCGAGCATCTCCACCGCACGGCGCTTGGCGGTCTTCTTGTCCACGTCGTGGTGGATGCGGTACGCCTCCACGATCTGCTGCCCGATCGTGTAGTACGGGTGCAGCGCGGACAGCGGGTCCTGGAAGATCATCGCCATCTGACGGCCGCGCAGCTTGCGCACGTGGTCGGGATCGGCCGACAGCAGCTCGGTGCCGTCGAGCCAGATCTCGCCGGAGATCTGCGCCTTGCGCTTGCCGTACTGGCCGGCCGTGTGCAGGCCCATGATGCCGAGGCTGGTCACCGACTTGCCGGAGCCGGACTCGCCCACGATGCCGAGGGTCTTGCCCTTCTCCAGCTGGAAGGTGAGCCCGTCGACGGACTTGACCAGACCGTCGTCGGTGGGGAAGTGCACCTTCAGGTCGCGCACTTCCAGGAAGGCACTCGGCGCGGGAGAGGCGGCGGTGGGCTCGCCCACCGCGGCTCCGCTCTTGCTGAGTTCGGTCATGCGAGCCTCACTCGGGGGTCGATCACGGCGTACAGGACGTCCACCACGAGGTTGGCGATGAGCACCGCGAGAGAAGTGATCAGGGTGACGCCCAGGATGACGGGCAGGTCCTGGGTCTTGATCGCGTTGAGCACCGCCTGGCCGAGGCCGGGCAGGTTGAACGTGGACTCGGTGAGGATCGCGCCGCCGATGAGGGCGCCGAGGTCCATGCCGAGCATGGTGAGGATGGGCGTCAGCGTGGAGCGCATGGCGTGCTTGCGGATGACGACCGGCTCCCGCAGGCCCTTGGCGCGGGCCGTGCGGATGTAGTCCTCGCCGAGGATCTCCAGCATGGTCGCGCGGGTGATCCTCGCGTACATCGCGGCGTAGAGGAACGCCAGGGTGATCCAGGGCAGGATCAGGCCGCCGAACCAGCCGGTGAAGCTGTCGGCCAGCGGCACGTACTGGGCGTCGAGCCAGTCGAGCCCGAAGGCGAAGACCGCCAGGGCGATCATGCCGGTGAAGTAGACGGGAAGGGAGACGCCCGCCAGGGCCACGACCATCGCGCCGCGGTCCCAGAGGCTGCCCCGCTTCAGCGCGGAGAGCACACCGGCGGCCAGGCCGAAGAGCAGCCAGAGCAGGGCCGCACCGAGCGCCAGCGCCAGGGTCACCGGGAAGCGGTCGGTCAGCACGGGCCAGATGGCCTGCTCACTGCGGAAGGAGTAGCCGAAGCACGGAGCGGAGCAGTGGGTGACGTCCCCGCCACCCGAGTAGGTGCGGCCCGTGAAGATTCCCTTGAAGAACTCCCAGACCTGGGAGTAGATCGGGTCGCTCAGGCCCAGCTTCTGCCGCACCGCCTCCACGGCGGCCGGGTCGGCCTGCTTGCCCACGAAGCTCGAGGCGATGTCGACGCCCGCCCACTTGGGGACGAGGAAGAAGATGCCGAAGACCACCATGATGATGACCACGAGCATCACTGCGGCGGCGAACAGCCGCCTGATGAGGTAAGCGAGCACAGCTTACGGCCCGCCGCGGACCGCGGGCGCACGGAGGTCTTCCGTGGCCCGCGGTCACGCCGCGCCGGCCTTCACCTGCCTTTCGTGCCGTACGGCGGGTGTGCCGGTTACTTCGAGGACTTCAGACCGAGGTTGACGAAGTCGTACATGCCGCTGTAGCCGTCCGAGGTGTAGACGTTGGCCAGCCGGCTGGAGCGCCAGTTGACGAACTTCTCGAAGACGAAGGGCAGGTAGTACGCGCCCTCCATCACCTTGTGATTGATGTCCGTGGCGATCTGCTGCTTGCCGGCGTCGTCCAGCGTGTCGACGTACTTGTCGAACAGGCCGTCGATCTCCTTGTCCTTGATGAGCGCGTAGTTGTTGTTACCGCTCTCGAGGATGTAGTCGCTGTCCCACAGCGGCAGACCGTAGCCCTGCACGGACGGGAAGTCCGGGCCCCAGCCCATGATGATGATGCCGTAGTTCTTCTTCTTGACGTTCGAGGGGCTGCCGATGATGCCGGCGGTCTGCGAACCGTCGTACTGGTCGATCTCGGCGGTGATGCCGATCTTCTTCAGCGACGCCTGGAGGGACTGGGCGGTGGCCACCTCGACCGGCTTGTTGTTCCGGACGGCGATGGTGGTCTTGAAGCCGTTGGGCTTGCCGCACGCCTCGAGCGCCTTCTTGGCCTCGGCGACGTTGCCCTTCTTGTTCTCACCGGCGATCTTGTACGGGTCGTACTTCTGACCCTCGGCACCCGGGACGGACGGCGGGAGCATGTTGGTGCCGATCTCACCGCCGGCCACCGGGCCGCCGCGCGCGGTCTGGAGCGAGACGTGGTCGGCGCCGAGGATGACGGCCTTGCGGCACTCGATGTTGTCGAACGGCTTCACGCTCTGCGGGAAGACCGCGTAGCGGATGTAGCCGGAGACCGGGTTGTCCAGGTTGGCCTTGTGCTCCTTCAGGGCGGTGGTGCGGCCCTGCGGGGACATGCCCGTCTGGTTGATGTCGAGGTCCAGGTCACCGCTGAGCAGACGCTGGTCGAGCTGGTTGGCGTCCGAGAAGAACTGGACGGTGATCTTGTCCGGGTACGCCTTGCGGACCGGGTCCGACTCCTGCTTCCACTCGGTGTTGCGGACCAGGGTCAGGTCCTTGCCCGGGTTGTAGGAGTGGAACTTGTACGGACCCGAGGAGAACGGGTGCAGGCCGTACTTGGACTTGGTGTCCTTGTCCTGGCGGACCGGGGAGGCGGAGGTGAGCGCCAGCATCTCCTCGAAGTCCGAGTTGGCCTTCGGCAGCTTGAAGACGATGGTCTTGTCGTCCGGCGTCTCGATCGCCTTCAGACCGAGCTTGTCCTTGGACTTGTCCTTGTACGGACCCGGGTACTCGCCCTTGGGGTCGAGCACCTCCTTCAGGTACGTCGGGCCGCCGGACAGCACGTCCTGGGCCCACACGCGCTCGATGCCGTACTTGATGTCCTTGGAGGTGATCGGCTTGCCGTCCTCCCAGGTGATGCCGTCACGCAGGGTGTACGTGTAGGTCTTGCCGTCGTCGGAGACCTTGGCGAGCCCGGTGGCGAGGTCCGGGGTGACCCCGGCGCCGGCCTTGCCCGGCTCGGCCGCGTTCGTGACGAGCTGACGGGAGTAGTAGCGGGAGAAGTTCCACATGAAGCCGTAGTAGCCGCGCGTGGTGTCCCACGAGTCGGCGTCCTGCGCGCCGCCGAACCTCAGCGTGCCGCCCTTCTTGGCCAGGTCGGCCTGGGCGACCTTGTTGTTGGCGGCGTCGAAGCCGGCCGCGCCGTTCTTCGATCCCCCGCCGTCGCCGTCACTGTCGCCGCCGCCGCACGCCGCCGTGGTCAACAGCGCGGCGACCACTGCGGCAGCGGCCAAAGCCTGCTTGCGCCGCCCTGAGGTGCGTTGGGTAGTCACGATCTCGGATCCTCCGGATTAGATGAGAGACCCCGTGTCAGGAGCCACGGGACGCTTGTTGTACGGCAGTTCAGCGGGAGGCCTTCGGGTCCAGCGCGTCACGCACGCCGTCGCCGAAGAGATTGAAGGCGAGCACGGTGATGAAGATCGCGACACCGGGGACCACCATGTACATGGGATCCGACTCGTAGTACTCGATCGCGCTCGACAGCATCTGGCCCCAGGACGCGGTGGGCGGCTTGACGCCCACGCCCAGGAAGCTGAGCGCCGCCTCGGTGAGGATGTTGGTCGGGATCATCATCGTCGTGTACACGATGATCGGCGCGACCAGGTTCGGCAGCAGCTCCTTGAACAGGATGTAGAAGCGCCCAGTGACCGGGCCGCCTCCACGTACTCGCGCTCACGCATCGAGATGGTCTGGCCGCGGACCACCCGTCCGATGTAGGGCCAGCCGAAGAACCCGATGACCAGGATCATCACGAAGACGCGCACACCGGTGCCGTGCAGACCCAGCATGTCGTTCGGCATCACGGAGACGAGCGCGATGATGAACAGCAGCTGCGGGAAGGCGAGCAGGCCGTCCATGATCCGACTGATGAGGGAGTCGACCCAGCCTCCGAAGAAGCCCGCCAGGATGCCGAGGACGGTTCCGAGGATCACGGCCACGACGGCGGACAGGAAGCCGACCAGCAGGGAGATCCGGGCGCCGTAGAGGATGCGGGCGAGGATGTCGCGGCCGTTGACCGGCTCGACGCCCAGCAGGTGCTCGCCGCTGATGCCGCCGAGCGATCCCACGGGGGTGCCGAACAGCGGGTCGATCAGGTCCTCGTGGTACTCGTTGGGGTCCTGTCCGAGCAGGCTCGTGATGACCGGCGCGAGCAGCGCGATCACGACGAGGAAGAGCACCACGATGCCGCCCGTGAGGGCCAGCTTGTCCCTTTTCAGGCGCTCCCAGGCGATCCGGCCCAGGGAACGCCCCTGAACCGCCTTGGCCTCGGCGCCGGCAACCGCCGCTTCCTCGGCCGCGCTCGGGGCCGCTTCCGCGGTCGGCTCGTGCAATGGTGCCGTCATCTGGCAGGGACCCCTCTCAACCGGCGGTAGCCGGCCCGCACTTGCCGCTGTAGCGGCGTGATCAGTCCGTCGTACACAGGGGCGAAGAACCCCTTGTTGCGGGAGTCTTCAACGCTTTGGCGATCTGTTGCCAGACTTGACGGGGAATGGATGCGTAACCGTGATGCTGTCTGGGGGGTTCCGTTATCCGGACAGCGGGTAACGGGGGCCGGACGCGGACGAGTTGGACATCGGGGACAGAGTGGGGCTTTACACCCTCCTCTACGCGCGAAGATCCCCCCGCACCGGTGCGGGAGCGTGCCCCGCGACGGTCAGTACCGGCCCCCGGCCGGAGGGTAGCCGTACCCGCCCGCCGGGGCCGGGGCGGGGGCCGCGTGGGCTTCGCGGTCGTAGAAGGGGCGGGCGTTGGCGCGCAGCCACATGGCGACCGGATCGTAGGCGTCGGACATCGCCACGGTCGACACCGGCAGCCCGTCCGGTACCGCGCCGATCGACTGCTGCATCATCGCGCGCACCGCGTCGACGGCGGGCGGCGAGGTGTCGTACACGTCCAGCCCGATGGCGAGGTACGGCGCCCCCAGCGCCGGCTGCACCCAGGCGCGGCGCAGGGCGCGAACGGCCGCGGTGCGATGGGCGTTCTGCGCGAGCAGGGCGTAGAACTGGGGGATCTCGATCGCCGGTTCGGACAGGCGCAGGGGCCCCGCCGGCTGGCGGTCCAGGCCGGTCGCGATGCGGCGCAGGTCGAGCCAGGGGATGCCGACTCCGCCGCCGGGGGCGTGCGGGTTCAGCCAGAGTCCGTAGTGGTCCGGGTAGAGGGCGCGGGCCACCTCCAGGCCGTCGGCCACCTCGTACGACCGGTTCCAGCCGCTGGCCGACAGTTCCTGGGCGGAGGTGACGCAGGGCGCGTAGCCGCAGCCGTCGACCTCCATGTTTCCGTACTGGGCGTCGGGGGATCCGGCCTGGCCGTGCCACAGCAGCATCCAGACCTGGCCGGTGGCGGGGGCGGCGAGCGCGCGCAGGAGTGCCTCGTAGGCGTCGTAGCGCCCGGGCGACACCTGGCGCAGCATGTGCTCGACCTGCCCGGTCGCGGCGGTACCGCTCGCGCTCACCTTTTACCGACCCTTCGAGAATCGTCCCCTGTTTATGAAACCAGCTTAGGTGGCTCCGCGGACAGGGAGCGCCTTCGAACTCGGGACGCCTTGTCGTCTTGCGTGTGCGGGTTCGCCGTGGCTGGTCGCGCAGTTCCGCGCGCCCCTGAGGTGTCGCCCCCGACGGCGTTTACAAGTCCCGCTGATAAAACGGCCGGACCTGTCCCCGCAGCCAGTCGCAGACCGGGTCCTGGGCCGCCTCCAGGAGGACCAGGTTGACCGGCCAGCGGACCGGCACCTTGCCGAGCGCCCGGCCCAGGGCGTCCAGCGGGAGGGCGCGGGCGTCGCCCTCCCAGTGGGACAGTTCGACGCCGACGAACATCACCGGGTCGGCGGTCTCGATGGCCGCCAGGCAGCGTCGGGCGGAGCGGACGACGCCGGTGGCGGCGAACTCGGCGGAGGCCGCGGACAGGAAGTCCACCGGGTCGTCCTGCCAGTCGGGTTCGAACAGCCGGACCCGGCCACCGCTCGCGGGTCCGTCCAGCGGGGTGCGTCCGGCCCGGCACAGCTCGGCCACGGCGGGCGGGGGCAGCGGGACGCCCACCACGCCGTCCGGGTTCACCGCGATGCCGACCTGCGGGGGCAGACCGCGGGCGAACTCCACGGCCGGGGCGATGGTGTACGACATGTGGGAGCCGACGACCTGCCGGAACTGCTCCTCGGAGCTGAACACCGGCACGTAGGCCTGGCCCTCGATCTCCACCGTGGGCAGGTCCAGGGGCCCGCTGTGCGGACCGCCGCCGGCGGGCAGCGGTATCCACACGAAACTCCGGCCGAGCACCTCCACGATCCGGCCGCCGGCGCCCGGGACGCCGAGGGAGGCCGACAGCACCTCCTCCAGCTCGTTGCCGGGCCATCCGCCGTGCGGGTGGGGATGCGCCTGCGCCGGAATGTCCGCGGAGAAGTCCGCCGGGAAGTCCATCTGCCTACCGCCTGCCTGGTACCGCTGCTGTGGCTGAAAGGCTAACCCGTACGGGCTCCGCGGCCCCACGGTCCGTCAGCCCGTGAAGGCGATCCGGCGCAGGGCGTCGGCCGCCGCCCGGTCCAGGAGGACCGCCGACGTGCAGCCGGCCGGCAGGGTGCCCTTCTCCGTCGAGCGCAGCAGCCGGGCGGTCGCCGCCCGGTGCCGCAGGAACGCGTACCGGGACACTCCCCGGCCGCGCTCGCGCTGGCCGGCCAGCGCCGTCTCGGCGCCGACGTCGAGCATCAGCAGGTGCAGGGTGGAACCACGGCGGCGGGCCTCGCGGGCCAGCCAGCCGCGCACCCACGCCTGCGTACCGCAGTCGTGCACGACGACGCCCTCGCCGGAGCGCAGCGCGCGGCGCAGCCCGGCGTAGTGGGCGAGCCGGACGAGGGGGCGGTAGAGCGCGTACGGCAGGAAGCGCGGCATGCGGCGGTCCCAGCGGTCGCGGGTGTCCTGGGAGTCGATGCGCCGTCCGCGCACGGTGCGCTTCATCAGCGTGGACTTGCCGCTGCCGGGCAGGCCGGTCACCACGACGAGGTCGCGGCGCCCGAAGAGCAGGGCGTGCGGGCTGCGGCCGGCGCGGTCACGCAGGTCGCGGACGACGGGTGCGGGCAGCTCGGCGCATGCCTGCGGGACCGGGCCGGCGGGCTGTCCGGGCAGCGCGAGACCCGAGGTGGCGGCGTACGCCGTGGTCCTGTTCACCGTGATCGTCCTCCCCTGGGGCGGTTCACGAGTTCCCATCCCCGTCGAGTGTAAAGAGAAGGTAATACGCCGGTCTCCCGTTTTCGTTCGCTTACTGCCACAAGCCGGTTACAGATCGCGCCCTGCCGTCGGCGGGCCGGTCGTGCAATGATGTCCGCGCAACTGCATACCGGCCGTTTGAATCCGCGCGGGAGAGTCCCCGGCCGTCGCCGGGGCGCCGAAGGAGCAAGTCCCTCCCTTGAATCTCTCAGGCCCCGTTACCGCGCGGGCGAGGCACATCTGAAAAGCGGGCCGCCGCACGGTGGCCCCACCCAAGGTGCAAGCCCTGATCGCCGCACTCCGGTGGTCGTGGCGAACCTCTCAGGTTCCGATGACAGATGGGGAGGATCGACCTCGCCCTCCCCCACGCGCGGCTCCGCTCGCGCGGGAGGGACCCCATCGCCCTGGGAGACGACCGACCGATGAGCAGTACCGAACTCCGCCGTACCGCGCTCGATGCCGTGCATCGCGCGCTGGGCGCGACGATGACCGACTTCGCCGGCTGGGACATGCCCCTGCGCTACGGCTCCGAGCGCGACGAGCACACCGCCGTGCGCACCCGGGCCGGTCTCTTCGACCTCTCGCACATGGGCGAGATCACGGTCACCGGGCCCGGGGCCTCGGCCCTGCTCGACTTCGCGCTGGTCGGCAACATCGGGACCGTGAAGCCGGGGCGTGCCCGCTACACCATGATCTGCCGCGAGGACGGCGGCATCCTGGACGACCTGATCGTCTACCGGCTGACCGACACCGAGTACATGGTGGTCGCGAACGCCTCGAACGCCCAGGTGGTCCTGGACGCCCTGACCGAGCGGGCCGCGGGATTCGACGCCGAGGTCCGCGACGACCGCGACGCCTACGCGCTCATCGCCGTGCAGGGACCGCAGTCGCCGGGGATCCTCAAGAGCCTGACCGACGCCGACCTGGACGGTCTGAAGTACTACGCCGGCCTGCCGGGCACCGTGGCCGGCGTCCCGGCGCTGATCGCGCGCACCGGCTACACCGGCGAGGACGGCTTCGAGCTGTTCGTGAAGCCGGAGCACGCCGTGGAGCTGTGGCAGGCGCTGACCAAGGCGGGCGAGGGCGCCGGACTCGTCGCCTGCGGCCTGTCCTGCCGGGACACGCTCCGCCTGGAGGCGGGCATGCCGCTGTACGGGCACGAGCTGACCACCTCGCTGACGCCCTTCGACGCCGGGCTGGGCCGGGTGGTGAAGTTCGAGAAGGAGGGCGACTTCGTGGGGCGCGCGGCGCTGACCGAGGCCGCCGCCCGGGCCGAGCAGAACCCGCCCCGTGTCCTGGTCGGCCTGGTCGCCGAGGGCCGCCGCGTCCCGCGCGCCGGGTACGCGGTCGTCGCGGGCGGCGCGGTGATCGGCGAGGTCACCTCCGGTGCCCCCTCCCCGACGCTGGGCAAGCCGATCGCCATGGCGTACGTCGACGCGGCGCACGCGGCGCCGGGCACGCCCGGTGTGGGCGTGGACATCCGGGGCAGCCACGAGCCGTACGAGGTCGTGGCGCTGCCGTTCTACAAGCGCCAGAAGTAGACAGAAGCAGACCGTGGAGGAATCGGCGGGGCCGTGCCGTGCCGCCCTGTGACCCCCCACACGTTCTCGCTGCTCACCAGCGGTGTCAGCAGTCCCCCCAGTCATCAGCACGTCTCTGCGTACAGGAGAATTCAGGCCATGAGCAACCCCCAGCAGCTGCGCTACAGCAAGGAGCACGAGTGGCTGTCGGACGCCGAGGACGGCGTCTCGACGGTCGGCATCACGGAGCACGCGGCGAACGCGCTCGGTGACGTCGTCTTCGTCCAGCTCCCGGAGGTCGGTGCCACCGTGTCCGCGGGTGAGACCTGCGGTGAGCTGGAGTCGACCAAGTCGGTCTCCGACCTGTACTCCCCCGTGTCCGGCGAGGTCACCGACGTCAACGAGGACGTCGTCAACGACCCGTCGCTGGTGAACTCCGCGCCCTTCGAGGGCGGCTGGCTGTTCAAGGTGCGCGTCACGGACGAGCCGGCCGACCTGCTCTCCGCCGACGAGTACACCGCCTTCATCGCCGGCTGAGGAGTCGTACGGATGACGCTTCTGAACACCCCCCTGCACGAGCTCGACCCCGACGTCGCCGCCGCCGTCGACGCCGAGCTGCACCGTCAGCAGTCCACCCTCGAGATGATCGCCTCCGAGAACTTCGCGCCGGTCGCGGTCATGGAGGCGCAGGGCTCGGTCCTCACCAACAAGTACGCCGAGGGCTACCCCGGCCGCCGCTACTACGGCGGCTGCGAGCACGTCGACGTCGTCGAGCAGATCGCCATCGACCGCATCAAGGCGCTGTTCGGCGCCGAGCACGCCAACGTGCAGCCGCACTCCGGCGCCCAGGCCAACGCGGCCGCGATGTTCGCGCTGCTCAAGCCCGGCGACACGATCATGGGTCTCGACCTCGCCCACGGCGGGCACCTGACCCACGGCATGAAGATCAACTTCTCCGGCAAGCTCTACGACGTCGTCGCCTACCACGTCGGGGACGACGGCCAGGTCGACATGGCCGAGGTGGAGCGCCTGGCCAAGGAGAGCCGGCCGAAGCTGATCGTGGCCGGCTGGTCGGCCTACCCGCGGCAGCTGGACTTCGCCGAGTTCCGCCGGATCGCGGACGAGGTCGGCGCGTACCTGATGGTCGACATGGCGCACTTCGCCGGCCTGGTGGCGGCGGGCCTGCACCCGAACCCGGTCCCGCACGCGCACGTGGTGACGACCACCACGCACAAGACGCTGGGTGGCCCGCGCGGCGGTGTGATCCTGTCCACGGCCGAGCTGGCGAAGAAGATCAACTCGGCGGTCTTCCCAGGTCAGCAGGGTGGTCCACTGGAGCACGTGGTCGCCGCCAAGGCGGTCGCCTTCAAGGTCGCGGCGAGCGAGGACTTCGCGGAGCGCCAGCGTCGTACGCTGGAGGGTGCCCGCATCCTCGCCGAGCGCCTGGTGAAGGACGACGCGAAGGCGGCGGGCGTCTCCGTCCTGACCGGCGGCACGGACGTCCACCTCGTCCTGGTCGACCTGCGCGACTCCGAGCTGGACGGCCGGCAGGCCGAGGACCGTCTGCACGAGGTCGGCATCACGGTCAACCGCAATGCCGTCCCGAACGACCCGCGTCCGCCGATGGTGACGTCGGGTCTGCGGATCGGCACCCCGGCGCTGGCCACGCGCGGCTTCACCGCGGAGGACTTCGCCGAGGTCGCGGACGTGATCGCCGAGGCGCTGAAGCCGTCCTACGACGCCGAGGCGCTGAAGGCCCGGGTGAAGGCCCTGGCCGACAAGCACCCGCTGTACCCCGGCCTGAACAAGTAACGAAGAAAACCCCTGGGGCACCGTGCCCGCCACAAGTGAGCACGGTGCCCGCCCCCTGTGCACCACCCCCGTATGGAGGAGTCCCCGTGGCCATCTCGGTCTTCGACCTGTTCTCGATCGGCATCGGCCCGTCCAGCTCCCACACGGTCGGCCCGATGCGTGCGGCCCGCATGTTCGCCCGGCGGCTGCGCAACGAGGAGCTGCTGACGTCGGTCGCCTCGGTACGGGCCGAGCTGTACGGTTCGCTCGGCGCGACCGGCCACGGCCACGGCACGCCGAAGGCGGTGCTGCTCGGCCTGGAGGGCGACTCGCCGCGCACGGTGGACGTGGAGACGGCGGACGAGCGCGTCGCCACGATCAAGGACACGGGCCGCCTCCGCCTCCTCGGCGACCACGAGATCGCGTTCTCCTTCGACGACGACATGGTCCTGCACCGCCGCAAGGCCCTCCCCTACCACGCGAACGGCATGACCCTGTGGGCGTACGACGCCGAGGGCGCCGAGCTGCTGTCGAAGACGTACTACTCGGTCGGCGGCGGCTTCGTCGTCGACGAGGACGCGGTGGGCGCGGACCGCATCAAGCTCGACGACACAGTGCTGAAGTACCCCTTCCGCACGGGCGACGAGCTGCTGCGCCTGACCAGGGAGACGGGTCTGTCCATCTCGGCCCTGATGCTGGAGAACGAGCGCGCCTGGCGCACCGAGGACGAGATCCGCGAGGGACTGCTGGAGATCTGGCGGGTGATGCAGGCGTGCGTGTCCCGCGGCATGTCCCGCGAGGGCATCCTGCCCGGTGGCCTGAAGGTGCGCCGCCGCGCCGCGAACACCGCGCGCAAGCTGCGCTCGGAAGGCGACCCGCAGGCCCTGGCCATGGAGTGGATCACGCTCTACGCGATGGCCGTGAACGAGGAGAACGCGGCCGGCGGCCGGGTCGTCACCGCTCCGACGAACGGGGCCGCGGGCATCATCCCGGCGGTCCTGCACTACTACGTCAACTTCGTGCCGGGCGCCGACGAGGAGGGCGTGGTCCGCTTCCTGCTGGCCGCCGGCGCGATCGGCATGCTCTTCAAGGAGAACGCCTCCATCTCCGGCGCCGAGGTCGGCTGCCAGGGCGAGGTCGGCTCCGCCTGCTCGATGGCGGCGGGCGCGCTCGCCGAGGTGCTGGGCGGCAGCCCCGAGCAGGTCGAGAACGCCGCCGAGATCGGCATGGAGCACAACCTCGGCCTGACCTGCGACCCGGTCGGCGGTCTCGTCCAGATCCCGTGCATCGAGCGCAACGGCATGGCCGCGGTCAAGGCGGTCACGGCGGCGCGGATGGCGATGCGGGGCGACGGCTCCCACAAGGTGTCCCTCGACAAGGTCATCAAGACGATGAAGGACACCGGCGCCGACATGTCGGTGAAGTACAAGGAGACGGCGCGCGGCGGGCTGGCGGTCAACATCATCGAATGCTGATGGAGCCGGGGACGCGCGGGTGTCCGGGCGTCCCCGGTGTCTCACATCCTGACACCTGCTTTTCGAAAAATAAGACGCCTGAGATCGTTGCGGTGCCAGCACTTTTCGCACGTGAAAGACCGAGCAATGCCCGCACCAGCCACCGGCTCAGCCCAGACACCCGTCAACCCCCGGTCCCGCGTCCTCATCGCCAGCCTCATCGGCACGACGATCGAGTTCTACGACTTCTACATCTACGCGACCGCCGCCGTACTGGTCTTCCCTGCGCTCTTCTTCCCGAGCAGTGACCCGACCACGGCGCTGCTGTCGTCCTTCGCGGTCTTCGGCGCCGCGATGGTCGCCCGCCCGATCGGGGCCGTCTTCTTCGGGCACCTCGGTGACCGGCTCGGCCGCAAGAAGACCCTGGTGGTCTCGCTGCTCACCATGGGCATAGCGACGTTCCTCATCGGCGTGCTGCCCACCTACGCGCAGGCCGGCTGGATCGCCACCGCACTGCTGGTGCTGATGCGCCTCGCGCAGGGCTTCGCGCTCGGCGGCGAGTGGAGCGGTGCCGCACTGGTCGCGACCGAGAACGCCCCCAGCGGCAAGCGCGCCCTGTACGGCACCTTCCCGCAGCTGGGCGCCCCGCTCGGCTTCATCATCGGCAACGGCCTGTTCCTGATCATCGGCGCGCTGCTGCCGTCCGCGGCCGGCGCCGACCCCACGCAGCCCTCCGACGCCTTCGTCACCTGGGGCTGGCGCATCCCCTTCCTGTTCTCCGCCGTGATGGTCGCGATCGGCCTGTGGGTGCGCTCGCGGCTCGTGGAGTCGGCGGTGTTCGCCAAGACCCGCGAGGCCGGCAAGGTGCGGAAGCTGCCGCTGGCCACGGTGGTCCAGGGCCACTGGAAGCAGCTGATCCTCGGCACGTTCATCATGCTGGCGACGTACGTGCTCTTCTACCTGATGACCACGTTCTCGCTGAGCTACGGGCGCACCGCGAAGGACGCCGCCGTGCCCGGTCTGGGGTACAGCTACACCACGTTCGTCCTCATGATGATCTTCGGGGTGCTGTTCTTCGCCGTCTTCACCCTGGTCTCCGGCCCGCTCGCCGACAAGTACGGGCGCCGCACCACCCTGATCTGGATCACCGCCGCGATCGTGGTCTTCGGCCTGGTCTGGGTGCCACTGATCGACCTGGGCACGCTCGGCGTGGTGCTGTGGCTCGTGCTGGGCTTCACGCTGATGGGCATGACGTTCGGCCCGATGGGCGCGCTCCTGCCCGAGCTCTTCCCCACCAGCGTGCGCTACACCGGATCCGGCATCTCGTACAACGTCAGCTCGATCCTCGGTGCGGCCGTCGCCCCGTTCATCGCGGTGGCGCTGTGGGAGACCGGTGACGGCTCGCCGTGGCTGGTCGGCGTCTACCTCTCCGCGATGGCGGTGCTGACGCTGACCGCGCTCCTCCTCGGCAAGGAGACCAAGGACGTCTCCCTCGACGACGGCGAGGACGCCTCCGCCGACGACGGCACCCGGACCACGGTGGCCTCCTCCGCCTCCTGATCCGACCGGCGTTCACCACCTCCGTACGCCGAGCGCCCTCGCGCCCGGCGTACGGCCGCCGATGCCGGGCATAACAACAACCTCCGCCCCCAGGGCACTTCAGCCCCACCGGCATCCGAGGGAGTCCTCATGCTGCGCGGCATCGACGTGAGCGCGTACCAGTCCTCCACCTACGACACGGACGGCCTCTCCTTCGTCTTCATCAAGGCGACGGAGGGCCGTTCGTACGTCAACCCCAAGCTCGCCGCCCAGACGAAACGGGCCCGCGACGCCGGTCTCGTCGTCGGCTTCTACCACTTCCTGTGGCCCGGCAACCTCACCGCCCAGGCCGAGTACTTCGTCTCCGAGGCACCCGACCGGGCCGGTGACATCCTCGCCGTCGACTGGGAGACGACGGGCGAGGGCACCCATGCGAGCAACGCCGAGAAGGACCGCTTCATCCGCAAGGTGAAGGAACTGCGGCCGGACAACAGGGTCGTCCTGTACTGCAACAGGAACTACTGGCTCAACGTCGACACCACGTCCTACGCGGGCGACGGCCTGTGGATCGCCGACTACGTGACGGCCGGCAAGCCCCGGATCAAGGCCAAGTGGCGCTTCCACCAGTACACCGACGACCCGCTGGACAAGAACGTCGCGGACTTCTCCAGCAAGTCGGCGTTGCGGGAGTGGGCCGAGGACGCCTGAGGGCGGTCAGCCCCGGAACGCCGCCGGGCGTTCCGGCGACGCCTCCGCGAGGGCCTTGGTGACGCCCTCGACGCCTTCCCTCAGCCCGTACACCGGGGTGTCGGGCTGCTGCCGCCAGGAGTCGTCGATGCCGCCGGCGTCGACGGTGTCGAAGCCCAGTTCGTCGATCAGGGCCCGCACCTTGGCCTTGGCCGCCTCGTCGTCGCCGGCCACCGGGAGCGCCATGCGGTCGGGGTCGCCGGCCGGGCGGGGGCGCTCCAGGATGTCCTGGGCGTAGGTGCCGTTGAACGCCTTGACGACCGGGTGGCCGATCTGGCGTTCGGTCCAGCGGCTCTCGGTGAGGCCCTCGTCCTCGATGCCCGCGATCCGCCCGTCACGCTCCCGCGGGTAGTAGTTGCCGGTGTCGATGACCGCCACGTCGTCGGCGGCGCCGTCGAGCAGGCCGGACGGGAGGTCGGGCACCGCCTTGAGCGGGACCGTGACCACCACGATCTCGGCGCCGCGCGCGGCCTCCCCGGCCGGTACCGGCGTCGCGCCGGTCTCCTCGGCCAGTGCGGTGAGCGTGTGCGGCCCGCGTGAGTTGGCGACGGAGACGTCGTGTCCGAGGGCGGTCAGCCGCCGGGTGAGGTTGCCGCCGATGTTGCCCGCGCCGATGATGCCGATCTTCATGATGCTGACTCGCCTGGCCTTTCGGAGGTCGTGTCCTGCGACGTCCGGCGGTTCACGCCGGTGAGGATCACCAACCCGGGGGCCGGGCGGGCTATTCCGCCCCCGCCGCGTCTTCACCCTCCCGCAGCAGCTTCGACGTGTGCTCCAGTTCGCCGCGGAGCGCGGCCGTCGCCGCCTCCGGGTCGCCGCCGGCGACCGCGTCGACGAGGGCCGCGTGGGTGTCGTCGCCCGTGTTGGGGTCCTGGTCGCGCACGCGTACGAGGTCGAGCATGTCGAGCAGGCCCTCGCGCAGCGTGGGGGCGAACTCGTCGAACAGGTCGGCGAGCAGGGGGTTGTGGGCGGCGGCCACCACGGCCCGGTGCAGGGCGATGTCGGCGTCGACGAAGGCGGCGTCGTCCCGCGCCGACGCGGCCCGGCGTTCTGCCAGCGCGGCCCGCAGCACCGCGACGTCGTCGTCCGTGCGCCGGGTCGCCGCCAGATGGGCCGCGTGGACCTCGAGGGCCATGCGGACCTCGTAGACGTCCGTCACCGCGGCCCGGCGCAGCCGGGTGGGCCAGTCCTCGACGGGCTCGGTGGCGACGACGAAGACGCCGGCGCCCTGCCGGGGCTGGACGAGGCCCGCGCCGGCCAGGGCGCGCAGCGCCTCCCGGACGGTGGAGCGGCCCACGCCGAGCTCCTTGGCCAGGGTCGTCTCACCGGGCAGCCGGGTGCCGAGGGGCCAGTGGCCGCCGGTGATCTGCTCACGCAGGCGTTCGGTGGCCTGTTCGACCAGGGGGCTGGGGCGGACGGCGCCTAGCGGCATCGGGGTCACCTGCCGATTTCTCACTTGTCTGAGGACCTGAGTTGTGGATAGCGTACCGGCATGACGCTCTGCGGTCTCCTTCTCCTCGGCTGCCGCGGCGGGGCCTGACGCGACCGGCACCCCGCCGCGGGTCGCCGTGCTGCCGGTCACCGTCCGACCGAGCCGAAGGCCACCAGCAGACGATGACCACCACCCCGTACGAGCGGCCGCTGTGGAACCCGCAGCAGCCCAGCCCCATGCCGTTCCACCGCTACCGCCCCTTCGACGAGCGCGTGGACGTGCCCGTCGCCGACCGCGGCTGGCCCGCCGCCCGGCTCCGGCAGGCCCCGCTCTGGGTGCCCGTCGACCTGCGCGACGGCAACCAGGCCCTCGCCGAGCCGATGGACACGCCCCGCAAGCGTCGCTTCTTCGACCTGCTGGTCGCCACCGGCTTCAAGGAGATCGAGGTCGGCTACCCGTCCGCGAGCCGTACCGACTTCGACTTCGTACGGCACCTGGCGACCGGCGGCGCCGTGCCGGACGACGTCACGCCGGTCGTGTTCACGCCCGCCCGGCGGGACCTGATCGACCGCACCTTCGACGCGATCGCGGGGCTGCCGCGTGCGGTCGTGCACCTGTACGTGGCGACGTCGCCGGTGTGGCGGGACGTCGTGCTCGGCCGGGGGCGGGACGAGGTGCGGCGGACCGTGCGGGAGGCCGCCGAGCACATGGTCCGCCGCGCCGATCCCGCCGCGTACGTCCGCTTCCAGTTCTCGCCCGAGACCTTCAACCTCACCGAGCCCGACTTCGTCCTGGAACTCTGCGACGAACTGACCGAGTTGTGGGACGCGAGCCCCGACCGGCCGGTCACGCACAACCTCCCCGCGACGGTCGAGATCGCCACCCCGAACGTCTACGCCGACCAGATCGAGTACATGCACCGCCATCTGGCGCGCCGCGACAGCGTCGTCCTCTCCGTCCACCCGCACAACGACCGCGGCACGGGAGTCGCCTGCGCCGAACTCGCGGTGCTGGCCGGCGCCCAGCGGGTGGAGGGCTGCCTGTTCGGCAACGGCGAGCGCACCGGCAACGTCGACCTGGTCACCCTCACCCTCAATCTGTACGCCCAGGGCGTCGACCCCATGGTCGACCTCAGCGACATCGACAGCGTCCGCGCCACCGTCGAGCACTGCAACCGGCTGCCCGTGCACGTACGGCACCCGTACGCCGGGGACCTGGTCTACACGGCGTTCTCCGGCACCCACCAGGACGCGATCAGCAAGGGGCTGGCCCGGCACGCCCGTGCGGCGGCCGACGCCGGGGTGTCCGACGGCGAGGCGCCGTGGGCGGTGCCGTACCTGCCGATCGACCCGGCCGACGTGGGCCGTTCCTACGAGGCGGTGATCCGCGTCAACTCCCAGTCGGGCAAGGGCGGGGTGGCGTACCTGCTGCGCACGCACGCCGGTTACGACCTGCCGCCGCGGATGCGGCCCGACTTCGCGCGCGTCGTGCAGCAGGCGACGGACGACAGCGGGCGGGAGGCCACGGGGAAGGAGCTGCACGAGCTGTTCCGGACGACGTACCTGGACGACGACGGCGGCGACGGTGCGCTGCGGCTGGCCGCCTGGTCGGCGCAGCCCACCCCGTCCGGCGGCCACCGTTTCGTGTGCACCCTCGAGACCGGCGACCGCACCGCCGACCACGAGGGCACCGGCGAGGACACCCTCGCCGCCTTCGTCGACGCGCTCGCCGGGGCCGGGTTCGCCGTCGACGTCCTGGAGACCTCGGTGCACCCGGCGGACGGCGGCTCCGTCGCCTATGCCGCGTGCCGGGTGGGCGGCAGGACGGTCTGGGGCGCGGGCGAGGGCCGCTCGGCGCCGGCGGCGTCCGTGCGGGCGGTGCTGTCGGCGGTGAACCGGGCGGCGACGCGATGACCGAGGTCCTGCGTGCGGACGACGTCCACGTCGTGCGCGACGGCCGGCCGATCCTCCAGGAGGTGTCCCTCACGGTCCGGGCCGGCGAGCACTGGGCCCTGCTCGGCGCCAACGGCGCGGGCAAGTCCACGCTGCTGAGCCTGCTCGGCGCCCTGGTGCACCCGACGCGGGGCACGGTGGAGGTGCTCGGCCGCCGCCTGGGCCGCGTCGATCTGCGCGAACTGCGCGCGTACGTCGGTCATGTCGACCCGCGCCATCCGCTGACGTCGCCCCTGCGGGTCCGGGACGTGGTCCTGACCGGGCTGACCAACTCGGTGGAACCGCTTCCGCGTTGGCGGCCGACACCGGAGCAGCAGGAGCGGGCCGAGGGGCTGATGCGGACACTGGGGGTGGCCGACCTGCGCGAGGCGCGCTGGCCCACGCTCTCCCAGGGGCAGCGGGGCCGCACCCTGATCGCCCGTGCCCTCATGCCCGAGCCCCGGCTGCTGCTCCTGGACGAACCGGCGACCGGCCTGGATCTGCCCGGCCGGGAGCAGTTGATCGGCGCGCTGGACGAGTTGCGGCAGGACCATCCGCGTCTGGCGACGGTCCTGGTCACCCACCATCTGGAGGAGCTCCCCTCCGGCACCACGCACGCCCTGCTGCTGCGCGACGGCCGACCGCTCGCGCAGGGCCCGGTGGAGGACGTGCTGACCAGTGACCAGGCCGGCAAGTGCTTCGACCTGCCGCTGGTGCTGGACCGCCACGACGGCCGCTGGAGCGTGCGCGTGCGGCGCCCGGCATGACGGAGGGGGCGCCCGCCCGGAGACCGGACGGGCGCCCCCTCACGGTGTCGTCACTTGTTCAGGTGCGCCCAGAACTCGTCGAACGACAGCACCTTGTCGCCGTTGAGGTCACGGCTGGCGATGATCGCCTCGGCGACCGTCTCCGTGACGTTCCAGTCGCCCCCCTGCGCCAGGGCGGCCTTGAACTCGGCAGCGGTGATCTGACCGTCACCGTCCGTGTCGATCCGCTCGAACTGCTTGCGTGCTTCCTCGATGTCGGCCACCGGTCCGCCCCTCTTCGTCACACTTTGCTACACGTTGCTGTCGTACTGACGCAGGTCAGATTAACTGCCCGTGCGAGCGCGCAGTGCGGCGACCACCCACGCGAACTCCTCGCGGTGCGGCGGCGTGGGCGTGCCCTTGAGCACGCCGAGCAGTTCGCGGTAGCGGGCGAGCCGGTCGTTGGACGCCGATTCCATGCGTTCCAGTACGGCCTCGCGGTCCGCGTCGCCGAGCAGGTCCCGGAGCACTTCGTCGGCCTCCCGGGACTCCGGTGCGATCCCCCGCTCCCGGGCCGCGGCGGCCAGCTGGATCAGGCGGCGGGCGAACCACAGGGATGCCCCGGCGGGCGTCTCGTACCCCCGGTCGGCCGCGTTGAACTCGGCGACCACCCGCATCTCGGCCCGGAACTCCGGGTCCTGGAGCATCTCGGCCAGCTCCACCCAGGCGTCCACCTGCTCCGGGGTCGGGTCGTCCGGCAGGTCGGCGGCGGTGTTGCGCATCCGCTCCAGGACGACCGGGTCGGCGGTGTCCAGCCCCTGGAACATCTCCTCCACGAACTCCTCGACGATCCGCTTCCGCTCGGCGGCGGACAGCCGCGCCAGCTTGTTCATCAGGGTCATCTCCTCTGCGGTCGAGCCGCGTCGCGCCACGGTCGACAGCACCGCACGGGTCACCTTCAAGAAGCGGATCTGCGCGTCCAGCGCCGCCACATGCGCCGCCGCGACCTCTGCGACCGTCGTCTCGCCGGTCAGGATCCGGCGTACGTCGTCCAGGCCGAGGCCGAGTTCGCGCAGGGTGCGGATCAGTTCCAGGCGGGCCACGGAGGCGGCGTCGTAGAGCCGGTAGCCGCCCGCGGAGCGGGCCACCGGGGGCAGCGCGCCCTCGTCGGACCAGTAGCGGATGGTGCGCACGGTCAGCCCGGTGGCCCGGGCCAGCTCGCCGATGGTGAGAAGTCCGGTGCCGTCGTCGATCATGTCTGCGAGTCTGGGCCTTCCAGTGGGTGGAGACTCAAGGAGCGGTGGTGGCGGGGAGCCTGCGAAGCATTCTGGACGCGGCGGCGCGGGGCGTCTTCCCGCCGGCGGACGGCGGCACGACCGTGGTGCCCCAGCACTGCCCCCGGGACGCGGGTGTCGTCGCCTTCACCGCGCACTCGGTCGTGTTCACGGACGAGGATCCGGGGTGGGTGCGCGAGACGCTGCGGACGCTGGACTGCGACGGGCTCGCCGCGACGATGCACACGCGTTTCCTGACCGCGCTGATGGAGCGGACCGGGCGGAGGACGGACACGATCGACGTGCTGCTCGTCGGGACCCCGCTCGCCGGCCGGCCGGCGCTCGCGCTGACGGGGGTCACCGACCCCGGGCACCCCCGGGTGCTCTCCGCCCGCAGGCGGCGCGACGACGTGCGGGTGTGGGCGGCGGACGGCGGCGTACTGGTGCTGGGGCGCGGGGTCGCCGGACGGCTGGAGGTCGCGGTGGAGGTGGCGGAGCCGGTACGGCACCGGGGGCTGGGGCGGCGGCTGGTGACGGCGGCACGGCAGCTGTCCGGGGGCGAGCCGGTGTGGGCCCAGGTGTCGGCGGGGAACGCCCGCAGTCTGCGGGCGTTCCAGGCGGCGGGTTATGCGCCGGTGGGGTCGGAGGCGCTGTTCCTGACCCCTTGAGCGGTGGCGGTCAGTGCCAGGGCCGGTAGTGCGGGTTGCTCTCGCACTCGCTCATGATCTCGGTCTTGGTCTGCTTGTCGACCGGGCAGACGCCGATGACGTACTGCCGCTGGATGCCGCCGGGGAAGGCCACCTCGAGCTGGTCGGCCCACTTGTGCGTGTCGCCGATGGTCTTGTTGACGTCGATGCCGCCGGGGGCGTCGATGTAGTAGTTGTAGCCGGACTTGTACCAGGTCTTGTACAGGTCGTGGTCGTAGCTCGTCGACACGTACGGCGAGGGCTGGTTGACCAGGACGTACTTCTCGATGTCGTACTGGCCGTTCTCCACGTCCTTGGGGTGGAAGCCCTGCTCGAAGACCACGGCGGGGCCCCGGCTGTCGCTGCGGTAGAGGGTGCCGCAGGTGGTGCGCCAGGCCGGCTCGGGCGTGATGCGGTCGACGTCGACCCGGCGGTCGGCGGCGGCCTTGATCTTGTCGTCGAACTGTGGGCAGGCGGGGGCGGCGGCCTTCGCGGGAACCGTCGTCGCCGTCGTCTCGGGGACGGCGGCGGCCGAGGTGGTGAAGACGGCGGACAGGGACAGAACGGCGGCGGCGGCCCGTCGCCGCAGACGAGTGGTGATCATGCGGGGAGGATCGCGGTGCCCCGGCGACGCGCCCGGGATCTTCACCCGTGGGCGGCGTGTCCGCCGAACGGGTGTGCCGTCGGCGGAAGGCACCCGCATGGCCGAGCGAGCCGCGGGGCCGTGCGGGGGCCTAGCGTTCCACCACTCGCATCTCGAACCAGGTCGTCTTGCCGCGGGGCAGCAGGTCGACACCCCACCGGTCGGAGAGCTTGTCGACGAGGAAGAGTCCGCGTCCGCTGATGTCCGTCTCCTGCACCGGCATCAGGCACGGCAGACCCCGGGAGGGGTCGCGGACCTCGACGCGGATCCAGCCGGGGCGGCGGATCATGCGGAGGCCGAAGCCGCGGGCGCCGGTGTGGCGTACGGCGTTGCCCACCAGCTCGGAGACGAGGAGGACGGTGTCCTCCGTGGCCTTCGGGCCGAGCTGCCACTGACGCAGGGCCACGACCTGGGCCAGTCGGCGCGCGGTGGCCGCTGACTCGGGAAGGGACGGCAGCAGTACCTCGCGCTCCGTCGGGTTGCCGCACAACTCCAGCGCCTGCAGTGCGCGTTCGTCCTCCACCGCCGGCGACCAGCGCGCCGCGGTTGCACGTCCGGCTCCCCGCGGCTGTCCCGTACCCTCCAGCCCCGCCATGCCCCCATCATGGCCGCCCGTGACACGCTCCGTGGCCGTTCCGCGGTAATACACCCTTGACGGGTCGGCGCTCCACGATGGACGGGCGTCATATGCCGCGGGCAGTTCGGACCCGGAAACAGTGCCGTTGACCTGCGAGGACGGCTCAGCAAACGGACATCCGCGGGCTCCCTCGACCAGGCGCGCCCAAGCTTGCCTTGAGGCTGCCACAAACCGCCCCATCGAGGGATCGAGTCGGACACCGCGTCAACTGCAGGTGCTTCAGAGGAACTTCGCCTTTCCGGGGCCCTCCTCCACGAAGCTGCGCATCCCGCGCTCGCGGTCCTCGGTGGCGAACAGGCCGGCGAACCAGTTCCGTTCGACGGCGAGGCCGGTCTCGATGTCCGTCTCCAGGCCGGTGTCGATCGCCTCCTTCGCCGCGCGCAGCGCGATGGCGGGGCCCTTGGCGAGCCGGGCGGCCCAGGCGTGCGCCTGCTCGTACACCTCGGCGGCGGGCACCACCCGGTCCACCAGGCCGAGCGTCAGGGCCTCGTCGGCCTTGACCTGGCGGCCGGTGAAGATGAGGTCCTTGGCCTTGGAGGGGCCGACCAGCCGGGACAGCCGCTGGGTGCCGCCCGCACCCGGGATCAGGCCGAGCAGGATCTCCGGCTGGCCCAGCTTCGCGTTGTCCCCGGCGATGCGGTAGTCGGCGCAGAGCGCGAGTTCGCAGCCGCCGCCCAGCGCGTACCCCGTCACCGCCGCGACCACCGGCTTGGGGATGCGGGCCACCGCCGTGAAGGAGTCCTGCAGGGCCCGGGCGCGCGCGATCATCGCCGCGTGGTCCATCACCTGCATCTCCTTGATGTCCGCGCCCGCGGCGAACACCTTCTCGCCGCCGTGGATCACGACGGCGCGCACGTCCTCGCGGCGCGTGACCTCCTCGGCGAGTTCCTTCAGCCGGTCCTGCGTGGCGATGTCCAGCGCGTTCATGGGCGGGCGGTCCAGGCGCAGCGTGCCGACGCCGTCCGCGACTTCCAGATGTACGGTCATGGCAGCAGGTTAACGCCGGCTAACGGCGACGGCCCCGGTGCCGTACCTCACACACCGGGGCCGTACGCGTGCGAAGGCTCAGGCCTTCCACTTCTCCCAGGACATGTTCCAGCCGTTGAGGCCGTTGTCCGGGGCGATGGTGGCGTCGTTGGAGTTCTTGACCTCGACCACGTCGCCGATGAGCGAGTTGTCGAAGAACCAGGCGCCCGGAGCCTTCTCGTCCCAGCCGCCCCGCACGTCGCGCAGTCCGACGCAGCCGTGGCTGGCGTTGTAGTTGCCGAAGGCGCCGCCGCCCCAGTAGTTGCCGTGGATGAAGGTGCCGGAGGTGGACAGGCGCATGGCGTGCGGGACGTCCTTGATGTCGTACTCGCCGCCGTAGCCGACCGTCTCGCCGTTCATGCGGGTCACCGGGAGCTTCTCGCTGATGACCATCTTGCCGTTCCAGGTCTCGTAGCCGGGGGCGCCCGTGGTGACGGGGATCGTCTTGACGACCTTGCCCTCGCGCATGACCTTCATCGTGAGCTTCTTGGCGTCGACGACGGAGACCTGGTTGCGGCCGATGGTGAAGGAGACGGTCTTGGCCTGCTCGCCGTAGACGCCGTCGCGGCCCTCGACGCCGTCGAGGTTGAGGTCGACGGTGACCTTGGTGCCGGCCTTCCAGTACTTCTCGGGACGGAAGTCGAGGCGGTCGTTGCCGAACCAGTGGCCCGCGACCTCGACGGGCGGCTCGGTCTTGATCCGGATGGCGTTCTCGACGTCCTCGGGGTTGGTGATGCCCCGGGTGAAGCGGATCGAGAACGGCATGCCGACGCCGACCTTCGAGCCGTCCTCGGGCGTGAACGTGCCGACGAAGGTGTTCTTCGGCGTCAGGGTGGTGAAGCGGGAGTCCTCCGCCGCCGTACGTCCCTCGGAGTCCTTGGCGACCGCGTGCACGGAGTACGTGGTGGAGGCGGCCAGATGGGTGGACGGCGTCCAGGTGGCGCCGTCCCCGGATATCTTGCCGTCGATCCGCTCGCCCTCGGCGTCCTTGACGACGACCTCGGTGAGCTTGCCCTTCGCGGCGCCGATCTTGAGGGCGCCGCTGGTGTCGACGGACTTGGCGCCGTCCTCGGGGGCGATGGTGACGACGGCCTCGGACTGCTTGCTCTGCGCGGCGGTGGAGTCCTTGCCCTTGCCGTCACCGGACCCGGTGTCCGAGCCTCCCCCGCCGCACGCGGTCACGGCCAGCAGCAGCACCCCGAGCACCAGCGCCGGTCCCTTGCCGCCCCGCCCCCGGATGCCGGCCGACGACGTCCCCGATATCGGACGCACGTTCAACTTGTCTCCCCTCGCCGGGCCTGGTCGGGCCCGCGCCCCAGCGCGCCCGCGCGCGCACCGGCGCATAGTAACCGCAGGCCAGGGGCGTCGACGTCGGGGAATTGTCACTGTTCCGTACCGAGTTGGCGTTCCACGCCCGGTACGGACAGCGTCGGACAGACGACCGAACCCGTTCTCCGACGGGCTACTTCAGCGCGCTTCCGGCCTTCCACTCCTTCCAGGACAGGTTCCATCCGCTGAGTCCGTTGTGCGGGGCGACCTGCTCGTCGTCGCTGTTGACCACCTCCACGACGTCCCCGACGAGGCTGCGGTCGAAGAACCAGCGCGCCGGGGTGTCGGTTCCGCCGCCCTTGTCGTCGCGCAGGCCGATGCAGCCGTGGCTGGTGTTGTACCGGCCGAAGGTGCCGGCCGACGCCCAGTAGTTGCCGTGCAGGAAGGTGCCGGAGTCGCTCAGGCGCATGGCGTGCGGGACGTCCGGGATGTCGTACTCGCTCTTGCCGTCGGACTTCCGGAACCCGACCGTGGCGCCGTTCATACGGGTGACGTCGAGCATCTGCGAGATCACCATCTTGCCGTTGTAGGTCGGGGTCTTCCGGGCCCCGGCGGTGATCGGCACGGTGGCCAGCAGCTTGCCGTCGCGCCGCACCTCCATGGTGTGCCGGGCCGCGTCGACGAGGGAGACCTGGCTGCGGCCCACGGTGAAGGAGTACGTCTTGTGCTGCAGCCCGTACACCCCCGGCGCCGCCTCCACGTCCCTGAGGCGCAGGGAGACGGTGACCTCGGTGCCGGGCTTCCAGTAGTGCTCGGGGCGGAAGTCGACGCGGTCCCGGCCGAACCAGTGGGGACGGACCTCGACGGCGGGCTCGGCGGCCACGGAGACGGCGCGTTCGACGGCGGCCCGGTCGGTGATCTCCCGGTTGAACTCCATCGAGACGATCATGCCGGTGCCGACGACGGAGCGGTCCTCGGGAACCACGTACCCGATGAAGCGCTCCGCGGGCACCCGGGTGGTGAACGTGGCGTGCCGGGCGGAGCGGCGTCCGTGCGCGTCCAGGGCGACGGCGTCGACCGTGTACTTCGCGGCGAGCGCGAGCCGGCCCTCGCCGGGCTCCCAGCGCAGCCCGTCGGAGGAGATCCGCCCGGGCACCGGGGTCTCCTCCGCGTCCTGCGCCCTGACCACCCGCACCGACTCCAGCCGGCCCTCCAGCACCCGCACCGACAGCTTCTTCCCCGGCTGCACGTCCGCACTGCCGTCGTCCGGGGAGATCCGGATGACGTCCCGCGGAGCGGGTGGCGCGCCGGGCGCCCCGTCGGTGCCGGTGCCGTCGGAAGTACAGCCGGCCGCTGCGGCCAGCAGCCCTGCCCATGTCAGTACGGCGGCCAGTGCGGCCCCCGCGCGCCGTGCGCGCCCACGTACATGCCTCATATCCACCCGTAACGACCGGCCCGCTCCGGGGAAACGTGAGTGCGAGCCACGCTCTGGGCAGAACAGGGGGGAGGACGACGCGACGGGGAGCAGCGGCCGGGACGCCGTGCGCTCTTTTCCCAGGTCGTCCCACGAGCCGCGGGAGGCTGACAGGTGTCCAGCGCAGCCGAGCAGGAGGCGGAGGCCGGGGAGCGGCGGGCCGCCGGGAACGGGCGCGCCGCCGCCGCCGTGAACGGCAGGCGGCGGGCGGCGTCGCCGCCCACCGTGCCCGCCTGGCCGGGCACGCCGGTCCCGCTCGGCGCCCGGTTCCGGACCGGCCCGGACGGCGTGGCGGGGACCAACTTCGCGCTGTGGGCGGGCGGGGCGGAGGCCGTGGACCTGTGCCTGTTCGACGAGCGGGGCCCCGGCGGCAGGGAGAGCCGGGTGCGGCTGACCGAGCTGACGCACGAGATCTGGCACGGCTTCGTGCCCGGCGTGCTGCCGGGGCAGCGCTACGGATACCGGGTCCACGGCCGCTGGGATCCCTGGACCGGCGCCCGCTGGAACCCGGCGAAGCTGCTCCTGGACCCGTACGCCCGCGCCGTCGACGGCGAGTTCGAGCTGCCCCCGGAGGTGTACGGGCACGTCCGCGACTGGCCGGAGCAGCATGTGGCGGACACCGTGCGCGACGACCGGGACTCGGCGCCGTACGTCCCGAAGGGCGTCGTCGTGCATGACGACGACGACTGGTCGGACGACCGCCGGCCCAAGACGCCGTGGGCGGACTCGGTGATCTACGAGCTGCACGTGCGCGGCTTCACCAAGCTGCACCCGGACATCCCCGAGGAACTGCGCGGCACGTACGCCGGTCTCGCGCACCCGGCGGCGATCGAGCACCTGGTGCGGCTGGGCGTGACGGCGGTGGAGCTGCTGCCGGTTCACCAGTTCGCGCACGAGGACCATCTGCTCAAGCGCGGCCTGAGGAACCACTGGGGCTACAACTCCATCGGCTACTTCGCCCCGCACGCGGCCTACGCGGCCTCCGGCACCACGGGAGGGCAGGTCGGCGAGTTCAAGCGGATGGTGCGCGCCCTGCACGCGGCCGGGATAGAGGTGATCCTGGACGTGGTCTACAACCACACCGCGGAGGCGGGCGAGCTGGGTCCGATGCTGTCCCTGAAGGGCATCGACAACCGCGGCTACTACCGGTTGCAGCCGGACGCGAGGAGGTACGCCGACTACACCGGCTGCGGCAACACCCTGCACGTCGTCCAGCCACAGGTCCTGCGCCTGATAACCGACTCCCTGCGCTACTGGGTGACGGAGATGGGCGTGGACGGCTTCCGCTTCGACCTGGCGGCGGCGCTGGCCCGGTCGATGCACGACGTCGACATGCTCTCCCCCTTCCTCGCCGTGATCGCGCAGGACCCGGTGCTGCGGCGGGTGAAGCTGATCGCCGAGCCGTGGGACATCGGCTCGGGCGGCTATCAGGTGGGCGCGTTCCCGCCCCTGTGGACGGAGTGGAACGACCGCTACCGGGACGCCGTACGGGACTTCTGGCGGCACGCCCTGCCGGACGTACGGGAGATGGGCTACCGCCTGTCCGGCTCCAGCGACCTGTACGCCTGGGGCGGTCGGCGCCCCTACGCGTCCGTCAACTTCATCACCGCGCACGACGGCTTCACCCTGCGGGACCTGGTCTCCTACGAGCGCAAGCACAACGAGGCCAACGGCGAGGGCAACCGGGACGGCACGAACGACAACCGGTCGTGGAACTGCGGCGCCGAAGGAGAGACGGACGACGAGCGCGTACGGGCACTGCGGCGCCGGCAGCTGCGCAACCTGCTGACCACGCTGCTGCTGTCCACCGGGGTGCCGATGCTGGTGGCGGGCGACGAGATGGGCCGCACCCAGGGCGGCAACAACAACGCCTACTGCCAGGACAACGAGACCGGCTGGGTGGACTGGGGCCTGCTGGACGACCCGGGCTGGCGGGCCCTGTACGAGCTGACCGCCCGGCTGATCGAGCTGCGGCACCGGCATCCGGTGCTGCGCCGGCGGGCCTTCTTCTCCGGCCGCGCCCACTCCGCGGACGGACTGCGCGACCTGGCCTGGTTCACGTCCCGGGGCACGGAGATGACGGAGGGGGACTGGTACGCGCCCGCCGCCACTCTCGGCATGTACCTGTCCGGCCGGGACATCCCGGGGCGGGACGAGCGCGGCGCGCCGATCGTCGACGACAGCTTCCTGGCCGTGCTGCACGCCGGCGAGCGGCCGGTGAGCTTCGTGCTGCCGGGGGCGCCGTGGGCACAGCGGTACGAGGTCGTCGTCGACACCAGCCGGGAGGAACAGGCCGAGGCGCCGGGCACCGGCCACCCGGCCGGGGCGCCGATCACGGTGCCGGCCCGGGCGGTGCTGCTGCTGAAGGTCGTCGGCTGACCGCTCGTTGCGGCTCTGTGAACTCGGCGGCGATCTTCTTGACCCCGCTCCGGACCTGCTGACAACGTCGCTGGTCATGAGGCTTACCGCTGAGCACCGGTGTGTGTGCGTCGCGCTCGTGGAGCGACGCCACGTCGATCTGTGCCGTCAGTCCAGCGCCGTCTGCCGCTGACCCGGCAGCGCTTCTCCGCCTCCCCCTCCGGCTCCGCTGCCGTACGTGCGCGACCGGTGCCGTTCCCCTCCTCCTGAGCCGCGCCCCCCGCCCCGGGAGCGCCCGAGCAAGGATCCCGCATGCCCGACATATCAGGTATCTCCCGTCGCACCTTCGGTGGTCTGGTCGGTGGCGGCGCGGTCACCGCCGCCGTCGCCGGCACGGCCACCGCGGCCCCCGGCGACCAGGAGACGGCCGAGCGTCCCTTCCGGGCCCGCACCGGCGCCCGGCCCGGCAGACGCCCCAACATCCTGTTCGTCCTCGGTGACGACCTCGGCTGGGCCGACCTGTCCTCCTACGGATCCCCGCACATCAGGACGCCCAACCTGGACCGGCTCGCCGCGCAGGGAGTGCGGTTCACCAACGCCTACGCGGGCTCGGCGACCTGCTCCCCGACCCGGTTCAGCCTCTACACGGGCCGCTACCCGGGCCGTACGAAGGGCGGGCTGGCCGAGCCCATCGGCAACCGCACCCAGGGCCTCGACCCGAACCACCCCACCCTGGCCTCCCTGCTGAAGAAGGCGGGCTACGCAACCGCCCTGATCGGCAAGTGGCACTGCGGCTGGCTGCCCGACTACAGCCCCACCAAGTCCGGCTGGGACGAGTTCTTCGGCAACTTCGGCGGCGCCCTGGAGTACTTCTCCAAGCTCGGCCAGCTCGGCGACTACGACCTGTACGAGGGCGACGCCACCTACAAGGACCTGCGCTACTACACCACGGTCCTCACCGAGCGCGCCGTCGACTACGTCTCCCGCGACCACGACAGGCCCTGGCTGCTCAACCTCAACTTCACCACCCCGCACTGGCCCTGGCTCACCGAGGACGACGAGGAGACGGGCGCCGAGATCGCCGCGAGGATCCGCGCCGGGAACGTGCTGGGCGGACTGCTGCACAACGACGGCGGCTCGGTGGAGAAGTACAAGGAGATGGTGGAGAGCCTGGACGCCTCGATCGGCAAGGTGCTCGCCGCGCTGCGCCGCTCCGGCCAGGAGCAGAACACGGTCGTCGTCTTCGCCAGCGACAACGGCGGCGAGCGGTTCTCGTACCAGTGGCCGCTCAGCGGCGCCAAGTCCGGACTGCTGGAGGGCGGCATCCGGGTGCCGACGATCCTGCGCTGGCCGGCCCGCGTCGACGGGCGCCAGGTCAGCCACGAACCCGTCTACTCGCCGGACTGGACGGCGACCCTGCTGGAGCTGGGCGGGGCCCGGCCGGATCCTGCGTACCCGCTGGACGGGCACAGCCTCGCGGGCTACCTGCTGCGCGGCGAGGACGTGCCCGAGCGCGACCTGTTCTGGCGGGTTCGGGGCAACCGGGCGCTCAGGCGCGGCGACTGGAAGTACTTCCGGGGCGCGGACGGCAGGGACCACCTGTTCGATCTCGCCGCCGACGCCCGTGAGCAGGCCGACCTCGCCGCCGACCGGCCGGAGCTGCTCGCCGAGCTGAGGGCGGCGTGGGAGAAGGTCGACAGCACCCTGCTGCCCTACCCGGCGGCCTGATCCCGGCCGGGTCTCAGCCGAGGATCCCCCGGTCGTACGCCCAGCTTGGCGTACAGGTGGGTGAGGTGGGTCTTCACGGTCGCCTCGCTGATGAACAGCTCACGGGCGATCTCCTTGTTGGACGTGCCCCTGGCGACCAGGGCCGGCACCTCCCGCTCGCGGGCGGACAGGGCCTCGTTGCCCGGGGACCCGGGCGCACGGACCGCGGAGACCAGTCGGGAGGCGACGGCCGGGGAGAGCACGGTGCGGCCCTCGGCCGCGGCCCGCACGGCGGTGAACAGCTCCTCGCGGGGTGCGTCCTTGAGGAGGTAGCCGGTCGCGCCGGCCTCGATCGCGGGCAGCGTGTCGGAGTCGGTGCCGTACGTGGGCTCGACGGCGCATCGGCCGAACGGTTGATGCACCCGTACGACCCCGATGAGCACGAAAACTCGGTGGGCAGTGTCAGTGGCGAACCGTAGGCTCGCTGCTGATGCCCACCACAGCCGAATCCACCAGGGACCGTTCCGCCGTGCGTTCGCTGCTGCGCCTGTGGCCGTTCGTGCGGCCCGTGCGGGCGCGGCTGCTGACCGCCGCCTTCGTGGCGATCGTCGCCTCCTGTGTGGGGCTGGTGATACCGCTCGTCCTGAAGTGGATGGTGGACGGACCGGTCGCCGACCGGGACCCGGCGGGTGTCTGGCTCGGAGCGCTGTATCTGCTCCTCCTCGGGCTCGCGGAGGCGCTGCTGTTCGGGCTGCGGCGGTGGCTGGTGGCCCGTCCCCTGTCGCACGTCGAGGCGGAGATGCGGGCGGGTCTGTACCGGCACCTGCAGCGGCTGCCGGTGGCCTTCCACGACCGCTGGGCCTCGGGGCAGTTGCTGTCCCGGGGGACGACGGACCTGATGCTGCTGCGCATGTTCCTCGCCTTCCCGCTGACGTTCCTCCTGGTCAACGGGGTGACGATCGTCGTCGGCGTGGTCATCATGCTGGTGCAGGACTGGCAGCTGGGGCTGGTCGTCCTCGGGCCCGCCCTGCCCGTGATGGTCACCTGCGCTGTCTTCGAGAAGAAGTACTCCGAGGTGGCGCGGCTGGCGCAGGACCAGGTCGGGGACCTGACCACGGTCGTCGAGGAGAGCGTGCTCGGCATCCGGATCATCAAGGGGTTCGGACGGCACCGCAGCCAGGCACGGGCGTTCCGGGAGCTGGCGCGGACGCTGCGGGGGACGGAGCTGCGCAAGGCACGGCTGCTGGCGGCGATCTGGGCGGTCATCGTGACGCTGCCGGAGCTGGCCATCGGGGCGGCGCTGGTGGTCGGGGCGGTGCAGGTGGCGGACGGCCAGTTGTCGGCGGGGACGCTGGTGGCGTTCCTGTCCACGGCGCTGGCCCTCCGGTGGCCCGTCGAGTCGATCGGCTTCCTGCTGGCGATGAGTCAGGAGGCGGCGACGGCTACGGAGCGGTACTTCGAGGTGATGGACGCGGAGGTGGAGGAACCGGGGATTTCGGGTGACCCTGCGTCCGTGTCGCGGGGTGGGGTACGCAGCCCGGCGTCGCGGGGTGCCTCCCCCACTCTCGGCTTCGCTCGAGCGGGGGGACCCCCATCGCCCACCCGTGCCGCCCCTGGGGGTACCTCCCAGGCCGTTCAGGCACTGGGGGAGGCACGAATGCCCGCAGCTCAGCCGGACGGCGGTCTGCGGTTCGAGGGTGTCCGGTTCCGTTACCCGGACGCCCCTCCCGGCTCCCCGCCCCTCCTGGACCGCGTCGACCTCCACGTCCGCCCCGGCGAGTCCATGGCCCTGGTCGGGGCGACCGGCAGCGGCAAGACCACGCTCACCGCGCTCGTCCCCCGGCTGCACGAGGTGACCTCCGGCCGGATCACGTTGGACGGCGACGACATCACCGCCATACCGCGCGAGGAGCTGCGCGCCCTGGTCGCCGTCGCCTTCGAGGAGCCGACCCTCTTCTCGGCGAGCGTCGGCGACAACGTGCTGATGGGAGCCGGGGACGGCGCCGGCACCGACGAGCTGGAGCGTGCGCTCGCCGTCGCCCAGGCCGACTTCGTGCACGCCCTCCCCCAGGGCACCGCCACCCAGGTCGGCGAGCAGGGCCTCAGCCTGTCCGGCGGGCAGCGGCAGCGGATCGCGCTCGCCCGCGCGGTGGTCGGCCGGCCCCGGTTCCTCGTCCTGGACGACCCGCTGTCCGCACTGGACGTGCACACGGAGGCGGCCGTCGAGGCCGCCCTGCGTCAGGTGCTCGCGGACACCACCGCCCTGATCGTGGCGCACCGCCCCTCCACGGTCCTGCTCGCCGACCGTGTGGCCCTGCTCTCGGGTGGCCGTATCGCCGCCGTCGGCACCCACCAGGAACTGCTGCGCACCAACGCCGAGTACGCACATCTGATGTCCGGGCACGACGAGCACGCGGAGCACGAGGAAGGGGACGAACGATGACGGCGCCCACGACCACCGCGCCGGACCAGGAGGAGCCGGCCGAACGCACCCGCACGGCCGACGACCCCTTCGACCGTGACGTCCTGCCCACCCCGCCGGGGGCCACCGCCGCGCTGCTGCGCTCCCTGCTGGCGCCCATGAAGGCCCGCGTCGCCGTCACCACCCTCCTGCTGCTGCTCCAGCAGGCGGCCGTGCAGGCGGGCCCGCTGCTGGTGGCGTACGCCATCGACCACGCCGTGCCCGCCTTCCGCGACCACGACCACGGGCCGCTGATCGCGGTGGGCGTCGGCTACCTGCTGTGCGCGCTGACCGCCGGCGTCCTGCAGTGGGCGTTCATCGCCGCGTCCGCACGCGTCAACCAGGACGTGCTGCTGGACCTGCGGGGCCGGATCTTCCGGCACGCGCAGGCGCTGAGCGTCGACTTCCACGAGCGCTACACCTCGGGCCGGCTGATCTCGCGCTCCACCACGGACGTGGAGTCGCTGCGGGAGCTGCTCAGCGAGGGCCTGCAGGAGCTGGTCACGGTCGTCCTCTCGTTCGTCTACATCTCGGCGATGCTGCTCTGGCTGGACCTGGGGCTCGGCGCCGTCGCCGTGGCGTCCTTCGTGCCGCTGTACGCGCTGATCCGGATGTACCAGCGGCGGGCGGGGCGGGTGTACCGGCAGCGGTCCACGGCGATCGCGGCGGTGATCGTGAAGTTCGTGGAGACGATGAACGGCATCCGTCCGGTGCGCGCGTTCCGCCGGGAGGCGGCCAACGACGCCGACTTCGCCGTCCTCAACCGGCGGCACGAACGCACCAACGGCGACGCCCTGCTGGAGATGGCCCGCTATGTCGTCGGTTCCCGGCTGGTCGCCAACACGGCGGTCGCGGGGATCGTGCTGTGGGGCGCCTACCGGGTGGCGGACGACACGCTCGCACTCGGCGCGCTGGCGGCGGCGGTGCTGTACCTGCGCCGGCTGTACGACCCGATCGACCGGCTCGGCATGTTCCTGAACTCCTACCAGTCGGCGGCGGCGTCGCTTGAGAAGATCGCGGGCCTGCTCGCCCAGACGCCGTCCGTCCCCGAGCCGTCGGCGCCGAAGGAGCTGCCGGCGCGGCTGTCGGCACACCCCGGCCGGGAGGTCGTCTTCGACGGTGTCCGCTTCGGCTACCGCACCGGCGGCGAGGTCCTGCCCCGCTTCGACCTCACGATCCCGGCCGGGCAGACGGTCGCGGTCGTCGGCTCCACCGGCGCGGGCAAGTCGACGCTGGCCAAGCTGCTCGCCCGGTTCTACGACCCCTCCGACGGGCGGGTGCTGCTGGACGGCACCGACCTGCGGGACCTGGCCGTGCCCGAACTGCGGCGCGGGGTGGTGATGGTGACGCAGGAGGCGTTCCTGTTCTCCGGCACGGTCGCCGACAACATCGCCGTCGGCCGCCCCGAGGCCACGCGGGAGGAGATCGAGCAGGCCGCCAAGGCGATCGGCGCGCACGACTTCATCGCCGCGCTGCCCGACGGCTACGACACCGACGTCCGCAAGCGGGGCGGTCGTATCTCCGCCGGTCAACGGCAACTCGTGGCGTTCGCACGGGCGTTGCTCGCCGATCCGGCGGTGCTGATCCTGGACGAGGCGACCAGTTCGCTGGACATCCCCGGGGAGCGGGCGGTGCAGCGGGCGATGGCGACGGTGCTCAAGGGGCGCACGGCGGTCGTGATCGCGCACCGGTTGTCGACCGTGGAGATCGCCGACCGGGTGCTCGTCATGGAGCACGGCCGTGTCGTCGAGGACGGCGCCCCGGCCGAACTGATCGCCGGTACGGGCCGGTTCGCGGATCTGCACCGGGCCTGGCGGGACAGTCTGGCGTGAGGAAGGGTCTACGGGGGGCGGATGATCGACGCGTACGAGGATCCCGGCACGCCCGACCGCCGGGGCGGTCTGCGGTACCTGTGCTGGCTGGTCCGGATGCAGGCGGGGCGGTGTGCGGCGGGCGCGCTCCTCGCCAGCACCTGGATGGCGCTGCTGGCGGCGACGCCGTATCTGCTCTCCCGGGCGATCGACGACGGTTTGGAGCCCGGTGACCCGGGGGCGCTGGCGGGCTGGACGGGCGCGCTGGTGGCGGTGGGGGCGTTCAACGCCTGGCTGAGCATCATGCGGCACCGCACGATGACGCGGGTGCGGATGGACGCCAACTTCCGCACGGTCAAGGTGGTCGTCGGGCACACGGTCCGGCTGGGGGCGGCGCTGCGGCGGCAGGTCGGCACCGGGGAGGTCGTCACCATCGGGGTGGGCGACGTGCAGACGATCAGTACGTCCCTGACGGTCGTCGGACCGGGCGTCGGCTCGCTCGTCGCCTACGTGGCGGTCGCCGCGCTGTTGTTGTCGGTGTCGGTGCAGCTGGCCCTGGTGGTGCTGCTCGGGATGCCGGTGATCGGCGTACTGGTGGGGCCGCTGCTGGGACGGCTGCAGGGCACGGAGACGGAGTACCGGGAGCGGCAGGGCGTGCTGACCGCGCGGATCGGCGACCTCGCGGGCGGGCTGCGGGTCCTGGGCGGCCTCGGCGGCAAGGGCCTGGTCGCGGACGCCTTCGCACGGGACTCGGGGAGGCTGCGCGAGCAGGGCTACCGGGTCGGTGCGGTGACGAGCTGGGTGCAGGCGCTCGGGGTCGGGCTGCCGACGCTGTTCCTGGCGGTGGTGACCTGGCTGGGGGCCCGGCTGGCGGCGCAGGGGCAGATCAGCGTGGGCGAGCTGGTGTCGGTGTACGGGTACGCGGCGGTGCTGGTGGGGCCGGTGTCGTTCCTCATCGAGATGGGCTACCAGGTCAGCCGCGGTGTGGTGGCCGCCCGGCGCGTGGTGCGGTTCCTGCGGCTGGAGCCCGCCCGGGACGACGGGACGCGGGACGCCCCGGCGGAGCCCTCGGTGCTGTACGACCCCGCCTCCGGGGTGCGGGTGCCGCCGGGCCGGCTGACCGTGCTGGCCGGGGCCCGGCCCGCCGACGCGACCGCCGTGGTCGACCGCCTCGGCCGCTACGCCCCGTCGGACGCCACCTGGGGCGGGGTGCCGCTGGAGGAGGTGCCGCTGGCGCGGGTGCGGGAGCGGATCCTGGTCGCCGACCACGACGCCGACCTGTTCGCCGGGCCGCTGCGCGAGCTGCTGGCCGGACACAGCCGGGGTCCCGGCGACGAAGCCCTTTCCCGGGCCGTGCGCGCGGCCGCCGCCGACGACGTCGTGCGGGGCCTGCCGGACGGGTTCGACACGACGGTGGCGGCGCAGGGCCGCAGCCTCTCCGGCGGCCAGCGGCAGCGGGTGCGGCTGGCCCGGGCGCTGCTCGCCGACCCGGAGGTGCTGCTGGCCGTCGAGCCGACCTCCGCGCTCGACGCCCACACCGAGGCCACGGTGGCCGGCCGGCTGCGGGACGCACGCAGCGGCCGTACGACCGTGCTGACCAGCACCTCCCCGCTGGTCCTGGACCGCGCGGACGTCGTGCACTACCTCGTGGACGGCAAGGTCGCGGCGACGGGCGGCCATCGCGAACTGCTCGACGCCGAGCCGGGATACCGGGCCCTCGTCACCCGGGACGCGCAGGCGGAGGAGGTCCCGGGGTGACGTCCCAGCAGCTGCCCGTCGCCGGGCGCGCCGACGTCCGGCGGGCGGTGGGCGCCCTGGTGCGCGCCGACGTCCGGGCGTTCGCCGCCCTTCTCGTGCTGAACTCGCTGGCCGCCCTGGCCGGGCTCGCCGGCCCCTGGCTGCTGGGCCGCATCGTCGACGAGGTGCGGGCGGGGAGCGGGGTCGGCGCCGTGGACCGGATGGCGCTCGGCATCCTGGTGTGCTCGGCGGTGCAACTGCTGCTGGCCCGCTGGGCGCGGTACGTGGGGCACCGGTTCGGTGAGCGGACGCTGGCGCGGGTGCGGGAGCGGTTCGTCGACCGGGCGCTGGCCCTGCCCGCCTCGGTGGTGGAGC
Source organism: Streptomyces viridiviolaceus (assembly GCF_014650995.1). Lineage (GTDB taxonomy): Bacteria > Actinomycetota > Actinomycetes > Streptomycetales > Streptomycetaceae > Streptomyces > Streptomyces viridiviolaceus. Next base: position 108,371 of record NZ_BMWA01000029.1, read on the forward strand.
GGGCCGGTACGGGTGATCTGACGGCGCGCGGCACGGCGGACGTGACCGCCGTCGGCACCACGCTGCGCGATGCCGGGCCGGACCTGCTGATCAACGGCGTGCAGGCGCTGTTCCTGATCGGCGCCGTGTTCGTCCTCGACCCGCTGCTGGGTGCCGTCGGGGTGCTGGGGCTGACGCCGATCCGGCCGGCGCTGCGCTGGTATCTGCGCCGGGCTCGCGACGGTTATCTCGCCGAGGGAGCGGCCACCTCGGACGTGGCGGAGATCCTCGCGGCGACGGCGGCCGGGGCGCGCACGGTGGAGGCGTTCCGGCTGCGGGAGCGGCGGATCGCGGCGAGCCGGGACGCGCTGGAGATCTCGCGGCGCACCCGGTTCCGCACGCTGTATCTGCGCAGCGTGTTCTTCACCGCGGTCGGGGTGTCGTACGTCATCCCCCTGGCCGGCGTACTGCTGATCGGTGGGGTGCTGCACGCGCGCGGGGCGATGAGCCTGGGCGCGGTCGTGGCGGCCGCCCTCTACCTCCAGCAGCTCGGCGGGCCGCTGGACGAGATCCTGCTGCGGGTCGAGCAGCTCCAGTCCAGCGGGGCGTCCTTCGCCCGCGTGGAGGGCCTGGCGCGGGCCCCGCGGGCCGCGGCCGCCGATTCCCCGGACCCCGCGGACGACCGTATCGACGTGACCGCGGTGCGCTACTCCTACGACCGCGGCGGCGAGGTGCTGCGCGGGGTGGACCTGACGGTGCGGCCCGGCGAGCGGCTGGCCGTGGTCGGGCCGTCCGGCGCGGGCAAGACGACGCTGAGCCGGCTGCTGGCGGGCGTCGACGCGCCGGGCGCGGGGTCGGTGACGGTCGGCGGGGTGCCCGTCGTCGGTCTCGGCCCGGAGCAACTGCGCCGCCAGGTCGTCCTGGTCACCCAGGAACACCACGTGTTCCTCGGCTCGGTCCGCGACAATCTGCTCATCGCCGAACCGGACGCGACCGACGAGGAGTTGTGGGCCGCGCTCACCGCGGTCGGCGCCGAGGACTGGGTCCGCGAACTGCCGGACGGCCTGGACACGGAGCTGGGCCGGTCCGGCCGCCGTACCGACGGCTCGCAGGCCCAGCAACTCGCCCTCGCCCGGGTGGTGCTGGCCGACCCGCACACGCTGATCCTGGACGAGGCCACCGCCCTGCTGGACCCGACGACGGCCCGGCACACCGAGCGCGCCCTGGCCGCCGTGCTCGAGGGGCGCACGGTGATCGCCATCGCGCACCGGCTGCACACCGCGCACGACGCCGACCGCGTCGCCGTGATGGAGGACGGCCTGCTGACCGAACTCGGCACGCACCACGAGCTGGTGGCGGCCGGCGGAGCGTACGCGGCGCTGTGGGACTCCTGGCACGGCCGGCCGCCGGGCGACGACGATTCCAACGGGTCCGTATAGCGAACATGAACGCCCGGACAACGAACCATTTCCGGCCAACTTACTGACGCGCTCCTGACAAGACGGCTCCGCTCCTGCCACTCTTCCCACGGCCGCTCCACAGCGCCCCCACAGCTTGCTGATCAGCGCTGTGCCGCGGCCGGCTTCCGTGCACGTGGTTCTGCGTACCGCCTTGCTCTGCCCGGCCGGCCCACCCGCCGCCCGGTCTCCCCTGGCCGCGCGACCCGCGGCCACGCAGAAGGAGTCAGTGTTGAGCAGCAGTTCTCCCCACAGACGCACCTCCCACACCACGCCCCGCCGCTCGACCCGCCGCCGCGCCGCGGCCGTCGCCCTGGCCGGCGTCGCCGCCCTGGTGGCGACCGCCGTACAGTCCGGCGCCGCCACGGCCGCCCCGAAGGCCCCCGTCCCGGGCGCCGAGTCGGTCAAGCTCACCCCGGCCCAGCGCGCCGAACTGATCCGTGACGCCGACGCCGCCAAGGCCCGGACCGCCGACGCGCTGGGCCTGGGCGCCAAGGAGCGGCTCGTCGTGCGGGACGTGGTCAAGGACCGCGACGGCACCCTGCACACCCGCTACGAGCGGACCTACGACGGACTGCCCGTCCTCGGCGGCGACCTGGTCGTCACCACCGACGCGGGGAAGACCGAGCGGGTCGTGAAGGCCACGCGGGCCGCCATCGAGGTCGCCTCCGTCACGCCGAAGATCTCCGCCGGGAAGGCCGAACAGCAGGCCGTGTCCGCCGCGAAGGCCGCCGGCGCCGAGCAGCCGGACGCCGACCGCGCCCCGCGCAAGGTGATCTGGGCGGCGAACGGCACCCCGGTCCTGGCCTACGAGACGGTGGTGGGCGGCCTCCAGGAGGACGGCACCCCGAACGAGCTGCACGTCGTCACCGACGCGGCCACCGGCGCCAAGCTCTACGAGTACCAGGCGGTCCACAACGGCACGGGCAACACCATGTACAGCGGCACGGTGACGCTGGGCACCGCCCAGTCGGGGTCGTCGTACACGCTGACCGACACCGCGCGCGGCAACCACAAGACGTACAACCTCAACCGCGGCACCTCCGGCACCGGCACGCTCTTCTCCGGCTCCGACGACGTCTGGGGCAACGGCAACCCGTCCAACGCGGAGACGGCCGCCGCCGACGCGCACTACGGAGCCGCGCTGACCTGGGACTACTACAAGAACGTGCACGGCAGGTCCGGCATTCGCGGCGACGGCGTGGGTGCGTACTCCCGGGTCCACTACGGCAACAACTACGTCAACGCCTTCTGGTCCGACAGCTGCTTCTGCATGACGTACGGCGACGGCTCGGGCAACACCCACCCGCTGACGTCCATCGACGTGGCCGCGCACGAGATGACGCACGGCGTCACCTCCAACACCGCGGGACTCGTCTACAGCGGCGAGTCCGGCGGTCTGAACGAGGCCACCTCCGACATCTTCGGCGCGGCCGTCGAGTTCCAGGCGAACAACTCCTCCGACGTCGGTGACTACCTCATCGGCGAGGAGATCGACATCAACGGCGACGGCACCCCGCTGCGCTACATGGACAAGCCCAGCAAGGACGGCGCGTCCAAGGACAGCTGGTACTCGGGGATCGGGTCGATCGACGTGCACTACTCGTCCGGTCCCGCCAACCACTTCTTCTACCTGCTGAGCGAGGGCAGCGGCGCCAAGACCATCAACGGCGTCACCTACGACTCGCCCACCTCCGACGGCCTTCCGGTCACCGGCATCGGCCGTGCCAAGGCGGAGAAGATCTGGTTCCGCGCCCTGACCACCAAGTTCACCTCGACCACCAACTACGCGGGCGCCCGCACCGGCACCCTCGCGGCGGCCGGTGAGCTGTACGGCACGGACAGCACCGAGTACAAGGCGGTGCAGGACGCGTGGGCGGGCGTCAACGTCGGGACCCGCTCCGGCGGCGGAGGCGGGGGCGGCACGTCGTTCGAGAACACCGCCGACGTGGCGATCCCGGACAACGGCGCGGCGGTCACGTCGTCGGTCACCGTGACGGGCCGGGCCGGCAACGCGCCCGCCAACCTCCAGGCGGCGGTCGACATCGTGCACACCTACCGCGGTGACCTGGTGGTCGACCTGGTGGCTCCGGACGGGACCGCGTACCGCCTGAAGAACTCCAGCTCCTCGGACTCGGCGGACAACGTGAACCAGACGTACACCGTCAACGCCTCCTCGGAGACCGCCAACGGCACCTGGAAGCTGCGCGTCCAGGACGTGGCGTCCCGGGACACCGGGTACATCAACGGCTTCAAGCTCACCTTCCCGTAGGCCCCGGCGGCACTGCGACACGGCGGGCGGCACCCGGAACAAGGCGTTCCAGGGTGCCGCCCTACGCTTGGTGCCCATGTCCTTCACGTACGACGACGTCGGCGCGACCCGCGAGCCGGGCCACTGCCCGCCCGGCTTCCGCCCCATGCACGTCCGCACGCGGCTCGGGGAGGGCGAACCGGTCTTCCGCCGGGCGGCCGAGGCGGTGCTCACCTGGGAGATGCACCGGGCCATGGGCGTCGGCATCGACGCGAGCGCGGACCGGGCCGCGCCCGGCGTCGACGTCACCGTCACCCTGGCCGGGATGATCAAGGCACCCTGCCGTGTGGTGTGGACGCTGGAGGAGCCCCGCCGGGCCGGCTGGGCGTACGGCACGCTGCCCGGCCACCCGGAGAGCGGCGAGGAGTCCTTCGTCGTGGACCGCACGGGCGACGGCACGGTCTGGCTGACCGTGACCGCCTTCAGCCGCCCGGCCAAGTGGTACGCCCGTGCGGGCGGACCGGCGACACGCGGCTTCCAGCACGCCTACGCCCGCCGCTGCGGCACGGTACTGCGTCGACTGAGCACCGAGGGCACCGAGGACTGACGGCTCCGGAGCCCGACGACACCGACACCCGACAGCACCGGGCCCCACCACACCGACACCCGACAGCACCAAGACCCGACAGCACCGGGGCCGCCGACGCCGATGCGCCCGGTTCCGGCGACCGGCAGTACCCGCGACCGAGGTGCCCACGGTGCCACGGGCAGACGGCATCCGTTGTCGAGGCGCCCGCGGCACCGCAGGCCCCGGTACCGGGACCCACGGCACCGCGGGCCGGGGCTCAGCGCATCAGCAGGCCCGCCGCCTCCACCAGTTCCTGGGACGGCATGGCCACCAGTCCCGGCTCCGCGCCCGACGCCAGTCGCGGGTGCGCGGGCAGGATGCGGACCGTGTAGCCGAAGGGGCCGGTGCGGTCCAGGGCCAGCGGCCCCTCGTACACCCAGCGGCCCTCCAGGTCGGGGCCGCCCACCGGTTTCAGCGGCACGGTCGTCGCGTCGGTGATCCGGTCCTCGGTGTCCACCCGGCCGGACACCGCCTGCACCTCGACGTCGTCCGGGGCGAGGTCGCCCAGGCGCACCCGCACCCGGAGCCCGAGTGTCGTGCCGAGTTCCGCGGTGGCCGTGGCGGCGGACGTCTCCACGTGGTCGACGGCCACCTCCGGCCAGGCCGCCCGCAGCCGGCCCTTCCACTCGGCGAGGTCACGGGCGGAGTCCGGGTCCATCGCGCGGTGCGCCTCGGCCGCGGGGGCGTACAGCCGTTCCACGTACTCGCGGACCATGCGGCCGGCCAGCACCTTGGGTCCGAGCAGGCTCAGGGTCCGGCGGACCATCTCGATCCAGCGGTCGGGCAGCCCGCTCGCGCCCCGCTCGTAGAAGCGGGGGGTCACCCGCTGCTCCAGCAGGTCGTAGAGGGCGGCGGCCTCTATGGCGTCACGACGGTCGGGGTCGGTGCCGGCGCCGTCGGCGGTCGGGATCGCCCAGCCGAAGTCCGGCTGGAACCACTCGTCCCACCAGCCGTCCAGCACGGAGAGGTTGAGGCAGCCGTTGAGCGCCGCCTTCATGCCGGACGTCCCGCACGCCTCCAGCGGACGCAGCGGGTTGTTCAGCCAGACGTCGCAGCCCGGGTAGAGCTTCTGCGCCATCGCCATGCCGTAGTCCGGCAGGAACACGATCCGGTGCCGCACCCGCGGGTCGTCCGCGAACCGCACCAGTTCCTGCACCAGCCGCTTGCCGCCGTCGTCAGCCGGGTGCGCCTTGCCGGCGACGACGATCTGGACCGGCCGCTCGGGGTGCAGGAGCAGGTCCATCAGCCGGTCCCGGTCGCGCAGCATGAGCGTCAGACGCTTGTACGACGGGACCCGCCGCGCGAACCCGATGGTGAGCACGTCCGGATCGAGGACGTCGTCGATCCAGCCCAGCTCGGCCGTGCCCGCGCCGCGCTGTCGCCAGGAGGCGCGCAGCCGCTCGCGCACCTCCGTCACCAGTTGCTCGCGCAGGGTCCGGCGCAGCTCCCAGATGTCCTGGTCGGGGATGTCGGCGACCGAGTCCCAGCGGTCGGAACCGCCGACGGTCAGCGCGTCCTCGGTGCGCTGGACGCCGATCTGCCGGGCGCCGAGCCGGAACACCTCCGGGGCCACCCAGGTCGGGGCGTGCACCCCGTTGGTGACGGAGGTGATCGGCACCTCGTCGGCGTCGAACCCGGGCCACAGGCCGGAGAACATCTCCCGGCTGACCCCGCCGTGCAGCAGGGAGACGCCGTTGGCGCGCTGGGCCAGGCGCAGGCCCATCACGGCCATGTTGAACAGATTGGGCTCGCCACCGGGGTAGGTCTCCATGCCGAGCCGGAGGATGCGCTCGACGTCGATCCGCGGGAGTTCGGCGTCGGGACCGAAGTGGCGGGCGACCAGTTCGCGGTCGAAGCGGTCGATGCCGGCCGGGACGGGGGTGTGCGTCGTGAAGACGGTTCCGGCCCGGACCGCCTCCAGCGCCGAGTCGAACTCCAGGCCGTCGGCGCAGAGTTCGGCGATGCGCTCCAGACCGAGGAAGCCGGCGTGGCCCTCGTTGGTGTGGAACACCTCCGGCTCGGCGTGGCCGGTCAGCCGGCAGTACGTCCGCACCGCCCGGACACCTCCTATGCCGAGCAGCATCTCCTGGAGCAGCCGGTGCTCGCTGCCGCCGCCGTAGAGCCGGTCGGTGACACCGCGTTCGCCGAGGTCGTTCTCCTCCACGTCCGAGTCCAGCAGCAGCAGCGGGACCCGGCCGACCTGGGCCAGCCAGATGCGGGCGCGCAGCTCCCTGCCGCCGGGCAGGGCGAGGGCGACGCGGGCTGGGGTGCCGTCGGGCTCCTTGAGGAGGGCGAGGGGCAGCTCGTGCGGGTCGAGGACGGGATAGTGCTCCTGCTGCCAGCCGTCCCGGGACAGGGTCTGGCGGAAGTAGCCGTGGCGGTAGAGCAGGCCGACGCCGACCAGCGGCACCCCGAGGTCGCTGGCCGCCTTAAGGTGGTCGCCGGCGAGGATGCCGAGGCCGCCGGAGTACTGGGGCAGGGCGGCCGTGATGCCGAACTCGGGCGAGAAGTAGGCGACGGCGGCGGGTAGTCGGCCGGCCTGGGACTGGTACCAGCGGTTGCCGGTCATGTAGTAGTCGAGGTCGTCGGCCACCGCGGTGAGGCGGCGCAGGAAGCGCCGGTCCTCGGCCAGCTCCGCCAGGCGCGCGGGCGGGACGGTGCCGAGCAGCCGTACCGGATCGCGGCCGGACGCGGCCCAGCACTCGGGGTCGACGGATTGGAAGAGGTCGCGGGTCTCCGCATGCCAGGACCAGCGCAGATTGCGGGCCAGATCGCTGAGCGGCCGGAGGGGGTCGGGGAGAACGGGACGGACGGTCAATCGACGGATCGCCTTCACACTCCACCTCAGCGCGTTCGCTCGATGGGACGGGGTGCGTGTCACCTCGTCCGTCTTGACGGTACCGGCGTCGGAGTGTCCCTCGCCGGGCGCTTCGCCCCGGAGCTCCCACATCGGCCTGAACGGGCGCGTCATCGAACGCCGGACGGGCTAGTCACCCCGGCGGGTCCGGTATGGCTGGTTCCGCCCCCGTAGGCCTTCTTGTGGCGCTTCCCACCGCGCGAGAGGCTGCCCCCGCGGCGTACCCGGCCTCCAGGGCCCGTTCGCCGCGTCGAGGAGGGGAACTCACACCATGGCACGGACGCGAGCACGGCGTCTGCGCCGGGCGGGGGGCCTGGTCGCGGTGGGTTGCGCCGCGGCACTTTCGGCCATGTCCCTGCCCGCGCAGGCCGCACCGGAGGGGCGGATAACCGGCGCCGGGGCACCCGGCAGCGTGAGCGGGAGCTACCTGGTGACTCTCGAGGAGGGGACGCGCGCCTCCTCGGCGGCCGGAAGGGGACTCGCCGAGAAGTACGGGGCGGAAATCAGCCACACTTATGGCACGGTCCTGAACGGATACGCCGTCAGAACGGACGCCAGACGCGCGAGACTGCTCGCGGCAGACCCGCGCGTCGCCTCCGTCACCCAGGACACCCGCGTCCGGCTCGACCACACGCAGCACGACCCGCCGTCCTGGGGCCTGGACCGCGTCGACCAGCCGGGCCTGCCGCTGAACCGCCGCTACACGTGGCCGGAGTCCGCGGGCAGGGGCGTGACGGTGTACGTCATCGACACCGGCATCCGGACCACGCACCGGGACTTCGGCGGCCGGGCCGGCCACGGCTGGGACTTCGTGGACCGCGACCGCACCGCCCAGGACGGCAACGGACACGGCACGCACGTGGCGGCCACCGCCGTCGGCACGACGTACGGCGTGGCGAAGCGGGCCCGGGTCGTCGGCGTGCGCGTCCTCGACGACGCCGGCCAGGGCACCACGGCGCAGGTCATCGCCGGCATCGACTGGGTCACGAAGCACGCCAGGAAGCCCGCGGTCGCCAACCTCAGCCTGGGTGGCCCGCGCAACGCCCGGCTCGACGCGGCCGTCCGCGCCGCCGTCGCGTCCGGCGTCACGTTCACGGTCGCGGCGGGCAACGACGGGCGCCCGGCGTCCCTGTCCTCCCCGGCGGGGGTCGGACAGGCGATCACGGTCGGTGCGACCGACCGGAAGGACGCGCGGGCCCGCTTCTCGAACCACGGCCCGGCACTCGACCTGTTCGCCCCGGGCGTGTCGGTCACCTCGGCGTCCCACCGCGGCGACACGGGCCGCGCGACCCACTCCGGTACGTCGATGGCGGCGCCGCACGTGGCGGGCGCCGCCGCGCTGTATCTCGCCGCTCATCCCCGGGCGAAGCCGGCCACTGTCGCCAAGGCGCTGATTGCGGGGGCGACTTCCGGGAAGGTGTCCGGTCGAGGGCTCGGTTCGCCGAACAAGCTGCTGCGCGTACCGCGCTCGTGACGGCACTGTGCGGGCCGCCGGCCCCGTCCGTCACGGACGGGGCCGCACTTGTGTGTGGACATACGCGTGAGTAGTTAACAAAGTGCCGGATTGCCCAACCGAAGAGTGTGGGAAGGCTCCTGCGGAACACCCCACAGCCACACCCCCGCAGGACCCACCTCCCCAGAGTCATCCGCCCACCCACGTTGACGCGGACAGGAGCGGTCATGCCCGCCACGCACCACTCGTCAGCACCCCCCGCACACGGCACGGAGACGACTCCCGTGCGCCCGGCCGACGCCGGCCCACCCGCCCCGGCACCACAGCCACCCTCCTCGCACGCCACCACCGCCGTGGGGCGCATTCCCGTCCTCGACGTCCGCCCAGCCGTCCAGCAGGGACGCAGGCCCGCCAAGGCGGTGACCGGCGAGGCGTTCGAGATATCGGCCACCGTGTTCCGCGAGGGCCATGACGCGGTCGCCGCCAACGTCGTACTGAGGGACCCTCAGGGCCGGCCGGGGCCGTGGACGCCGATGCGGGAGCTGGCCCCGGGCACCGACCGCTGGGGCGCCACCGTCACCGCCGGCGAGCCCGGTCTGTGGTCGTACACCGTCGAGGCGTGGGGCGATCCGGTCACCACGTGGCGGCACCACGCGGGGATCAAGATCCCGGCGGGCATCGACACGGACCTCGTCCTGGAGGAGGGCGCGCGGCTGTACGAGCGGGCCGCCGCCGGCGTCCCCGGGAGCGAGGACCGTCGGGAAGTCCTCGCCGCGGTGGACGCGCTGCGGGACGAGACCCGCCCGGCCGCGTCGCGGCTCGCGGCGGCGTTGACGCCTCGGGTGGCCGCGGTGCTGGCCCGGCATCCGCTGCGGGAGCTGGTCACCACCTCCGATCCGCTGCCCCTGCTCGTCGAGCGCGAACGCGCCCTGTACGGCTCCTGGTACGAGTTCTTCCCCCGCTCCGAGGGCAC
>NZ_BMWA01000030.1 GCF_014650995.1 Streptomyces viridiviolaceus
CGCCCGCTCACCCTGCCTGCTTCGCAGGCAGGGTGACGGTCCGTTCGCTGCGCTCCCGGACCGGCGGGACTTCGTCCCGCTGCCAGGCCTGCGCTTCGCTCCGGCCTGAGGGGCGGGTCCGCTGCGCTCCCCCGCCTGCGGTCCTTCCGGCTGCGCCTCCAGGACCGGGGGCCCGCTTCGCGGGCTTGGCTGGCTACTAGCGTCGGGGGTTCGCGTAGTCGGGGAGTCGGCAGGCTCGGTGACGGTCTGTCACCGAGCCTGCCGGGCGGGATCAGCGTCTGCGGGTCCGGGCGGTACCGACTCCGGCCACATGCAGGGCCAGAGTCGTCAACCCCAGCAGCATTACGTTCGTTGAGGAGAACACATCGTTGGTACCGATCTCTGCCGCGTTGATCAAAAACGCGAAGAAAAACAGCACCGCCGCGACTATGCCAAGCATGAACAAGCTCCTCTCAAACGGATGAAGTCCGTATGCCCCGTCACCGTCTCCGCAGGCATGAGTAGAAGCCCATCTACTCGTGCATCACCTGGCTCTGGCACGGGGCCCGGGGTCTGGCTGAGTGTCACGCCTGCTGGAGCTGCTGGATGAGCATCCAGGTAGCGACTGCGAGGAAGAGGATCCCGGTGCCCCGCTGCATGGCGTAGCCCTTGCTGGTTGGTTCAGTCGCCTCAGGATTCTTCACCCAGTCCCGTTGCAGCCGGCTGTTCAGCTTCCATAGCAGTTGGGGGCGTACCACCTGGACCGCCCCCATGATCAGGAAAAGGCACAGGAGCAGGATGACGGCTGGATTCCCGCCGCCGTTATCCGAGGCGGCTTGAAGTGTCAGGGCTAGGTTCATGGAGGTTCGGTTTCCCTGACCAGGAGTCAGGTAACTGGCACGTTTTCGAGTCGGGTATCTGGCATGTCCTGCGAAAGCTCTGCTTCATTTTGTGTATCGGATAGACTCTGGAGTGAGGCGGCAGCATCGATGAGGGAAGGGGGAGGCGGTTCTGATCACGCTCCCCTGGATACTGATCCGAGGCAGTGAGCGGGCATCGGAGAGGATCAAGGCAGCCGAGCGTGCGCCCCGGCGTGGGAGTTTTCAGCTTCCTGCCGTGTTGACGGCCCTACGCGGTCCCGCAGAGGAAGGCAGACTCGAATGGCAGTGAAGCAGCTGCGTCCCCATCAGCGTGAAGCCGTGGACGCGGTGCTGCGGGCTCTTGAATTGCCTGCAAGATCCACTGTGCCAGGGCGAGGGCTTCGCACTCAGGTGATCATGGCGACCGGAACCGGCAAGACCCTCGTCGCCACCCGGAGCGCCGAGGAGCTGCGAGCGGGCCGTGTGCTGGTTCTCGTGCCCTCGTTGGACCTGCTGGCACAGACCGAGGCCGCGTGGCGCGAGGGCGGCCGCACAGGCCCGATGATCGGGGTCTCGTCCCTGCGGGGTGGGGAGGTGCCCTTCCCGAACACCACAGACGTGGGCGAGCTGGTCGACTGGGTGCGGCCGCTCGACAAGGTCACCGTCTTTGCCACGTACGCTTCGCTCGGGCTCGGCACTCTGGAACGCGCCCACAAGGCCGGCCTTCCGGGGTGGTCGCTGATCGTCGTGGACGAGGCGCACCGGACGTCGGGTCGGATCGGCAAGCCGTGGGCGGTCGTGCACGACAACACCCGTATCCCATCCCTGCGGCGGTTGTACATGACGGCCACGCCGCGGCTGTGGCAGCTGGACGAGGACGCTGAGCAGGGCGCGCCGGGCGAGTTGGTGGCCTCGATGGAAGACGATCCGGACGGGCCGTTCGGCAGCAGGTCTTTCACTTTGACGCTCTCGGAGGCCGTCGACCGCGGAATCTGTGCGCCGTACCAGGTGGTGTGCGTGGACATCACTGATACCCAGCTCCAGGCCGCCCAGCTCCTGGGCGTGGAGGGGCGCTCGGAGCAGGTGCGCGGGGCGCGGCTCGCTGCTCTGCAGACGGCGCTGGTGAAGGCGTCGGCCGAGGAAGGCTTCCGCATGACGCTCGTCTTCCACCACATGGTGAAGGAGGCCGAGGCGTTCGCGGCCGGCCTCCCGGACGTCGCCAAGCGGCTGCACGCCGCCGACCCGGAGCTGTACCCGCGCACGGTGTGGGTCGACTGGCTGTGTGGGGAGCACAAGCCGCTCCACCGGCGCCGTGTACTGGGCGAGTTCGCGGCCGGGATCGCCACGGACGGCACCGTCGTGGAGAAGACCTTCCTGAGCAGCGTTCGCATTCTCGGCGAGGGCGTCGACACATCCCGCTGCGACTCCGTGTACTTCGCGGACGTGCGCGGCTCCATGCCCGACCTCGTCCAGGCCGTCGGCCGCGCGCTGCGGATGCAGCCCGGCGAGGGGAAGGTGGCCAGCCTGGTCGTGCCGGTCCTGCTTGGGCCGGGCGAGACAGCGGACAGCATGCTGACGAGCCGCGCGTTCGGCGGGTTGGCGAAGCTGCTGGAGGCGCTCAGGGCGCACGATGCCCGCGTCGTGGAAGCTCTGGCCGAGCAGCAGGCGCCAAGCCGCGTCCGGGGCGTGCAGAGCCGCAGCTGGGTGGAAGGTGAGGAAGCCGGGAGCGACCGAAGCGACCGGTTGTCCGTGCCGGCCCGGGAGCTACTGAAGTTCAGCACGCCGCGCGACCCCGCCCAGCTGGCCGCGTTCATCAACCTGCGCGTCCTCAACCCCGAGCACCAGCACTGGCGGCGCGGCATCGAGGCCGCCAGCATCTACCACCGGCTCCACGACGACCTGAAGGTCCCGTTCACGTACCGCGTGCCCGGCCGCGACGACCAGAAGGCCGAGCCCGAGGAGTGGCCGGCCGCGCTCGCCGGTTTTCCCCTGGGGCAATGGATCGCCGACGCTCGGAGGTTCTACGCCCGCGGGGACATGGACGACGACCGCATCGCGCAGCTGGAGAAGCTGGGGATGGTGTGGTCGCACTTCGACGTCGCGTGGGAAGAGGGTCTGGCTGCCGTTCGAGGGTGGGCCGCCGAACACGGGCACGCCCTGGCCCCGCTCGATGCCACGTACCAGGGAGCCAAGGTCGGGATCTTTCTGAAGAACGCCAGGGCCGCCGCCCGGAAGGCACAGGAGATCGAACAGCGGCGCGCCGAAGGCCTGCCCGTTCCATCGGCGACCGGAGCGCTGACGCAGGAACGGCGCGAACAGCTTGAGGACATCGACCCGGCCTGGTGCCCCGCCTGGCCGGTGGAGTGGCAGCGGTGCTTCCATCTGGTCCGGCAACACCTGGAGGCCGGCGGCGAGCTGCCGACCGAGCCCGGTGACGTCGTGCACCAGGGCGAGGACCTCGGCCGGTGGGTACGGTCCGTCCGGCTCGGCTGGGACAAGCTGACGACCGTCCAGCAGTGGATGTGCGAGCACATCCTCGGGATCTCACCCGCCGGCGAGAACGAGAAACCCAGACCACGGACCAGCCAGGCCGACAAATGGGCACTGAACTACCAGGCCGCCCGCCAGTACTACGAACGCGAGGGGCACCTTCGGGTACCCAGGAAACACGTCGAACGGATCCTCGTCGGCGGCGACGGGAACGGCGGCAGCAGCCAGGGCCAGGAAGTACGGCAGCTCCGACTGGGAGCATGGATCAGCAACCAGCGCTCGCGGGCCGCGTCCCTGTCACCGGAGCGGATCGAGCAACTCTCACGAATCGGCATGCGATGGACTGGGTAGGCGCGCGTCACACGCGGCCGCGATTCCCCCATAACCAAAGGGAGAGGTCACCGACTGGCGCCCGGGTGCGGGGCGGCGTGAGGCGTCAGACCGTCGTCGTCCTGGTCCACGTCGTCACCGCGCCGCGCACCAGCTGGCGCACGATGCGCGCCCCGGCCATCGAGACGCGGGCGCCGGCACCAGTTGGCGATCCGACTCTGCCGCCAACCGCTCCCGGCAAGAGCGCGAGTAGACGGGAGGTCGCCGACTCCCTTACTGGCGTTCGACCCGCTAGAGGACTTCGGCAGCCGATAAATCATCCGGCCAGGTCACCCTTGATCACTGATCTCCGGCCGTGCCCGTCGCTCGCCCAGCTGTCTTCACCTTGACCGGGAACAGGCGGCATCATGGCCTGTCGTGCTGTTGCGCCTGGCCTATCTCGCCGTGACGAACACCTTCACGCTCCTGCGCCTGTTGCCAATGAGCGACCGGGAGAAGGACGTGGAGATCCTGGCGCTGCGCCACCAGTTACTGGTCCTGCAGCGCCAGGTCGGCAGGCCCGCGTTCACCGACACCGACCGCGCAGTCCTCGCCGGCCTGCTCCATCACCTGTCGAGGGAGAAGCTGGGGCACCTCCTGCTCCTGATACGCCCGGAGACGATTCTTCGCTGGCACCGCGACCTGCTCAAGCGACGCCATGCCGCGACCTGCGGGCCGAAACGACGAGGACGACCGCGCACCATCCGCTCGATCCGCGCCCTGGTCCTGCGCCTCGCCCGCGAAAACAGCTCGTGGGGGTATCGCCGCATCCACGGCGAACTCGCGGCGCTGGGCATCAAGGTCGCAGCCTCCACGGTCTGGGAGACCCTCCGGGAGCACGGCATCCCGCCCGCACGCGAGAGGGAGAGCACCACCTGGGCCGCCTTCTTGCGCGGCCAGGCCGACGCGCTGCTCGCCTGCGACCTGTTCGAGACCCGCACCCTGACCGGAGCGCGCCTGTACGTCTTCGCCGTCATCGAACACGCCACCAGGCGCATCCGGATCCTGGGCGCCACCGCTCACCCCACCGCGGACTGGATCGTGCAGCTCGGACGCAACCTCGTCATGGACCTGGAGGACGCAGGCAGCAAGGCCAGGTTCCTGATACGCGACCGCGACTCGAAGTTCACGCAGGCCTTCGACACCGTGTTGACCGATGCCGGGCTGGAGGTCGTCACCAGCGGTGTCCGGATGCCGAGGATGAACTCCATCATGGAGCGGTGGATACAGACCTGCCGACACGAACTGCTGGACCGCACCCTCATCTGGGACCGGCGCCATCTCCTGCACGCACTACGCGAGTTCGAGTCGCACTACAACGGGCACCGGCCCCACCGGGCCCTGAATCAAGCCGCCCCGCTCCGCTCCCTGTCCGAACCGATCACCGACCCAGGGCAGATCAGACGCCTGGAGATCCGCCGACGAGATCGGCTTGGCGGAATCCTTCACGAGTACCAACACGCAGCCTGAGCTGGACCGATGAAAAATCGGCACCCGCAGACCCATGGCTGCGCTGGATCATGACCCAGGCCGCGCAGACCGCCAAACGCACCCCGCCCTACGCCACCGTCTTCGAGCAGATCGCGCACCGCCGCGGCCGGAAGATCGCCACCGTCTCGGTCGCCCGCAAACTCCTCACCCACGCCTATCACGTGCTGCGCGACCTCGACGCGGCCCAGCAGCCGAAGGAGCCGTGCACCACGGCATGACGACAACACCCCCGGACGGGACGGCAAGCCCCGGGCGAGCTCGCCTTGTAGCATGAGCCGGCCACGGCCGAGCTAATGAGCAGCCCGGCCCCCGAAGGAAGGTCATGATCCGGCCCGGTCGGCCGGGATCGAATGGGTGCGTGCGAGTCTCCTCCGCACGACCGGCATTCGGGGAACCAGCGGCCCAACGTCCCTGTCTCCCACCGCGATCAACCCGGTGCGGGCCGCTACGGAACGAGCCGGGCCGGGGCGTCATGTGTCTTGACAGCCCCAGCCCTCATGGGTGCTACAAGACCGGCGAACGCAGCCGGCTGATCTATCGGCCGCGCGTCCAGGGACATCTGCGTGGCGATCACCGCGGCTTCAGCTGGCAGGACTACCGCGACCTGATCGTGCGGGCCCACCTCCAACTCGGCGGCCCCATCGTGGTGATCTGGGACTCACTGCTGCGACGGTCCACGACCGCCAACATAGTCTTCACCGACCGAGATCACTTGGTCAGGGCCGTCCGTTCCGGCATGCGCCGCATCCAACGCAGACCCCAGCTCATCGACGGCTGCCTCACCGGAACGGGACTGCCACCACCCCACTGACTGCGACAACCCTTCGAAAAGCTCAGTAACAAAGCCTCTGGACGTGGCGGTGGGTGATCAGGCAGACGGCGAGGCCGAGGAATGCTTCGTGGATGTCGTCGCGTCGTTCCCAGCGGATGCACAGCCGACGGAAGCCGTGGAGCCAGGCGGTTGGGTCGGCCGCGCGGCGAGGTGTCTGCCGTGGCAGATCCTGTTCCGCGCGGCCTCCCGCCGAACCGGACATGACGGTTTCCCGGTCATCCGGCTCTCCGATGATTACTGCGTGAGTGGTCTGGCTGATCGTTCCGAATGGATGCGGTCGTGGCAGGTGTCGCAGGCCACGACGGTTTTGCGGCGTCGTTGAAGCATGACGCGCGCCCAGTCGGACGGCTGCCATCCGGCATGTGCGAGGTCGGCGAGGGCACGGACGTGGTGAGACGACCTCCAGTCGGTCGGTGCCGGCCTCCAGCAGGGCCTGGATCAAGGCGGATGGGATGCCGCACAGTCCGAAGCCGCCTACGGCGAGCCTGGCGCCCGGCGGTATGTCGGCGACGGCCTCGGTGGCCGTGGTGATGACCTTGTCCATCAGGCCTCCTACCTGCCGTCGGAAGGGTGGGCGAGGATCCGGCCGCGCGCCTCGCCGAAGCCGATCCGGGTACCGCCCGGTCCGGGGGCGGTCGCGGTGAGCACGATCTCGTCGCCGTTGTGAAGGAAGGTGCGCGTGGCGCCGGCGACCATGACCGGTTCGGTGCCGCCCCAGGTGAGTTCGATGAAGGCGCCCCGCTGGTCTTTCTCGGGGCCGGAGACGGTGCCGGAGGCGAAGAGGTCGCCGGTGCGGGTGGGGGCGCCGTTGACGGTGAGGTGGGCGAGCATCTGAGCCGGGGACCAGTACACGGCGGCGTACGGCGGTCGGCTGACGACCTCGCCGTTCCACCGCACCTCGAAATCGACGTCCAGGCCCCACGGCCGGTCCATGGCCAGATACGGCAGTACGGCCGGTTCCTGGACCGGCGTGTCGACCCGGGCACCGTCCAGGGCGGGCAGCGGGACCACCCACGGGGAGACGGTGGAGGCGAAGGACTTGCCGAGGTTGGGGCCCAGCGGGATGTATTCCCAGGCCTGGATGTCGCGGGCGGACCAGTCGTTGAACAGGACGGCGCCGAAGATGTGCTGCTCCGCCTCCTCTACGGAGATCGGCTCGCCCATCGGGTTTCCGGTGCCGACGACGAAGCCGAGCTCGGCCTCGATGTCCAGGCGGGCGGACGGTCCGAAGACGGGGACCGCGTCGTCAGGGCCCTTGCGCTGGCCGGCCGGGCGGACGATGTCGGTGCCCGAGACCACGATGGAAGCAGACCGGCCGTGGTAGCTGATCGGCAGGTGCTTCCAGTTCGGGGTGAGCGGATCGGGGTTCTGCGGCCGGAACAGCCGGCCCAGGTTGGCCGCGTGGTGCTCGGAGGCGTAGAAGTCGACGTAGTCGGCAACTTCTACGGGCAGGTGCAGGGTCACGGCGTCCAGGTCGTGGACTGCCGCGGCGGCGATCTCCTCGCGCAGGGCCGCCTGCAGTACCGCCCTGACCTCGGTCCAGCGGTCGTGGCCCTGGGCCATGAAGGCGTTCAGGGTGGGCTCGGTGAAGACGGCGTTCTCGCCCTGCTCCCCGAGCAGCAGCCCCAGGTCGACGACGTGGTCGCCGTACCGGGTGGCGGGGCGGGGCGGCTGGCCGGGGACGGAGTAGATGCCGTAGGGCAGGTTGGCCGGGCCGAACGGGGAGTCGGCCGGCACGGAGAGCCGAGTAGTGAGTGTGGTCATGGGGATACCTCGGTGAGGTCGGCGACGGCGTCGTCGGGCAGCAGCCCGAGGCCAGCGAGTTCCCGTGCCGGTCCGGCCACGGAGCAGGTGCCGATGGAGCGGAACAGGTCGCGTACGCGGGCCGGGAGCTCCCGTACCCGGGCGGCGACCCGGGGGCCGTCTCGGTCGGCGAGTAGCGCGGCGAGTTCCTCCGGTTCGGCGCCTCCCAGGGCTGCGCCGGTGGCGGTGAGCAGGTTAAGGAACCCGTGCTGTTCGAAGCCGGTGGCCGGATCGGTGTTGCGCAGGGCGTGGTGCAGTCCTGCGGTCGCCTTGAACGGCACGCCGGCGCGGACCGCTGTCAGGATCGCCGCGGCCAGTTCGGCCTCGTCGGGGTAGAGACCGGCGCGGATGCCGCCGGTGCGGAACTTGGCGTTCAGTCCGGCGGCACCAAGCGCGGTGAGCAGCGGTGCGCGCCGCTCGTCGCGCGGCACCTCCACGTACACCGGTATCGCAGTGTCCTCGAGGGCAGCGGTGAGCGTCGGGACCACCTCGGCGGCCGATACGCCGTCGGTGACAGTCACCTCCAGCCCAGCCACGTGTGCAGCGGGAATTCGGGCCGCGGCGGCGAGCGCGGCGGCGATCTCGGGCAGCGGCACGGTCAGGGACAGGGCGAAGGAGTCGTCGGCCAGGTCCGTGGCAAGCGCGCCGAGTTGGTGGGCGTCGGCGGCCCTCAGCACGAAGGGTCCGACCAGCCGGCGGTGGGCGCCTGTCGTGTGGGCGACGTGGGCTGGCACGGCACGGGCTAGCGGTAGAGAGCCCGGCGGGAAGGCGGCGGCGTCGTCGCAGAGTCCGGCGAACAGCTCCGGTACGCCCTGCTGGGCCGTCTCGCGGTGCCCGGGCGGGGCGCTCACCGGTTCCGCTCCCAGGAGCCGGCGTAGGTGCCGTCGTCGACCGCGAGGGCCCCCTCGCCGAGCAACAGCGGCCGGAAGGTGTCAACCATGACGGCCAGTTCGTCGAAGAACGCCGCTCCGATGGATGCCTCCACGGCACCCGGCTGCGGGCCGTGCGGGTGTCCGCCGGGGTGCAGGCTGATGGAGCCCTGACCGATCCCGGAGCCCTTGCGGGCCCCGTAGTCGCCACCGCAGTAGAACATCACCTCGTCCGAGTCCACGTTGGAGTGGTAGTACGGCACCGGGACGGCCTGCGGGTGGTAGTCCACCTTGCGCGGCACGAAGTTGCAGATCACGAAGTTATGGCCCTCGAAGACCTGGTGGACGGGCGGCGGCTGGTGGACCCGGCCGGTGATCGGCTCAAAGTCACGGACGTTGAAGGCGAACGGGTATAGGAAGCCGTCCCAGCCGACCACGTCGAACGGGTGATCGGGCAGTACGTGCACGGTGCCAGCGATGCCGTCGGGGCCGCGGTGCTTGATGTAGACGTCCACGTCCTCCTCTTCGACCTGCCGGGGGCCGCTCGGTACGCGCAGGTCGCGTTCGCAGTACGGCGCGTGCTCCAGCAACTGGCCGTGGTCGGACAGGTAGCGCTTGGGCGGGTCGATGTGCGAGTTGGCCTCGATCACGAACAGGCGCAGCGGGCCGTCCGGCACGATCCGGTGGGTAGTGGCCCTGGGCACCACAACGTAGTCGCCGGGGCCGGCGTCCAGGTCGCCGAAGACCGTCTCGACGCGGGCACGCCCGACCTCGACGTAGAGGCACTCGTCACCGATCGCGTTGCGGTAGTAGGGGCTCGGCCTGTCGGCCACGACGTAGGCAAGCCGTACGTCCTCGTTGCCGAGCAGCAACCGGCGGCCGCGCACCGCGTCGACGCCGGTGTTCCCGACGGCGAACAGCCGGTGGGTGGGCAGATGGCGTGGAAGTAGCGGGTGATTGGGCACCAGGGTCTGGTCGCCGAGGTCCCAGACCCGGTACTCGCGGACCGCCGAGGGGATGTGGCGGTGGTAGAGCAGCGCGGAGTCGGAGGAGAAGCCCTCCTCCCCCATCAGCTCCTCGTAGTAGAGGTTGCCCTCCGGGTCACGGTGCTGGGTGTGACGCTTGGACGGCACCAGGCCCGCCTGGTGGTAGTACGGCACGTCCTTCTCCTTGCGAGGTGGAGTTCGCTGCCAGATACAAAAAAGACTGTGCGATGAGCGCTCATCTTTGTGCGGCTAAATGCATGATTGACGCTACGTTCGCCCTGCCTCGGAGCCTTCGGTGGCGGCAGGGGTACGCACGGCTCAGCCGACGCGGATGACGACCTTCCCCACCCCGTCCTGGTGGGCGAGATGGTGGTAGGCGTCGGCGACCTCGGCCAGCGGGAACTCCCGGTCGACGACGACTTGGTACCGGCCGTCCTCCACCCCGTCGAGCCAGGGCTGGAGCTCTCCGAAGAAGTCCCGCAGGGAGTCGGTGGGTTTCAGGCTCTTGTGCTTGGCCGTGGTCAGGCGGACGCCGTGCGGAATGTAGTGGAACGGGCTGGGCGCGATGGCCGTACGCCCGTCCAGGGGACGCCCGCTGTGCCGGGCGTACGTCTGTTCCTCAAGGAGCCCGATGAGGGCCACGGTTCCGCCTTCGGCCACACACCTCATGGTGTCGGCGACGGCGGGATAGCCCAGGGTGTCCAGTGCGACGTCGACGCCGTCCGGCGCAAATTCGCGTACATGTGCGACGAGTTGCACGTCGTCGAGCACTGCGTGCCCGAAGCCCAGTCGCTCCAGCGCGGTGCGTTTGGTCTCGGAGCGGGAGGTGGCGACGACGGTCAGACCGTCAGCGCGGGCGATGCTCGCCGCCGCGAGGCCGATGGCGGTGGTGCCGCCGCGCACCAGCAGCACCTGCCCGGGCTCCCAGCGCAGGGTGCGCCGGGCCAGCCCGGCCCGGGTGAATGCCTTGGGCATGGCCGCAACGGTGGTGAAGTCCAGGGTGGACTCGTAGGTGATGAGGTCGGCGGCGTTGGTCAGGACGTATTCGGCGTGCCCGCCGTCCCGGGTCCAGCCGTGTCCAGCCCAGGCGGTGGTGACTTTCTGCCCGAGCGGCACCTCGCCACCGGGGCAGACGACCACCTCGCCGGCGAACTCGTTGCCCAGGACCATCGGATACGAGGGCCCGTCCGGGTCGGCGACCCCCCACAAGGAGGACAGTTCCGAGGAGATGACCGTGGCGGCGCGCACCCGGACCAGTGCCTCGCCGGGGCCCGGCCGGGGCAGCGGTACCTGCTGGACGCGGATGCCGTCGGGGCCGACGGGACGCTCCAGGACCGCGGCCGTCATCGTCTCCGGCAGCGAGGGCGCGCTCATGCGGCACCCTCATGCACAGCCGCGCTGGCCTGAGCCGGCGTCGCTCCGGTGCCAATGGCGGCCAATAGCAGTGCGGTCGCCTCAGCGGCAGCGGCGGCTCGGTCGACGTTGGCGGCGAAAGCGCCGCCGTCCAGGGCCCGGATGAGGTCGTGCACTCCGGGCCCGCGGAACAGGGCGCCGGCCTGGTCGGTGGTCGGCGCCATGCCGAGGTCCAGGTCCCGCCACGGTTCGTCCTCGTGGAGCCGGACGTGGAGCGGCCGGTCGTAGTGGCGCAGCCCGTTCAGCCGGACCTGGCCGCCCGTCCCGTCCAGGACCAGCGTGCCGCGCGCCGTCTGGTCGTCCTCGGCGGCGTACACCTCCACAGCAGGGCCCCGCGCGGTGTGCAGTCGGCATACCGGCCGGGCAGCGTCACCGGGACTTCCGGCCGGCTCCGGGACACTCTCGACAACAGTGACGTCGCCGAACAGCGAAAGAACTGCGTCGACGACACTCCGAGCGGAGGCCCGGCTCTGTTCCGGGTCCGGGCCACCGAACCAGACGCGGGCGCCGTGCACCGTGCCCACCACGTCCTCGGCGAGCGCGGCCTGCCCACCCCGGACCGTGCTGCCCAGGAAGGTGTCGGGACCGGTGCCGGCGAGCAGGCCCCGCGAGCGGGCCGTGCGGCCCAGCTCACGCAGGCCCTCGGGGTCCTGGTAAGGGTTCTCGGCTTCGTAGCAGTGCCTGCCCGCTCCGAGTGCCGCAGTCGACCACCACAAGTCCTGCGGTGCGGCGGGCACGGTGACCACCACGTCCCCGCTGTCGCGCAGGGCCCGGCGCAGCCGGTTCGGGTCCGGCTCGGGTCCGAGGAGGGCAGGGTCGGTGAAGGTGTGCGCGATGTCGTAGTGTCGCAGTCCGCGGCCGTATGCTGCGGCGCTCGGGCCGGTGCCGAAGACGGTGACCATGGGCTCGGGTTGAGCTGAAGGCATGTGCTGACGCTCCTTGGGAGCAGAGGCGTGCCGGCTGGCGCGCGGGTTGGGGTGGGAAGGGGGCGGCTCGGTCGGCTGCCCGGGGCTACTTCAGGCCGCTGCTGGCCAATCCGGCGACGTAGTAGCGCTGCAGGCCGAGGGCCAGGAGCACCAGCGGCAGGGTGAGCAGGGCGGACGCGGCGAAGATCTCCCCGTACAAAGGGGTGTTGGCGTTGTCCGCGTAGCCCGCCATGGACACCTGTGCCACCTGCTTGGCGGGGTCCTGCATCGCGATAAGCGGCCAGAAGAAGTTGCTCCAGGAGTTGATGAACTGGATCAGCACCAGACTGGCCAGGGCCGGGCGCACGCTGGGCAGTCCGACGTGCCAGAACAGTCGCAGGGTGCTCGCGCCGTCGAGTTTGGCGGACTCGAAGGTCTCGTTGGGCAGGGACTTGAAGCTCTGCCGCATGAGGTAGATGGCGAAGGGGCTGAAGGCGAACGGCAGGAAGATGCCGGGGTAGGTGGACAGCAGCCCGAGGTGCTTGGTCACCCCGTACATGGGAATGACCATCGCCTCAACAGGGATGAACGCTCCCAGCAAGGTGGCCGCGAACAGCACGTTCCGGCCGCGGAACTGAAGCCGCCCGAAGGCGTAGCCGGCGAAGGTGGCGACGATCAGGGTCAGCGTGACCTGGGCGACGGACACGATCAGCGTGTTCAGGAAGTCGCGGCCGAAGTGCAGTCGGGTGAACAGGGTGACGAAGTTCGCCATCGTCGGTTCGGCCGGCAGGAAGCTCTTCCAGCTCAATGGGAACGCGTCCCGGACGACCGAGGACGTCCGCTTGAAGGCGGAGGCGAACATCCACAGGATCGGAAAGGCAAACAGGAACGCCACCACGACCAGGACTGCCGTCTGCGCGGCCGAGAGGGTGGTACGGCGCCAGTGCCGTGCCGTCGTCCGCGATCTGCGCCCGCCCAGCCCCAGGTGCGGGTGCCGGTGCTCGCCGCGGATGAGGCTGTCGGGGCCGGAGAGTGCCGTACTCTCCCCCGCCCCAGGTGCTGGGGACGTCATCGGACCGGTCGTGCTCGCAGTGCCGGCGGAGCGCGGGGCCACCACTTACTCACTCCTCAGAATTCGTGCCTGCATGACGGACAGCGCAACCAGGAGAAGCAGCATGACCACTGCCGCCGCGGCAGCTGTCCCGAAGGACTGGAAGCTAAAAGCCTGTTGGTACGAGTAGTAGATGAGGTTGGTGGTGCTGCCGTTCGGGCCGCCGTCCGTCATGACATTGATGGGAGTGAAGATGCGGGCACCGGACAGCGTGGACATGAACGCTGCCACCACCAGCGACGGTTTGAGTAGCGGCACCGTGATCTGCAGCAGAGTCCGCACGGGGCCGACCCCGTCCAGCCGCGCCGCTTCGTACACCTCCTGCGGGATGAGCTGGAGCCCACCCAGGAAGACCAGCATGGGCAGTCCGACCCCCCGCCACACCGACATCACAGTGATGGCGGCCAAGGCCTGGTGCTCCGAGGTGAGGAACGGCTGCTGCGACAGGTGCAGGGCCGAGAGCACCGAGTTGAACAGTCCGAACGACGACTCGTACATCTGCGACCAGACCAGCGCGCCGACCGTCTCCGACGCCGCCATGGCCGCGATCACAGCGGCACGTAGGGCGCGGGAGCTGGGCAGGCGCCGGTTCACCATGATCGCGAGGACCAGGGCGAGCGGGATCTCCAGACCGATGGTGATGACGATGTAGACAACCGTATTGAGTAGCGCCCTGCGGAACTCCGGATCGGCCAGCAGCCCGGTGTAGTTGGCCAAGGTCAGCCCGCCCTCAGCGGCGCGGGTGAAGGGGTTTACGTGGCGCAGACTCGTGCCGAGGACGTCCACGAGCGGCAGATACTGGAACAGCAGGATGCCGATGAACGCCGGTGCCAGCATGAGCATGGCAGGAATTCCGTCCCGGCGGCGACGGCCCTCCTTCACGGTCATGTTGGACATGACGGGTACCTCCGTGAATGGGTGGGCGGTGCTCATCGGTACTTCTTGAGCTGGGCGTCGATCTTGCCTGCGGTCTCGTGCAGGGTGGACGCCGCGTCCGCGCCGAGCGCGATGTTGCGAATGGCGCTGTTTGCGGCCGTGGAGTAGTCCGGCCAGCCGGGGGTCCTGGGGGCGCTGACGTAGTGCCGGCCCGCTGCCAGGCCGAGTTGCTGGGGCTTGCCCTCATAGACGGGCAGTGAGGAGACGATGTCGTCGCGGGCCGGCACGGAGCCGCGCACGGCGTGGTAGCCGATACGGTTCTTCTTGTTGGCCAGGAAGGCCAGCAGTGCCACGGACTCGGCCTGGTTTTTGCTGCCAGACCAGACGAACGGCGCCTCGGCCTGGTTGCAGCCGAAGAAGGTGGTGCCGCGGGGCACCACGGTGGCTCCCCAGCGGAACTTCGGCTTGTCCTCGGGGCTGGCGCTGTACCGGTTGATCAGGGCCATCGCCTCCCAGCCAACGGCGGCCTGGCCGCCGGCGAACTGCTTGGGGACGGCGCCCTTGGGGGTCAGCCCCTCCTTGAACAGCCGCTGGTAGTTGCGCATTCCGCGCACCGCGCCGTCGGAGTCCAGATAGCCGGTCACCTTGTAGCCGGAGGGGTCGACGGCAGCCCAGGTGCGGTACGCGTCGGAGGACCTGCTCGCCTCGGGGTCGCCCATCATGCGGATGAAGTGGCCTTCGAAGCCGCTGTAGTTGGAGCCCGGGCCGCCGTTACCGAGGGTGGAGGCCTCCAGCGCGAACAGCGAGGGGTCCCCGACGCGGGCCAGTCCCTCCTTGAGGTCGGTCAGGGTGTCCAGGAAGTCCTGCACCGTCCAGCCCGACGTCACTCCCTGCGGGGAGAGTTCGGCCGGCGGGTCCACCTTGGCCTTGGCGAACAGGTCCAGGTTGAACACCACCATGGGGATGCCGTCCTCCCACGGCATCACCAGCAGCTTGCCGTCCGCCGACGCGCCCTCGACGACGGAGGGCCGCTGGGTGCGCACGAATTCCTCGGTGAGGTAGGGACCCAGCGGCGCGGCCAGTCGGCCGGCCCCGTAGTAGGGGGTCAGGTCGGTGCGGCCCATCATTATGTCGGGGGCGTCGCCGGACTGGATGTAGACCTGGACCTTCTGCTGGAGGCTGCCGAACGGCACCCGCTCCTCGTCGATCTTGATGTTCGGGTAGGCCGCGTGGAAGGCCGCGTACGCCTTGGTGTACCAGTCGTTGACCGGCGGCGGGGTGTCCGCGCGCAGCACCCGCAGCGTCATCTGGGACTTGCGGGGCATTGGGCCCTGGTAGCCGCCCAGGTCGAGCGCGTAGCCGCCGGGTCCTGGACCCTTCTCGACGGCGTCGGAGCCGGTGCTGTCGGAGTCGCAGCCGACCAGGGTGCTGCCGAGTGCGGCGCCGGCGCTGGCGAACCCGAGCGCGCGCAGCGCGGCGCGGCGGCTGAACCGGGATGCGCCGAGGCGCCCGGCGGGCGTGGGTCTGGCGTTCACGTGGGTCTCCGTTCGGGGGTCAGCTGGAGGCGTCTGCGGCGAGGACGATGCGGCCGATGCGGTCGCTGCTTTCGAGCAGTCGGTAGGCGTCGGCGGCCCGGGACATGGGTAGGACAGCCTGCACGGGGACCGTGATACGGCCTTCGGCGATGCGGTCGGCCCAGTCCTGCATGTGGTTGAGCTGCGGGTCGGGGACCTTCATCACGGTGACGCCGTTCTGCATGGCGGTGGTCAGGCGGACGCCCGCGGGGATGAACCACTGCGGGCTGGGGGCTACCGGGGCCAGCCGATTCTGCGGCTCGGCCGCCACCCGGGAGTGCGCCTGCTCGGCGAGGATGCCGACCATGCAGACGGTCCCGAGCGGCTTGACGCACTTCAGGGTCTCGACGACATGGGGGTAGCCGAGCATCTCGACAGCGCCGCCGACGCCGTCGGGGAACAGCTCGACCACCCGGGCGGCCAGGTCGTCGCCATCCAGCAGCACATGGTCGAAGCTGGCCTCGCGCATCGCGTCGGCCTTGTGCGGGTTGCGGGTGGTGCCGACGGTGGTGACGCCGTCCAACTTGGCCAGCGCGGCGGTGGCCAGACCGATCGCAGTGGAGCCACCGCGCACCAACAGCACGTCGCCCTGCTGCCAGGCGATGGCCTGCTTGATCATCTCGGCGCTGCCGAACGCCTTGGGCAGGGCGGTCAGCGTTGTCCATGGCAGATGGCTGGTGAAGGGCCACAGGTCGCGGCAGCGGGCCAGAACGTATTCAGCCTGGCCGCCGTCCCGGGTGAAGCCGTAGCCGCCGAAGCCTGCCGCGACCTTCTGTCCCACAGGCAGTTCGCCGCCGGGGCACTCGACGACCTCGCCGACAAACTCGTTGCCCATGATCATCGGAAACCGGGGGCCGGGCAGTCCGGGGCCGGGAGCGGACACCCCGTCGAGGGTGGGCAGGTCCGCAGACATCACCGAACTCGCGCACACCCGCACCAGCGCCTCGCCCGGAGTCGGTTCGGGTCGCGGCACCGTCGACCAAGCCAGCGCGTCCACGCCGTTCGGTGCGGTCAGAACTACGGCCTTCATGATGTCGGCGGTCGTGGTGGGGGTCGTCTCGCTCACGGGCGGCGGCGCCTTTCTCAAGCAGCGGAAAGCAGGGCAGTCAAGGAGTTGGAAGCCGGATGCGTCGAGGGTCCGTTGCCCCAACGCCGAAGAGGTGCTATATTCGCACTGTAGGTGCTGATTTCGTACAGCGTAGAAATGGGTCCCAACGGTGTCAACAGTCCGGACGAAGTCGCTCGCGGACGAAAGCTGTGGGCGCGAAGAGAGCAGGACGGTCGTGGAGAAGAACTCGGCACGAGCGAGTGACGCGCAGCAGGCAGCAGCACCCCGGGCGGATTCGAAGACGCTCGACAAGGGCATCCGCATCCTGAAGGCACTGGCGAGCGCGTCGGACGGGCTGGGGGTGGCGGCCCTCTCCCGCGAGGTGGAAATCCACCGCACGGTCGCCTACCGACTGCTCGGCACCCTGGAGCGGCACGGGATGGTCCGACAGGAGACCGACGGCCGCTACCAACTCGGGCTGACCATCGTGGAGTTGTCCGGCGCCGCCCGTTCCGACATCCGCTCCATCGCGCACGAGCCGCTGCGCACCCTGGCCGACCGGACCCACTCCACCGCCATCCTCGAGCGCCTCGACGGCACGGACACGGTGTGCCTCATGGTCGTCGAACCGGGAACGGCTACCACGCATGTCGCCTACCAGATCGGACTGCGTCGGCCGGCCACCAGCACCCCCTCCGGGGCATCTCTGCTCGGCCACGCCGCCAGCCCAGACAACGACAGCATCGACATAGAGACACACGCCGGGGGGCTCGCGGTCACCCGTGCGAACGCGACCGGACCATGGTCGCTGGCCACACCCGTCCCTCGCCCCGGCGGCACCCCGGACACAGCCGTCGCAGTCGTGGCGCTCGAACCACTACCGGTACAGGACACCGCCTCCCTGGCAGCAACGGCGGCAGCCCTCATTGGCGAACGAATGGCGGCACTGGGCCCACTGCGGCACCGGCGTCTCGGGGGAATGTGAGAGAGTAGTCGAGAATGCCGTGCAGGGCGGCGGAGTTGGTGTGTATCTCGGCGAACAGGCTGTTGACAGAGCGGTCTTGGTGCGCCTGTAGTCGACCTGACGCTGACGGCCGAGCACCGGCGCGGGCACGGCGCGATGTACGAGGCACTGAACCGCGGGCACGTGGATGTGCCGCGGCTGCGGCAGGTGCTGGCTGGGCTGCCGCAGCCCGAGGCCGCCGACGGGCGTCTGATCCTGGCGGTGGACGTCACCCACTGACTCCGGCCGGACGCGCCGACCAGTGCGGATCGTTTGTTCTGCCACGTCTACGGCCGCAGCGGACGCTCCTCGGACCAGTTCGTGCCCGGCTGTGTCAGACCCTGGACACGCTGCGGCTGGGGCCGGCCGACGATGTCGCCGAGGTCACCGGGCGGATTCCAGCGGTCGTTGCAACAGGTCAGTGCCGCAACGGTGTCGGTTGCGGCGATGATCAGTGTTGCCAGTCGGTTTCGCCGCCTGGGCCAACCAGGACGGGATCGATTCCTGAGCCGGAGAGGTTCCACGACTCGTAGTCGGGGTCTGGCTCGATGCTGAGCCGAGTGCCGTCGTCGAAGCCGAGGGACAGGGTGCCTTGCCCGGTGACCTCCGTTTCGGTGACGCACTTGGCGAACAGGCCGAGTACCGGTGCCAAGGACGGTCCAGTGGCTGGCATCAGTTGGGCCTGGTGGCCCGAGGAATCCGTGAGGGTGAACGGTGTCTCGATGACGAGCTCGCCCTCGACGCGGATGCGGCCGTCTGGGGCGTGATCAGTGAAGCTGATCCGGACCTGGTGGTCGAAGGCCGTGCGTGTGACACGGGTGCCGACCAGCTCCGCAGGTACTCTCACCGCTCCCCCTGCCGCGGTTCTGCCGTGTGTCGACGGAAAGCCGACGACCGGCTCTGTTGCGCCTTGAACAGTGTAGACAGGCGCTCGGCCGGCGTTTCCCAGCCGAGCGTCTTGCGGGGCCTGCTGTTCAGTTCGGCGGCGACCGCGTTCAGGTGTTCGCGAGTGTGGACGGACAGGTCGGTGCCCTTGGGAAAGTACTGACGGAGCAGGCCGTTGGTGTTTTCATTCGAGCCGCGCTGCCACGGGCTGCCGGGGTCACAGAAGTAGACCGGGACGTTGGTGGCCATGCTGAAGCCGCGATGAGCAGCCATCTCAGTGCCCTGATCCCAGGTCAGTGACCGTTTCAGGTCAGGTGGCAGGGTGTTGACGGCGGCGATGAGGGCGTCGCGCACGGCCGCGGAGTTGTAGCCGTCGGGCAGGTGGACCAGCATCAGGTAGCGGGTGCTGCGGTCGACCAGGGTGGCGATCGCGGAATGCTTCTTGCGGCCGAGGATCAAGTCGCCTTCCCCGCCCGTTGACCTTGGTGACGGTAAGCCTGCCTTGGTGACGCCTATCGTGCTTCGGCTCATGAGCTGCCGGGGCACCACAACGTCGGCGGCACGTCCTATAGGTCGAATTCCACGTGCTCGATATCGGTGAAGCGGACCTCTTCCAGGGAGCCGGCGCGGCGGCCGCCGTCCTGGAAGTAGATCTCCATGAGTCCTTCGGCGGCGATCTGCTGCAGTTGCCGGTCGGGGGCTCCGGCCTGCTGGGCGTCGAAGAGGCGGGCGGCGTAGTGCGGCGGCAGCGCGACGGTCAGGTGCCGGAGGCGGGCGTCGTCGGTCGTACCGACGGGCGCGGTGTAGCCGATCCGGGCGCGAGTGTCGATGACGATGCCACCGGTCGTCGCCGCATGCTTCCGTGCCTTGGCGCGGATCTGCGGCTGCCATCGCTTCTTCACTTCGCGTTCCAGGCGGGCAGCGAGGTCCGGGCGTGGTTTCTTGATCTGGTTCTTGACGTACCGTTCGACGGTGCGCTGGGAGATGCGGAGCATCTGGGCGACCGGTTTGGTGCCCTTGAGTTGCTTGACCAGGTAGCGCATCTGCGCGGGTGCGCTCTTGGGGGCCGGGCGGGTGAACGATTTCTGCACCGCGGCGTCCAGGCCGTCCCCGAACAGGGTCATGGTCCTCTCCTACTCGCCGTTGTCGGTGTCGGTGACGGTGCCGTCTTTGATGTAGCGGGCGAGGTTGAGGTCCGGGGCGTTGAACCGCTCGCGGACTTCCTCGCCCCACAGGACGGTCTGGGTGCCCTCGTGCTTGACCAGGCCGGGGTTGATGCCCAGCTTGAAGCCGCCGGGCAGCGGCTTGCCGTCCCGATAGGGCAGGAAGTCCAGCGGCGTCGTCCCGTCGGCGGCGTACACGACGCAGTCGGACATGATCGCGACCGGGTACTGGCCGGTGAACACAGCGTGCTTGACGATCTTCCGGTGCAGGTTGATCCGGGTGCGGGAGATGACCGCCGCGCGGATGTCCGGCCGCCACGTCGGCCGGGACAGCGCACGCCACGGCGCGCCGGGCCGCCAGCCGTCGCCGCGCGGGCGTTCGCGCAGCTTACCTAGGCCGCCCTTGACCGTCGCCTTGATCGCCGAGGCGACGATCGCCAGCTGCGGGTCGCGGCTCTTGTAGTCGTCCATGGCTGCCAGGAAGTCGGCTGGCGACAGGTCGGCGTGGACGCCGAGGTCGGCCATCGTGGCGAGGTAGGCGTCACGGAGCCGGTTGTACCAGGCGTCCAGATAGCGGCCGTTCTCGTAGCGCACATACGCCTCCAGCGGCGTGACGTCGTAGCCGAGCTCCTGTGCGTAGGCGACGGTGGGCGTCGCGTACCAGGCTGGCCCCTCCGGGCGGTCGCCCTTCGGCGTGAACGGGCTGGGCAGCAGGTCGCCGTCCAGCTCTACCCACTCCTTGCCGACCCTCAACTTCGACAGGTCGACGTGGGAGAGGTCCACCAGCCACGAGCCGGGCAGCTTCGGGTCGAAGACCGGGTTCGTGACGTGCGTCGGGGCTCCGAGACCGACGACCAGGCCGTTGGCGCCGGCGGCGAAGGCCATGTTCACGTCGATGCCAACCAGGTGGCGCAGGGTGCACTCCGCGTCGGTCATGGGCCGGGCCCAGTCGTACGCCTCCTCGAACAGCTTCTCGCCGGGGCCGCGGACGTGGAAGCGGGGCAGGTCCTTGAGGAGCGGGTGGCCGTCGGGGGCCTCGCACGGCGCCGGGTCGACCGGGTCCTTGCCCAGGCTGCCGGGGTTGGGCTCAGAGTGCCGGCGGCCGTCTGCATCCGGCTCGGACGCACGGGTGGGCGGGTGCAGCGCGGTCATCAGCTCCAGGCCGGTGACGGCGGTGGAGCCGCGTGGCGTCATCACCCGGGACGCGTACACGCCCAGCACACGGGCGAGTTCCGCCGGCGGGAGCTCGGCGGCGTTGCCCCAGTGGCGGGAGTCGAGAGCGTGCCAGGACGGGATGCACAGCTGCACGCAGGCCCGCTCGGAGCCCTGCGCGGGGCGGTAGATCCGCGCCCACGGCCCGAATCCGCGCTTGGTCAGCTTCCACTCCATACGCGTGAGCTGCTTGATGACCTTGTGGCCTTCCGACAGGCGCCCGGCGTGCCGCTCCTCCTCCGTAAGCATCGTCGGCAGGCCGTAGCGCTCCAGCGCCGCCTCGGTCAGCACCAGCAGCGGGTCGGCTTCCTTCCCCGGACCGGACAGCCTCGGCTGCCCGAGACGGGCCTCCTTCAGCGTCCACGCCACCAGAGCCGGGAGAGACTTGGCAGGCACGTCCAAGACCAGGCCACCGGGACAGTACGCCACCACCTGGCCGTCGGCGTCGACGTCGACGACGGCGAGCGGACTGTTCTCGAAGCGCGGGTCGGTGCCGCCTGCCGCAGTGTCGGCCGGGGCCGCCTTCCGCGCGCTCGGGCGGCGCGACATCGACGTGCTCCTGGCGGTACGCGCCGGACGCGACGCGGCCTGCTCGGCGGCCGGAGCGGAGGCGGTCTGGAGGTTCTCGTGTGTCGTCGAGGCCGCACCATCGGACGGCGGGCCGGTAGGCATAGCCTGCTCCACCGGGGCCGACTGGCCGGTGGACGCGGCCGGCACCGCGGCCGAGGTGGTCGGCGCTGCTGCGGGCGCGGGGTAGAGCTCCGCGAGCTTTTTCAGCAGCCGTGCATAGGCCTCACGTTCCGGGCCGCGCGGCTCGACCGGCTTCTTGGCCGACTCCCAGCCCGACACCGTGGCCCGGCGCACCTTCAGCGCGGCGGCCACCTCGTCCAGAGTCAGGCCGTGTGCGATCCGCAGCCGCTTGCGCTCCTCCGCCAGCGGCAGCGGAGAGCGGGACGCGACCAGCGCGTCGACCGCGTCGAACAACTCGGACATGGGAAAACCTCCTGGCCACTACACTACCCGACGGACCGTACGGGTAACGTACATTTACCGTACGCAATGCGTACGAATGTCTCTCGCGCGCGTTGAAACGTCGCACCCCCACTACCCCCGCGGTCGCGCCTGCGCGATCCCGTGCGTACTCGAGCGCGCAGGCCCCGTCTGCCACGGCTGCTGACCGCGGCTCGGGCTGGCGGGTACACCAGCCACGGTCGGCCCGAGCCTGCGACCGGTGATCGGGTCACCGCGGCCAGCCTTTCGCCGCTGCCCTCGCCACTACACAAGACGCCCACGGCATCAGCCCGTGCCTGTGCCTCGAGTCGCCGACGATCTCGAAGATCCCTCCGCGCCGACATACCTGGTCCAGCGTGCCGAAGGACGAAGCTCGAGTACCGAGTAGGACCACGAGGCCGGTGGCCAGGTGGGTCTTGCCGGTGCCAGCGGGCCCAGGAAGATCACATTCTCCTTGCAGGCGACGAAGTCGAGTGTCCCGAGGTGGCGATGACCTCGCGTTTGAGGACCGCTGGTGGTCGAAATCGAAGTTCTCCAATGACTTGCGAGCCGGGAAGCGGGCCGCGCGGGGACGCAGTGGTCGCGAGGCAGTCTGAGCGAGGCCTTCCACATCTCGCCCGGCTCATAGACCGTCCGTGAGGCCGGATACCCGGGCCGGTAGGCCGGCCGCAGCTCTCTGACCCGGCCCTTGAGGACCGTCATCCCGCGGCCCAGCCGATCCGCTCGGCGATCACAGTCGCGGACATCTCCGGGCTCTGCTCAAGCAGTCACGGATCCGCGGCTCGACAGCTTCCACGATCGAGCCTTCTGCACCCGCTGGTACTTCAGCGGTGGTCGTCCGCGATCGCTCTGCGGACGGAGTTCCTCGAGATCCCCAGCTTCCTGGCGATCACCCGGATCGGCATCTGCTCGGCCCGGTGCAGCCGGCGGATCTCCGCCCAGTCATCTACGCTGATCACCCCTCCTCCCGGCCTGGCTCAACGAGCCAGCCCCTCTGGAGGGGGCGCCTAAGCTCGCTACTGGTCCACTTTTCAGGCGTCGCCGACAGAAGCGCCGGTGCGGTGCAGGCGGCAGGTCCGGACCTCCGGCGCGGGGCCATGGCGGGCGGGGAGTCGGCGCTCGCACTTCGCTCCTGCCAGGGCGAAGCGGCCTCCCGCACCGGAGGCGTTCTGTGCCCGGGGTGCCGGGGACGGACCGCGTCGGCGAGCCTGCCGCGGGCAGGTCGAACGCCATCGCGTTCCCTTCGCATTCGTCCTTGCGTCCTACCCCGGTTCTCTGCGCGCCCTTTAGTGGGTGCTGCCCTGCCTGGCGGCTTCTGCCGAAGAGGCCAGACGGAAGCCGACGTCGTGGGGGAAGGCGCGATCGCACCGACCGCCGCTGATTCGGTCGCTCACTCGACAGCTTGGCGTGTAGTTGCAAGGAGGTAGTCGTGGGGCCCCGGACAAGCACCATAGAAGCGACGTCCCAGTTCACTTCGGAACTCGTCCGGGGGTATTCATTTAAATGGATTCGCAGGTTGAGGTCAATGCACTCCCTGCATGCTCACGGCAGCCGGAGTCGGTCAACGTGTAGACAGCCGCGCGGAGAAGCCGACCACCGAATGGCTGCCCTTCGACTCCGAGGCCTGCCTGTACCTGACCGACGCTTGGAGTACAACGCGAGCACGCAGGAGTATGGAAGCCGGCGACGGCTTCGGCGCCGTGGTGTTCGCCGCAGATGGATCAGCCACCGCGATCCATCACCGATGAATCTCCCAGGACAGGCCCCAGTGATGCCGCGTACAGGCTTGCGGTGGCAGTGGCGGTTACGTGTCAGCGTCCGCGGGTGATCAAACCGGCCCTTACACGGCCACCAGCAGCACCCGTTCGTTCGCCGTGCTCCTCGCGCCAGCTACCTTGCCAGCGGGTGGGATCGGCGCCCTTCTTCATCTGCCCTAAAGGCCGGGCGCGGCCAGCCTTGAGGCATCATGGTCAAGCTCGCCGGGGAGGAGGGCCAGCGGGTTAAGGAAGGCGACCTGGTCGTCGGCCCTGCAGATCGACCCCTCAGTTCCTCGCCGCCGGCCGATGTCCCGAGGCCGAGATGACGGGGATAGCCAGCAGCGTCTTCTGCTGCCCGGGACAGCGCCCTGCTCAGCGGCTTGAGCCTTGCGAATGCGTGACAAACCCCTCTATACCCTTGGTTGCCTCGTACTGATCGGGGAGAACAAATGAACCGTGCCCTGGCGTCTCTCGCGCAGCGGCTGCATGAGGAACGGCACGCCCTGGTCGGCAGCGCGGTCGAACTGATTTACCGGGAGCTCAACTCGTATCGCAGCGTGCCGGTCGAGGCTGTCCGGTCCTCGCTGGAGAAGAACATCGCCCGGGCCATCACGACTTTGCGAGACGGGAAGGTCCCCGAGGCCGACACCGGCGATGAGGCCGCGTTCACGACCCGGGAGCGAGCCGAGCAAGGGGTCCCGATCGAGGACATCATTCGGGCCTATCGGATCTCCCTGCGCGTCATCCATGACCGCTTCATCGAGTTCGCCAACGAGACACCTTCCTCAGTCGAGGTAGTGCTGCGGGGATCCAACCTCCTGTGGGCGGTGGGCGACTGGTTCACAGCACGTGCAGCGGCCGAGTATCAGCACCGTGCCATCCATGACGCGGTCCGTCGCTCGCTCGAGCGGGCCGAGCTGCTACGCGCGGTCCTGGCGGGCGCAGCGGACAGCGACACAAGTCGTGGCAGGGTCGCCGCCGCGGGACTCGATCCAGCAGGGCAGTATGCGGCGGTCAAGGCGCTCCCCCGGGAGGGCGTCAGCCCCGAGCAGTTCTGCCGCGCCGTCGAGCTGTCCGGCAGCGTTGGGGCCAGGCCGGCGCTGATGGCTCAGTTTGGCGGAGTGTGCGTGGGGCTGGCTCCGCGCCGCCCGCAGGTTGCCGATCTCGGTTTCGTCGCGGTCGGCCCTCATGTGTCGCTGCCCCGCATACCTGAATCGGTGGCCGTAGCAGATCGCATCTTCAGTCTTACCAACCGTCCCTTCCAGGGTGTCTTCGGCGTGGAGGAGATGTCGTGGCGTCTGGCTGTCGAGGCCGAACCCTGGGTAAGCGGTCACCTCCGGTCCAAGTACGTCGAGCCGCTGGCACAGGACGGGGAGTTCGGAGCCCTGGTGCTGGAGTCCGTGCGCACCTACCTGGCCTGCGACCGCAGCATCAAGCACGCAGCCGCCGCCCTGGTTGTCCATCAGAACACCCTCCGCTACCGCCTGGCCCGCTTCGAGGAGGCGACAGGAACCTCCCTCGCCGAGACGGACGTCATCATTGAGGTGTCGTGGGCATTGCAACAAGTGCCACCACCCCACCACTGATCAGTCCGCGGCGGTTGGAGAGTTCTCCAACCACTGTGCGTCGCTGTTGTGCCGCGGGACGTAGATCCATGCCGCTGCTCGGCGCACCATGACTCGCAACGTAGCCAAGCGGGTGCCGCACCGCAGGCGTCGGTAGGCGGTCCGAGATGCAGGGCCGAGCTCAGCCGTGGCGAGAAGCCGTTCAAGCAGTGCGCGTGCGCACGGACTCGGAGACGAGCCCACGTGGGAAGAGGAGCGATGTGCGATGTCCCGACAACTCGATGGGGAGACCACGATGGTCGCGGGCGCCGACTCGGCCAGCGCATCCTGCCCAATCCAGGCCTGCGTCAGTTCATGGGGGACGACCCGCACCGCTCCGACAGTAGCGGACGGTGTCCGGTGACCGATGGCATCAACGTTGCCCAAACCTTCGCCGAGCTCTGGCGCGAGTCAGTGACGGCTCACAGCGAGTCCACGTTCCTTCTCTTCCAGGAGGAAGACGGCCACACGGCGCAGTGGACGTACGCGGAATTCGACCGTGTCGTCGCTGGGACCGCCGCCTTTCTCAAGAGCAGGGGCGTCCGCAGGAACGACGCAATACATGTCTGCCTGCGCAACTGCCCCGCGTTCATCGCGTTGTGGCTCGCCGCCTCCCGGATCGGCGCCTGGATAGTGCCCGTCGATCCCGCGTCCACGGTCCGCGACATTTCCAACCAGATCTCCCGCGTGCGACCTGCCATCGGGATCTGCGCCGAGGCGCGCAGGGATGTCTACGCCGACGGTGCCGGTGGTGATGTCGAGTTCGTCGCGCTTCGTGAGACGCACGCCGACCTCGACGACTCTCCCCTGCTCGCCGTCGGAACCACTCCGTCGGCGCAGGTCACCCCGGCAGCCACAGACCGCCTCGCCGTCATGTTCACTTCGGGTACGACGTCTCAGCCCAAGGGAGTGGTGCTCACCCAGCGCAACTACGCGCACGTCGCCCAGGTGATGTCCGCGTGCGTGGGCCTCCAGCCCCACCACCGTTGGCTCGTAACGTTGCCGCTGTTCCATGCCAACGCTCAGTACTACTGCTTCGCCCCGGCCATCGCCGTCGGTGCCAGCG
The DNA here is from genome assembly GCF_014650995.1 of Streptomyces viridiviolaceus. Lineage (GTDB taxonomy): Bacteria > Actinomycetota > Actinomycetes > Streptomycetales > Streptomycetaceae > Streptomyces > Streptomyces viridiviolaceus. The sequence goes on from NZ_BMWA01000030.1 coordinate 26,308, forward strand.
TTGCACTGACCGCACGGTTCTCCGCCAGCCAGTGGGTGCGCCAGGCCCGAGACCTCAGCGCCACGCATGCCAGTCTGTTCGCTGCCCCCATCCGCATGATCCTGGCCCGAACGGCGCCCGATACTGAACCCGTGAGCCTTCAGCACGTGTGGTTCGCGCAGAGCCTCGGAGCCGAGCACCACCGGGCGTTCAGCGAACTCGCGGGCTGCCACCCGCGGCAGCTGTACGGAATGACGGAAACCGTCTCCATCGTCACGGCGGACGACAGCGAGCCGCCCACCTATGACCTGATCGGCCGAGCAGTGGAGGGGCGCCGCGTCCGGCTCATCGATCCCGTGACTGAGGACGATGTCGCGCCTGGCGAGATCGGAATGATTGCCGTAGCCGGAACCCGAGGTGGCGACCTCTTCAGCGAGTACCTCGACGACCCCATCACGACGGGCCGCTCGTTCATCACCATCGACGCTCAGCTCTGGTTCAAGACTGGTGACCTGGCAGTCGCGACGCCGTCAGGAGCCCTGCGGTTCGTCGGGCGCGCTGACGACGTCATCAAGGTCGCTGGGGAGAACGTCAGCCTCACCGAGATCGAGGCCACCGTGTCTCAAGCGCCCGGCGTGCTGGAAGCAGCGGTCGTCTCACGCCCGGACCCCATCCGCGACCAGGTCCCCGTCGCCTACGTCGTTCCCCGCCGGAAGGACGAGCCGCCGGCGCTGGACGCCCTGGTTTCTTGGGCAGAGCGTCAGCTCCCGCCTCAGGCTCGCCCCCGCGAATGGCACTTCATCGACGAGCTGCCTCGCACCAGTGTCGGAAAGATCCGCCGGTTTGCCATTCCCACCACGCCGTAGCCCCCTTACGCACGGTGACCCAGGCACGTCCGCCGATGCGGCCCTCGAAACTCAACGAGGGGTCGACAACCCTGCGTAAACCATTCACTGATTTCACTACGGTGATGGACCTGCGGACGGCCGCTCCTGCAGGCGTCGCTCCACCGAAAAGCAGCTGGGCACAGGCATTCGGTCGGCCGCATCGTATCCAACTGGTGAGCACAATGCTCCCGATGCAGTTACTGATAGCCCTGATGAACGGGAGAATTAGAAATGGGAGCACTCGCCGGCAAAACCGCGCTGATCACCGGCGCCCTCGGCGACCAGGGGCGCACCGCATGCCGACGGTTCTGCGAAGAAGGTGCAGCGGTAGTCGGTACGGACATCACTCAGGAAGGCGCAGCGAAGTTCACCGACGAACTCGTATCCGCCGGATTTGACTTCGAGTTCCATCAGGCCGACCTAGGGTCAAGCACCCAAGTCGATGCCCTAGCCAACCATGTGCGAATTACGCGGGGCCACATCGACAGTGTCTACAACAACGCGGGCGTGATGATGGTAAAGCCTATTCATGAGACCACCGATGAGGAGTGGCAGCGAGCAATCAGGGTGAATCTGACCGCTCCGTTCCTTGTCACCCGAGCGTTCGTTCCTCTCATGAAAGGGCGCACGGGTGCCTCCATCTGTAACGTCTCCTCGATAGGCGGAATTCGCGTCTACCCTACACAGATGCACTATGGTGTGACCAAAGCCGCGCTGCTGCACCTGACAAAGGCGGCCGCCTACGAACTCGCCCCTGACATACGTGTCAACGCAATTTGCCCGGGCGTTATTGACACTCAGATGGCATGGAGCTATGTGGACGCTTCTCCTGATCCAGCCGCAGCGATGGAGTCCCTGAAATCCAATATTCCTCTTGGCCGGATGGGCGATCCCGCCGATGTCATAAACCTCGGCGTTTGGCTTGCCGGCGACCAAGCCAGTTATGTCACGGGGGCGGTAATAATCGTTGATGGCGGAAGCACGCTCGCGGCGAAGTAGGCGCCATTGCACGTCAGGGCATCGCCTGCCGCTCCAGGACACGGGGCGCCGAAGGATCTCACGATGCATCCCTGACCGCCGTCGAGTGGCCCGCTCGTCAGCAGGAACGCACGAGCCTAGTGTTGTGAGCATCCCCACGCGCGCAGGCGCCAAGGGCGCAGATGGCATCGAGTTCGAGTCAAGTCACTGACAGGCACGAAAGGAAAGCCGAATGCTGGAGAAGTCCCCTTCCACGGCACTTCTGCTGCTCGACTTCATACCGGCCGTCGTGCCGGCCTTCGGGGGAAGTCCGGACCTCCTACAGAAGGTTCAGCACCTCGCGAATGAGGCACGGATTTCGGGAGTGCCCACGATCTTCACCCGCACCGCTTTTCGCCCCGGCTCACCCGAGGTAACGAAGAGTAACCGCCTCATCCATCAAGTGGCGCACAACTACCCCTTCGGCGAAGGTGACCTGAGCTCAGAGATCTGCCCGGAACTCAAACCGTCAAGCGACGATATCGTCGTCACCAAACGCCGAGTGAGCGCCTTCTTCGGGACCGACCTGGAGATTGTCCTGCGGTCGATGCACATCAACGCCCTCGTCCTTGCCGGCGTCTGCACGTCTGGGGTGGTGCTGTCGACAGTGCGCGACGCGGCCGACCGCGACTACCAGGTCACCGTCCTCGTCGACGGCTGCGCCGACGTACATGAGGAGGACCACCAGTACCTGATGAACCGCATCATCCCCATGCACGCGACCCTGTCGACAGTGGACGACTGGCTCACCACGCTCGCATCGGCGGCGGCTCAGCCACGTGCGTAGCTGGCTCTACCGGCCAAAAGTTGCTCCGGCGGGCTCATCGTCTTCCCTGCCGACACCCTGTCCTGGGGCTGAGTCGACGCCTCCGATCAGGCGCAGTACATGCTTGCTGGCCGCCAAGTATCGAAGCGGTGAAAGCCCGCCTCGATACTGTGCCCGCCGGCCGACAGTTGATCGACGCGTCCTGGGCTGGGGGCTGGGCGCCATCCCGCACGCCCGCACTACCGAGTTGGGGCGGCAGGATCACCGAGGGCAGACCGAGAGCACCGGGACACTGCCTCCTCCCTACTGCGCACCGGGCGATGGGCTGGGGATCGGCAGAGGCGCGATGTCGGCCGGTGAGCGGAAATACGGTTCGCGAGCCGGTGCCGTATCAGCCGGGGGGGGTCGGACGCTTGCGCCGGGTTCCATGTCCCGCATTTCTGATGTGCGGGAGGCCAGCAGCCCCTATCCCCAGTCGATGACCTGATTGAGCAGATAAGGAGAATGCTCGTCAAGAAGATGCAGATACTCCTCGATATGCGCTCGCATGAGTTTCTCCGCTTCAGCGGGGTCGCCGGACACGATGGCCGACTCGATTTCAGCGTGCGTAATCGACAGGTCACCGCGGACTCCCTGCGGCGTATGCTCGCCGTTGGAAATCTCGACGGAGATATCACGGAGAGCATCGGCGAAAAGCAGCAGAATGGGATCGCCCGCGAATTTCGCGACGGCGAAATGGAAATTTGTACTGGTGGGCTGCGGGGACCTCGTTTTCGGCGGGTCCTGAGCATCCCAAGGAATGCCCGATTTGACGCGCTCGGCTGCGATACGCGCCATGAGCGGTTCCAGTTGAATCCTTGTGGCCACCAAATCCCGCATAGTGAGGCCAAGGAGATGAAAGTACAGAGAAGAAGCTGTGGCAAACTGATAACTGGCCACCGGATTGACGACCGCGCCTCCTCCAGGACCGGGTCGCAACGAAATAACGCCGTACATCTCCAGAATGCGAAGCGCTTCACGGAGCGAAGGCCGGCTAACCCCGTACTGTTGCAGCAACTCGCTCTCGGGCGGTAGGCGATCCAACCCCTCCATGGTGATATAGCGCACGATTTGGCCCGCGACTAGCCGCGCCGTCTTTTTCCCCACTACTCTCACGAATACCATCTTAGCCCGACTGCGACGGAACCCGTAACTACTGTCTTCCGGCGGCGGCGCCAGGGCTTGCTCGGAGTCCCCTCAGCATCGAACCGGGGACCGCCCAACGGGGTGATATTGAGCCGGAGATCTGGTTGGAATTGTCCGGATTATGTCTGGCATATCGCGCCAGCACGCGTGGGCGGCGCGGATGGCCACGAACTGCACCGGGGCGCTGCCACCGCCCAGCGCCCCGACACAGGGAAGTCGACACTAGAGGTGCCGGCTGCTCCTGCCCCGATGGGACGCTGGTGCGGTTCCTTCAGCCGGGCCTGGACCGACGGGTGACGCCCGTCACCCAGCAGCCGACGCGGATTCGAGTGTCGGCTCGCCCCTGTTCCAGCTGCAGGGGCACAGCTCACCGGTTTGTACGGCATCGAGGACCCGCAGGACCTCGCTGGGGTTACGGCCGACGGAGCCGGCAGTCACCATGGCAAACTGGATCTCGTTGCCGGGGTCCACGATGAAGACGGCTCGCAGGGCGTAGCCGTCCTCGCCCTCCACGCCGCAACTCCGCATCAACTCGTGCTTGGGGTCGGCGAGCATCGGGAAGGGCAGGTCGCGCAGGTCCGGGTGATCATTGCGCCAGGCATGGTGGACGAACTCCGAGTCGCCGGAGACACCGATGATCTGGGCGTCGCGGTCAGTGAACTCCTCGTTCAGTTTTCCGAACGCCGCGATCTCGGTCGGGCACACGAAGGTAAAGTCCTTCGGCCAGAAGAACACCACGCGCCACTTGTCTCGATGTATCTTGTCGTCGACCTGCGCGAATGGATCCGCATCCTCAGCGCTGACGCACGCGGTCAGGCTGTACTCCGGAAACTGGTCCCCAACGGTGAGCATCGCCTTCCTCCTCCTTCTCATTGCTGCGCAGGCAAGTTCCTCCACTGAGCGGGAGATCCTGCCGCCTGCGGCTGAGCGAACTGGTAGTCGTGGGTTGCTAGCGTGTGGATCCGGACAGCGCGAAGAACTCCTGCCTCGAACGCGAGTCGTCGCGCAGCAGGCCCAGGAGCGTCGAGGTGACGGTGGCGGAGCCGAGCGCCTGGACGCCGCGAAGCGTCATGCAGCTGTGCTCGGCCTCGATGACCACGCCGACACCCTTCGGCGAGAGCTGTTCGTGCAACCAGTCGGCTATCTGCTTGGTGAGCCGCTCCTGTACCTGGGGCTGGCACGCGAAGTACTCCACCACGCGGGCCAGCTTCGATAGCCCGAGGATCCGGTCGCCGGGCAGGTAGCCCACGTGTGCGACGCCGCGGAACGGAAGCAGGTGATGTTCGCACACGGACCGAACGGGAATCGCCTTCGCGAGGACCAATTCGTCGTATCTCTCGTCGTTCGGAAAGGTCGTCAAGTCGAATGGCCTCGGCGTGAACAGCTCTGCATAGGCGCGGGCCATTCGCTCTGCCGTCCTTCTGGTGCTTTCCGACCCCGTGTCGACGCCGAGCGCGTGGATGAAGGCCTGGGCTGCGCGTTCGGCATTGACCAGGTCGATGGCGGGTGATCGCATGTGCAGGAAGGGCAGCACGGTGCTCACTGGCTTCTCCTCTTTCTTGTCGGTGCGGCTTGCGCCTCCGACCTTCCGCAGACAGAAGGGAAGCCGCGTCTGCCATGCCTTCTGGACGCCGCCCGCTTGGCGGCTCCTCCGAGGAGGCTTGACGGAAACCGGCCGCGGGAATGCCGCGATCGCCCTACTGCCGCGGGAGCTGATCGCTCACGCGGCACCGGGGTGTGTCGTTCCAAGCAGGTGGTCGAGAGACCACCGTCCAAGCCCGCTGAGGCGGGCGCCTCCGGACGGGACCCGTTGGCTATTCATTTAAATAGATTAGAGAGTCTAGGTCAATACGCTTCTGCCAGCGGCGGGGAGGAACAAGTGCCCTACGCCCGGCTGGAGCTCACCGCCGTGGTGCGGCAGGCCGGTGTTCTCGGTCTCCTCCAGCCAGGCAACCTCGTAGGTGGGCTGCACAACGGCGGCTTCCACCTTGGTCGTGGACACGGGTTGTCATGCAGCGATGGCCAGGATTTCCCGTTTGAGCGAGGCGAAGAACGACTCGGCCGCGCTGTCCGCGCTCGAGCCGACGGTCCCACAGACCGCCGGATCCCGGCGGTGCGGCAGGCACCGGCGAACGCCTTCAAGCTGTACTGGTCTCCGTGATCGCTGTGGACGACTACGCCGTTCACCTGGCCGCCGCGGATGCAGACGGCCGCGTCCAGGGCGTCGGTGTCGAGCTGGGTGCGCATGTGGTCGGCCATCGACCAGCCCAGCAGACGCCGAGAGTGCACGTCGATGACCGTGGCCAAGCAGAGGAACTGCAGCAGGTCCGGCACCGCCTGACGGCCCGGAGCCGGGATCGTCGTGCGATGTCTCTTCCGCAGCCTCCGGCCGGTGGTGCGTGCTGGCGCATCAGCTGCTCGATGCGCTTGCGATTGACGAGCAGACCGCTCTCACGGAGTTCGACTGTGATCCGCTTGGCCCCGTACGTCTTCCCGGACGCGGCATGGATCGTGCGTATTCGCCGGGTGAGGGCCGCGTCGGCGGCCTTCTCTGCGGCCTGGCCGGCGCGGTCTTCAACCAGCGATAGAACCCGGACCTCGCCAGGTTCAAAACGGTGCACAGCCGCTTCATGCCGAAGGCGTGACGGTGGTCGGCGACGAACTGGAAGCGGCGCATCAGCTGGTCTGTCCCGCAAAATACTTGGCCCCCGGCGCAGGATGGCGCGTTCGATCTACAGCTCGCGGACCTGCTTGCGCAGCGCGGCAATCTCGGCGTCCTTCGCTGAATCGGCCACCGCCTCGGAACAGGCGGCCTCTCCGCGGTCTTCACCCACTGCCGCAGCGCTCGTGGTTCACGCCGAGCTCACCCGCCATCTGCGAGACCGGACGGCCTGACGAGCGCACCAGCTCGGACTCAAGATCCAATCTCGTGGTGTCCACTGTCGCGTGGTCGCCCTGTGATCCGGGTGGCTCATTGGCCGGCAGATGAACCGCGATCGCTCGCCGGGGTCCGGCAGGCATGGGTCCATCGAGATCCGGCACCGGGAGCGTCGCCTCACTGTGATGACTGGGATGACGCCGCGACGGGACCAGGTACGAGCGGTGGGCGGCGTCATCGAGAATCTGGCCGTTCTCGAAGACGAGGTAAGCGTGGAGCGCCGCCGCGGTGTTCCACGTGCAGGGGAAGATCTCCTTCACCCACCCGGCCACAGCGGCGTCATCCTGCACCACCGCTTGTCGCGCGCCGGGACCTGGCGGCTCCAGCCATGCCGACGTTGAAGCGTTCGGCGGCCTTCCATCCGGTCCGCTCATGACACGCCTGCAGTTCTGGCGTCAGCCCGCCGCCCTGCGGATACCTCGCAAAGAAGACATACCGAGATGATCACACACGTCAGCCCAACGACACACGCTTCCGAAGCCAGTAAAGGCGACTCACCAAATGGAGAGGCTCCACTTGGTGAGTCGCCCGACGCCAGACTGTGCATGGTCAAGCGGAACTCGTGCGCCCCGTGAGCTCGCCGCTCCCCGGTTCAGCGCCCTCACCCTGGGCGGGCTGACCGCTTCCCCTCTTCAGGAGCCTGAGCCCGCACAGGGTGACAGTCAGGCAGACCGCAGCGCCCACGAAGAAGATGGTCTTGAACGCGCCCCAGGAAGGAACGGCGTTCGCGCCGTCCGAGTCGGTCGCAAGAATGCTCGCCGTGAGCTGGGCGCCAAGCGTTCCTCCGACTGCCTTGATCACGAAGGCGAGACCGCTGAACGCACCGACGCGCTCAGACGGCACCGACGACACCACGATGTTCATCGCCTGGGTGATGGTCGCAGCAGTACCGAACCCGCCCACGACCAGCGCGATCAGAACCATGGGCAGGCTGCCGGCCGATCCCAGCATGATCAGGAAGCCCGTGGCGCTGCACATCGGTCCGAAGACCGCGGTCGCACGCTGCCCGATGGTTCGATCCAACCAGCTGGCCACCGGTGCGGCTGTCCCGATGAGGATCCCCGGAAGCAAGATGAAACCAGTGATCGTTCCGGTGGCACCGAGCCCGTAGCCAGTGGAGATCGGCTCCTGGACCTGCATCGGGATGGCAACGAACAGGACGTTCATGCTGAATCCAGAGACCACCATGAAACAGCTGGCGGTGATAACCGAGCGACTGGTCAGGATCCGAATATCAACAAGTGGCTCGGTCGTCCGCAGCTCAACGACTATGAAGAGGGCGACCAGCAGGCACGAGACACCCACCAGCGACAGGAAGCCCGTCGAGATCCAGCCCCAAGTCGCGGCCATGGTGATGCCGTACAGGAGCATGGCCAGTCCGCCGCCAAGAAGTGCAGCACCGGGTAGATCGACCCGGCGGCTGCGCCCACTGCCTGGCGGCGGACAGGACGGGACGACGTGCCAAGTAACGATGAGACCCACCACAAGGATCATGAACGGGAACCAGAACAGCCAGCCGTAGTGCAGGTGATCCGCGACCACGCCGGAGGCGACCATCGCTACAGCAGTGCAGAAGAAGATCGTCCCCACCATGATTCCGTTACCGGACTTCACACGTCGCTCCGACTGCGTCTGCCGCATGATTCCCACAGCGAGCGGAACCGTACCGAGCCCGACTCCTTGAAGAACCTGTCCCAGTGTGAGCATGAGAACCGAGACCGAGAGCGCGGAGATTACCGTCCCGATGCAAACAACCGCCAGAACGCCAAGCAGCACTTTCCGCTTGTCCCAGATGTCGGCCAGGCGACCGATCACGGGCGTAGCGACCGCACCGGACAGCAGCACACCACTGACCGCCCAGGCGATCTCTGCCCTGGAGACGCCGAGTTGCTCCCGCATGAGGGGCAATGCGGGCGACACCATCGATTCGAGCCCCTTATAGGCCCCGACAGCGCAGAGAACGACTGCGAGTACGAGTCCGGCTCGGCCGCGCCGGCTGGTTGGAGATGGGGAGCTCATCGGCGTCCTCCAGTGCACGTAGGAACATTATGCCGCGTCAGACCGGCGCCCGAATGCCGAAATGGGTGTGCGGCTACAGGAGTGCACTGAGGCAGAGTCGCTTTGCGATCCTCCGGCACGCCCGGGAAAACATTGAAATGGTTTACCCGACAGGCGTCAAGACATCTCGCAATTGACGCGACCATTGAGCTGAAACTGCTACGCGACCGAATTAACCAATCCGTAAAGCTTCAGTACTGAATTAGAAGAGCGCAATTCGGCACTGATCTTTCGCGCGACAAAATTTCCGAATAGTGCATGTTCGGAAATTCATAGTCCGTCGACTTCAGCAGCGCTCCACCACCATGGCACGGGAGACGCTTCTTCCCTCCGAACCAACAAGCAGCCCGCGCGCGCCTCCGGTCGCTTCGAGCGCGCCGAGCATGGAAACCAGGGCACGCATGCCGTCTGCCGCTGCGAGGCGGCCCATTGCCAGCGCCCCGCCCCTCGGGTTCAGCAGATCGGGCATCACCTTGAACTCGGCCTGCCAGGCCAGCACGGTAGACGCGTAGGTCTCCGGTATCTCAAAGTGGTCGATCTGATCCACTGATCCCGCATACGACTGGAGCGCCGCTTTCGTCGCCGTAACAGGCGGTCCCGCCACCCCGAGTATGGAGTCTTCCGGAGCTGCAGTCAGGGCGCGGAGGTGAGCCCGTGGGCGTAGCCGGAGCTCCCTTGCCCGCCGCGAGCTCATCATGAGCATCGCGCAGGCTCCAGCCGCAGGAGCCGCCGAGTTTCCGGTGGTCACGGACCAGCGGACCTCGGGATGCTGCAAGCCGAGAGTCGTGTCGTGGAAGGCCGGCTCGAGGTCAGCAAGACCTGCTCCACTGCGCAACTCGTCGCCCGTAACGATTTCCACTGTCCTTTCGTCTGCAGGAACGACAATCGGGACGATTTCCGGGGCGTAGTCACCGGCGATGGCGCACTCATAGGATCTCTCACATGAGCGTGCCGCATACTCGTCGAGGTCGTCGCGTGACAGCTTCCAGCGAGCAGCGACGAGCTCAGCCGCAAGTCCGCGCTGAATTTCACCGGAGAGCATTGCACCATCGGCACGCGAATTGCGTGCATCGATATCGTTGACGCTTACGACGAGCGCAACCGCTCCAGGGTCCTCCTGTATCCACTGCAACGCAGACTGTGCCGCCTCCATGCTGGATCCGCTCTGGTAGACGATAGCGTCGTCGCGTATCTCGGAAAGGGACCGGCAGAGATCCGATCGGAGCTGCTTGAGGCTAGCGCCTGCACCGAACGTTCCGCCGATGGCCGCAGGCTCGAGCCGTACCCTCCGCAGAAGACCTGCTGTGGTCTGCGCAAGCAGGCCACCGACGTGATTACCGGCTCCTCTGCCGCGGCGGTGAACTTGCGCGAGTGGCGACCGGACTGCATCGACAATTACGACGTCATGCATTTCGACTCCTAGGGGCCCGTCCCTAAGACGATCGATCTTTCGGGATCTCGGATATGAGCCGTCGCCTCTGGCGTTGCGCCTCGCCGCTTCTCGCAGGCGGGGCCTACGCCGGAAGACCCAGACCGTAGTCCATCTAAACTATCTAAATAGTTTGCGTCAACCCTCTGTCGCCCACGTTTTGGGAGTCGGAGAGCCAGGTGCCAGGCCGGCAGGCCCGACTCCGACACCCCCATCCGGCTGTCACGGCCGCGGCCGCCCCTCAGTCGGCCCGCCAGAGGGGCGGGTCGCCGATGAGGCGGCGCAGTCAGTCGCCTCTGGCCTGACAGTGACGCGGGGTGGGCCGGTGATTAGGCACATGCTGCCGGCGGCACGGGGCCGACGGCCGTCGGGAATCGGGGTCCACGACCGCAGCCCGACGGACATCCGGGTCCAACCATTGCTTATCGCAGAAACCGGCGTTCTGCCCGGGGAGTTGACTCCGCCGTCTCGACGCACATTGCTCCGCGCAGCCTGTGGGAGTTCACCGGGCGGGGCCAACGCGCATGTCGCATGTCAGGTGCGTACCGTCCCGGCGCCGACGGGAGCCTCGGTTCCCTATGATCAGGTCACGGGTTGTTCAGCCGCAGGCCGGTCAGGGCGTCGCGCCGCGACGATAACAACGCACGCGCCCGTCAGGCCGACAACGGCCGATCCGATCGCCCAGGGGATACCGTGGAAGGCTACCCCCAGGACGTGGTCTAGCGACCATCGCCCAGGTCCGGTGGACGCTACGGCCGTCGCCGTCAGCCCCACAACGGCGACGTATTCCCATCCACCCTTGAAGACGAAGAAGCCCTTGCCACGATGGTCGGTGAACGCGGCAACAGCCATGAGCCCGACGAAACCCGCAGAGGTCAGCGGCTGCAAGAGGCCGGCGCACATCAAGAGCCCAGCTCCCAGCTCTGTGGTGGTCGCCAGATAGGCATGGAGCCGCCCAGGGTGGAGGCCGATCGATGCGAACCAGTTGGCCGTGCCGGTCAGACCGCCAGGTCCAAGGATCTTGTTGAGTGCATGAATGACGAGCATCCCCCCAAGGGTGACCCGCACGATCAAGATGCCGAAATCTGTGGCCGAGGTGTCCACACCGCTCCCTGCTGCTTTTCCGGGGGACTTGAGGCTGACTGATGTCTGGACATGGCCTCTCGCCGCTCAGGCGCAGACCGTTGAACAAGGGGATCGCCCGACTCAACCGACACGGGCAGGACCGCCGGACATCAGCGCTGTAGGCTGGGCAGTATCTGCTGTTCATTTAAATAGTTTTCAGCCAAGAGGTCAACGGCGTCGCCCGCGACGACGGTCCACTTCATGAGGACCGATGGACTTCAACGGGACAACAGCGGTCCAGCCCGACCCGGGGGTCGGAGCGCCTCTTGCTCAGCTCTTGGACACCTGCACCGAATCCACCTCTCCCGATTTATTACAGCACTGGACAATCGTGTACTGTCGTAACAGTGACAAGGGACGACGAATACGAATGGCTCAGCCCTGAGGAGCTACGGGTCTTCCGCGCCTTCAACAGAACCTGGGAGGCGGTGACGGCCTGCCTTGACACCGACCTGGAGAACGAAGTGGGCCTGCCACGCAGCTACTTCGACATCCTCTGGCGCCTGCGTCGAGCCCCCGGCCAGTCCTTGCGGATGAGTCGGCTGGCGGAGATCACGCACTCCAAAGCAAGCCGGATCACACATGCCGTCGGCCGCCTTGAGAAGGCTGGCCTGGTACGCCGGGAAGTACCCGAAGGCGACCGGCGCGGCTGGCTGGCGGTGCTGACCGAGGAGGGGCTGGAGCGGGTGGAGCAGGCCGCGCCCGTGTACGCGCGCAGCGTTCGAGAGCATGTCCTCGGCCCGCTCACTGCGGAGATGCGCGACCAGCTCACCGTTATCGGCGAGACCGTACTCGCCCATCTTGAACCAGGGGCGCTCACGGAGGCGAACGGCAAGGGCGAAGGCACCACGCCGTGACATCGCCGCCTTTGACCCTCCGGACCACAACTTGGCCGTCGCCCTGATGGGGCAGGTACGTACCGAGATCCACGCCAACACGGCCAGAGGCATGGTTCCTGATCGTGTACTTTCCCACTCCCGCCGAGCCATCGACGATCTCGGCCCCGCTCATGAGCTGTCTCTACGCCCACCTCGACTTCGCCCGCGACCGGAGTGGTCCTGGCCACCGCCGGACACCCGCTGCCGCTTCTCTGCCTGCCGGACGGTGACACCGACCTCGCGCATGCCGGCGCCAGGCCATCGATCCGAAGGCCGAATTCCACTTGCTTGAAGTACCGTTCATCCCTGGGCTGATGCTCGTCGTTCCACGCCCGGGTCTCGCCCGTCCTCGGCACGTGGCCTTCCGACGATCCTGGTGATGCCGCGCACATGCCCGCGGTGGCAAGGGCGGTCGCGTGTTAGCGTCCGCGGGTGACCAGACCGGCCCTGGAGGCGCCTGCGCCCGGTACCGGAGTCCGCACCGCAGGCCCGTGCGGCCCCACGACCGGACCCGTACCGCCGGACGCCCCCGACCCACTCGCTCTGCTCAATCTGTTCGGCGACGGCTTCATCCGCGACCCCTACCCCTGGCTGGACGCGCTGCGCGCCCAGGCCCCCGTGCACTACGACCCCAGGACCGGACTGTGGTTGATCAGCCGGCACTGGGACATCCGCCGTGTGCTGCTCGACCCGGCCGCCTTCCGACCGGATAATGCTCAGCAGGCCGTCACCCGGCTGCCCATGGCGGTGCTGCGGGTGCTCGCCCGGGCGGGCTTCCAGCTCCCGCCGGCGCTCGCCAACAACGGCGCGCCCAGCCACTCAGGTCTGCGCAGGGTGGTCACCCGGTTCTTCAACGCCCGGTGCGTCGCAGCGGCTGTGCCGGTGATCGAGCGCATCGCCGACGAGCTGCTCGCCGTGACGAGTGCGCACATCGACGCCGAAGGTGAAGGCGACCTGTTCACGACGTTCGCCCAGGTCCTTCCCTGCCGGGTGCTGATGGAGCTGCTGGGCATCGAGGACGTCGATCCAGCCACCCTGATCCGCTGGAGCGACGCCTCGTTGGAGCTGTTCTGGGGCCGGCCGAACCCGGACCGGCAGCTGGAACTGGCGGAGCTGGTCGGTGAGTTCCACCAGTGGCTGAGCGCGACGGTGTCGGGCGGAGCGGCAGCCTCGGGCTCCTTCGTGGGCGCACTCGCACGGCATCGTCTCCCTGACGGGACACCGTTGGATCACGGGACGACGGTCAGCGTGTGCTTCTTCGTCCTGATCGCCGGACAGTCGACCACCGGACAGCTCATCGCCACCGTGCTCCGCCAGGCTCTCGCCCATCCCGGGCTGTGGCCGAACCTCGCTCAGCAGACGGGCCTGGCGGGGGCCTGGGTCGAGGAGGTCCTGCGGCGCGAGCCGCCGGTCACCACCTGGCGGCGGGTCACGGCGCGACAGGTGGAACTCGGCGGGGCGAAGCTGCCCGCCGGCGCACCATTGCTGCTCATGCTTCTGGGCAGCGGCTCGGACCCGGAGGTCTTCGCCGAACCGGACAGCATGTGCCCACACCGGCCGAACGTCCGCCACCACCTGGCGTTCGGCGCGGGCCGCCACCGCTGTCCAGGAGCGTCGTTGGCGCGTACCGAGGCGGCGGTGGCCCTGCGGGCCGCGGCTCGTAGGCTGCCGCAGGTACGGCTGGCCGAGGAAGACGGGGAGCGGCCCATGCTGGGCCTGCTGTCCTTCCGGGCGCCGCTGCGGGTGACGGTGGTCGGAGAGCAGACAATCGACGGATTCCGCCCCGCGACGACGGCGCCCACCCGTCGAACTCCGAACCTCCAGGGCTAGCTAGCCGACTGCTAAGGCACCTCTTGTCGACCGTGAGGTGAGCCAGATGAGTGTGCCAGCCAGGGTGATGGAGGTATCGCTGGGGCTGTCTCTCTACCAGGCTGGAGAGACCTGCGTGCGCCGACAGGTGGCGATGGCACGTCATGGCTTGAGGCAGTGGAAGCATCGCTCGACGACCGTGCGGCACCGGTAAACGGTCTTGTCGAAGCCGCACCAACGTTCGCGGCGTCGTGCCCGGACCGCGAGTTGGTCGACTCACCCGGGGATCGTTGCCTTCGTGCCGCCTCGCCTCAGGTATGCGCGGAATCAGCGTAGCCATCGTCGGTCACAACTCGGTCTGGCCACAGTCTCGGATGCCCCAGCACCACAGGTACTCGTGGCATGGACCGTTGCAGTGCGCCTTGCCTGCGGTGAGGCTGTCGGGTTTCCTGCGGGGCCTGGCCGGCCCGTCCGCGGGACGCGGAAACTTCTCATGCACCGACTTGACCTGTGTGCAGTCCGGCCCGCTGACCTGGTGTTACAACCAGGGAGGGCGGCCGGCAGCGGCCGTCCGCGCTCAGGCGGAGCTTGGTGGAGGACCCGCCTCGTGAGTGGCCAAGGCCCTCGCCTCCCGCACCGCGTCCACCAGTGGCGGGCCCCTTGATGGAACAGCATGTCCATACTCTGTGCCTGCCGGCCGTGGGAATCGGTGGGAGTGTTCATGACGCCTGGAGACGTGTCACACGGTCCACACGGGGCACTCGCCGTCTTGTCGCCCGTCGCCGCGACCGCAGTTCCCGACCCCTTGAGAGTGTGGTCAGCCAGCAGCGCGAGCCGGGAATCGTCTATCAAGCAAACGGCCGCGCCTCTCGGTGCTGCATGGCGATCGGCGCAAGGATGACGTCCGCAGAAGGCGTGGAAGACCCCAACGTCGGGCTCAGAGGCATCTTCCCACCCAGCTACTCAAGATCCGCTGTCGGCATCGACAGGCGCCGCCGCGTTGACATGTATGAGGAGCATTTCGCCGATATTCGTGAGCTGGTCACGCATCAAGGGCGGGAGAACGTTCAGGAAGTGCCTGCGGACACTCTCCGCAAAGCACGGTGCCGCATGCTCCGCCGTCTGCATCCCCTCGTCGGTCAGGATTGCGAGCCATCCACGCCGGTCTTCCAGCGACACCTCACGCCGCACAAGACCAGCAGCCTCTAGCCGCCCGACGGCATGGGTGATGCGGCTTGCCTTGGACTCGGTTGCATCAGCCAAGTCGCTCATTCGGAGCGCGCGTCCCGGAGCCCGCCTCAGACGCCAGAGGACTTCGATGTAGGTGTACGGAAGCCCAATGTCGTGCTGCATATCGCGTTCGACTTGAGCCATCAGCGCCCTGGAGGCTCGGTTGAAGGCTCGGAAAACTCTAAGTTCATCGTAACTGAGCCAAGCTGGGTCACCCATGGGCGGGAACGTAGCCCAGACGACCCAACTCCGCAATATATTCGTCACGCCGACTTCATGTACGCAAGGCGACCCGCCAGGGCCGCTCGCAAAGCTGCAAGGAAGCGGATGACACTCAGAGGATTACCCGTCAACTCTTGCAGAAGCTTGCGGCCCGGATTGCCGGCGCTGCTCCATCACCCACCGAAGCCGACCTGCAGCCAAAAATTGCTCGACAAAGAAAGCCGACACGTGGGCAGTAGCGCCGTCGTGCCTACTCGCTTGGTCCTCCGTGAACGACAGCAGCGGCCTCTCTTACTCCACGACGTATGAAGGCGAATACGCCACCGTGCACGATCAGCTGGGCACCCTTGGAGACTTCCTCACTGATTTTCTCCAGGTCTGGCTGGAAGGTCCCAAAGGCGATACCACGTTCCAAGCAGCGGGTTCTGACTTCGGCCTCGGCGTCCGCGATCAGCGGGTGATCCCGGTTACCCAACACTCCGTAGCCCTGCGCAAGATCCTGATAGCCCATCACGACCAGGCCGATGCCGGGCATGAGCATGCCGTCCAGGTTCTCCACTGCCTCAGGCGTCTCCACAACCAAAGCCAGCAGCATCTGATCGTTGGCCCAGGCTGTGGCTGCGGGAACGTCCGTGACTTCTTGGTAGTTGACGCCGGCACCACCGACCACAGCCACCCCGCGGCGGCCACGGGGATGGTACAGCGACAGTTCCAGAAGTTGCTCGACCTCAGCCGGCCTACGCAGGCGCGGGATCAGCAGTGACTGACAGCCGCAGTCCAAGAGGCGAGTGATCCATGCATAGTCGACCTGCGGCGGGCGGACGATCGGCGTGATACCCGCGGCGTGGGCGTGTGCGATCAGGTCACTGACCGTTTCTAGGTTGTGCGGGTTGTGCTCGAGATCGATGAACACAGAGTCCGCGCCCGCGGCCGCCATGGCGTACACCATCCCCGCGTCCCGGGCTTCATTGAAGCTGCAGCCTAGGGCGGTGGCTCCGCGCTCCAGTATCTTCTTCAGCCTGTTCTCGCGCAGATGCATGGATGGGCCCCTTCCTTCAAGGTGATTGATCTTGTGAATTCCCGACCTCCGGCGCTGCCGGAGAGCTCACCGAAGGGGTGCGTCCGTCAATGCGAACTGCTGGCAGGGGTGAGAGCGGCATGGGGCCCTGCCAGGGTCGGGCCCTGCGAAGGTGAGGGCGGCGGAGCATGCCGCCACCCTCTGCCGGCCCCTCCGGACAGGGCTGGCGCAGCCACTACATGCGGTCCAAGCAAAGGAGGCCGTCAGCCACCCACACTGGATAGCGGCGAAGCGCCGCACCACGAGAAGGCGGGTTTGTGCACTCACCGGTTTCCAGAGAGAAGGACCACCCGTGCGCCCGGCATGTGAGTTCTCCACCGGAGATCTCCGCATCATCGAGCGGGAGAAGGCGGTGTGGACAGTGACTCTCGACCGCATAAGGGCCACGTCGAGACCATAGGACCAAGATCCGTTCCCGGGGCGCTCGCAGCTCCAGAACGAGACGCTTGCGTTCCTTGAGCTGGCGCAGGCAGTCGATCGACACCACCTGGGCGCCGCGCTTCCCGCCCTGGACGGGATTGGCTGGTTGGGTGTGGTTCGACCCGGTGCTCGCGTCATCCATGAGCGTTGACCTCCCGGCAACCCCGGCTGGGGGCCGCGCTGCCCCGGTGTACAACCGGCCGGCGGTTCGACAAATTCATCTGAATGGATAGACTATCTACCTGTCAAGGCCTTCAGGGGCCGGAATATGCAGTTCCCTTTCATCCGGACTGAATACCAGCCGCACCGCGATACCGGAGTATGCAATATGGATGCCACATACACGGCAGGATCCCTATCGTGAGAGTCGTAGGAAGAAAGACTGCGCGCCTGGTCGCAGGTCAAATCGTCCGAGATATTACCGCCGAAGGCCTGAATCGACTGCCTTCCGAGGCAGAACTGCTCAAGCGGTATGGGGTCAGTCGTCCCTCACTCCGGGAAGCTCTCCGCGTTCTCGAAATGTACGGGGTAATCACGCTCCGCCCCGGCCCCGGAGGCGGAGCATTGGTTAATCCGGTCGCCAGTCATCAGTTCGCGACCGCCTCATCCTTGTATTTCCATCTGCTCGGGCTCACTTTCCGCGACGTACTCACCACGAGACTTCGGCTTGAACCGATGATGGCCAGAGTGGCGGCAGAGCAAGTGAAAGCCGGCAGGCAATGGGGGGGCAGGGAATCGTCGAGGGACCCAGAACTCACCGACGTCGGGTTCCATTTCCATGTGGCTCGTTTCACAGGCGATCCCATCTTGCTGTTCTTCGCCGACGCACTGCGCAACATTTCCGTGGAAATCTCCAACGGCGAACGGGTTCCGCCGCAGGTGGACACCGACCTCGCTGTCTCACATGAGCATGTCGAGGCAGCTATCAAAATGGGTGATCCGGCCAGGGCTGAATCACTGATGCGCGAGCATATCAGCGAGTACGTCAGCATCCTCGAGACGGATTTCCCGTACCTTCTTGACCATGTCATTGAGTGGGGATAGAGCGCACGAGCGGCCAGGGCGCGGAGCGATAGATTTTTCCAGCAGTGCAACCCCGGGCGTTGGCGGATCGTCACAGGCGGTTTCGCCCGCGCCCAGCGTGCGGGCTTGTTCCCCGGCACCACCTTGCCCAGGTGGTGCCGGGGAACAGCTACTCACTCCGGTTCGGGCTCACCCTCAGGCTGCGCTCGGCAGGTCGAGTGCGAGCGGGACACCCTGCTTCTCGAGCGCCTTGCGGTACAGCCTGGCGGGGTTCTCCCACAGAATGGCCCGCCGGACTTCCTCCGACTGATTGCCGAACACCAGCTCGATGTTCTCTTCGAGAGTCGGGCGGTGGAAGCCCGTGGGGTGCGGGAAGTCAGTCTCGAACAGGAGCGGTCGGAGCGACAGCCTGTCGATGTGGTAGTCGTCAAGCTCCTCAAACCAGAAGTTGACGTTCATCTGGCGCTTGAAGAAGTCACTCGGGAGCATGCCGCCGAACTCGGGGTTCGACTTGTGCACGCCGTTCTTCTCGAAACGCTTGTCCAGCGCCTCCAGTACGAACGGTGCCCATCCGATGCCGCTCTCCACGGAGGCGAACTGCAGGTTCGGGAACCGTGCCATGATCCCGGACATCAGCAGGTCAGCGACGTGGTTGGCGTTGGCCAGGTAAATGTGGGGGCCGTCGCGCACCACCAGGGCGCCGCCGGAGAGCTCGTCGTCTTCGTGGCGGTCCATCAGCTGCCGGAAGTCACCGCTGGCCGTGTGGAAGCTGACGGACAGTCCGGCCTCCTCACATGCCTTCCAGATGGGGTCCCACTTGCGGCTGGAGAGGGGAGGCTGGCCGTGCTCCTGGGGGGCGCCTGTGGTGACGATGCCACCGAAGCCCGCGTCGGCGAGCCGCTCGATCTCCTTGACGGTCCGCTTCACATCCCAGTAGGGCACGACCATCATCGGGATGAAGCGGCCCGGGTACTGCTGGACCCACTCGAGCTGGAAGTCGTTGTACGCGCTCAGGTGTGCGGCGGCGAGCTCCCGGTTCGGGTGCTGAACGAAGGGCTTCCAGTCGAAGCCGGCCAGGTTCGGATACAGGACCTGCATCTCGAAGCCCTGCTCGTCCATGAAGGCCACACGTGCCTTCGGGTCGTAGGTGGCGGGGTGCGCCTCGGACTGCCGAGTCGGGCCCGAACCGTCGTGGACCTCGCCCTTGCCTTCCCAACCCCAGTTCGCCCACTGCCATGCGGCCTTCAGCGGCTCGTCGCCGAAGAACCACAGGTCGGCCTGTGCCTTCTCATCCCAGCGGACATGCAGGCGGTCGTTCCCCCACGACTTGGGGAGACGCTCCGTCCACAGGTCCGGCGGCTCAATGACATGGGTGTCGGTGTCGATGACCCTGTACTTGCCCACGGCCTCGTCGTCCTTCCGGCTAGAACCTCAGGGGCCTCTTGACCGACCCCTGGATGCAATTCATCTAAATAGTTTTCTCGAAGTCGTGTCAAGAGGTCGCGCAGCCGACGCCCTTGCCTGCCAGGAAGGGCAGCTCGCGTCACTACTCCGTTGAGCCACCCCAGCCCCGCGAGTGGGATGCCCAGGTCGGCTGGAGCGACCGCCGGCCGATGAGCGCACCGAACCGAACCAGTGAGGACCCCAGCCACGGCCGCAGGCCAGGCAGACTCCACGTCGACCGCCGCCGAGGCGAGAGCTGCGCCCTGGACCTTGACACTCTCAAACGAAATCTATTTATATGAACTACCGGGATAGATCCGTGAGTCCTCCGCGTGCCGCGGCCACACCTCTGGCACACACAGCGGTTGGCCGTCGAGTTCCGACTAGGACAGGGCGGGTCTCGAGAGAGGAGAAGAGATGTCTACTGAGGCTTCTCCGGCGCTGGTGACCAGCGCCGGTCCGGCAGCGGGGCGACTGCAGGGGGTCAATCACCTGCAGCTCATCGTGGACGACATGGATGAGAGCGTCCGGTTTTACCGCGACGTGCTGGGCTTGAGGGTCGTACGGACACGGACCAAGGAGAACTATCCCGTTTCGCCGAGTGGATTCAACATGTTGAAGAACTACTTCTTCGACATGGGAAACGGCGGGCTGCTCTCACTCGTCCAGATCGAGGGCGCTCAGGGCTCCCCGCAGGACACCGAACCCGCCGTGTCGGGCTCCTGGCTCTGGCCGGACACCACCCGCGGGCCGCAGTTCCCCCGGAAGATGGACCACCTCGCCTTCGACGTGGAGAGCCACGACGACATGGTCTGGTTCCACGCCCATCTGCGGGAGTGCGGCGTCAAGGTCACAGAGATCATCACGCGTGAGGACGAGCACTTCGTCGAGTCGATCTACTTCTACGACCCGAACGGTATTCCTCTCGAGATCGCCACCTTCGATCGGGCGCACCCCCGATGGAAGACCCACGACCCGAACATGTGGTTCTGGGACCCCGAGCCCGTGCCCGCGCTGAGGGGCGAGTGATCCGCGTCCTGTCGGCAGCTTGCCGATAGCCGTGATCGCCCGGCGTGGTCGTGGACGACCGTGCCAAACGATGGTTCTGCGCCGGCTGCTTGAGGAACATCTCATGTGGTGAGCCGTTGGAAGCAGGCGAGGCCCGGCCGTCGCGCACTCGCATGTCCGACGGCTGCGGGTGCCGCGCTGGCGGAGCCATTGCCATGAGTAGCCGTAGCCCCGATGTCATGCGGACTTCTGCGGCCGAGATGCAACAGAGGGGGAGAGACAGTCGGCTCTCCCCTTTCATCACTCGTGCATTCCCGGAGTCGATCGCGTAGCCGGATCGGGCGGCCTCACCGCTCAGCGGATGGTCTCCGGCCGTCGGGCTCAAGGGCTCAAGACACAAAGCTGCTGCTAGCTGCCCCGTCACGGCCACCAAACGAACGCCAAAGGCCACGGTTCCGCGGCCGCATCCTCCCCCCGCCCCCCGTTCGCGCCCAGTAGCCCTACGGTCGGCCTGACGCTCCGATGTTCCTCCGTGATGCGTGAACGTGGCATGGGTGACACCTCAGGCCTCCGGCCGCAGAAGGCATCGAAACATCACTCACACGAGGTCAGGAGCAACATGGCTGTCAGGCGTGTCTTCAAGATGGCGGACCTGAAGCGGCACTGCCCCGCTCCAGGAGTATGCGGGCAACCGATCTTCGGCGAGCGCTCGATGATTGCGCTGGTGGAGTTCGCGCCGAATGCTGTCGCCCCCAGTCACACCCACCCGCAGGAGCAGATCGGCATCGTCACGCAGGGTGTCCAGCTCTTGACCATTGAGGGCGAGACCTACGAAGTAGGAGCTGGGGACGGGTATTTCATACCGAGTGGAGTCGAGCACGGGTCGATCGCTGGTCCCGAAGGCTCAACGTGCATCGAGGTCTTCCAGCCGATCCGGGAAGACTACTGGCGTGCCGCCCAAGGTATGGATGCGGCGGCACCGTTCACCTGATGGGTACCGCATCGGACCTCTCCAGACCAGTGCGCGGGGCAGTCGGCCCTGAAAGAACATGAAGAGCTAGGGAGCAGCGCCGTGAAGGCGATGGTCATTACCACCACCGAATCAGGTCCCACGATCGAGCAACAGGACATCGACGAACCGCAGCGGACTGCCGGTCAGGTTCTCATCGAGGTGCATGCCGCCTCCGTCAACAGGGCCGACCTCGCGGTCCTCGCCGGCACCCACGGGACGTCGCGAACGGGAGCTGGCGCCACCGTCGTGGGTCTGGACGCCGCGGGGACGGTGATCGATGCAGATCCTGGGGCGGAGCTCAAGGTCGGACAGCGCGTGATGACCATGGTCAACGGGGGTCTCGCCGAGCGAGTCGTGGTTGACGAACGCATGCCAATACCACTGCCCGACTCGTGGAGCTTCGAGGACGGTGCTGCAGCCGTTCTCGCCCTCATGACCGAGCACAACGCCATCCGCACCGCGGGACGATTCGTGCCCGGGAACTCAGTGATGGTTAACGCGGCGAACTCGGGCGTCGGCCAGATGGGCATCCGGATCGCGAAGCACCTGGGCGCCGGCCGCATCATCGCTGGAGTAAGGAGCCATAAGGACGATGCGCTCCTCAAGGAGCTGGGCGCCGATGTCGTCCTCAGAACGGATTCCCGGTTCTTCGTACGGAACGTGCTTGATGTTACCCAGGGCCAAGGCGCTGACATCGTCGTCGATCACGTGGGCGGTCCCTGTCTGGCTGACAACCTGAGAATCGCTGCCCTCAGGGGCCGGATCATCAGTGTCGGACGTCTTGGTGGACCGCAGGGTCCACTGGATCTGGAGGCTGTCGCCCTCAGGCGCCTCGAGATCATCGGTGTGACGTTCAGGACCCGGGATCAGGAAGAGAAGGCCCTTCTGGTGCACGAGATGCGGAAGGAGCTCGACTCAGGGATCTCGTCGGGGGCCCTCAAGGCCAGGATCGACAGGGTGCTGCCCTGGACGGATGTGCACGCCGCGCAGGCCGTCGTCAGTACAAACGGACACCTCGGCAAGGTGGTACTTAAGATCGGCGGGCAGTAAGCGGGCCTTCATCAAGCTTTCTGGGCCTCAGCTTCCTTGCGGATAGCAGGTTTCGGTGCGCTGTCCTGCCCGGCTGCGTGTGATTCAGACCGGCTCACCCTCAGGGTTCAGCTGTTCGCACCAGATGGTCTTGCCTTCCCTCGTCTGGCGAGTGCCCCAACGCTGAGTGAGCTGGGCCACCATCTGAAGACCACGTCCTCCCTCGTCGAAGAGCCGTGCGCGGCGCATGTGTGGGGCGGTGTTACTGGCGTCGGAGACCTCGCAGATGAGCGTTCGGTCCCGGATCAGTCGCAGTTGTATGGGGGCATGGCCGTACTTGATGGCGTTGGTGACCAGCTCACTCACCACCAGTTCGGTCACGAAATCCGCTGCCTCGAGCTCCCAAGAAGCAAGTTGGCGCGTGACCCAGGCGCGGGCTTTGGCTACGGCTGCTTCCTCGGCAGGTATGTCCAGGCTCGCGACCTGGTCTACATCGAGTGCCCGGGTACAGGCGATCAGCAAGGCGACGTCGTCGAGGACCTGGTCGGGCAACAGGTCCTCGAGCACGCTGTCGCACAATGCCTCTGGCGAGGGGACGGGCTTGGTGAGCGCGCGCTGCAGCCGTTCATACCCGTCGTCCCCCGTGCGAGAGTCGACCAAGCCATCGGTGTAGAGGACGAGCAGGCTTCCCTCGGGGAGGGTGATCACGCTGGGTTCGAAAGGCAGATAACCCAGGCCGAGCGGAGGGCCCGGGGCGAGTTCGAGGAGTTCGACGGCGCCGTCCGGTGTGACCACGGCCGGCGGCGGATGTCCGGCACAGGCCATGGAACAGCGTCGGGAGACCGGATCGTAGATGGCGTACAGGCATGTGGCGCCGAGTTCGGCAGCGTCGTTGTCCGGATCCTCTCGCTCTTCGGAGAGATGAGCGACCAGGTCATCGAGGTGGGTGAGCAGCTCGTCGGGAGGCAGATCCACGTCGCTGAGGGTGCGCACCGCAGTCCGTAGTCGACCCATGGTGGCAGCGGCGGTGATGCCGTGACCGACGACGTCGCCGACGACCAAGCCAACCCGCGCGCCCGAGAGGGGGATGACATCGAACCAGTCGCCGCCGAGGCCGCTCTGGCCTCCCGCCGGGAGATATCGAGAAGCGGTCCGCACGGCTGCCTGCGCGTGGCCTCTCTGCGGGAGCACGCTGTGCTGGAGCGCGAGGGCGGTGGTGCGCTCCCGGGTGAATCGTCGGGCGTTGTCGAGGCAGACAGCGGCTCGTGCGACTAGTTCCTCCGCCAGGAGCCGGTCTTCGTCGGTGAATGGGTCAGCAGATCGCCTGTAGAAGATGGCGATGCCGAGGGTCATTCCGCGTGCCCGTACGGGGACACCCATGATCGATTGAAGTGCGTATTTCTGGAGTCTGGCCGCACGCTCGGGGTCCTCGGTCAGCCAGGACCGCACTTCGGTGTCTGCCAGTCGGAGCAGGGCCGACCGGCCGGTCGCCATGCAGCGCACCGGGGGTGAATCGGCGGGGTAGATGTCCACGTCGCCGGGCCGGTGAATCAATTCGGGTGCCAGGTCGAAGGCGGACTGGTTTGCCACTCGACGTAGGGCCACTGATCCGGTGAACGGACCGGGCTCGTCACCATTGAGCAGGGTCTCCAGCAAGTCGACGGAGGCCAGGTCGGCTATCCGGGGAACAGCTACGTCGGCGAGTTCCTGAGCCGTGTGCATCACGTCTAGGGTGGTGCCGATCCGTGTGCTCGCCTCGTTGAGAATGATGAGCCGTTCTCGAGCCTTGTGCCGATTGGTTACGTCGGTCACCGTCGCACAGAGGCCGAGGACCTGCCCGTAGGAGTCCTGCAAAGTCGAAGCCGAGGCGGAGAAGACGTGTTCGCGATGGGGGTCGGCGGGAACGCGGCCGTGGAGCTCCTCGTCGAATGCGGGCTCTCCCGTCGCGATCACCTGGCGCATGCGTCGTTCCCACGCCTCGGCATGGAGTCCGGGCAGGGCTTGTGACAGCCTCTTCCCTTGGCGATCTGCCTGCGAGGCCCCCGTGAGCTGAGTCATCGCGGAGTTCTGCTGCACTTGACGCAGGTCCGTGTCGAACACGGTCACCGCTATTGGTGAACGGGTGAGCAGCCAGTCGAGCAGAGCTGCCCCAATCTCTTGCGGAAGGAGTTGCCCCGGGACCGACATCAGCAGGACCCATTGGGACCGTCCGTCGCGGTCTGAAAATCGTCGGCCCATGCCCTGTAGACGAAGCGGACGGCCGTCTCCACACCGCGCCGACAGCTCTCCCTGCCAATCGTCCTGCCCCAATGGGAGGGTCCAGAATGGTGAGCCGGCCGTCCAGAGGAACAGCTCATCGGCCCGGTGGCCCAGAATCTCTTCGGCGCCACAGGCGAGCAGTCGCTCGGCGTCCCGGCTCCATCCAGTCACAGTGCCTTGCTCGTCGACGATCGCGATGGCCCGCCCACCATCCGTGCTGGGAGCCTGCCGGAGCGGAGGGGCTTCGTCAGAATCCATGGCACTACGTCCTACTCTGGATCACTGCCAGATCCAGTATGCGCCCACCCTCAGACCGGGCGCCAATTGCAATGCGCACCGGCCGGTTGCGGAGAGTGTCGCTTCTTCCGTCAGTCACGGATTCCCGTCGAAGATGAGCGATGCACCGGGATCGGCAGCGGGTGCAGGGCTGCGTACGGCCGTCGGGATGGTGGCAGGGAACGCTGTCCTGTCCGGTTTCACCTGATGACGCAGGAATCAGTTCTTTGGGCCTTGGAGTGCGCTGGCCGGGCCCTGCTGCCTCAGGACCGCGGCGATCTGGTCATGCGGCACGGCGCCATCGCGCAGGATGACGGGGTTATCACCCTTAGTCACGTCCACGATGGTGGAGGGACGGTTCCTGGTCGTACCGCCGTCGAGGTAGACGCGCACGGCGGCACCGAAGTAGGTGCATGCCTGTTCGGCAGTGGTCGCCGGCGGATGGCCTGTGAGGTTGGCGCTGGACTGAGCTAGGGGGCCGGTTTTGCGGAGCAGTTCGAGCGCGACCGGGTGCTGAGGCATGCGAACCATGACGGTCCCATGCGTCTGCCCGAGGTCGCAGGTCAGGGAGGCAGCAGCAGGCACGACCAGGGAGAGGGCGCCGGGCCAGAATGCATCGATCAGCTGGCGGCCAGCTGGCGGCACGTGGGCTGCCAGAGCGTCCAGGGCGGTTGGGTCCCCCACCAAGACGGAGGCGGGTTTGTCACCGCCGCGGTGCTTGGCAGCCAGCAGCGCGTGAACGGCCTTCTCATTGAAGGCGTCGGCACCGACCGCGTACAGGGTGTCCGTGGGGAAGACAACCAGTTCGCCAGCGCGGAGCATGTCAGCGGCATACGCAAGGCCGGTACGCCTGGTCTGGGTGTCCTGACAGTCGTGTAGGTACATGGCTTGTTTTCTCCCGAGTAACTTACTGGCTGTACTACCTGCCGGTGCCGGCGGCGCTTCCAACGTGCGGGATTCTGCCGCCGGCGCGGTCAGGGCGGCATCGGCGCAGTGTCTATGTCAGACAGCACTCGCGGCTTCGGGGTCGGACTGCATCGGGTCCGCGGGCAGTGCCCCTGTTGGGGCGGGATCATCATCCGCGTGCTGCGGCGACTGGGAGGCCAAGCGGATAGCGGCTTCGAAGGCCGACAGGTCGAGGATGTCGGCGTGCATCGGGATGACGGAGCGCATCAGCATCTCATGGAGTTGCGGGTCTCCGTCGGCGCAGACATCCCTCAGGACGAACAGACGGTAGTCGCGGTCGGCAGCGTCCCGCACGGTGGACAGAACGACGCCGCGGGTGAAGACGCCGGCGAGCACCAGGGTGTCGATGCCCTGTTCTTGCAGCAGCTGGTGGAGTGCGGTGGTACTGAAGGCGCTCACGCGGTTCTTGGTGATGGTGAGTGCGCGTCCACTCTTCCGTAACAAGTGGTGGACTTCCGTATCTGGTGATCCCTCGGCCAGAGCTGCGGCCTTGGCTAGGGGGGCGAAAACCTTGTTGTGCGCTGGGACGGCGGCGTGGTCCTGAGGCGTGAAGGCCACGCGCACGTGTATCTCCAGGACGCCCGCCGCCAACGCCGCCCTCTGGGCGCGCTGGGCGCGCTCGAGGAGCCTGTCCGGCTCGGGGACACCCTCCAGCAGTGAGTCCTGGAAGTCCATGATCAGGAGCGCGGTCCGGCTCGGTACCAGTGTGGGGGTCTTGCTCGCCAAGGGGTTCCTTCTCAAAGGGGTGGCTTGTGCTCCGTAGTTGGCGGCAGCTCCTTCCCATGGGCTACCGGTTTACTACAGCGCTGGACAATCCTGTAGTGTAGTAAACGTGATGAGTGATGACCAACTCAGCTGGCTGAACTCCGACGGACTGCGGGCCTTTCACGCCCTAATCGTGCGTGGGAGTCGGTGACGGCCCGCCTTGGCTGCGGCCTGGAACCCGAGACGGGGCTGCCCCGCAGCTGCTACATCGCGATCCTCTGGCGGCTGCGCCGTGCTCCGGGCCGGGCTCTTCGGACGAGTCGGCTGGCGGAGACGGCGCGCTCCAGGCGCAGCCGGATCACCCACGCCATCGAACGACTCGAGAAGGCCGATCTGGTCCGCCGAAAAGCCCCGAAGGCCACTTGCGTGGCTGGCTGGCCGTGCTCACGCCGGCAGAGCTTCAGCAGGCGGAACGGACCGCGCCGGGTCTACACGTGCTGCGTTGGCGAACAAGTGCTCGGCCCGCTCAGTGCGCAGCAGCGCGCCCAGCTCACCGCTGTCGGCGAGGCTCTGCTCGCCCGTCTCGACCCCGAGGCGCTGCCCGGCGCCAGTGACAAAGAAGGGAGGACGCATTGACGACCCCCACCCCCACCACCAACCGGACCCCCGCCCCGGCCACCCGGCCCGGAGCCGGCCCCGAAGACCAGGGACGCTTGTGGCAAGTGCAACTCGTCGCCGGGCTCGGCGGTTTCCTGGCTAGCGTGAACACCTCCACCATGGACGTCGCCCTGCCCACCGTCAGCCGTCACTTCGGCGCATCGGCCTCTGGCGCCTCGTGGACCTTGCTCTCCTACATGCTGGTGACCACCGTCCTGGTGTTCGTCTTCGGACGGGTCACCGACATGATCGGCCGACGCCGCATGTACGTGGGCGGCATCAGCCTGCTTACAGTCGGCAGCCTGCTGTGCGGGTTGGCGCCGAGCATCGTCTGGTTGATCGTCTTCCGCTGTGTGCAGGCCGTCGGAGCCGCGGCCCTGCTGTGCAACATCACCGCGCTGATCACCGACGCGTTCCCCGCCAGGAAGCTGGCGACCGCGCTGGGAATCAACGCCACGATCTCCGCACTCGCCCAGGTCATCGGTCCGGCCTTGGGCGGAGCTCTGGCCTCGGGCCTGGGCTGGCGCGCGGTGTTCTGGTTCAACGTGCCGATCGGCCTGGTAGGCCTGATATGGGCCTGCCTGAACCTCCGTCCCGGAGCCGCACGCGCCAGCGGCGAGTCCTTCGACTACCTCGGTGCCGTCTTGTCCACCCTGGCCCTGGGCGGTCTGATTCTGGCCCTCTCTGAAGGCGGGGCACTCGGCTGGACCAGCCCTTCGGTCCTCATTGGCGTAGCACTCTTCCTCCTCCTCAGCCCCGTCTTTCTCGCCGTGCAGGCCCGGCGCCGCCACCCTTTGCTGGATCTCTCCCTGTTCACCGACCGGGCCCGCTGCATGGCCTATGTGGCACTGTTCCTGATGGCGATGGCCTACTTCGCCGTGGTGCTGCTGATGTCGCTGTACCTCCAGGCAGCCGCGGGCATGGCCCCCTACCAGGCCGGACTGCATGTTCTGTACGTGGCGCTGGCCATGGCCGCTACCGCTCCGGCTGCCGGCAGACTCAGTGGCCGCTTCAGCGCCCGAGCCCTGGCCAGCACCGGCCTGGCCCTGTCCGCAGCCGGGTTGTTCTCTCTCGCTGCCACGATCGGACCTCGGATGAACGGAATCCTCTTCGCAGTCTGCCTGATGTCCGTGGGCGCGGGAGTGGGGCTGTTTATGACCCCCAACACCAGTGCCATCATGGGGTCCGTGCCCGCCGAACGGCGCGGCATCACTAACGGTGTACGTCAGACTGTTCAGAACGCCGGCTACGCCGTCAGCACCGCCCTGGCCCTGGCGATCGCTACTGGCGGCCTGCCCGCCCCGGCCAAGGAGGCTGCCTACGCCGGCACCGTCTCCGCTCTCGGCCCTCACACTCTGCGCGCCCTCACCCACAGTTACCAGTGGGCTTTGCTGGCCCTCGCCACCACGTGCGTCCTAGGGCTTATCGCCTCGCTCTGTCGTGGACGCAGCAACCCCGCCCGCTGAGAGGGAGAGCCATCGCGCCCACATGAACAAGCCGTGATCGAAGCCGGCAGCCGGCAGACGCTTCCTCCGGCTGCCGGCTTCTCCGGGTCCTCCCCTCCAGAGCTGGTCTAGCGGCTCAACCGTCAACGCGTCAGTCAGTGCGGCAGTCGCGGACCATGCGCGCTCGGCCCTTCGTCAGACAGACGCAACCCCCAGCCCGCCGCCCCGGATCACGATCACCGCGCTGCTGGCCACCTCGGAAGTCGCCCGCCCGGCCATTCCCAGGGGCCAGACGTCATCCCCCTTGCACAGATCAGTTCTTGGCCTTGATGCCGGGCAGGCGGGAGGCGCCGGAGGGGGTACCCCGCAGTCGGCGCAGCGAGAAGACGACGTCCTCGGCGGTGACCGGCGTTCCGTCGTGGAACTGCGCGTCCTTGGCGGGGGTGAAGCGCCAGGCCTTCAGGTCGTCCGAGGCCGTCCAGGAGGACACGAGGCGGGGCAGCGTGTTCGGTTTGGCGCCGGGGATAGTGAGGGTGTCGTAACCAGCGGCAGGAGGAGGTAGTCGCTCTCGTTAGCCTGAGTGCCGTGCGGGTCACGGGTGATGGCGGTCGCCCGGCCCGAGGGCGCCGACACGCAGTGTGCCACCCGTCTTGGGGCTGGGCCGATGCGTTCTTGGCGGTGTCGGGGGACGACGTGTCGGCTCCACGGGTGGTCAGCAAGGCTGCCGCGCCCAACTTCGCCGTTCTCGGCGGGGATGCGGTGGAGGCGTGTGTGATCGAGGCAAGTCCCAAAGGGGGCCGTGGGAGGTCTTGAACGTCGGAAAACCGCGGCGGTGTGATCGCCGAGGCTTGTCGGCAGCGGTCCAGGTCAGTCCGCTTCGCGGGCGGCCGCTTCGAGGGCCTGCCGGAGTTGCCCGACGTCGGGTGCCCCGGCCGGGTTCCGGGGTTGGGGTAGATGCGGCAGGAGAGCGAATGGGCCGCGCTACCCGGGTCATCACCGACCAGGCAGGGCCGAGCAGTCCGGCTTGGTGAAGCCGGTGGCGTTCAGCCCTGTGTCGTCCAGTGCCTGCCACAGCCGCTTCTCGGCGAGCCGCTGGTGGGGGCAGTCGGGCGCCATCGACCTCCGTGCCTCCAAGACCGCGCGTCTGGTGCCGTGCGTGGTATGGGGACGGTTCTCGGCTTCGCCGCAGAAGGGGCGGGTGAGCTCTGGGCACGGTCGAGCAGGTCGCGGCGGTGTGATGGCCGCGCTGCGGCTGTTCGGCGGGAAGAACACCCCGGAGGAGCACGTGGAGGAGGCGGCCCGGCTCAGCAGGGAGGGCGAAGACCCGCCGCCCCCGCACGTCCACTTCTTCTGAGGTGTCGTGGTTCTGGTGCGTTCTATGCCGTCGCCGGCGTGGCCGGTGCGGTGCGGGCTGGGCGGAGGAAGAGGAGGAGAACGGGTGTGAGGTAGAGCGCCCAGAACGTGGCTTGCAGCACACTGGGGTCCGGTTGGAAGTTGAAGATGCCCTTCAGCAGGGCGCCGTACCAGCTGTCCGGCGGGATCGTCGCGCTGATGTCGAACAGGCGGTTGTCCAGGCCAGGCAGGATGCTTGCCTCCTGCAGGTCGTGGATGCCGTACGCGAGGACGCCGGCCGCGACCACGACCAGCATGGCGCCGGTCCAGGTGAAGAACTTCGCGAGGTTGATCCGCAGCGCACCCCGGTAGAACAGCCAGCCGAGCACGACGGCCGTGAGGAGACCGAGAACGGCGCCGACCAGTGGGCGGACTCCGTCGTCCGTGGCCTGCACGGCGGACCAGACGAAGAGCGCGGTCTCCAGGCCCTCGCGTCCCACGGCGAGGAATGCGGTGGCCATCAGCGCGCCGGTGCCGATGGCGAGGGCTTGGTCCAGCTTTCCGTGCAGCTCGGCCTTCAGGTGCCGGGCGGTGCGGCGCATCCAGAACACCATCCAGGTCACCAGCGCCACGGCGACGATGGACAGACAGCCGCCGAGTATCTCCTGGGCCTCGAACGTCAACTGCGTGGAGCCGAACTGCAGCACCGCGCCCACGCCCATGCTGAGCGCAACCGCGATACCGACGCCGAGCCAGATAGGTGGCACCTTGCTCCGGTTGCCGGTCTTGACGAGGTACGCGACGAGGATACAGACGACGAGGCTGGCCTCGAGTCCCTCGCGCAGGCCGATCAGGTAGTTGGCGAACACACGGTCTCCTTGTGTGCGGTCGTCAGACGTCGTGAGGTCAGGACTGGCTGTTGACGAAGCCGATCAAGGTGGCGCCCCACCAGCCGAGCTGGCTGACGGTGGCGGCCACACCCGACTGGATCAGCAGGCGCCGAGGTACCCGAGCGTCATCCCGGCACCGGCCGAGGCGCTGCCCGAGCCAGTGGGCGTACAGGCCGTTGAAGGTGATGGCCAGAACGAGGCCGAGCTTGACGCGGGTCAGGGGCGATGTCAGGTCCGGGTGGAGGAACAGGCCGCTGACGGCTAGTCCGGCCAGCCCGAGCCAGATCGGCACCTGCAGCCCGCAAGCGGTTTGCAGGACATCGGACAAGCGGCGTCGTCCGAGCAGCCACAGGACGGCGAACCAGTCGACGGCGAGCACGGAGCCGAACCCGACGACGAGCGCTGTGACATGCAGGAAGCGGGCCGCGAGCTGCAAAGCTGGGTCGGCATGCATGTGGTCGGCCACCCAGCAGACGGCACCCAGGGCGGCGGAGTTCAGAATCCCCAGGGTGACGAGTGCCCAGACCGCGGTGGGAGGCCGGTCAGGGGCCCCGCCGCCGTTGGCGGGAGCGGACCGCTCTGATTCCCTGGCGTGCCGGCGAACCAGAGCGGCCGTCGATCTATCGGAGGTCGAGGCCACCTGTCAGCTCTCCGACTTCAGTTCCACGTTGCGCAAGGTGGCGGTGACCTTCTTGCTCAGCGCAGGCTTCTCGCCGCTGGCGCCGTGCCGCAGGAACGTCGGGGGCTGGAGCGTGGCGCGCAGGGTGTACTTACCCTCCCTTGGGATGGAGAAGTTGTTGGCGTAGTGGAAGAACTCGGCGTAGTAGAAGTTCAGGTCCTGGGCCTGGACAACCTTGCCCTTGCTGTCGAGAACCTCCAACCGGATTGGCACGTCCGGGATGATACGGCCGGTCTTGGCCTCCATCGGGATGATTTCGATGTGGTGGGTCTCGCCCTTGGCGGGCTCACGGTTGACGAGCTCCCCACCCATATCGTGCCCGGCGTGCTTGCCGCCCTTGCTGTCCTTGGACTCAAACCACGGCTCAGCCGCCTCGACGATGTAGCCGATGCGGTATTCGCCGGCCTCGGTCTCGCCGCCCCTGGCCGCGATCTCCGCCTCCAGCACGGTGTGCTGGTGTGCCACGCCGGCCGGTGCCGTCTCCTTCACCTGGCCCTTGGCGGGCTGGGCCTTGCCTGCGTCGGCGCCGCCGCAGGCCGTGAGGGCGAAGGCGAGTGGGGCTAGCAGAGCGAGTGCGCGCAGTGAGGTTCTGGGCATGGCTGGAATCTTTCCGTTAGAGGTAAGGTTAGGCGAACCTAAGATGTCGCTGTGTGCAAGTCAACCCATCTCGTGATGTGGATATACGGGATATTTCAGGCACAAAAATAAAGTCGCCATAAGGAACCTGGGGGTTGACGATGCATCAGCAGGTCTCTGAGCGCGCGGGATCAGCCGGGAAAGGATCAGTATCTGGACAGTCCGGCCGACCTCTCGCCTAAACCGCGCGCCGCCACCGCCCCTCCGTGTCGTCGTCCCCAGGAGTACGTCGTGACCTCTCGCCTGCCCCGGACCGTTGCCCTAGCCCTGCTGGCACTCAGCCCGCTGACCCTGATCACCGCCTGCGCCGAGAAGACCAATAGTGGTGGTGGCGCCAAGGCGGGGGTCATCACGGTCGAGGCGACCGACGACGCCTGCAAGCTGTCCCGGACGTCCGCCCCTTCCGGATCCATAGCCTTCGAGATCACCAACGGCGGCAACAAGATCACCGAGTTCTACCTCTTCAACCCGGAGGGCCACATCGTCAGCGAGGTGGAGGGCATCACCCCCGGCATCTCCCGCAAAATGACCGTGAAGGTCACCAAGGCAGGCAAGTACGCCACCGCCTGCAAGCCGGGCATGATCGGCGACGGGATTCGTGGCGAGTTCACCGTGACGGCCAAGCGGGACGGATGACCACTCGGAGCTCAGGCTGTCGGTGCCGCCGTGCCACGGCTCAGGGGTGCGGCCCACACCCTCCGCAAGGGGGCAACAGGATGGCCCGGGACTCCTCCAGCACGTTTGTGCGCTTCGCGGTGCGTGGCCACGGTCACCTTGGTGCCGAACGTCGAGTGCTGGTCGGAGACGTGGGTGTGGGTGGAGATACCCTCCAAGCCGAAGTACTTGCGCAGGTGCCGGGCGGTGATCGACTTGCCCGGCCTTGCTGACCTGCGGCTCACCAGCCTCTCCCGCGACCGCGCCGACCGGGAAGCGAAGGAGGCGCCCTCCGCGCCCAAGCCGACGCCGTGACCGTGGCGGTCATCGGCCCGCGGCAGGCCGCGGCCACCCCGCTCCCGTGAAGGCGTGGTGCGCGTACGGATCCACTGTCACGCCACCCCATACATACGAAGCGGCGGGATCCTCCGGGCGCGCCCCCGGCAGATCTCGCCGTAGTGTGTGACGGCTCAGGCGGCCAGTGTCGGAACCCGACCGCGTGCCGGCCGCGGTTCGAGGAGGCGCTCGGCCATGAAGCCGAACAGGAGCCCGAACGCCGACCACAGCACGGCTTGGACCCCGATGGAAGCCAAGCGGAACTCCCACAGGTCGGCGGCCGGGAAGCCCTTGGGGGGGGCGTCCCCAGACGGCAGTACGGTCATCGCCATCGCGACCACTGCCACGAAAGCCACCCCGGCGCCGATGGAGGCGTTCCAGTTGCCCCACGCGGGGGCGAGCCTCCGTCCCAGCAGAAGGGCGGCGATCCCCAGCAGGACGCTCAGGACGATCATCAGCAGGAAGAGGATGGTGCGTTCGCCGATGGTGTCCGGGTTGCCGGCGGCGGGCGGGTTCGCGGGGTACTTCAGGATCGGCACCAGGTAGACGAGGAGGAACCCGGCGAGCGCGGTCAGCGCCGCGGTCGCCCGCGCGCCGAACTGACCAATGCGGCCCAGCGCGAAGCAGAACGCGAGCGTTGCGATCCCGCCGATGGCGATGCCAAAGACGAGGATGCCGGTGGCGAGCCCGGCCGTCGACTGCAGGGACCGGCTGACGAGTTCCTCGCCGCCGTGTTCATGGGAGTTGGCCTCTTCGAAGGCGATGGCGGCGTTCACTGGGCCTTCGCCGACCAGGTAGGCGAAGACGAGGGCGAGCACGCTGGCAGCGAGGCCGGCGAGCATGCCAAGCACCAGGAGGGTGCGTACGGTGACGGAGTTCATGGGTAAGGACTCCGTCAGTGGCAGGGGAAGCCGAGAAGGTGGCGTGCGTCGTGTACCCACTTGTGAACGCCCCCACCGGCGATCACTGCGGTGGCGCCCTGCTCAGCGCCAACGAAATACAGCAGGACCAGCATCAGGACGCCGAAGAAGACGGCCCAGGGGGCGAGCGCCCGCAGCGACAGCGGCGTGACGGTCTGGGTGGTAGGGGCGGCAGTGGACTGCGCCATAGTGAGACCTCCTCGGGAACAACGCGTCCCGCATCGTGTGGAGCACTCGACGACGGCGTTGGGTCTGACTCACCACCCTCGCCTGGCTGGAGGGGTGGCACACAGTGGCGCGACCGTGCCGGGCTTGCACCGGACTTCCGTGGCGCCGTCGTCCTTGTCGCCCCAGAGCGTAGGGGCAATAGGCTCTCCGGCCAACATGGCGTACGCCACTCCTATGGACCCCAGGGAAAGAGGCTTTCATGACGGTCCGGCTCACGCTGGTGTGCGCCGCCGCACCCGTAGAGCATGACGTGCGCTTCGGCGACACACCCCTCGACGCGCGGGCACTGCGGGAGGCGCGAGCAGTCGCCGGAGCCCTGCCCACGGCCGCCGCCTGGTACACGGCGCCTTCGCAACGGTGCAAACAGACGGTGCGCGCCCTGGGCTGGGACGCTGTCGCCGTGGAACCGGAGCTGCGGGACATGGACATGGGCAGTTGGCAGGGCCGGACACTCGGCGAGATCGCGGCCAGTGACGGGGCCGGGCTGGCTGCCTGGATGTCGCATCCAGAAGCGACCCCGCACGGTGGCGAGTCCGTGGCGGACGTGTGCAACCGCACCGCCGCCTGGCTGGACAACCTGCCGGCCGCTGCAGGGCGGGTACTAGCCGTTGTCGAACAGGCCGTAGCGCGCGCCGCGGTGGTACACGTGTTGGGAGCACCGCACGGATCGTTTTGGCATATCGACGTGCCACCGCTGTCCTCGTTGCAGCTGACCGGCCGGGACGGGCGCTGGAATGTACGGATAGGTACCGTTCTCACCGCTTCCCCGTAACCATGGGTCGATTACCGGCGACAACCCACGTTGTCGGATGCATCCGCACCTGCGGGTTCAGCGCTGTCCATGCCACGCATGTGCTCGGTTCTTCGACCAGTACGACCGCGATCGCCAGTCGGTGTCCCACCTCCCAGAACCGCTCCAGTTGCCGTCGTGCAGCAGCGTGCCGACACCTCTGCGGCTGTGTTCCGGGATGCACTGCGATGACGTCCAGCACGGCAATGCGCCTGGTGATCTCCTCGTGGCTTGGCTAGGAACCGGACATACTGTCCGGATCAGAGGCGTTGCTTCGGCGCGCTGAGGGTGGCGTTTGCTGGGTATAGTGCCAGCACAACCTCTTACTCAGGCACAGGGGCCCCGCCGAAGCATCGGCGGGGCCCCTGTTTTTTGTTCGACTCAGGCGACCTGGAGTTTGGGCTGTCCGGCAGCGGTGGGCGGGACCGCGCGGTAGGCGGGCAGTTTGAGGTTGCAGAGGTCACCGGCCTTGATACTCGCGATTGCGCCTCGGAATGCGGCCTCCATGTCCTGATGGCTGGCGTACTTCGCGGCCAAGGGGTGGAGGCGGTAGGAGTTGCCCTTGCCGCGGTTGCCGTCCTCGTTCTTCGGGCGCAGGACGATGTTCAGCTCGCACAGGGGTGCGATGAGGTTGCTGATGGCCTGGGGAGTGACGCGGTACTCGGTGGCCATGTCCTTCTGTCGTACGGGGAGGTGGCCTCCGAAGTCGCTACGGTAGAGCAAGTACTGGAGGAACTTGACCGTGGCCCCGGAGACGGGCAGGGCCCAGATGCGTTCGGACACGACCGGTGACATGACCTCAGCCATGGTTATCCCTTCCTCGTGTAGGCCTGCGGACCGGTTTGTGAATGGGTATCACCCTGTACGCCTTCCCCGTCCATGGTGCGGATTCTGGGTGAAGTCGAGCTCCAGCTCCTGTTGGTGGACGTCGGGGCCGATGCCGTGGGGGAAGGCTTCGGCGTCGTGTCCGTGCTGGACAGCGATCTGCTCGAGAACGGCGTGCTGGGCGTTGCTGTTGCCGTGGAACCACAGGCGGACGTTCAGCTGGATCAGGCCGTTACCGAGTTGCTCGACCCACTTGTAGCCGACCAGTGCCCTGATGGCACGGTTGACCGTGGAGCGAGTGATGCGCTTCCCGCCCTTCTTCTTGGCGAGCTCGTTGAGGCCGTCTGTGATCTCTTGCTGGGTGTATCGGGCGATACCGGTGCCGCGCTCTTGTCCTCCGGCTACCCAGAGGAAGACGCACAACTGGGACTTGGTGATGGAGTTGGCGACGGCGAGCTGTGCGAGCAGCTGCGTGAACCAGTTGGAGGCCAGGCTGTAGCCTGCACCGCCGGCCATGTCGTGGACGGCCGTGTGGTCGGGCTCGTACTCGAAGGAGACGTTCTTCAGTTTGCGGCGGCTGCGGGGGTCGGCTGTCTGGGCGGCTTCGCCGAGTTGCTCTCCGAGGACCTGCAGGAGGTCGTCGAAGCCCGTGTCGTCCGATGTGGTGTCAGGGATGGCTCGGGGCCGTCGGCGTGCTGGTGGATCGGCAGTCACAGGACCTCCTTTGTACTCAGGCGGTCCAGAGACTATCCGAAAACTCAAGCTCTCTTTGTCTTTTGGAGCAGCGGCACGCCGAGTGGCGCTGCAGAGAGCCTCTGCCATGCACAGGGGGTCAAAAAATCAACCACAACTTGACTTTCCTCGTCGTTCGGCAGCGAGAATCAAGCACTGATTGACTTTCCGTGCCGCAATAGCGACACATCCTCTACCTCTCCAGCTCTCCTCCCTACCCCGCCCGGACGCTCGGTCCAGGCTCCTGACCTGCAGCGTTACCGACCCCGACACCTATCGAGAAAAGTCAACCGCAGCTTGATTTCCAGTACCGAACGTGTCGGCCACGTTGACATTCTCCACCCGCAAACGTGCTCCCCAGGACACCTCCGATACCATAAAACCGCAGGTCAGAGCCCCAAACCCGTGCGCTGCTCTTACTAAAGAGGCGTAGCCGGATCAACTCTGCACGTGCATGCACAAGCCCACCCGATGGAACTCTGAGAACCGGCGCGGAGTGTTGACAACTGCCCGAACCGACTACCAACCCATCACGGCCTGCACCACAGAACGTCAGCCCCTACGGTGAGTGCGGTACACACCTGCGAGCGGAGGTACCTGAACCACCTACTTTCCTCAGCCACGCTTCCCATGTTTTGCTCGTCACTGCGGCCACCACCCGAGACGCGGGACCGCTGTTGCTGTCCACTCGCTGCAGAACACGATGGCGCCGCACGCGAAGCGAGCCCAGCCAGTGATGAGTCAGTCCTGGGGCAGGGACAAGAAGCCCAACTTGCCTCGCTCACAGCCGAACACTCACCCGCATTCGGGTCTGGCAGATGACTCCGGGCCAGCGGACTGCCTCTACTTCGTGGGATGCCTCCGACCAAACACCACAGGTCCCGGCGGCATCGCCGAAGGACGCAAGGCCTCGGTCGAACGCAGGCACCGCCATCCGGCTCCTGGTTCTGTATACCGCCGCCCAGACCCGCCTGACGGTCGCCTCGGATTTCCGAGGACGGCGGACTTCACCTGGACCAAGTCGCCGCGCACGCCGAACTGCTGATCACTGCCGACTGGCTCGCCGAAGCCGCCCCACCACGGGAGGAAGAGTGCGAGGACAGCTCACCGAGCACATCCTGCCCCCTGCCCTAACACCCCGGAACCGTCGCGACGGCGCTGGGAGGAGCTCGGCCTCAGCGGCGCTCAGTCCACTCCTTCAGTATGTCGGCCAAAGCCCGTACGTCGACGCTCCCCGCTGTCACCTGCTCTGTCAGGTCGGCGGCGTCCTTGGCGGTGAACTGCACTGGACGGCCGCTGGCGTGCAGATAGCCAGCTGCGACCGTGACGCCGTAAAGGGCGTTGCTGTGTTCCAGCGCCGGGACCCGGCACAGCGAGTGGAACAGGGCGGCGGCCCGGTGGTGAGGCTGGTCGTAGACGAGGCCGTCCATCACCCGGTAGCAGTGCCGGGCGCGGGCAGCCTCCAGCGCTCCCCAGTCCGTCACGTCAGGGTCGCCCAGCTGCGTGCGGGCGAGCTCCAGCAGCCATGGAAGATCTATGGTCAGGTCCACTGTGGGCGGCCCGCCTACGCAGCGGTTGCGCTGGGCCCGGGCTCAGGGCCGAACCTGCGGGCGAACTCCTCGCGCATCCCGGGGACCGCCAGGAACTGGGCGCAGCCCTCAAGGAACCTTGCTTTGCTCAGCTCCTGTGCCAGAACACGTCCGGCGTACACCGTCGGGTCCTCGTGCCGCTCGTGTGCCTCGCGTTCCAGCTGCTCGTACTGCTCGTCATCGATCTCGATGCGGATCTCCCTCGCCATGCCACCCACGGTAGCCGGGCCGAGCCCCCGAGGGGGAGGCTTGTGGATAGTGCACCGGAAGGCTAGCCCACGATCCCCGTCGCATGGCTCATGCGGCGCGGCCAGATCCTGTTCAGGCTCACGACCATGGTCTCGTCCGGCCGGAGACAGGAATCGACCGCCGGGGCGGCGGTCGGTCGCCTCGTCGAGGATCCGGTTCATGGGGGCTTCCGCCCAGAGGCAGGCCATCTGGTGGAAGGACAAGCCGAGTGTGTCACTCAGATGGTGCCAGCGTTTGGCTGGCGGCAACGGTCTGCGGTCCGACGGGGTGGAGGCGGGCTGAGCGCGGTGGCGTGGGCGTCACTTCATGGTCGTCCTCCTCAGGTCTGGGCCATGTCGACGAAACGGGAGTAGTGGCCTTGGAAGGCGACGGTGATGGTGGCAGTGGGTCCGTTGCGGTGCTTGCCGATGATGAGTTCTCCTTCGCCGGCGCGGGGGGACTCTTTCTCGTAGGCGTCCTCGCGGTGCAGCAGGACGACGACGTCGGCGTCGTTCTCGATGGCGCCGGACTCGCGCAGGTCGGAGACCATCGGGCGTTTGTCCTGGCGCTGTTCGGGGCCGCGGTTGAGTTGGGAGAGGGCGATCACCGGCACGTGCATCTCCTTGGCCAGGAGCTTCAGGCCTCGGGAGATGGCGGCGACGTCCTCCTGCCGGGAGGCGCTGCGGCGGCTGCCGGTGGGGGTGATGAGCTGGAGGTAGTCGATGAGGACCAGGTCCAGGCCGTCGCGGGCGGCGATGCGGCGGGTGCGGGTGCGGATGTCGGTGAGCGTCAGGCCCGGGGAGTCGTCGACGTGCAGGCGGGCGGCGCCGATGTCGGGCAGGCGGCGGCCGATGCGTGCCCAGTCGTCGTCGGTGACGGTGCCGCCGCGCACGTGGTGCAGGCCGACCCGGGCCTCGGCGGAGACGACCCGCATGCCGATCTCGTCCTCGCTCATCTCCAGGGAGAACAGGGCGACGCTGCGGCCGTGCTGGATCGCGGCGGCGCGGGCGAAGTCGAGGGCGACCGTGGACTTGCCCATGGCGGGTCGGCCGGCGAGGACGATGAGCTGCCCCGGCTGCCAGCCCTTCGTCAGGGAGTCCAGGTCGGTGAACCCGGTGGGCACGCCGGTGATTTCGTCCTCGTCGCGGGCGCCCATCTGGTCCACGACGCGTTCGACGATGGAGGCGATGCCGCTGCCGGGGTCGCTGGCGGCGCGTTCCTCGGTGACCGCGTACATCTCGCCCTGGGCGGTGTTGACGATCTCGTCGAGATCGCCTTCGCCTGCGTAGCCGAGCTGGGCGATGCGGGTGCCGGCTTCGACGAGGCGGCGCAGTACCGCCTGCTCGTGGACGATCTCGGCGTAGTACGCGGCGTTGGCCGCCGTCGGCACCGCCTGCACCAGGGTGTGGAGGTAGGAGGCGCCGCCCACGCGGTTGAGGTCGCCGCGCCGGGTCAGCTCGGCCGCGACCGTGATGGGGTCGGCGGGTTCTCCGGCCCCGTACAGCTCCACGATCGCGGCGTAGATCGTCTCGTGGGCGGGCTTGTAGAAGTCCCGGCCTTTGACGATCTCGGACACCTCGCCGATGGCGTCCTTCGACAGCAGCATGCCGCCCAGTACGGACTGCTCGGCTTCCAGGTCCTGCGGCGGCCGACGGTCCAGGTCCTCGCGCGCCGTGTGCTGCCGAGGCAGCTCGGCAGCAGCACTTACGGTGGTTTCCAACGGATCTCCTCGAGGGTCCGTCGACGCCCTGGGCAGGCAGGTCAAACCACGCCCCTGGGCGCCGTCTCGTCGTCGGTGGTCAGCAGCCCTTGGAACGGCTGTGTAGCGCGGCGATCAGCGATGCGGTGTCGATGCGTGAGGCACCGTCACGTCGGGGCCGGGCCTCGCGGGCACACTCCGGGCAGTCCCCGACGGGGAACGCATTGCCGTGTCCCGGCTTGCGGCACACTTCCTTGCCCCCGGCGGTGGTGGCGCGGGGACGAGCCTGGGCCGTGACCACGCTGAACAGCCGCAGATCCGCGATCCACCGGGGCAGCACGTGCGCGAACGACTTCGCACCCACGGTATTGCGCAGCAGGTCCTGCTCCAGCAGCTGGCGGTCCACCTCGTGGATGCTCGGCCAGCCTTGCTCACGCATGACTTTCAGCAGCTGCGGCGCGTTCTTGGCCGCGGTCGAACGGCCGGCCTGCCATGGCGCCTTCATCGTCTGCAGGAAGACCTCAGCCGCCTGAACGTCCTGGAGAGAGAACTCCTCCCCCTCCCTCTGTGACGGAAGCGGCCTCGATGCCCTCGTGAGGGGGTTGGGGGAGGAGGAGTCCTCCTCCCCCTCCGGGGGGTGTGGGGGGGAAGCCATTCCGCTTCCCGGAACCCGGGAAGCGTCCTGACCTGCGGGAACTCGACGTTTGACGCTTCCCGGAACGCCGGATCCGTTGTTAACGCTTCCGGCGTTCCGGGAAGCGTTCTGACCTGAGGTTTTGTCGGCTTCCCCGAACAACGGATCCGGCGTTCCGGGAAGCGTCGCGACCTGCGGTTTTACCTCCGCTTGATCCTCGGTGTCGGCAGCCGGGGACCAGTCGGGATTCCATGTCGGGTTGTCGTATACCTCGTACACGACCGGCCCCTTGCGACCGGGCAGAGTCGGGTGAGGAAGCTGTTGGCGACGCACGTAACCGGCCTCCATGAGCCGGCCGAAAGAGTCATAGACAGCGTTCTTCCCGACCAGCTCACGCGCGTTCTTCGCCGACCGGATCCCCCGGTCCTTCAGCTGCTCCCACACGGTGGTCGGCGTCGAGTGCACACCCGACGCCAGGTTGAACATCACCTGGAGCAGCACGACGTAGTCGAGGGCATGCACAAGATCCGACCCGACCCCCATGTGCCGGGGCACAGAGACCCCACTCGCAGGAGCCTTGGCCTGCCGGATTTGTCCTGAAGGATCTACATGCGGAGTGCCTCTGTCGGCGGCCGGAGTAACCGGCGTGATGCTGACCGAGGGCGGCTGGTGCTGGCTGCGCAAAGGGAAACATCTCCCCAAGTAGGGGAGCCGTGACCAGCGAATGTGACCTAGTGGGGCCCCGGAGTAGTGGCGTTGCGCTATCTATTGCGCATACTCTTGGGTATAGG
The DNA here is from genome assembly GCF_014650995.1 of Streptomyces viridiviolaceus. Taxonomy (GTDB): domain Bacteria; phylum Actinomycetota; class Actinomycetes; order Streptomycetales; family Streptomycetaceae; genus Streptomyces; species Streptomyces viridiviolaceus. The sequence goes on from NZ_BMWA01000030.1 coordinate 68,115, forward strand.
TGACCACGCGGGCCCTGGGCCCACGGGCATCACCCGGCAGACGAGGTCACCTCGCTGCTCACGACTCGGTGCTTTTGGAAGGGCGCGAGTCGATCGCTAGGAAGCGGTCCCTGTTGTGGCGACGGGGGCCGCTTCGGCGTTTCTACGGGGGGCGGCTGGCGAGACGCACTCAGGACGCCTCCGTTAGTTCAGATCCTTCAGCGGCCTCGGGAAAGCGTTCAGCCCAGCCCTTGAGCAGCCGAAGGTAGGCAGCGCGATGGCGTGGACGAGGCATCGACTGCCCGTTCTCCCACCGCAGGAACGCCATGCGATGCACGCCGAACGCTTGGGCGACTTCCTCCTGAGTGAGACCAGACGCCTTGCGGAGCCTGGCCCGCACCTCAGGGGAAGGGAGAACCTCAGCGCGTCGGCTGAGTAGGTCGTCTACGGCTTGGAATAGCTCGGTCATCACTCCCCCTCTCCACGTGTGATCGAAACTGTACATGGATTGCTACGCTGCTTGGTGCGTTTGAGGTTGTGTCAGCCTCTCGGGTGGGTGCTGAGCCCCCGTTCCTCCGCCAGGCGCTGGCGGCTTTCGCTGTTTTCAATCTCCCGCGAATCAGTGCAACGTCCGAAGTGCCCGAAATGTCGAGTTTGTATGACGGTAAGTGCGCAGCGATGTGCCTATCTCGCGGGAGGGCGTCATTGGCCACCTCGCAGTTCGCGAAGATGGACGACGAATTCCCGTGCCTCCGGAGCGTGAGCGTAGTGGGACTGGAGGGCCTGGCCGAGGTCGGAGGCGACCATCGCGAGGGACGGCAGTGACTTCCGATCCCCGTCGAGGGCCCGCTCGCCGTAGGCCAAGGCCGTGTCGAGGTCGCCTTCACGCGCCGCAACCACGCCGAGCGTGACGCGGGCTTCGGCGATCCGCATGGGCGAGCGCTCCGTCCCGTCAAAGTCGGTGCCAGCCCGGATGACTTCGTGCGCCAGCTGCTCCGCGAGCCGGTTCTCGCCCGCCTTCCGCAGCGCGTCCATACGATAGAAGTCGTACTTCCCGGGGTCCACCACGAAGTGGTTTTCAATGTTCTCCGGATACGGGAGGCGTTCCAAGATCTGACGCCCTAGATCGAGCGCAACCTCCGTCTGCGACCTGTCCCCCAGCCGCGCCCACGCCTTCGCCTTCTGCGCATACAACTGTGCAGCGACGCTCTCGTTCGGCGCCACGACGATGCCGGCCTCCGCAGCCGCGATGACGCCGCGATAGTCGCCCCGGGTGAGGGCGAACCAGGCGCGCATCTCATGCGCCCAGCCCTGGACGCTCAGGTCACCGGCCTCCTGGCCGAGCATGAGCGCGGCCTGCCGGGTCGCTTCGGCGTCCCGAGGGCGGCCAGAGTCGTACTCCACGCAGCCGACTAGGAGCGAAAGTTTCCCGGCGAGCGCGATGAGTTCACGGTGCTGGGCGAGGTTGACGCGTTGGTGCTGGAGGCCTACGACGCGTGCGAGCCACGCCTTGCCTTCCATGAGCAACTGGTCGGCCGGCATGTACGCATACTCGCAACACAGCCGGTCGGCCGTGATCCGCAGCGCGTCCAGGGTCGCGACGTCCACGTCGGACGCCCGCAGCCGGGCGATGATGTCCACGGTGTCCATGCCGCTGACCTGCAAAACCTCCGCGCGGCCGTCGCGGCGGCTCCGCTCGGGGAAGAAGGCGCCCGTGGTTGTGCCGAAGGTCTGGGCGATTACCGACCGATACTTCGTCGGCTGAGCCTCACCGGCCTCCCATCTCTTCCACTGGCGCAGTAGGTCCTGCTCGCTCACGACCTGGTCCTCGGGAAGACGAGCCATCAAGGCGCGCACCGCGTCGGCTTGCGACCAGTCACGCGCCGCGCGTTCCTCCACCATCCGGCGAGCCCAGGCAGGACGCTCATCAGTCATCGCGATCCCTTATTCCCGTACGGTCCAGCGGCGCAGCGCGCCCCGACAGGGCGATGCCCGCGGAGCGGAAGTTGGCCCTTCTGTGGCCGAGGATGGCACGGTCCCTTGATCGCGCGGAGGTGACAAGTGGCGGTGACATTCCGGATGTCACCGGCCGATGTCACTTTCCGCAGCCGCAAGATCCGAGCACGGTCATGGTCAACGAGTGCCTGGTGCTGCGCGTGGGAGGTAGGGGTCAATGCGGGCCGCCATCCATGGAAGGACGTGCACGGCGGAGCGCGGCCAGCACGTTCTCCGGGTGACCGTCGTACACGATGTGCGGCTCATCATCGGTCGGCGGGTAGAAGCGGCCGGCGTGCCTGAGCAGATCCTCCTCGCTGAACTCGATGCTGTTCGGGTCGATCAGCGACTGCTCATTGCGCTTCCGGATTCGGTCCCAGCGCACCTCGTGCGGCACGGGCAAGTAGATGAGAACGGGATCGCCGCCGGCCTCCATCACGGTCGCTGCCCAGTGGGCCCTCTCCTCTGGAGTCCAAAAACCGTGGTCGACCACAGTGTCGCGTCCAGCCGCCAGGAGTTCTTGAAGCTCAAGGGCGATGTCTTTGAGTACGGGCGCCTCCCGAACTCTGAACTCCCCACGGGGGAAATCCCTGCCGTAGTGGCCGTAACGGCGGAACATCTCCTCGTCAGGGCACAGGCGCCAGAACCCGGCCTCCTCCAAGGCGCGGGCGAGGGTCGTCTTGCCGGAGCCCTGGAGACCGGCCATGAGAATCGCGCGAGGCGCGGCGCCCGGTCGGCCGGAGAAAGCGGCGGAGATACGCGTGATCTCGAATCGTCCTTCCAACGTGAGGGTGTCAGTGTGCTCGGCTCGAAGGAGCTGGCTGAGGCGGTCCTCGAGGCAGGAGACGAGCGTGTCGTCGAGAACGTCGACGTTCTGCGCGGTCACCGCAGCACCTCTGACGTCGTGCGACGGGTGCGGCCCGGGGCGCCCAGGTCCACGCCGTACTCCAACAGCTCCCCGTCGGCATCCAGGAAGCGCGCGGTCAGCACAAGGATCGCCGCGACGGTGTCGGCCTCCAGCTCCAGGAGCTCAAGGTCGCGTTCCGTTGCGATGCGAGCAGTCTCCTCATCCACGCGTTTCACGACGTGCCGCCCGGTAGCCCGAGCGATCAAGTCGAGTGACAACCCGCCCTTGAGTCGCTCGCTCCGCGCCAACTCGGGGACGGCCTGGGCGAACTCCGCTGGGATCCATGACGTGGAGTGGGAGACGATGCCATGACCGTCCCGGTAGACACGGATACGGCGAATCACGTCGTCACCAGGCGAAATGCCCAGCACGGCAGCGACGTCTTCGGGAGCCTCGACTATGCCGGCGGTGTGGCCGGACGACTTCTCGCCGACGCCCCACGACGACTGGGTTTTGCTGCTGCGGTCGTGGCGCTCCGCCCCGGAGGACAGCGAGATGGGGCGCGCCATCACCTCTGTGCCGACGCCCGGGATGCCCTGCACGAGCTTCTCTTCGCGCAACAGCCGCATGGCCCGGTCCGCAGTGGCTGTGCTGACCTTCCACTCGGTCGACAGAGTCTTGATGCTGGGCAGGAGGTCGCCAGGCGAGAGCTCCCCAGAGCTGATCAGGTCGCGGTAGTAGCCCGCGATCCGCGCGTACGGCGGCCGATTGTCGGCTCTGGGCGGCCCTGCCATGTGCCTTCGCCTCCTTCAAATTCCCTCTGGGTGCATCACTATACCGCTTGACACCTGAGGTTACCTGATGCAACCTGATGTACGTAAGGCGTCGGTGACCCTCCGGGAGCACCGAGTAGGCACCACCGCAGAAAACAGCAGGAGTCACTGCCTCTTCGGGGCGGCGGCAGTGGGGTGAGCCGAGCTCCCCCGGCCTAGGCGCCTGTACCGAATAGCTCCACCTGATTCACCTCGAACAGCGCTCGCTGCGCTGTCTGCCCGCCAGGACCCACCTGCCGAAAGGCCGGCCTGGCGCGGCAGAGAAGGCAGCACCCGCACCCGATCCCACGTCAGGAGGACTCGATGCCCCGCAAGCGTCCCGGCCGCGTCCGGACCAAGAACACCAACCGTCGTGCGCCGTTACTGCTCAGCACCATGGCCCCGGAGGACTTCAACGTCCGGCCCGGCGAAGTGAAGACGATCGCCTGCCCCGACTGCCGCACCTGGCGCCGGATCATGGGCGACACCGTCCTCAAGATCCGCGAGCACTGCATCTCCGACAAGGTCGCGGACGGCGAGAAGCACGTCACCTGCCCCGGCAGTAACCAGCTCGTGGTCATCGACATCGACGTCCGCCGCTGGCAGGCCCGCCAGAACCGGCTGCTGCGAGACGCGATGCCGCAGGAGAACCGGCGCGCGGCCCGCCAGTTCTACAAGCCGCTCCCGGCCCCGGCTGCCCCGGTCGCCCGTATCCACGCGGGGGTCACGCTGGAGACGGCCCGGCGGGCGTACCTCGCCCACCTCGAGGAATGCGTGCGATGCGGCACCGGCCAGCACTGCACGCACGGAGGCGCCCTCGCCCACCGCTACGTCCTCGTACGCAATGAGGAGCCCGCTCGCCGCGAGGCGCGCAAGCAGACGGCGCCAGATGCCCGCAAGGCGCAGTGGACCCAGCGCGGCGGCACGACGGTGGAGACGGCGAACAATCAGTGCCGTCCCCGCCAGGACGGCACGGTCTCCGAGTTCCGTGGCCCCCAGGTTCCGACCGCGCCGCTGCGCATTAACGCCTGACTTCCACACCGCGACGATCGACCACGGACCCGGCCGCCCCGCATTCAACGGAGCGGCCGGGTCCGTGGCTGCTCGTACGCCATTGCCCCGACGACCGAAGGAGGACGTCATGCCCGCACCGAAGGATCCCCGTACTCCGCAGCAGCGCATCACCGACCAGCTGGCGGCCGCCCACCGGCAGCTGACCCGTGAGGGCCTGTCCCGCTCACAGCGGGCCAGGATCGCGGACCGCATCCACGACTTGAAAGAGCAGCAGGCCGCCCTGTCCTAGACCTGACGCAGCTTGCGCTGCCCGCCGTACACCGCCCGGCCCTCGCGGTCTGGATGGTGTGCGCCGGAGCGCGCAGGACGCACGCCCCGCCGCCGAAGCGCGGGGCCCAATATGCGACGAACCCCCAGGGATTGCGCCCCTGGGGGTTCTTGTGTCGCAAGCGCCCCTTCCACAGAAAGGGACACCCCTCATGACCATCATGGCTGACGTCCCTGCGGCCGTCACCCGCCCGCCGTTACCGCGGCGACCGGTCCCGCACGAGCGGACCCCCGACCGGCCTACCCCGGCCGGTCCCCGACCGCACCCGCGGCAGTCCGCCACCCGCCCCGACACTGCCGCCCGGCAGCTGCTCGATGCGCTGTACCGCGAGCACGCGCCGATGGCCGCGCGGGTCGCGGCTGGCGCGCTGAGGGCCCGCCGTCACGCGGTCGACCACTACCGCCTGGCCCGTGTCCGGCGCGAGGAGGTCACCGACTACACCGACGATCTCGCCCTCGCCCACCTCGCCCGCCTGATCGGAGCCGCAGCGTGATCCCCAGCGTCATCGCCCTGCCCAGCGCCGCTGACGAGATCGGCCCCCGCCGTCCCGGCGCGATCTACCAGAACGTGGACGGGCGCTTCGAGGTCCTGGCAGTCGTCACGGACCCGAGGGAGGCAGCGACGCTGCTGCGCCGCGACTGTGCCCGGTGGGCGGTCATCGTCCGCGACACCCTCCGTCCCGATGGCCAGCCGTTCGCGGTCGGGTCGGTGTGGACGACGTCCGACTACCTGATCCGACCCGCGAAGACGGCCGCCTCGTCCGCGTTCGCGTCGGCCGCCTGACGATCCGCCACGGTCCCTCTCCCACCCCACCAGAGCGTCGGGGGTGGGAGACGGGCCGTGGCTGGCCGTCCGGCCAGTCACAAGGCGACAGCCCCGGAAGGTCAGAGCTCCGGGGCTGTCCGGTCAAAACGGATTCGGAGATCCCTATGACCACGGCGATCATGACACGAGCCGCTGTCCATACGACAGTGGCCGCAGCCAACCCCGTCCTCGCGCATCGCCAGCTCGGTGACCTCCTGGCGCGCCTGGTGCGCGAGGCCGACGCCCGGGTACCGGACGGCCGGCGGGCACGCCGCACGCATCAGGAGATGATGCCCGGCTACGAACGGCAGCCGGTGCTCACCCTGCACCGGCCGGTGATGGCGGACGACTCCTGCCCCCTGTGCGGCAAGTGGACCTGCGACCCAAGCAACTGCCCGCCCGCATCCGCAGCCCCCGCGCCCGCCACGGCGGGCACCGGGATGCAGTGCGAGGTGTGTGGCGGATGGTTCGGTGTCGCCCCGGCATCGTCCGGCCCGGCCACGGCCTGGACGTGCGGCGCGTGCCAAGCCCTCGGGCTCTGATGCCCCACCTCATACAGGCGGCCCGGGCAGCACAGCACCGCGCAGCCCGGGCCGCCGCCAGCATCGGCGCCGGCCACCCCCTGACCCGCCTGCTGCTCACCGCCGCAGCGGTGGCCGCGACAGCGGCGTGGGACGCGGGACACCGCGTCGCCGACCTCCACCAGCCCCGCCGGCACAACGAGAAACGAGCAACGCGTGCCTGACGACCTGTACCAGCGCTACCAGGCAGCGCATCGCGCTCACCAGACGCACAGCACCGACTGCACCCACTGCACGGACCGCGTCCGCTGCCCCGAAGGGCAGCGACTGTGGGCGGCGTTCGAGCGGCTGCAAGACGCCTACCTCAAACGCCAGCGCAACACCCGCTGAGCCACCCCGCTCAGCCGACATCGCCACCTCTGTCGGTTGCCTGCCCCGCCCGTCCCGGCCCCGCCTTCGTGGTGGTGGCCGGTACGGGCGCGGGCCAGGGGAGCCGCACAGCGCGCATCCACCCCCATCACGCGCACAGCCCCAGGGTCGCACCCCTGGGGCTGTCTCCTGCAAGGACCTTCTGGGAGGCCCTGATGCATCGCTCGTCCATCGTACGCACCAACTACGCCCCCTCCGCCGATCTGCCGGTCAACACCGACTGGCGCGGCCGCGGCGCGTGCCGCGAGGAGGACCCGGAGCTGTTCTTCCCCGTCGGTAACACCGGCGGGGCCTTCCTGCAGATCGAGGAGGCCAAATCCGTCTGCCGCCGCTGCCCGGTCATTGAGACCTGCCTGCAGTGGGCGCTGGAGACCGGCCAGCAGCACGGCGTGTGGGGCGGGTTGAGCGAGGACGACCGCCGCCGGATGAAGAGGCGCATCGCCCGCAACCGTGCCCGCACCACTGCGTGATCCGCTCTGGCGGCTGCCTGATCCGCCCGCACCGGCTCCGGCCGGTACGGGCGGTGAAGGGGAGCCGGACAGCCCGGACTCGACAGTCGAGGGAGGCCCCTATGGCCACGACGATGACCCCGATCCAGCCCGGTACGGAAGCCACCGCCGCCGCACTCGCGGACTTCATCTTCGGCAGCGACATCCCGCCGATCGACCCCGACGACTACGCCGGCAGCTGGCGCACCACCCTCCACGTCATCGCGGAGGAGTGGGTGGGCGAGGGCCGCTTCGAGCGGCACGCCGCCCGTACCGCGACCGTGCTCAACGAGCTGGTCGCCACGCAGAAGCTGTTCGGCGTCGGCTCGCCCGAGGCGCTTGCCGTAGGCACCAGGCTCCAGCCGCTGATCGACCGGTGCCGCCACTTCGGCATCACCACCGCTGACCTCCGCCGGCACGGCGCGCAGTTCCCCGTGACCTGACGTCGCGCCCGCCCGGCGGGAGCCGCACCCAGTTTCGCGCCCGCCCCGCGCCGTTTCGCGAGACCGGCCGCCCGCCTCCCGGGCCGCCGGCCTTTCCGTGCGCGCGGAGCGGGTAGAGCCGGTGCCGGTTTCGCGATCAACCGACCGCCGCTTCGGGAACGCACCGCCGCGTTTCGGGAGCAGCCCCCGCCGTTTCGCGCACGCCCTGAACACCCCCTTCCGGAGGCCCTCATGACGATCACCGACTGGCCGCAGACCGCGGCTGAACCCGACCCCGAGACGGCGTCACCGGCCGCCGTTTCGGGAACGCCCAAGCCGGTTTCGCGGACGCCCGGCTCCGTTTCGGATGCGCCGGAGTTCGTTTCGGAGACGGAAAGCGGAACCGGAACGGAGGACTCCCCGGCGAAGCTGACCGGCAGCCAGAAGTGGACGGCTGGAGCGATCGTCATCGCCGCGCTCGCCCTCGCGGGCATCGGCCTGTACCTGTCCTTCGAGCACGTCGCCCAGTTCGCCTTCAAGGAGCTGCGCTTCGGCTCGCTGGGCAAGGGCCAGCTGTTCGCGGTCGGCGTCGACGTCGGCATCATGGTGATGATCGCCGTTGACCTGCTGATGGCCTGGCTCAAGCGCCCCATCAGCTGGATCCGCTACCCGGTGTGGCTGCTGACGGCCGCGACCGTCGTCCTCAACGCCGCGTCCGGCGCCCCGGAGGGGGCCTGGAAGCTGCTGGACTACGTTGCCGCCGGCGCCCACGGCGTCGTGCCGGTCCTCTTCATCATGGTGGTGGAGCTGGGCCGCACCTCCATCGACCGTGTCGTCCGGCCTGACCAGGCGGAACGGGACTCGATCCCGTGGCTGCGGTGGATCCTTGCCCCGGTCGCGACGGCCCGGATCTTCCGCCGGATGCGGCTGTGGGGCGTCACCTCCTACCCGGAGATGATCCGCCGTGACCAGCAGCTCATCGCCTACGAGCAGTGGCTCAAGCGCAAGTACCAGGGCGACATCTCCCAGGCCAGCGAGGACGAGCTGCTGCCGATGAAGATGGCCCCCTACGGCTACACCGTCGACCAGGCCCTGGCCATGCCCGATGAGCAGGAGCAGGCAGCCCAGGAGCGCGAGGAGGAAGCCGAGCGCCGACGCCTGGACGCAGAAACGCGCAGCGAGGTCGCCAAGGCGGAGTCCGAAGCCGAGCGCCTGCGCGCCAAGGGCAAGGTCGAGGCGGTCCGCGCCGAGGTCGACGGCCAGACCGGCCAGGCCCGCGCCCACGCCCGAGCCCAGGTCAGCGCCGCAGAGCGGGCCGCCGCACTGGAGCAGGAAGCGCTGGACCAGGCCGTCATCGCCGAAGCCCGCGCCCGTGAGGCGGAGGCGGAGCGCAAGGAGGCCGACGAGCGCGAGGCCAAGGCCGCCGCCGACCTCCGCGCAGCGGAACTGGAGCGCCAGGCAGCCCAGAAGCGGAAGGAAGCGAAGGAGGCCGACCGGGTCGCCGCGGCGGAGGCCCAGGCGATCGAGACCCAGACCATCGCCGAAGCCCGCAAGGCCACTGCCGAAGCCAACCGGCGTGCTGCCGAAACGGAGAACGCCACCGCCGAAACGCAGCGCGCCACCGCCGAAGCCAACCGCAAGAAGGCTGAGGAGGAGCGCCTTCGGGAGGTCGCCCTCGCCGACGCCGCACGCGCCAGGAAGGAAGCCGCCGAAGCCGAGAAGGCCGCCGCCGAAACACGGCGGGCTGCTGCCGAAATCGAGCGGCGCGCAGTCGAAGCCGAGGACGCCGCGAAGCTCAAGCCGCGCGAGCGCGCGGTCCGCAAGGTCGCCCGGATGATCCTCGAGGCCGGCGGCGACGCCAGCCGGCTGCCGCTCGCCGACATCCAGCGCGCACTGGATGTCTCCTCCCCCGGCACCGCCTCCGAGTACCGCCAGGAGGCCGCCGACCTGCTCGCCGACGGCTACCGCCCCGGGCAGTGACCTGCACAAACCTCCGTGAACCGCTGTCTCGACGGTTCCGCCGGCCCCCGAGCTGCTGCTGACAACTCGGGGACGCGGCGAAGGCGCCGTAGACGCCACCCGCAGCTTTCCACCGATCCGGATCGCCCCACCACCCCCTCTAGAGGAGAAAACCCCTGATGAGCAAGGACATTGCCACCCGCGTCACCACGGGCGTGCAGGCACTGGCGCTGCCCGGGCAGCGCGAGGGCTGGCAGGCCCAGCACCGCGGCTCCCTGCTGAACGACGCCCAGACCTACGACGCCCTCGCCGACGCCATCCAGGCCGACCTCAAGGCCCGCCGCCTGGACGGTGACCTGCCCTGGGGCATCTCGGCTGCGGCCCGGGCCCGTAAGCGGGTCAAGCCCCTGCGGGACGCCGCGAAGGCCATGCGGCAGGCCGCCAAGGCCATCAACGGCACGGTCGCCGCCTACGAGGAGACCCAGCCCGAGGTGGTCATGCGCCGCCGCGAGGACAAGGCCCTGCGCAAGGCGCAGCGCAAGCAGCAGCTCGGGGCCGCCGCCCACAACTCCGCGCAGGCCACGCTCAAGCGGCTTGCCCCGGCCGACGGCGACGACGCGCCGGCGGGCGAGGCCAAGCTGCTGGGTGACTTCTTCGGCCCGACCAACCGGCAGCAGCGGGGCGCCTGATGGCGCCGCAGATGTCCCCGAAGAAGGCGGCCCACTGGCAGGCCAGATTCGAACAGGCCCGCGCCGCCGGGGAGCGGGGCCCGGAGGAGTTCTTCCGGGCCTGGCTCGACCTGGTGAAGGTCTCCGCGATCCAGAAGGTCCGCCGCAGCGGTGATCACGCCACCTTCAACGCGCTGTCGGCGGAGCTGGAACGTCTCTACCGGAATCACTGCCAGTAATCGTCATCGTCATCATCATCACCGCCAGAAAGAGGGTTGACGGGGGTCCCAACCACGCGTACGCGTACGCGTGCGAGACAGCCCCCTCCCGCTACTGGCAGTCATCAGGAAGGGAGGGCACGTGTCCGACGACGACAGCCCGGACAACGTGCGCCATCTGCCCCGGATCGGGGCCGGGCCGCCCCCGCCCGTCCCGCCGTCACCGGCCCTCGACGGCGACGGGGACGGCCCCGACGAGGGGCCCGGGACTGTTCGAATTTCCGCGTTCGACGCCCCCCAAGTGCCCTACGCCCCGCAGTCCGCCGACAGTGTTCCGGCGGCCCTGCGCAGCGACGGCCTGGACGGCACGCGGCCGGTCCCGGACGCCGGCCCGCCCCGCACCGGGGCGCTGTCGCTGGCGGCGATCCTCGCGATCGCGCTGGCCGCGTTCGAGGGTCTGCAGACCTGGATCCAGGAGTCCGGCCCTCGCCGCGCGGAGGCCTCCGCGCACCAGCGGGAGCTGGAACTGCTGGCCGCGAAAGCGAACGCGGACGCCACCCGGCACCGCGCGGAAACCGACCGCGAGAACGCACGATCCCGCCGCGTCCCCTCCAGCCACGAATACGGCCGCAGCGCCCTTGGGCGCGGCTCCGGCGGCTCAGGAAGGGGCGGAGGCGGCATCGGTGCGGGCCGGTCGGTAACGGGCCGCACCGGGCCGTTCAGCGGCTCCACGCAGCAGCGTTCCCCCGGGCCCGGCGGCCGGATGAACAACGGATCCGGCCGGTCGGGGACCGGCCGGAACGGAAGCGGTTCGTCGGCCGGCGGAACAGGCTCCGGCCGAAACGGCGGCGGCTCAAGCCGAAACGGCGGCTCGCCGGGCCGAAGTGACGCCTCGTGGAGGCGAAACGGCGGGGCGGGCAGCCGAAACAGCGGCTCCGGCGGCTCTGGCAGCAGAGGCACCGGGAGTCCTGGGGGGTCGGGCAGCGGGCGTGGGGATACGGCCAGCGCAGGATCGGGACGCCGCACGGCCCGCCAGACCATCGCCGACTGGTGGGGCAAGGGCAAGAAGACGTCCGGCGGATCCGGCTCCACACCGGGAGCGAAGAACTCCGGCGGTGACGCGGACAAGAGAGCCGCGGTCCGGGAAGCGGCCAAGAGGACGCGGTCCGGACCGACGTTCTGGGACACGGCAGGTGACCGGGCCAAGGACCGCTGGAAGCGCCGGCCCGGCACCGACACCGGCGGCACGGCCGCGGGCGGCGCCCGGGACACCAGCAAGGCCCCGAGGACGGGCAACGACGGCTGGACGGCACCCGGTGACCGAGTCGGTTTCCGTGACGCGGTCTTCGACGCCATGGCCGACCGCTGGAAGAAGCGCCGCGAGCGCTGGTCGGCCAACGGCGGGCCCCGCCCTCGCAGGCCGGGCACCCCCGGCTCGTCGGACTCCAGGCGTAAGAAGGAAGACCGTCCCGGACCGTCCGAGAGCTCCAGGCCGTCCGGCCGTCCCGGGCAGTCCGCCGGCACGGGCCCGACCGGTCCCGACACCGATGCCGGGCCGGGGTTCGGGCAAGCCAGGTCCTCTCCGTTCGACGCCGACACCGGCCCGAGCGTGACGATCACCGTGGAGCAGGTGGACCCGCCCGGCGCACACGCCAAGCGCTGGGAACCGGACGCGATCGGCCCGCCCCAGCCAGCACTGCCCCGCCAGGGCCCGCCCCCACTTCCCCGGGCCCCGCAGCGCCCGGCCGGGCCACGGCCCGGCACCACTCGCAGAAAGGAACCCATCCCTATGCCCCCTGTCCCCGCGAGGAACGCCAGCGTCCCGGCGCCGGTCGCCGCATCGGTGCCGGCGCCGAGCGGCATGTCCGCCCAGCACGCCACCGAGATCACCCTCGACGACGCCCTGAAGGCACTCACCCTGCTGACCACCGCGGGCATGGAAACCCACGACGAGTGCGCCGACCTGGCCAAGCAGGCACGCCGCCTGCTTGGCGAGCTGGAAACGATGGCGCAGGACCTGGCCGTCGCGCACAACGTCACCGGGCCCCGCACCCTGCGCGCCGCCGCGACGCTGATCGAGACCGTGGCGCAGCTGGTCGTCCAGTCCGAGCGCATGGCCCGGGCCGCCCTCGACGCCGCCGAAACCGCCGAGGCCGAGGAGACGGCGATGGCGCGGGACTACCGGCCCACCCAGGCCGCCACCGCCGACGCCGGCCTCGCCACACCCAGCGCCCGCATCCACAACGAGAACTGACACAAGGAGAACCCGTGGGGGAGATCGCACCCGCCATCGGCGCGGACGGCGCCAACAACGGCTACACCGCGCTCGTCACCAAGTTCACCGCGCTGCAGAATGCCGCAGCCGGACTGCTCGAGGAAGCCGAGCACCTGGCGCAGCGTATGCGGGCCAACGCCGACGCCGCCGTCACCGTCGCGGACCTGTGCGCGGCCGCCCAGGTCGATTCCCGTCACGTCGCTGCCATCGCCGACGTCAGCGCCGCCTTCGGCCGGGTCGTCGGAGGCTGCAAGCGCCTGATGGGCGCGGCCGACGCGATGCACACCGCCGCCCGCCACCTCAAGACCGAGCACCAGGCCGAATACGGCGGCGTGCACGCCGCCGCCACCGCGTCCAAGGCGCGGCAGGCCCTGCCGGGCTTCTACCGGCAGACCTGACCACCGCAAACGCACCCATCCGCGGGGCCGCATCCGATCACCGGATGCGGCCCCGCCGCATGGCCCGCCCTTCTGACATCCGCCACTGGCCACGCCGGACGCCGAATCGCCCCGGGCGGTACGGCGTCCAGCACGACCAGCGGAACCACCCACCCACCCACCAGCAGCAGCACGGAAGGAAGCGTCACCGATGAGCAAGATGCCCCTGCGGGCGAAAGCAGAGATGGCCGCCTACGGGGCATCCGCTGCCGCCCTCACCTACGTGCCCTCCATGGAGTCGCTGCCCGCGCACGCCACCGCCGCCGCCGTCAGCGGCTCGTGTGTGTGGTGGCTGTACCGGAAGGCCAAGACCCGCGACTTCCGCCGCACGATCCGCACCGCCCAGCGCGTCCTCGGACCGGTCACCGGCGGCGCCGTCTACGCGACCGCCGCCATCGTGCCCGGCCGCCCCTGGTGGGAGCCGGTCGCCGCGCTTGGCTGGGGCGCGATGATGTCGGCCGCGCTGCCCATCACCCGCTCCACCTGGACGGCACCGGCCGACGACACGGCCCTCTACCCGCCCGGCTTCCGCGGCCTGGTCATGCGCCTGTGGGACGACGCCGAAGTCGCCCCGGAGACGCGGCTGGACAACATCGAGCAGACGATCTCCCCCGCGCATCCCGACTTCACCGCCGACATCGTCGCCCCCGCCGGCAGGCCCGTTCCGCGGATCGAACTGGTCGCCGCGGCCGCCGCCTTCGGCGTCCCCGTCGGCTGCGTCACCGTAGACGAGATCCCTGGTGTCGGCCCGGGCCGCATGCGGCTCACCGTCGCCCCGACCAGCCGCCGCGGCGGCGGCAGCATCCAAGACATGTGGGCGGACAAGGTGGCCCGCCCGGACGGCGCCATCCCCGGCAGCGAGATCGTCCGCGTGGAGAGCTTCCCCGCCACTGGTGACCTGCCCGCCCGCGGCATGGTCCTCGCCCAGGTCGAAGCCGGCAAGCTCGCCCGCATCAACCACGCGCAACTCTGCTCCGCCTTCGGCGTCCAGCCCGAGGAACTGCGCCTGATCGCGGAAGCTCGCGGCCGCGAGGCCCTGGTGACGCTGTACGAGTCGGCGCCCCTGAAGGGGAGCCGCCGCGCCACTCGGGAGCTGCTCACCCTCGACGCGTACGGCCGGTACACGATCGGCACCGCCCACGACGGCAGCGACGCCAAGGTTCACATGCAGAGTGCCGCGGGCACTCTCCACGGGTTCCTCGTCGGCATCACCGGCTCCGGCAAGACCGTCGCCCTGGCCCTGATGTGCGCGGCGTGGGCGCTGGCCGGTCTGGCAACCTGGGTGACCTCCGCACGTCCCGACGCGCAGATGAGTGCCGTCGGCCGGCACATCGACCGCCAGGACGCGGGGCCTGTCTTCACCTGGTGGATGCTCAAGGCCGCCATCGCCCTGATGGACATCCGCGGCACCATCAATGCCGAGGTCGGCCACGACTTCTCCGCACACTCCCCCTACCCCGGGCTGACTCTGGTCCTCGACGAGTTCAACTCCCTCGTCGGCGACGAGATCCTCGGCGACGACATCGCCCACATGACCGACGTCCTCGCCCGCGAGGGCCGCAAGTTCGGCATCGGCATCGTCTTCGCCGGCCAGTCCCTCAACCTGTCCAAGCTCGGCGGCGAAGCCTCCCTGCGTGACCAGGTTCAGGGCGGCATCGGCATCGTCCTGCGCATCGCCGCCTCGTCCGGCGGCATCGCCGCCCGGCAAGCAACCGGCGGACTCGCCGGGGACACCGACCTGGCCGACATCCCCGACCGGTTCAACGCACGCACCTCGCTCATGGACCGGATGCAAGGTGTCATCGACGACGCGCCCGGCGAGACCACCCAGGGCGTCGGCCACACCGTCACCGGGTCTGCGGCGACCATGATGCGCACCCTCTACGTGCACCTGCCCAAGGACGGCTCCCCCGACGGGCTGGACGAAATCTTCCCGGAGGGCGGCGGCATCAACACGCTCACCGACCGGGAGATCGAGGCCCTGACCGAGCTGGGGCTGTGGCACGACTGGACGACGCCGCCGCCCACCGGCAAGGACAGCGACAGCGACAGCCGGGACGACTTCGCAGGCTACGGAGCAGCGGACATCGGCTCGTTCTCCCCGCCCCCGGTCCCGGCAGCCAAGCCGAAGAAGCGGACCGTCAAGCAGCAGGTCCTCGCCGTCGTCACGGGCGAGATGACAGCCAAGGAGATCCGCGAGCGGGTCGACGCGGCCGCCGGCACCGTCCGCAACACGCTCAGTGACCTGGTCACGGAAGGCAGGCTCGTCCAGGTCGACCACGGCGTCTACGCCCCCGCCGGCCACCAGGCCGGCGCTGCGGCCGACAGCCAGGATCCGCAGCCCGGCCCGGGCCAGCTGCCCGACGGCGTCGACGGCGGGCTCGTTGTCCAGGCCGCCGACCTCATCATCAGCAGCCAGTTCGGATCAACGTCGATGCTCCAGCGCAAGCTGCGCGTCGGCTTCGCCCTCGCCGGCCGCCTCATGGACGCCCTGGAACACCGCGGCATCGTCGGCCCCGCCGACGGCAGCAAAGCACGCGACGTCCTGGTCGCCCCGGAAGCCCAGGACGACGTGCTGCGGGAACTGCGCGCCGACTTCACCCTCGTCGACGACTGACAACCCCCTCGCCACGCGAGCCCCGGCATCGCCGGGGCCGCCGTCGGCTGCCCCGGAACGCCCCGCCGTCCGGCCGCCGGCACCTCACCCCTTGGAAGGACAACCGTGGTTCTGTCGATCTCTCTCACGCTGCTAACCGGCATCGTCGTCTTCCTCCTGGTCCGCAGCGGCCACCAGCGCATCCTGCCCGGCGTTGCCTGCGCGCTGTTCGGGTTCTCGCTGGCCTCCACCGACATCGCCCCCGGCATCACCAGCGCCATCCAGACCGTCACCAGATGGATCAGCGCCCTCTGACCCCCAACCGCCCCGGCCTGCCCGAGAGGAGACGTTCATGCCCGGCCAGCCCCTCGACATGCTGGACGAAGCCACCAGCGTCCCCGCCAACACCGGCTCCGTCGCTGAGCCGGCGGAACTGTCCCTCGAGGACCGCCTCACGCTGATCAGCGCGGCGATGACGGTGCGGCTCGACGAGGCGGCCGTCGCCTACGAGGTCAACACCGCGCACATCGACACCACCCCCGTCGACCTCGCCGACGTCGTCACCGTGCCGCTCACCCCCAGACTTCAGCCGCAGCCGCTCCCCGCCACTCCGATCGCCGCCCTCCTCGAGCGGGCCCGAGCCCGGATGGAGACCGACGGGTGGTGCGCGGGTGCGCTGACCGACGAGAGCGGCGCCGTCTGCCTGCTCGGAGCCATCCGCAAAGAGGCCGGCGGCGACCGCGGCCTGGAGGCCGACGCCGCGTCCGTCGTGCTGAACGTCATCCGCCGCCGTTTCGGTGACGACGTCGACTCGGTGCCGTCCTTCAACGACGCGCACAGGTCCGGCCGCATCCCCGTACGCATGCTGGGCGAGGCCGCATCGATGGCGGACGCACAGGGACTGTAGGAGATAGCCACTTCATTCTCTGAGGGACAGTTCGTGCCGCGCCATCAGTTCGAAGTGTGACCGGGCCGACCGCAGAGGTCGCATCGGGTCCTCGTTGCTCGAATCTGGCGGCCGTACAGCGAACAACAGGCGCGTCGCCCGATCGTGAACCTGGTCAGCAGCCGACGCCACGAGCTCCGGGCCAGAGAGCCGGACCTTCGATACGGCATTGACGATGGACCGGTAGGCAGACGCGCGTTGCTCTTCAGCACCGGGCTGCAAGATCTCTGGATTCGCGATGATGTCATTCACCGCCGTCGTCAACAGGTCATACGCCTCGTAGCGGCGCTCGAACTGCTTCTGTCGGAAGATTCCCCGCGCGGAGATCCCCGCAGCAGCGACAGCGCCCAGCGCGCCCGCTACGGCCCCGGCCAATCCTGAGATGGCACCGACCAGCGCCACATCACCCGCATCCATACCAGGATTGTCCAGCGCGGCACAGACGGCACAGAAGACCACGTCTTCAGGACGATCTTCGGCGGCAACAAGAACTGGATCAGCCCTCCAGCTCGATGACCAGACGCCCGTAGTCGTCGACCCACGCCGGATACACATACCCGCCGACGATGGCGCGGTTCACGAACACCTCGACCTCCGCGTCGGTGTCGATGACCAGGACGCCGTCCTCGTCCGTGAACGCCTGCCACGTGACGCCGTCGGTGTCCATGACCGCCTCGAAATCCACCACCGGCGGATCACTGCGAAACCAGCCCATCACTCCCCCATCCGCTCTTCCGTCCGGCTCTCAGCGTGACGCACGCACGGCCCGCACAAAAGGCCAGCACACATGTCCTACCGGGCTTCCTGCCTCGTGACCGAACCCCGCCTCGAAGCAACGGGAGTCGGTCACGGCACAGGCCGTCCGGCCGCCCGAACCATCCCTTGCGCCCGCCAACAGTCGTGTTGACGGGCGCAGCGCTTCCCGCAGCCGACAGACCACCGCCTGGAGGACCTGACCGTGCTCATCCCCCGTCCCCGCCGCCGGATCGGCCGACCCCGCCCGCAGCGCCCCGGCCCTCGCTACCCGCAGCGGCCTCGCCGCCTGCCCGGCCCCTGGAGCCCGCGATGAGCAGCCGCAGCCAGGAGACCGAGGACCTGGTCGACGTCGACCTGTACGACGACGGCAGCTTCCCGCAGTTCCGGTTCGGCCAGGCGCCCGCAGGGCTGGCGACCCGCCGCCAGTTACGGGCCATGGGCCTCAGCCCCGGCGGCCAGGAACCCGCCGCGCAGCTCATCTGGCGGCGCGGCCAGCGCATGGCCTGGCTGTACCGCATCGACCTTGCGAAGCCGAAGCGGGTCCCGACCCTCGCCCAGGAGAGGGCGCTGGATAGGGCCATGGCCGCGAGGCAGAGCTGCCCGGTCTGCCGTCGCCGCTACCGGTACTGCCTGCCGCTCAAGACCTTGGGCTCCTGCTTGGAGTGCCACGACGGCACCCCCGCCGACCCCTGCGACTACACCACCTCGCCCGACCACACCCTTGCCGCCTAGCACCCCTTGGAGACGACGTGATGTCCACACCGACGACCGCCGCGAGCCTCACGGACAAGAACCTGGAAGCCGCCCTGGCAACCGTGCATGCAGAGATCGGCCGCACCGACGGCAAGGCCAGCCTGCTCCTGGCGTTCAACGGCGCCGTCCTCGCCGGCCTCGCATCCCTCACCGGTGCCCCCCTCCCGATGCCCACCCGGGTCCTGGGAGGCATGGCCGTCGCGGCGATCGTCCTCGCCACGGTCCTGCTGCTGTTAGTCGTCCGCCCCCGCCTCGGTGGCCAGGACCGCGCCTCATTCCCCTACTGGGCCCGCCTGGCAGAGACCCAGATCCACGCGTGTATGCACGGCGACACCCGCGCCGCTCGCATCCGCGTCCTGTCCCGCATCGCGGTCGCCAAGTTCGCCAGGCTGCGCCGCGCCGTCGACTGCACACTCACCGCCCTCGCGCTCCTCGCGCTGGCCGCCGTCGGCGCCGTGTTCTGACCCCTGACCACCCCCGCTGCCAGCGACCTGGCGGCCCTCCGTACTGCCCCGGCCGGCCTGCGCCTGCTGGCCGGGGCAGTGCGGTGGACCGGACAGCCCGGCCAGCACCATCACATCACCTGGAGACTCGCATGACCGAGATCCTGGCCCTGCCGACACGCCCCTACGCGGCCGACTCCCCGCTCGCCTACCTGCTGGACCTCGCTGCCGAAGCCGGCGTGCCCAGCGAGGAGGAGCAGCGCGACGACGCCGAAACCACCGCGGCCCACCACGTCTACAGCGCGTACCCGCACAGCCTGGCCCAGGTCGTCGAGGCCATGGACTGGCGCGGCTACCCCGCGCTGCGCCCCGACGGCTACAAGGACTTCGAACCGTCGGCGGTGGCTTGGCTGGACGGCGGGCTGTGGCTGCACCACACCCTGCACATCACCGAGGCCGACGGCGCCCAAGACGTCCTGACGCTGATCGTGCCGTGCACCTGCGGCCGCGGCTACGCCGACATCCGTCTCGACACCGAGGACGACCTGCTGGAGATCCTCGCCGACCTGCGGCCCACCCACGGCCGCTCCCCGCACACCGACACCCCGCTCGACTGCGGCAGCATCCACCCCGCCCCGCAGCAGGACGGCCGGCGGTAACAGCCCCCGGGGCGACCGCAGCATCGGCAAGGCGCACAGCCGCCCCAGGGACACTCCCGTCCCCGTCACGAGACGACAGCACTTCCAGCATGCCTGAGCCCGGAAACACAGCACCGGCCGGTCTCAGGTGATCACACGCAAGAGGCGCACCCCCCACCAGAGCCGGACAGCTCGGGGGTGCGCCTCCCTCATTCCGCCCGCACGGGCGAGAACGGAGATCCCATCATGCACTCCCCGAGCCTCTTACGGCAGCGTTCCCGCACACTCGTCATCGCCGCCGCCGTGCCGCTCGCCCTGGCCGCGCTCGCCGACGACGTCCGGGTCCGCCGCCAGCTCGACGCCGCCCGTAAAGATCCGCTGTCCGGCCTGCCCGGCCGCGACGACCTGATCGCCTACACCGACCGGCTGCTGCGGACCGGCCGCCGCGACCGCGTCCACCTTCTGATGCTGGACGGAAACGGCTTCAAGGCGGTCAACGACACCTACGGGCACGCCGCCGGCGACGCCGTCATCCGCACCATGGGCCGCCGCCTCACCGCATGGACCGCGGGGCGGCAGGCGCAGGCGGCGCGGCTGGGCGGCGACGAGTTCGCCGTCACCGCCGTACTGCCTCCTGCGTCCGACCTCGCGGACATCGCGGCCCTGCGCGAGCAGCTGCAGCAGCCCCTCACCCACGACGGGCTGACCCTGCAGATGACCGTCTCCCTCGGCATCGCCTGCGCCGCCGACCTGCCCGGCGAGGACGCGAGCCGTCTCCTGCGCGGCGCCGACACCGCCATGTACAAGGTCAAGACCGGCGAGCAGGCCTTCCCCTATCTGGCGACCCGGGCCGACGCCTACACCAGCACCGTCAACGGCCGCCGGCCGGGCAGGCCCGGCACCCACCTCCCTGCCGCATGAGCCCGCGCACCCCGCGCCCGAAGAAGCCCGCCTCCCGGCGCCCCACGCGCCAGGAGGCGAGCCTCGTACCGGAGCCGGGCGGGCTCCTGGACTGGCGCGACAGCCGCCACTTCTCCTACCAGGAAGACCCCTGCACGCTCTGCGGCACACCCGCGATGCTGCGCTCCCACGCCGGGGAGCCCGTGCACAAGACGTGCGCCGAAGCGTGGATCGCCCAGCACCCGGCGGAGGCCCTGCTCGGACGATTCGTGTCCGACGCCCAGCCCAAGCGCCGCGACGACGACCACGCCTGACCCCTCGATCTTCACGTCACCGGGAGAGCTCTGCCATGAGCCGAACGAAGAACACCCGCACCGGGCCGGCCATCGAGGCCGACCCCCGCATCCCCTTCCCGCACTCGCCGACCCCGACCGTCTGCAAGGCCACGCCCGCCCTGTTCGCCCACGACCTCGGCGACTCCACCCCCGAGGCGAGCGACCGCATGCACCAGGCCAAGACAGCATGCCGGGCCTGCCCCATCGCCGCCGACTGCCTGAAATGGGCCCTCGCCAACCCCACCCTGACCCGCGAAGGGATCTGGGCAGCGACCACCGCCCGCGAGCGGACCACGCTGCGCAGGCGGCTGGTGGAGCGGCTCGGCAAGGACTGGGTCGGTGTCGTCGCCGACCACGACCGCCGCCTGCACGAACGCCGGGAAGCGGCCCGGCACAGCCCGCTCCCCGTGGCCGAGGCCCGCATCGTGCACCTGGACCGCGAAGCCAACGGCCCCACGCCCACACCCCGCAGGCCGCTCACCCCCGGCCAGCAGCAGCGCAACCCCGCCCGCCTCCTGACCGGCGTCGCCTGAGAAAGGAGGGATTGGACCATGGACGACACCGCGATAGTCCTCGACGGCTACCTCGACGACCAGACCCTGCCCGACGACCTGCACGGCACCCGCGCCTGCTTCCAGCTCGTCGTCTCCCCCACCGACGACCGCATCGACGAACTCGTCATGCCCTGCCACGTTGTCGACCCCGAACTCGCCCACGCCGTACTGCACGACCTCGGCGCCGGCGACCTCCTCCGGGTCACCGGAGAACTCCACCTCCCCCGCACCCCCGGCGACGGACTACGCCTGCACGTCACCGACATCACCGTGCTCGAGACCGGACCCGACCTCGCCCACGCCGACACCGACCAGGACCTGGCACCCGAAGCACTCCCCGACCACGGGCTCCTCGAGCGCCACGGCGACTACCAGGTCTGGCACGACCCCGACACCGGCCGCAGCAGCGTCTGGCACACCTCCGGCGAGTGGGCCGGCACCACCGACGACCCCACCGCGCTCACCGACGTCATCACCGCCCACGCCCAGCGCACCCAGCAGCCCCCCACCCAGCAGTAGGAGCACCGCATGAAACTGACCATCGACACGCCCGCCCTGGCCGACGCCACCCAGTGGGCGCTGCGCGCCATCCCCACCCACCCGCCGACGCCCGTCCTGGCCGGCATGCGGATCGAAGCCCACGACGGCACCCTGACCCTCGCCGGGTTCGACTACTACCGCTCCGCCCGCGCCCACGAGGCCTGCGACGCCTCCGAACCCGGCACCGTCCTGGTGCCCGGCCGGGTCCTGGCCGACCTGGTGCGCACCTTCCCCAAAACGAAGCCGACCGACCTGTCCCTGGACGGCACCGACCTCACCCTGTCCTGCGGCACCGCCCACATCACCCTGCCCACGCTGCCGCTGGAGGACTACCCGTCCCTGCCGGACCTGCCGGCCGCGAGCGGCACCATCACCGGCGGCGCCCTCGCCCAGGCCATCACCCGGGTCGCCGCGGCCGCCGGCACCGACCAGACCCTGCCCCAGCTGACCGGCGTCGAAGTCGCCCTCCACCCGGACCAGGTGGTGCTCTCCGCGACCGACCGCTACCACTTCCACGTCGCCCACGTGCCCTGGACACCCAGCCGTGAGGCCACCCCCAGCAAGAAACGGAAAGACAAGGCCCTCACCGAAGGACAGGTGATCGTCCCGGCCGACGTGCTACGGGACGCCGCCCGCATCCTGGCCGACACCGACCAGGCCACCCTCACCATCACCGACAGCCAGTTCGCGGTCAGCGTCCCCGGCCGGTCGGCCACCGGCGGCATCATCAACGGCGACTTCCCCCGCTACGCCGCCCTGTTCCCCACCGAACTCGCGACCGTCGCCCAGACCAGCACCGAGGACCTCACCACCGCCATCCGGCACCTCACCCCCCTGCTGGGCAAGTCCGACCCGATGATCCTCGACATCACCGACGGGCAGATCCACATCAGCGCCGGCACCAGCGACAACGGCCGCGGCCGCGACCAGGTCGACGCCACCCTCACCGAAGGCAGCCCCCTCACCATCGCCTTCAACCCCGGCCTGCTGCTGGCCACCCTCCAACAGGTCGACGACCCGGTCATCCAGATGTCCTTCACCACCCCGACCAAGCCCGCCGTCCTGCACGCCCCCGACGACGCCGACACCTTCCGCGGCCTGATCATGCCGATCCGGCTCAGCAGCTGACGGCCCCCCGTGCCACCCCGGCCCTGCCCGGCCGGGGCGGTGCGGAGGACCGGACAGCCCGGCCCTACCCGCCAACGACTAACAGGAGAGTGACCATGCGTACCCCCACCATCGCCCACACGCTCGCCGACGACGTGCAGCTCCTCATCGACGGCTACACCGCCGGAGACGGCCCGAGGCTCCACCGGAAGCACACCCGCGACGCCCAGCGGATCACCAGCTCGCACGACCTCCAGCCCCGCCTGGTCGACGTTCACCGGCAGGCCCACAGCATGGCGGTCCGCCTCACAGCGCTGAAGGACCAGGCCACCGCCCTCGGGCTCATCACGCTCGCGGACCAGATCGACAGCGTCAGCACCGCCGTGCACGACCTGATGACCGAGGCAGCCGCGGCCGCCGTGGCCACCACCTCCGGCAGCGACTGACCGGTCATCCCGGCCCTCCCAGCGGGCCGACCGGGCAGCGCGACGTCGCTGTGCGGCTCACTCAACCCCCCTCTTCCTGGACCTGCGGGATGGCCGTCGACACGACTCCGGCCGTCCCGCAGCCCCCCGCTTCTGTCCGCCTCCCATGTGGCCGCCGGAAGGCGGCCACATGCGCCTTCATTTGCCTACACCAGCCATCCACCACGCCCCTCATGCCGAGCTTGCATTAGCCGTGACAAGGCTCATGCAAGCGTGGCATTAGGTGCTACTCTCGCTGTCATGGAACAGAAGGAACTCACCCCAGCCGTGGTGAGGATGCTCCAGACCTTCCTCGAAGATCCGGAACGCGTCTTCTACGCCACGGAACTGATGGAGGCTGCCCGAGTCGGCAGCGGCTCGCTGTACCCCGCCCTCGCGCGCATGGAGCGCGACAGGTGGATCGAGAGCGAGGACGAGGATGTCGATCCGCGGGAGAAGGGGCGCCCCGCCCGCCGCTACTACCGCATGACCAAGAACGGCGCGCTGGAGGCCCACGTTGCGCTCGTCGAGCTGAGCGAGAGTGTCCGGCCGCCGGCGTCCTCTCCCGGATGGAAGCTCGCCCCGAAGCTCAACCGCCTCGGCGCCAAGCTGCTCGGCAACGCCTGCGGTCTGCCACTCGGCCCCGAGGTCAAGGAGGTCTGAGCAGCATGAATACCGTGATGATCACCCAGGCGGCGGGTGCCGTCACCGGGCACGGATGGACCTGGCTGAACCATGACATTAACGGATGGACCGTCGCGCTGATCGTCGCCATCATCGCTGCCTTCATCTACGAGGCGATCATGGCGCTCACCCGCATGGTCACACTCCGCATTCCGTTCCTTGTCCTGTACCTGGCCAGGATCCCGACGCCCGCAACGGAGTGGCCCCACCTCTTCAAGGCATGGAAGGGAGAGCTTTGGGCCATTCTGAACAACCGCGAGAAGCACTGGCTTCTACGCTTCTTCAAAGGGCTGGCCTTCGCGACTCCCCTCGCCTTCGGTGCCGCTCGCGCCACCGCCCGCGCTACAGCCGAAGGGCTTCCGGCGGCCAAGAGGAAGGAGGCAGAGGGCGGCGATCATAGGGATGCCTGGATCCTGGCCAGTGCCGCTCTGAGTGCCACTCTGGTAGTGACCGCCACCATCTATGAAGGCGTCGGGTGGGTGAGAGGTGACCGTCTTCCATTTGCTGAAGTATTTTCTGGTATAGCCGTTTTTATCATGTTGTGTGACTTGCTCTTCACTCTCCCGCTCCTCCATCCGGCGAAGCCAGACGTGACAGAGGTAGAACGCCGCAAGGGTGTCAAATGATGTGCTGTCACCTTCCGGTCGGTCGTTTCGAGCAGCGGCGCGACCGGTAGGTGCCGCTGGTGTAAGCCGCACGGCCCCCTTCCGGGGAGGTCCACGTCCAAGTCGTGGCAGCCGGCGCTCCAACTCCCAAGGCCCCCGCCATTCCCCGGCGGGGGCCTTTGTCGTGCCCTGCACGGCAAACCGGCAAACACCCAGCGGGCGCGTGTCCGGAAGTGAGGTGTGCGCATTCACCGCGACAGGCCCAGATGTCCAAGAGGTGAGTTTCGGGGGTGAGTCCACGGGTGGCCCCTCAGAGGTTTGTGGTGACCCCAGTCGCGACCCAAACTGCCGGGACTCCAGCGATGCCAAACTACCGGGCATGACTGACGGAGAGAGGCAGTACCACCAAGGCTCCCACCCGCCACCTCCAGACCCGTCCGTTCCCCCAGACGCTGACGACTGTGAGGACATCACGCAGACAGCGGGCCCCCGGCAAGGGCCTCACCCGCCTCCTCTCCCTCCAGACCCGCCCCCTGTCTACCCACACGCTGGCCCCGTGGACGACCTGGACGAACCTTCAGGCCAAAGGATTCATATTGCTGCAGCTGCTCGCGATCCCGGTTTGATCGCTTCTATCGCAGCACTGATCGCAGCTGGACTGACAGGAATCGCAGCGATCATCAAAGCCTGGGCACAACTCCTCTATGCGCGGGCCGACATGATCCGAGCCCGCGCTGGTGCGCCCGCCGCCCCAGGCGAACAAGCGGATTCAGAGCCGCCTGATGGACCCGGCCGTTCGAACACTGAGTCCAACGCCTGACTGTTCGTCGCCTCAAGAGGTTCGTGTTACGCGGGAACCACCTGGCGCATGGTGTGGGCACCAACCACCGAGCCCGGCGTCGTCCCCATGACCGCCATGCGACACCCTGCCGCCCCGGCTTCTGCCGCTGGCATTCCCAGCCCGGACCAGGGTGTGCACCAGCCGCCTGGGCTCCCTGACATGACAAGGTCCCTCCTCTCCATGGACTCGGAGAGGAGGGACCTTTGGTGTTTTGTGGGCTGCCGTCAGGCTGGCTGTTGCTCCAGTTCGCTCAACTCCAGCAGGAGCGCCCGGTACGCCTCGGGGTGATTATCCCGCAGGACTGCCAACCAGAGACGTGCACCCTGGGCAAAGTCGTCAGTGGCCATCTTCAGGTGCAGATGATGGACGATGTAGGCGGCGTCGTCGTAAGGCAGCTGACGCGGCTGTTCGCGGCTGCTGTCGCCAGCAGAGCCCTCTCCGGAGCCAGTGGAGGTGCCCTTCTGCGTCGGCCTGCGCTGAGTCGGAGGCTTGACCGCACTCTTCTCGGCCGCCGCGGCCGCTGGTTTGTTGTCCGCGGACAACAAACCAGCTTCGGGCTGCGAACCAGTCAGCTGTCCGCCGCTCTTGTTGTCCGCGGACAACGAACCGCTGCCTGAACCACCCGACACGGATCCGCCAGGCAGGGCATTCCCGGCTGCCGGACCTTGAACCTCAGGTTTGTTGTCCGCGGACAACAAACCTGAATCGCCCGCAGCGCGCAGCGTCTGAAGCTCGAGCCGCTCCCTGGCCTTGGCCAGGGCTGCTGCCTCCTTCGCCGCTTTCAGATGGTCCAGAAGCGCGGTTGCTCCCAGCTCGGGG
Source organism: Streptomyces viridiviolaceus (assembly GCF_014650995.1). GTDB lineage: Bacteria > Actinomycetota > Actinomycetes > Streptomycetales > Streptomycetaceae > Streptomyces > Streptomyces viridiviolaceus. Next base: position 94,292 of record NZ_BMWA01000030.1, read on the forward strand.
TTGTCCTTGGCGTACCGGGCCAGCGACCGCCCATCGCGCTCAGCAAGAGTGCCGGCGCTCAGCATGGTCTGCAGCTCTTCAGGCAGCTCAAGCAGCGCGAGCTGGTTGGTAACCCACGAACGGTCCTTGCCGAGCTGCTCGGCTGCCCGAGCCTTGGCGCCGCGCTCCGCCGTCTCCGCGCACACGGCGACCAGCTGCTCCACGCCGCGAGCACGTTCTATTACGTCGAAGTCCTCCCGGTCGAGGTTCTCCTTGAGCAGGTGGTTTATGAACGCTTCGCGATCGGAGGCCAGATCGTCCCGGACAACGAAGTCCAAGGCTTCCAGGCCGACGTGGACGGCGCTGCGGAAGCGTCGCTCACCGTTGACCACGACGTGAGTGGCGTCGCCGATCTGGTCCTCGTGGTCCGGCCACAGTGCCAGGTAGGCGGCCCGGGTCACGGCGACACATGCGGCCAGTTGTGCCTGGCGCAGTTCCTCGCCGAAGCGGGTCTTCTCCTCGTCAGTACCGAAGTTCCGGCGCGGGTTGAGGGGGGTGGGGGAGACCTCGTCCAGTCGCAGCCGGACCAGTTCGTAGACAGGGACATCTCCCTGGGTCACGGCCTTCGCGCGGCCGCGTGCACTGCGGCCACGCCGCTCAAAAGAAGAGCCCTTTCCCAGTCGGTCGGCGACGCTCATCCGCTGATCCTCCGTGCGATGGTCCGCATAGCTTCTGCCTGCTCGCAGTAGGGGGCATGGGCCAGCAGCGGCGCCTTCAGCCGTACCGCCTCGCGCTGGTCCTTCAGTTCCGGGACGACGGCCAGCACCGGAGGCTCCCCGAACTTCTGCCACTCCTCCAGCGACGACGTCGCAACGTAGCCCTTGCGGCTGTCGTACATGTTGACCACGAACCCGAGCTGGGCGATGTCGATGTCCATGTCCTCAACGAGGTCCTGGATCTGCTCCTCGAGCATGTCGTAGGCGTCAGCTGACGAGTCCTCCGACAGGACCGGGACGACGATGCCCGACGTGTCGGACTCTTCGCCGTCCCGGGTACGGCAGTAGTAGATGGCTGTGTCCATGCTGTAGCCGAGGCTCGGAGGGCAGTCCACCACGATGAAGTCGAAGTCGTGCTCCAGGGGCTCCAGCGCCTTCTCCAGCGCTGTCTCCTTGATTCGCACCACGCGGCTCGTGGCCAGCTTGGCGTCCAGGAGGAACGCGTCCTTGCAGGCCGGCAGGAGCCAGAGGTGGTCCTCGAAGTCGCCGCCCTTTATCGGCACCAGCAGGTCGGCGAGCTGACCGTCCTTGACCTCACCGAGCATGTGCTTGGCGAGGCTGGGGCTGTCGATTTCAATCAGTGGGTGACCGAGCTGCTTGGTCAGGTGGCCCTGAGGGTCGAAGTCGATCAGGAGGGTGCGGTGGCCGGACTCTGCCAGGGCCTGGGCAACGCCGGCTGACACCGAGGTTTTCCCAACCCCGCCCTTCTGGTTGCCGAAGATGATGCGGCGTGCCCCGGTAACGCGCTGGGGCTTCGGCCGCGGTGAAGGATGCTCATCGAGCCACAGTCGGATCGCCTGGGCGAGGCCCTGGTTATAGGAGATCCCGCGGGACTTGCAGTCCTTCTTGAGCTCGTCGTACAGCCCGGTCGGTAGATAGGTCGCGAATGACGTGCCGCCAGATGTCTCAACGGCAGGCCGACTCCTGGTCTGTCTCCACGCTTCGACGCCCTGGGTCACGGCGTCCTGGATGTCGACATCAAGCTCGGCAGCACGGACCTTGAGCTCTTTCCGGAGCTCAGCAGGCAGCTTGGCTACTACCTTTTGCCTATTGCTCGGGTCGTATGGGGCAGTCATAGCGCTACCTTACTCACTTCGTCGGTGATGGGACCACCATCGGGGCGTGGCGTGTCGTTGTTGTCCGCGGACAACAACCGACCGGTGGAGTGTTGTCCTGTCCCGGCGATGTGTAGGCAGTCCCGCTTTTCTGTAGGCGCGTGGGCTGGTGTCCCAGTTATGTGTAGGCAGGTTCTACGGCGCTCGGTCACGGGCAGGCGGGCGCTTTGACGGCTGAGTCGGCGGTCGGTGGCCTTCCGGAGGGCCAGATGGGTGTGCGCGAGACACGGTGGGGCTGCCCAGCTGGAGTACGTCAATGCTGGAAGGCGTCCATGAGCGGGCGCGCTCGGAAGCCTTTGGGCGGTCGCTTTCAAGACCGCGCTGCAGAGCGATCGCGCGCTGCCTCCGGACTGCCGGTCAGCTTGTTGTGGGGAGGGGAACATCCTCGATGGAGATCTGGTCGTCGTCCGTATTCAACCGACCGCAGAGCAGGGGGACGTGGTAGCTGCCACGCCGGACGGCGAGGCCACAGCGAAGCGCCTCAAGCATGACGGCCCGGACACCTGGCTGATGCCCGACAACACGGCCTACGCCCCGATCCGAGGGAACGATGCCACCATCCTTGCCATCATCACGGCCGTAATGCGCAAGATCTGAGGCCCGACGTGAGCTCGTGAGCGCAGAGCGAGCTCCGGCATGACTTTGGGAGACCCGCGCCGCGGTCCGAGCGACCCAGTGGCGCACCTGCTGGGCCCGTACCGCGCGGCACGCGTGACATCCTGCCACGAACGAGCAGTCCTCAGCCTCGCCGTCACCCGCATCGACGGAGCCAGCACCTGGCGCACCTTCCGCTCGGTGGTCCTCGCGACGAGCCGCAACGCCCTGGTCACCGTCTCGCTCCTCAGCTTCGGCTTCACGACTGCGGGCGCAGGGCTTCTTGTCATGATTCCGTGCCGTGGTGGAGGATCAGCGTGGTCGGTCAGGCCCCCGCCGGAGGGGGAGGACAAGAGGGGGCGGCTATCTACGCGCTGGTCGTCAATGTGCTCGTCGGGCTGGTGACCAGCCTTATCGGCGGTGCGTTCGTGTGGCTGTGGGAACGGGGAAAGCGCAGGCGCACACTGTGGCGCACTGCAAGGTTCTTCGGCATGGTGCCGGGCGAGAGCTGTCTGATCGTCATCGGTAACAAGCACCATGTGCCAGGGGTCGCGACGCACAAGGAGATCCGTGCCCTGATCGAGGTGGCGACCCTGGCGAGCCATGTCGGCTGCGATGTCGTTACCGAGTCCAGTGACGACTTCCGCGGGAGCAACGAAACGAAGACCGAGTTCTGCATCGGCGGCCCCATGGGCGATGCCAATGTGCGCACCGGCGGGCATCTGAGGGCCCACGTGCCGGGTGTCACCATTCTCCCGTACGGCACGGGCCCGGATTCCGTGGCATTCGTCATCGGCGGGCGGCGTTACGGTTTCGACCGCGGCAACGTGGAGTACGCCGTGGTGGCCAAGTTCAGGCCGCCGGAATCCACGCGGCCCGTCTTTCTGGTATGCGGCCACACATCCTTGACGAATCAGGCGGCGATCCACTTCCTTAAACGCAACCATCGTGAGGTCGCCGCATCGCTCGGCACGGTCGATCGCTTCTGCGTCGTGATCAAGGTTTCCGACATTGCGACGTATGGATTTCAGCGAGCGTCGTTCGAGAGGGACGTGACCGAGGAGGCTTTCGCGGCGCACTGATCGCCGGGTCGGGCCGGCCGGCGAGGGGCGTCACCGCACTTCCCCGAGCACGATCTTCGCCGCCGCGTCCCAGGTGACGCGCGCGGCGAGGTGGCTGCGGACGGCCGCCATACGCGCGAAGGTCGAGTCTCTGTGGTTCAGGCACTTCTCGATTCGCGCGGCCCACTCCGCGGCGTCGTCGGCGTCCCGTTTGGTGACCGGGACAATCAATTCCTCGGCCAGTTCGGAGAGTTCGCCCTTCAATGTATCGCGCAGCAGGTTCGCCAGTCCGCTGTTCGCACTCACGAGGAGCGGCACGCCCCGGATGATGGCCTCCACCCCGGTCAGCCCGAACCCCTCCGAACGCGACGGCATGATGACGAGGCTGGCCCGGGTCAAGTCCGCCTCCAGCAGACGCCGCTCCTTCGCGTACGCACGCACGACCACCTCGAGACCTGGTGTCTGTGACCATCTGAGGATCTCTTCGCGCTGGCTGTCGGCCGTCTCCGGCGGAGCCCCACGGACGACCAACTCGATCGGTTCGGTCGACGCCTTGGCGTGGACCAGCCCACAGGCGCGTGCCGCCAGGTCGACTCCCTTGAGGCGGGCGTCCTCCGTGCGGCCGACCAGCAGCACCTTGAGCGGACTGCCGCGAGGGGGCGTGCGCGCCGCGGAAGCCCCGTGAGGCACGTCAAAGCCGGGGTCGATCTGCAAGGGTTCAAGCCCGCCGCTGTCGCCCACTTCCGTGAGGAAGCGGTTCCACAGGCGGGGGCCCACCGCCAGAAGCCGGTGGGCTGTGGCCCCCAACTCTCTTTCGATCTCTGTACGTTCTTCCGCCCGGGCCGCATGGTCGGTCGTGTCGTCGAGCTTGTGCCATTCAATCTCGTCCGGCGCCATGTGGACGATGTGCAGCCGACGCGCGCCCGGGAAGAAGTCCTCCTGCAGGTGCATCGCGGCCGGACCGGTGATGCGTGCGTGACCGATGATGAGGTCCGGGACCACTTGCGGTGGCAGGCTCGGACGGCGGGTGAGCCTGCCGTACTCGGGTGCTCCCGGGGCGCCCGTGTGACAGAGCAGGGTCACGTCCTTCGCCGCCGCGTCGGCGATCTCGGATTCGTCCGCCTCGACGACGATGCAGAAGACTCTCGCGCCTGCGGCGGCGAGCGCCACACACAGATGGCGATTGAAGGTGCTCAGCCCTCCGTGGGCCGACGACCACTCGGTCGCGACGACCAGAACGGTGTCGCGGTCAGACAGGATACGGGAGACGATCTGCTCCGTCGACCGTGTCCCTTCGGACTGCTCAGGGGCAGGCCCTGGCCTTGTGTCAGGCGCTCTCCCAGGGCCGATGGCGCCGGTCTCCGCAAGAGCCCGCAGCAGGGGGCCAGGCGTGGCGTGTCTGAGGAATCCTTCGTCCCGCAGCAGTTCGTCGAGTATGTGACCCGCCGCCGCATGGGTGGCGACGTGGGCACGGATGTAGGGGTCCGCCGCGGCCCAGTCCCGGTCACCAGAGGCGGCGAAGGGCACGAGTTGCGCCAGGCACCGTGCCATGGCGCGGTGCCTGCCGGTGTCGTCGTGGTCGTCGTGGAGCAGGTACTCCGTCAGGCTCTGGTGGTAGAGGCGGTACACCGTGCCCTCGTGCCCCTGGGCCTGGCTGATGAGGGCTTTGCCCTGTTCGAGGATCCACCAGACGTCGTCGTCCCCGAACGGCTCCTGCGCCAGTGCCTCGGCGAGCGGGGCCCACAGCCAGCGTGGGAGTCCGGGTCCCTGCGCGTAGGCGAGCGGAAGCAGAAGGCGAAGCGCTCGGTCCTTGTTCCGGCCGAACCGCTCCAGGTACATGGCGAACAGCTCGTGCGGGGTGCGAGGCAGCGACTGAAGATCGCCGGGCGGGAGAGGGGCCTGGAGCAAGGCGCGTACCGCCAACTGCGCGACGAGAAAGGAGTGCCCTGCTTGACGCGCCACAGCCTCCGCGAAGTTCTCGGCCGTGTTCGGGTGGGCTCGGACGGGGTCCAGTAGGGCGGCCGGCGTGTTCTCGTCGTCGGCCATCAGTCTCTTGACGTAGAGCTGGAGGTCGTTCTCGTCCTGATACGGCGCCGCGTCCAGGTCGATGATCTGTACGTCGTCTCCGAGCTCCGCGAGCAGCTCCCGTCGTGTCCCGACCAGGAGGCGGATCGTCGGCAGGGCACCGAGCTGGAGGACGACATCGGTGATGATGCCGCGGCTCTCGATCGCCTCGTCGAGCGCGTCGAGCACGACCACGAGCGGCTCGGTGCGATCGCGGAGCGCGCTGAACAGGATCTGGGGATCGGAGCCGCGCAGGCCCAGGGCCGCGGACAGGTCCGCGACTACATCCGTGGCGGTGGCCCCTCGGCAGCTCATCGGGATCCCGACCAGGCCCGTCGGCGGCAGGACGTCGGGCGGGACGTTCAACCGGGCCGCGCTGTCTGGATCCATGAGTGCCAGGACCCGGCCGAGGAGAGCGGACTTTCCGGAACCGGGGTCGCCGGTGACGACGAGTGGGGAAGGGGCACGGCTCTCGCCCCGCAACCAGGTGGCCACCGTGGTCAACGCCGCGGTGCGGCCAACAAAGTGGTCGCCCTGGTCCGAGCCGTGGGTCACGCCTCGGCTGCGCGGCATGAAGTGGTCGTCCAGGTCCTGGCGGAGCCGAACGACGTTCCCGATGTCCACGTGCGTGGTCGGCGCGTCTCTGGGCGTGTAGAGGGGGTTGGGGAAGAACGGTCCGGCACCTTCACGTCCCACGCCCACGGCGCGCACCCGCTGGCCCGAACCGCGCATTTCGAAAGAGGCATTGACCTGCTCGGTCACCTCCCGCACTCCCAGGTACCGCTGGTGCGCGGGGGCGTCAGGGTGGGTCAGCACCTCTTCCAGGACATCCACGAAGGCTCCGGCCCGGGCATGAGCGCCGTCCTGAGCCGAGGTCAGCACCCAGCTGCCCGGTCTCCGCGTCACCGCGTGACGCGTCTGCGCAGCTTGGAGAGCCGTGTTTCGGCCGGCTATCCCTGCCCAACAGGTGTCGAGGACGACGAGCGTGTGACCGGCCAGACTGTCGGTCACCCCGGTGACGAAGTCCTCGCTCGGGATGGCCGTGTGCAGGAAGCCGGGCCTGCTGTCGGAGCAGAGAAGGTAGTGCTGGTCGTCGTCTACGAAGCCGTGGCCGACGAAGTAGGCGAGGGCCACGTCGTCCGGACCGAGCTGGGCGCGTTCGCTCCACTGCCCCAGCTGAGCCCGCAACTGGGCAGACGTCGGGTCCGCGGACACTAGTACCTCGTACCCCATCGCGGTGAGCAGCTCGGCGAGTCGCCGTGCGCTGTGCGCCGCGCTCGGCAGATCGGGAAGCTCTGCGTGGGCGTAGTGGGAAACACCCACGACGACCGCATGGCTGCGCACGGGAGCATCGCCGCTCCCCGACACACCCGACGGGCTCACGATGCCCCTCCCTCGTACAACCCTGCATCCTGCGCAAACCTACTGGGTCTTGTGGGAGCTGTTGGGGTGGTTGTCCAGATCGAACTCGGCGGATGAACGGGGGTTGTGATGGGCGGGCGCCCTGGTCGGGCAGCCGCTCATTACGGTGCGGAAGTCGCACACACCACCCTGCCGTAGAGGCCTGCGCCTGCTCGCCTCCCGGGCCGCAATCGGACGCTCGGCATGGCGAGGGACCGGCAGCCGACTTTGACCAGGCGAGGTGATTCGGGTGGCTCGGGGTGGCGGGGCCTGGCGATTGTTCGATCATCAAACGTGATGTCGATCACAGCACGCTGAGTGTGTGCAGGTCGCACGCGGCGTCACGTACGGATGGTTGCGTTCCGTCGAAAACACGTGTCGCAGAGTTAACTCCCGGAGGTCTGCTCATCGGTGAAGGAGGTGAGGACCAAGGTCCTCCTCCCACACGGCAACGACGCTGTAGGGGAGTCGAGTTGAGCAGAATGGAGGGTCTGTGGGGCTTCACTGGGCCTGGTACGCGCTGGCGTTGGTCGGCGTCTACCGGATGACCGCAGTCGGCTTCGACGCCGCCGTCCGGCGCGTCGTCCGCATCGCCTCGCTGGCTCGCGACGAGCACCGCTCCCGCGCACGCGTATCCGCACCACCCGCCGCCGGACACCCTGTCCCGCCGGCCTCTGCCTCCACCGCGGGGCTCCCTTTCGACCCGGGGCTCGCCGCTCCGCCTCAGCACCTGGAGAAGCGGTGACCAACCCCGACGAGCAGGACTACGGCCTGATCGAGCCCGCACCCCTGCCCACCGACTTCGAAGTGTTCTTCGCCCGCCACAAGAGCGAGTTCCTCCGCATCGCCGGCGCCCGGCTGCGCGACCCGCACGATGCCGACGAAGCCCTCATGGACGCCGCCATGACCATGTACCGCAAATGGCCGCGGATCCTCGCCCACGCCAACCCCATCGCGCTCGCCCACCGCATCCTCGACGCCGCGATCATCGACTTCTACCGCCGCCGCGCCCGCACCACCGACCGCGAAATCACCTGCGGCCAGCTCGCGTACGCCGACGTGCCCACCGCCGACGACCTGCTGCACCTGCGCGGCCACGACCGCCTCGACCGCGTCCTGGCCGACCTCGAACAGCGCGCCCCGCTGCAGGCCAACTGCGTCCGCCTGCGCTACCTCGCCGAACTCGACTTCGGCCAGATCGCCACCCGGCTGGGCATCACGCCCGGCGCCGCACGCACCAACGTCCATCTCGGACTGAAGAAACTCCACGACCTCATGGGTCTCCCGGACACGGGGGAAGGAGACACCTGATGCTCGAAGATCTGCTGCGCACCGAAGCAGAAGAGCTGCACGACCAGTACGACAGCCACGACACCGACGACTTCCTGCGCCGCCTGGCCGTCCGTATCGCCCAGGACGCCGCCCGCCCGGCCCGCATCGCCCGCGGCGTCACCGACATGGCCTCACCCCCTGCCCAGATGCAGCCGCCCGCTCAGGTTCAGCCGCCCGCCGGCGCCCCCGTCCCCCTCCGGCCCGCCTCCACACGCCCCCGCACCCGCCGCGGCCTGCGCCGCCGCCCCACGCCGATCCTCACCCCCGACCCCACCACCACCCCCAGCGCCGTCGTCGACCACGTACGCCGCCTGTGCGAAATGGTCCTGCGCTCCAACGACATCGACTCCCTGGCCGCCTTCGCCGCCGACTACGACCAGACCGGAGCCCGCACCTTCGCCTGCCTCCTCTACACCCTCGACCGACGCGAAAGCGCCCTGTACTGGTGGCGCTTCGCCGCCGGCGCCGGCGACCCCCTCGCCGCCCACCTCCTCGCCGCTCACCACGCGGCCGTCGGCATCACCCCCGACGCCCGCCTCTGGCGCGCCATGGCCCGCATGCTCGGCTTCACCCGTGACCGGCACCTGCCCCAGCCCGTACGCTCCACCGCCCACATCGCCGAAGGCTTCGCCGCCACCGTTCCCTGGGGATCCGAACTGAGCGCCTTCATGACCACCAGCAACCTCCCCAGAGAACTCGCCACACGCTGAACCACCGACCACCCCAAAGACACCGGCCCGCCCCGTCACCGGATCCGGCGGCGCCCCGCTCCCGCTCCCCGTTCAAGGGGGGAGGCCCTAAGCGGGTGCCCTCGCTCACCTGTCCGGTGCACCGAGCGAGCACGGCTGGGACCGACAGCCCTACCGTCGTAGTGCCTTGCACTATCGACAGGACGGGCAAGGCCCGGGCGGGCCCCCTATGCACCCTGGGAGGGGGCCGCCACCGGGCCTGCGGCAGACGCCGGCGCATGTGTGCGCAGCCGCCATGCCGCTCATAGGCTGGATGCTGCTCGGGGCTGTCTGCGGAGAAGGGCCTGTGCCATGCCCCGGACCATTTGGAGCGGTGCGATCTCGTTCGGTCTGGTCACGGTGCCGATCCATGTGGTCAGTGCGACCGAGGACCATTCGATTCGGTTCCACCAGTACCACTTGCAGGACATGGGGCGGGTGCGGACCCGGAAGGTGTGTGAGCTGGAGGACCGTGAGGTCGGTGGTGAGGAGATCGGCAAGGGTTATGAGCTGACCAAGACCCTGGTGGTGCCGGTCACCGACGAGGAGCTGCGGGAGCTGCCGCTGCCGACGGCGAAAGCGATCGAGATCGAGGCGTTCGTGCCGCTGGACTCGGTGGATCCGATCCGGATCGGGGAGGGCTACTACCTGCAGCCGGACGGGCAGGTCGCGGCCAAGCCGTACAAGCTGCTGCGGCAGGCCCTGGCCCGCTCCTCGCGGGTGGCCGTGGCGAAGTACGCCTGGTCCGGACGGGAGCGCCTCGGCCTGCTGCGGGTGAAGGACGACGTGATCGTGCTGCACGCGATGCGCTGGCCGGACGAGATCCGCGACCCCTCCTCCCTCACCCCGGCGCCGGTGGACGTCTCGGAGGAGGAGATCGACGGCGCGCTCGCCCTGATGGAGACGATGGCCCGAGAGGACCTGGAGGGGGAGGAGTTCCGCGACACCTACACCGCGGCGATCGCAAAGATCATCGAAGCGAAGCGGGAGCACCGCGAACCGCCCGCGATGCCGGAGCCGGCGGAGCAGCCGGGCCAGCTCGTCGACCTGATGGCCGCCCTGCAGGAATCCGTGTCCAAGGCCAGGGCCGCCCGCGGCGAGGACACCGAGGCCGACATCCACGAGATGCCCGCCCCGAAGAAGACGGCGAAGAAGGCACCCGCCAAGAAGACCGCGGCGAAGAAGACCACCGCGAAGAAGACGACGCCCCGCAAGCCACGCCGCAGCGCCTGACCACCTGGCGTAGCCGGGACCTGTGTCCTGCCGGCACCGCGGACACCGGAGCAGTGCTGCGCCCGTCCTGCCGACCCGGTAGCGCAGGGGCAAGGAGTAGGGACGGGAACATTGCCGTGGCCGGCTGTGTTGGGATGAGCGTGATTGCGAAGGGGACAGTGTCCCCGGGCCTCACCTATAGCCTGCAGGGACGATCGTTCGGCTGAAGCCCTGCAGAGCCTCTCGCCGCGTAGGCGACCGCCCTTCACGATCACGTACTTGGATCGGCTCCGCCCGGCATCGCTGGGCGGAGCTGATGTTGTCTCGCGGCGCGTTACCGCGCTTGGTCTGGGTACGTTGCCCGGTCATGGACGACGACCAGCACAACATTGACCTCGACCGCCTCGACCTCGACGAGATCGACTTCGCCCCGATGGACACCGCGGAGCGCCTGGCCCTGCTGACGCTGGAGGAGGCGCACGACGTGCTGCGGCTGCTGGTGACGGTGGCGCAGGAGCAGGGACCGATGTCGAGGGAGGCGGACCGGCTGGCGAAGGCGATCGCCTTCCGCATCCCGTCGGAGAACTGACCCGGCACGCAGCCCGCGGCACCGGGGCGGGATAAGTCGATGATGTGCAGCCGGACGTCGGGCCGGCAGTGGCCGCAGGCCTTCAGGCCCGAGGCGAGCAGCCGGCGGGCTTCATCACGGCCGACGGCACGGTGCCGCCGGCCCGCCATGTAGCAGTCGCCGGCGTGGACCTGCAGGGCCGGGCGCCGGGCGCCGATGCCGAGTTCGACGATCCAGTCCGCCGGCCGCGGCCGGTTGTCCCGGCCGCGCTCCTCTTCCGCCTGCCGCTGGACGATCGCGGCGATCTTGGCGTCGATGCGCCGCACCCACATGACATGCCACACCCGCAGCGTGCGCAGACGCTCCAGATCGGGCGGCAAGTCATCGAACACATTTTTGATTCTAGACCCATGATCCACCGCCCGCGCTCTCGCATGTTCGATTTCGTGTTCGATAACGTACCGGTGGGAGGTGACGGTGATGACCGCAGACGGATCGGCCCGCGGGGTGGCGACGGTGATGCACGTGCGCTGCCCGGACCGGCTGCCGCAAGCCGCCTACCGGCAGGTCCTGGAACTACTCGCCGGACTCTCACCGGTCGTCCAGGCCCTCCCG
>NZ_BMWA01000031.1 GCF_014650995.1 Streptomyces viridiviolaceus
GACCTGCTCGGCGAGGAGGTCGTGCCGGTGCTGCGCAAGGAGTTCGCCAAGAACCGGCCCGCGAACGTGCCGGACGCCCCGACCCACGCGTCCCTGCTGGCCGCCAAGGACACCGGCAACACCGCCACCACCGAGGACACCGCCGAGGAAGGAGTCCGCGCATGAAGCTCGTCGTCGTCTCCGCGGGGCTGAGCGTCCCGTCCTCCACCCGGCTGCTCGGCGACCGGCTGGCCGCTGTCGCCGCCCCCGCCGCCACCGCGCCCGAACCGCAGCGGGCCGACGTCCAGGTGATCGAGCTGCGCGACATCGCCGTGGAGATCGCGCACAACTTCACCAACGGATTCCCCGAGAAGGATCTGGCCGACGCCTTCGACGCGGTGGCGGCGGCCGACGGGCTGATCGTCGTCACGCCGGTGTTCTCCGCCTCGTACAGCGGACTGTTCAAGTCGTTCTTCGACGCGCTGAGCGTGCACGACGAGGGCGCGCTGGCCGGGAAGCCGGTGCTGATCGCCGCGACCGGCGGCACCGCCCGGCACTCCCTCGTCCTGGACCACGCCCTGCGCCCGCTCTTCGCCTACCTCAAGGCCGTCGTCGTCCCGACCGGCGTCTACGCCGCCTCCGAGGACTGGGGCGCCGGCGGCCTCGACCGCCGGATCGAACGGGCCGCGGGCGAACTGGCGGCCCTGATGTCAGGGCTGACCACCGCCGGCCCCCAGCCCCGGCGCGACTCCTTCGAGGAAGTCACCCCCTTCGAGGAGCGCCTCGCCGCGCTGCACCACCTTCCCGAGCCGGCCGAGGCGCACCGCGCCTCGGGGACGTGACTCGAGAGGCTTCTTCGTCATGGACCCGCACTCGCTCCCGCACGACGGGGTACGGCAACCGGACGGCGTCATCGCCCTCACCCTGACCACCACGCTGGTGCTGGGACGGGACAGGACGGCGCCGCTGCCCGTGTGTTTCCGCTACGACCGGCAGCAGCCCTTCGCGGTGCTCCTGGAACTGCCCGAGCCGGGCGGCCTGGGCAGCGCCCGATGGGTCTTCTCACGGGACCTTCTCCAGTCGGGTCTGCACAGGCCCTCTGGGGAAGGTGACGTGCGTGTCTGGCCACCGTGCTGCTGCAACGACAGGCCGGACGTACGCATGATGTTGCGCGACGGCTCGGCCTCCGCCCTGCTGGACGTCCCTGTCCAGCCACTGCGTGAGTGGCTGGTCTCCACCTGGGAGGCGGTTCCGCCCGGGGACGAGAACGCGCTGATCGACTGGGACTCCGTCACGGAGGCACTGCTCGGGGAAGGCTGATCGCTCATCGGCCATAGTGATGACTGACATCCTGAGCCATCGTCATCAGTGAGGAAGGGCGGCGGGAGCCCGACCGTTGTGTCCAGCGACGAAAGAAGGTGTCCATGTCCACAACACGCGCGTCCGGTACGTCGTCCCCCGCCACGACGGCGAAGTCCTCCCACGGCGTGCCGGGCGGCCTGGTCGCGCTCCTGGCCGTCGCTTCCGGCATGACGGTGGCCAACCTCTACTACGCCCAGCCGTTGCTGTCCTCGCTCAGCAGCGTCTTCGGCATCAGCACCGCGACCGCGGGCACGCTCATCACCCTCACCCAGGTCGGCTATGTCCTCGGCATGCTCTTCCTGGTCCCGCTCGGCGACCGGTTGGAGAAGCGCAACCTCGTGACCGTCCTGCTGACGGTCACGACGGCCGCCTCTCTCGTGGCAGGTCTCGCGACCAGCTTCCCCATGCTGCTCATCGCCTCGCTGATCAGTGGCGCCACGTCCGTCGTCGCCCAGATCCTGGTCCCCTTCGCGGCCAATCTGGCCGCCGATCACGCCCGCGGGCGGGTCGTCGGCCGGGTGATGAGCGGGCTGCTCACCGGCATCCTGCTCTCCCGCACCATGAGCAGCCTGGTCTCCGAGGCCGCCGGCTGGCGTGCCGTCTTCGTCGGATCCGCCGTCCTGACCGCCGTCCTCGCCGTGGCCCTGCGCGTGGCTCTGCCGCAGCACGCCCCCACCACGTCGCTGCCGTACCACCAGGTCCTGCGCTCCACCGCCCGCCTGGTACGAACGCACCCGGCACTGGTGCGACGCGGTCTCTACCAGGCGGCGATGTTCGGCTCCTTCAGCGCCTTCTGGACCACTGTCTCGTTCGTGCTGACCGGCCCGGGCTTCCACTACTCGCAGGTCGGGGTGGGCATCTTCGCTCTCGTCGGAGCAGCCGGAGCCGCCGTCGCACCGCTCGCCGGCCGGTGGGCCGACCGAGGACTCGTCCGCACGATGACCGGTGCCGCCTTCCTGGTCACCGCCCTGGCCTTCGCCCTCGCGGGGCTGGGCGCGCACCACATCGTCCTGATCGCTCTGGCCGCCGTCGTGATCGACATGGCCGTCCAGACGTCGCTCGTTCTCGGACAGCACACGGTGTACCAGCTCGACCCGGCCGCCCGCGCCCGGCTCAACAGCGTCTTCATCGCGACCTTCTTCATCGGCGGCGCGGCCGGTTCCCAGCTCGGGTCCGTCGTGTACCACGCGGGCGGCTGGACAGGCCTCACCGTCCTGGGAGCCGCTCTTCCTCTGACGGCGCTCATCTACTGGGCCTTCGAGCGGCGCGGCGGTGCAGGCGACGCGAGGTGACGTGCCTCACCTGACCGCAGTCTCCGGCCGTGCCATGCCGGGTGGGCTCGATCGTGCACAACCGAGCCCTGCCCTGCTTGTCACAGGACTACGGATTGCGCTGTCCAAAGCCGTTGAACCTCGGGTGCGTCACAGGCGTCGAGCCACCGGTGCGCGGCCGAGACCGGGAACTGCCGTGTCCTCGGGGAGCGCCTCGGCGCGCTTTCCCGAGGACACGGCAGCGTCCTGCTCCTGCAGGGACGGCACAGATCCGTCGCCTGGAGCGGCGCGGGTGGGACCGTCGCGCTGAAGCCGCTGGACCCAGGTGCGGCCCGGATCGAGCAGGACGGAAGGCAGACCCCAGCTCCGGCCGGGCGACATGTTCGTCCACTACCTCGACGGGCCGGTGCGGATCGACCTGTGTTTCCCGAGCCGGCGTTGCGGCTGCGTGACTCGTGGCCCGCGTCAGGGCGTCCCGCTTCGGGAGCGGCACGTCGCCGGCGAGTTCCAGTCGTCCGTGCGCATCGGACTCCGGACGCCGCGGAGGACATTCCCGGCCACTCGGGAACCGATGGCCGCAACCTCGTCGATCCGCTCGAATCCCCGGCCGACGGGCGGCTCCGGCGACCGGACGCTCCGGCGCAGGTGGATGAGCGGGCACCGCTGCTGCGCATCCATGCCTTCCTCGAAAGTGCGTCACGGTCGTTTTATCCATCGTTGCACCTATTTCTGCCCAGCAGCGCACCGATATCGTGCGCGGTCGAGCCGACCCCGGTGCACAGGGGTGCAACGCTCGTGAGCTCCCCGGTCCTACCGTGACAGAGGGCGGCGCCCGGCCGGACTCCGTGTCCCGCCGGTCCGCTCCGCTGGAGAAACCGCCATGAGACGCAGCCCTGGAACCGTTCTGCCCCCACCATCAAGCCGATTCGACCGGTTCTGGAACCGGCCGCGGTCGCATCGACCGAAGCCGCCGCCAAGCGCCGTGTTTCTGCCAGGACCCGCCGACCGGACGCAGGACGGTGGACCAGGTGCGCTCCGCGGACACTCTCTTACGGCAGCCTCCCTCGAATCCCCCCATCAAGGAGCACACCCCATGGTCACCCACCCGACCGCACTGCTCGTCCACGGCGCCTTCGCCGACGCCACCAGTTGGTCCGCTGTCATCGGTGAACTGCAGAGCCACGGCATTCCCGTGCTGGCTCCGCCCAATCCACTGCGCGGCCTGGCGTCCGACGCCGCTTACATCGCCTCGGTGGCGGCCCAGGTCGACGGCCCCGTCGTCCTGGTCGGCCACTCCTACGGCGGCGCGGTCATCTCCGTGGCCGGGACCGAGGACAACGTGGTGGGCCTCGTCTACATCGCGGCCTACGTGCCCGCGGAGGGTGAGAGCCTCGATGAACTGCAGGGACGGTTTCCCCAGTCGTCGTTGGTGAGCAACCTCGAAGAAAGGACGTACCCGCGGGAGGACGGAGAGTCCGTCGTCGAACTCACCATCGCCGAGGAAGCGTTCCCGGCCGTCTTCGCGGCCGACGTGCCGCCTGCCGTCGCCAAGGTCCTCGCGGCAGCCCAGCGTCCGTTGGCAGCTGTGGCGTTCGGGGAAAAGGCTTCCGCTGCGGCGTGGAGGGTCAAGCCGTCCTGGATTCTGGTGGCCGGCGCCGACGAGGCCATCAACCCGGAGGTGGAACGCTTCGGCGCCAGGCGCGCCGGGTCGACGGTCATCGAGGTCGACGGCGCCTCGCACGCCGTGGCCGTCTCCCAGCCCTGCGAAGTGGCCGAACTCATCCGCGACGCCGTGCGCGCGACGACCTGACCGCCCACTGCTCGGCGGCCGGATCCGTGGCAGACGCAAGACGTCGGACGGACCACGCACCAGGCCCTACCGACCCGGGCGGTGAGGCGTTCGCATCCGCAGCCCGAGCCACCCCTGGGCTGCCGAGCTCGCACGGAAGACCGTCGACGACGTGAGAGGGGCCGCGAGGGCGCATCACCGCGGGCGCGAACAAGGGGGGTGAGCCGGCCCGCACCATGCTCCGGCCGTGCTGCGGGCCGAGCACTCGGTCGCGGTGGAGCACCCTCGGCAGGTCGCCGTCGCCGACATACGCGGAGCCGTCGTGAAAGGCGACACCGACAGGACAGGACGGCGCTCGTGGACGTCACCGCGTTGCCTTTGGTGGACTTCTCACCGGGCTGGGCCGTCCGCCACCCGGTCGGCCGGCCTTCCGCGTCGCGGCCGTCGCTCGCACCACGACGTTCGAGATATACAACGTCGGCGCGGCGGCCGCACTGGTCCGGAACGACCTGGGCGTCTGCCTCATGCCCCAGTCGATCGCCGATCGGTTTCCCGATCTCGTCAGTTCCCGTTACGACGGCACGCGCCGAGCCGGAACGTCAGGTCGTACGTCCGTCCGGTGAGCCGACCCCGGCGGTAGCCTCGCTGTGGCATCACGTCGTCCGAGCCCGTCAGGAGGCGGCCGGACTGTCCTGCAGAATCGCCAGGAGTGGTTCGGTGCGGACCGTCATGGGGGCCGCACCTCCGGGATTCAGATAGAGCATGTGGCCGACGGGGAGCCGGTCCACGAGGTCCGCGCACGGGACCACCTCGTAGGCCAGCATGCCGGCCGTCTCCAGGTGCGGCTGTGCGGTGAAGACGGGGACGACCGCGGTGCCGTCCGGCGTCGCGGCCGTCACCAGACCGCCGTCGGATCGGGCGAGTACGGCCAGTTCGGCTTCGGCGAGAGCGCGCGTCACCTCTTCCGCCCGGGCGTATCCGGTGGCGGCTCGCTGGACGGCGTCGTCCACGGGATCCGTGGGCGGGTCCCAGCCGAGCGCCGCCGGGGAAGGGCGGTAGTCGTCGTTGGGTTGCCACGCCACGATCTCCCCCGACGTATCGGAGCGCCACTGACCGAGCACGGCCCACGCCGGGGGAGATCCCTCTCTCCAGGCGGGGTCGACGAGTCCGAACCAGTGGTCGGGAGCGTGGCGTGCGGCCTCGCGGACGTCTTCTGGAGGTTCGGGCATCACGTGCTCGTCCTGCGCGGTCGTCGAGGCCCGTGTGTCGTCACTCATGGCATCACCTTGATCTGCGGACGATCCGGCGGCGGTCAGCCGAGGGAGTCCGGTGTCGCGCCGGGGCGCGGCCCCCAGGCCGAGACGTCCTGCCGCAACAGGTCGAGGGCCTTGGCCTCGGTGTCCTCGTCTTCGTCCTCGCCGGACGCCTCCTCCGGGTCGTCGTGCCGGGAGGCTGCCGGATCGGAGTCGTCGGGGTTGTCGTCCCCGGCGCCGCACCGAATCTCCTCGGCGACTCCGGGGAAGATCTCGGGCGTCCGGGGCGGGCGCTGAGCGGGACGCCATGTGGTGAAGCCGGTGTCGCCGGTGCCGAGGGCGTCGGCCGTCGGCGAGCCGGTGGCCTGTTCGGCCCGCTGTGCGGCGTCGCCTTCTCCTCCGTCCCATACGCTCGGGTCGGAGACCGTGTAGCGCGTGGTGGCCGTTCCCTCCGCGGTGTCGGCTGCGGTGCCCCGGCCCCCCAGGGACAGCAGCAGGGGTGCGAACCCGGCGCCGGCTGCGTTCCAGGCGGACACGTCCTCCGGTTCCTCGTCCTGGTTGACCATGGCGACGCGGTCGTCGGGCAGATGAGCGACGACCGGCGCGGCCCCGGCCGTCGACATGCCATGCGCTTCACCCCCGGTGTCGCCGGTGGCCTCCGCCTCGGGTCCCTGGGACGCGGGCTCCCGGCGGAGCGTTGCCGCCTCCGGCTCGGCCCCGCGGGCAGCCGGTGTGGCCCAGGCGCTCCCGGAGGCGCCGAGCAGTGCTGAGGCACCGGTCGCGTCGGGCCGCTCACCACTCCGCCGGCCGGGAGCGGCAGGTGTCCCCGTCATGGGGGCCAGAAGGACAGGGGGTGCCACGAGGGGGGTGCTCGGCTGTCCGGCCGTGTGGGCGCCTTCGGCCGGCAAGGCCGCGTCAGGCTCCGTCAGGCCCGATCCACCCGATGGGGCTCCCGCCACCGGGACGCCTTCCTCGGCGTCCGGCGTCCACTCCTGTGTCCACGGCACCGCACCCTCGCCGCCCAACAGACCGGCGGAGTCCGGACGTTCAGCACCCCCGCTGCCCGCCCCGGTCCCGGCGCCCATCCCCGGAGACATCGGCATCATCGGCATACCCGGCACACCCACACCAGCGGCATCACCGGACGCAGCGGTCGAAGGCAGCGTGGCGCCGGACGGTGCGGACGCCGCGGACCCGCCGGGGGACACACTCTCCCCGGGCGCGAATGCCTCCGGACCGCTCAGGCCCGCCCCGCCCGCCTGCGCACCGGCCACCGGCTCGAAGTCGTCCACCGAACCCGCAGAGCCACCGCCAGCCCACGGCACCACACCGTCACCGCCGAGCAGCCCCGCAGCATCCGGACGCTCAGCACCCCCCGCACCCACGCCGGCACCAGCACCCGCACCCGGAGCCATCGGCATCATCGGCATACCCGGCACACCCACACCGGCAGCCTCCCCAGACACCACACCCGACGGAACCGTAGAACCACCAGGCACCGACACCCCAGAGCCACCAGCAGACACGCCCTCACCAGGGGCGAAAGCCTCCGGCCCCGTCAACCCCACCCCACCAGCAGCCACACCGGCCACCGGCTCGAAGTCGTCCACCGAACCCGCAGAGCCACCGCCAGCCCACGGCACCACACCGTCACCGCCGAGCAGCCCCGCAGCATCCGGACGCTCAGCACCCCCCGCACCCACGCCGGCACCAGCACCCGCACCCGGAGCCATCGGCATCATCGGCATACCCGGCACACCCGCACCGGTGGTCGAGCCGGTGGGGGTCGCCCCGAGGACTGGGCTGGAGATCAGATCGGACGCGGGCATGGCGGAGACACCTGCGGTTCCCGGAGCACTGCTCAGTTCGGTGGGCAGACCCGTCCCCCCGGTGCCGGGAAGCCCCACGGCGCCGGCCTCCGGCAGAGCGCTCGACGTGCTGCCGGGGAACTCCGGTGACGCGGCCCCGCCGGTCCACGCCTCGGGCGACTGCGCCAGGACCTGGCTCGTGTTCGAGGAGCCGTTCGTGCCGCTGCCCGTCGAAGGCATCGCTGCCAGCGAGGTCACAGGCATCGCACTCGGCGTGTACCCCGTCCCGCTCCCACTGGTGGCCGTGGACGGATTGATGATGCTGTCCAGGGTCGGGTTCAGCGTTCCCGCGTAAGGGTTGATGCCGGCGCTCGTGCCCGTCGGGTCCAGCTCCGGTGCGGACGCGCCGCCGCTGAACGGATTCACCGTCCCGGCAGTACCGGTCCCGGTCCCGGTCGGATCCAGCTCCGGGAACGAGATGCCGCTCCCACTGCCCGTACCGCTACCGGTCGGATCCAGCTCCGGTGCGGACGCGCCGCCGCTGAACGGATTCACCGTCCCGGCAGTACCGGTCCCGGTCCCGGTCGGATCCGGCTCCGGGAACGAGATGCCGCTCCCACTGCCCGTACCGCTACCGGTCGGATCCAGCTCCGGCGCCGACGCACCGCCACCGAACGGATTCACCGTCCCGGCAGTACCGGTGCCGTCTCCGCTGCCGGTGTTGGTGTCCAGGCTCTCCAGCTTCGGGGGGTTGGCGCCGCCGCCTCCGCCGCCGCCGGTGTTCAGCTTCGGGGGGTTCGCGCCACCACCGGTGCCGCCGAACTTGTTGGGGTCCAGTGAGCTCTTGGTGTTCCCGTCGTTGCCGTTGCCCGTGCTGGGGTCCCTGGTCGGGGGGGTGACCGGCTTCGGCTGGACCCGGCTGAGGTTCTGGCTCACCTGCGCGTAGTTGGTCGCGAGCTTCTTCAGCTCCGCCCGCATGTCGTCCGTCATCATCTGGACGAGTTCGGGCTTCTGACTGATCGGCATCAGCCCGTTCGCCATGGGTTTCACTCCCAGGCGGGCGGCCTCGTTCGCGTACCACGCGTCGATGGCGTGGATGTTCGCCTGGGCGACCAGCAGTGCGTTGGCGCTCCAGACCAGGTTCTGCCCGACGGACGAGCCGGTGCTTCCCCCGTTGAGGGCGTCGGCGTTGTTGGCGACCTGCTTGGAAAAGGTGGACATCGTGTCCATGAAGGCGTCCGCGGCGGCGCCCTGCCACGGCGCCCCGTCACCGCCCGCGAGAGCCTTGGACTGGTCCGCGAGGCTCTTGGCGACCATCGCCATGACCTCCTGCACGTACTGGAAGTCGTTCGCCGCCTTGACCAGGGTTTTGGGGTCCGACACGGCCGACGCCCGCGTGTCGCCGCCGGCACCCGGGGTCAGGTTCGACCCGCCGGTGATGGCGGCCATGATCTGCTTCCAGTCCCACGAGTCGTAGTCGGCCGTGGACCCCTGAACGCTCGGGTCGGCGTAAATGCCGGTGTCGTCCTGGTGGAACCCACCCTGGTTGTAGTCGGGCATCAGTCCGCGCTCTCGTCTGAGGCTTCGGTCTCCGGGCCGCCTCGGGACCGCGGGAGGACCGCGTGTCGTTGTCCTGCGACGGTCACACCCCTGCCGGTGCACTGGGGAGGGGATGCCCCGGCAGGGATGGCCGCGTCCGGCTCGGCTCTACGTCTTGGACGAGTTGGACGAGCCGCTGGAACTGTTGTTGCTTCCGCTCCCGGTGCTGCCGGTGCTGCCGGTGCTGCCGGTGCTGCCGGTGCTGCCGGTGCTGCCGGTGCCGCCGGTACCACCGGTACCGGTCTGGACCGTGCCGCCGCTGTCCTCGGCGAGTCGTGCGAAGTCCGCCGTGGCGTCGCTCAGCAGGGTCTGCAGCTCACTCGACTTGATCTTCGAGAGATCTTCCGTGTTGGCGTAGTTCTTGCTGAGCAGCTTGGCGCCCTTGGCGATGTCCGCCAGCCCCTCCGCCAGGTCGGAGAGCACCTTGTAGTAGCGCTCCTGGAGACCGCCGCCCCCGTTGGGGCCCGAGGTCTGGGAGCGCAGTTGGTAGGCGTCGTAGAAGGCACCCGGCTGCACCGTGGTGCCGGAGCCGGCGGCCATACGGGCACGTGCCGCGGTCACCGTCGGGACGAGGGCCTCGATGTTCCTCGCGAAGACATCGAGGGACGCGGTGTCAACGGTCTCGGACCCATCCTTGCTCCCGGAGCCCTTCGGGACCGGAGGCGGGTCCGGGAGTCCGGCCTTCTCGGGCTCGGACACGACGGCCGGACGGTGCACGCTCGTCGGGTCCCAGGCCTTCGGCGGGTCGGGGTCCGGCGCGGGAGCGGCCTTGGGGGTCACCGGCATGGCGCCCATGTCAGGACCACATCTTCTGCCCGTACTGGCGGGCGCCCTCGTAAAGGGCAAAGCACTCGCTGAGCACGCGCCTCGCCTCCGTGGCCTCCGCCTCCATGTTGGCCGTGGCGGTGTTCCACTGGGCCAGGTGCTTGTCGAACTCCTCCTTGACGGAGCTCTCCCACGCGTCCAGGGCGGTGTTGTTGCCGTCACGGAAGGCGGCGTTCAGCGTGTTGATCTCGAGCTGCACGTAGTCGAGCTGCTCAACCACGGCCCTCATGGCCTGGAAGTTGATGCCGTAGGTCGCCATTTGTCTTCTTCTCCTTTACCAGCGGCGCACTGTGTGGGCTCAGAAGCCCTGCAGCGGGACAGGGGCGGCCATCACGCCCTGGACCTGCGCGGTCTTGTTCGTCGTCTCCTCGTGCGTCGCCCCCTGGAAGTTGCCGGTGGCGACGATGCGCTGGTGCATCTGGTCCAGGACGGCGCCGACGACCTTGTAGTTCGCCAACCAGGAATCGAGGGCGCTCTTGAAGTGCATGGCGGCCTCTCCGCTCCAGCCCGCCTCCGCCTCGTCCGCGAGCCGCGTCATCTGGGTGTAGGACAAACGGTGGCTCTCCGCGGTCTGCAGATGCGTCTTCGCGGACTGATTCATGCCCTCCAGTGTGATCTGCTCGTAATCGAGAATGGCCATGTCGCCCTCCTAGGGGGTCGGTCGTCGTACCACGGGTCTTCTCCGCTCCGTGTGGTCATCCTGCCGTCTCGCTCCGCCCGCCCGACAGCGCCGGCCGGCCGCCCTGCCCGCTGAGACACGGCTCCTGCCCCTGTGTCCCCGCAGGCTCGTCATGCCACCGCCACGACATCGGCGCGCTCCAGGTCGATGCCGTCCAGCAGGACGGTGAGTGCGGCCGGATCGATCACCGGACCGTCCGCCGCATCGGCGATCCGGTCGGCGACCCAGTGGGCGCCGAAGGCCCCGTTGGACGGCGCCACGCGGGCGAAGTGATCGGTCAGGACCGCGTCGACGCCCTCGCCGACCTCAAAGCCGTTGACGGCGAGCCGGCGAAGGGCCAGACGAGCGAGCTCCTTTGCCGTGTAGGCGGGGAAGTCCAGCCGGTCGGCGAAGTGCTCCGACAGCCGCGGTCCCGCCGGCAGCCCGAGGAAGTCGCCCAACGTGTCCGCGGCCGTGGAGAGCACCAGGACCACGCCGGGATGGCGGGGCAGCGTCTCGCAGAGGGCGTTGACCACCTCGGTCCGCTCCTCCGCGGGGCGCCGCACGAAGAAGGAGTCGAGTTCCAGCAGGAGCAGCCCGCCGGCCGCCTCGTCGAGCAGGTGGGAGACGTACGCTTCGGCCTGGCCGGGCCAGCGGGCCGGCATGACCGACATCTGCGCCCGGTGGAGCGTGCCGGTGGGCAGGAGGTTCAGCTCGGCGAGGGCACGGGCGTACAGGACCGCCACCGCGTCGCGGCCGCTGCCCTCGGTCCCCGCGAACACCAGGTTGGCCGCTGCGGCCGGTACCGTGCCCGCCCGGCGAGCGGCGGTGAGCGCGTCCAGCCGGGCGGTCAGGGCCTTGCGCACATCGCCCAGTCCGACCAGTGCCGCCAGGCGCGCGGCGCTGACGCTCTTCGGTGCCGGATCCGCCGCGGCGGGGTCGGTGCCCGGGTCCGGCGTGTCCTCGGGTGCCGTCGGATCCGGTGCCGGCAGCGACTCGACGTCCTCCTCGGTCAGCCGGCTCAGCTCCGAGTCCCTGCCCGGCGGGGCCGCCGCCAGCCGCGACGCCTGCTTGCTGATCATGGTTTCGAACAGCTGGCGTGCCACGCGGCCGTTGCCGAACGTGGGCCCCTTGGGGATCCGGTCGAAGTACCGGCTGACCGCCTCCGAGGCCTCGTCGGTCAGCTCGTAGTAGTGCTTGCCGCACAATCCCCGCACGATGGTGACGAGTTCGTCCACCGTGTAGTTCGGGAACTCCACCGTGCGGGAGAAACGGGAGGCCATTCCCGGGTTGGAGGACAGGAACTGGTCCATCTGCGCGGAGTATCCGGCGACGATGACCACGATCTCGTCGCGGTGGTCCTCCATCAGTTTCATCAGGGTCTCGACGGCTTCCTGGCCGAAGTCCGGTCCGGTTCCCTTCGACTGGTTGGTCAGCGTGTACGCCTCGTCGATGAACAGCACACCGCCGAGGGCCCGGTTGAAGACTTCCGTGGTCTTGATGGCGGTGCCGCCGATGATCTGCGCGACGAGATCCGCACGCGACACCTCCACGATGTGGCCCTTGCTCAGGATGCCCAGCTCCGCGAGGACCGCTCCGTAGAGCCGGGCGACGGTGGTCTTGCCGGTGCCCGGGGGGCCGGCGAACACCAGGTGCCGGCTCATGGGGGGCATGGGCAGGCCCATCTCCTCGCGGCGCCGGGTCATCTTGTTCAGGTTGATGAGGCCGGTGACCTCCTGCTTGACGCTCTCCAGGCCCACCAGTGCGTCCAGTTCGGCCAGGGGTCCGGTACCGGTGTGACGGGCGGTGGGCGGGGCGGAACCGGCCGGGCCGCCCTCGGCGACCGGTCCGCCGTCTGCGCGCACGGGCGCCGGGAGGTCCTGTTCCGCGGGGACGTGCACCGGCCCGTCCGGACCGACGACGTCGATGACGTCGAGGTGGGGATTGGGACGCATGCGGTGGAGGGGCTGTCCGCCGTTGTCCCGGATCTCGCACGCCTGGATGCGTACCAGCTCCTCGGTGTTGACGCGGATGCCGTCCCCCGCGTTGTCGAACACCAGGCAGTGGCCGAGGTCGGCCCGGGAGGTCGCCTGGAGGTGCAGGCCGTGCCCGCGGGCGCCGTGCACCCTGCTGCCGACGGCGGTGATCCGGCCTCCGCCGGCCACCCGCACGCCGTCGGTGTCGGACCCGGCGACCTCACTGTCCTTCAGTTCGAGGACCGCGTCGGCGCCCACCGTGATCCCGCAGTCGCGCGTCACGCAGGCGTCCGCCACCGCCGTGGCTCCGGCCAGCAGCAGGCCCGGTCCGCCCGAGGCGCTCAGGCCGGTTTCCCGCAGCCGGGCGGTGGCGCCGTCGCCGAGTTCCACCGCGGCGCCCTGCCCCGTGGAGGTGATGTCCGAGGCCCGGAGGACCACTTCGGCACGGGAGGTCGCCAGCACACCGGTGGCCGCGGACACCGACAGGCGTTCACCGTCCATGGCGGACCCGCCGGTCACCATCAGACCCCGCTCGCCGCCGTGCACCGACAGTGAGCGGGCCATGAGCCGGCTGCCGTCGTCCACCAGGACACCGATGGAGACGTCCTTCAGCTCGGTGTCCTCGACGCTGGGCGACGACGCCTCGATGACTCTCAGGCCGCTGCGCGCCGCACCGGACAGCACGCACCCGCGCAGAACGGGGGCGGCCCCGCCCGCCACCAGCACCGAGTCACCGCCGGAGCCGGTGAACGAGCAGTCGGACAGCGTCGTCTCACCTCCGCTGGTCAGATAGGCGTCGAGGCCCGAGCTGCCGGACACGGTGACTCTCAGGCCCGACAGCCGGCCGTTCTGCTCGGCCACCAGGGCCGGCTGGACGCTGCCGGTGATGCGGGAGTCCTCCACGACGGCCTGCGCCTGTCCGTTCACGCAGACGCCGTTGCCGCCCGTCTCGTCGATGTGGCAGCCGCGTACGGTGAGCCGTCCGCGCTCGGTCACGACGACGGCCGAAGAGGCCGTGCCCCGCACGGTCGTGCCCTCGAGCACGTTGGCCGTGGCGGACGTGACCACGATGCCTGCGCCGCCGGGATTGTGGACCCGGCAGGAACGGGCGATCAGCGTGCCTTGGTGCCACGCCAGGACGCCTGCCCAGGCCTCTCCTTCGATCGCGCACTCCTCCAGGGCGGCCTCGCCGCGGCGCACCTCGACGACGGGGGTCTGGTCGTTGCCGCCGAGCAGGACGAGGCCCGTGAGGCGGGCCGCCTCCGCGTCGACAACGACCGCGCCGGCGTCACCGCCGTCGATCCGGACGCCGGGGGACGCGGCCGCGAGCGTGACCGCACGGTCGACCACCAGGGACTCCCGGTACGTGCCCGGGGAGATGGTGATCAGCGTGCCGTCGGACGCGGCGGACAAGGCCGCGGCGATCGTACGGAAGCGGGCGGAACCGTCCTGGGAGACCAGCAAGAGCTGCCGGCTCATGGCGTTGTCCTCTTTCCGGGAGTGTGGCCTGGGCCGCCGGTCGGGTCCGGAACGGCGGGGGGAGTCGCGAGGATCAGCCCGGGTGGCTCGCCGAACCGGTCGGCGGCGGAGGCCGGCAGGTCGGGGGCCGTCTCGGCGCCGGATGCCTGCCAGGTCTCCTCGGCCCGGCGCAGCCCGGCCAGGGCGATGTCGTCCAGCGGGGTGCGCTCGGTGTCGACCCGGCCGTCGGCTGCGATCTCCGAGGCGGGCAGT
The DNA here is from genome assembly GCF_014650995.1 of Streptomyces viridiviolaceus. Lineage (GTDB taxonomy): Bacteria > Actinomycetota > Actinomycetes > Streptomycetales > Streptomycetaceae > Streptomyces > Streptomyces viridiviolaceus. Next base: position 14,252 of record NZ_BMWA01000031.1, read on the forward strand.
TCACGCAGCAGCACGGCCGGACGCTCACCGTCGCGGACATCCAGCACCTTGAAGCTCGTGCCGGGCAGGAAGATGACTCGGTGGGGCGATTCCGGTTCCAGCAGAGCGGTGCGGCGGGCCGTCATCGACCAGATCAGGAAGGTGGTGTCGCCCGGCAGATCGGGTGCCGCGGTGCTCAGGGCCCAGCAGAACGCCCACTCGGTGTGCAGTCTGCGGCTCGCGTAAGTGGCTCGCCCGGCATCGCCGAGGCTCGCGCGCATCATGGTCGCGCCCCGGTAGGAAGGCAGTCGGCGCAGACCGGCGGTGACACAGCGGGCGAGCGGGACGTGCGGACCGACAGTGGCCTCACGTACGGCGTGGTGCAGCGGCCTGCCGTCACCGCGCAGGTAGAGCCGCACCGCCACGAGGTCGGTGATGACGTCGTCGGTGGACGTCTGCCCGGTGCCGCGCAGCCCCGGCGCCTGGGACAGCACCCGCGCCACCGCGCCGACCCCGTCGCCGTGTTCGTGGCGGAAGGCGGTGCGCAGCCACTCACGCTCCCTGGCGAGGCCCTTGGGCGGCGGCAGTGCGCAGGCGGCCTGGGCCGGGGTCGGCTGTGGACGGGGCCCGGTCGCGGCAGCTTCCTCGGCCACGGCCGGCCCACGGTCCGCCCGCGGTGCCGGACCCTGGGGCGGGGTCGGTGCCGCACCGGCCGTCGCGGGGGCGGCGCCGGGGTCCGTCACCGTCACGGTCCCCGGGGGCGCGGCGGCTGCGGCGACGGGGACGGCGGGCCGGTTGCGGACCGGTGCCCGGTCCGCCGAGCCGGGGGCGGAGACCAGCCGGAGCGAGGGCAGCACGGGCGGACCCGGCGGGGTGGCTCCCCGGGCCGGCGCGGCGTCGCCGTCGTGTCCGGTGCCGGGTCGCGCCGGCTCGGGCGCCGTGGCGGGGGCCGACGGCGGCGGGAAGGGGGCGGCGGCCGGTACAGCCGGTTCCGGTGTCTCCGCGACGTCCGCCGGGACCGTCGCGGAGAGCGTCGGAGAGGTGGCGTCCCGGTCGGACGGCCGGCCCTCCTCCGCCGGGGCGGGCAGGGGCGCCTCGACCGAGGGAGCGCTGACCACGGAGGCCGGCGCGGGCGGGAGCCCGCGGACCGCGTTCGCCTCCGACGGCACGACCGGTGCGGTCACTCCCGGGGCGGGCCGTCCCGGCGGCACCGCCGCGGGGAGGGCGGGGCGCGACGCGACCACCTGGGCGGCGGGAAGGAGCCGGGCGAGTCCCCGGCTCTCCGGATCGAGACGGTTCAGCAGGTTCTCGGCGAGTTCCCGCATGCGTCCGGCGGCCTTGGCGACAGTGCCGAAGACGACGCCGAGCCGGCGGGGATCGACCGCCGCGGAGCGGATCGCGTCGGCCTCGCCCGGTTCGGCGGGCTCGCCCGGCGGACGCATCCACAGGCCGCTGGGCACCACCTCTACGACCGCGTCGTCGGCGTAGCGGTACACGCCCGGCGAGATCTCCGTGAGCCCTTCGGCCACCGCGCGATGGCTGAGGATCCGGGGTGCCTCCGGTCGCCCGCCGGTCATCCGGGCCGGCAGGTAGCGCAGTTCGCGCGCGTACGGGGTCCAGCCGAGTTGTCCGTCGGTATCGAGCGCGTGGACCTGCGGGTCTTCCCACGCGGACTGGCCCGTCGGCATGCCGTTGTAGAGGACCACAGGGCAGTCCAGGCGCTCCGCGAGCAACTGCCCGGGCGTTCCGTCCGGGGGCACATCGACAGGGCCGTACGGCACGAAGCGCACTTGGGAACGCGCGCCGGGGAGCACCGACTGCCAGAAGCGCGCCACGTCGTCGAGCGACAAGGGCGGCGCCCCGGGACAGCCGAGGACGACCGTGAGCAGTTCCCTCCTGTACGCCAGCCGGGTCTCCAGCCGCGCCTGGTGCGTGGCCGGCGGGGCCGTCCCGTCGTCGGGACGCAGCCAGACGCCGCTCGGCAGCGGATCGACGACGGCGTCGGGGCTGGTGCGCCACGGCCGGTCGGCGACGGAGAACTCCCAGACGGCCGCCGGGAAGCGACGGGACAGCGGAGCGGCAGGGAGGTTCGGCCCCAGGCGCACCCAGCCCGATCCCGTGTCGCCCGGTACGTAGAGCAGGCCGCCGGCCACCGGCACGACCGCGCCGTCGGCGACCACCACGGTCCGCTCCAGCCGGTCGGCGAGCCACTGCCCTGCCGACCGGATGCCGCGTGGCGTGCCACGGCCGGCGATCAGGCGGAAGCCGCCCGCCCTGCGCCGCAGCATCCTGGCGAGCCGGTGCCACGTGCCTTCGGTGGCCTCCGCCGGCAGGTCGAGCACCACCACATGGTGGTCGGGGTCCCGCGGCAGGCGCCGGGCGAAGGCCAGGGCCTTCCCGTCCAGGGCTCCCTTGTGGTGGACCAGCAGAGCGTGGCCCGCCTGATGGCTCTCCAGGTCCGGGCTCTCGGCGGTGTGGCGGAAGTTGAGTCCCAGCGCCAATTCACCCACCTCCCGACGGCGTGCCGGACGGAGCCGGCGGTGTGGGCCGCGGCATGGGGACGGGTGTGAGGGCACCCTGCCCGGAGAGGACCGGTCCGGTGGCGAGCAGATCGAGCACCTCCGGCGGCGCGACCCGGACCTGGGAGTCCGCGTAGCCGAGTGCGGACAGAGCGGAATCGTCCCCCAGGGGGTACTTCACACCCAGCTCGGTCACGAGGAAGAGCCGGCGGCTCTCACCTTGACGGGGCAGTGGCAGGGGCTGCAGGAGCAGCCCGGCGCCCACCGGGAGCGAGACCCGCCCGACGGCCGCCGTGGGCTTCGCCTGCAGGGAGACGGTGGTGTGCGTCTTGGTCCCGGTCACCGACTGGCGCAGACACACCGTCCGGCGGTCGAGCTGCGCCACGGGGCCGGAGAGGAAGTCGGGCAGACGATGCAGCAGCGAGCGGTCCTCGGAACCCGGGGCCGCGGCGATGTCGGCCTGACTGACGTGCCGTGGCGCGAGACCCTTGGCATCGGTCGCCATCAGGGCGTACTCCGTGTGGTTCAGCGGCGCCAGTCCGTCCGTCCGCAGGACGTAGTACTGGGCCGTCGCGGCACCGTCGGCGGCGGTGGTGAACACCTGGCCGACCTTGCTCTCGCGGCCCGCGATACGAGGCCCGGGCTCACCGCGGTCGGGCACCGACGCGGCGGCGACGGTCGGGCCGTCGGGCAGCGCGGTCAGCCAGGACTGCGGGGCCTGGACCGGTTCCTGGCCGTCCAGCTCCAGGGTGACCAGGGCGGAGCGACCGCCGAGTCGGTACCGGGTGCCGTTCCACAGCACGTAGTCCGTCCCGGCCTCGTCACGCAGCAGGATGCGCCGGTCGGTGGCAGCGGCCCCGCTCGGCTGCTTGCCGTCAGGGGCGAAGTCGATCGTCTCCCCGGTGCCCCGTCCGGGAGCCAGGCACCGGGCCCAGGGACCGGTCAAGAGCGCCGAAGCCCTGGGCACCGAGTCGGGGCCGCCCGCTATGCCGATCTCGGCACCGCGCCGCACTCCGGAGAGGGAGTTGCGCGACACGCTGCGTACGCCGGTGTCGCCGCCCGCCGCGGAAGCGCCGAGCAGCGCCGAGGCGTAGTTGGCGACCGGGTGCAGCACGCCGTTCAGGTAGAGGAAGCGGCTGCCGGTGTCCTTCTCGACCACGATGGTGCCCTGTTTGGCCCAGGAGGTGTTCCCACCGGGCTTGATCAGGCCGTACACGGCGAAGCCGGCACAGACCAGCAGGGCGAGCACGACTCCGATGACCGCGCCCACGACACTGCGCCGGGCCGGTGGGTCGCCCGGGGCCGGCTCACCGGTCACCAGGGCGGCGGCCAGGCGTCCGGTGGCGAACTGGTACGCGTGTACGTGATCACGACGGCTTTGCACGAGTCGCCCCTCAGCCGGCCAGGGACCGGAAGAACCAGTAGACGTCCATGAACTGCAGCAGCAGTGGCACGAGGGCTATCGCCGTGGTCATCTCCATGATGTCGGCCACGTGTCCCCAGATGGGGAGCAGCCGCAGCGTGGGCAGCCGACGGGCGCCGAGCAGGAGCAGTCCGGCCGCGGCCAGGAGGATGACGAGGAGGAAGGTGCGCGCGACCGCTCCGCCGTGGACCAGGAGCCAGACCACCGCGAGGGTCAGTCCCAGCGTGCCGGCCAGCGCGAGCGACACGCGTTGCCATGTCTCGGTCATGCCGCGGGAGCGCAGGGTCACGGCGGAGGCCAGGGCGAGGGCCAGGAACCAGTCGAACCATCCGGAGCGGCGCGTCAGCAGCACCAGGTCCAGGGCGTAGTACAGGGCAGCGGCCACCGTGAACACGGTGAGGTAGGTGTCGGCCGCGGCCACACGGCGTTCCACGTCCGGCTGGGCGCCGGGTTCGAGATCCTCCTGGAGTTCGTCCGCGTTGCGCGGCAGCTGGGGCACGCGCAGGCCGGCCATCCGCAGCGCCAGGCGAGGCGCGATGGCGCTGAGGACGAACATCGTCACCGCGAGCACCGTCAGGGTGACGGTCGCGTCCCAGTCGAAGCTCAGCGCCAGGAAGGACCCGAGTTCCGCCGCGAGTGCGAGGACGAGCAGCACACCGAACACCCGAGGGGGCATGTTGCCGGCGATCAGCAACAGGGCGGCGGCGCCGACCGCACAGGCGGCTGCGAGGAGCACGTCGTGCCGGTCGGGACCGGACAGTGCGGTGACGCCCCGGTAGGCGGTCAGTCCGGCCAGCGCCGCGTACGTCCACCCGGCGACGCCGCACACGAGAACGGCGGCGCGGTCGCCGGCGCCGGAGCGCGCCACGGCGACGGACCCGGCCAGCATGGCCAGTGCGGCCGTGCCGAGCTGGACCGTGAGCAGTGTGCCCTCGACGAAGACGAGGACGACGACGGCCGCCGTCAGGAGCGGCAAGCAGCTCAGCCCGACGAAGAGCCGCCGCGTGAGCTCGGTCCGCCATCGGTCGGTGCGCGAGCCGATGACGGTGGAGACGCCGTCGGCGAGGTCGTCGAAGACCATGGGCGGGAGGATGTCGTCGGCCGGACGCAGGTACAGCACGTCACCGTCCCGGAGTCCGAGGGTCTCCGGCGTGCCCTCGGGATCGAGCGGCTCCTCCCCGAGGCGTTGCAGCACGTAGCCGCCGGCGTCCGCTTCCCCGGCCCGGCCGACGCGTTCGGCCAGTACCGGCAGCAGGGAGCCCATCGTCACGGCGGGGGGCAGTCCCAGGTCGGCGCTCGTGTCGTCGCCGATCACGGTGACCCGGCAGATCGCCGAGCCGTCGAGTTCCGACCTGATGCTGGAGGTGGTCATGGCGCTCCTGTGCGAGCCGGCCGACAGGAAGGGGACGACTGGCGCTGTCGGCCGGGCGTCAGAGTGGTCATTCCGCACCCACCAGTCCGGTCTGGATCAGGCTGATGCCGCGTCTGGTCACCAACTGCGCGCGGCCCGGGACCAGGGTGCGGGGCCGCGCCTCGCCGATGAACTTGCCCTCCTCCTTGGGATAGGAGAGCAGCAGCGCGGGGTTGCCCAGTTCCCAGAGCCTGCGCAGCAGCGGGTCCATCATGGCGCGCATCGCTCCCGAACTGGTACGGGAGACCACCATGTGCATGCCGATGGCGCCGCCCTGCGCGAGCAGTGGCAGCAGGGGGGCGGTCGGGCTGTCCATCAGGCTGCCGACGAAGTAGTCGTAGTCGTCGATGAGGATGAACAGCCGGGGGCCTTCCCACCAGTCGCGGTTGGCGAGCTGCTCGGGAGACACGTCGACGCCGGGCACGCGCTTTCCCACGGAGACCACGGTGCTGCCGGCCAGCTCCTTGAGTCCCTGCGCGTCGACGGCGTACCCCACGCGGTACTCCTCGGGCACGGCGTTGAGCAGTTCCCGGTTCGGGTCGCCGAGGAGGATGCGTGCCTCTTCGGGCCGGAACCGGGTGGTGATCGCCCGGGCCATCAGACGCAGCAGGTTGGACTTCCCGGTCTCGCCGTCCCCGAACACGATCAGGTTGGGTGTGGCCTGGAAGTCGTGCCAGACGGGCTGCAGGCGCTGTTCGTCCCAGCCGAGACAGACGCGGAGATCGCCCTCGGGGTCCGGCAGCCGCTCCACGGGCAGGCGGCTGGGCAGCAGCCGGACGCCCGGAGCGGTGCGGCCGGTCCAGAAGGTGCCGATCTCCGCCGCGGCGAGCTTGGTGGCGGCGGTGAGGTCGGTGGTGCTGGACGAGCTGTCCAGTCGGGGCAGGGCCGAGAGGAAGTGGTAGCCGGAGCTGGTCAGTCCGCGTCCGGGTTGCTGGGGCACGCCGGCGGCACGCCGGGTGTCCACCTCCGACTCCATGGGGTCACCGAGCTTCAGTTCGAGTTTGGTGCCCAGCAGGTCGCGCAGCTTGGGACGGATCTCCGACCAGCGCACCGCGGAGACGATGACGTGGATGCCGAAGGACAGGCCGCGAGCGGCGAGTCCGGTGATGCGGTCCTCCAGTTCGTCGTAGTCCTGGCGCATCGTGCCCCAGTTGTCGACGACCAGGAAGACGTCGCCGTAGGGATCGTCGTGCGCGCCGGTGCGGCGCATCTGGCGGTAGGCCGCCATGGACTCCACGCCCAGTTCGGTGAAGGCCTGCTCCCGGCGTTCGAGGATCTGGGTCAGCTCCTCGACGGTGCGCGTCACCTTGTCGCGCTCCAGCCGGGTGGCCACCGACCCCACGTGCGGCAGTCCGGCGATGGAAACCAGGCCGCCGCCGCCGAGATCCAGGCAGTAGAACTGCAGTTCCTGCGGGGTGTGGGTCAGCGCGAGCGACATCATCAGCGTGCGCAGGAGCGCCGACTTGCCGGTCTGCGGTCCGCCGGTGACGCCGACATGTCCGCCGGCGCCCGACAGGTCCGCGATCAGCAGCTCACGGACCTGCTCGTGGGGCCGGTCCACCATGCCGATCGGCACCCGCAGGCTGCCGAGCAGCGAGGTTTCGGCGGCGGTCATGCCGCGCACCGGATCGGGCACGATGCCGGGCAGGAGCTGGTCGAGGCTGGAGGATTCCTCCAGCGGTGGCAGCCAGACCTGCCGGGCCGGTGGCCCCGCGTCGGTCAGCCGGTCGACGAGGACCTCCAGCAGGGTCTCGTCGCTCTCGGCAGACCGGACCGGCGCCGGATCGGGCTCCTCCACTGCCGGGGCGGCGGCGCCCTCGGCGGGCTCGGTCACCGCGGGGCGCTGGTCCAGGCCGAACGGGACGACCTCCAGGCTGGCCGTTTCCTCCGGCTGCGGGCCCTGGTCGAGCGCGGGACTCTCCGGGCAGGGGCCGGAGACGTAGGCCGCCTTGAAGCGGACCAGGTTGGTCGTGTCGATGCGGAGGTAGCCGTTGCCGGGCACGGGCGGCAGTTCGTAGGCCCCTGCGGCGCCGATCACACTGCGCGACTCCATCGAGGAGAAGGTGCGCAGGGCGATGCGGTACGACAGGTGTCCCTCCACGCTGTGGATGCGCCCCTCGTCCAGCCGCTGCGAGGCGAGCAGCAGGTGCACGCCGAGGCTCCGTCCCACGCGTCCGATTGTGACGAAGAGGTCCACGAACTCCGGCTTGCCGGCGAGGAGTTCGGAGAACTCGTCGACGATGACGAGCAGGGAGGGCAGCGGCGCCAGCTGTGCGCCGGCGAGCCTCGCCTTCTCGTACTCGTAGAGCGACGAGTAACCACTCTCCCTCAGCAGTTCCTGGCGCCGGATGAGCTCGCCGTCGATGGAGTCCTGCATGCGGTCGACCAGCGGCAGCTCGTCCGCCAGGTTGGTGATGACCGCGGAGGTGTGCGGCAGTCGGTCCATGTGGAGGAAGGTCGCGCCGCCCTTGAAGTCGACCAGGACGAAGTTGAGCACCTCGGAGGAGTGGGTGGCGGCGAGTCCGATCACCAGGGTGCGCAGCAGTTCGCTCTTGCCGGAACCGGTGGCTCCGATCATCATGCCGTGCGGCCCCATACCGGCCTGCGCGGACTCCTTGAGGTCCAGTTCGACGACCTCGCCGTCCTCGGTGACGCCGATCGGCACGCGCAGCCTGGCGCTCTGGTCGATCCGCCGGCGCCACTGCGCCGCCACGTCGTACGAGCGCGGGTCCCGGATGCCCAGGAGGGTGGTCAGCTCGAAATCGGACTCGAAGGGAGAGTCGGTGAGGTCGATGGTGCCGCTGGTGCGCAGGGGGGCCAGCCGGCGGGCCAGGTCCTCGGCCGCCACGCGGCTCAGGGTGTCCGCCTCGGCGTCGGCCGAGCCGTCGCCGACCGGGAACGACACGCGGCCGTCCTCGGTCGTCAGGCGAAGCACGCCGGGACCGCCGTGCATGGCCCCGGTGACGTCGAGCAGCACGACGTTGCGCAGACCGGACCCCAGCAACCGGGAGCCCGAGGGGATCGTGGTGCGGTGGGCGACGACCACGACCATCGGCTCGGCGGCGCTGGACGTCGCCTGCGCGTCGTGATCGGGCCGGTCGAGGACATCGGGACCGAGCAGGTCGGTGAGCTCGTCGTGGTCGGTCGCTATCAGGCGCAGCGGCCCTGCCTGGTCCCGCTCACGTGGGTGGGCGTTGTGCGGCAGCCACTTCACCCACTCCCACTCGGCCCTGCCGGTCTCGTCGGTGAACACCGCTATCCGCAGCTCGTCGGGCGAGTGCAGGGTGGCCATCTGGCCCAGCATCGCGCGCACCAGCCCCAGTGCCTGCCGGGCGTCTCCGGCGAACTCCACGCTGGTGAAGCTGCGCAGGGCCACCGGGATCGGCATGCCTGGCACCGTCTGGAAGGCCGCGGTGAACCGGCGCAGCGAGATGGCGGCGAGCGGGTCGAGGTCCTCGACGGGTTTGGTCTCCGGTGGGACCAGTTCCAGTGCGGCCCGGCGGGAGCCGAGCCCGATGCGCACCTTGGCGAAGTCATCGTGCGCCGAGCGCCGCTCCCAGACCCGGGGTGAACGCACGATCGACCAGAGCCGCTCCGGGGGCGGGTTGTCCCACAGTGCCGCCGCCATCTGGGCGGAAGCCGCCTGGCGGGCCTGGGTGCGGAGCTGGGCCAGGTAGCGCAGGTAGTCGCGGCGCTCGGCGCGCATGCGGCGCTTGCGGTCGAGTCCGGCCCGTCCGATCTGGCCGAGGCTCATGGACATCATGCCGATGCCCATCATTCCCGACATCAGGTACATCGAGGTCGAGCTGCCGATGGTGAACATCAGCGCCATCGCTCCGAACCCGATGCCCATCGGCAGCACGACCATGACGGATCCGAGGTCGGCAGCGGCCGGTTCACCGAGGATGGGCGGTTCGGCCAGCTCGATCCGCCCCTCGGGCACCTCGGGTCCTGACACACGCGGCGGGCGTTTCACAACCACGGTGTTCATCGAGTGCATCTCCAGCCGGCAACGAGCCCTTTGACAAGGGTGAACATAGGAAGGCGACCGTGGTCGTGGCCAGGCGAGGGGAGCGGGGCTGCCTGGACGCACACCGCGACTGCCCGAAGTCCCGATTCCGTGGTCAGAGGGACCACAGCACCTCGTCGCCGTAACGGATCGCCGCCTTCCCGTCGGAGCGCAGGACCAGGTGCGCCCCGTCGTGTCCGTCGGTGCGCGAGGACCACAGGGGACGCATGTCCCGCGTGTAGACGACCAGATTGCCGTCGGCCTGGAAGACGGCTCTGGCGCCCTCACCGGCCGTGCCTGTCCACCACAGGGGACGGTGGCTGCCGTCGTAGAGCACCAGGTTGCCGTCGGGCAGGAGGGCCAGTTCGGCGCGGCCGGTGGACCAGCTCTGGCCCCGTTCCAGCACACTCGTGCCGTTGACGACCGTCTCGGTGGGGCGCGGTGCCGCGGCCGGCCGGGGTGCGGGGGAAGCGGGTTCGGGGGTCGTCCGGCGGGTGGGTGTCGCGGAAGGCGTGGTGACGGTGTCGGCGGCGTGGTGTGACGGGGCGGGGCTCGGGGAGCCGGTCCGCCGGGGAGGCGCGGCGGGCGAGGACTGCACCGTGGTGCTCGGCGAGGGCTGAGCGTACGGCGTCTCCTTGCTGTCCGCGGAGTGCGCGGCCCGTGGCTCGCGTCCGGGCCCGGAGTCGTGCAGCAGGACGACCGGCACCACCAGCAGCAGGCAGCTGAGGCCGACGGCTGCGGCCAGGACGGGTCTCACTGGTCCGGTACGGCCGGAGGGCTCTTTCTGGAGGGACTCCTCGTCCTCGCCGTCCGTGGCCGGTGCGGAATCACGGGCCGGTGCCGCGCCCGGCTCACCGGCGGTGTCGAGCGGTGCCGACTGCCAGGGGACGTCGCCCTCCCACACGGTTCCGGTCCCCGGTTCCCGGGTGTCGCCGGGACGCACGGCGTCAGGGTCCTGTCGCGTCACGTGCACCCCTCTCCCGGTCTCGGCACACGGACCCGGTTCGCCTGCCTCGCCGAACCGGCACTCGGACGTGCGGAAGCGTAGGAGCGTCCGCGCCCGTGCAACCACCGCGGGCGCGGACGGTGCCCGGATGGGCGACCGCGCTGCACGTTCCGCCGCTTCGGGTCACAGGATGCCCATGCGGATGGCGTAGGCGACGGCGTGCGTGCGGTTGCGCACCCCGAAGCGCTTGACCACCGTGTGGATGACGCTCTTGATCAGACGTTCCGAGTAGCACAGCTCGCCGGCGATCTCGATGACGTCCTTGCCCTCGGCCAGCAGCCGCAGTACCTCCGCCTCCCGGAGCGCCAGCGGGACGGGGTCCGGGGACTCGCCCGGGCCGGGCGGGCCGGTCGTCAGCGGCGCCGGCTCACCGCGTGCGCTGTCCACCGCGGCGTTCACGATGTGGGAGAAGCTGCTGCGCGGACGGACGAGGAAGCCGGTCATGCCGTACGTGACCGCCTGCCGGACCTGTGCTTCGGTGATGCAGTCGGCCACCAGGACGATCCGCGCCCGCCCGCCGGTCTCCTTGCTGACGCGGTGCAGCACCGCGAGCGTCCGCGGCGTCGTGTCGCCGGTGATCACCACGGCCACGTCGGCCTCCGCGGTCCGCTCACGCGGCAGCACCCGCACCCGTCCACCGGACCTCATGAAGGCCGTGGTGCCGTCCAGGACGAGCGGATCGTCGGCCTCGACCACGACGGCCGGTGCCGGGTCGGCCACGCGAGCGGGACCGGCGGTGTGGTCGGGCACGAGGGCCCCTCCCACCGCCCGGTGGGGTGCGGGGCGGCGTGCGGGGCAGGTACGCGCGAGGGACGGAACGGGACTCCTCATGGCCCTCACCTGCCGTGGACGGTCGGGGCGCCGGTGCCGGGTTTCAGCTCCAGCACATGGCGCTCGGGAAGCACGTCCCACTGGGGCGCCGGATGCGGCCAGCCGGTCGACGCCACCACGGTCCTGCCGTCCTCGGTCGTCCGGTAGTGGAGGCCGAAGTACCCGGGGCCGCGGCGGCCGATGACCTCCGAGGCCGGGTCGTGCTCGGTGTACGCGTACAGGCCGTGCGGGGTGAGCAGCAGGCAGTTGAGGCTGGCGAGCCGGTCGGCCAGGGACCGTATGTCGTCAGCCGCCTGCATGAGCGCCTTGACCGGGCCCAGGCCGTCGTCCATGCGGCGGCGCACGGCCAGGTAGTAGCGCTCACTGTCGGTCTGTCCCTCGGCCGCGGCGAGCAGGTCCGCTCCGATCACCTCGTCGAGGGCTCCGGCCGGCGAGAAGTCGCCGTTGTGGGCGAAGGCCGAGGACTTGTCGCCGAAGGGGTGGGTGTTCGCCATGGTGACCGGGAATCCGGGGCTGGCCATGCGGACGTGCAGCAGGGCGGCGTCCGTGGTGGAGGTGTCGAGCAGCGAGCGCAACCGCAGCCCGTCGTGGGCGCGTTCGGGTTCCTTGACGACCTCGACCGTGTGGTTGGGCACCCGGACGGCCATGCCCCATCCGTCATCATGCTCGTCGGCCAGGGCCAGGAACGGCTGAAGGTCCTCGGCGAACAGGTCCCGGGTGGTGGTGGGTTGCGGTGACACGGCACCAATGAGTCGACACATATGGCTTCACCTTCATGAGGAACGTACGTAACCGCTCATACATGCACAATGCGGCCAGGAGACGGCATGCCTCTCCCCCGCGGCAACCGGTGCGGGACGGGTGCCGGACAGGTGGGCTGTCAGGGAGTGGCGACGGTTCCGGGGCCGGGCTCACGGCGGCGATTGCCGAGCCGCCGCTCCAGTCTGGTGGCGGTGTGGGCCAGCGCCAGGTTGACCACGACGTACACGAGAGCCACCACCAGGTAGCTCTGGATGACCGAGTGGTTGAACTCACCCAGCACCTTCGCCGCGTTCAGCAGTTCGAGGAAGCTGACCACGTACCCGAGCGTGCTGTCCTTGAGCAGCCTTACCAACTGGCCGACGAGGGCGGGCGCGGTCTGCCGCACGGCCTGCGGCAGCAGCACCAGGCGCAGGCACTGCCAGTGCCCGAACCCCAGGGCGTGCGCCGCCTCCGTCTGACCGGCGGGGAGGGCCCGGACACCGGACCGGAAGATCTCCGCGAACACCGCGGCGTTGGTCAGCACGATCGGCCAGACCAACTGCCAGAACAGGGGCAGCCGCAGACCCACCGCCGGCAGTCCGAGCAGGAAGGCGTAGATCAGCAGGAGGAGCGGAACAGCCCTCAGCACCTCGACGTACAGTGCCGCGAAGCGGCTGAGCAGGGAGTTGCCGGAAAGCCGGGCCAGCGCCAGGAGGGCCCCGAGCGGCAGCGCGATCAGGCCGCTGACCACGGTGACCTGGACCGTCGCCCACAGGCTGACGAGCAGGTAACGGATCACGGGCCACTGGGCGAAGAGCTGCCACTTGGCCGGGTCGAGCTGCCCGTGCGCCGCGAACTGGCGCACCGCGGCGGCAGCCAGGAGGGCGAACACCACCAGCGATGCCACGGTGGCCACGGCGATGCGGCGCCGTCCTCGCGGTCCGGGCGCGTCGAAGAGCCGGGTGTCGTCACCGTCCAGCCGGTCGAGGACCCGGGTGACGCGGGCCAGGACAGCGCGCGCCGGGCCGGGGCCGGGCGGAGTCGTGAAGCGCGCGTAGCGGATCCGGCCGTCGTCGGAGGCCGCCGGGCGGGCGGCCTTCTCTTCCCGCAGGGACGAGGTCATCGCAGTACCGCCAGCCGCCGGTCGAGGACGGCGGCCGTACGGCCGATCGCCAGGGTGATCAGGACATAGCAGACGGCCGCGGCGCCGAAGGTGACCAGGGGCTGGGCGTACTGCTGGTCGAGCAGCACGGTCTGGCCGGTCAGCTCCTGGGTCACTCCGACGGCCGCCGCCAGCGACGAGTTCAGCACGACGGCGATCAGCAGCGACGCCATGGGCTGCACGGTGCACCGGAGGGCCTGGGGGACGATGACACTGCCCAGCACCTGCCCGAACGTCATGCCGAGGGCGCGGGCCGCCTCGGTCTGGCCGACCGGTACGGCCCGGACGCCGGCGCGCACCGTCTCGCAGAGGAACGCCGCCCAGTACAGGGCCATCGCCGTCACCACGGTCCAGAAGAGCGAGTAGACCAGGCCGATCTCCGGCAGCCCGAACACGAACAGGGCAAGCAGGACCAGCAGGGGGACGCTGCGCACGGTGGACACGTACACCGCGGCGAACAGGCGCAGCGGTCGGACAGGGCTGATCCGGCACACCGCGAGCAGGAGTCCGATGGCTGCGGCGAGCACGAACGTGCAGGCACTGATCTGCAGGGACATCAACAGGCCGTGGCCGAAGACGTCCGGGTGGCTGGTGATGGCGTCCATGGCGTCAGCCGACCGGCGGCGGGGAGGGGACCGGTCCCGGCACCTGGGTGCCGACGGTGTTCTTCCACACCGCCGCCCAGGTGCCGTCCTGTTCGATCTTCTTCAGCCAGTCGTTGACGAACTCCTTGAAGTCCGGCCGGTCCAGCGGCAGTCCGATGCCGTAGGGCTGCTCACCGAACGTCTCGGAGAGGACCTTCACGTCCTGGTGGGTGCTGGCGTTGCCGGCCAGCACACCCTGGTCCAGGACGTACGCGTCGGCCCGGCCCTGCCGCAGCGCCTGCAGGCACTCGGTGTTGGTGTCGAAGAGCTGGATCTTGGCGGAGGGCACGCGCTCCTTGATGAACTGCGCCGCCGTGGACCCGGACTGCGTGGTGACGGTACGGCCCTTCAGGTCGTCCAGCGCCTTGATGTCCTTCTCGTCGTCGCGCACCTGGATGCCGAGGCCGTCGACGTAGTAGGGACCCGCGAAGTTCACGACCTCGGAGCGCTCGGGCGTGATGGTGTAGGTGGCGAAGACGGCGTCGACGGAGTGGTTCTTGAGCAGCGCCTCACGGGTGGCGGCGGTCACGTTGACCAGCTTGGTCCTGGGCTCACCGATGATGTACTTGGCCAGCAGGCGCGACATGGCCGCGTCGAACCCCTCAACCTTGCCGGTGGTGGGGTCGAGCTGCGAGAAGAGCGCCGCGGTCTGGGTGCCGCCGACCACCAGCGTGCCGTTCTTCCGGATCTCGGCGGCGGTGGAGCCCGGCGGCATCAGTGACGCATCCGCCGGCTGCTCCTTGTCGATCAACTGGTCGACGACGCCGGTCTTCGCCTTCTTGCCGGCGGCGACCGGTGCGCCCGGCACGCTCGTCGAGGAACCGGAGCAGGCGCTGGTGAGCAGGAGCGTGGCGAGTGCCGTGACGGCACCTGTCAGGGGGGCGGTGCGTCGACGTGTCCGTACGGTGCTGTTCACGAGGCTATCTCCGCAGGGGGATGGGGGACGGGGACCGGAGCATGGGGAGAGCTGGGGCGGGCGCGGGCGGTGCGGTGTCAGACACCGGGCAGCGTCGCCAGGAACGCTTCGGCGCGGGGATGCCCGGGGGCGGTGAAGAACTCCTCGGGAGGAGCCGTTCGCAGGATCCTGCCGCCGTCCATGAAGACCACACGGTCGGCGACCTGCCGTGCAAAGCCCATCTCGTGCGTGACGACGATCATCGTCATGCCGTCCAGGGCGAGCTGCGTCATGACGCCGAGGACCTCCCGGACCATCTCGGGGTCCAGGGCCGACGTGGGCTCGTCGAACAGGAGCAGCTTGGGTTCCATGGCCAGGGCCCTGGCGATGGCCACCCGCTGCTGCTGGCCGCCCGACAGGTGCCGGGGGTAGGCGTAGGCCTTGTCCGCGAGTCCGACCCGTTCCAGGAGGCCGTAAGCGCGCTCCCTGGCCTCCTCCAGGCGGATGCCGCGGACCTTGACCGGTGCGAGCATGAGGTTCTGCACCACCGTCAGGTGGGCGAACAGGTTGAACGACTGGAAGACCATGCCGACCTCGGCGCGGAGCCTGCGCAGTTCACTGCCCTCCTCGGGCAGTGGCGCTCCATCGACGACGATGCTCCCGGCCGTCGTGGAGTCAAGCCGGTTGATGCACCGGCACAGCGTCGACTTGCCGGATCCGGACGGCCCCACGATCGCCACCACCTCGCCGGCGAAGACGTCGAGATCGACGCTGTGGAGCACCTGGGTGGGTCCGTAGTGTTTGTCGAGGCCCCGGATTCGCACCAGGGGTGGGCGGTGATCGGGGGCGCCCACCTCGTGGGCGGCGTCGACGGGCACCGTACTGGTCACGAGAACTCCTGCGAGAAGGCGGGGAGCGGGAGACGAACGGCTGACGTGCTGCCGCTATTTGACCGAACGTCTGCTTCCGGTGTCCAACGAGGATTATTTCGCGTACGCATCAAAGTCCTTTATCGTTCGTACATGTTGGACGTTCACCAACTGAAGGTGCTGACGGAAGTCGCGCGCACCGGCTCCTACACCGCGGCGGCAAGCTCCCTGGGGTACACACAGCCCGCGGTCAGTTACCAGATGCGCCGACTCCAGCAGGCCGTGGGGACGCCCTTGGTGACACGGGTCGGCCGGGGACTCCAGCTCACCGAGACCGGCCGGGCCCTGGTGCAGCACGCGGACGCGATCTTCTCCATGCTGCGCGCCGTGGACCAGGAGATCTCCTCCCTGGTGGCGCGCGGTGGCGGCCTGGTGCGCATAGTGGCGTTCCAGAGCAGTTGCGTGACCATCGTGCCGGAGCTGATCGCCCGGCTGCGCCAGGGACATCCCGGGGTACGCGTGACGGTCGTGCAGGCCGAACCCGTCGAGGCACGCCACCTGATCAGGACGGGCGAGGCCGACCTCGGCCTGCTGTGCAACTGGGAGAACGAGGACCTGCCCGACGGCGAGGCCACCATGCGTCGGGTGGAACTGATGACGGACCGCCGTTGCGTGCTGATGACCGAGGACGATCCGCTCGCGGCCCAGGACACCGTCGACCTGGCGGAACTGGCCGGCCGGGACTGGGTCATGGAGAGCTTCCGCGACCGGTTCCTTGCCGCCTGCACCAATCTGGGGTTCGAGCCGCGCATCGCGGCGACCGTGGACGACGTGAGCGCCATCCAGGCCCTGGTGGCGTCCGGGCTGGGCATCAGCCTGATCAGCGAGATGGCGCTGTCCGCCCATCTCGCCCCGGGTTTGGTCCACCGCCCTCTGCGGCGCTGGCCACGGCGTCGCACCTACGCCCTGCTGTGGCCGGACATGGCGGCCGTACCGGCAGTGGCAACGGTGCTGCAGGAGATACGGACGATAGCGTGCGCGTTGCACGACCGGGTCGGCGGACCGCCGCACTGACGTGGCCGTACACGGATGGGACCGGCGGTGCGCAGGCGTGGCGAACACCGTGATCCCCGAGCGAGCCCCGCTACCGGCAGCCCGCACTGTCCGTGGCGACTTCCCTCAGAGCTCGTTCAGGATCTTGCAGGTGCCCCGGTCGGGCTGACCGTTGCGACGATCTGGCACCATCGTCGGTCCGTCGAAGTACGTGGTGGCCACGGCGCCGGACCGCTACCTGGGTCTTGTCCGGGTGGTGACGGTGAACCGGCCGCGCTGATTCTGGTGCCCGGTCACGGCGTTTACGTGACCGGGCCCCGACGACGGCTCGCACGGCCGCGGCGGCCACCGCTCCAGCCGCCGCCGGCAGGTCTGGCCCGACCTCCTTCTCGTGCCAGGGCGGCAGCAGCGGCGCGATCAGCACGCACAGGGCACCGTCCACCGTCCACGGCCGGGTGGTCACACCCCGTCCGAACGGACGAGTCGTCACACCGGACACGGCCGGACAGGCCCGTTCAGCAAGATCGTGTCACGGGCTCGTACCAGATGCGCCGAGTAACCCAAGTACCCGCCACCGGGGCACGCTTCTGCCAGGCGGACGACTCCTTCGGCGAACCAGCCGACCGCTACCGGGCCTGCGAGGCTCAGCGCACGTCTTCCGGCTGTCCGGTGTCCCGCGGCGTCGACGGGTCGACCGGCGTCGGAACGGACAGGCTGCGGTTCCGGGGCAGCGGGCGGCTCGTGCCCGGGCTCAGGCTGCGGCTGCGCGTCCCGATCCGGGGCACGGTGGAGTGCCGGCGCGTCGTCTGCGCCCGGAAGGCCTCTTCGCCCCGGTCGCCGTCGGCGGGCAGGGGCGTGAGCCGGGCCACGATCGTGGCGGCCGTGTCCGCCGCCGGGGTGGCGGGACCGCCCGGCGGGGCCTCCGTGGTCCGCAGCACGATGTCGCCCACCACCCACCTGGTGCCCGCCGGACCACTGACCCGCAGAACGCCGACCGCCCTGATCCGGTGTCCCGGCGCCCCGCGCGACGCACCCGCCATCGGCGTGCCGAAGCGGAGCATCTCGCGGCGCGGGGCGCTCTGGGTGTGGGTGAGACCGGCGGACGTACGCTGCCCGGCCACCGGGACGGTCGGACCCAGGCGGTCCGTGGCGGCGCCGTCCAGCGGAGCGCTGAACCCGAAGCCCAAGCCCTCGGTGGCCGACAGGTCACCCTGGGAGACGGCACCGTCGGTGGCGATCTCCACCCGGTCGATGGCGGTGTCGAGGCTCTCCGCCTCCACGCGCGGCGCGTGGAGCGACAGGCGGACCGTGGTACCTTCCGCGCCCGGTCCGCCCAGGAACGCGGCGGACGCGGCAGGGCGCAGCAGCGTGACACGCCCGGTGCGGGCCAGTTGGGTCAGGCGGACGAGTATGCCTTCCGCCGAGGTGGAGGTCGGCAGCCGGCCGGGCTCGTCCAGCGACGGGTCGACCGCGCGCAGTGCCTGCGCCAACTGCGGCAGGGCGGCCATGTCGTAGACCGTGAACGGTCGCCGCGGCAGCCACGCCGGGCCGGCCAGCGCGTCGCGCAGTGCGGCGGGCACCTCCATGTCGATGACGGTCTCGCCGGGCCGTTCCTCCGGGGGCTGGGAGGGGTCCGCGGTGAGGAGGGCCGGCTCGACCAGGGGCCGCGGCGTCTCCGGTCCGGCGGGGGTCTCGGAGCCGTTGAACCGCAGCACGGCACGGACGTTGATCGCGTCGGAGACCTGCTGCACCGCCCGGGGCAGCAGACCGGTGAGCCCCTCCAGCGGGACACGCGCTGCCTCGGGCAGACGCCGTACCAGGCCGTCGGTCAGGCCGGTCAGGCCGTCGAGCACCGCTCGCAGCGAGGCCCCGCCGGGCAGCGCGCTGACCGGGACGGCCGAGACGGTCGCCTCGATGCGGTAGTCGACATGGAACTCCGTGACGTCCAGCATGCTGCGCTGCCAGGCCCTGCGCTCCCTCGTCGACAGCGCCGCGTCGGCGGTGCCCGACTGCCTCGACGCCGTCACGGTGGGACGGAAGCGGTGGCCGTTGCGCTGGACCAGCGGCGAGAAGTCGAGCGTGTCGGTGATCGTGGTGGCACGGGTCTGCCGCGTGCTGCCCGGCACAGGCAGCGAGGTGCCGTCGCCGCTGGTGTGTCCGAGCACGTTGTCCAGCCCGGGGTTGCCGGCGGCGCGCCGGCCGCGGACGGCGTCCAGCGGCCCGGCCGGCCGCGCCCGCAGAGCGACCTCCACCAACATCGGCCCGAGCCACGAGTTGTGGACGAAGTGGAAGGCGGTGTGCCCGTCCGGCCCGGCGTTGACGAGGGTGCGCAGGCCCAGGGAGGTCGTGTGCTCGTTGACGCGTGACATGACGTGCCGGTACGTGGCGGTGCCAGGGACGGTCGAGCCGGGAGCGATCTGTTCCACCAGTCGGTGGACGGTGCGCTGGAAGGCCGACCGGCCGTCCTCGGGGCGGGCCGGGAGCATTTCGACCACGGAACCGAAGCCGATCCGGCCGCCGCTGCCCGTGAACCAGGCGGGCAGCGCGCGGTCCGCGGGCGCCGCCGCAGGCGGCTCGGCCGTCCCGTCGAGCAGGAACTCGGGGTGGTTGACGAGGTCGTTGTCGGACAGCAGGAACTCGACGCCGTCCGGCACCTCCACCACGCGGGTGTCCTCGAACCGCGGGCCGCCGGCCACCGTCCCGGCCACGACGTTGCGCCATCCGCCGCGCACGGTGACCTTGTAGACGGCGGTGGCCGCGAAACGGTGCGCCGGTACGTCGTTCTCGCTGGTGACCCGGAAGACGGCGGACGTGTCGTGCGTCGTGGTGCTGTCGGTGACACCGCGGCGGCGCGCGTAGTGGCCCGCCGGGGCGAACGGCCGTGCGGGGCTGCCGTAGTCGGCGGCCACCGTGACACCGGCCGCGTGCGCACGGGTGGTGCCGCGGGTGTCGGCCGCGGCGTCCACGGACTGGATCCACCGCTCGTAGTCCAGCACCCCGGGCCGGGGCAGGGCCCGTACGCCGGTCAGGTGCCCCTCGACCTCGACGGTGATGTCGGTGCCCAGCAGGACGCCGGAGGTGCCCGCGCCCTCGATGACATAGCTGTCGTTGAACAGCCGGTAGGCGTTGGCGACCAGGTGGTGCGGAGACAGTCCGGCCTCCACGACCTCCTGCGCCACCCCCTCGGGCGCTTCCACGCGTCCGCCGACGGCCAGTTCGCCCACCCGGCTCACCGCGGCGCCGGCTCGGTCCACGGCCGCCCTGACGGCCCGCCGGAGACTCGCCAGGGTGTCCGCCGCCCAGCGCGGGTACGGCACCGGACCGGCGCCCTCCTCCGCGGTCGCCTCCGGTACCGGTGCGGGCCACGCTCCGGGCATGGTGCGCAGTTCCACGCCGTCCTCCGCGTCCCCGGCACGGGCCGCCGGAGCGGCCTCGTCCGCCTCGGCGTGGTCCGGGCGGTGGGCCGCGAGCATCTCGTTCACCGCGTCGCGCAGAGCCCGGCTGCCGCCGGCCCGGTCCACCCAGGCGGTCTCCGGCAGCCGTACCGCCTCGGCGAAACGGGCCGCGTCGTCCTCGGCCTCCGGCCGCGGCCGGGCCGCGGCGGCGGGAACCCGCTCCGCGGGGGTGTCCAGGGTGCGGTAGGTGGGCACGGCCAGGGCGACCCGGCCCTGAGCCTCGACCGGCTCCATGGCCGTGTCGTGACTGGCGGACATGGTGGCGCGGTAGGTGACGGGGAGGGTGAACACCTGCACGCCGTCGGCGGTGGGGCTGAGCGCGTAGAACTCATGCCCGCTGCCCGCGCTGGAACCGGTGACGCGCGAGGACTGCCGACTGTAGGTGTACTCGGGGGTGAGGCCCTGCAGCCACAGGTTGCCGTGGCCGTCGAACGGGTTGGTGAGCGACGCCTGCACGGTGCCGCTCAGCGCGAGCGGCACCCGCGTCACCTGCTCGTCGCCGACCAGCGTGGAGCCGGAGTAGTTGAGCGTCTGCACGTCGGACAGGTGCAGGTCGTGGGTGACGCCGCCCTGCTCCTGGTCCTGCGGGTAGCGGCGCTCGGCGGCGATCCGGAAGGAGACGCGCCGGACTCCGGTGACGGTCGGCAGCTCGAACCAGACGGGGTGGCCGCCGTTCGTCATCTCGTCGAGACCGGCGCGCAGTCCCATGGCCGAGCGGAGCTGGTCCAGCTTGCGCTGGTTGTTCAGCCGTTGCAGGTGGGTGGCCCCGCTGACCGGCCCGTGGTACCAGGTGTCGGCGCGTCCCCGGCGTGGTGGCAGGAATCCGTGGTCGGCGAGCCACGTCTCGAGCGCGTCGAAGAGCGGGCCGGTGCCGTCGACGGCGAGCGGGGTGGTGGAGACGCCGAGGTCTCGCAGGTGCAGGACCTCCGGGGGCAGGTGCCGTGTGGTGCTCGGGGTCCCGGACACGGTCGCCGCGGACGGTACTCGCAGGATCAGTGGATAGCGGGTGCCGCGGGCCAGCGGGGAGCCCTCGGCCGGGGTCTGCTCCTGCCCGTCGGGGCGGACCAGGGTGACCTCGTAGACCGCGTCGGCGTGCACCCGCAGCAGCGGTTTGGCGGTGCGCAGCGAGCGGGAGGTGCGGGCACTTCCGCCGCCGGTCAGGGCGTGGGTGACCTGCTGCTGGACGGCGGCCTGGCCGGTCAGTGTGAGGCCGGCAGGTTCGGTCCCGCCGGCCTGCTCCCGGCTCCCCAGCGCGAAGCCGCCGCTGACGGAGAGGCCGACGCCGACCGCGTTGGTGACCGCGGCCGTGCTGGTCAGGCGCACCGAACGCAGGACGTGTGACTCCAGCACCGAGTTGATGGTCGTCGGCCCGGCGAGCGCCTCGTCGCCGGTGCGCTGGGCCACCTCCGCGTGCAGCCGCAGCATGCCGATGACCCTGCCGTCCTCGGCATACAGGGTCGGTGAGCTGTGGTGACCGCCGTACATCAAGGGGAGGTTGCCGCGTACGGCGCCCTCGTCGAGGAAGCCGCGCAACTGGTCGAGGGAGGACTCGGACAGGCCGGCGAGGTCGTGCTCGAAGGACCGCAGCACGTCGGCGAGGAGGCGGTCGGCGTGCGGCACGGTCTCCGTGGCGAACAGCGGCACCTGGTCGAGCAGGGTGCGCATGGGCGCCGGGGTGTGCTGCGGGCCGGTGGCGTCCTGGGTCTCCGGGGCGGGCTCCTCGTCGATCAGGTGCTTGGGGAACCACACCGTCAGGGGGGCCGGTGCGGGTTCGGCGGGCGTGTGCCACTGGTTCGGGGCCGGGCCCTCGGTGAGCGCCCGGGTGAGCGAGACGGTGGTCCGCACCTGGGCGTGCAGGGTGTACTCGACAGGCCACGAGCGTTCCCGGCTGCGCAGCAGGACCATCGGCTGCACCGTCGCGCCGACGCTGACCGAGGTGGTGCTCTGGTTGTGGGTGTACGTGAGCTGCGGGGTGACCGTCAGCCGGCGGAACCACCCGGTGTGCGCGAACGGCACGGTGTGGGCGTGGCCGAGGGTGGCCGAGCGGAGGTCGCCGGCCGAGTCGGTGTTGCCCGCCTCGCTGATGCCGAACATCCAGCGCTGGATGTTGACCGGCGGGCCGTCCGGCATCTCCTCGATGCCCGCCGGAGCGCGGCGTGGCTCGGACAGCCCGAACCGCAGGCTGACCTGGTAGGTGTCGCCCCGGTAAGGGGCCCGCAGGGGCAGGCCGGCCTCGCTGAACAGCCGCGCCCACTCACTGCTGAGGTAGGCCGAGGTCAGCGTGGTGCGGACCGCCTGCCGGAAGTCCGGGTCGGCTCCCCTGCCGTCCTCGACGTGCTGGAAGACCTGCTCACGGAGCCAGTCGACGGTCTCCTCGGGAACGGCGGCGACGTGGACCAGGCCCTGGGCGCCGTCGCGTTCGGTGCCGAAGGAGGTGACGGACCTGCCGAGTGCCGGGCGGACGGCTTCGTCCGCCTGCGGGTTGAGCCGGTCCAGGTCACGGGCCGCGGCGAGTGCGTCGTCCCCGGTCCGCGTCGCGACCACGGGGTTGCCCGGCGCGGCCGCGTCGGGCTCGGGCCCGTACAGGCGGTCCAGCAGCGGGGCGAGCGCGGCGTCGTTCTCCCGGACCCAGCTCGCGCCGTTGTTGCGGGGCCTGCCGGTGTACGGGTCGTGGCCGTGGTTGGCCCCCAGGTGGGCGTTGCTGGTCTGCGCGAAGTACTCCTCGGCGCCGGTGGACGCGTAGTTGTCGACCGCACGACCCGCGGTGTCCCGGCGGGGCCCGTCGGCCCATTCGGCGTCCGGTCCGAGGGCGAGACGGGCCTCGTAGGCGGCCTGCACGCTCGCGCGGTCGGCGTCGCCCAGTCCGAAGAAGTAGACCATGTGGGCGAGTTCGTGCAGGACGCTGGAGTAGCCGTCCGGGTGGGCCGCCGCTCCGGTGACACCGGGGTCCTCGCCCAGCAGGTTCTCCTCCGCGACGACCACGATGCCCGCGGCGACGTCGGTCAGGCCACGGGCCGCGGCGACCGGACGCGGGCGCGCGTCGGTGTCGTGGGTGCGCAGGTCCCGCAGGTTCTCGAAGCCGGGCACCTCGGTCACGGGCGTGCCGCGCGGTACGAGCAGGACACGGACGCCGGAGGACCGGACGTTCTCGGCTACGACGGGGTCGTGGAGCACCCGGGTGAGCTGCCGCAGGAGTTCGTTGCGGGCCGCGACGGGCCGGTCCGGCACGGCACCGGGCGCGGTGACGACTATCGCGGCGGCGACCTCGGCGGCCGGCCCGGCGGGCGGCGGGGTGTAGAGGTCGGCGGCGGGACCGGCCGACGCGTCCGGCGAGACATCCACCACGGGCGGAGCTCCGTAGGAGGCTCCAGGGGCGTCCGCGGCCGTGATGGCGGGGGCCTGGGCGGGAGCGGTGGCCTCGGCGGCCACCGCGTGCGCGGTGGGCGCCGGGGCGTCGGTGACGGCGTCGTTCACCGCATGGACGTCGGCGCGGGCGGGCGCGTCGGTGTCGGCGGGCGTAACGGCGCGGGAAGACGCGACCACGTCGGCGGGGGCGGCCGTGTCGGCCGGCGTACCGACGCGAGCGGGGGCGTCCGTACCGACACGAGCGGGGGCGTCCGTACCGGTGCGAGCGGGAGCGGCCGTGTCGGTGCGGGCGGGTGAGCCGGGCCGGGTGGTATCCGTGTCCGTGGGGACGGCGGCGCCGTCCCCGGCCTCTCTGAGCAGCGAGATCAGCGCGGCCTCGGCCTCCCGCACCATCCGGCCCGGCGTCTGCCCCGCCGGGGCGGGGTCGCCGCCGTCGGCCGGATGCTGCAGCGTGGTCAGGGCCAGCCGGGCGTCGCGCACGCTGTCGTCGGTGGTCCGTTCCCCGAGCCGTTCCGCCGCGTCCCACGCCTGGCGCAGCGCCACTCTCCGCCCGATGTCGAAGCCGAGATCCGCCAGGCGGTCCGAGACCGCGGCGTCGACTGCGACGTCCAGGGAACGTCCCCGGTGCCAGGAGGTCCGGTACAGGGCCCCCAGCTCGGCGGCGTCGAGGCCCGACTTGTCGGCGGCGGTGCGTGCGGTGTCGGTGAGCAGCCCCGCGGACCATGCCTGTTCCGAGGTCAGGTCGCCCACGCCCGGGGCGTCGGGGTCGCGCGGGTCGAAGGCGTGGACCCGGCCGGAGGGTTCCGCCCAGCGGGTGACGGTGCGGCCGTCCTCGTCGACCGTGTCGAGGCGCACCGGGATGTCCAGGTCGTGCGCGACGGCGCGGATCATATGGTCCATGGACTGCTCGGCGAGGGCGGCGAGCCGCGGCACGCCCGCGGGGGGCACCGGCTCGGTACCGGGGGTGGCCTGCCGGCGGAACCGGTCGACGTCGGCGACGATGCTCCAGACCGTGTCCTCGGCTCCTTCCGCACGCGGCGGCTCCTGACGCCCGTCGAGCAGGCCCTCGTACCGGCCCAGGCTCTCGGGCGTCACGACGTGCACGCCCGCCGCCCACGCCTTCTGGAGGTCGGCGCGCAGGGTCTCGACCGCCCAGCGCAGGGTCGCCCGGCGCGCGCGGGCGGCCAGGTCCGTCCGGTCGATGCGGAGCACCAGCGCCTGCGGGTGGGCCGCGTGCTGGGCCCGTGCCTGACGGACCACCCACTGGTACAGGCGGGAGGGGGTGACGTCCGGCACCTCGGCCGCCGTCTCCAGGAGGGCGACGAGGTCGAGCGTCCGCGCCTGGTCCAGTTTCGCCCAGGCGGTCGCCTCCAGGGCCGGCGGGACCGTCTGCTCCAGCCGCGCGCGCAGCTCCTCGACCTCCGCCTCGAACATCTCGACGTACACGTCACCGGTGAAGGGGTCGCTGCGCACGACGGAGCCCTCGCGGGTGGCGGAGCGCAGCAGATGGTGGTTGTGCCGCTCGGCCTCCAGCCGGTAGCGGGCGCGCAGCCGCACCAGGTGCACCGGCCCGAGCTGCTTGATGTGCTGCTCACGCCGGTAGTTCTCGGCGGCCGCGCCGGCCACGTTGCTGCTGGTGTTCCACGACGCCGAGGCGCTGCCCGACGCGGTGTTCGGCGGATGGCTCCGGCCGTCGGGGGTCTGCGCCGGGTTGTGCTGGTTCATCACTCCGGAGCCGGACAGCCCCGCGTTGGCGTTCGGGCGCCAGCGGTCGTTGGAGGCGTTGACGGTGGTGCCGCTCTGGTGCTTGATGTAGCGGCCGGTGCCGGTGCCGTGGACCGGGCCGATGACCTC
This sequence comes from Streptomyces viridiviolaceus, assembly GCF_014650995.1. GTDB lineage: Bacteria > Actinomycetota > Actinomycetes > Streptomycetales > Streptomycetaceae > Streptomyces > Streptomyces viridiviolaceus. The sequence goes on from NZ_BMWA01000031.1 coordinate 39,469, forward strand.
CAGGTCGTAGAGGTCACCGGTCAGGAAGAGACGGGCCCGCCTGGAGGAGCGGCCCGGCACGAACACGGTCTCGGCGAGCAGCAGCCGTCGGCCCGCCGCGGCGGGAAGCAGCTGGTTGGCCATGTGGCCGCGGCTCATCAACTGGGGGACGGTGGGGCTGGTACGGGTCCGGGTGCCGTCCGCCGTGGGACGGAAGAGGGCCCTCATCAGCCTGAGCGCGACGGGCAGGGCGTCGTCCAGCAGCGTGCCGGCGACATAGGCGTCACCGGGCAGCTCGGGCAGCGGCCGCAGGTCGCGGGGGCCCTGCGGTCCGTACTGCGGGCTCAGTTCGGCGAGGCCGCGCGGCACCTGGAGGGTGAGCGTATGGGCGACGGTGGCGCTGCTGGAGGTCGCGGGGACACCGGCCCAGCGGCGGTACAGCCCGCCCAGCCAGTTGTTCAGCGCCTGACCGTCGGTGTGGTACGCCTGGGCCGACACGCTCAGCCGTCCCTGCGTCCTGAACAGGTAGGTGCCGTTGTAGGCGTACGTCGTCTGCTCCGCGGTCGCCGTCTCGGCCCGGGTGACGCCCCGGTGGGCACCCTGCCCGACGCCGACGCCCGCGTTGCCGGAGGCGTTCGCCCCACCGGCGCCCAGCTTGCCCGCGGTGAAGCTCTGGCCGACGTCCCGAGAGGTGCTGGTGCTGGTGCTCGCGTAGCCGTGTCCGTACTTCTCCAGGCCGGTGTAGGGCTTGAAGTCGTGAGCCTCGGGAGTGGTGTCCAGGGTGGCGCGCAGCGTGATCTCCACGACATCGCTCAGCAACCAGCCCATCGGGTTGACCAGGTAGAACCTGTGTCCGTTCGGGGAGAGCAGGTCCTCCCACATGGCGGTGTCGCGGCCCTCGGCCAGCAGCGACTGCAGGATGTTGACGCCGCTCTGCAGGCGGCCGATCCTGCGTCCGCCACCGGTCCACAGCTCGGGCTGGGCCGCCAGCAGACCGGGGGCGACCGCATCCACCTGCTCGCGCACGATGTCGTACGTCGAGCGTCCGCCGTCGTAGGACACCGCGTGCACCGCGCTGTGGCCAAGCGTGTTGCCCGCGCCGTCCCGCCGGGTCAGGTACTCGGGGAGGGATACGTCGGGGAACGCGCCCGCCGGGTCCGACAGGCGGACCCCGAACCGTGCCGCGAACGCCGTCCGGGTCTTCTCGTCGAGCACCGGCAGGGCACCGTTGTCGTGCAGTTTGACCAGGACGTCCGCCAGTGCGGACCGGCTCAGCGACAGCCGGGCCAGGTGGTCGGCGGCCTGCTCGGCGGCCTCCGTGCGGGGCCGCTGCCCGGGCTCCGGTGTCTCCAGCGACCAGCGCGAGAGTACGCCGGCCACGGCATTGCCGCTGAGCCGCAGTTCCCCGGAGTGCCAGCGGTTCATGACGTCCACGAGCCGCTCGTCCGGCAGGGGGACATCGCCCGCGGCGTACTTCTCCAGCGCGTCGGCCTCGGCGAGCACGTACATGACGGTGCGGCCGGTGACGTCCTGGCGGTGGGACCGGTAGCTGTTCGGCAGCAGCTTGGCCGTCTTCTCCAGGCGGCTGCGGACCTCGAACCTGGTCTCGGCACGGAAGACGTAGCCCCGGCCGAACGCGAGCCGGATCATCTCCTCCGCCCCGGTACGTCCCTGGCTTGACGAGCGGTTCCACTGCCAGCCGCGGGTGGCGCCCACCTCACCGCTGACCGAGGCGACCCCCGCCGAGCCGCCCACGGTGACACCGGCCTGCGCCCAGGAGACGCCATTGGAGGAGCTGTCGGTGCCGTTGGTCTGGCTCATCCACAGACTGATGTCACCGAGCACGAAGTCGTCGAGGAAGCCCGCGAACGCGGACGGTCCCAGCACGGCGCGGATGTCGACCGCCGCGTTGGTGTCCCGCAGGCCGGGGTCGAAGAACTGGTCGTTGGAGTAGCGCCCGTAGGCCATCTCCTTGAAGTGGCTGCGGACCTGGATGGTGCTGGTGAACGACGTGAGTTCCTGGTCCGCGTGGCCCTGCGGGCCGGTCAGGTCGCCCAGTACCGCGACGGCGGCGTCCCGCAGGCCGGTGGCGTCGACGTGGTAGACGACCGCGCGGTCCAGCACCGAGGCCGGGGTCGGGCCCTGCGGTCGGGCAGCGGTCCGCTCGGCGCTGCCCAGCGGCGGCAGGTAGGCGAGGACGCGCCGGCCCGGGAGCCTGAGCGGCTGGGGGTTCCGGGCTCCGCGCCGCACCCGGCCCTGCAGCCCGCTGTGTTCCAGCTCCAGGGTGACGGTGAGGTCGACGGGCAGCGCGTGCTTGTGGACGACGCCGTTGTACTCCAGCAACTCGGGCCGGTTGTTGAGGAACGAGACGGTCTCCGTGGCGCCGACCGTGCGCTTGACGTCGAACCCGATCACGGCGCCCTTGAGCTGGTTGAACAGGGCCTTGGCCCGCAGGCTGAGCGCGATCTGTCGGCTGCCGCCGGTGGACTGGCCGCCGGTCTCCATGCCCATCGCCAGGTTGACGACCGCCTTGGTCCGGGTCGGGCCGAGGAACTCGGGTGCCTGCCCGGGGGTGGGCCGGGCCCGGACGGTGATCCGTACGGCGTCCAGGTCGATGTCCACGCCGAGCAGGCCCTGCGGCCGGACCAGGGTCAGGACGACACCGGTCTGGTGGAGCTGGTCGAAGTGGGACTCCAGGCCGCGCCGGGAGATGTACTTGTCGAACAGTTCCTCGTTCTGCAGGAGGCTGTTGACCCGGTTGCCGTGCCGCCACCAGCGGGCACGGGCCAGCGGTGCCGACGCGTCGGCGGGCAGGAAGCCGAGCCGGCGCAGCTCCTGCCCCAGGAGGTCGCGCAGTTCCTGGACCGTCTCGTCGTCGAACTCGACCAGTCCGGTGCCGATGCCGCGGCCCTCGGCGACGTGCGGGGGGACGTTCACGTGCTCGCTGTCGTCCCGGCGCGGTTCCGTGCCGCGGACGAGGCCGGGCCGGTAGGGGACGGTCAGCCCGGCCTCCCCCTGAGCGACGCTCGCCACCGGCCCTGTGCTCACCGTCCGCCGGGCCTCGCCGGTCTCCTCGGTGGTCCGCCCGGTCTCCACCAGGGCCTCCGGGTCCACCGGGAAGCCGTAGCGGAACGCCTCCGGCTCCGGCGTCCGCAGCAGGGCCTGGCCGTGGACCTCCGGCGTCCGGACCGAACCGGCGCCGCGCACCGCCACGTCCGCGCTGTGCGTCAGCTCCAGCCGGTAGGCGGAGCTGAGGCCGGTGTCCCGGGGCACGACCACCCACAGGCCGGTGCGGCCGGCGCTGATGCCGTCCGAGGTGGACCAGGTCATCCCGAGGGAGGCGCTGACGCCGACGCCCAGTTCCGCGCGGGCCGGAACGGGCAGCAGATTGATCTCGGCCGTGGGGAAGGTGAGCGTGTGGGACTGACCGAGCGTGTGGCCTCCGCTGGTCCCGTCGATCGCGGTCCTGACGTTCTCGATGGGGGCCTTGTCGGTGGTGGTGCCGACCCGCACGCCCCGCGAGGTGCGCTCGGTGTGCAGGTGGACGGTGGCGATCGGCTTGCCGTAACGGCTGTGGAGGGTGAACGCGTACCCCTTGCCGCCGCCCGTGGCCGCGTCGAGGTGGCTCTCCAGGTTCCACAGTTTCTGCAGCAGTTCCTCGCGCTGGACACTGCCGACCGGCAGGTCGAGGTTCTGCTGCCGGGCCGCCGCGACGATCCGGTCGAAGAGCGTGGGCAGGCCGGTGAGTCCGGACGCGTAGTAGACGGCGGGGACCCTCCGTTCCAGGCCCTGGGTCCCGGTGGCGGTGACCTGTTGTTCGGGGGCCTTGCCGAGGTAGTACTCCGGGACGTACAGCAGCAGCCTGCGGTCGTCCGGGGCGACGACCCGGACGGGCTCGATCGTGTCCCAGGCGCGGAGCGCGTCGGTGCGCAGCCGCACCGACCAGTCGGCCTGGTAGGCGAGCATGACTGAATCCGACTTGGCGGTCTCCACATGCCCGCCCTCCGCGTCACCTACCCAGCTCGTCGAGCGTGAGGAGGCGTTGGCCGTGCCGGAGACGCCCACGCCGACCCGGGCGACCTGGGGAACGCCCGGAGTGAGGCCGATACCGAAGGACAGGGAGATGCCACCGCGGGTCGCGCTCGTCGATCCGGCGTGGGTGCGGACGAAGGCGCCGGTGAGGTAGGAGGAGTTGATGCCCTCGTTGGCACGGAACCGGTCCCGGCCCGGTGTGCGTTCGGGCACGAGGGAGCGGGGTCCGGTGACCGGGGCGGCGTCCGCGCCGCTGTTCTCCGGTTCCTCCTGGATGGTGGGCAGCGTGGAGGGCCGGTCGTACGAAGGGGCCGGTGCGCGCAGGTGCCGGGGGTCGCGGGGGTCCAGCGTGATCAGGGCCTCCGCCTCACCCAGGGGGACGAGCAGACCGTCGTCCGCGGCGTCGTCGCCGCCCGCCACCAGATAGCGGTAGTTGCTCAGCAGCCGGTGCGGGAGCAGGTTCCACACCTGCTCGGGCACGGCTGCCCCGGCCTCCGCGGCCATCGCCCGGAGCGTCCGGATGACCGCCGGCAGGTGCGGCAGGCCGGCCCGCGGGATGCCGATGGTGCGCGCGGCGGGGTCCACGTCCACGGGCCGTCCGAGCCCGGTGTCGTCCGGATTCGGTGCGGCGGCCTCCTGCCCGTCCTGCGAGGGCCGGCGGCCGGTCCCTTCCTCGGGGGCGGTCACGGGGCCGGAGGAGGCTGCCGCGGCCGGCGCGTCCTGCGTGCTCCCGGTCTCGTCCGTCCCGGGCACCAGGGCGACGGTGCCGCCGGCGGCGGTCACCGGTACGCCGTCCTCGTGCTCGCCGTCGAACACCCGCAACCGCTGGGGGCCGGCTCCGTCCACCGCCGGTCCGGTGAGGGTGCCGGCGCCGGGGCCGAGATCCACCCCGTGCGGGCCGGCGATCGCGGGTGAACGCGTGAGCGAGGCGAGGGCGTGGGCGATCCGGTCGCCGCCGGGCATGGTGAGGACGGGCACGCGTCCCGGAGCGGCCGCCGCCAGCAGACCGGCCAGTGCCTCCGTCGCCACCGTGCGGCCGTTCACCGTCAGCCCGCCGTCCGGACCGGACGCGCCGAAGACGAGCACGGAGTCGGGCGGCACCAGGTCCGGCAGCCGGTCCAGGGCCGCCTCGTCCAGGCCCAGGTCCGCCGGCCGCTCCGCGGACAGCCACAGGGCCAGGGGGCGGTCGCCGAACCACGCGGTGCGGACCCCCTCCAGGAGTTCCTCCACCGGGACCGCGGCGGCGGACGCGGTGCCGTCGGTCCCCGTCGGGTCCTGCCGCTGCGCCGGCGGGAGCGGCACGGTCCGGCGCGCCCCGTCATCCCACCATCCCGCGTGGTTCCCGTGCCGGTCGGACACGCGGACGACGAGCGCGGAGCCCGGCGCGCCGCGCGGCACGCGCGCGGGCCCGTCCTGCCGGGCCGCGGGCGTCGCCCCGCCGCGAGCGGCGTCCGCCTCGTCCGGCGCCCGGCGTGCCGCGGGCGCCGTGTCCGCCTGCGCCGGCCAGGCCGGCGGGGCTGCCGCGGGTCCTGCTCCCAGGTGAGCGTAGGGCGCCCAGACCTCGGCGATCTGCCGCAGGTGGTCCTCCGTCACCCGGAAGTCGGGCAGGGGCGCGTTGCCGACCGTGCCCATGAGGCTCGACCGGCCCTGCGGCAGCCGCTGCTCCACGCGACCGCCCGGGGTCAGCAGCACCCGCAGGTCGGCGTAGTCGTCGCGCACACCGAGGCCGTGGAGCACCTCGTGCACGAACGCCGCCGGGTGGGCGGAGGCGTACCACACGTTCTGGGTCATGGCCTCGCCCCTTGGCCGGCCGGCCCGCACGGTGACGACCTGGTGGGCGGAGGCGGCGTCGTCGGTGAACTCCACACGCACGCTCAGCATCGGCCCTTGCGCCGCGCGGCCCGGCACCCGGTCCGGCTGCTGGGCGGGCAGGCGGTGGCCCGGCGCGTTCACGACGTCGTGCACCGCCTCGGTCACGGTGTGGCGCAGGTGGTCCAGCTCGGCCTCCGTCACCCCGTCCGGCACCAGGTGCAGCCGTCTGGTGAGTTGCAGCGCCTCCCCCGCGCGTGCGCCCCGGTCGGTCAGGACCCAGGCGTAACCGACGTCCGTCCGCTCGCCCGACGCGACGGGCCGGCGCACCAGGGGACGGCCGCCGTCCGCGTCCGGGACGAAGACGAACGCCTCGGTGGGCCGCGGCTCCCAGCCCCGCGGGGCGCCGTACGGCAGCCATCGGTCGGTGCGCACCTCCCCACGGCCGACCGGCTCGCCGGCGACCTCACCCGGGGCCCACTCCACCTGCTGGGTCTGCGCGTTCCAGCGGCCCGTCCGACGGGTCTCGTAGTCGTACACCCGGACGACCGCCCGCGGGGCGATGCCGATCGTGAACGCGACCGCCTCCTCGTGCGGCAGATCGGCCTGCCGGCTCATCCTCGCCGCGGTGGCGTTGACGTCAACGCCCGTCGGGTCGGGGTTGCGGGACGCGACGATCTCATAGCGGTACCGCTGCCGCAGGTGGCGCAGTTCGGGGGTCCGGCTCGTGAAGGTGAAGGGGGACCTGGGCGGAGCGTCGTCGGCCCAGTCCAGCACCCGCATCAGGGCGGTGTCGTTCGCGCGGAAGCCCTCCCTGAACACGTCCTCCGGGCGGCTCGCCGAGTAGTGCCACAGCGTCTCGCCGGGGTCGCTCTCCACCACGAAGCGGCGGTCGGCGGGGTGCACCCAGTCGTGATGCACGGCCGGTGCCGTGTCGGCCGCCGGTGCCGTCCCGGTCCGCGGGGCGGCCGTGGCGGGCTCGGTGGCCGCCGCGGTCTCCGGCACGGACTGCGCGGCGGACTGTGACGCGGCGGACTCCGGTGTGGTGCTCTCCGGCCCGGGGGCGGCCGAGGGCTCCGGGGCCGTCTGCGGTTCGGACAGGTCGGGGAAGAGGTGCGGCAGGGCCTGCTCCAGCCCGCCGGCGAGGTGGACCCCGGAGAGGGGCAGCATGGCGTAGAGGCCGCCCGGGACCGGGATGCGCAGCTCCCGGCGGGCGCCCTTGACCGGCCGGACCACGACCGTGACGTCGAACTTGTAGTGGCGGTACGGGCGAGTCGCCTCGCGGTTGGTCTCACGGGTCTCGCCCGCCTCGAAGCCCTGCTTGTCCTCGGTGCTCCGGGCGTACACGTCCACCGTCGCCCGCTCGTACAGGCGGTGCCCGTCGGCCATGCCACCGGCCTCCGGACCCACCGAGACCACGGCGCCGCGGGACCTGCTCTCCTCGCTCTTGGGGCTGAAGTGGTCCTGCTGGTAGCGGCGGGCCTTGAACGCGACACCCTCCGCCGGCCCCACGACCCGCGCCGCGGTCAGTTCGAACCCGACGGTGACGGTGCGGTCGCCGACCGGCACCTCGTAGCGGTGCTCCAGCAGACGCGCCACGTTGGCCCGCAGCATCGGCGTCGAGGTGTGGTGGTCGTAGCGCATGCCGGCCATGTCGAGCGGGTCCAGACCCGGCACCTCCCAGGCGCGCTCGCGCGTGAGGTCAGGCTCGCGCACGGGCTGGTACGCCGCCGCCTTCGCCCACCGCTGAACGACCCGGGCGGCGGGCACGTCCCACGGGTGGAGGAAGTCGGTCAGCGCCGCGGGAAGCTGCGGCACGGACCGGGCCGGGGCCGCCCAACGAGGCGTCACGGCGGCCGCGTCCGGCACCACCACCGGCGGCACCGGCCGGTCGGCGGGGACCGTCAGGTGGCTCGGTACGAGCAGTCGCACCTCGGCGGGGACCGTGCGGCCCTCCCCGAGACCGTCGTCGTACCACACGCCCGTGCGGGCCGGGGGCACCGGCTGGGGGGCCTCGCCCCGTACCAGGCCCGCCACCCACCGGGCCGACTGGCGTACGGCGTCCACGGGGGCCGCCAGCGCCATGGGGGGCCTGGTGGCCGTGCGCAGTTCGATGCGGACGGCGAGCCGGTGCTCGAACTCCTCGCCGCGGTCGGTGTTGTTGGTGTTGGCACGGGCGATGTCCAGCACCTGGCGGGCGGCCTCGTGCTCACGCGCGCTGCTCATCGCCATGACGGCCTCCGCCTCGAACCCGGCGTGGGCGTCGTGGTTGCCGAACCGTGTGCGGACACCCACCCCCGCGTCGGCGGCGAGGGAGCGCTCGTGGCCGGTGACGTCCTCGGTGATGCCCTCCGAGCGCAGGGTGAACTTGATCTCCGGCCGGGACCGGTGGGAGTGCGGCTCGGCGACCTCGGCCGTCACCCTGACCCACACGTACCGCGTGGACCCGAACGGGCCGTCGACCGGGAACCAGCGGGCCACACCGGTGCCGGTGAGAGCCGTGTACTGGGACTGCAGGGCGTCCGAGGAGAACGTGGAGCGCAGTGCCCGCACCAGTTGGTCGCGTGCCGCACCGCGCCGGCCCAGGACGCCCTGGCTCTCCAGCCTGGTCGTGATCTCCCTCAGGACGTCGTCCGCCCGGAGCACTTCGGGATGCACGGCACCCGGCAGCGGCCGGCCGAGCAGGTGCGCGCGGGCCGGACCGCCGTCGGCCGCCCGCTCGGCCACGGCCTGCCCGTCGGCCGGGGCCTGCGGCACAGCGGCCTCGGCGGCCCGGGCCGGCTGCCCGGCGGGGTCGGCCGCCGGGGTACCGGTCACATCCGCGTCACTCGCCGGCGCCTGCCGCTGGGCGCCGTCGGCGGGCGGGCGCTCCGCGGCGGCGCCGGCCGGGTCCTCCGGTGCCGTCCGGGGCGCCGAGGCGGGGGCACCCGCCTCCGCGGCCGGTGGCAGCAGGTCGGCCATGCGCCGATCGGGGACGAGCAGGTCCAGTCCCCGCTCGACGCGCAGGTACCGGACGGACTCCTGCTGACGGCTGCCCCTGGCCCGCGTCACGGTCACCTCGAAGACGGGTGAGGTGCGGACGAGGTGCGGCGTGCCCTTGTAGGTGGCCCGGCTGATCTCCACCACACCCGCCAGACGCCCCCGGCCGCCTCCCCAGCCGGCCTTCGCCTGGACCTGGGCCAGTGCGACGACCCGGGCTCCGCTGCCGCCGTGCTCCTGACCGCCGGACTGGTGGGTCACGACGTCGCCGTGGGCCCCCTCGTCGTGGTGCCCCTCGTCGTGGTGCTCCCCGCCGGCCTGCGGAACCGCCGCGAGTACGGCGGAGCCGTCGTGCTGGTCGCCGCTGCCGCCGCCGGCGAGCGCGCCGACGCCGATCTGCGGGCCGGCGCTCAGGGAGAGACCGAGATGCCAGGACGTGCTGTCGTCCCGCTTGTACTTGTCGGCCGCCTGCGCGTACTGCTCGATCTCCGTCTCGCCCCGGGTCTGCCCGAGGTCCACCGGCGCATAGGCCCGCAGCCGCAGCCGCACCGAGTAGCGCCAGCCGTCGCGCGCGGGCAGGACGGCCTCGTACCCGTCGGGTCCGGTCAGGGCGCCGAGGCGCGCGGCGAGTGCCGCCGGCTGGGTCAGCTCCCCCAGCTCCTCGGGCCAGTTGGCCGGGTCGCTCAGCCACCGCGCCGGGAGCCCGGCCAGTCGCGCGTAGCCGTCCGCCGCCAGTCGGGTCAGCTCCGGTACGACGAGGAAGGCCGGGTAGATGCCCGCGGTGCCGCCGTGCGCGAAGTCCACCTGCCGTGCGCCCGCGGCGGGCCAGTCGCGCCGGAACGAGACCCGGCCGGTCGCGGCGACGGCGGCGGCGTCCAGGGGTTTCTCGGGGCCGTTCTCGTTGGGGGCGTGCTGCTCCGGGACAACGACCTGGGTGAGGAGCTCGCCGGGGCGGTCCAGCCACCAGGTCTCGGCGGGCCGGTCCCGCTGCGGCACGACGGGCCGCACGGACAGTTCGTACACGGTGTCGTAGACGTGCTCGTGGACCGGGCCCTCGGTCTCGGTACGGCGGTAGCCGGTGTGGGCCGCCGTGAAGTCCTCGTCGCGGGACCGCTCGAAGGCACCGCGGAGAGTGATGCCGCCGACGCGTATCCGCTTGCCCTCGCCGACGGGGATCAGGACACCGCCGCCGCCCCCGGCGGCCACGCTCCACTCGCTGCCCTGCTTGCCCGTGACCGTCTCGGTGCGGGCGGCCCGGGCGTTGACGAGCATCGGGTAACTGGAGCCGTCCAGCCGGTCGCCCAGGATCGCCTTGGCCGTCAGCCGGTAGCGCCGGCCGCCCATGGTCACCGTGTGCGAGACACCTGCCAGCACGGACGGCAGGTCGGCCTCCAGCGCCGGCCTGCCGAAGTGCAGGCCGAGTTCGGCCTCCAGCGCCGCCCACTCGGCGTCCGCCGGCCCGCCGAGTCCGGCCCGCCGCGCCGCCCGCTGCACGGGGCCGGGCCCGGCGGGCTCGGCGTACTGCCTCAGCGCCCACAACAGGTGCTCCAGGACCAGCTGGGAGCCCGGCATGGCCAGGGCCATGGCGAAGCCCTGCCCGCGCCGGGCCGCGAGGGCGGGCGGTTCGTCGGAGTGCGGCGTGCGCACACGGCCGGGGGCCATCCGCTCGGGCAGCGCGCCGGCCCGCAGGGGCTCGGTGCCGGACTCCCGCAGCAGGGCCATCACGTGCGGATGCGTGGTCACCGGGCTCGGTCGCACGGACGGGGAGTCGGGCAGCAGCCCCGGGGTACGGACCGCGCCGAGCGTGCGCTGTTCGAAGGCCGCCGCGCCCCGGCCGTCCCGCCAGGCCACGCCCAGCTCCGCCTCGACCACCTCGGACACCGGCTCGACGCGGCGTCGGCCCTCTGTCCGCACGTCCACGGAGACGCGCAGGCGGGACCGGTACCGTGCCTGGTCCTCGCGGGCGTTGAGGACGGTGTGGTTGAGGTTCTGCGAGGTGACGGTCAGTCCGCTGCCGGCCCCTCGGTCGAAGCTGACGCCGAGCAGCGGGAGCAGCCCCCGCACCGCCGGCAGCGCCGAACCTTCGGTGACCGGCATGGAGAAGCCATAGGTGTTGTAGCCGAAGGAGATTCCCGCGGAACCGCTGCCGCTGCGTCCCGTGCCCCGTGCCACGCCGCGCCCGAGGTCGTCACGGACCTGGACGTTCTCGGTCACGCCGGCGAACTGGAGGCTGTCGATCTCGGCCCGGACCGTGATCCGGGCCCCGAACGACCGGCCGGGGAACAGCGGCACCTCGATCCGGCCGGAGGTGTCCCCGGTCGTCAGCCACCAGCGGCTGCGGGTGCGGCCGGTCCGCTCGTTCAGCAGCTCGCGGGCCTGGGTCATGACACGTGCGGCGGTCACGGCGTCCAGGCCGGAGCGCCGCAGGCTGCCGTGGAGCGCCGCGACGACCGGGGTCATGTCGATGGCGTTGAGCACGGGCCGGTCGGTTCCGTCCCGGACGGTGCCTTCCCGCCGGTTCTCGGCGGGCACCGTCAGGTCGGGACGCGGCGTGCCGGGACCGGCGTACTCGGCGGGGAACTCCACCCGCAGTCCGCGCGGGACGGTGACGTCGGGGGTGCGCTCGGCACCGTCGACGAAGACCCGCACGCGCAGGCCGGCGGTGAACGGCCGGTTGGCGCCGATGAACAGGGTGCGGCCCGCGATGACGTTGCGGCGCAGTACGTCGGTCGACTTGGCGGAGGACTCGGCACGCAACTGCGGCAGGCCGAGCAGCATCGCGGAGGCCACGGCGGAGGCGGTGGTGAAGCCGACCAGCGTGGCCGCGTCGACGCCCATGTTCTGTTCGCGGACGTGTTCCCGGCTCCCCGCGGTGGTGGCGAAGCGCACCCCGTACTCGCGGACGCCGTCGGCCCCCTGCCGCTGGTCCGCCGGCACCAGGTCGACTAGCACCGGCCGCAGCCACACGAGCCGGCCCCGGGCTGCCAGGGTCACCCCGTGCGCGAGCAGTTCCTCCCAGGCGTGCCGTCCCGTGGTGCCCAGCAGGGTACGCAGCGCGGCCGTCACCTCGGGAGCGAGCACCCTCTCGCTCGCGGGCAGCCCGTCGGCGACGCGCCGTGCCCAGTCCCCGGCCGCCGCGGCGTCGAAGTCGCCGGTGCCGGTCACCGAGGCGTGGCCGAGCACCCCGTGGTCCACGTACCAGGGGTGCTCCGGCACGGCCTCGGCCTCGGCCGGATCGGCCTGCACGGGGTCCTGACCGGTCTGCGCGGTGTCGTGACCGGACGGTGCGGTGTCCTGAGCGGCCTGCGCGGTGCCTTGACCGGCCTGCGCCGTGTCGTCACCGGCCGGTTCGGGGTCCCGGTGTGCGGGCGTGGTCGCTCGTTGTCCGGTCAGGACGTCACGGGCATCCGGTGCGGTGTCCGGCAGCGTCTCGGCGACCGTGGCCGTCGGCACCGGTTCGCCGGGGCCGTCGTCGCGCCGGGTGTCCGCCGGCGCCGGCACGGACATCGGCGCGGGCGCCGGGGAGCCGGGGCGGGCCGCCGCGGGCTCCGCCGCCGGCCAGGTCCCCGTCGCGGCACCGCCCGGCAGCCGGGGACGCGCCCTCAGCTCCGCGTCACTGACCGGCTCGACGACGGGCAGCTCCCCCAGCGCGTCGACGGCGACCAGCGCCTTCGCCAGGCGTTCGCGTGCGGCCTCCGCCCGACGGACGGCCGCGGCGGACGCGCCCGTACTGCGGTGGGCGTTCGCCGCGTCCAACGCGGCCTCGGCACGGGTGAGTTCGAGGACGGCGTCGGCGTACTCCTGCCTGATCAGCGCCTCCTCCGGCGTGTGCCGGGCCGGGCCTGCCGCTTCCTCCCGCACCTCCTCCTGAGCGTCCTGGCGTCCCTTGCCCTTGGCCTGCGCGGAGGGCGACCGGTCGGCGGGGACGTCCGTGCCGAGGCCGAGCAAGGCGTCCAGCGCGTCGGTCGGCACGTAGAAGACGGCCGCCTCGTCGCTCACGGTCACGTCGACCGCGCGCGGCCGGCCGGTGACCGGCCGGTGGACGATGTGCCAGGTGATGGACGTCGCCTCCACCCGGGAGAAGCGGCGGCCGCCCGACCGGTCGTCCTCGTCCACGGCGGCGAGGGCGCTGCGGGTGCCCGCGACCCGGGCGCCGGACCCGGTGGCGCCCGAGGTCCCCCGCAGGGAGCGCTGCGCCTCCTGGGCGAAGGTGCCGGGCAGCGGGTCCCCGGTCTCCCGCAGGCCGTGGACGTCCGCGCTGATCTCCAGGCTGCCGCGCGCGTCGTTGCTGGTGCCCGGCACGGTGACGGGCTCGCGCAGGGTGCCCCGCGCGGCGAGGTCGAGGAACCACCGGCTCAGGTGCGGCGGACTGAAGATCGCCGCGATCTTGGACTGGAGCACGAACGGGCCGCCCTGCCAGGAGTTGGCGGCCGGTGACATGCCGGTGAGCCGTCCGCGCCCGGTGAACAGGTCCTCGGCGGCTGCGCGCAGGGCGTTCAGGTCTCCGACGGTGCCGACGAAGCCGTCCCGCAGCAGGTCCGGGGTGAGCGGCAGTCCCTCGCGCGTGTACTCGACGGGCGCCTCGTGCCGCACCATGGCGGCCGGCCGGGGGCCGGCCGGGTCCGGCTGAGGCCGGGTCACTTCCTCGGGGTGGCCCAGGCGCAGGGAGCCGGGCAGCACCTCGGTGCCGAGCGGGTGCCGGTCGTGCCGGCCGACCAGGGGCAGTCCCAGGCCGATCGCCGGTGAGGCCCCGCTCAGGGCCCAGTGCACATCGAGCCGGGCGGTGACCTCGACGTCGAACTCGGTCGTCCACGGCCGTACCGCGTGCCGCAGGGAGGTGCTGTCCTGCCGGCCGGTTCTCAGCTGACCGCCCGGCGAGGAGGTCTGGCCGGTGAGGGGGGAGGACCCCGAGGCGGCTCGCTGCGGCGCGTCGGAGTCGATCACCGCCGGATACTCGATGTGCCCGAGGCCGGCGTCCGCGTCGCCGGTGCGTTCGACGGCCCGCAGGTTGCGGCCGTCCAGGACGTGGCCGCCGGGTTCCTGGCCCAGTGCCCGGGGGTTGAGCAGTCTGGCGGTGAGGGTGAGCCGGGCCGTGGTCGTCCGGAACTGGTCACGGTGGGGCACGAGGAGGGGCAGCCCCGTCAGCATGGTCTCCAGCAGGGCCTTGGTGCCCTGGTGGGCGGCCGTTTTCCACAGTTCCGCCTCGACCGCGTCGGCGTGTTCCCGGGACAGGAGCTCGCGCACCCTGGGCAGCAGCCGGCTGACGAACGGCCGGAGGTCCGGTACGGCGAGCAGTGCGGCCTGGTCGAAGCCGTCACCGCGCAGCACGTTCGACGGGGCCATGGGCAGCGGGTCTGCCGGGGCCCGGCCGGCCGGCTGCTCCGCCGGGGCCGGCCGGAGTCCCCGCGTGACGGCGGCCTCCCGCTGCATCAGCGCCAGTCCGGGCGCGCGCACCGGTTCGCCGTGGACCTCCCGCGTCGCGGCACGCCGCGAGCCGAGGCGGCCGAGGAGACCGACCCGGTGCTCGGCCCGGATGCGCACGGTGACATGGAAGGTGACGGGTGCGTCGGCCCACACGTGCGGCCCGGTCGTGACGTCGGTCCGGTCGCTGAGCCCGCTCGCCGCGCGGTCCCCCGGCAGCCCGCTGTGGCGGGGGCGGCTGAACTCCGGTCCGGCACGGTTGAGGTCCGCGACGTTCACCTCCAGCGGGTCCGCGCCGGCCGGGTCGGACCCGAGGGTCAGCGACGTGCCGAGACCCGCGTAGAGGGACAGGCTGTCGTCGGTCTCCGTGTGCCGGACCACGGCGGTGCCCAGGGTGTGGTCGTACCGGTAGGCGTGCTCGCTCTCCCCGAGTGCGGTGAGCGGCCCGGGTACGGCCCGTACGGACACCTCGGCCCACTGCCGCAGCCCCAGGGAACTGGTGCCGACGGGGCGGGTCCACAGCGGGTACGCGGCCCCGGTGAAGTCCCGCACGCGGGGTGCCAGCCCCTCCACCGCCGTTTCCAGCGCCGCTTCCTCCAGCGGGTCGAGAGCGGGCACGCCGGCCCGGCGCAGCAGGTCCGTGACGTGCGCGGTGAGGTGGTCGGTCCGCACCAGGTGCAGGATGTCCTGCGGCAGCCGTTCCTCCGGGGGGGTCCAGGTGCGGGCCGGGCCGTCCTCTCCGGTGCGCGGCGTCCGGTGGGCACCGCCCTGCCCGTCGGGGCGGCTCTCCAGGGCCAGGGTGCGGACGAGGCGGCCGGTGCCGTCGTCCTCCATGACCAGGTCCTCCGGGACGAGCAGCGCGGTCCGGACCGGGACGGGGTCCAGGACGGCCGGGCCGGCGGCCGGGTCGCCGACCCGTTCCGCGGTGACCTCGACGTGCACGGGTCCGCCGAACTCGGACAGCCATAGCGATCCGCCGCCGGAGGCCCCGCCCGCGACGAACCCGCCCGACTCGGTGAGGGAGCCGCTCCAGCTCACGCCGGGGGCGAACCGGCCGCCCGCGCCGTCCGTGGCCTCGCCCGGGCCGGTGAGCAAGCCGCCGAGCGGGAGTTCGAGGCCCGCGGCGAGCTTCCACTGCCGGGTCGCCGAACTGGTCAGGTCGAAGTACGTGCCGTGGTAGACGTCCATCTGTCCGCG
The DNA here is from genome assembly GCF_014650995.1 of Streptomyces viridiviolaceus. GTDB lineage: Bacteria > Actinomycetota > Actinomycetes > Streptomycetales > Streptomycetaceae > Streptomyces > Streptomyces viridiviolaceus. The sequence continues at coordinate 54,886 of NZ_BMWA01000031.1, forward strand.
GTGGGACCGGACATGGCGGAAGCCCTCGGGGTCGAGGGTGGCACGCAGGGTGACCTTGACCCGTTCCGTCCCGTTCGTACTGGTCCGGGTCAGCGTCACCGAGTGCCCGGGACCCGTCATCCGGTGCATGACCCGGGCCAGTCCGCTCTCGCTGAGCAGCTCGTCCAGGGCCAGCTGGTTGCGTACCTGGTGCGCCGCCGGTGCGGCGCCGGGCCGCGCGGGAAGGGTCTCGGTCCGGGGCGCGGGGACGTCCCCCCACGGGTCACTCACGGCGAGGAAGCCGGGGAAGTGGTGGTGGACCAGCCGCAGGGTGCGCGCCCGTACCCGCTCGGCGTCGCTCCGGTCCATGTGGCCGACGCGGCTCGCGGGCGGCAGCCAGTCGCGGAACGCCGCGGGCAGCCGCAGTCCGCGTCCCGGTGCGGTCCTCGCCACGGCCTCCGGGTCGGTGGCGGTACGGCTCACCGCGGAGGCCGTCGGGCCCTCAGGACGTGCCCCCAGCCGGTCCGCGTCCGTGGCGAGCATGCGCACCCGGGCGGTGAGCCAGGTCTCCGGGCCGCCGCGTCCGCCGAGGCCGCGGGTCTCGACGTTGACGTCGAACTCGACCACGGTGGTGGGCTCGTCCGTGAACCGCAGCCGGTGCAGTTCGACGCTGCCGGCCTGCTGCCCGGGGCGGGAGAAGTGCACGGACCTGACGTAGCCCAGGGACGGCAGCGGCAGCGGGAGGCCGGCGGCGGTCGCCGCGAGCGCCAGGGCGTCGGACACGCCGGTGGTGGAGGCGTCCCACTGGGTGGACGGTGCGCCCACCTCGGCGACATGCACGTCCTCGATGTCGGCACGGGACGGTCCGTCGAGGTCCGCGACGACCCTCGGGTTGTGGAAGGAGGCCCGCACCCGTACCGCGTCGGGCCGTCCGGTGACCGAGGACACCGGCACCGAGCGGTACCCGCCGGCGGTGGCCTGCGGCAGACCGGCCAGCAGCGTCCGCACCCGGGCGAAGGCGTCGAGCCGCTCGAAGGCGGGGGAGAACGGGTCGTCGTGCGAGGGGTCGACCGCGGCGAACACCGCTGCGCGGTAGTCGGCCGCGCCGGTGACCGACTCCAGCCACGAGAAGCGGGGCAGCGTGACGGGCTCGCCGACAACGGCCGGGCGCGGGGCGCGCTCCTCCCGCACCGCCGCCGGGTCGTGCGGGGCGCGGCGCAGGGCGGCGGTGCCGCCGTCCGCCGCGCCGGCCTGCTCCCGCAGCAGGGCGGAGGTGGCGTACTGCACGCCCTCCGGACGCGGCAGTTCGCGCAGCGCCTCGCGGGGGTGGCGGACCAGCAGGGAGTCCTCGACGACGGTCCGCCACCGCTGCGCGGTCCGGCCGCGGCGCTGGACCACGAGGTCGATCCCCACGTCGTGGCGGAAGACCACGGACCGGTCGGCGGACGGCCGCACGGTCCGGGTGGTCCCGACGGTGGAGGAGACCGTGGAGTCCGAGGTCCGGCCGGACCCGACGAGCAGGGCCCTCAGCGCGGCGCCGGCCTGTGCCACGGGCGGCACCAGAGCGAGGACCTGGGAGAACGGCAGGGCGATCGCCGCGTCGAGGCCGTGGCGGACCGTGCGCCGGGAGGAGGCCGTCTCCCGCCAGTCCAGCGGGCGCCGGCCGTGGTCGAGTACGCGTACGGCGTCCCCGGCGGCCGGGCCGGCGAGGGGTGCCCCGCGCGGGTCGGTGAGCTGGGTCCAGTCCCCCAGCCGCAGCCGTACGGTGACGGCGGCCCGGCCGTCGGGAAGCCCCAGGGTCAGCACGACGCGGTCGGCGACGGCCTGGCGCAGGAACTCGGCGCTGCCGAGGGTGTCGACGTACTCCGCCAGTGCCCGTGCGGCGGGCTCCCGTGACGCCTCTTCCAGCAGCGCCCCGATCCCCTCGCGGACCGCCGCGGGCAGCCGGTCGTCGGCGAACGCGAACGTCTCGTCGCCCACGCCGTGCCGGAACCCGGGGGAGGTGGCGTGGGCGGGCGGCGCGAAGAGCAACTCCGCGTCGCGGCGGTCGCGGGCCTGCTGGAGGTCCTCGGCGGCGGGCCCGGTCCCCTCGGCCTCCCGCTCCTCCTGGGGCGCCGGGCCGGTGGCCGGGGCCGCCTCGGCCACCGGCCCGGGGTCGAGCAGGGCACCCAGGCCGCGCACCACTGCGGGACGCGGCTCCAGGACGGCGCGGGCCAGTTCTCCGGCCTCCGAGGACGGCGGGGTGTCGGCCAGCCGCAGCACGTCCTCCTCGCCCTCGGGGCCGGCGGCGGCTGCGGCCTCCTCGTCCGGGACGTCGACCAGTTCACCGTCGCGGAACGTGGTGCGGGTCCGTCGGGGCAGCGCGGTCAGCCAGCCCGCCCGGCCGTGGAACGGTGTGATGTGCACCCCGCCGGAGGTGCTGATGCCGACGATGCCGGTGGGGCCGGTGACCGTGAGCCCCAGGCTGTCGGCGAGGGACTGGATGTAGGGCGTCTCGACGAGGGAGCCGGGGCGGCCGGCGTAACAGATGACGGTGACCACGGCGCTGTCCGCACGCCGCACCGCGCCGCTCCAGAACGCCCGGAACGCGGTGTGGCGGCGCAGCAGGGCGCCGGTCTCCTCGCCGGTGAACTCCACCGCGCGGCCGTCGCGGGTGTGCAGGCGGACGGTGGCCCTGCCTTCGGGGCCGTGGGCGACGAGGTAGTGCCTCGGGGCGCCGTCCGTCCAGGGGTTGGTCCCGGTGAGGCCCGGGTCCGTGTCCCCGGCCCGGCCCGCGCTGAAGGAGGTGGTCCCGGGAAGGGCGCGGAACGCGGACTCGGCCCGGGCCATCTCACGGGGACTCAGCGACATGTGGCCGATGACGCGGCCGGTGCCCGGCTCGGCGAACGGTGTCATCAGCAGCGTACGGAAGTGGAAGCGCTCGCCGGTCACCGACCGGACGTACGGGTCCGGCCCGGCGGTGTCCCGTGCGGCGGCGCCGGGCTGTGTGTCACCGGGCTCGACCCGCATCCAGTGGCCCTCGGGCCGGCTGCCGTCCGCCTCCGTGACGGTACGGATGCGCAGGGCGCCGAAGGAGTCGGGTACCAGGTCGACCCGGCCGCTGTGCGACCACACCGGCACGCCGGTGCGCTCCGCCACCGTCCTGGCCAGGTCCAGGCCGTACCGGGCACCGTCCTCGGTGACCAGCCACAGCGGCCGGTCGTCGATGCGGTGCTGGGCGGCCAGGTCCGCGAACTGGTCCGGCGACAGCCGCACCCGTGCGCCGTCGCGGCGGGCCAGGACGGCCGGCTCCGCGGGCGGCGGGGCCGGATCGTAGGCGAACCGCAGCACGAAGCCGTCGGGTGTGTCCAGCAGTCGGGTGCCGTTGGCGGGGCCCTCGTGCGCGCCGTCGCCGAGGTCGAGTCCGACGACGTTCCCGGTGCCGTCGAGCAGCGGACGGACGTCGACGGCGGGCCGCGGCCGACGGGTGTCCGCCGCAACGTCGGCAACGGTCCGCGCGGCCGGTCCGCGGTGCTCCTGGACCGGGTCCGCCGCCCGGCCGTCCAGGGTGGCGGCGTCCAGGGTGAGCGGGGGCTCGCCGTAGGTCTCGGGGTCGAGGCCCAGCTCACGCAGTGTGCCCCGGGTCTCCTCCAGCTTCGCGCGCGCCCTGGGCAGGGTCCGCGTGTTGTGGCTGCTCTGCGCGGCCCGCTCCTCGGCCAGCGCCGCGTGGTACCTCGTCAGCGCGTCCACGAGGCGGACCACCTCGGGGTCGGCCGCGAGGGCGGACCTCGCGGCGGGCGCGGTGGCGGCGGTCCCGGCGTCCTTGCGCTTGCCCTTGCCGGCCGCGGCCCGCGTCTGGGCCTCGGCCCGGTCGGCCGCCTCCCGCACGAGGGCGACCGAGGCCACCAGGGCCGGGTGGTTGCGGACCGCGTCGATGTCGAGCGGTCCGTTGACGTAACGGCCGCTGTGCCCCTCCCACTTGTACATGTTGCCCTGGCGGGCCGTGCTGAGGGCGTACACCAGGACGTCCACCCGGCCGTCGGGCGCCAGCACGTAGGCGAACGACGCGCCGCCGCTGCCGCCGTCCAGGTGCACGTGCAGGGCGCGGTTGGCACGTACGTCGCTCTCGCGGGGACGCAGTTCTCCCCCGGCGACCCGGCGCAGTACCCGGAGCTGTTCGGGCGCGAGGCGGTCCGGGTGCAGATGGGTGGCGTACACGAGCCGGCCGCTCAGTTCCCAGGTGTCGCTCCGGTGGGGGGCGAAGGACGCCAGCCGCTCGGCGGTCCGGGTGGCTTCCTCCGCACGGCGGGCCTCCCGCTCCTCCCGCGCGCGGGTCCACACCGGGCGGGCCGCCTCGGCGACCCGGCCGTGGAAGTCGCCCGTCAGCACCACGCCGGCACGGTCCAGCCAGTTCTGGTGGTCGCTCTCGAAGCTCTCCAGGGCCCGGTCCTCGCCGCGCAGGTACGTGCCGAAGGCGTACTCCGGCCAGGAGGACGGGCGCTGGGCGAGGTCTTCGGCGACGGACGGAGCCGCGATGAGCAGCGGCAGGAGTTCGGGGGCGCCGCCGAGCGCGGCCACGACCTCGCCGCCGGCGGGCCCGAGCAGCAGGTCCGCGGCCTCGGGCACGGACGCCAGCGCCTGGGCCCAGACGGACCCGCGAGCGGGGCGCGCGCCCTGCTTGCGGGCGGCGCCCGACCGGTCCCGGCCCGTGTCCTGGGCGGGGCGCCGCTGGGCGGGGGCCGCGCTGGTCCGTGCGGGGCCGGCCGCGGTCGACAGGGCGCGCAGCAGCGGCTCGGGCGAGGGGTCCTCGGCGAGCGCCCGGAAGCCGTCGGCGTCGCTCGCCAGGGCGCGCAGGGTGGTGGTGAGGTCCGGCACGCGCAGCGCCTGTTCGTACCAGGAAGGGGTCCGCAGGAAGCGCGCGGCGAAGACCGGCTGCCCGTTCAGGAAGTGCGTCAGGTCCGCGTTGGCCAGCAGTCGCCGCAGGTCCTCGCCGGCCATCGCGCCGACCGCCCGCGCCTGGTCGGCCAGCACCGTCAGGAAGGTCGCTCGGGTGGCGAGCCGGCGCACGACCTGGGGTGTCAGGGCCTCGGCGATGTTCCGGCCCGCCAGGGCGGCCGCCCACACGGGGCTGCGTTCCACGGCGTGCCGCAGCAGGGCGTGGCTGCGCAGCAGGGCGTCCAGCAGCCACGGCGCGCGGCGCAGTTCGGCGATGGTCCCCGGGAAGTCCGCCAGGGTGTCGGCCAGGTCGCGGACCGAGGTGAGGGCCCGGCGCAGCACGTGGCCGCCGCGGGCGAGGTCCACGACCACCGAGGGCTGCTCGCGCAGCAGGCGGTGCACCGACGGGCGGTGCGCCAGCAGCCGGGCCAGGTGTTCGTCCGACTCCAGGGCGGCCACGACCGCCGGCGAGGCCATCGCCGTCCTCGTCAGTTCCTGGTCCGAGAGCACCTCCCTGACCTGGCCGGGGTGGGTGGTGAACGCGTGCATCAGCGCTTCGTTGCTCAGCAGGGCCGCGTAGCCGGCCGCGTCGGGCAGCAGGCCGGGGTTGTCCGCGAGCCCCTCCGCGAGCCACGGAACGTCGGCCAGCGTGTCCAGCAGGTCCGGGTGGCGCGCCACCGCCCGCACCATCTCCGCGCTGCTCACCACGGCGCGGATGACCGTCCGCCCGACGTCGTCGACCGCCTCGTCCGCCAGCAGCCGGCGCAGTGCGGGCTCGGCCAGCAGCGCGTCGGCGACCGGGCCTCCGTCGGCCATGACGCGGGCGGCGTCCGGGCTCTGGTGGACGAGATCGGCGTCCGATTCCTCCGGCAGCTTGAAGTAGTAGGTGTCGTAGGCGAACAGCAGGAGCCTGCTCAGTTCGGGATTGCCGACGTAGTGAGGGATGGCTTCGGGCGTGCCGATGATGCGGGCGCGTGTGTGCTGGTCGGTCAGGAACAGCCGGTAGAGGTAGTCGTTGTCCCGCAGGGCGCGGGTGAACGACTCGCTGGACACCAGGAGAAGCAGGACGTTCTCGGAGTGGTCCTCGAACAGGCGGGCGAGTGCCGGGCGGGCCCGGAGCGTTTCGAGGAGTTCGGTGTTGCGGTAGAGACCGACGGCGAGCGCCTCCCGTCCGTGGGCCAGGTCCATGAGCCACCGGTCGGCCCGGACCGCCTCGCTGACGTGCCTGACCCACTGGTGTTCCAGGGGGCCGAGGTCGGGGTTGCGCGTGTCGAGGTCCCGCATCGCCTCGTCGTGCGGCTTCGAGAGCGACGAGACCAGCCAGTCGTCCCCACGCTGGTGGGCGATGCCCTCCGGGTAGAGCACGGCCTCGCCGACACTGCGCACCACGTCGAGGAGTGCGGTGACCCAGGCCCGGCTGCTCTTCTTCTTCCGCGTCCTGCGCTGCTCGGAGACGCGGGCGAAGTGGGCGTCGAGTGTGCCGTCGTTCAGCCGTGCGGCGAAGTCCGGCCGGGCCACGGCCTCGGCGAACGCCTCGGGGGCGGACAGCAGCAGGTCCAGGGCCAGGGCGTGGTCCGGCCGGGCCAACGCGTCGAGCAGCTCGGGGGTGTCGAAGAGGCGCTGCCAGTGCTGGACCGAGAGGGGTGTGCCGAAGCGTGCGGCGATCTCGTCGACGAGCTTGCCGTACGGGGCCAGGTTCGCCAGCTGTCTCTTGCCGACGGCGACGGCGGCGTGCGCGTTGCGGCTGAGCAGCCGCAGCAGCGCGCCGTCGTGGCGCAGCAGGACCGTCTCCAGGGTCCTCGTGCCGCTCAGCCGGTTCATCATGTCCGGCACGCCCGAGTGGTTGATGACCGCGATGAGCCGGTCGTCGTGGCCCAGCCGGGACCGGGTGCGGGCCAGCGTCGCGGCCGCGGCCTCGAGGCCGGACATCATCACGGCGCGCTCCGCCACGGCCGGATTGGTGATGAGCGAGGTCGTCAGCCAGGGAGCGCGGTCCAGCGCCCTGCCGATGCGCTCCAGGACGTCGTCCCCGCCGCCACTGGCGATTTCGGACCGCAGGGTGCCGTGGCGCAGCACCGCCGTGAGGACGCCGGGTCGCAGCAGGACCTCGTTGCCGTCGGCCACCAGCTCCCTGACCTCGTGGCTCCCCGGGCTGAACAGCCTGCGGTACTCGTGCGGGTACGCCAGCAGCCGGGGGGTGCTCCGCAGCACCTCCAGCAGCTCCTCCTCCTGCCATACCGCCGCCGTCGCACCGGGTTCGGCGAGCACGACCTCGAGAGCGGGGTCGGCGGACTCTCCCTCCGGGCCCGCGACGGGCGGGGGCGGGCCGGCGTCGCGCAGTGCCGTGGCGAGCATCTCGTCGGGCACGCCGTCGAAGGCGCGCGGATCGTGCGAGAGCCGTTCGGCGACCGCCGGGTTGCCCACCGCCGTGGCGATCAGCTCCTTGGAGCGGGCCAGTCTGGCCGCGAAGCCGGGCACGTCCGACAGCACGTCGATGAGGAGCGGGTCGGCGGCGAGCGCGTCCAGGACGGAGGTGTCCCTCATCGCGAGGTCGAGCAGGGCGGGCACCCGGACGAGCACGTAGGCCTGGTCGGCATGGGCGTGCAGCGCCCTGCGCAGTTCCCGGTGGGCGAACAGCCTGCGGTAGTCGACGGGCACCGGGGCGAGGTCCCGCGTCACCGCCACGAGCGCGGAGATCAGTGCCCAGTCCTCGGAGAGGGAGAGCGCCTGGTGCACCGGGCGTTCGGCGCGGACCAGCGCGTACCCCGCCTCCGGCGCGACATCCAGGAGCATGGCGAGCGTCCGGTAGGGCGCATCCATCACGACGCGGATCAGGTCGATCTGGCCGTTGAGGAGGTGGGGTATGGACGGGTACAGCAGGAGGTCCTTCGCCCATACCACCTCGCTCTCGATCGCCTCGACGATCTCCCTGCCGCGGGTGGGGTGCTTCATCAGGAAGGCGTCGAGGTAATCGGGGTTGTCCACCAGGCGTTCGGCGTCGCCCCCGTACTCCTCCAGCATGACTTCGAGCCGGTCGAGGAAGGACGGTGAGGAGGCGAGCACCTCCGGCATGTCGGGGTGTGCGAAGAGGAGGTCCGTCAGGCCGTCGACCCGCAGCGCGCGCTCCACCAGGTGCACGGCGTCGGGCTGCAGGACCCGGGTGACGGCCTCGGCGTTCGCCTCGTCGAGCCATCTGACGTCCGCGACCATCATCTCGGTCAGGGTTCTGGCCGGCCAGGCGTCGTGCCATCCGGACCGCTGCGCGGCGGCGAAGAGGGTGCGCCGCACCGCCAGCCGGGCTTCGGCGGGTATGTCCGTCTCGGCCAGGGCCGCTTCCAGGCGCCCGACCGCGCTCGCGGGAAGGGTGGCGGGGCGGGCCGGACCGGCCGGCTGTCCGGTGGTGGTCCCCTCGGCCACGGCGGCCGTCTCCTGGGCGTTGCCGCCCCGGCCGGGCTTGCGTCGCTTGGACCTGCCCGTGCGAGGGGCGTCGGACGGCGCCGGGGCCGGCTCGTCACCGGCCAGCTCGATCAGTGCCTCGTCGCGCCCCGCCGCGGGCCGGCCCGTCGTCTCCGTGGCGTCCGGGCGGGTGACGTGGTCCGGGTCGAGCCCCAGGTCCCGCAGCGTCTGCTGTGCGGTCTTGAGCGCGCCGGCCGTCCTGGCCTGCTCACGTGCCTGGGCCCGCTTGTCCCGCGACGGGCGGGCGGTGTCCTGGGCGAGGACCGCCGCGTGGTACTGGGCCAGGGCGGCCGCGAGCCGGTCCAGTTCCGGATCGAGGGGCTGCGTCCCGGCGTCACCGGCCGGACGCCGCTCCCCCGCGGCGCTCCTCGTCGTGTCCTTGCCCTTGCGCTGCGTGGCCTCTCGCGCGGCTCGTTCGGCTGCCTCGCGCACCAGCGTCGTGGAGGTGACGAGGGCGGGCTCGTTGCGCACCGCGTCGATCTCCAGCGGGCCGTCCACGTAGCGGCTGCCGTGCCCGTCCCACTGGTACTTGTTGCCCTGGCGGACCGAACTGATGGCGTACACCAGCGTGTCGACCCGGCCGTCCCCGGCGAGGACGTAGGCGAAGGAGGCGCCGCCGCTGCCGCCGTCGAGGTGGACGTGGAGCGCCTGGTGGGCCCGGACCTCGCTCTCCCGTGGCCGGCGCCGCGCGTCGGCGACCTCGGCCAGTACCCGGGACTGTCCCGGTGACAGGTGCTCCGCGCGGACGTGCCGGGCGTAGACCAGGCGGCCGCTGTACTCCCAGGTCTCCGGCCGGTGCGGCTGGAAGGCGGCCACCCGCTCCGCGACCCGGGCGGCTTCCTCGGCCCTTGCCGCGTCGCGCAGCGTGCGCGCCCGGTCCCAGACCCGCTGTGCCATGTCCCGGACCCGGGTGTGGTAGTCCGTCTCCAGTACGGCGCCCAGGCCGGCGAGCCAGTGGTGGAAGTCGGTCTCGAAGGTTTCCGGCCGGTCCTCGCCGGACGCCAGGAACGTGCCGAAGGTGTAGTCGCGCCAGGCGGCGGGTTCCCCCGTCAGGTTCTCCAGTACCGCGGGGGCGCCCAGGAGCAGCGGCAGCAGCTCCGGGTTGCGGCCCAGTTCACCGGCCGCTTCCGCCGCGGACGGGCTCAGCAGCAGATCGGCCGCCTCCGGTACGGAGGCCAGCGCCTCGGCCCACACGGAGACCGGCGCCCTCGTGCCGGCGGTCCGTGGGCCGGCCGCCCGCGCCCGGGTGCCCTGCGGAGCGCGGGCCGAGCCGGCGGCATCGCCCCGGGTGCCGTCCGGTGCCGTCCGGCCGGTCCGGCCGGCGCCGGTGGCGGGCCGCACGGCCGCCGTCAGGAGGTCGCCCGTGGGGTCCTCCAGGTACGGACGCAGGCCCTCCGGCTGTCTGGCCAGCCTCCGCAGCGTGTCGGTGAAGTCCGGTTCGGCCAGTGCCTGCGCCCGCCAGGCGGGGGTGGCCAGGAAACGTTCGGCGAACGGGCGCTGTTCGGTGAGGAACCGGGTGAGACCCGTGTTCGTCAGCAGTCGGCGCAGCTCCGCCGCGGGGATGCCGGCCACGTCCTGGGGGCGCTCGGTGATCTGGCGCAGCAGCCCCTCACGTCCGTCCAGCCGGCGCACCAGCGGAGGGGTGAGCGCGTCGGCGAACTCCCGGGCGGCGTGCGCCGCCCTCCACAGCGCGCTGCCGGCCACGGCGTGGCCGACCAGTCCATGGGCGCGCAGCAGGGCCTGCTCCAGCCAGGGGGACTCGATGATGTCCCGTACGACGGAGAGATGCTCGTTCATGGCCTGGGCGAGGCCGCGCACGGCGCCCAACGCCGTCCGCAGGGAGTGGTCGCCCTGTTCCGCGCTCACCGCCAGGCGCGTCGCCAGGTGCGGGTGCGCCCGCAGCAGTTGGTGCAGGACCGGGCCGGACGAGGGGCGTTCGAGCAGCGCGGCGAGGCCGTCGTCCGCCGCCAGGGCGGCCACCACGGCGGGGTTCTGGACGGCGGTCTCGACCAGCTCGGCCGAGCGCAGGACCACGTCGGAGCGGTCCGGGTACCGGCCCAGTTCCCGCAGGAGTTCGGTCTGGCCCATGAAGCGCCGGAACTGGGCCACGTCGGTGAACGTCCCCGGGTGATCGGCCACGGCCCGCGCCAGGGCGGGCAGTTCCCGCAAGGTCTCGGTGAGTGCGAGGTCGTCCGCGACGGCCTGGGCGGTGGAAAGGCCGCTGACCACGGCCCGGATGACGGTGGTGCCCTCAGCCCCGTCGGTCAGCAATGCGGACAGCCGGGCGGTCAGGCCACGACTCCTCATCAGCACCGTCGCGGCCGGCATGCCGTCCGCGAGGACTCTGGCCACGTCCGGTGTCACGCGCGCCAGGCGTTCGAGGGCGGGGTCGCGGCGGGCTCTGTTGTACGTGTCGAGGCTGAAGGCGTAGAGCCGGGCCAACTCGGGATTGACGTACAGGTCCTGGGCGAACACCGGGTAGGCGATCAGCACGCTGACCGCGCTCGGTTCGTGCATGACGTACCCGTAGAGGTAGTCGTTGGTCCGCAGCGCCGCGGTGAGTCTGGGCCTGGCGTAGATTGCCACCAGCAGTGAGGTGGCTTCGTCCTCCAGGCGCTCCAGCAGCCTGGGCCTCACCTCCAGTGTTTCGAGCAGTTCCTGGTTGGTGAAAAGCGCGGCGCCCAGGGCGACGCTGCGCCGGGCCGCCGCCAGCAGGGGCGGGTTGCGCCGGACCCGGTCGAGGACGAGCAGGTAACGGGCCCGCAGTTCTTCGGTCCGCGCCGGCAGTTCCTCGATCGTCTGCCTGATCACCTCCTCCGGGGAGCGCCATATCATGCCCCACCGTGCGGCGTTTGCCGTCAGCGTGACGCCTTCCGGCGACAGCCCGGTGCCACCGCCATGGGTCGTCACCGCCTCCTCCAGCTTGCGGACCCAGGCCTTGTTCTTGTTCTTCTTCTTCGCGTTCTGGGCTCTGCGCTGCGCCGCGACGGCCGAGACCGCCTCCTGGAAGTCGGGGTTCTCCATCGCCGCGACGAAGCCGGGGCGCGCGATCGCCTCGCGCAGGACCTCCGGCGCGGACGCCAGCAGACTCAGCAGGGTCTCGTTGCGGCTCAGGCCCGCGATCAGCTCGGCGGATCCGAAGAACCGGCGCCAGTGGACGGCGGACAGGACGAAGGGCGGCCGGGAGGCCAGCTCCGCCGGCACCGTCGGGTGGGCGTGCAGCACGGCGACGGCCCTCGGGTCCAGTGCGTCCATCACCCGCCGGTCATGTCCGGCGAGCTTGATCAGCGCGCCGTCGTTGCGGAAGAGGACGTCCATCAACTGTGCGGGATCGGGCTGTCGCCGTAGCACGTCGAACAACCCGGCCACCCAGAGGTGCGTGAAGAACCGCTCGTCGTTGCGGCGCACCTGCCAGGGCCCCAGGAGGAGGGCGAAGTCCATCATCTCGCCGCTGTTGGTGATGGCCTCGCTCACCGCCGACTGGCTGGCCACCATCTCGCCCACCAGCGGATCGGCCTGCGCGGCGGCCCCCAGGGCCCGCTGGGGGCTGCCCACCGGATACGCGCCGGCCTCGCGGTACCACAGGAACCAGTCACGCAGATTCCTGTGCCGCAGGGCGGCCCGCAGGAGGTGCGGCGCCAGCAGCGGCGAGCCCGGCCGCACCAGCGAGCGCAGGCGCTCGACGTCCGGGCTCAGCAGACGCCGGTACTCGTGCGGTTCGGACAGCAGGTCCGGATGGTCCAGCAGGGTCTGCACGAGGGCGGCGTCGCGCCGCAGCACCGCGGTCAGCTCCGGTGCCGCGGTCAGGACGAGGTCCAGGTTCGGGAGGGCCGTGCGCAGGCGTGACAGATCGTCGTCCTCACCGGGCCGGGCCACCGCGACGGCCGGCTCCGGTTCCGTCGCCGCGCGGAGCGCCTTCAACAGGCCGGCGTCCGGAACGGCGTCGAAGTGGTGCGGGTCCCGGGAGAGCCAGTCGGCCACCGCCGCATTGTCCGCCGCGGCGTTGAGCAGGGCAGGGCTCCCGGCGAGGCGTTCGGTCACGGCGGGCAGGTCTTCGAGGACGTCGACCAGGCGCGGACTGCGGTCCAGGACGTTCAGCAGGTCCAGGTTCTGCGTGACGGCGGCCAGCAGTTTCGGCGAGCGCACCACGAGCCAGGTCTGGTCGGAGTGCAGTTGCAGACGCGCCCGCAGCTTGCGGTTGCCGAACAGCGCCGCGTAATCGACGGCGGCCGGGGCGGGTGTCCTGGCGTTCCAGAAGAGGGACCGGGCGAGGGTCCACTCGTGTGCGAACGCCCGCACGCTCTCCAGCGGGGCGGCCGCCACGACCGCGGCGAGGTCAGGGAGGGCGGCGACGATGTCTCCTGCGGGACCGGTGCCCGCCAGCGCGAGGATGTGCGGGAAGTCGCGGTTCAGACGGGTGGCCAGTCCGACGATCTCGTGCAGCCGGGTGTACGCGCGCGACCCGCTCTCGATGGCCTCCACCAGGGGCCGTCGGCCGTCGGCGTCGGTGGCCAGCAGATCGTCCAGATACTCGGGGCGGTTCTCGTACCGCTCCAGGTGGTACGTCGGCAGCGCGCTCAGGGCCCCCCACAGCGCCGGGGACCCGGAGAGGACCTCCAGGTGCTGGGGCCGCAGGCGGAGCACCGAACCCAGGGCGCGGTTCACGCTTATCGCCCGCAGCACGTGCCGGTGTGCCGGCTGCGTCAGCGCGTCGAACAGCCCGGCCGACGCGGGCTGCGCCCACCGCGCGTCGGCGATCACGACGGCGACCAGGTCGTCGACCGGCCAGTCGTCGTGCCAGGTGCGCGCGGCCGCCGCGACGAAGAAGTCGGTCAGCGGGCCGGTGCGGTCGACCGGGACGCCGGTGCGTACGGCGGCGCGCTGGACCGCACTGGCCACGCGGTCGTGGATCCGCTGCGGCACGTTCGTCCTGCGGGCGGGCGTGGCCGCCGTGCCCTGCGGGACACCGCCGGGCAGGCCCTGCCCGTCCGACCTGATGCCGGGTGCGGCCTGGGCGAGCTGGTCGGCCACGACCGCCGCCCAGGCGTGATTGCCCGTTCTGCCGTACTCCTCCGCGATCTGGAGCACCGCGCGTTGCTGCGCCTGCCTGAGCCGCTCGGTCTCCTCGTCCGAGCCCAGCAGCGAAGCCGGCCGGAGCAAACCGGACGCCTGGGTCACCAGTGTGTCGAAGTGATCGGTGAACTCACGGCGCAGGCGGGCCTCCATGACCGTGACCGTCTCGGTGTCCTGCTGGAGGCCCGCCATCGTCCCGTCGTGCCCCCGAGTGCCGGCCGTCCCTCCGGCCTGCTGCTCCTGGGTGAAGGGCTCCCAGGCGGACGTTTCGGCGAGGGCGGCCGTCTCCCACGACCACTGCGGAAGGGGCTCGCCCGTCAGAGGGTCCACGCCCATGTCACCGAACTCGGGCTCCGGCAGATACGGGTAGGAGAGGCCGACCGGACCGGGCTCCCCCAGGCCGCCGGTCATCCCCGCGTCGCCCTGCCACGACCACCCCGTGAGCCACTCCTGCGCGACCACGTCCACGTCCACGTCCGGCACACCGAACGGGAACTCCTCCGGGGCAGAGTCGACAAGGTGCTCCGGACCGGGCTCCCCCAGGCCGCCGGTCATCCCCGCGTCGCCCTGCCACGACCACCCCGTGAGCCACTCCTGCGCGACCACGTCCACGTCCACGTCCGGCACACCGAACGGGAACTCCTCCGGGGCAGAGTCGAGGCGGTCCTCCTGACGGAACTCCTCGCCGGCCCCGGTCATCTCCGCGTCGCCCTGCCACTGCCCCTCCTCCGGAGCCTGCCGTGGGAGAGGGTCCACCTGCATCTCGTCGCCCTGGGGCTGTTCGGGCGCAACGGGAGCGTGACGGTCCACCGGACCCGGGAGCGGGCCTCCGGCCTGAGGGGCTGCGGTCGGCTCTCCGGTGACCTGGAAGGGTTGCTGCCGTCTCCAGTGGCTGAGGACGTACTCGCCCCACCGCTGACCGAACGCCTCCAGGATCGCCGCTTGTTGCTCCAGACTCGGCGGACCACTGAACGGCACCACCCTGATCCAGGCCGCCAGGTCGAAGGTGGCCTGGTGTCTGATGTCGAGCCGCGCGATGTCGGCGTCCGCCGGCGGCACCGCGAAGCCCTCCGGAGCGCTGTCGCGGTACGCCTGCGCCGCGGCCAGCGCATCTTCGATATTCCAGCGCATGCCGAGCGCGTCCCAGGCGTTCACCTCCGCCTGCGACAACCGCCGCCTGCTGGACCTCAGCCGCCGAATCGCGGGTCCGAGGTCCATGAGCCTGTCGTTGGTGCCCGGCACCCACGTCCGGTGCCCCACCTCCAGATGTCCGGCCTTCTCGAAGTAGGTCCTGGCGGCCACGTATCTCCAGTCCCGGGCCAGGCGGGCCGGGACGGCGGTGGACGGCGCGGGCGCGGGCGCGCGACCGGGCGGCTCCTGCCCCGCGGGGCGCTCGGCCACCGGGGCGGGCTGTCTCGCGTTCCCGGAGCCGGGCCCCGGGTCCTGCGCGGCACGGGCCGGCCCGGACGGCGCTGCTCCGGCCAGCCGTGCGATGACATGGGCGCCCCACGCCTCGCCGAACGACGCGAGCAGGAGTTCGTGTTCGTCCTTGGTCAGCGGATGCCGGAGCGCCATCGTTCTGATCCAGGCCGCCAGGTCGAAGGGGGCCGGGTGGCCGATGTCGAGCCGCGCGATGTCGGCGTCCGCCGGCGGCACCGCGAAGCTCTCCAGGGCGCTCTCGCGGTACGCCCGCGCCGCCGCCAGCCCGTCCGCGAACGACCAGCGCATGCCGAGCGCGTCCCATGCCTCGACGTCCTCCCGCGACAGGCGCCACCTGTTGTCCCTCAGCCGCTGAAGTGCTCGGTTGAGGTCGGGCTCGTCCTGGTCCCGTGCCCCCGCCGGCACCTCGAGATGCCTTTCCGTCGCCGCGAACTGCTGGGCGGCCCGGTACCTCCAGTCCAGGGTGGAGCGGACGGGCAGGACAGTGCCCGCGAGGTAGAGCCGCTCCGGCCACCGCTGGGCGTACTCCCACTCCAGTCTCTCCAGCACCTCGGGCGCCAGCTCGCGCTGCAGCATCCGCGTGACGTGCCGCCTGACCTGTTCCAGGGTGAGGGGCGCGTTCGACCCGGCGCGCACTTCCCGCGCGCGCACGGAGGTGAGTACCTGTTCACGCGTCTCGTCGTCAAAGGGCATCTGCACCGCCGGGGCGGCACCCACGACCCGCTGGGCCCAGACCTGCTCGGTGGACGTCCGCGCGCCGCGGCCCTCGCGCAGGACGTGGTCGGCCCACGCGTCGCCCAGGACCTGCCGGATCAGGGCACGCTGCCTGTCGTCCAGGGCACGCCGGGTAGCGAAGGGAAGGGTCTTGACCCAGCGGGCGAGATTGAAGCGGGGTGCCTGCCAGCCGGGTACCTCTAGGGCCTGGATCTCGGAGTCGGGCGGCGGCTCTTGCGGCACCGGCCGCCCTGCCAGGTAGGTGCGGGCGGCTTCGAGGGCGTCGTCGGTCGACCACCGCATGCCGGCCGCGGTCCAGCGGTCCGCCGTCTCCTGGGGCAGGTTCCGGGGCCCGATGCCTCGGACCCTTGTGACGCGGTGGCCGAGCAGCATGGTGCCGACCGTGTGCCGCAACGCCACTTCCAGGTGCCCGTTCACCCGGTAGTAGTCCAGCGCCGCCTCCAGATACTGCTCCTCGGTGAAGTCGGAGCCGTCGTACTGGAACCGAAGGCGGCTGGTGGCCTGCGCGTACTCCCAGTGCAGCCGTTCGACCTGCGCCGGGCCCAGGTTCAGGCCGAAGCGCTGCTGCACCCAGCCGGCCACCGAGCCGAAGGTGTCGGTCTCCCGGAGGCCCTCGCGTTCACTGAGGTACTGGAACAACTGACGCTGCTGGTCCGCGGTGGGCCACTCCCTCCAGTAGGGCCGCTCGAAGCCCTGGGGCCGCGGGTCGGACAACCAGTCCGTGGTACGCCAGTCCCCGGGCTCGACGGGTGCGGCGGCCTCCTCGTCCATGGCGTCCACGTCGATGGGCGCCATGGACGTACCCGGCTCCGGCTCCGGTGTCGGGCCGAAGAGCTCCTCCCTCTCGTCCGGGGACATGTCCTGCGGGCCGGGGCCCGGTTCCCGCTCGGCACGGGCCGGCCCGGAGCGTGCCCTGCCTGCCAGCCGGTCGATGACATGAGCACCCCACTCGTCGCCGAACGCATCGAGCAGGTGGGCCTCTTCGGCCCTGGTCAGCGGAGCCCGGCGCGCCATCGCTCTGATCCAGGCCGCCAGGTCGAAGGGGGCCGGGTGGCCGATGTCGAGCCGCGCGATGTCGGCGTCCGCCGGCGGCACCGCGAAGCCCTCCGGGGCGCTGTCGCGGTAGGCCCGCGCCGCCGCCAGCCCGTCCTCGAACGACCAGCGCATGCCCAGGGCGTCCCAGGCTTCGACATCTTCCCGCGACAGACGGTGCCTGGCCTCTCGCAGGCGGTGGAGGATCGAACTGAGATCGCCCGGCTTGCCGCGGTCGGCCGCCCGGCCGCCCCTCTTCCGCACCAGCGTGCCCACCGGGACTTCCAGGTGACGGTTCTTGGACGCGAACGCCTGGGCGGCCGTGTACCTCCAGTCCAGGGTGGTCGGGCCGGGGGTGGTGGACGCCTCAGCCGGGACGTGCAACCGCTCCGGCCAGCGCTGGGCGTACTCCCACTCCAGGCGTCGCAGGGCCTTCGGCGGCAGAGCCAGCCGGAGCACCGAGCTGATGTGGTCCCTGACGAGTTCTTCGGTGAAGGGCCTCCCCGGCCCTCGCTCCTGCTCCAACGCGCGCAGCGACGTGAGGGTGTTGTCGAGTGCCTCCTCGGTGAGGGGCAGCGCCTCCGGTGGCACGGACTCGTCGACGCCCAAGGCCCATGTCCGCAGAGCGACGTACCTCGCACGCTTCCCCGTCGGCGGCAGGATGCTGTCCGCCCAGGCCGCACCCAGCACCTCACGGATGTCCGCGCGGTGGCGGCCGGGCAGCGCGAAGGACGAGGCGAAGCGCAGGACCCTGGCCCAGTGCGCCAGATCGAACCGGCCGGCCTTCCAGTCGGGTACCTGGACCGCACGTATCTCGGCATCGGCCGGAGGCCCCTGTGGCACGTCCCGTCCCGCCAAATACACGCGGGCGGCTTCGAGGGCGTCCTTGGTGAGCCACCTCATGCCGACCGCGGTCCAGCGGTCCACCTGCTGCTGAGCCAGGTGCCGTGGCCCCATCTTGCGGAGGATGTCGATCTGATGGCCGAGCGGGACCTCACCGGCCATGTGCGCCCTGGGCACCTCCAGATGACCGGCCGCCTCGAAGTAGTCGCTCGCCGCCCGCAGGTACTGCTCCTCCGTGAACCTCCGTTGTGGCCCCCCGAGGCGCGCGGAAGCATCCTGCACGTACTCCCATTGCAACCGTTCGAGCTGTTCGCGCCCCAGGCTCAGCCCGAAGCGGTCCCGCATCCAGTCGGCGACGGTTCCGAAGGTGATGTCCGTGTCCGCACGTCCGACGGCGTCGAGATGGGCGAACAGCTCGCGCCGCTGTTCGGCGCCGACCGCCTCGTCCCACAGCGAGGGCTCCGGCCGCCGCACGTCGGCCAGCCCCGTCCAGACCCGGTCCCGCCAGTCCCGCCCGGCGGTCTCCGCCCGCGCCGGGCTGGAAACCATGGACGGATCCAACGGCCCCTGGAGCCGTCGAGGCCAGCGCCGACCGTACTCCCGTTCCAGGGCTTGCAGCTCCTCGGGGGTGACATCGACTTCGAGCACCCATCTGAAGTGCTCCCTGACGAGGTCCAGGGTGAAGGGCCGCCGCGTGCCTGCCTGGATCTCCAGCCTGCTCAGGGAGGCGAGTACGCGCTCGCGCGTCCCGTCGTCGAACGGCAACGTCTCCGGTGGCGCCGGCGGGTACGCGAAAGAGGCCCAGATCCGCCGGCCACCGGCCTCCTCAGCGGGCCCGTGCCCGGACAGGAGCGGCGCGCTCGGCCCCGGTTGCGGTGAACCGCTGGACGGACGGGACCGGTCGGCCCGCAGGACTCGCTCGGCCCACGTGTGACCGAACGCCCGCCTCACCTCGGCCTCCTCGGTCCCGGTCAGCGGGGCCCGGTGCAACAGGGTCCTGATCCACGCCGTGAGGTTGAACGTGGCCGGATGACCGATGTCCACCCTCGTGATGTCGGGGGCCGGTGCCAAGCCGGCCACGTGGCGTGCGTCCCCGCGGCGGTACGCCTCTGCGGCCGCCAGCGCGTCCTGCAGCGACCACCGCATACCCACGGCGTCCCAGGCGTCCACCTCCGTCTGCGAGAGCCGCGCACGGCTCTGCCGCACTTCCTGGACGGTCGCCTGGAAGTCCCGTGACTGACCACGGCTGTTCGCCACCAGCGTCCCGCGCCGGGCCTCCAGGTGGCCCTTCTTCCAGGCGAACTCCCGGGCTACCGCGTACCTCCAGTCCAGGGTCGTGGGGGTGGCGGCCGGGGAGGTGTCGGACGGGTCGTGCAGCCGTCGAGGCCACGCCCGGGCGAACTCCCCCTCCAGGGCCGCCAGTGCCTCGGCTGTGACCGCGGTACCGAACTCCCTGGCAACGTGCTCCCTGACGAGGTCGAGGGTGAAGGGCCGGGCCGTCCCCGTCATCACTTCCAGTCGGTTCAGGGACGTCAGTACGCGCTCGCGCGTCTGCTCGTCGAGCGGCAAGGGCACCGCCGGCGCCGGCGCGTGCGGGGCGGAGGCCCAGAGCCGCCGCCCACCGGCGTCCGCACCGGACTGGTGCCCACCCGGCGCCGTCGCCCGGCCGGCAAGGCGCTGGGTCTCGTCCGCGCGTTCGGTCCCGCGCTGTCTGGACGGCCCCGCCAGAGGTGACACGTCCGGCGCCGACGCGCGCTCGCGACGGGACGGCGCACCGCCGGGCAGGGTCCGGCGCGCGTGCGGCCCTTCGCCCGCGGTCTCCTCCGAGTCCTCCACGAGATCGGCCGGGTCGAGCAGACGGGCGGGCAGCACATGGCTGGCCAGTCCGTCCCGGGGGGCGCCGGGGAGAGTGAGCAGCAGCCGGCGGGACCACCTCGGCAGCACGACCGTGTCGACGGCGCGTGACGGCTCCCCGTCCAGGGTGGTGAGGGTGACGGAGCGCACCAGGCCGCGCAGCTCCGAGGAGGCGGCGAGGAAGCCGACCACGGCGTCCCACGTCTCGTCGGGCCGGGACCGGCCGCGAACCACCGGCGCCACCAGGGCCAGGTTCAGGTTGCCGGGCTGCCGGTGCAGCCCCTGCACGAGAGTGACGAGCACACGGCGAGCGGCCTCGGCCTCCTTCGCCGGGTCGTACCGCGTGCCACGGGGCGCACCGGTGACCGCCGCCTCCCCGGGCGCCGGTACCGGCCAGGTCCGGGCGGAGCCGGGCGCGAACACCTCCGGCGAGACCGTGACCAGTTCCTCCAGCAGGTCCGGCAGGCCGGTGTGCCGGGCGAGTGTCCGCCAGGCCGTGGGGCCGGCACCGGTACGCGCGAGCGCCTCGTCCCGGGCTGTGCGGGGCGTGTGGTTCAGGACGTCCGGGAGTGTCCCGTCGGTCCGCGCCGGCAGCGATTGCAGGGCGTTCTCGGCCGAGGTCCGGGTGTAGTTCTCCCGGATCACCTGCCGGTGGATCTCCAGGAACGGGTGCCCGGCAGGCGCGATCAGCACCGCGTCGGACGGCTGTCCCTCGTGACGCGCCACCCCGAAGGAGTGTGCGGAGTCGGCGACCCGACGCAGCTCGGCGGTCAGGTCGGCTGTGACCGCTGTGCCCTGGTCCCGGTAGACGCCGCCGAACCGGTCGAGGACTTCCAGGCGCAGGATGGCGGCAGCAGCCGTGTACGCGGCCCCGGTACTCCGAGCGGTCTCCGCCCGGTAGACGCCGTCCAGCGCCATGGGCGAGGTCCGGGAGAAGACCTCGTCGACATTGACCAGCCGGACCCGTGCGGCACGGGCCCAGTGGAGCATGTCCAGCACCTGGGTCCGCCGGTCACCCGTCTCCCCGTCCTGCTCCGGCTGCTTCGCTCCGGCCTCCGCGTCGTCGAACTCGGCGCGGGTCACATCGGTCCACAGGACGACGGTGACGTCGGGCCGACCGGTTGCCAGGCGCTCCAGGTTCCAGCGGAACTCGCCGGTGGCGCCCTCCGCGGTGAGTGGTCCGCCCAGCCAGATCGTGTGCGCGAGCTTCGGGATGTCCCCTCGTTGCGAGGCGACCACCGTGCGTGCGTCGCTCGGCAGCGCGGACGGCCGCAGTTCGGCA
Source organism: Streptomyces viridiviolaceus (assembly GCF_014650995.1). Classification (GTDB taxonomy): domain Bacteria; phylum Actinomycetota; class Actinomycetes; order Streptomycetales; family Streptomycetaceae; genus Streptomyces; species Streptomyces viridiviolaceus. The sequence continues at coordinate 75,494 of NZ_BMWA01000031.1, forward strand.
CGGGCCGGGGCCGGGCGGGTCAGGTCCACGGCCGTGAAGAACGCCGCGCGCTGCGCGGAGCCGAGCCGGGTGAAGTCGTAGTCGCGCAGGAACGGCGGTGCGGGGGGCGCCTGTCGCTGGCCGTAGACGTCAGGACCGAGGATCCGGGCCATCGCGGTCCCGGAGGGGTCGTCACCCAGTCCGTGGCCGCGGCGGGTGTCGAAGCCGGCCGCGAGCCGGTGCTGCAACGCGCGGACCCGTGGTGCCGGTTCCCGCCCCTCGGCCACGGGTGTCCGCCCGCTCTCCTCACCGAGGGCGGTGGCACTCGGCCACATGCCGCCCCGCACGGTGGTCTGGGCCGACCGGATGCCCGGGTACTGCGCGGCCAGTTGGTCGGCCAGTGCCTGTGCCCGTGCCTCGTCCCGTGTCGCGGCGAGCTTGTCCACGACGCGCAGCAGCGCCAGCTCCTGCACCTCGCGCAACTCCTGGACGGCCTGCTCGCGGCCGATGAGGACAGCGGGCTGCAGCATGCCCGCCGCGGCGGTCCGCAGGGTCCGGTAGCGCTCGGCGCCGAGCTGCGACGCGATCCGCCACGTCGTCTGCCGCAGGAACTCCTGTGCTGCGACGCGGGCGGGTTCCGCTTCGAAGGCGCCCTGCTGCGGCACGTCCGTGACGTCGCCGAGCGCTTCTTCCAGGTCGAACGGGAGGAACGCGTCCGCGTCGTTCAGGAACAGGTCCGGCACCAGCGGCGCCTGGCCCGCCGGGTCCTCCAGCACCTCACCGTCAGCGTGCAGCGCGTCCGGGAACGACGGGAACAAGGCGTCGACGTCGTTGAGCGACGGCCCGGCACCCCACCACGACGCCCCACCGCCCTCGAACGCCCCGTCCAGGAGCGGTGGGAACAACGCGTCGGCGTCGTTCGCCGACGGCCCGGCACCCCACCACGAATCCCCACCGTCCCCGGTCACCTCCTCCGGCAACGACGGGAACGGGGGGAACAACGCCTCTGCGTCGTTCACCGACGGCCCGGCACCCCACCACGCCTGACCCGTCAGGCCCTCCGGCGCCATCTCGTCCCCGGGCGGGGCAGGGTCCTGGGGCGCTGTCGACCCAGTCGCATCCGGGACGTCCGCGTCAACGGTGCCGCCCGGCTCAGGGGGGTGCTGGATGTGCCGGGCGGGCCGGTGGCCGGGGTCGCGCCGTGTCCCGACCGACCGGAGGATCTGTCGGCCCCAGACGGGGCCGAAGACTTCGGTGAACCTTCCCAGGTACGGGCGGATCACGTTGTCCGAGACAAGGCCGAGTGCGTCGATCCAGTGAGCCAGATCCACCACGAGGCGCGAGTCCGGGACCTGGACGGCGCGGAGCGCCTGTTCGGGCCAGGGCGCGCTGACGTCCTGCCCCGTCAGCAATGCCTGCGCCACGTCGAGCATGAACGCGGTGCCCCAACGCATGCCGATCGATTCCCACCAGTCCACCGTGCTCTGCTTGAGCGTCGCCATGGCCTGCGCACTGCGCAGCGCACGCAGGTAGAGGTACAGGGCCTTGTCGTCGGTGGGACGCACCTCAAGGTGCCCGTACGCCTCGTAGTACAGCTGCGCCTCGTCCCGCCGCGGCAGCGCTTCACCCCAAGCGGTGTTGTCGCTCATCTGCTTGCTCCCGATGACCGGGTTCGCAAGCCAGCTCCGCATCGTGACGTGGTAGTCGTACCGGAGTCGCTCGAGCTGTTCTTCGCTCAGCGTCACTCCGGCCTCCCTCCGCAGCCATTCGGCGACGGTGCCGAGCGTCACCCGCTCCTTCTCCTGCCACGCGGCGTCGAACAGAGCGGTCCGCAGGCTGGACGGGACGTGGCCGGGGCCGAGCCGTGGCGCGGCGTCCTCCAGATGGACGGCTCCGTGCCACGGCCGGTCGTCATACGGCCGCGGTCGCAGCGTGGTGCCGGCCTGCCTGGTCGCGTTCGGCGACGGGCCGGTGGTTTGCTGCGGCTGCGGGACGCCCGCCCGGGTGTGCCCGTGGACGACCGCATCCCCCCACACCGGTCCGAACGCCTCCACCACAGCCGCCTCGTCGGCGTCCGTCAGCGGCGTCCTGGCCGTGACGGTGCGGACCCACCGGGCGAGGTTGAACGGGACCTGATGACGGGGCAGCGGCAGTGCCTCGATCTCACTGTCGTCCGGAACGGCCGTGAGGTCGCCCCCGTGACCGGCGACGAACACCCGGGCCGCGGCGATCGCGTCCGAGGTCCGCCACCGCAGCCCCAGCCTCTCCCAGGCATCGACCACCACCGGAGACAGCAGCTGCCGCCGGCCGCGCACGTCATCGAGCGCGACACTCAGGTCGGCCGTTCCCTCCGGCGTCTGCACCAGAGTGTCGAACGGCACCTCCAGATGCCCGTTGATGCGCTGATAGACGGTCGCCGCACGGTACGCCCAGTCGTTCCGCAGCTCCTCCGGCACGTCTCCCGCCCCGGCCTCCGTCTCCTCGGCCCACGGCGCGGGAAGCCAGGCCTCACCGATCAGCTTCCGTACGTGCAAGATCGCTCTGGGCGCGGCATGTCTCAGCGTCTCGCGCCAGAGCGCGAGATCGACGGTGACCGGGGACGACGGGTGCGCCCTGACCGAGCGGATCTCCGCGTCCGGCGGCGGGGCGTTCAGCACGTGCGGGTCCGCGACGCCGGTGGCGTTGCGGACAGCGATCAGCATGGATTCCGTCGACCAGCGCATTCCGATCGACTCCCACCAGTGCACGAGGGACTGCGGGGTCTTCTCGAACGTGTCCGTGGTACGCAGTGCGCGATTGAGGTATTGCGTGAGCTTCTGCAGCCGTTCTTCGCTCCGCAGGCTCGCGGGTGTTTCCAGATGCCCGTGCGTCCGGTAGAAGTCCCATGCGGTCGCGATGTGCTCGGTGTGGTAACCGTTGCGGCCGAAGCGATGCGCGGGAACGGGGAAGTGCTGACGGTATTCGTGATGCAGCGAGGCGACCTGGGCGCGTCCCAGTCTCACGCCCCACCTGCGGACGACGTGATCGGCCACCGCCCCGTAGGTCAGGACGCGCTCGGGGCGGACAACGGACTCCTGCACCTCCAGCCAGTACGACAGCAGGCCCTTGCGGGCGTCGTCGAGCCCGGAATCGGGGTGTCCCTGCGCCGGGACGGCGTCCGGCTCGGTGAACCACGGACGCGACCGCCACAGCTGGTCCGCCCGCTGTCGCGCCACCTCGGCCTCGACGCCGGTTGCCGCCCCGTGCGTCGCCGTCTGCGGCAGGGAGTCTTCCGCGTTGTGGGAGGGACCGGGCTGGGCAGGGTCCTGTTGCGGCTCGGGCGTGATGTCCGCCAGCCAGGTGTCGACGCCCTCGAAGTCCGCTTCCCTGGCAGGGGGCCAGCTCCGGAGGAGGCCGGCCGGGCCGGAGCCGCCGTCCTGACCGCCGGCGAAGGACGCGTAGATGTCCCGCAGGAAGGGCTCGGTGTCCCAGGTCACCTGAGAGGACCCAGCGTCCGCAGCCCCGTCTTCCCGGGACGCCTCCTGGGTGAACCAGTCCACCAGGGCGTCGTACGGGTGCGTCGCGTCGGGCACCTCCCCGGCCGCCCGAGACGGCCCCGCCTGTTCCGGGACACCATCCGTCTGCATCCCGTCAGCGGGCGGGACAGGCTGCTGCGGGGCCGTCCGCTCCGGCATCTCCGGGACGTCCACGTCCATGGCATCGACCGGCTCGGCGGGGGCCTCGGCCTGCCGGCCGACGCCACGGTCGAAGGCGCGGCGCCGGGTTCCGATCGATGCGATGATCTGGCGCCCCCAGGCGCGGCCGAACAGCTCCTCCATCTGGTTGCGCTGCCTGTAGGTCACCGCGTTGCGCGGGATGCGGGAAAGCGTGCTGATCCAGTGAGCCACGTCCACCACGACGCCGGTGCCGGGCATGGGGACCGAGCGGATGTCCTCCACAGTGAGCGGTGCGTCGGAGTTCCTCTGGCTCACGTACGCGGCCATGGCCCGGAGCACGTCGGAGGCGTTCCAGCGGATCCCGACCGATTCCCACCAGTCGATCGTGCTCTGTTCCAGCGTCCCTTCGGCCAATCGGCGACGGAGGTTCTCCAGGTAGTCCTGCAGCCCACGTCGCCAGTTCCTGAGCGGCTCGAGGTGTCCGAACTCGGCGTAGAACCGTTGCGCCTCGTCCCTCCGGTTCACCGCCACGCCGCTGGTGCGAAGGCCGGGCGGGATCGGATCGCCGAGACGGGACCGTTCCACGGCCAGGTACTCCTGACGCAGGGGCTCGAGCTGCTGCTCGTCCAGCGTGAGTCCCGCGTGCTGCTCCAGCCAGTCGGCGACAACGCCGAACGTCACCCTGGTCCGCTGTTGCCGCAGGAAGGTGAACAGGTCTGTACGCGTGCTCCGTGGCATGGCGGAAAGGCCGAGCCATGGCACGGCGTCCTCAGGACGTACCGCGGCGTGCCACAACCGCTGACGCCACGGTCGCTGTTCGGCAGCGTGCGCGTCCCCCATGGCGGAGTTCGCGGACGGTCCGGCCAGGCCGGACACCCCCGACGGGCCGGTGGTTTGCTGCGGCTGCGGGACGCCCGCCCGGGTGTGCCCGTGGACGACCGCATCCCCCCACACCGGTCCGAACGCCTCCACCACAGCCGCCTCGTCGGCGTCCGTCAGCGGCGTCCTGGCCGTGACGGTGCGGACCCACCGGGCGAGGTTGAACGGGACCTGATGACGGGGCAGCGGCAGTGCCTCGATCTCACTGTCGTCCGGAACGGCCGTGAGGTCGCCCCCGTGACCGGCGACGAACACCCGGGCCGCGGCGATCGCGTCCGAGGTCCGCCACCGCAGCCCCAGCCTCTCCCAGGCATCGACCACCACCGGAGACAGCAGCTGCCGCCGGCCGCGCACGTCATCGAGCGCGACACTCAGGTCGGCCGTTCCCTCCGGCGTCTGCACCAGAGTGTCGAACGGCACCTCCAGATGCCCGTTGATGCGCTGATAGACGGTCGCCGCACGGTACGCCCAGTCGTTCCGCAGCTCCTCCGGCACGTCTCCCGCCCCGGCCTCCGTCTCCTCGGCCCACGGCGCGGGAAGCCAGGCCTCACCCAGCTTTCGCTGCACCACCCCCCTGGTCTTGGGGTCCGTGTGTCTGAGCGTCTCGCGCCAGTGCGCGAGGTCGACGGTGACAGAGGACGACGCGTCCACCCTCAGCGAGCGGATCTCCGCGTCCGGCGGCGGGGCCCCCGTCGACCGTGCCCTGATGACCTGGCGGGCGAGGGTCGTCATGGCTTCCGTCGACCAGCGCATGCCGATCGACTCCCACCAGTCGACCAGAGCCTGCGGGAGCTTGGTCAGCTTCGCCCGGTCCCGGAACCGGGCCAGGTACATGCTCAGGTCCGCCTGGCGGCTGTCCGTGGTCGCCCTGGACGGCTCCAGGTGTTGGTGCCTGCGGTAGAAGTCCCAGGCGTGCACGAGGTAGTCGGGATGAAGGCCGAGGCGTTCCGCCGTGCGCGCCGACGGCTCGGCGGCGTCCTGCCGGTAGGCGCGGTGCAGCGTGTGGACCTGGTCCCGCCGCAGCCTGACGCCCCACCTGTTGACGACGTGGTCGGCCACGGACCCGAACGTCAGCACGGTCCCGGCCAGGTTGCGCTCCTCGCGCTCCGACAGCCAGACGCTGAGTTCCGCCACCTGACTGGCATTCAGTCCGTGGCCTCCCTGTGCCGACTGCGGAACGTCGTCCGCCGCGGAGATCCACGGCCGCGACCGCCACGCCTGGTCCGCCCGCTGTCGCGCCGCCTCCGCCACGGACCACGGCACGGCGGCCGTGTCCTGAGCGGGGTGCATACCGCCGCGCAGGCCCTGATGGGTCGACCTGATACCCGGTGTCTCGGCCGCCAGCCGGTCCGCCAGGTCCCGGGCCTGCGCCAGGGCACTGCTCCCTGGAGTGTCGGGGAAGTCGCCGAGTGTCTCGGCGATCCGCAGCAGCGCCCGGTGCTGGGCCTGCCGCAGAGCGACGTCCTCGGGGTCCTGGCCGATCACCGGCGCCGGTCGCAGCAGCGCGACCGCGCGGTCCCACCGGGCGCGGCCCGTGCCGTCGGCAAGGGTCCGCTCCAGTTCCTCCTCGGCTCGGACCGTCACCGCTTCGCCGTCCCGGCCGGTGGGTCCGTCGGCGTCGCGGAGGCGTTCGGCGGCCAGGGCGCCGGTGAAGTAGTCGGCGTGGGCCGCTTCGTGGTCGGCCCACGAGGAGGAGAGCGGCTGCGGAGCCCAGAGGCGTTCGTAGGCGGCGAGGAAGTCGTCCCGGAAGCCGGCTGCCAGCTCGGCCACCCGGTCCTCGTACGCCGCGCGGTCTCCGCGGAGCCCCTCGAAGGAACGGGCCGCGCCGCGCAGGGCCGCGCCGACACCCGACTCGAAGGCGAAGTGCGCGGGCAGCGTCCCCGCCTCGGCGGCCAGGACCGCGTCCCAGCGGCGCAGTACACCGGCCAGTTCGTCGCGGGCGACGGGGCCGTCGGTGAACAGCGCGTCAAAGGCGGCCAGCAGGCGTTCGTCCAGGCCGGCCCGGGCCCTGGCGGTCTCGGCCTCCGACAGTGCCTCGGCACCGTGGGCCGCGCGCCACCGGTCGAGCTGGTCCGCGAAGAGCCGGTCCGCGACGGTGGTCACGTCACCGCGGGCGTGCCGCAGGGTGAGCCAGGTGTGCAGCCGCTCGGGGTCGGTCAGCTCGGCGTAGGCGGTGCGCCACCGTTCCAGCCGTTCCTGCGCGGTCCCGGGCGCTGTCGTGGTGGCGTCCCCGGTGCCGAAGACCCGTTCGAAGCGGGCGTTGACGCCGGCGGCCACCGTGACGTCCAGCAGGCCGCGCAGCATCGGACGGACCTGGGTGAAGTCCACCGCGAAGCGGTCGAGGAAGGTGGCGCCGATCTCCGGTCCGGACTCGGCCCACGCCGTCGCGGCGTCCGCGACGGCCTGCTGGGACCGCAGGATCTCCGCTTCCCGGGCCGCCTGGACCGCCAGCCGGGCGGGCAGCGACCGCAGCAGGTCGCGCAGCCCTTCGAGCCACTGGCTGGGCAGCGGTCCCCCGTCGGTGACGAGACCGGCCACTCCGGCCGCGGTGGGGAAGAGCTGCTCGAACCGCTGCCTCAGCGTGTCGCGGGCCTCGGACAGCACCCGGAGCCGGCCGGGCGCGGACACGGTGGCGTTCTCCGCGCCGAGGGCCGCCAGCAGCTCCCGCTCCTCGGGGCCGAGCCGGTCGTGGAAGGACTCCGCGAGTTCCTCGAACGCGCTGTCCAGCCGGGCGAGCTGCCCGTGCAGCAGGGCGTGCCGGTCGAACTCGGCCGCCAGGGAGGCGACCAGCTCGCGCAGCCGGCCGCCGGCCTCCCGTACCGCGCCGTCCAGGCCGGCACGGGCATCGACGCCGGCGAGCGTCTCGCGCAGCGCCTGCTCCCAGCGGTCGCGGAAGCCGGCCGCGGCCTCTTCACGGACCGTGGTGGCCAGCTCGGCGGTCAGCTCGAACGGCGTCCGCGTACCGTCGTCGAGGCGGTGCCGCCAGGCCTCCGTGAGGCGCTGCCCCCAGAGCTGGAAGGCCCGGTCGAAGGCGGCGTCCCCGCGGTCGAGCGCCACGTGACGGACCGCCGCCAGCGAGAACGCGTCGCGCAGTTCCTCCGGCAGCGGGCGCCGGTCCGCCACGGTGACCTCGGTGATGCGGCCGTGGTCCGCCAGGACGCTGTCCCGTACCTCGGTGAGCTGTTCCTCGGACAGCGGCGGGGCCCCGTCCCGCGACCACTGGGCGAACGTCTCGTCGAAGACCCCGCTGCCGGTGTCCCCGGCGGTCTCCGCCCGTGGCCCGTCGCCGGTCACGTCGGCCGCGTCCGCCCGGGAGCCGTCGGCGTCGGCCAGCAGCTCCGCGTAGTACTGGTGCAGTTCCCGCTGGGCCGCCTGCCACGCGGGGACACGCCAGTCCCGCGCGTCGGCGTACGAGGGGGCCGGTACGGTCTCCGCCACCCGCGCGGACTCCCCGGCCGGGCCGTCCGCGGTGTCCGTCTCGACCTGGTGGACGTACGCCTCGCGCAGTGCGCCGATGTGGCGGCGTGTCCACTCGGCGGTCGCCGCGTGCGTCATGCGGACCGAATCGCCGGGCAGGTCGCTCAGCCCGCGCGCGAAGTCCTCCTCGGCGCGGTGCCGCGCTTCGGCGACCTCGTGCAGGGCCGCGGCCTGCTCACCGAAGCGGGCCAGGGCCTCGGCCCGTGCCCGGGAAGCGAGGCCGTCCAAGCGCCCGGACAGGGGCTCGACGAGGGCCCGGCGCTGCTGTTCGTACCAGGTGGTGAGCTCGCTGCTCCAGTTCCGGTCGGCCGTGAAGCGGGCGGTGTACTCGGCCAGGCGCCGGTTCTCCGCGACCGCCTCGGGCGCCCGCCGCTGCTGGTGGAGCGCGGCCTCGCGGGTGTCCCGAGCCATCCGGTCCAGCCGCTGTGCGCGCTCCTCGGCGTCCTGGATCGCCGTCACCGCGGACCACTCGGCGGCATGGCTCTCCCGCAGGGCCGCCAACTGCCGCTCGTACCACCGCTGTACGGGGGCAGTCCACTGGGCCCGGCCCTCGGTCAGGTCGGTCTGACGGCCGTCCGGGCCGGTGGTGCGCAGCGCGGCGTCGAAGGCCGCCCGCGCCTGCCGGTCCTGGAGCCAGGCGTGGTAGGCGTCGGTGTACCGCTGCCGGAACTGCTCCGTCAGTGTCTCCGCGGGCCGCTCGACGGACGGGCCGGCCTCCTCGAACTCCTGGACCACCGCCGCGGCCTGCGCCGAGGCGGCGAAGGCCGCGCCGTCGCGGCCGGGCAGGGCGGTGGCGATGTCCCGCTCGAAGATCTCACGCGCCCGTGCGCGGGCCGCCAGGTCGTCGCGTACCGAGGCGAGCTGCCCGGTGAGGTCGTCGAGGGCTGCCGTGCGGGCGGGGGTCAGCTCGGCCGGCCCGGAGGCGGTGCGGTCCGCGGCCCAGGCGTCGGCGAACGCCTCGCGAACGGCCGCGACCCGGTCCACCGCCTGCGGTGAGCGCAGCGCCGGGAAGTCGGCGAGCCGGCTCTCGAACGCGCCGTACGCCTGGTCGCGGGTGCGCACGGCGGCCGGCAGGCCGGCCACCGTGTCCGCCGTCGGCACGGCCGCGCGCGGGCCGTCCGTGCGCGGGCCGTCCGTGCGCGTCGCCGCGGTGTCCGGGGCGCCGGCCGTGGCCGTACGGTCCTCCCGGGCCACGGTCTGCTGGAGCTGGACCTGTTGGTCGCCTTCCGCGCGCGGGAGCGGGCCCGCGCCGTCGGCGCGGCCCGCCGCCTCGAGCGGGGTGCGGCTGATCTGGAGGCTCGCCAGGTCCAGCGTCCAGGCCGGTTCACGCTGCCAGGCCGCGTACGCCTCGTCCTGCTGCCTGGTCCGGCCGGCGAGGGTGTCCCAGCGCTGCCGTGCCTCCTCGGTCAGGGCGGCGCGCACCGCTGCCGCGCCGTCCGGTGCGGTGGTGCGCGCGGCGGCGTCCCACTCACGGGAGAACCACGACCGCAGCTCCGACAGGTCGCGCTGGTACTCCGCCAGCACCCGCGCCGACCGGACCTCGGCGGGCCCGATCTCCGCGCGCGCGGCGAGGTCGTCCAGCGCGGCGCCCTTGCCCAGGACGCCCTGGAAGTTTGCGGCCACCTGCTGGCGCCAGGCGAGGTTCTCCTGCCGGCCCTGCTCCCGTGCGAGGGCGGCATCCGCGTCGGCGCGGGCCCGGGCGGCGGCGTCGAACGGGGCCTGGAGTGCGTCGCGCAGCGTCTCCCACTCCGAGCGGACCGTACTGCCGAAGGTGTCGCCGTTCTCGCGCTCGTGCCGCATCCAGTTGGTCAGGTCCCGCGCGGGCGGGCCGTAGATGTCGTGGTAGCCGCGCATCCAGTCGGTGCGGAAGTCGCCGGACAGCCGGTCGAAGGTCTCCTCGTCGACCGTGTAGTTGCGCCTGGCGCGCTCGGTCAGGAGGCTGCGGTCCGCGGTGAGGTCGTGGAACCGCTCGCCGCCTTCGAGCAGCGTGCGTTCCGTGGCGCGCTCGAACTCCAGCCGCGCCGGCACCGAGCGTTCCGCGTCCGGCAGGTACTCCCGGACGAACACGTCCTCGCCCGCGGCCACCCGGTCCGGGCCCCAGGTGCCGTCTTCGGCGCGGCCCGCCAGCCGGCCGAATTCCCGCCGGATGTCCTCGCGCAGGCCCTGCTGGGCCCGCTCCGCAAGCGGTCCCTCGGCCCGCGCCCGCTGGAACAGCAGGTCCGCCTGAGTGAGCGCGCGGTCGAGGCCGACCTGGTACTCCAGCCGGGTGGGCAGGTCGGCGACGAGGCGCTCGTGCGCCTGGCGCATCCGGTCGCCGTACGCCTCCCATTCCTGTGCGGACAGCTCCCGGGGCGAGCGGCCGGCCAGGAACGCGTCGCCCTCGGCGGCGAGATCGGCGCGGTGGCCGGCGACCACCGCGTCCATGTCGACGGTCGCGGCCTCCACCGGGTCGCGCCCGGTTGACCCGGACCACTGGGCGCGGGCGGTCTCGGCCTCGTCGACGGCGCGGAGCCGCAGTTCCTCCTCGGCGGCCCCGGCGCGCAGCCGGGCCTGCCACCGTTCGGCCAGGTCGTTCAGCCGGGGTTCGAAGGCGCTCCGCAGGTCCAGCCACTCGTCCCAGGCGATACGGCGGACGGCGCGGCCGTCGCCGGGCAGCGTGCGGGTCAGCTCGTCGAACTCGGCACGGAAGTCGGCGCGGGCCCGGTCGAGCCAGGACCCGGCGGTCTGCCCCCTCCCGTCGGCGGGCGGGTCCCCGGCGTCACCGGTCCGAGCCGCGACGGCGACGGCGCCGTCACCGTCGGTGGTCGCGTCGGTGCCGGTGCTGTCGGCGAGCGGATCGGCCGGGCGGGCGCCGATCGCGGTGTCGGCCGCGTCGGTGGCGGGGAGGTCCGCGTCGGCCGCGCGGGAGACGGTGAGGTCGACGTCGGCCGCCCGGGCGGCGCGGACGAAGATGTCGTCGGCCGCAGCCTCCAGCTCCAGCCGGGTGCGCAGCCCCTGGGTCAGCTCCCGCATGCCGGTGTCGAACCCGGTGTGCAACCGCGACCAGTCCACCGGAACGCGCTCACCCTCCGCGCCCCGCAGGCCGCTCGCGACCCGGTGGACCTCGGCGGCGGCGTCCGCGGTGAACGCCTCCCGGGCCCGGGTCACGACGTGCTCGGGCAGCGACGGCCAGTCCGCCCCGAAGGTGTCGCGCAGCGCCTCGTCGGCCCGCGCGGCCGGGGGGCGGGCCCGCACGGCGGCGTCCAGCGACTCCGGGTCACCGGCGCGCAGGGCCGGGAGGTCCGCGCCGGACAGGGCGTCGAAGGACTCCTCGGCCACGCGCCGGGCCAGCCGCGTGGCGGCGGTGATCTCGACGTCGTCCGGCAGTCCGTCGACCAGCTCCGCGAAGCGCAGGGCGAACTCGGAGCGGGCGATGTCGCCCCGGCGGTACTCCTCGAAATCGGCCTTCCAGCGGTCGTCGAACCAGCTCTTGACCTGCTGCTGCCACTCCTGACGCACCAGTTCCGCACGGGCGCGCGCCTGGGCCAGCGTGTTCTCGTCCGCGCCGGGCGGTACGTCCTGGAAGACGTCGGCGTCGGGCCTGCGGTGGACGGGATCAGGGTTCTCCAGGTGGGCGGCGAAGGCGGCTTCCACCCGCTGGTCGGCCTCGCGCTGCTGCCAGTACCGGTCCTGCTCCGTCTCGAAACGGGTGCGGTACTCCCCCACCACCCGGGTCTGCTCGATACGCCACCGCGCCGCCTGCTCGGGGTCCTCACCGCGGAAGACGTAGGGCTCCGGGCGTGAGGCGTCCGCAGCCGGTCCGCCGTCCGGGACGGTGGTGGCGGGGTCGTCGGGACCGGGGGCGGGCGGTTCTCCGCCGTCGTCCGCGCGGACGGGCGGGGCCGTGCCGGCGTCGGTGGCGGGTTCCGTCTCCGCGGGGCGCGCGGGCAGCTGGTCCTGCCCGGTCGGGCCGGTACCGTTCTCCGTCGCCGTCTGACCGGGCGCGCGATGCGCGGGAGCCGTGGCCTCGTCGGCCGCGCCCCGGCCCTGCCCTGCCTCACGGGGCGGGCGGGCCTCGGTACGGGCCCCGGCCGCAGTGGTCGGCCGGGCGGACGCGGACGCGTCCCGCGGGGCGCCCGGCTCGCCGGTACCGCGCGCCGTCGTACCGCTCCCGGAAGCTGTGGAACCCGACGGCGTCTCGCCACGGACGGGCGCGGCGGCGGCATCAGTGGGAGCGCTCGGCCTCACGGTGTGCGGCGCCTCGCGGCCGGTGCCGGTGGTTCCCGCGCCGTCCGGGCGTCCGGCCGTGGTCCCGGGCTGCGACACCTCCGTGCGCAGGCCGGAGGGATTCACGCCGCCCGTCTCACCGGTACGGGCGCCGACGGTGCCCGCGTCGGTACGCGCCGCCCCGCTGCCTGCACCACCGGTCGTGGTGCCAGGCGGAGTGCTCGGCGCGGTGGTCTCCGGGCGTGCGAGCGGTGTCTGGACACCGACGGCGGCTTCCGTACGAGCGGCTGCCGCCTGGGTTCCGGAGTCGTCGGGGCGTACGGCGGGTGTCTCCGCGCCCGCCGTGGCGGAGGGTCCCTCGGGCTGCCCGGCCTGCGGGGCCGGCCCGGTGCGGTCCGATGTGCTCTGCGACGGGCTCGCGGTGTCGGAGTGCGCGACGGGCGTCGCCGGCCCGCCGGACAAGGCCGGTCCCGCCGGGGTGGTTCCGGCGCCCACGGCGGGTTCCGCCGCGGTGCCGGCCTGGTCGGTGCGGCCCGCCTCGGCGTCCGGTGCGGTGGCCCGTCCAGGGGCTGTCGCCGGGGCGCTGTCGCCCGCACCCGCCGCCGTCTCGGGGCCGGCCGTCCGGGCAGGCGACACGGCGTCCGCGGTCCCGGCCGGCGCGGAAGCGGATTCGGTGGTCCCGGTGGCCGAGCCCTCGGCCGGGCTCTCGGTCAGGGTGCGGCCGGTCACCGCCGGACCGTTGTCCGCGAGGTCCCGGCCGGTCATCGCCGGACCGCTGTCGGCGGCATCCCGGCCGGCCGACGCGACGGGTCCCGCTTCCGCGGTCCCGCCCGCGGTACCCGTACCGCCCCCGGACGTCCCCGTGGTGGGCGCAGGTGTGCCCGCGCTCTCGCCGGTGGCGGGTTCGGCCCCGCGGACCGGTGAGGTCTCGGCGAAGCCGGGGAGCGCCGCGGCGGTCGGCCGTTCACCGGACGTCGAGGCTCCGTCGGCCGCGACGGCCGGATCCGTGACGCGCACGGGCTCACCCGCCCGCGAACCGGAGGACGTACCCGCCGTGCCGGACTCCCCGGCACCCGACCCGGTCGCAACACCCGCCGTGCCGGACTCCCCGACACGCGCAGTCACCGCACCAGCCGTGCCGGACTCCCCGGCACGCGCAGTCGCCGCACCCGCCGTGCCGGACTCCCCGACACGCGCAGTCACCGCACCCGCCGTGCCGGACTCCCCGGCACCCGACCCGGTCGCAACACCCGCCGCGCTGGACTCCCCGACACGCGCAGTCGCCGTACCAGCCGTGCCGGACTCCCCGGCACGCGCAGTCACCGTACCCGCCGTGCCGGACTCCCCGGCACGCGCAGTCGCCGTACCAGCCGTGCCGGACTCCCCGACACGCGCACCCGACCCCGAACCCGCCGTGCCGGGCTCGCCCGCGGCCGAACTCGCCGTAGCGGTACCGGTTCTGCCGCCGGTCGCGACAGCCGGCCCGCCGGTGCCCTCCGGCACTCGGGTCACGGTGTCGGGCACACCCACGCCGGTCCCGTCCGGTACGGAGGCAACGGGTTCGGACGCGTTGGCCGAGCCCCTTGTCCCCGTACCGGTCGAGCCTGTGGATGCGGTGCCGGGCGCCACCACGGGATCGATCCCGAGCGCGCTCTTGTCACCACCGGAGCCCCCGAACGACGGGTCGTCGGGCAGTGACTTGACGATGTCCGCCACGTCGGGGACCGGGTCCGTCTCCTGCTTGCGGTTGCCCCCGCCCCCGGGGCTGCTGAGCATCGCGCCCGCCGCGCCCGCGAGGAACGCCAGGCCCAGGTTCTGGTCGGCGTCGAGCGCGGCGTTGGCTCCGGCACCGCCGACCACACCGGCGGCGCCACCCAGCGCGGCGCGGCCGAGGGCCGAATCGGCGAAGCGCGGCGCGATCTGACGGCCGATACCGGAGAACGCGCCGAACGCGGCGCCTCCGATGGCGCCGCCGACGGCCATGTCCCTGATGGCGTTGGGGTCGAGCCGCTTGCGGTGGCCCTCCAGGATCTCGATGAACTGGAGCAGGGTCTCCAGGCCGGTCATCATGGCCGTGCCCGCGGCCGCCGAGATCAGCAGGCGCCGCAGGATCGCCATGATCACCTGCCGGACGCCGGTGATGAGTGCCGGCGCCGCGGCCAGCCCGAACAGCGAGTTGGCCAGGAAGGCCAGCTCGACCAGCATCCAGGCGAGCATGGCTTCGACCAGCCGGACCGCGTGTTCCACCTGGAGCGCGAAGTCGTCGCTCATGACCTGCAGGTTCTCGGCGGCCCGTGCCAGCGCGGGCAGGGTGCTGTTGAGTGACCGCATGTACGTACCGAAGGCCTCGGCCGGGTCGCCGTTGACGTTGCCCTGGACGCTGGCGTTGACGGCGTTGATCTCGCCCACCATGCCCTCGAACTGCCGGGCCAGGGCACCCCAGATCTCCCCCTGTCGGCGCAACAGGTCGGGGTCGGCTTCCGGCAGCTCCGTGCCGGTGATGTACGCCGCCCACCGAAGGGGTTCCGGTACTTGGCTCACCCTCGGCGTCCTCCGCCGCCGCCCTGGCCGCCGGTACCACCCATACGGGAGTTGAGGCGCGACGACGCATCGCGGGCGCCGGCCTCCGCGGTGTCGAAGACGCGGACCATGTCCTTCAGGCCGTCCCCGGCGTCCAGCAGCAGCTTGCTCACGCCTTCGCCGCCGTCCAGCACACCGTCGGCAGAGGGCTTGTACCCCGCGGCGAACTGGGCGCCGAACTTGTCATTGCCCCAAGGGGTGGGCATGGCACTGAGCTGCGCCGCCGCGCCCTTGACGGGCAGGAGAACACCCTCGGCGACCCGGCGCAGCATGTCGGTGGCGGCCTTCAGGCCGTCGGTGTCGACGATCAGGTTCTCCTGCACGGGTCACTCCTCGGTCAGTGGGTACGGGCGGTACGGGTGGTCGTTCGGGCTCCGGAGGCCCCACCGCAGGGCGCGTAAGGGCATACGGTGGGGCGTCACTTGTGCGTGATCTTCGGACCTTCTCCGACGTGCCGGGCGATGCGTCCCTGTTCGACGTACTCCCGGACGCCCTCCGGCATGGCCGGTTCCTGCGGGAACAGCTCGCCCACGTTCGCCGTGCCCCGGACCAGGTGTTCCGCGTCCAGTCCCTCGGGCAGGTGCGGCGCCATGATCTCGGTGAGGGCGGCGGTGGCCTTGGCGCGCGCCTCCTGGATGGTGGACATCACCATGTCGGCCAGTTCCTTCGGAGTCATCCGACGGTAGGCGCCGGTGGGGAACTCCAAAGCGGTGACCTCGCCCTGCGGGCCGACGGTGACCTTCATGGCCCCCGACTTGGCGGTGGCGGTGCCGGTCACCTCGCGCATGCGCCGCTGCAGGTCGCCGATCTGGGCGAGTTGCGACTGATAGGTCGCCCGCAGTTCCTCGATCTCCTCGTCGAACGGCGTGGACACGCGCTCACTCCTCTTACAGCCTTGCGTTCTCACCGGAGCACTCCGGCGGTGCGGACGGCTGGAGCCGCGGCACCCGGCTCAGGGAACACGAGGAGGAGAGCGCCGGGAAACCACGGCCCCCCACCCGTGCCCGCGCGGACGCAAGAAGTGTCCGAACAGACGCGCGCCCCGTCGGAGCCGAGAACGCCGTGAGTTGGTGCACGACTCCTGCCCCTTGGGGCTCTGTCGGACCGGAACAGGTGTCGGCCGCCCTAGGCTCTGCCACCGGTGCGGCGTGGCCGCGCTCCCCCCAGCCGTCGTCTGGAGCCCCCACATCATGGCTGCCCACCGTGTTCTTGTCCGTACCGGCTCTGCGAGGCCGCCCCTCGGATCACGGCGCGCCCGGGAGGGCACCGGACACCGCCGTCCACCGGCCCCCGCAGGGCTGTTGCCGACACCTCCGGACGACCACGAGAAGTACGCGTACGTCGTGCGCCACACCTGGCTGCTCACCAGCATGTCGTTCATCGGGTTCGCGTGTGTCGTCTACAGCCAGCTCGACTCGGCCCGGCACGGTCCGTGGATCTGGTTCTTCGTCCCCGTCCTGCTGGTCTCCGCGGTCGGATTCCTCATCTCGCTGAGGCTGGACCTCTTCACGCGCGACTTCGACCTGCGGGCGCACCGCGCGACGGTGGCCTCCTGGAAGCCGTCGCAGTATCCGTCGGTCGATGTCTTCCTGCCGGTGTGCGGGGAGCCGCTCGAAGTGCTGCACAACACCTGGGCTCACCTCCAGCGGCTGGCGTACTCTTACCGCGGAACTGTCACGGCATACGTCCTGGACGATTCCGACAGCCCCGAGGTCGCCGCCATGGCGGACGACTTCGGCTTCCGGTACCTGGTCCGGCCCAACCAGGGCTGGTTCAAGAAGGCCGGCAACCTGCGGCACGGTTTCGCGCACTCCGACGGCGAGTTCATCCTGATCCTGGACGCCGACTTCGTCCCGCGCACCGACCTGCTCGACGAGCTGTTGCCGTACATGGACGCCGACCCCGACATCGGCATCGTGCAGTCCCCGCAGTACTTCCGCGTCCTGGGCCAGCAGAACTGGATCGAACGGGGGGCCGGCGCGGTGCAGGAGCTGTTCTACCGCTCCGTGCAGGTGTCCCGGCAGCGCAGCGACGGTTCGATCTGCGTGGGCTCCTGCGCCGTGTACCGGCGCACGGCGCTGGCCGAGATCGGCGGCACCAGCCTGATCGAGCACTCCGAGGACATGCACACGGGCTTCGACCTGCGGGCCCGCGGCTGGGGCCTGCAGTACGTCCCGCTGGCGCTCGCCACCGGGCTGTGCCCGGACACCGTGGGCGCCTACTACAACCAGCAGTACCGCTGGTGCATGGCGTCCATGAGCATGCTGGGCAGCGTCGAGAACTTCTGGCGGGTGCGGATGCGGTTCGCCAGCCGCCTGTGCTACCTGTCCGGGTTCGTCTACTACATCGAGACGGCGCTGCTGGTCTTCACCGGCCCGCTGATCGTCTCCGTGCTGCTGCTGTTCTTCCCGGAGCAGGTGAAGGCCACCGACATGTGGCTGCTGCTGCCCGGCCTGCTGTACCTGGTGGTCGTGTACCCGCTGTGGCACCGCAGCCCGTACCGGCTGGAGGCGTGGGCGGCGCGGGTTCTCTACAGCTGGTCGCACGTCTTCGCCATCTGGGACGTACTGCGCCGCCGGGCCATGGGCTGGCAGCCCACCGGTTCCGGAGGGGCGCGCCGCAACAACACCCGCCGGCTGTGGATCGGCATCTGGGCCTGGACCGTGCCCGTCACGGCACTGTGGGTGGGTGCGGCGCTGTGGCGGATGACCACGATGGTGCCCGAGGACTTCGCCCTCCCGCTCGCCTCCGGGCTCTTCTACGCGGTGGCCGTCCTGCGGGTGGTCGTTCTGCCGCGTCCCGAGGAGTCCGGGGACGAGGACGCCTCCGCGTCCCTCTTCCTCCCGGCGGGGCGGGTGCCGGTATGAGCGTCGTCGCCCGCCGGAAGGTGCTCGCCTGGGCGTTGGCCGCCCCCGTGGTGGCGGGATGCGCCCCGAGCCTTACCGCGCCGATCGGTGCGGGAGGGGAGGGTGCCACGAAGCGTACGGCGCCGTACGTGCCGTTCGACGTGACGTGGATGATCCGGCCCCAGCACGACCGGAAGTACCTCGGGGTGTCCTTCCCCGGGGCGCCGGTGGCGTCACCCGGCCTGGACGCGTGGATCGGGAAGGCCGGCAAAGCCCCCAACCTGCTGTCCTACCGCCTGACGTGGGGCACCGACTTCCCGGTGGAGGACACCCGGGCCGTCTGGCAACGCGTCATGCTGCCGTTCGTCGTCTGGGAGCCCTCGACGTCCACGCTCCGTGAGATCGCCGAGGGACGGGACGACGACTACGTCCGGCGCACCGCGGCGGCCGTCCGCGACCTCAACGTGCCGATCGCCCTCAGCTTCGGCCACGAGATGAACGGCGACTGGTTCCCGTGGGGCACCCGCGCCGCGACGCCCGAGGAGTTCGTCGGCGCCTGGCGGCACGTGCACGACCTGTTCCAGGACACCGGGGTGTCCAACGTCATCTGGGTCTGGAGCCCGTCCGTGGTCGATCCCACGCCGCCGGTGCCACTCAAGCCGTACTACCCCGGGGACGCCTACGTCGACTGGCTCGGGCTCGTCGGTTACTACACCAGCACCGGACCGCACACGTACCGCACCCTGTTCGCGCCGACGGTGAAGGAGATCAGGGCGTTCTCCAGGGCTCCCGTGCTCCTCGCCGAGACGGCGTCGGCGGCCGGTGCCCGCAAGCCGGCCGACATCGCGGACCTGCTGCGGGCCGTGACCGGCCGGCGTGACGTCGTCGGCTTCGTCTGGTTCGACACCGCCGCCCAGGCCGACTGGCGGATCGACAGCAGTGCCGAGGCCCTGACGGCCTTCCGTCGCGTGGCCCGGGACACCCGGTTCGGCTTCGACGTGAGGCGCCCATGACCACCGCCCCCACGGACCGGTACTCCGTCGGCGCCGCCGGGTCCTACGACCCGGAGACCACGCTGCGCCTGCGGGTTCCGCCCACCCGTCTGCACGAGTTCGCGCCGGGATACGCCTTCGACGAGATCACCCGGGCGGACTGGGCGCTGGGCCGGGTACCCGACAACGGCTGGTCCGCGGCGCCCAGCCGGCGCCGCACCTGGGTGAGCCGGGCCCTGCTGGCCTGTCTGCTGCTGGCCCAGGCAGCCCTGTCCCTCCGGCTGCACAACAGCGCCTTCGAGGACGAGGCGCTGTACGTCTACGCCGGGCACGCCATGATCGATCACCTCTTCCACGGTGCTCCCGACTACGGCGGCTTCGACACCTACTTCTCCGGTTCCCCCGCCCTGTACCCCGTCCTGGCGGCGTGGGTGGACTCCGTGGCGGGGCTGACCGGCGTGCGGCTGATGAGCCTGGCCTTCATGCTCGGTTCCACCGCGCTGCTCTACTCCCTCACCCGCATGCTCTTCAACGAGCGCACCGCGCTCTGTGCCGCGGGTGTCTTCGCCGTCTGCCAGTCGACGCTGTTCCTGGGCAACTTCGCCACGTACGATGCCGCGGCGCTGTTCCTCCTGGCCTGGACTTCGTGGCTCCTCGTCCGGATCGCGTCCGGCCATTGGGCCCTGGCGCTCACCGCCTCGCTGGTGGCCGCTCTGGCGGTCGCGGTGAAGTACGCGTCGGCGCTCTACCTCCCGACCGCGGCCCTGCTGCTGTTCCTGGTCGCGTACCGGCGGTCGGACCGCCGCCAGGCCCTGCTGCGTGGTGCGGTGTTCACCGCGGGCGTGACCGTGCTGCTCGGGATCGGCGTGCTCAGCACCGACTACCTGCAGGCCATCCGGAGCACGACCACCGACCGGGCGCACGGCACCACGTCGTTCCTCGACATGGCCTGGGACTGCGCCAAATGGGGCGGCCTGCTGTTCGCTCTGGCCTGTCTCGGCACCGTGCTCTACACGCGCCGCGACCGCCTCGGGGAGATCCGCGGCCGAACGGCGGAGGGACCGGGAGCCCGCTGGCGGCTGGCCCTGGGCGCCGTCCTCACCGGGACGGCGCTGCTCGCGCCCGCCTACCAGATCCACCTGCAGACCGAGATCTCCCTGCACAAGCACATCGGCTACGGCCTGCTGTTCGCCGCGCCGATGGCGGGCGTCGGTGTCACCCGCCTGATGGGGGCGCACTTCAGGTTCCCCCAGGCGGCCATCGCGGTCGGGGTCCTGGCCCTCACCCTCGGCATGTCGCAGTCGGCGCAGAACTACGGTGTCTGGCCGAACACGCAGTACCTGATACCGGAGTTGGCGAAGAACGTGCGGCCGGGGCAGAAGTGGCTCGGCCAGCCGCACGAGGGCCCCGTCTACTACCTCAGCGACATGCGCCTCACCGACTACACCCTGTGGACGTCGATCTACTACATCGACTACACGGGACGCAAGGGGCAGCGGCTGAGCGGACCCGACGGCTACCGGGCGGCGATCCAGGACGGCTGGTTCGACGGGGTCGTGCTCGACTGGTCCGACCAGCCCGGTGACGTCCAGAGCCTGATCCGCGGCGAGATGCGCAGCAGCGGCCGGTACCGCATGGCCAGCGCCCTGACCTACCGCACGTCGGTGGGCACCGGCCACTTCGAGATCTGGCTGCGCCTGCCCGGACCGCACCGCTCCTGACTCGGGACCGAAGGGCGGGACCGGCCCGCACCGGCGGAACGGCCGAACCGTGCCCATGAGGGCGCTATCGCTGCCCGAAGGAACGCCGACAGAGCTCACGGGGGCCTGTATTCATATCATCGGCCTGTATGTCGTGACCGGAAGCAGGGCCCGGCGCGAACGGGCGGATTCCAGTACGACGACGGAGATGCCGCGCATGAATCGCAGTGGGACGGCTGGGGCATCGGGAGCCCGGCCATCCGTTCGAGTGGCCGAACGCGGCGGCTGCGGCGACCGGTTCCGCCGCTCCGGCTCGCCGTGGCGGACGGACACCAGACCGTGAAAGGCAGGAACAGCGGCGGGGTGGCCGGCAGAAGGCTGTCATGGCGCGCGCCGAAGCCCGTGCCGGCACCGTCCGTGAAACAGCCACGGGAACAGCCGATCTCCGCTCCCCTGGCGGTGCAAC
Source organism: Streptomyces viridiviolaceus (assembly GCF_014650995.1). Lineage (GTDB taxonomy): Bacteria > Actinomycetota > Actinomycetes > Streptomycetales > Streptomycetaceae > Streptomyces > Streptomyces viridiviolaceus. Next base: position 96,275 of record NZ_BMWA01000031.1, read on the forward strand.
GGGTCGGCCACGCCTGGCTCGTGCACCCCGCCGACGGCCCCGACCGTCGCTCGCTCCTTTTCGCCGGTGGCCTGGCGGCTGACCCCGCGTACTGCCTCGTCGTGGTGGACCTGCCGCCGGAGAGCACGCTGGACGCCCTGGAGGAGACGGTGGCGCCCCTGCTGCTGCCCGGGCACCGCGGCCTGCGCCTGGTCTTCGGCAGGGCACCGGCGCAGGGCCCCACGGCCGCCGGCCGCCGGCTCGCACTCCGGCTGGGACGGCCGGTCGCCGTGCCGGACGGTGTGCTGCGCCCGTCCGCCGCGGGCGCGTTGTTCATCGGGGCGGACCGCGGGCGGGGATGGGTGCTCTGCACGCCGGACGGCCGGGAGGAGTTCCTCTCCCGCCGTTTCCCGCGTCCCCTCTGGGACGATCTGCTGCCGACCCGGCCCGAACCGGTGGGCGCTCAGGCCGTGGCCGAACCCGTCAACGCCGGCACGTGGATCAGACCGGTGCGGGAGGACGACGCCCAGCATCGTCACCGCGGGTACCTGGCCGCGCGGCTGCACGGCCGGAAGGACGCGCCCACCGTGGTCATCGGCACACCCGGCGCGCCCGCGGTGCGTGCCGAGGAAGTCGCCGCCTACTGGCGGCACCTGCCGGCCGAGGCCCGGTCCACATGCCGCTTCGTGCTGTACGCACCGGCGCCGGCACCCGGCGAACGCCCTTTCGGTGACGTCCTCGCCGCTGCCCTCGACGAGCCGGTGCACATCTACAACGGCTTCCCGGCCAGCGACCCCCTGGTCGGACGTGCGGCGTCGCACGAGGTGCTGCTGGTGGATGCGGACGGCGGACCGGGACGACCCGTGTTCGCCCGCGAGTACCTCCACCTGCCCCCCGACCCGGCGGGCCGGTCCACACCGTTGCTCACCATCGATCACGAGTGGCCCGTGCGTCACCTGCCCATGCTCCGCCAGGGGCTCTACCACGGAGGGTCCGGGACGGTCCTGGAAGTGCTGCCCTGGGGCCTTTGGATACGTTCCGCGGTCGAGCCTCCGTACGCGGACGACGTACGCGCCGCGCCTCCCGACCCGCACCACGAGTTGATCCTGTGCGACGACAGCGCTCCCGAGGCACTCCCCCGGCTGCAGCACCTGGCCGAGGACGTCGTGCGGCGCCTGCCGCCTGAGTCCGGCCTGATGGTGCGGGTGCTGACCGCGGGACGCCCCTGGGGCGTTTCCCCCGCCCGCATCGACGCCGGTTCGGCCGGCCCGCTCCCCGAACACCACAGGGAAGAGCCCGCGCGAGCACTGGAACCGGCCGTCGGCCCCCGTGACCGCGCCGGCTCCCCCAGGGACACGGCGATCGTCGCGTCGGCGCTCCAGCGCAACCCCGAGCTGGGCAGGCACCTGCCCCCCGGGACCGCCCTGGCCGGGCTCGTGGCGGTCCGCCTCCAGCTCACCGCCCGGGGCCGCTCGGAGGAACCGGGGACCGGGCCCACCGGCACGGTGACACCGCCGTTCCCCGACCCCACCGCGCTGGAGGGCCTGGCCACCCTTCCCGCCTACGACGGGACCGTGGCGGTCCGCGCGGATCTGACCGAGGCAGACGTCCGGTGGTACGCGGAGCAGCAGGTGATCGTCGAACCGGGCGTGTGCGCGGCGTCCCTCACCGGCAACGCCGGCAGGACGGGCAACACCGACATCCTCATACGCTCGCTCACCGGCCGCCGCACGGCCCTGCTGGAACCGGAGGAGCCGGACCGGGTCCTCTTCCGGCCGGGAACGCGGTTCGAGGTCCTCGCGGTGCGAGCCCGGCGGGACGAGCGCGCCGTGGTGATGCTGCGTGAACTGCTGCCGGCCCAGTCGCCCGGTGCCGTCCCGGCCGGGTCCGCCGTACGCGAACTGACGGAAGTCCTGAGGGTGTGGAGCGAGGACGAGCTCGGTGGTGTCGTGCGGCATGTGGCACCCGATCCGTTCGCCCGTCCGCCCGGGCTGGGCGGACGGAACGGCACACCGGATCGGTCGGACGCCGACGACCGCCCGAGGGCGGTACTCAGTGGGCGGTACCGCTGAGCCAGAGAACGACGTCGTCCTTCTGGATGACCACGTCACCGTCTTCCTGCAGTACCAGTTCGGCTCCGTCGTGCCCGGCGGTCCCGGACGACCAGGCCGTTCGGTCGTCCTGGGTGTAGACGACGAGGTGTCCGTCCGCCTGGAACACGGCCTTGTGACCCATGCCGGTCGTGTGGGATGACCAGCGGACCGTGCCGTTCTCGTCCGCGACGACGAGGTTTCCGTCGTCCTGCAGGGTCAGCCGGGCCCGGTCCGACTCGATCGACTCGCCGAGTCCCAGGACGCGGGTGGCCTGGACGACGGTGCTCCCTTCGGCCGTGGCCGCGCCCTCGCCCTGTTCCGCCGCCGGGGCGGCCCCCTCAGGTGCGGTGCCCTCCGTCGTCGTGGTCCGGGCCGCGGTGGCGACCTGTGTCTGCTGGTCGGGCACGCCCTGTACGGCAGACTGGGTCTGCGCCGCCGGCTGGCCCTGGGTTGCCGCAGGGTCCTGCGCCCTTGACGGATCCTGGGCGGTCGTGCTGGCCGCCAGGGTCTGGTCCGGCTGGGAATCCGGTGCCGACGGCGGATTTTCGGTCCTGGTGCTCAGGGCCATCACGACGGGTTTCGCCGGCTCTGGAGCACGCGTCTGCGGGACCTGGGGAGCGGGGGTGCCGGAGTCCTTCGGCAGATCGGCCCGCGCGGTGTCCCCGGGTGTGTGTCCGGAGCGGGAAGCCTTCTCGGGGGTGGCCGCGGCGACCTGCACGCGGGAGGGGTCGACCGGCGGCTCGGTCTGCTGCCCCCCGTCCCTGGACGACTTGGTTCCGTGCCCCGTGGGAGCCGGCTCCTGCGAAGCGCGCGGGGCGCGTATACCGGGGCCCTGATAGCTCTTCGGGGGTGACACGGAAACGCTGGGGGAGGTCTTCGGCTCGGGTTCGGCGTGCGCCGGGCTCGTAGGAGTGGAGGAGGCTTTACCGGTGCCGGTGTGCTGACCGGTGCTTTCGGTCTGCTGCGGGGTCGGCACCTCCAGGGTGAAATTGGGACTGGTCGCCTGCGGCGAGCCGGACTCACGCCCCGAGGACTCGTAGTCGAACTCGTCCTTGTTGTCGTTGTCTCCCAGCGCCAGGGGCAGGGCGACCAACACGGCACCGGCGACGGCCGCGGCGGCGAACAGGGGCTTGTTGCTCCCGCGGCGCTGAGGGACGTCTCCCTCGTCTCGCGACCGGCCGGGCCCCTGCCTGCCCTCCGGGCGCGTTTCCTCCCACGGGGCCGGGATCTCGGCGTCGCGGCCCCGGTCGTCGGACTCGGGCGGCGCGGACAGGACGACCGCTCGCCGCATCCGTAGCTGGTCGGTTGTCTCCGGTTGTGCTCCGCGCCGGGGCGGCCTGCGCTCAGCGGACATGTACTTCTCCTCTGGGTGGGGCCGACCGAGGTCGGCATGGTCAGGCACCGTCACCGGCGCGCGGGTGCCGCTCGGCCAGCCGACCCGTCAGCCGGGGCGGCCAGGGCATGGCCCCGGCGGTCCGCGGGACGCGGTCCGCGGCCTGCGCAAGGTGTTCCAGGGCGCCTCTGTCCTGGGCATCGAGTCCGCCGGGTTGGGCGGTGGGGTCACCGTCGGCCAGCTCCCGCAGCAGCACGGTCATGGCTCCCGGAGAGCCACGGGTCGCAAGGACCTTGAACCGCGTTCCAGGGGCGAACAGGATCTCCTCGCCCTCGGCTCCGGGTGACGGCGCGAGCAGGTTGGCCACCCGTCGTCCGGTCACCGACCAGATGACGTACCGGTCAGCCCCGATCGGAGGCGCCCCGTTCAGCGCGAACGCGCCGACCGGTAGGGGCTCGCACAGTTCCGTCCCGGTCGGAGGCGCCGCCGCGGTCGGCGGCACCACCCCCGCGTCGCGCACGACGATTCCGCGGTAGGACGGAAGACGACGCAGCCCGGACGCCAGGCAGGCCAGATACGACAGGGCGTCGGCCGACCCGGCCGCCAGCTGCTGGACCAACCACGTCCAGCTCAGCGGAACTTCGTCCAGTGTGAGCAGACACCGCACCGCGATCAGGTCGGCCTGGGCGTCCTGGTCCTGCGCCTGGGTACGAAGACCCGGCATCACCGTCAGCAGACGGGCGACGGTTGCCTGTTGCTGCCACCAGTGGTCGCCGGCCATCGCCTGCACCGCCTGGCGGTCGGCCTGACCACTGCGGCGTGAGGGTGTGATCCGCACCGGAGTGCCGACCCCGGCCGTCGGAGGCACCGGTGCGGCCGACGGAGCCGCGGTGGTGGTCACCGGCGAGCGGGCGGGAACGGGGGTGACGGCTGAGGTGGGCGACGGCGGCGTGGGAGGCACCGGTGCGGCTGCGGTCCGGACGGACGCGGAGGACGAAGGTGCCGACGAGGGCGCGGGCAGGCCATGGGCGGCGGGTGCCTCCGCGGGCGCGGCGGCCGTCCGGTTCTGCTCCTGCGGTGCCGTCCGCGCCGTCTGCCAGGAGACGGGCACGGACCGGCCCCGCGGGACACCTACGGAACGGCTGGCCGCGAACGCCTCGGCGAAGCCCGGGGGCAGCGGGGCCGTCCCCATGGCCGGCCGCGGGGTGCGCGCCTCGTCGGATTTCCGTGAACCGGACACGGCCGGGTTCACGGGTGCCGTAGCCGGGGACTGCTGCGCAACCGGCGGGGACGTGGTCGGGACGTGCCGGATGCGTACGCTCATCGGTTCCGCGTGCCAGGGGGCCTGCGCCGCGCCGTCCCCGCCGGCCGCCGGGGATCGCTCGGGACGTGGCTCCGCCGCTTCGCCGGCGCCCGCCTGGGGGTCCTCGGCGATGACGGAGGCCTGCTCGTCGTAGGACAGTGACAGGCCGCGCCGCTCGGTGACCTGCCGCAGTCGGCGTCTGCCCTCAACCGTGCAATTCCCCAGCAGGTGAACGGCGGTACGTCCGTGCACGGACGGCTCGAGCTCCTCCAGCAAGGTGTCGAGGACGGACCAGAACCGGTCGTCCAGTGACTGGCCCGGCAGCCCGACATCGATCCACATCCTGTCGGGATCCAGCGGGCGTCCGGTCCGCTCGGGCCGACGGTCGCCGCGGGAGCCCACCCACAGACCGGCACGGGTGACGGCGACCTGCCACGTACCGTCCAGGGAGAAGACACCGCTTTCCTCCTCCGTCGTGAGGCCGGGAGCGGGCGGCCGCCAGCTCACGATGCGCGGCGCCGGTACGGATCCGCTGTGCGCAGGCACACAGGCGACCGCCTCGACGTAGGGGCGCCAGGAGGGCTCACCGTCCGCGCCGAGCAGGACGACAGCCGATTCCCCGGACCCCCTGTCGTCCACGCTCTCCAGGAGGACGGGTACCCCACTGAGCACTTCCATCTCGGCACCCAGCAGATCCGCGGCCTGCTGAGCGATGTCCAGCACGTCACCGCCGTCACCGGGGAGCAGGCGCACGGCGGCTCGGGCCCGTGGAGGCAGCAGACTCAGCAGCTCAGCGAGGGCCTGGGCGGTGACCGGAGGCGTGCCGGACGCGCCCACCACGACGGCGAGCCGCTGTCCGTCGACAGGTAGGGAGGCGCCGACCGCCCGAGCGGACTCGGCCAGTCGCCCCGGCCCGCGGATCCAGACTCCGGCGGGGACGGGTTCGACGACGAATCCCGCTACGGCGTCGGCATCCAGGCGAGCGGCCGCATCCTCCCAACTGGGCACCGGGTACCGCAAACCCAGGGGCCGGGGGGTGAGACCGGGGGTGAACAGCCACCAGCCGCCCGGACTGTGACGGCGCTCCGGAACCTGGGGGGCGAACAACGTGCCGCCGGGGGCGACGACCACAGGGCCGGCCGGCGCGATGACCTCCAGGTCCCAGTCGTCGCGGATACGCCGGGCGACGGCCGGCCGGCCCGGCAGATCCGCCCCCGCGTCCGCCCACACCAGCCGCACAGCGGCGACACCGGACCGTCGGCAGTCGTCCAACACCGCCGAGAGCCGCTTCCAGAGGTCCCTGGAGTGTTCGAGCCCGGCGGCGACCGCCACGGTTGCGTCGTCGTGCCCATCCTCACCGAGGGCGTCCGCCATCGCTTCGAGCTCTTCCGTGGACCCGCTTTCGGGGGCGAGAACATGGACCGACCCACGGCCGGCGGCTGCGGTACCGGTCCCAAGCATGGCGAAGAGGGCCCGTAGTTGACCCCGACCGGCGGTCCTCCGGCTCACGGCCGTCGGCCTGTGGGGAGCCCGCCGAAAGTAATGATCATGTCCTCTCACTGATCACTGTGTCCGCCGCTGGTATGCATCACCCGCAACCTCACTGGCCGTCAGTGCAGCAGACGGCCACCCGCTGCCACAAGGAGTGCGTCCGCTCCGTGCCCGTCCGCCGACAGCTCGTGCACGAGAGGGCACGATTCCCGCCCTCCGCGGCGAAGGCGGTCGACGGCGGCCGGAATGATCGGTCACGACGGACCGCCGTGGCCGAAGAGGCGGAATCGATGGCTCGCCGGGCAGAAGCGCCGGCGAAGGCGTCCGGAAGTGCCCGGGCTCTCCGAGGATCGGCCCGGCGCGGCTCCCTCTCCCTCAGCACACCGGGTCCGTCGCCCTGTCCCAGCGGTCCGCCACCGGCGCCTGCGCCGGTTCGCGTCCCCATCACGATCAGCTGCGATCGACCAGGAGAAAACGTGTCCATCCGCAACCGGATCATCGCGGGCGGCGCTGTCGCCCTCGTGGCCGTCACCTTGGGAGGTGTGTCTCTGGCCCTGGCCGACAACTCGGTCACGACGGAGACCCTCTCCGGCCAGATGACGTACTACAACGACAAGGGGACCGGCGCCTGCGGAACCGCAGTCGACGCATCCACCGAAGACCTCGTGGCCGTCTCCCGCGCCTGGTGGACGTCCGAGGACCCCAATCAGGACAAGCTGTGCGACGGTGTGTCGGTCGAGGTGACCTACAACGGCAAGTCGATCACCGTGCCGGTCAAGGACATGTGTCCGTCGTGCGATGCCGGTCATCTCGACCTGAGTCAGGCCGCGTTCGAGAAGCTCGCTCCCCTGGAGGAGGGCCTCGTAAAGGGGATCACCTGGAAGTTCGTCACCGACGGCGGCGAGGGCATCGCCATGGAGACCCTGCCTCCCGCGCCCATGGCACCTGTCGGCTCCGGTTTCCCGTCGCGGTACGCGGCGCCGTACGTGGAGACGTGGAAGGGGGTGTCGGTGCTGGAGGAGGCGCGGGCGGC
>NZ_BMWA01000032.1:0-4229 GCF_014650995.1 Streptomyces viridiviolaceus
GTTCCGAACCGGCGTGCGTCGCTTCCTCGATACGGCGCCTCAGATCCGCGAGCTTCCCCGCGGTCGTGTGGATGTCGGGCTGCTGCTCTTCCGGCTCGGACATCGGGATGCGGCTCCCTGCCTGCTCAAAAGGGGGGACGGTTACTCATCCGCAGCGTAGTGGGGTGCCTACCGATCGGCAGTGCGGTCTTTCCCACACCTAGTGTGGGTTGCATGACGCCACGAGACGACTCCGACGCCCACGACAGCCGGTGGTCCGACCTGGACCGCCCGCCCCTCAACGTCACCGCCCTGCGCCGGGGGCTGGTACGGGAGGGCGCGCTGTGGCGGCAGGTGGACGTGGTGCAGCGCACCGGCTCCACCAACTCCGACCTGGTGGCCCGAGCCGTCGAGGGGACGGCGGACGAGGGTGCGGTGCTCGTCGCCGAGGAGCAGACCGCCGCGCGGGGCCGCCTGGAGCGGCAGTGGACCGCTCCGGCCCGCTCCGGCCTCTTCTTCTCCGTACTGCTGCGACCCGCCGAGGTGCCGGTGACCCGCTGGGGCTGGCTGCCGCTGCTCACCGGCGTGGCGGTGGCGACCGGGCTGTCCCGGGCCGCGGGCGTCGACACGTCCCTGAAATGGCCCAACGACCTGCTGGTGACCGTCGGCGGCGAGGAGCGCAAGGCCGGCGGGATCCTCGTGGAGCGGGCCGGCGCGGACGGGGTCGTCATCGGCGTCGGCATCAACGTCACGCTCCGGACGGAGGAACTGCCGGTCCCGCAGGCGGGCTCGCTGGCGCTGGCGGGGGCCGTGGGCACCGACCGGGATCCGCTGCTGCGGGCCGTGCTGCGGTCACTGGAGGACTGGTACGGGCGGTGGCGGACGGCCGGTGGCGACCCGGCGGCGAGCGGTCTGCAGGAGACGTACGCGGCCGGATGCGCGACCCTCGGGCGGACGGTGCGGGCCGAGCTGCCGGGGGACCGGGCGATCGTCGGGGAGGCGGTGGCCGTGGACGGCGACGGCAGGCTGGTGCTCGCCACGGAGGCGGGGGTGCAGGAGCCGGTGGGCGCGGGGGACATCGTGCACCTGCGGCCGGCCTGAGACGTGCGCGGCCGGGCGCCGGCGGCGCGCCTCCCGCGTGGGCGTCCCCCGGATGCTTCCGGGCCGCTCAGGCACCGTGGGGCACGGCTGCCCGCAGGCCGCGGTGCGGCTGCTCTCGGGAGTGAGCTGGGGCACACCTGACGTAAAGTTGTGGCCGGTCGATACCTGACCGCGGCAGATCGGAAGGGCAGCAGGCGTGAGCGTCGACGACACGGGCTCCGGCGCGGACGGGGACGGCCGGGTGGAGCAGCCCGCCGATCCCGGCGAGGACCCGCTCGCACTGCGCCTGGAAGGGCTCATCCTGGGCGCGGAGCGCCGCTACACCCCCTTCCAGGCGGCGCGCAGCGCGGGCGTTTCCATGGAACTGGCCTCCCGCTTCTGGCGGGCCATGGGCTTCGCCGACATCGGCCAGGCCAAGGCGCTCACCGAGGCCGACGTCCTCGCCCTGCGGCGGCTGGCCGGTCTGGTGGAGGCGGGGCTGCTCAGCGAGGCCATGGCCGTGCAGGTGGCCCGGTCCACCGGGCAGACCACCGCCCGGTTGGCCGAGTGGCAGATCGACTCCTTCCTGGAGGGGCTGACCGAGCCTCCCGAACCCGGGATGACGCGCACCGAGGTGACCTACCCCATCGTCGAGCTGCTGCTGCCCGAACTGCAGGAGTTCCTCGTCTACGTCTGGCGGCGACAGCTCGCCGCCTCGGCGGGCCGGGTCGTGCAGGGCGCCGACGACGACGAGATGGTCGACCGGCGGCTCGCGGTCGGGTTCGCGGACCTCGTCGGGTTCACACGGCTGACCCGCCGCATGGAGGAGGAGGAGCTCGGCGAGCTGGTCGAGGCGTTCGAGACCACCGCCGCCGACCTGGTGGCCGCGCGCGGCGGGCGGCTGATCAAGACCCTCGGCGACGAGGTGCTCTACGCCGCCGACGACGCGGGCACGGCCGCCGAGATCGCGCTGCGCCTCATCGAGACGATGGCGGGCGACGAGACGATGCCGGAGCTGCGCGTCGGTATGGCCTTCGGCACGGTGACCACCCGAATGGGCGATGTCTTCGGTACGACCGTCAACCTCGCCTCCCGGCTCACCTCGATAGCCCCGCGCGACGCCGTCCTCGTCGACAGTGCCTTCGCGGAGGAGCTGATCCGCACGGGGGACGCCCCGGCCTCCGAGGCGGAGGCGGCCGAGGCGGCGGCCACCGCCGAGAAGGAGGGCGAGGAGCCGCCGGCGTACCGCTTCGCGCTCCAGCCCATGTGGCAGCGGCCGGTGCGTGGCCTCGGAGTGGTCGAGCCGTGGCTGCTCAACCGGCGGGGCGACCAGGCGTAGGCCGGTCAGTCGCCGGGGCCGTCCAGCAGGTCCACGCACAGCCCGACGACCGGCACGCACAGACCGGGACGGTCCGGGTCGGGCGGCGCGGCGGGCGGGGTGCCGCGGCTCGGTGCCGGGGTCGGCGCGGGGCTCTGTGGGCCGGGCGGGTGAGAGGTGGGCGCGGGCGCCGGGTTCTTCGGGTCCGGCGCGGCGGTCGGATCGGTGCCGGGGGCGGCGGACGGGTCCGGGGCGTCGGAACCGGTCGTGGTCGTGGGGCGGGGAGCCGCCGAGGTGGTGCCCTCGGACGGCGCCGGTATGAGTCCCGTGGTCGGGGGTGTGCTGAGGGCGCCCATGACGGAGGTCGCCGACGGACGCGCCTCGGGCGCGGTCGCGGCGCCGACGGGTGCGGTGACCGTCCGGCCCGTTTCCGCGCCGGCGGCGGGACGCGGCCCGGCCTCGGTGTCGGGGCCGCCGCCGATCCCCGGCTCGGGTGTGAGGTGGGCGAGGCTCAGGGCGCCGGCCGCGAGAACGAGGCCGCCGGCGGCGAGCAGGAGCGCCCGGGGACGGGGTCTGCGGTGGCGGCCGCGGCGCCCCCACGGTCGCCGCGGCTCGGTCGGGGTGTCCGTCGTCGTCATGTTCCCTCCCCGCGCGTACGCGCCCCCGATGCGCCGGGGTGGGGCGACGGTATGCGCTGCCGCGGGCGAGGGTGCGGGAGTCGGCGGTTTGTCACTCGAACGGGTAAGCGGCGGCGGTGCGGGACGGAGCGCGTCCGGCCTTTCCCGCAGTCGTCCCGCCTGCGATGATCGGAGCGGTCAACTTGTTAACCCGCGTTAACCGGGAGGGTGTCATGAGCGAGGAGCGGTTCGGAGAGTTCGTCCTGGTGCGGCGGCACGGGGACGGGCATGTCGCGGAGCTCGCGCTCGACCGGCCGAAGGCGATGAACGCGGTCTCGACCGCGATGGCCCGGTCCATCGCCGAGGCCTGCGCGGCGCTGGGCGAGGACCGGAGCGTACGGGTGGTGGTGCTGACCTCGACCCATGAGCGGGCGTTCTGCGTCGGAGCCGATCTGAAGGAGCGGAACTCGTTCAGCGACGCCGAACTGCTGCGCCAGCGGCCGGTGACGCGCGGTGCCTACACCGGGGTGCTGGAGCTGCCGGTGCCCGCGGTCGCGGCGGTGCACGGGTTCGCGCTGGGGGGCGGGTTCGAACTGGCCCTGTCCTGCGACGTGATCGTGGCCGACCGTACGGCGGTGGTGGGACTGCCCGAGGTGTCCGTGGGGGTGATCCCGGGCGGCGGCGGTACGCAGTTGCTGCCGCGACGGGTGGGGGCGGCGCGGGCCGCCGAGCTGGTCTTCACGGGACGGCGGGTGGAGGCCGTGGAGGCGCGGGAGCTGGGGCTCGTGGACCAGCTGGTGGAGGAAGGGCGGGACCGGGAGGAGGCGCTGGCCCTCGCCTCCCGCATCGCGGCCAACTCGCCGGTCGGCCTGCGTGCGGCCAAGCGGGCGCTGCGGCTCGGGCACGGGCTGGATCTGCGGGCCGGGCTGGAGGTGGAGGACGCGGCGTGGCGGGCGGTGGCGTTCTCCGGGGACCGGGCGGAAGGGGTGGCGGCGTTCAACGAGAAGCGGGCGCCGCGGTGGCCGGGGGAGTGACGTCACGACCAGCCTGCGGACGGTGCCACCGGGACGGCACGGGCGGGCACAGGCGGTACCCGCGGCGCTGGGGTTCTGGGTGTTCCCGGCGTCCGAAAGTGGCCGAGCCTGCGGGCGGTGCCGTTGGGGTGGTGCGGGTGGGCGCAGGCGGTGCCCGCCGGTGCCGGGGTTCCGGGTGTTCCCGGCGTCCGAAAGTGGCCG
>NZ_BMWA01000032.1:4326-103444 GCF_014650995.1 Streptomyces viridiviolaceus
AAGTGGCCGAGCCTGCGGGCGGTGCCGCTGGGGTGGTGCGGGTGGGCGCAGGCGGTGCCCGCCGGTGCCGGGGTTCCGGGGGTGTTCCCGGCGTCCGAAAGTGGCCGAGCCTGCGGGCGGTGCCGCTGGGGTGGTGCGGGTGGGCGCAGGCGGTATCCGTCGGCGCCGGGGTCCCGGTGTCCCCGACTTCCGAACGGCCAAGTCCGACGGGGGTGTCGAGCGCTTGAGAACCGTGCGGGCGGGGCGGGATCGGCGGCTGCGGTGGGGTGAGGGTCCGTGGAGTGTATGTCCCCGTTCGCACCGCTTGGGTCCCTTTTCCCACTGAACCTCCCTAGCCTGGAGGGATGGGTGAGGACAGGCGGCTCGCGGCCGTCGTGGCGTTGGCGCAGGGCATGGCCGCCGCGCACAGCTCGCGTGAGGCGTGGTGGGCGGCGGCCGCCGGTGCGTGCCGGGCGCTGGGCGGCAGCTTCGCCGCGCTGTCGGTGTGGGAGCGGGAGCTCGGCCGCCTCAGGGTGCTGGTGAACGTGGGCGAGCGGGCCGAGGACGAGGAGGAGTTCCCGGAGGACGAGTCCTACCCCGTGCACCAGTTCGCGGAGATCACCGAGTTCCTGCACGAGCGCTGGGCCGGCGGCGGCGAGCCCGACGCCTGGGTGGAGACCGCGGAGGGTCCCGCGGCCGGGCGCCCCGGTTACGTCCATCAGCGTGTCGCCGCGCTGCGCCGCCGTGGGCGCGGCTGCTGCGTGGTCGCGCCGATCGTGCTGCACGGCCGTGCCTGGGGCGAGCTGTACGTGGCCCGGCCGGTGGGGGAGCCCGTGTTCGTGCGGGCCGACGCCGACTTCGCCACCGTCCTGGCCTCCGTGATCGCCGCCGGGATCGCGCAGACCGAGCGGCTGGAGGAGGTCCGGCGGCTGGCGTTCACCGACGCGCTCACCGGCCTGGCCAACCGCCGGGCGGTGGACGCCCGCCTGGACGAGGCCGTGGAGCGGCATCGCCGCGAGGGCGTCGTCGTCAGCCTCGTCGTGTGCGACCTCAACGGGCTCAAGCAGGTCAACGACACCCACGGGCACGCCGTCGGCGACCGGCTCCTGGAGCGATTCGGGTCGGTGCTGTCGCTGTGCGGCGCGATGGTGCCGGGGGCGCTCGCCGCCCGGCTCGGCGGGGACGAGTTCTGCCTGCTCGCGGTCGGGCCGCCCGCCGACGAGGTCGTGAAAGCCGCCGACGAGCTGTGCCGCCGGGCGGGTGAGCTGGAGCTCGGTGACGGCGTGGCCTGCGGGGTGGCGTCCACGGAAGACCCGGTGGGCCCCGTCCGCAGTGCCCGCCGGCTGTTCCGGCTCGCGGACGCGGCGCAGTACCGGGCCAAGGCCGAACGGGCGGACCGGCCGGTCGTCGCCGGCCGCGAGGGACCCGACGATCCCGTCGTACGGCTGGCGGACGAGCCGTCCCGCGGAGAGGACGGGGAGCGTCGGCGGTTCCGGGGGCGGCATTCCCCGTGAGCGGTTCGCGGACGGAAGTGACGTAAGGGGTGCTCCCGGCGCCCACTGGTGACATCCTCAAATTCACTGCGTACGCTCCTGAATATGGATATGCACACTGTGGTGGTGGGGACTTCTGGGGTCACCGCGTCCGACGTCCTCGCCGTGGCGCGCGCCGGCGCCCGGGTCCGGCTCTCCGAGGAAGCGGTGGCGGCCCTGTCCGCGGCCCGCGAGATCGTGGACGCGCTGGCCGCCAAGCCGGATCCCGTGTACGGCGTGAGCACCGGCTTCGGCGCCCTGGCGACCCGGCACATCAGCCCGGACCTGCGGGCGCAGTTGCAGCGCAACATCGTCCGCTCGCACGCCGCCGGGATGGGGCCGCGCGTCGAACGCGAGGTCGTCCGGGCCCTGATGTTCCTGCGCCTGAAGACCGTCTGCTCCGGCCACACCGGCGTCCGCCCCGAGGTCGCGCAGACCATGGCCGACGTCCTGAACGCCGGGATCACCCCGGTCGTGCACGAGTACGGCTCCCTCGGCTGCTCGGGCGACCTCGCGCCGCTGTCGCACTGCGCCCTCACGCTCATGGGCGAGGGGGAGGCCGAGGGCCCCGACGGGACCGTACGGCCGGCCGGCGAACTCCTCGCCGAGCACGGGATCCGGCCCGTCGAGCTGCGCGAGAAGGAGGGCCTCGCCCTCCTCAACGGCACCGACGGCATGCTCGGCATGCTGGTCATGGCCCTGGCCGACCTCGAGACCCTCTACAAGTCCGCCGACGTCACCGCCGCCCTGACCCTGGAGGCCCTGCTCGGCACCGACAAGGTGCTCGCCCCCGAGCTGCACGCCATCCGCCCGCACCCCGGGCAGGCCGCCAGCGCCGCCAACATGCTCGCCGTGCTCGAGGGCTCGGGCCTGACCGGCCACCACCAGGACGACGCGCCCCGCGTCCAGGACGCCTACTCCGTGCGCTGCGCCCCGCAGGTAGCCGGCGCCGGACGCGACACCATGGCCCACGCCCGCCTGGTCGCCGAACGGGAGCTGGCGTCGGCGGTGGACAACCCGGTCGTACTGCCCGACGGACGCGTGGAGTCCAACGGCAACTTCCACGGCGCCCCGGTCGCCTACGTCCTGGACTTCCTCGCCGTCGCCGTCGCCGACCTCGGCTCCATCGCCGAGCGGCGCACCGACCGGCTGCTGGACAAGAACCGCAGCCACGGCCTCCCGCCGTTCCTCGCCGACGACGCCGGTGTCGACTCCGGCCTGATGATCGCCCAGTACACGCAGGCCGCGCTGGTGAGCGAGCTGAAGCGGCTCGCCGTGCCGGCCTCGGCCGACTCGATCCCGTCCTCGGCGATGCAGGAGGACCACGTGTCGATGGGCTGGTCGGCGGCGCGCAAACTGCGCACGGCCGTCGACAACCTCACCCGCGTGATCGCCGTCGAGCTCTACGCGGCCACCCGCGCCATCCAGCTCCGTGAGGGCCTCACTCCGGCCCCGGCGTCCCGGGCGGTCATCGAGGCCGTACGCGCGGCCGGTGTCGAGGGTCCCGGTCCGGACCGGTTCCTGGCGCCGGACCTCGCCGCGGCCGACGCGTTCGTGCGCGACGGGCACCTGGTCGCGGCGGCGGAGACGGTCACCGGGCCGCTGCGGTAGGGAAACCGCCGGGGCCCCGTCGCCCGGCGGGGCCCCGTGGGGACGGATCACGGGTCCGGCACGCTGCCGGGCCCGGTGAAACCTTTGTCAAAAGAACGTCAAGAGACTCAAAAACCAAGGCGTTCGCGGCGCACCGAGTACACGACGAAGCCCGCACCGAGGGTGAGGCAGAGGCTGCCGCCGACGACGTACGGGGTGCTGTCGAAGCTGCCGGTGTCGGCCAGCCGGGTGCCCTCGCCGGCGGCCGCCGTGTCCGTGGACACGACTCTCGCCTGCTCGGTGACCTGCGGCGACGGGCTTGCCGAGAGGGTCTTGTGCGCCGGTCCGTCGGGCGTCGCGTTCGCGGACGGGACGAACCACAGGGCGCACAGCAGGCCTCCCGCGGCGGCGGCGGTCAGCAACGGACGGCGAGCGGATGACACGGAATATCGATCCCCTTGTGGCGCTGGCGAATTGGCCGTGTGGGGCGATGTTAGTGAAAGGCGCGGGTCACAGGAAAGTCACGGGAGCGACCGGCCGTACTCTCCGGACATGAGCACTCCAGAGACATCACGTTTTGTACGTCTTCGCGTGGAACTCGTCCTCGAGGTCGACGACGAGGACGCGGTCACGGGGGCCGCGCTGCAGGCGATCGCCGACGACTCCGGCATGCCGGAGGAGGAGCGGACGCACACCGAGAGCGCTGTGACGGAGGACACCGCCGAGGCCCTGGCGTACCTCGTGGATCCGTTCGACCTGGTCAGCGAAGTGCCCGGCGTCGAGCTCCACCAGGCGTCCTGGAGCAGTGAGCGAATCGACTACGACCCCGACTCGCCCGATTGGGAGGACGGCGAGCAAGATGGCGACGAGGACTACGCAGAGGACGACGAAATGACGGCCGGCTGACGCGGTACGGGAAGATCGTGACCCCGGGCGGCAACCACCGTCCGGGGTTCTGTCGTCTCAGGGGGCGCACAGACCGCCCCCACACCACCTGACGCCCCGTGCGAACGTGGTGTGTCCCACACCCGTCGGCGATGTGGAACGGGACGAACCGGTCGTAGCGTTGAAAGTTCTTGACGGGGTATCTCGGGGTTTCGGGAATCGGCAACGATGGAGAAGCGTGTGATGACGGACAGTAAGCGGCGCAAGGGCCTGGTGGCCGCGTCCGCACTGCTCGGCGGTGTGCTGGTGCTCTCGGCATGTTCCAGCGGCGACGCCGGCGCCTCCGGCGGCGGGGACGACAAGACGTCGCAGGCCCAGGTCGACGAGGCGGCGGCGAAGGAGACGTCCGAGGCCCAGATCAAGATCACGCCCAAGGACGGCTCGACCAACGCCTCCATCAACAACTCCGCCGCCGTCACCGTGAGCAAGGGCACCCTCACGGAGGTGAAGATGACCACCTCCGACGGCACCGAGGTCAGCGGCCAGATATCCGCGGACAGGACGAGCTGGAAGCCCACCACGCAGCTGGAGCGGGCCACCAAGTACAAGCTGACGGCGACCGCGCAGGATTCCGAGGGCCGCGCCGCCCACGAGAACGCCTCGTTCACCACGGTCTCCCCGTCCAACAGCTTCATCGGCACCTTCACCCCGGACGACGGCACCACGGTGGGCGTGGGCATGCCCGTGTCGATCAACTTCGACAAGGCGATCACCAACAAGGCCGCCGTCCAGAAGGGCATCACGGTCAGCACCACCAGCGGCCAGGAAGTCGCCTGCCACTGGTTCAACGCCAACCGCATGGACTGCCGCCCGGAGAACTACTGGCAGGAGGGCTCGACCGTCACCCTGAAGCTGGCGCTCGACGGAGTCGAGGGCGCCGAGGGCGTCTACGGCGTCCAGCAGAAGACGGTCACCTTCAAGATCGGCCGCAACCAGGTCTCGTACGTCGACGCCAAGACCAAGCAGATGAAGGTCACGCAGAACGGCAAGACGATCCGGACCATCCCGATCTCCGCCGGCTCGCCCGAGAACAAGACCTACGAAGGCCAGATGGTGATCTCCGAGAAGTTCAAGGAGACCCGGATGAACGGCGCGACGGTCGGGTTCACCGACGACGACGGCAAGGGCGAGTACGACATCGCGGACGTGCCGCACGCCATGCGCCTGTCGACCTCCGGCACCTTCATCCACGGCAACTACTGGGGCGCCAAGTCCATCTTCGGCAGCGTCAACACCAGCCACGGCTGCGTGGGTCTGGCCGACACCAAGGGCGCCGACGACCCGAACACGCCGGGTTCCTGGTTCTACGACAACTCCATCGTCGGTGACGTGGTCGTCGTCCAGAACACCGGCGACAAGACCATCGCCCCGGACAACGGCCTCAACGGCTGGAACATGGACTGGGCCCAGTGGAAGGCCGGTTCGGCGGTCTGACGCCGAACTCCCCACGGGAGCACGCCGCTTCGCCGCAGGCGCCCGCCGCCCCTCGACCAGGGGCGGCGGGCGCCTGTCGTCTCCCCGCCTTCTCATCGTTCTCTTACGCCGGCCTTATCCCTTCATCACGGGCCGTCCCTACCTTGCGGCCATGTTCTTCACGTACCTGAGGCGCGAACTGCGCCGCCGCAGAAAGGCGGCCCTCGTCGTCGCCTCCGGCCTCGCGCTGGGCATCGCGCTCGTCATCGTCGTCGACTCCGTCTCCTCCGGCATGGGCAGGGCGCAGGACAAGGTCCTGCAGTCGCTGTACGGACTGGGCACCGACATGACGGTCACCAAGGCCGCGTCCCCGACGCCCAGCACCTCCGACCGGCCGCGCTTCCGCTTCGACGCGCAGGAGGACGGCTCCGAGGAGGAGCAGAGCACCGACCGCGTCATGGTGCAGGGCTTCCAGACCCTGGCCGGCACGACCGTCGGCAAGGTCGCCGGACAGGACGGCGTGGCGGACGCGGTCGGCGGACTGAGCCTGCAAGTCGTGAAGGTCAGCGGCCAGTTCACCCGCGGTCAGTTCCAGCAGGACGGCTCGGGCGGTCAGGGGCAGGGCGGGGGACCGGGCGCCCAGCAGGCCCCGCAGGGCCGCGTCGAAGGAGGCGGCGCGGACTTCGACGTCAACAGCTACTCCGTCTACGGCACCGACGTCACCGAGCCCGCCCTCGGCCCGCTGACCTCGTCGGCGATCACCAGCGGCCGCACCTTCAAGGAGTCGGAGGCCGACGCCAAGGTCGCCGTGGCCGACTCCGCGTACGCGAAGGAGAAGAAGCTCAGGACCGGCAGCACGGTCACCATCAAGGGCACGAAGTTCGAGGTCGTCGGCATCGCCACGGCCGACAGCGGGGACGCGGCGGCCAACCTCTACATACCGCTGAAGCAGGCCCAGACCCTCGGCGACGCGAAGGACAAGGTCACCACGATCTACGTCAAGGCGACCGACTCGCAGCGGATCGACGGCGTCAAGTCCGCGATCCAGAAGAACGTCCCGGGCACCACGGTCACCACCTCCGCCGACCTCGCCGACACCGTCTCCGGCTCCCTGTCCACCGCGTCCTCGCTCGCCGCCGGCGTCGGCAAGTGGCTGTCGATCGTGGTGCTGGCGGCCGCGTTCCTGGTCGCCGGCCTGCTCACCTCCTCGGCCGTCTCCCGCCGGGTGCGCGAGTTCGGCACGCTCAAGGCGCTCGGCTGGCGATCCGGCCGGGTGACCCGGCAGGTGGTCGGCGAGGCCGTCGTCAACGGCCTGGTCGGCGGCGTCCTCGGCATCGCGCTCGGCCTGGCGGGCGCCTACGTCGTCACCGCCGTCAGCCCGACGCTTCAGGCCCAGCTCGGCGGGGGCACGGGCGGACCCGGCGGCGGCTTCGGCGGTGGCGGCATGGGCGGTCCCGGACGGCAGGCCGCCGCCAAGACCCTCGACGTCGCGCTCACCGCGCCCGTCAGCCTCACCACCATCGCCCTCGCGGTCGGCCTCGCCGTGGCCGGCGGCCTCGTCGCCGGCGGCTTCGGCGGCTGGCGCGCCTCCCGCCTGCGTCCGGCGGACGCCCTGCGCCGCGTGGAGTAGCGAGCACCGCACCGGCCTGCCACGGGGCCTGCCGCGCGGGCCCCATCTCCCGAACGTTCCCCAGGAGTTGCACCATGTACGAACTCAGAGGCGTCACCAAGCGCTACACCCGCGGCAAGGACACCGTGCACGCCCTCGACGGCGTCGACCTGACCATCGCGGACGGCGACCGGCTGGTCATCCAGGGGCCGACCGGCGGCGGCAAGTCCACCCTGCTGCAGATGCTGGGCGCCCTGGACCGGCCCAGCTCCGGCGAGGTCGTCCTCGACGGCACGGACCTGGCCAAGCTGCCCGAGGCCCGGCTGACCAGGGTGCGCAGCGAGAGCATCGGCTTCGTCTTCCAGTCGTTCAACCTCATCCCGACGCTGACCGCGCAGGAGAACGTCGAGACCGCGCTCGTGCCGCTCGGCGTGAAGGCGAAGGAGCGGCGCGAGAAGGCCGCCGAGGCGCTGACGTCCGTCGGGCTCGGCGAACGGCTCGGGCATCTGCCCGGCGAGATGTCCGGCGGCCAGCAGCAGCGGGTCGCCATCGCCCGCGCCTTGGTGAAGCAGCCGAAGGTGCTGCTCGCCGACGAACCCACGGGAAACCTCGACGAGTCGATGCGGGACGAGATCATGGACGTGCTCGACCGCATGTGGAAGGAGCTCGGGCTCACCTTCGTCATGGTCACCCACGACTCGGCGATCGCGAGGAAGGCCCCGCGTCTGGCGACGATCCGCAAGGGCCGGATCACCGTCAAGGAGAACGCGGAGGCGTAATCCATCGGCCGCGTAACGGAGTTCGGGCGGAGGAGTAACAGCCGGCCGACGGTTTTCTCACCTTCCTCTCATCCGATTGAGCAGGTGATCATCCGTCGGCATACTGCGAGCTCCGGGGGAGCACGCGTGTGCGAGACCACCCCCGGCCGGGTGAACGGGGAATTCACCCGGTACTTCCGCAAGGGGGAAAGTTGCGCAGACAAGTGAAAAGAGCGTGCGCGGCCACGGTCGCCACGGCGGCGGCCGTGGCACTCGCGGCGGGCATGACCAGCCCCGCCGCGGCGGACGGGCAGCGGGCGGCCGACGCCGCGCCGGCCTCCGGCACGGCCAAGCACCGCATCACGCTGATCACCGGCGACCGGGTCGCCGTCGACGCCAAGGGGCGCGTCGTCGGCCTGGAACGGGCCGAGGGACGCGAGCACATACCCGTCCAGATCCGCCGGGCCGACGGCCACACCCTCGTCGTCCCCGCCGACGCCGCCCGCCTGGTCGCCACCGGCAAGCTGGACCAGCGACTCTTCGACATCACCGAACTGGGCAAGGCCAGCACCCGCAAGGCCCAGAAGAACGGCCTGAAGGTCATCGTCGGCTACCAGGGCACCGCCAAGGCCACCAAGGCCGACGTCCGTGACGCGGGCACCCTGCGCCGCACCCTGAAGGCGCTCAACGCCGACGCCGTGCAGACCCCGCACGAGGACACGCCCGACCTGTGGGACGCGGTCACCAACGGCGAGAAGACGGCCTCCGGCATCGCGCACGTCTGGCTCGACGGCGTCCGCAAGGCCAGCCTCGACAAGTCCGTGCCGCAGATCGGCGCCCCCAAGGCGTGGGCCGCCGGCTACGACGGCAAGGGCGTCAGGATCGCCGTCCTGGACACCGGCGTGGACACCAACCACCCCGACCTGAAGAACCAGGTCGTCGCGTCCAAGAACTTCTCCGTCTCGCCCGACGCCGGCGACAAGTACGGCCACGGCACGCACGTCGCCTCCATCGCGGCGGGCTCCGGCACGAAGGGCGGCGGCAAGTTCAAGGGAGTCGCGCCGGGCGCCAAGCTGCTCAACGGCAAGGTGCTCAGCGACGACGGCTTCGGCGACGACTCCGGCATCCTCGCCGGCATGGAGTGGGCGGCCGAGCAGGGCGCCGACATCGTCAACCTCAGCCTCGGCGGCGGCGACACCCCGGAGATCGACCCGCTGGAAGCGCAGGTCAACAAGCTCTCCGAGCAGAAGGGCATCCTCTTCGCCATCGCCGCCGGCAACGAGGGCGAGTTCGGCGACCGCACCGTCGGCTCCCCGGGCAGCGCCGCCGCGGCCCTGACCGTGGGCGCCGTCGACGACAACGACAAGCTGGCCGGGTTCTCCAGCACCGGCCCCGGCCTCGACGGCGCCGTCAAGCCCGACGTCACCGCACCCGGCGTCGACATCACCGCGGCCTCCGCCAAGGGCAGCATCATCGCCCAGGAGGTCGGCGAGAAGCCCGCCGGCTACGTCACGATCTCCGGCACGTCGATGGCCACCCCGCACGTCGCGGGCGCCGCCGCCATCCTCAAGCAGCAGCACCCCGACTGGACGTACGCCGAGCTGAAGGGCGCCCTCACCGCGTCCACCAAGGGCGGCAAGTACACGCCGTTCCAGCAGGGTTCGGGCCGCGTCCAGGTCGACCGGGCCGTCAAGCAGACCGTGATCGCCGACCCGGTGTCGGTGAGCTTCGGCGTCCAGCAGTGGCCGCACACCGACGACAAGCCGGTCACCAAGCAGCTGACGTACCGCAACCTCGGCACCAAGGACGTCACGCTCACCCTCGCCGCGACCGCGACCGACCCCAAGGGCAAGGCGGCCCCGGCCGGCTTCTTCAAGCTCGGCGCCGGCAAGGTCACCGTCCCGGCGGGCGGCAAGGCGTCCGTCCCGCTGACCGTGAACACCAAGCTGGGCGGCACGCTGGACGGCGCCTACTCGGCGTACGTCACGGCGACCGGCGGCGGCCAGTCCGTGCGTACGGCCGCCGCCGTGGAGCGCGAGGTCGAGTCGTACGACGTCACGCTGAAGGTCATCGGCCGGGACGGCAAGCCCGCCTCCAGCTACGGGGCCGACCTGACCGGTGTCTCCGGCCTCGCCGAGGAGCAGTGGCTGTCGCCGTACGACCCCGACGGCACCGTCACCGTCCGCGTGCCCAGGGGCGGTTACGTCCTCAACGCCTCGATCTACGTGAGCCAGGACCCGGAGAAGTACGAGGGCGCCGACTGGATCGCCCAGCCCCGGCTGAACGTCACCAAGAACACCACCGTCACCCTGGACGCGCGCACCGCCAAGCCCGTGAACATCACGGTGCCGGACAAGAAGGCGAAGTCCGAGTTCGCCTCCGCGGACTTCACCGTCGAGGTGGGCGACTCCAGCTACGGCTTCGGCTGGTGGCTGGACTCGTACGACAACTTCCGCTCCCGGCACCTCGGCCCGCAGATCACCGACGGCTCGCTGAGCCAGCAGTGGGACGCGCACTGGTCCAAGGGCGCGACGGAGCAGTACGACACCGTCGCCGGCGGCAAGGTCAAGCAGCTCGCCACCGGCTACACCCGCCACTACAAGGCGGGCGACCTGGCCACGCTCAAGACCGGCCTCGGCGCCTCCTCCAGCGGCAAGAAGGGCGCCGTCTCCGCGACGGGCTGGCTGCCCGGCAGCGGCGGCGGCTCCTCGATCGGCATCCCGCAGACCCTGCCCGGCACCCGCACCCTGCACCTGTCCACCTCGGGCGGAGTGACCTGGGACGTGCAGTTCGAGCAGTACGGCGGGGTCGACGCCGACGGCTTCCCGGTCGTCGAGGCGGGCTACACGCTCGGCGCGCCGCAGCGTTACCAGGCGGGCAAGAGCTACTCGACGACCTTCAACACGGCCGTCTTCGGGCCGCGCCTCACCTCGGACTTCGGTCTGTTCCGCGACGGCAACGCCATCACCGGCGTCGTCCCGCTGTTCGCCGACGGCAAGGGCCACGCGGGCTCCTCGGTCTTCACCTCGTCCGCCACGACCCTCTACCGCAACGGCACCAAGGTCGGCTCGCACGACGACCCGCTGTTCGGTGAGAAGGAGTTCACGGTCCCGTCCGGCGACGCGCAGTACCGGCTGACGACGTCGGTCAAGCGCTCCGTCAAGGTCGCGGCGGCCTCCACCCGGATCGACGCGAGCTGGACCTTCCGCTCCAAGAAGACCGCCGACCTCACCAAGCTGCCCGCCTCCACGGCCCGCTTCCTCGCCGTCACGGGCCAGGACAGCAGGGTCGCCGCCGGCAGGACGGCCACCGTCCCGGTCACCGTCGAGGGCGCGGCCGCGGGCAAGAACCTGAAGTCGCTCTCGGTGTACGTGTCGTACGACTACGGCAAGACCTGGAAGAAGGTCACCGTCAAGAACGGCAGGATCACCGTCAAGAACCCGGCGAAGGGGAAGGGCATCTCCTTCCACGCCAAGATCGACGACAAGAAGGGCAACAAGTCCACGATCTCGATCTACAACGCGTACTACGGCAAGTAGTCCGTGCGGACGGGCCCGCCGGAGCTTCGGCTTCCGGCGGGCCCTTCGCGTTCTCAGCCTGCCTTGACCTCGGTGTTCTGGCAGACGTGCAGCAGCCAGGCCCCGTCGTCCCGCTTCGTCATGACGTAGAGCGGGGCGCCCTCCGTGTCGCCCCCCCCGGCGCGTGGTGGACCTGCCGGACCTTGACGGCCGCCACGTCGGGGCGCAGGAACTGCGTGTGCACCGCCTCGTAGGTGACCTCGCCGTCCCAGCTCGCGTTCGGCAGCACGGCCCGGGTGAATTCGGCGATCGCGTCCAGGCCGATGAGGACCCTGCCGTGGGCGGTCGTCCACAGGGCGTCCGGATGGAAGAGCGCGAGGAAGCCCTCGGCGTCCTTGGCCCGCTGGGTGCGTTCGACGGTGGCCACGACCTCTGCGACGGCCTCGATGTCTGAGGCTTCGGTGTTCATGCGGACCACTGTCGTACCTCGAGCGAGGTCGAGGTCAAGGGCTGGTACGCGCGCCGTCGCCCCCGGCCTCGGGGGTCAGCAGCCGCAGCCCGCCCGTCAGTTCGCGCAGGCACCGCACCACGAGTTCCGCCGGGGAACCGGCCCCGGTGGTCGCCGCGTCCGTCGTCGCCCACTGCTCCAGCGCCACCCGGATCGCGTCGGTGGCCGCCGCGGCGAGCAGCCGTGCCTCCAGGGGATCGGCGCCGGGCCCCGCCAGGCGGGTCACCACCGGCAGCAGCCGCTCCTCGGACTCCTGGTTCACCCGGTACCAGACCGCCCGCAGGGCGGGGTCGTCCTGGGCCGCGCGCAGCAGTCCGCGGGTCCAGCGCAGGCCCTCCTCCGTGGTGTCGCCCGGCGTCGAGAGGGAGGCGACCGCCGCGGTCTCCAGGGCCTCGCCCAGGTCGGCCTCGGGCCCCGCGTCGGCGAGCAGCGCGCGCCAGCGGTCGCCGCCGGACGACAGCAGCGGCCCGACGGCGTCCTGCTTGCTGCGGAAGTACCGGTAGAACGTGCGCAGCGCGACCCCGGCGCGGCCCGCGATCTCCTCGGCGGTCGTGCCGTCGGGCCCCTTCTCGGCGAACAGCTCCGCCGCCGCACGGGCGATGTCGAGCTGCGTCGCGGCCTTGCGGCGCTCGGTCAGCGAGGCCGAGGCGGGGCGGGACGTCCGGGCCTGGTTCGTCCTGGGCTGGTTCATGCAGGAAAGCGTACGTGCCGCAGGCCAGGTAGGCATGGAATGCCGTAATGGCAAAACGTGTCACTACGGCGTACGGTGGACGTCGCGCGGCTCCTCGGCCGCGGCACCACGCACACCACAGGGAGTCGACATGAACCGCTACGAAGGACGTCGCGCGCTGGTCACCGGCGGCGGCTCGGGCATCGGCCAGGCCACCGTGCTGCGCATCCTGGCGGAGGGCGGACAGGTGGTCGCCGCCGACGTGAGCGAAGCCGGCCTGAAGGACACCTGCGCGCGGGCGGGCGCGGACGCCGGCCGCCTGACCACGGTCGCCGTGGACATCTCCGACGAGGCGTCCGTCCGCGCGGCCGTCGCCTCCGCCCTCACGACCCTCGGCGGCCTGGACGTCCTGGTCAACGCGGCCGGCATCCTGCGCTCCTCGCACACCCACGAGACGTCCCTCGCCGACTTCACCAAGGTGATCGCGGTCAACCTGACCGGCACCTTTCTGATGATCCGCGAGGCGATACCGGCGCTGCTGAAGGGCAACGCCCCGGCCGTGGTCAACTTCAGCTCCACGTCCGCGCTGTTCGCCCACCCGTACATGGCGGCCTACGCGGCCAGCAAGGGCGGCATCCAGTCCATGACGCACGCCCTGGCCGCCGAGTACAGCAAGCAGGGCATCCGGTTCACCGCCGTGCAGCCCGGTTCGATCTCCTCCGGCATGACCGACGGCTCGGGACAGAGCAGGCAGAGCCAGGGCCCCGGCCTGCCCGAGGACACCGACTGGAGCCTGTTCGCCAAGCTGTCGCCCGCCCTCGGGGAGGGCTTCGCCGGACCCGAGGCCGTGGCGGGCGTCGTCGCCATGCTCGCCAGTGAGGACGGCAAGTTCATCACCGGCACCGAGATCCGCATCGACGGCGGAACCCACTTCTGATTGCCGAGACGGGCGATAGCGGGCGCCCCCGCGGCCGGCCGCGGGGGACGCGGCGACGTGACCGCGGGCGGGACACGGAGAACGGCCCGAACCCCGGCGGCCAGGCACAATCCGTGGCTACGCTCGCCACATGACGCTTCGTCGGATATTACGGGTAATGATCGTTCTCGCCGTGGCCCTCGCGGGAGGCGTCGGCGGTGGTGCCGTGGCACAGGCCGGGGAGGAGCGGGCGCCCGGCGGCGGACAGGTCCTGTACTACAACCACGCCTACGGGGTGCTCGACCGCGAGACCGCCGACGCCGTCGAACACTCCGCCTACCTGCGCGACTTCGCCAACTTCCAGGTCCGCACCACGACCGGTGCCGACGGGCAGACCTGGACCGGCCGCTACCTGCTCGGCCGCGAGACCTACGTCGAACTGTTCGGGGTCGGCGACCTCCCCGGGCAGGACGGCCTCCTCGGCGCCGCGGGCATGGGGGTCTCCACCGAGCGCGCCGGTGACCTCGCGACCGTGGTCGAGCGGCTGCGGGACCAGGGCGTCACCGACCCCGTCGAGTTCCCGCAGACCCGCGACTTCGGCGACGGGGTGCCGGTGCCGTGGTTCGACGCCGTCTTCACCACGGGCCAGTACGACGCCTTCGGGGCATGGGCGATGGAGTACCGGCCGGAGTACTTCGCCGACCCGCGCAGCAACACGGAGCCGGCGAGCCGCCCCGGCGACGTCGGCCGCGAGCGCTACCTGTCCGACGACTACCGCGACCGCCTGATGCGAGACGTGACCCACCTGCGCCTCGGCGTCACCGCGGGAGACCTCGCCGACACCGTGCCGCTGCTGCGGGCGGGCGGGTTCACGGTGCGGCACCTGGCGGACGGCGACGGTGTCGTCGCGAAGGGCGGCGGCACGACGATCCGGCTGGACGCCGTGCCGCGCGACCGGGCCGGGCTGAAGCAGATCGGGATGTCGCTGAACCGGCCCGTGCCGCACCGGCACGTGGAACGGCTCGGACACTCCGCCCTCGTCGTCGGCCCGGGCCCCCGCGCCGTATGGGCCTTCGACGGCGCGGACGCCGGCTGACGACGGCCCCTCACACCGCGACCGGCATGACCCGGGCCGGGATCTCCGCCCGGGTCAGATCGTCGCCGTGTCGATCACGAAGCGGTACCGGACGTCGCTGGACAGCACCCGCTCGTACGCCTCGTTGATCTCGGCCGCGCCGATCAGCTCGATCTCCGCGCCGATGCCGTGCCCTGCGCAGAAGTCCAGCATCTCCTGGGTCTCGGCGATGCCGCCGATCATCGAGCCGGCGAGCGTCTTGTTGCCGCCGATCAGCGAGAAGAGGTTGAGCGAGACCGGCTCCTCGGGGGCACCGACGTTCACCAGGGCGCCGCCGGTCTTCAGCAGGCCCAGGTACGCGCCGAAGTCGAGCGGGGCCGACACCGTGGAGAGGATCAGGTCGAAGGTTCCGGCCAGCTCCTCGAAGGTCTTCGGGTCGCTGGTGGCGTAGTAGTGGTCCGCCCCCAGCTTCAGCCCGTCCTCCTTCTTGCGCAGGGACTGCGACAGGACCGTCACCTCGGCGCCGAGCGCGTGCGCGATCTTCACGCCCATGTGGCCGAGCCCGCCCAGACCGATGACGGCGACCTTCTTGCCCGGTCCCGCGCCCCAGTGCTTGAGCGGCGAGTACGTGGTGATGCCCGCGCACAGCAGCGGCGCGGCGACGTCCAGGGACAGGCCGTCCGGGATGCGGACGACGTACCTCTCGTCGACGACGATCTTCTGGGAGTAGCCGCCGTAGGTGGGCTCGCCGTCCTTGCCGACGGCGTTGTACGTGCCGACCATGCCGGAGCCGGTGCAGAACTGCTCCCGGCCACTCCTGCAGTTCTCGCACTCGCCGCAGGAGTCGACCATGCAGCCGACGCCCACCCGGTCGCCCACGGCGAACTCGGTGACGCCGGGGCCGACCTCGGAGACGATGCCCGCGATCTCGTGGCCGGGGACCATCGGGAAGATGGCCTCGCCCCAGCCCTCGCGGGCCTGGTGGATGTCGGAGTGGCAGATGCCGGCGAACTTGATGTCGATCAGGACGTCGTGCTCGCCCACGGCCCGCCGCTCGATGGTGGTGCGCTCCAGCGGAGCCTTGGCGGCGGGTGCGGCGTACGCGGCGACAGTGGTCATTTCCGGGTTCTCCGGGATTCTCGTAGCAGGATCTGTGGTGCGCCTCGAGCCTGCCGCCGCGGCCGCCGCTCACCCAGACCACCGCTTTGCCTACGACCGGCGTGCGTACCACTGACAGGGACAGGTTCCCGGGGATTCCGGGCCTACGACCAGGAATGTCGGAGGACATACTGGAGGACATGGATGGACAGCTGGACCGGCGTGCCGAGCTGAGCGAGTTCCTGCGCACCCGGCGGGCCCGGCTGAAGCCGGAGGACGTGGGACTGCCGACGTACGGGCGGCACCGCCGGGTGCCGGGACTGCGCCGGGAGGAGCTGGCGCAGCTGGCCGGCATGTCCGTGGCGTACTACACACGGCTCGAGCAGGGCAACGGACGGAACGTGTCGGCGGAGGTCCTCGACGCGATCGCCCGCGCGCTGAGGCTGTCCGACGCGGAGCACGCCCACCTGATGCACCTGGCGAAGCCGACGCGGCCGAAGAAGAAGACGGTGGCGCGTCCGCAGCAGGTCCGGGTGGCGCTGCTGCAGTTGCTGGAGGCGATCGAGACGGTCCCGGCGTACGTCGCGGGCCGGCGTACGGACATCCTCGCCTGGAACCGGACGGCCGCGGCCCTCTTCGGGGACTGGGGCCGGCTTCCGGCGCAGGAGCGGAATTGGGCGCGGCTGGTGTTCCTGGACCCGCAGTGCCGGGAGCTGTTCGTCGACTGGGACCAGAAGGCGTCCGACATCGTCAGCTTCCTGCGCATGGACGCGGGCCGCCGACCGGACGACCTGCGGCTGTCGGCGCTGGTCGGCGAGCTGTCCGTGAAGAGCGAGGAGTTCCGGCGCCTGTGGGCCACGCACGACGTCAAGGAGAAGACGTACGGCGTCAAGCGCATGCGGCACCCGCTCGTCGGTGACCTGACCCTGTCCTTCGAGACGTTCCGCATGGTCGACGACGAGGACCAGTCACTCATCACCTACCACGCCGAGCCGGGCTCCCCGTCGGCCGAGGCCCTGCGCCTGCTGGCGAGCTGGGGCACGGACGCGGTGGCTCAGCAACCCACGGCCTGACGCCCGCTCGACGGATCCCCGCTCACACTCCCGTCCGGATTCCAGTTGCCGCAGCCGCCGGGCCTGCGACCGCAGGGCGGGTCGGGCGGGCACGGAATCGCGTGGAACCCTCGGGCGTTGAGAAGGGTGCGTGTGGAGGCCGGCGTGCGAGCCGGGGGCCCGCGTGACCGAGCTGACAGATTGGAGGGCCGCAATGGCTACGCAGACGCAGAGGGCCGTGCTGGCGGGCGGGTGCTTCTGGGGGATGGAGGAGCTGATTCGCCGACTCCCCGGCGTGACGGCGACCCGGGTCGGATACACCGGGGGTGACGTGCCGAACGCGACGTACCGCAACCACGGCACGCACGCGGAGGCCATCGAGATCCTCTTCGACCCCACGAAGACCGACTTCCGCACGATCCTGGAGTTCTTCTTCCAGATCCACGACCCGAGCACCAAGAACCGCCAGGGCAACGACATCGGCCTCAGCTACCGCTCGGCGATCTACTACGTGGACGACGAGCAGAAGCGGATCGCCGAGGAAACGATCGCGGACGTGGACGCCTCCGGACTGTGGCCGGGCAAGGTCGTCACGGAGGTGGAGCCGGTCGGCCCCTTCTGGGAGGCCGAGCCCGAGCACCAGGACTACCTGCAGCGTTACCCCGAGGGCTACACCTGCCACTTCCCGCGCCCGGGATGGCGGCTGCCCTCCCGCGCCGAGAGCTGACCGCATGCGGCCCGGCCGGGAAATCCGGCCGGGCCGCATCCGGGCCCCTCAGTGCGGCAGGGTCGCCGGGCTGCCGCCGTTCGCCTCGTAGCCCGCCACCGCCAGGGCGCGGTAGACCGCGAACTCCGCCGCCGGGTCGGTGGACAGGGTCCAGGGGAGGGCGCCCACGTGGCCGTCGACCCGTATCAACTGGTTCATGGCCTCCGCCCAGCGCTCGCCGCGCACCAGGAAGAGAATCAGCAGGTGGCGTACGTGCGCCTGCATCGGGTCGTCGGGGCGGGCCGAGTGGACCGCGTGCAGGGCGCCGTGGATCGCCTTGGTCACGACCTCGCTCTGGTAGAAGCCGCTGACCAGGTTGACGTCGGGGAGGTGCTCGAACACCGCGAAGAGCGGCATCGCGGCCAGCAGCGAACCCTGGGGGGCGCGGGCCGCGGCGGCCTCGGCGAACGAGTACGCGAGGTCGCGGGAGCCGTGCCACTTCTCGCACCAGTAGTGCAGCGCGGCCAGGTGCGCGCCCATGTGGTTCGGGGCGCGGTCGAGGATCTTCAGCCACAGCTGCTCGAAGTCCTCGCGCGTATAGGCCAGGCCCCGCGCCACCGAGAGCTCGATGATGTACGGGACCGGGTCACCGGGGGCCAGCAGCGCGGCCTCGCCGCACGCCGCCTTCGCCTCCTCCATGATGATCCGGAACTCGTCCGTGCCGGGCGTCGCCGTCCGCCACGCCTGCTGCACCAGGAACTCCGCGTGCACCGCCGCGCCGCCCGCGTCCTTCGGGGCCTCGGCCCGCCACACCCGCAGCCACTGCCCGCCCGGCGTCTCACCGACCCCGCCGGGCCGCTGCCGCAGCTCCAGCGAGGCGGCGCCCGCGAACGCCTGCACGCGCTGCCAGCGCAGCTCACCCTCCGCCGCAGTGCCGGCGAGGAGCTGCTGCGCCGCTCGGTAGTCCTGGGTGCGCTGCACCAGGTCCAGGACGTCCAGCAGGTCCTGGTCGGGGCCCGGCATGCGGATGTCCAGCTCCTCCTCGCGGGCGAAGCCGTAGTTGGCGGGGTCCGCCGCGTCCGGATGGCCGGGCGGCACCAGGCCGATGGCGCCGCGCCGGCGCCGCAGGACGGGGAGCAGCACGAAGCCGATCATGACCAGTGCCATCAGGACCCAGAGAATCTCCATGCCTCAAGCGAACCAGACCGCGGCGACAATTGGCCAACCTGCGCCGCGCCCCTGTGGAAAACGCGCGAAGCCCCCGGCGGCACTACCCTCGGTGCTCATGAGCGACAGGCACATCAGTCAGCACTTCGAGACGCTCGCGATTCACGCGGGCAACACCGCCGACCCCCTGACGGGCGCGGTCGTCCCGCCCATCTACCAGGTGTCGACCTACAAGCAGGACGGCGTCGGCGGCCTGCGCGGCGGCTACGAGTACAGCCGCAGCGCGAATCCGACCCGTACCGCGCTGGAGGAGAACCTCGCCGCCCTCGAGGGCGGGCGCCGCGGCCTCGCGTTCGCGTCCGGACTGGCGGCCGAGGACTGCCTGTTGCGCACGCTGCTGCGTCCCGGCGACCACGTGGTCATCCCCAACGACGCCTACGGCGGGACCTTCCGGCTGTTCGCCAAGGTCGCCACCCGCTGGGGGGTGGAGTGGTCCGTGGCGGACACCAGCGACCCCGCGGCCGTGCGGGCGGCCCTCACCCCCGAGACCAAGGCCGTGTGGGTGGAGACGCCGTCCAACCCGCTGCTCGGCATCACCGACATCGCCGCCGTCGCGCAGGTCGCCCGGGACGCCGGTGCGCGGCTCGTCGTCGACAACACCTTCGCCACGCCGTACCTCCAGCAGCCGCTCGCGCTCGGCGCGGACGTCGTCGTGCACTCCCTGACCAAGTACATGGGCGGTCACTCGGACGTCGTGGGCGGCGCGCTGATCGTGAACGACCAGGAGCTGGGCGAGGAGCTGGCGTTCCACCAGAACGCGATGGGCGCGGTCGCCGGGCCCTTCGACTCCTGGCTGGTGCTGCGCGGCACCAAGACGCTGGCGGTGCGCATGGACCGGCACAGCGAGAACGCCACGAAGGTCGCCGAGATGCTCACCCGGCACGCGCGTGTGACGAGCGTGCTGTACCCGGGGCTGCCCGAGCACCCGGGGCACGAGGTCGCCGCCAAGCAGATGAAGGCGTTCGGCGGCATGGTGTCCTTCCGCGTCGAGGGCGGCGAGGAGGCGGCCGTCGAGGTCTGCAACCGCGCGAAGGTCTTCACGCTCGGCGAGTCCCTGGGCGGCGTCGAGTCGCTGATCGAGCACCCCGGCCGGATGACGCACGCCTCGGCGGCCGGCTCGGCCCTTGAGGTGCCCGCCGACCTGGTGCGTCTGTCGGTCGGCATCGAGAACGCCGACGACCTCCTGGAGGACCTCCAGCAGGCGCTGGGCTAGCAGCCGGGGCTCACCAGCCCTCCCAGCCCGTCACGGGTGGGGTCGTCTCCGACGGCGGCTCCACCCAGGGCCGTGCGGTCAGCGCCCACACCGTGAACGCCACGGCCGCGGCGCACAGCACCAGCCACATCAGACGGCGGGCGGCGGTCCTGCGCCGCAGCATGCGGCCGCCGCGGCGCACGGCGTCCGCGTACAGGTCGGGCGGCACCCGGGGCGGCGACTGCTCCATGATCCGCCGTACGGCCGCTTCCCTCTGCGGACGGTTCATGAGGTCGCCGCCTCAGCCTTCGCGACCGGCCGTGCGGCCCTGTCCGGCGGGTGCAGCAGCGTCGCCGTGGCGCGGTCGCAGATCGTCCGGACGCGTTCGGCGGGCAGGCCGAGCAGGGCCGCCGCCTGCTCCTCGGCGACACCCTCGTACAGCCTGAGCACCACGATCAGCCGCTCCTGCGGGGTGAGCACGCCCAGGGTGCCGACGGGCTGCCGGCGGGCCCGGCCGAAGCCGCCGTAGTGCCAGGCCCCGCGGGCGAACCGGGTGGCGAGGTACTGGCGGGCACGGTCGTACGGGTCCTCGCCGCGCAGCTGGTCCCAGCACGCGTAGGTGTGGGCGAGGGACAGGGCCAGCAGGCGCCGCGCGCGCGGATTGTCGTCGCGGGCCTCGGCGGTGAGCAGGGTGGCGGCGTGCAGCAGCCGCCCTGCCGCGCCGGCGACGAACGCCTCGAACTCCCGGGCCCGGCGGGCACCCTGGGACGCATGCCGTTCTCGCACCGCGCCTCCCGCCTTCGAGGGCGACCCCCGTGACCGATGGGCCCTCTGTGACCATGGGCCCTCTGTGAACCCTGCGCCTCTGTGACCTCTGTGCCTCTGCGAGGAGACCCCGTCGCGCGCGGAACCGCGACCGTGTGCACCAGGGGCCCGGTCTCATATCAGGCCAGGGCCGGCCCGCCGGTCAAGAGCCGGGCGGCATCCGTCCCGGAAAGGCGGCTCAGGAGGCGGACGCCGATTCCGGGCCCGACGCGCCCGGTGCGGCCATACGGGCGGACAGGGCGCCGTTGAAGCGTGTGAGGAGCGTGCAGAACGACTCGCGCTCCTCCGGCGTCCAGTCGTGGGTCAACTCGGCCATGAGCTCGCGCCGGGAGGACCGCACCTCGTGCAGCCGCGACACCCCGCGCGGGGACAGCTGGAGCACCACGGCACGCCCGTCCTCGGGGTGCGAGGTGCGCTTCACGAGGCCGCTGTCGACGAGCGGAGCCACCTGCCGGGTGACCGTGGAGGAGTCGATCCCCATGCTCGCGGCGAGCGCCTTCACACCCATCGGACCCTCTTTGTCGAGGCGGTTGAGCAGCAGGTACGCGGCACGGTCCATCGAGTTGCGCACCTGCCCGACCCCGCCGAGCCGGGTCTGTTCGGCACGTCGGGCGAACACCGCCACCTCGTGCTGGAGCGTGTCGAGGAGACCGGTGTCACCGGCGGTCGTCATGTCCATCGACATTTCAGGTGTTGTGGGCATGGCCGGGGGCTCACTTCGTGGAGGGCTGCTGGTTGGGGGACAGGGTACGCGGCCGGGGGACGAGGCGTACCGGCGCTGCCCAAAGCCGGTCTCGGAGGTTGGTCACAACGGCAGACGACGGCTGTGAACTGCGATGCTGGAGTCATGAGCTACAGCACGGCCGACCCCCTGGGGCCGGTCACCCTCGACGACGTGCGCGGCGCCCAGAAGATGCTCTCGGGCGTGGCACGGGTGACGGCGATGGAGGGCAGCAGGTACCTGTCCCAGCTGGTCGGTGCACCGGTTCACCTCAAGTGCGAGAACCTCCAGCGGACGGGTTCGTTCAAGCTGCGCGGCGCCTACGTCCGTATCGCCGGGCTGCTGCCCGAGGAGCGGGCCGCCGG
Source organism: Streptomyces viridiviolaceus (assembly GCF_014650995.1). GTDB lineage: Bacteria > Actinomycetota > Actinomycetes > Streptomycetales > Streptomycetaceae > Streptomyces > Streptomyces viridiviolaceus. Next base: position 26,026 of record NZ_BMWA01000032.1, read on the forward strand.
GGTGGTCGCCGCCAGCGCCGGCAACCACGCGCAGGGCGTGGCCCTGGCGTCGTCGCTGCTCGGTGTGCGCTCGACGGTGTTCATGCCGAGGTCCGCCCCGCTGCCCAAGATCAGCGCGACCCGGGACTACGGCGCCGAGGTGCGCCTGCACGGTCAGGTGGTGGACGAGACGCTGGCCGCCGCCCAGGAGTACGCGGCGGAGACCGGCGCGGTCTTCATCCACCCCTTCGACCACCCCGACGTCATCGCGGGACAGGGCACCGTCGGGCTGGAGATCCTGGAGCAGTGCCCCGAGGTCCGTACCGTCGTGGTCGGCATCGGCGGCGGCGGGCTGATCGCCGGCATAGCGGTCGCCGTGAAGGCGGTCCGGCCGGACGTGCGGATCGTGGGTGTGCAGGCGGCGGGCGCGGCGGCCTATCCGCCGTCGCTGGCCGCGGGGCGGCCCGTGTCGGTCGAGAACCCGGCGACGATGGCCGACGGCATCAAGGTGGGGCGGCCCGGCGACGTGCCGTTCGGGATCGTCGGCGACCTGGTGGACGAGGTCCGTACGGTCACCGAGGACGAGCTGTCCACCGCGCTGCTGCTGTGTCTGGAACGGGCCAAGCTGGTCGTCGAGCCGGCCGGGGCCAGCCCGGTGGCGGCGCTGCTGAGCGATCCCGGCGCCTTCGAGGGCCCGGTGGTGGCGGTGCTGTCCGGCGGCAACGTCGATCCGGTGCTGATGCAGGGCGTCCTGCGCCACGGCATGGCCGCGCAGGGCCGCTACCTGGCGGTCCGGCTGCGCCTGACGGACCGCCCCGGCGCCCTCGCCACACTTCTCGGCGTGTTGTCGGCGGTGGACGCGAACGTGCTGGACGTCAGCCACGTACGGACCGACCCACGGCTCGGGCTCACGGAGGCGGAGGTCGAGCTGCACCTGGAGACCAAGGGCCCGGAGCACTGCGCGGAGGTCGGCCGGGCGCTGCGGGACGCGGGCTACACGGTCATGCCCTGAGGCGCGCGGACCACGACGAAGCCCCCGGGGTCACCAGGACGCCGGGGGCTTGTCCACGACATGTCGGCCGGGCGCGCCGGCCGGGGCCGGCTGTCAGCCGTTGTAGGGCTCGGCCTTGAGGATCTTCACGCAAGCCTTCTTGCCGTTGGGCAGCTCGTACTCCGCGTCCTCGCCGACCTTGTGGCCGATGACGCCCGCGCCCAGGGGGGACTGCGGCGAATAGGTCTCGATGTCCGCGCTCGCGTACTCGCGCGAGGCGAGCAGGAACGTCAGCGTGTCGTCCTCGTCACCGTCGAAGGCGATCGTGACGACCATGCCGGGCGCCACCGCACCGTTCGCCGCCGGCGGTTCGCCCACCTTGGCGCTCTCGAGGAGCTGCGTCAGCTGGCGCACACGGAGCTCCTGCTTGCCCTGCTCCTCCTTCGCCGCGTGGTACCCGCCGTTCTCCCGCAGGTCCCCCTCCTCGCGGGCCGCCGCGATCTTGGCAGAGATCTCGGTGCGCGCGGGACCAGTAAGGTACTCAAGCTCCTCCTTGAGCTTGTTGTACGCCTCCTGGGTCAGCCAGGTGACGTTCTCGCTGGTCTGGGTCACAGGTGCTCCTCGTCGGTACTGGGAATACAAAGCAACGCCCTACCCAGAAGAATGTTCCTTCACGGAAGGGCGAAACCACGAGCCTAACAATTCGGCGGCCAAAGGGGGAGGACAAAAGCCACCTGATTTACGTCAACGCAGGTCAGCGCAGACGCATTCCCGGCGGGTCAGTCCGCGTGACAGCCGAGCAGCTCGGCCGAGGTGCCCCGCGCCTTCGTGCGCAGCGTGACGACCTTGTCGATGCGCGTGTCGTCGCCGTCGAAGCGGAAGTCGGCCCGGCCCACCTCGCCGCCGTCCTCCGCCTGGGAGCGCAGCGTGCAGTAGCCGGCCGCGTCGGCGTCCTTGCGGACCTCCAGGTGCACCTGCACCGCGTCCTCGGAGATGTCGAAGCCGATCACCTCGGCGCTGATCTTGTTCTGGCCGACGTAGTGGTAGCCGAAGTACCCGATCAGCACCACCATGAGGGCACCGAGGACGCCGCCGACGATCTTGAGGGTGCGGTCGGCCCGTTCGTCCGAGGAGCGGCCGTACCGGCTCTCCGGCAGTCGCGTGCTCGACGTGCTCATGATCGTCCTCTCGGCAGGAGCCGTGCGAGATGTCCCGAATGGGGCCCCGGAGCCCGGCCCCGGAATTATTCGCCTCCCGATTCGGTCACTATAGAAGCCGCCCGCCCGCCGCCCGACCGCCACCCCTGCACGACGTCCCTGCGGGACGACACCTACCAGATTCTGCGCCGACGCACACAGGGCGCCGACCGACCGAGGATTGAGTCTTGACTGACCAGCTGCGACTGATGGCCGTCCACGCCCACCCCGACGACGAGTCGAGCAAGGGCGCGGCCACCATGGCGAAGTACGTGTCCGAGGGGGTGGACGTGCTGGTCGTGACCTGCACGGGCGGGGAGCGCGGCTCCATCCTCAACCCCAAGCTGCAGGGCGACGCGTACATCGAGGAGCACATCCACGAGGTGCGCAAGAAGGAGATGGACGAGGCCCGGGAGATCCTCGGCGTCAAGCAGGAGTGGCTCGGCTTCGTCGACTCCGGCCTGCCCGAGGGCGACCCGCTGCCGCCGCTGCCGGAGGGGTGTTTCGCCCTGGAGGACGTCGACAAGGCGGCCGGTGAGCTGGTGCGGAAGATCCGTTCCTTCCGGCCCCAGGTCATCACCACCTACGACGAGAACGGCGGCTACCCGCACCCCGACCACATCATGACCCACAAGATCACGATGGTGGCCTTCGAGGGCGCGGCGGACACCGAGAAGTACCCGGAGTCCGAGTACGGCCCGGCGTACCAGCCGCTGAAGGTGTACTACAACCAGGGCTTCAACCGCCCCCGCACCGAGGCCCTGCACCAGGCGATGCTGGACCGCGGACTGGAGTCGCCCTACGGCGACTGGCTCAAGCGCTGGGAGGAGTTCGAGCGCAAGGAGCGCACGCTCACCACGCACGTCCCGTGCGCCGACTTCTTCGAGGTCCGCGACAGGGCGCTGATCGCGCACGCCACGCAGATCGACCCCGAGGGCGGCTGGTTCCGGGTGCCGATGGACCTCCAGAAGGAGGTCTGGCCCACCGAGGAGTACGAGCTCGCGAAGTCGCTCGTCGACACCTCCCTCCCCGAGGACGACCTCTTCGCGGGCATCCGCGACAATGCCTGACATGAGCGCAAGCGCAAGCCTGGCAATGACGCACCTCGTCACTCTCGCCGAACTCGACGAGGACAAGGTCACCCCCGGCGTCCTCGGCTTCATCGTCTTCGCGGTGATGGCCCTGGCGGTGTGGGGTCTGATGAAGTCCATGAACCGGCACATGGGCAAGGTCGACTTCAAGGAGGCCCCGGACCCGGAGGCGGAGGCCTCCGGCAAGGCCGACAGGACCTCCGGCCGGGTCGAGCCCCAGCAGGGCTGAGGGCGCGTCCCCGGCGCCTCGGCGGGCGTGAGGAACCACGCCCGCCGACGCGGACACGGCCGCACACGGCGGGCCACGCAGGACCGAGGCGGACCGGCGACCTCCGACCAGGGCCCCGGCCCCGGCTCCGTACCCCCGTGAGCCGGGGACCCGTGACGGCAGCCGCGGCTCAGCGGCCGGCCGTCACCTCCACGCCCATCACCTCGCGCGCGTGCCGGTTCGGGACCATCCCGAGCCGCCACGCCTGCCAGCCCGCCTCCAGCTGCACGCCCCGCTCCAGCAGCAGCGTGTACGCCCCGACGTACTCGTCGAGCTTCTCGTCCCGCGTCGGATGCCCCGTCCGGGCCAGCTGGGCCAGCTCCTCCTGCGCCACCGCCGTACCGACCTCCACCCCACCGGGGGCCGCGTACGGAAGCAGCGTGCAGCGCAGGAAACGGGCCCAGTCCTCGCCCCGGCGGTCGCCGTACGACGCGAACAGCGCGGCCGCCTCGTCGCACAGCGCCAGCGCCTGCGGCGTACGGGCGTTGCCCGCGTCCACCACCGCCAGCTCCAGGCACGTCCACGCCTCGCCGTGGGCGACGCCGATGCGCTGGAAGTCGGCGCGGGCGTCCACCAGGAGCTGCCGTGCGAAGCCCGAGTTGCGCAAGGACCCCGTCTGGGCGGCGCGCAGGTCGCGGGTCGCGCGGGCCGAGTGGTGCCGGGCACAGGCCAGCCCGTACACGTCACGCATGCGCGAGAACATCGTGCGCGAACGCTCCAGCTCCCGGACCGCCTGGTCGAGGTCGCCCGTCTCCTCCAGCGCCTGGCCCAGGTAGTAGACCGTCCACGCCTCGCCGCGCGCGTCCTCGTTCTCCCGGTGCCGGGCCGCCGCCCTGCGCAGCTCCTCCGCCGCCTCCCCGGCGTCCCCCTCCACCAGCCGCGCCCGCGCCAGCTGGGTCAGCGCCCACGCCTCGCCGCGCGCGTCCTGCGTACGGCCGTACAGCTCCAGGGCGGCGCGCAGGTCCGCCTCCGCCCGCGGCACGTCGCCCATGCGCAGGTGCAGCTGGCCGAGCTGGAAGTGGGCCCACGCCTGGCCGTGCACCGACTCGCCCGCCCGGTGCAGCACCAGCGACTCGGTGAGCAGGTCCAGGGCCTCCGCGAGCCGGGCCCGGTCCCGCTGCACCGCCGCCAGCGCGTGCAGCGTCCACGCCCGGTCGGTGGCCAGCCCGGGCGCGGCCTGCAGATCCAGCGCCTCCCGCAGTTTCGCCGCCGCCTCGGTCAGGTTGCCCTGGTGGTGCAGCGTGATGCCCAGCGAGGTCAGCGCGCGGGCCGCACCCGCGTCGTGGTGGGCCTCCATGTACAGGTCGACGACCGAGGCGAGGGTCGTCCGCGCCTTGTCCAGCTCGCCGAGCTGCCGGGCCGCGATACCGGTGCGCCACTGCACCGAGCGCACCAGCAGGCCCTGGTCGACGGACTGGGCCAGTTCGCTGATCTCGCCCAGCCGGTACAGGTCCCCGCGCAGCAGGCAGTAGTCGCACAGCGCGCCCAGCAGGTTCAGCACGGCGCCCTGCTCGACGCCCTCGGCGTGTCTGAGCGCCGCCGTGATGAAGCTCGACTCGTCGTCCAGCCAGCGCAGCGCCTCGTCCAGTGACGTGAAGCCGTGCGGTCCGAACCGGTCCGAGCGGGTCGACATGTTGCCGTCCACCAGCCGCAGCACCGAGTCGGCCAGCTCGGCGTAATTCGTGATCAGCCGCTCCTGCGCCGCCGCCCGCTCGGCCGGGTCCTCCTCGTCGGCGAGGCGGGCCCGGGCGAAGGCGCGCACGACGTCGTGCAGCCGGTAGCGGTTGCCCCGCACGTGGTCGATCAGGCCCGCCCGGGACAGCGCCGCCAGATGCCGGGTCGCCTCCGTCTCGTCGGTGGCCAGCAGCGCGGCGGCGGCAGCGGCGCCCAGCGAGGTGCGGCCGGCCAGCGCCAGCCGCCGCAGCAGCCGCCGGCCCGGCTCCGGCTGGTCGGTGTAGCGCAGCCACAGGGCCCGCTCGACCGGCTCCACCGGCCCGTACGCACCCAGGTCCGTGGCCAGGGCGCGCGGCGAGCGCGGGCCCAGCGACGAGCCCGCTATGCGCAGCGCCAGCGGCAGCCCGCCGCACAGCCGCCGGATCCCGTCGGCGGACTCGGCGTCGTACGGCCCCGACGCATCCTGCGCGGCCGCGGCCAGCAACTCCTCCGCGCCGGCCGCGTCCAGCGGCTCGACCGGCAGGTGATGCACGCGTGCGGGCAGGCCGGTGGGCAGTTCCAGCGGCTCGCGCGCGGTGACCAGCACCAGACTGTCCGACCGCTCGGGCACCAGCGTGCGCACCTGCTCGGGATCCGAGGCGTCGTCCAGGACGACCGTGACCGGCACGCCCGTCAGATGCTGGTGGTACAGCTCGCTCAGCCGCTTGACCTGCTGGTCCGCCGAGGACCGCTCACGGAACAGCAACTGCTCACGGGGCGCCCCGAGCCGGTTCAGCAGATGCAACAGGGCGTCCCGGGTCGCCAGCGGCTGCTCCTGCGGACTGTCCCCGCGCAGATCGACCACGCACGCCCCGCGGAAGTAGTCCTTCAGCTCGTGGGCGGCACGCACCGCCAGCGTCGTACGGCCGCTGCCCGGCGCGCCGTGCAGCACCACCACCGTCGGCTGGGTCTCCGTACTCGCGCGGGCGGCCTGCACCCACTGCCGCAGTCGCGCCATCTCCTGCCGCCGGCCCGCGAACGCGCCCTCCGGCTCAGGGAGCTGCCCGAACGACTGCTCCAGCACGCTGCGTCCCCGGGCCGCCGCGCTCTTGTCGGCCCCGCGCAGCTTCGGGCCGGCCTTCGTCGGACCGGTGGACGCGGCGAGCACCCGCTGCTGGTCCAGGAACGGCCGGATGCCCCGCACCTCCAACGCCGTCAGCCACTGCAACCGCAGCTGCTCCGGGCCGCCCGGCTGGCTGACGGCACCGGCGCGGTGGTGGGCGGCGGGCACATGGGAGCCGACCACCTTGACCACGGTCGCCGCCGCACCGACGACGCCCACGGCCAGACCCGCGCCGACCGCCGTGCCCGTGCCGGTGCCGAGGGCCATGTCGGCCACCACCGCGGCGACCGCCGCCACGGCGGCCACCAGCAGGGGAGTGCCGGCGCCCTCCTGGGCGTAGCGCTGGCGGAACGTGAGCTGTCCGGCCGCCGCCTCGTCCAGCGCGCGGGTGTAGGCGGCGTACTCCTCGTCGGCCGCTCGTGCCATCGAGTCCAGTGCTCCGCGCGCCCGTGACAGCAGTACGTTGCCGTCGGTACGGCCGCCCGAACGCCGCACCTCCTCCTCCACGGCCCGCATCAGCAGTCGCTCGGCCTCCGCCCGATGACTGTCCCGCATGTGGCGTCCCCCTCCGGCGGTGTCGGCATCCCGGGTTCTCCCGGCCCTTCCCCGGGTCCTTCCCCCGTTGTCCGTCGGTCAAGTGTGCTGGGATGGGGAGGGCCTGGGGAGAGGAGCGGCCCGGGGTACGCGGCGGTGTGCTGTCCGGCGACACGGGGGTACTGGGGCAGGATGGACACCATGTCGAACCGACTGGCGCACGAGACGTCCCCGTACCTCCTTCAGCACGCCGACAACCCCGTCGACTGGTGGCCCTGGTCGGACGAGGCGTTCGAGGAGGCGCGGCGGCGGGACGTGCCCGTGCTGCTCAGCGTCGGTTACAGCAGTTGCCACTGGTGCCACGTGATGGCGCACGAGTCGTTCGAGGACCGGGTCACCGCCGACCTCCTCAACGCCCACTTCGTCAGCGTCAAGGTCGACCGCGAGGAGCGCCCCGACGTCGACGCCGTCTACATGGAGGCGGTGCAGGCGGCGACCGGGCACGGCGGGTGGCCGATGACCGTCTTCCTCACACCGGAGGCCGAGCCCTTCTACTTCGGGACGTACTTCCCGCCCGAGCCCCGCCACAACATGCCGTCCTTCCGGCAGGTCCTCCAGGGCGTCCAGCAGGCCTGGGCGGACCGGCGGGAGGAGGTCACCGACGTGGCGGGCAAGATCGCGCGGGACCTGGCCGGGCGGGAGATCTCCTACGGCGACTCCAAGGCGCCCGGGGCGGCGGAGCTGGGGCAGGCGCTGCTCGGTCTGACCCGGGAGTACGACCCGCAGCGCGGCGGGTTCGGCGGGGCGCCGAAGTTCCCGCCGTCCATGGTGCTCGAGTTCCTCCTGCGCCACCACGCGCGCACCGGCGCCGAGGGCGCGCTGCAGATGGCGCAGGACACCTGCGAGCGCATGGCGCGCGGGGGCATCTACGACCAGCTGGGCGGCGGCTTCGCCCGGTACTCCGTCGACCGGGACTGGGTCGTGCCCCACTTCGAGAAGATGCTCTACGACAACGCGCTGCTGTGCCGCGTCTACGCCCACCTCTGGCGCTCCACCGGCTCCGCGCTCGCCCGCCGCGTCGCGCTGGAGACGGCCGACTTCATGGTGCGCGAACTGCGCACCGCCGAGGGCGGGTTCGCCTCCGCGCTGGACGCCGACAGCGACGACGGAACCGGCCGGCACGTCGAGGGCGCCTACTACGCGTGGACCCCCGCGCAGCTCACCGAGGTCCTCGGCGCCGAGGACGCCGAACTCGCCGCCCAGTACTTCGGCGTGACCGAGGAAGGCACCTTCGAGCACGGCTCCTCCGTGCTGCAGCTCCCGCAGCACGAGGGCGTGTTCGACGCCGAGCGGATCGCCTCCGTACGCCGGCGGCTGCTGGCCGCCCGGGACGCGCGGCCCGCCCCCGGCCGGGACGACAAGGTGGTCGCCGCCTGGAACGGCCTCGCGATCGCCGCGCTCGCCGAGACCGGCGCCTACTTCGACCGGCCCGACCTCGTCGAGGCCGCCGTCGCCGCCGCCGACCTGCTGGTCCGGCTCCACCTCGACGACCACGCCCGGCTCGCCCGCACCAGCAAGGACGGCAGGGCCGGTGCCAACGCCGGGGTGCTGGAGGACTACGCCGACGTGGCGGAGGGCTTCCTCGCGCTCGCGTCCGTCACCGGGGAGGGCGTCTGGCTGGACTTCGCCGGGCTGCTGCTCGACCACGTCCTCACCCGCTTCGGCGACGGCTCCGGCGCCCTGTACGACACGGCCTCCGACGCCGAGCGGCTGATCCGCCGCCCGCAGGACCCGACCGACAACGCCACCCCGTCCGGCTGGACCGCCGCCGCGGGCGCCCTGCTGAGCTACGCCGCCCACACCGGGTCCGAGCCCCACCGCACCGCCGCCGAGCAGGCCCTCGGCGTGGTGAAGGCGCTCGGGCCGCGCGTCCCCCGCTTCATCGGCTGGGGGCTCGCGGTCGCCGAGGCGCTGCTCGACGGGCCGCGCGAGGTCGCCGTCGTCGGACCGGAGCAGGGTGACGACGCCGCAAGGGCGCTGCACCGCACGGCTCTTCTGGGCACCGCCCCCGGTGCGGTGGTCGCCGTCGGTGCCGAGGGGAGCGACGAGTTCCCGCTGCTCGCCGACCGGCCGCTGGTCGGCGGGGCGCCGGCGGCGTACGTCTGCCGCAACTTCACCTGTGACGCGCCGACGACCGACCCGGAGCGGCTGCGCACCGCGCTGAACGGCTGAGCGGCGGGCCTCAGGCGCCGCTGAGGATCAGCGCGCCCAGCGTGAGCTGAACGCCCCACTGCAGTGCGACGGCCGCCGCTCGCGCGGGGGCCCACCGGGCACGGGGCCAGGCCAGGGCCAGTACACCGAGCGCCGCGGCGGCCCAGAAACAGGCCCACAGCGTCCCGCCCGGAACGGACGAGCACTGCTCGCCGTACGTCAGGCAGCGGCTGCCGCGCTCGGTGGCGAGCACGGCGATCCACGCGACGACGACGGTCGGCAGGAGCAGGAGGAGACCGGCCAGGGAGCAGCCGGTCAGGGCACGGGCGGTGGGCTGCGGCGGCTGAGCGGTGTTCATGCGGCCATCCCACCGCGCCGGCCGGCCCCGGTGGATCGGCCCGCGTACTCAACCGCCTTGAGTACCCCGGCTCAACGCGCGTTCCACGATGGCGACCAGCTGCTCGTGGTGCGCGCCCTTCCAGTACGCGCGCCCGCACGCCGAGCACTGCGCGAACACGTCGTACGACCGCTGCGTGCCGCCCTTGAGCTGCTCGGCCACCTGCTCCTTGGTGGCCTCCTTCAGCAGGCCGTTGCATGCCGTGCAGCGCGTCCACGGGCGCAGTTCGGGGCGGAAGCGGTCCAGGACGCCCTGCAGCTGGTCGTCGGGGCGGGTGCTGTAGACGTAGGCGCCCGCCCACAGCTCGCGGCGGCGCAGCAGGCCCCGGTCCCGGCTGAGCATGACTCGTTTCTCGGCCGCCGACCGGGCCGCCAGCGCCGGGTCGCCGATGTCCGTCGACTCGTACGCCGTGTCCACGCCGAGCAGGCGGAGGCGGCGGGCCAGGGTGCCGAGGTGCACGTCGAGGAGGAAGCGCAGGGGAGCGCCCGGGACCTTCTGCGGGTGCTCGACGGCGCGGACGGTCACCGACTCGCCGGCCGACGGCACATGTCCCGGGAGCACCTCGCGGCCGTCCACGAGGAGCGCGCCGACCTCGGTCAGCGGGACGCCCAGGGACTCGACGACGTGCCCGAGCGTGGAGACGCCGTCGGTGGCGGTCCGGGCGGTGCCGGTGCGGCGGGCCTGCGGGAGGAACAGGTGCAGTTCGGGGGCGAACTCGACGTGGATCTCTGGACCGTTCACCCGGCCAGGATGCCACGGGACCGAGGCGCGCCCTCAGGCTTTTCCGGCGGGTGGCAGGCCGTGCTGCATGACGTCCAGGGCGCGGTCGACCAGATCGGCCAGGTCCGCCTCGTGGCCGTGCTCGGCCCAGTACTGCGAGACCTCCATCAGGCCGGCGACGAGGGACATCGACAGGACCCGCACCTCCAGGCCGTCGGGGTCGAGGCCGGTGCGCTCGGCGATGGCGTGGGCGAGCAGGCGGCCGGTCGCCGACATGCTCTCCAGCATCCGCGAGCGCACGGCGGGCACCTCGGCCATCAGCCGTGTCCGCAGCCGGGTCACCTCGGGTTCCTCGCCGATGCCGACGCCGATGGCCTTGCGCAGGACGTGGCGCAGGGAGACCGGCCACGGCTCGTCGCCGGGGCGTGCGGCCAGCTCCGCAGCCATGACCGGGTCGTACGCGTCCGTGAGGACGATGTCCTCCTTGGTCGGGAAGTAGCGGAAGACGGTCGACGGCGACACCTCGGCGCGGTCGGCGATCTGCTCGACCGTCGTCGCGTCGTACCCCTGCTCCTGGATCAGCCCGTAGGTCGCGGTGCGGATCGCCTCGCGGGTCTTGATCTTCTTGCGCTCCCGCAGGCCCAGCTGCGGCCGGTCGGCGGGGGAGAGGGGGGAACGTGCGGCCGTCATACGGATCATTGTCGGACATCCGCCGGGGGCGTGACCATGCCCGGGACACCGCCGCCCCCCGGCGTGCCGGGAGCGCTCCGGCCGCTGGTGTGCGGCGACGGACGCGACGCCGCACACCAGCGGTACGCCGCCCGTGCCACGGACGTACGCGCCGATCACGGAGAGGGTCGGGACGACGCGCCCCGCGCTCGCCACGGCCCGCGCGCGAGCCGGGACGGTGACCGGCAGCCGTTCGTCATCGGCAGCAGCGGCGGCAGGCCGGACCGGGCCCGCGACGACGGCGGTGAGCAGGGAGTCGCGGTGGCCGAGCAGCGCCATGTCGAGCACGGGGCGCGCGGTCCGCCGCTCGCGCAGGGCCAGGGCGGTGTGCGTCACCAGCGCGGCGGCGCAGGACCAGCGGTCGATCAGTCGCACTCGGTGCGAAAAGAGAGCAACTCTCAAGTCGTACAGGCTGGCAAAAAGGCCACGGCTCGCCGAGCCGTGGCCGTGTCGGCGGGGTGGGCGCTAGGGGTGCTGGTACGCCACCAGTGAGATCCCCACGTAGTGGGCGATGAAGGCGGCCAGGGTGAAGGAGTGGAAGACCTCGTGGAAGCCGAACCAGCGCGGTGAGGGGTTGGGGCGCTTGATGCCGTAGATGATGCCGCCCGCGCTGTAGAGCAGCCCTCCCACGATCACCAGGACGAGCACCGCGATGCCGCCGGTCCGCATGAAGTCGGGGAGGTAGAAGACGGCCGCCCAGCCCATGGCGATGTAGCAGGGGGTGTAGAGCCAGCGCGGGGCGCCGACCCAGAAGACGCGGAAGACGATGCCGGCCGCCGCCGCGGCCCAGATGCCCCACAGCAGCCACTGGCCCTTGGCCTCCGGCAGCAGCAGCATGGTCAGCGGCGTGTAGGTGCCGGCGATGATCAGGAAGATGTTCGCGTGGTCGAGCCGGCGCAGGACGCCGTCCATGCGCGGGCTCCAGTTGCCCCGGTGGTAGAGCGCGCTGACGCCGAACAGCAGGCAGGCCGTCAGGGCGTAGATCCCGCAGGCGACGCGTCCTCTGGTCGAGTCCGCGAGGGCGGTGAGGACCAGGCCCGCGACGAGGGCGGCCGGGAACATGCCGAGGTGCAGCCAGCCGCGGAGCTTGGGTTTGACCGGATGCGGCAGGGGGAGCGCGACGGGACCGCGGCCGCCGGCCGGCGTGTCCCTGGGCGCGTCGAAGGCGGACGCAGTCATGCGCCGCATCGTACCTACGCGACCGTAAGTTACGTATTAGTACGGTCACATGACGGGTGACGAGTGGCCATCGTCTCATGGGGTACTCGGGCGCACACCTCTCTCGGATCGCCGGAGTAAAGGAAGTTTCAGGCGAAGGCCAGGTGCACGCAAAGAATCACAGGGAGAAGCAGAGGCACGTGGCGATCCTCACCCCGCTCAGGTGTGAGGCCCTCTGGACATATGGGCGCTCTCATCGGATGATCAAATGAGTGCGGTCGGCACCGGATGAGCGACGTTTACCCTCCGTGACGCATCCGGGTCGCAGCCCCCACGGGGCCTCCAACAAAAAACCCCTCATTTAGGAGCAATCGTGGCGCGCGACATCGCAGCTCCCCCCGTCGTCCCCACCCAGCACCAGGGGCTGATCTCGTGGGTCAACGAGATCGCCGAACTGACGCAGCCGGACAACGTGGTCTGGTGCGACGGATCCGAGGCCGAGTACGAGCGACTGTGCGAAGAGCTCGTGGCGAAGGGCACCTTCAAAAAACTCGACCCGATCAAGCGCCCCAACTCCTACTACGCGGCCTCCGACCCCTCCGACGTCGCCCGCGTCGAGGACCGGACCTTCATCTGCTCCGCCAAGGAGGAGGACGCCGGCCCGACCAACCACTGGAAGGACCCCGCCGAGATGCGGGAGATCTTCCAGGGCGACAAGGGCCTGTTCCGCGGCTCCATGCGCGGCCGGACGATGTACGTCGTGCCCTTCTGCATGGGCCCCCTCGGCTCGCCGCTGTCCGCCATAGGCGTCGAGATCACCGACTCCGCCTACGTCGCCGTCTCCATGCGCACCATGACCCGCATGGGACAGCCCGTCCTCGACGAACTCGGCGACGAGGGCTTCTTCGTCAAGGCCGTGCACACCCTGGGCGCCCCGCTGGAGCCCGGCCAGGAGGACGTCCCCTGGCCCTGCAACCAGACCAAGTACATCTCGCACTTCCCCGAGGACCGCGAGATCTGGTCCTACGGCTCCGGCTACGGCGGCAACGCCCTGCTCGGCAAGAAGTGCTACGCCCTGCGCATCGCCTCCGTCATGGCCCGGGACGAGGGCTGGCTCGCCGAGCACATGCTGATCCTCAAGCTCACCCCGCCGCAGGGCGAGTCCAAGTACGTCGCCGCCGCCTTCCCGTCGGCCTGCGGCAAGACCAACCTCGCCATGCTGGAGCCCACGATCTCCGGCTGGACGGTCGAGACGATCGGCGACGACATCGCCTGGATGCGCTTCGGCGAGGACGGCCGCCTGTACGCCATCAACCCCGAGTACGGCTTCTTCGGCGTCGCCCCCGGCACCGGTGAGCACACCAACGCCAACGCGATGAAGACGCTGTGGGGCAACTCCGTCTTCACCAACGTCGCCCTCACCGACGACAACGACGTGTGGTGGGAGGGCATGACGGAGGAGACCCCCGCCCACCTCACCGACTGGAAGGGCAACGACTGGACGCCCGAGTCCGGCACGCCCGCCGCGCACCCCAACGCCCGCTTCACCACGCCCGCCGCGCAGTGCCCGATCATCGCGCCGGAGTGGGAGGACCCCAAGGGCGTGCCGATCTCGGCGATCCTCTTCGGCGGCCGTCGCGCCACCGCCGTGCCGCTGGTGACGGAGTCCTTCGACTGGAACCACGGCGTCTTCCTCGGCGCCAACGTGGCCTCCGAGAAGACCGCCGCCGCCGAGGGCAAGGTCGGCGAGCTGCGCCGCGACCCCTTCGCCATGCTGCCGTTCTGCGGCTACAACATGGGCGACTACATGGGCCACTGGATCGACGTCGCCAAGGACAAGGACCAGTCCAAGCTCCCGAAGATCTACTACGTCAACTGGTTCCGCAAGAACGACGAGGGCAAGTTCGTCTGGCCCGGCTTCGGCGAGAACAGCCGCGTCCTGAAGTGGATCGTGGAGCGCCTGGAGGGCAAGGCGGAGGGCGTCGAGACCCCGATCGGCGTCCTGCCGACCAAGGAGGCCCTCGACACCGACGGTCTCGAACTCGCCGACGCCGACCTGGACTTCCTGCTCAGCGTCGACAAGGAGGTCTGGCGCGAGGAGGCCGCCCTGGTCCCCGACCACCTCAACACCTTCGGCGACCACACGCCCACGGAGCTGTGGGACGAGTACCGCGCCCTGGTGCAGCGCCTGGGCTGACGCCCGCACAGACTCCGCGGCCGGTTGGGATTGGGATGCCCTGACCAGCGATCGTCACGGCCGGCCGCGGAACACACCGGCGAGACCCGTACAACGGCGTGCGGGTCCTGGGCCTGTCGCCGCCACCTCCGCCCGCCCCGGCGGAAGGGACGGCGACAGGCCCTCGCCATGCCCCGGCCGAGGACCGGGAGGCGCGACGTCGCGAACCGTGGACCCGCACATCGGGATGCGGAATCCCGGCGTGTCCCCCTTGCTTCTGTGATCTTCACGGTTGTTCCATGTTCATCACGGGTGTCTCACCTTCCGCGTGAGACCCTCAACACAGCCTGTGGGGGGCACAGTTGAATACAGCACACCGTCCCAGACGCCTCGCGGCCACCGTCCTCGCCGCCGCGCTCGCCGGGACCGGGCTCACCGTCGCCGCCGCGCCCGCGGCGCACGCGGCCGCGTCCGACCACGTGGCCAAGCTGCCGTTCACCTCGTACTCGGCGATGGCCGTCGACAACGTCCACCAGCGCGTCTTCCTCGCCGACGCCTCCGTGGGTTCGAGCTCCAACTACGGCCAGATCGCCGTCTACACCTTCCAGGGCGAGCGGATCTCCACCATCGGCACCACGTACCACGTCTCCGGCCTGGCGCTCAGCGCCGACGCGAGCACGCTCTACGTCGGCGAGCGCTACCGGATCTCCGCGTACGACACCACCACGCTGACCCTCAAGAGCGTGCCCAACGCACCCACCGACAACTGCGGGCGCGAGGTCGTCGTCGCCGGCGGCAAGCCGTACTACACCTCGCAGTACACCGACTACCTGACCCAGTGCGCCACGGCGACGAGCTACGTGGACAACATCACCAACGGCGGCTGGCAGCGCACCGGCTGGAACGACTTCGGCAAGCTGCTGCTGGAGGGCGGCCCGAACGACACGTTCGTGATGGGCCAGGCACTCAACTCCTCGGCGCCCAACCCGTTCGTCAGCGTCTTCGACGGCAGCGGCGAGACCCCCGTACGGAACGCCACCCGCCGGTTCGCCGACGACACCGGCGCCGGCGCGCTGAACCTGAAGGACGTCGCCGTCTCCCCGGACGGCGCGAAGGTCGCTCTCGCCGACGCCTCCGCCGGCACCCGGCTGCTGAACACCAGCGACCTGTCGGACGCGGCCGACGGCTACCAGGCCCTGCCCGCGGGCGCCACCGCCAGTTCCGTCGCCTTCAGCGGTGACGGCAAGTACGTCGCACGCGGCGCCTCGGCCACCGGCGCCACCCCCGACCTGCTGGTCCAGCCCGCCGACCCGGCCGACTCGACCGCCCCGCTCGAGTTCGTCTACGAGGGCAGCCAGGACGGCGACCGCGTCGCGCCGCGCGGCATGGAGTGGTCCGCCGACGGCTCCCGGCTCTTCACGGTCACCACCAACGCGGCCGGCAACCAGTACTGGCTGCACATCGTCCAGCCCCCGGCCGTCCAGTACGACGTCCGCCTCGGCGAGACGTTCACGCACAGCCCCGCCCAGGCCGTCGCGGGCGAACCGCTGTCGGTGCGGGGCCGGCTGGAGTACGACGGCCCGGCGCCCGCCGAGCCGATGAAGGTCAAGGCGACCCGCACGGACGCGAACGGCACCCACGACCTGGGCACCTTCACCGTCAAGGAGGACGGCTCCTACACCGTCCTCGACGAGCCGGACCTGGTCGGCGACGCCACCTACACCGTCTCCTACCTCGGCGACCTCACCCACCGCCCGGCCACCGACGTCACCCACACCGTGTCCGTCGGCAAGGCGCCCACCTCGATCGCGCTGACCGCCCCGGCCGAGGCATCGATGAGCACCGGCGTCGAGATCACCGGCACCTTCACCGCCCAGGGCAAGGCGCTGCCGGACCGGGCGGTGCTGAAGGTGGAGCGCACCGACCGGCTCGGCACCGGCACCCTGTCGTCGGTGACGGTCGCCGCGGACGGCACCTTCACCGTCAGCGACATCCCGCGCACCCGGCGGGCCACCACCTACACGGTGAGCTGGCCGGGCGACGACCTGCACCAGGGCTCGACGGCGTCGGCGACGGTGGACGTCACGCGCTGATCCCCTCGCCCCCGCTGCGGTCCTCCAGGTACCGGGTGTGGGTCTCCTGGCGGCGGGCCTCCGTGTCCCGGAGGGCCGCCGCCAGGGTCTCCGCCTCCTGCCGGAGCAGACCGAGCTGCCGCTCCAGATGCCGCTCCGGCGGCTCCTGGCCCGGCGCCGGCCGCGTCCACCACCGGGCTCGCACGTAACTGTCGACGGCCTCGGGCAGGTCCTGCCGCACCGCCCGGGACAGGGTGTGCAGGCCCTCCGGGTGCTCGGCGAGGAGCCGGCCGGCCCAGCCCGGGTCCAGCAGCGCGGCCAGCAGGTCCGTCAGCTCGGTGAGCCGGCCCGCGGCCGCCGGGGACAGCTCCACCTCCGCCAGATATCCGCGCAGCCTCTCGAAGTCGGCGCGCACCTCGTCCAGCTGGGCCGACGGATCGGGGAAGTCCGGCAGCGCGGGCCGCTCCGGCGGGGCGATCAGCGCGCCGGCGCCGTACAGCCCCGCGACGACCCGGGCGCCCCGGGTGAACGAGAAGTGACCGACCCATACCGGTATGCAACAGGAACGCGCCACTCCGCGCGTCTGTGCGTCAGCGCAGTTCAGCGGGAAGCTCGACCGCTTCTTCGGACGGGCCCTGGTTCTTCTGGGAGACCTGATGCTCGAAGGAGATGTCCTGGCCGTCGTAGGGAATGAGGAGGCCGAAGTCGAGGCGGTGGCTCCTGATCCGGTAGGTCTTGGCGTCCAGGACCAGCACCTCGTCCAGACGGGACAGCGTCCACTGCGCGTCCGGCACCGGTATGCCGAGCTGCCGCAGCTGCTCGGCCGTCGGCTCGAACTCGCGCTTCGCCTTCTCCGCCCACGCCCGGTCCCGCACCGCGCTCAGTTCCTGCTTGCCGCTCGTGACACGGAGTTCGACCGTGCCGTCGGCCTGGGTCACTCGTACGTCGCCCTCGGAGTCCTGCGCGTAGCCGCGGAACTCGTCGACGACCGCGACCGGATCCTCGACCTTGTTCTGCATCTCCGGTTCGGTGGGGTCCACCGCCCTCCAGTTGGCGGCGTCCTCCTTCAAGTAGCCCGCGCCCTCGTCGACGTACAGTTCCTCGGCCCTCTTCGTGCCCTTGCCGCTGGTGCTGACGCCCTGCGAGTGCAGCGCCGCCCGTCCGCCGGCGCGGCGGACGGTGCCCTTGTAGGTCGCGGCGGTCTTCTGTCCCTGGAGCGTGAGCCCCTCCTCGCCCTCCACGGAGAAACTCCAGGCGGACTCCGCGGCCATCGCCTTCTCGGCGAGGTCGAGGAACTCCTCCGCGGACTCGGGCGGCGCGGAGGGGGCAGGAGACGCCTTCGCCTGCGAATCCCGGCTCGCCGCCCCGGCCGGCTCCTGTGCCTCCGCATCACACGCAGCCAGTGCGAGGGCGAGCGGGAGGACGAGAACGGCGGTACGTCTGAAGCGGTTTCGCATGAGCCATTTCCTTACGTCACGACGGGACGCGGACTGTACAACACCCTGCTCCACTCCTGATCACCCGACGGACATTCCCGACGTCGACCCGTTTCGCCTTCACATCGCCTTTCCCCTCGGCCTGTTTCCGCCGGCGGGCTTTCCCGGCATCGCCGTTTCCTCGCTGCCGCTTCGCCCAATTCATCCCCTCGGTCGCGCGGCGCTCTCTGCGTGGTGTATAACCGCCCGGTTCGATCTCAGCCTTGGTCCTCATCGACCGGATGCGAGTCAGCGAAAGCCGGGACCCGTTCATGTCGCCGAAGAAGGGCGGACAGGCGGCCCGCGCGCCGGCGATCCGCGGCGAGCACGTCCGAAGGGCGATGGCTGCCGACGAGTTCGAGCGCTTCACGTGCGCGGGCGAGGCGCCCGCCGACGACAACTGATCACCACGTACAGAAAATGCACAAGGGGTGGGTATGAGTCCGAGGGGAAACCGCGCACGGCGTGCGCGAATACCGAAGCGCACGATCTGGCTGGCGGCCGGGGTCGTTGTGCTGGCGGGCACCGGTGCGACGGCGGTGTCCGTCAG
The DNA here is from genome assembly GCF_014650995.1 of Streptomyces viridiviolaceus. Classification (GTDB taxonomy): domain Bacteria; phylum Actinomycetota; class Actinomycetes; order Streptomycetales; family Streptomycetaceae; genus Streptomyces; species Streptomyces viridiviolaceus. The sequence continues at coordinate 44,349 of NZ_BMWA01000032.1, forward strand.
CGGAGGCTCCGGGGGTACCGGCGCCGACGACAACTCCCGCTCCGTTCAGGCCCATACGCTCACGCTGGACGGCAAGGACCCGAAGAAGCGCGAGCTGCCGCGCACGGAGACGCAGCTGTTCTCACTCGTCGGCGTCTCCTGGGAGGACAGCGCCGACGACTTCGAGGGCACCGCGCAGATCCGTACCCGCAGCGCGGAGAACGGCACCTGGACCGACTGGCGCGACCTCGACTTCGGAATCCGGGCGCCGGAGACGGAGGAGGGCGACGCCTCGGGAGTCCGCGGTGCCTCGGAGCCGCTGTGGGTGGGGCCGTCGGACGCGGTCGAGGCCCGTGTGGTGGCCGGTGGCAAGGAGACCGCCGTCCCGGACGCGCTCCGCCTCGACATGATCGACCCGGGTGAGAAGACGGGCGGCAAGGGACAGGGCAAGGGCGGCGGCAAGGACGAGAACAGCAAGGGCAACGGCAAGCCCTCCGCCGAGCCCGGCACCGGAGAGACGGCCGCCACGAGCCCGACGCCCTCCGGCGGGGACACCGAGCCGACCACCGCCCCCGAGCAGCCGGCCGAGCCGTCGTCGGAGCCGACCGAGGCCCCGGCCACCGGGCAGCCGGCGACCTCCGACGCCCCGGCGCCCTCCGAGGAGCCGACCCAGGAGCCGACGGGCGAACCGAGCGCACCCGTCCCGAGCGAGGAGCCGACCGCCGGGCCCAGCAGTCCGAGCGAGGAGCCGACCGGCGGGCCCGGCACTCCGAGCGAGGAGCCGACGGCCCCGGCGCCGTCGGAGGAGCCGACCCAGGAGCCGACGGACGAACCGAGCGCCCCCGCCCCCAGCGAGGAGCCGACCTCGGAGCCCACCGCCGCCCCCACCACCGAGCCCACGGCCGAACCGAGCACCCAGCCGGACCCGACCGGCTCGACGTCACCGGCCGCCCCCGCCGCGCCGGCGATCGTCAGCCGCGCCGACTGGGGCGCGGACGAGTCGCTCGTCACCGACCCGCCCTCCTACCTGAACAAGGTCGACGCGGTCTTCGTCCACCACACGGCGGGCACGAACGACTACGACTGTGCCGAGTCGCCGGCCATCATCCGGGCGATCCTCACGTACCACGTGAAGACCAACGGCTGGAGCGACATCGGCTACAACTTCTTCGTCGACAAGTGCGGCACGCTCTTCGAGGGCCGGGCGGGCGGTGTCGACAAGCCCGTACGCGGCGCCCACACATACGGCTTCAACGGCTACTCGTCCGGTGTCTCGCTCCTCGGTGACTACGAGAACGGCGGCACGCCGACCGCCGCGGCCAAGCAGGCGATCGCCGACCTCTCCGCCTGGAAGCTCGGCCTGCACGGCGTCGACCCGGAGGCGACGGTGACGCTCACCGCCGCGGACGACACCGGTGTCTACGAGGGCGGGGAACGCGCCACCCTGAACACGATCTCCGGCCACCGCGACGGCTACGCCACGCTGTGCCCGGGCGCCACGCTCTACTCGGCGCTCCCGGAGATCCGCCGTACGGCGGGCGGGTCGGCGTACGCGCGCTGATCCGTAGGAATATGGCGCCCGGTCCGCGCGTCGCTGCGGGTGCGCGCGGACCGGGGCCGTCCGGGGGAGCCCGAAGGCTCAGTGGGACGCGAGTTCGCGCGGCTCCAGGGCCGCGGTGTGCGCGTCCATCCGCTCGGCGGCCAGGATCGCGGCCGCCGTGTCGGCGCGGGAGGCCGCCACGACCAGCGCGCGCCCCGCCAGGGTGTGTGCCCGCCGGTGCAGGGCCGCCAGGTGCGGCGCGGGCTGGGCCGCGGTCACCGGCACGCGGACCGGCGCATCGCCTCCCCGCAGCCGCGCCACCTGCTCGGCGAGCCGGTCGGCCGCGGCGTTCAGGTCGTCCGAGGGCGCCAGCGCGCGCAGCTCGTCCGTGACGGCGAGCAGTGCCGCGAGATGGCCCGCGAGCTGGATGTCCAGCTCTTCCTCACGGGACCGGTGGGGGAAGTCCGAGGTGCTGCCGGCCATCGTGCTGTGGACCGACTTGGTGCGGATCGGTTCGTACATGGATGGCCTCCTGAATGCTTACAGGAAGCCATCCTAGCTTAGATTCCGTCTAAAGTTGAGTCGTTCACAAATCAGGACGCCGTGTACACGTACCGTGAGGGTCAGTGCTGGCCGTAGCCGTCCAGGAAGTTCCCGATCCGGCCCACCGCGTCCCGCAGGTCCCCGGCCGTCGGCAGGGTCACCACCCGGAAGTGGTCGGGCTCGGGCCAGTTGAAGCCGGTGCCCTGGACGACCATGATCTTCTCCTGGCGCAGCAGGTCAAGGACCATCCGCCGGTCGTCCTTGATCTTGAAGACCTTCGGGTCGAGGCGCGGGAAGAGGTACAGCGCCCCCTTCGGCTTCACACACGTCACGCCCGGGATCCGCGTCAGCGCCTCGTAGGCGGCGTCCCGCTGCTCCCGCAGCCGCCCGCCCGGCAGCACCAGGTCGTTGATGGTCTGCCGCCCGCTGAGCGCCGCGACCACGCCGTGCTGGCCCGGCATGTTCGCGCACAGCCGCATGTTCGCCAGGATCGTCAGGCCCTCGATGTAGGACTGGGCGTGCGCACGCGGCCCGGAGATTGACATCCAGCCGACCCGGTAGCCGGCCACCCGGTACGCCTTCGACATGCCGTTGAAGGTGAGCGTCAGCAGGTCCGGGGCGATCGCGGCGGTGGGGGTGTGCACGGCGTCGTCGTAGAGGATCTTGTCGTAGATCTCGTCGGAGCAGACCAGCAGGTTGTGGCGGCGCGCGATGTCGGTCAGCCCGCGCAGCACCGCCTCGTCGTACACCGCTCCCGTCGGGTTGTTGGGGTTGATGACGACGATCGCCTTGGTGCGGTCGGTGACCTTGCGCTCCACGTCCGCGAGGTCCGGCATCCAGTCGGACTGCTCGTCGCAGCGGTAGTGCACCGCCGTGCCGCCGGACAGGGAGACGGCGGCCGTCCACAGCGGGTAGTCCGGGGCCGGTACGAGGACCTCGTCGCCGTCGTCGAGGAGGCCCTGCATCGCCATCACGATCAGCTCGGAGACGCCGTTGCCGATGTAGACGTGCTCGACGTCCGTCTCGATGCCGAGGGTCTGGTTGTGCATGACGACCGCACGGCGCGCGGCCAGCAGGCCCTTGGCGTCGCCGTAGCCGTGCGCGGAGGAGACGTTGCGGAGGATGTCCTCCAGGATCTCGGGCGGACACTCGAAGCCGAACGCCGCCGGATTGCCCGTGTTCAGCTTCAGGATGCGGTGACCGGCCGCCTCGAGCCGCATCGCCTCCTCGAGCACCGGGCCCCGGATCTCGTAACAGACGTTGGCGAGCTTGGTCGACTGGATCACCTGCATGTCCGTGAGCTTACGACCCGGTTACGACCCATGGGCCGTGTTTTCCACCACGTGAGACAGGGCGATTTGGGTGATTATCGCCGACGGCTGTCCTGCCGGTCCCTTCCGTCTCTACAATGCGCCGCCATGTCCAGGCCATCTCAGTACGACGACGGGGCGAACGGTGAAACCCCCGCGACGGTGTACGTCCCGCAGTCCGTCCCGCCCCCGGCGTACGACGAGTACAGCGACCCGGCGGCGGCCCACGGATGGCAGAACGCCTACGACCGGACGGAGGAACTGCCCCCGGTGCGCCAGGCGCCCGACGTCCGCCCCCGGACGACGTCCCGCGGGGCCCGCCGCAAGCCGCGGAGCGCGTGGCGTTCCCGGCGGGCGGCCGTCGCCGTGGGCGCCGTGGGCGCGGCGTCGGCGGCTGCCCTGATCGCCGGGTTCTCCTTCTCGGGCCCGGGCGGGTCCGCGAACGGGAAGGACGGGGTGAGCCCGACCGCGCCGGACGTCGGGGCGCCACCCGGGGCGGGCGCACCGGACGAGGTGGACCCCGCTCGGTCCCCGGCCGCCGGGACGGGTGCGACCACCCCGGGTCCGGGGCCGTCGGGGAGCCCGTCCCCGGAGCGGTCCGGCGCCGCCTCGTCCGCACCGCCGCCACCGGCGGACACGGCGCCCACGGCGCCGGCGGACTCCGCGACGTCACCGGCGGACGGCCCGGGCAACTCCCTGGACAACCCCGGCCGGGGGCAGCGGGGCGGCAAGGGGCCGAAGTAGGACGCGTCCCATCCCGGCCGGGAGCCGGTCGAATGCGTCCGGTGGCAAGCCCGGATCACACCGGCGTGCGGCGCACCGCCCGCCCCGCCAGTACGTCCGTGCGCCGCCCGTCCTCGATGACGAACCGGCCGTCGACCAGGACGTACGGGATGCCGGTCGGCAGCCTGCGCGGCTCCTCGAAGGTGGAGCCCGCCGCGACCGTCGCCGGGTCGAAGAGGACGATGTCGGCCCGGTACCCCTCGCGGACGAGCCCCCGGTCCGGCAGCCTGAGCCGGGCCGCCGGGCGCGCGGTGAGATGGGCCACGCACTCCTCCAGGGACAGCACCCCCAGCTCCCGCACGTAGTGACCCAGGTAGTGCGGGAAGGTGCCGTAGGCGCGCGGGTGCGGCTTGCTGCCCTGAAGGATGCCGTCCGAGCCGCCGGTGTGGACCCGGTGGCGCATGATCGCGCGGACGTTCTCCTCGTGGCCGACGTGCTGGAGGATCGTCGGGGCCAGCCGGTCCGCCAGCAGCAGGCGCCGGGCGACCTCCCAGGGCGTCTCCCCGCGCAGCCGCGCCGACTCCAGGACCGTACGGCCGACGTACTCCGCGAGCGCCGGGTCGGTCACGCCGGAGATCTCGATGGTCTCCCACTCCACGGGGACGCCGTGGCAGCCGTCGGAACCGATCTTCTCCATGTGGTGCCGGATCCGCTCGGCGGTGGCCTCGTCGGCCAGCCGTTCCAGGACCGCCTCCGGGCCGCCCTCGCTCGCCCAGCTCGGCAGCAGCGCCACGAGGGTCGTGCAGCCCGGGGTGTAGGGATAGGTGTCGAGGGTGATGTCGGCGCCCGCGGCGAGCGCGTCGTCGAGCAGGGTCAGCAGCTCGGGCGCCCGGCCCTTGTTCACGCCGAAGTTCATGGTGGCGTGGGCGAGGTGGAGCGGGCAGCCGGCCTCGCGGGTCAGCTCCACCATCTCCTCGTAGGCCGCCAGCGCCCCGGCCCCGTACGAGCGGTGGTGCGGGCAGTAGTAGCCGCCGTACTCGGCCACCACCCGGCACAGCTCGGTCAGCTCGGCGTCCTTGGCGTACATGCCGGGCGTGTAGGTCAGCCCGGACGACATGCCGACGGCGCCCTGCTCCATGCCCTCCGCGACCAGCCGGCGCATCCGCTCCAGCTCGGCCTCCGTCGCCTCCCGGTCCTCCCAGCCCACGGCGAGCGCGCGGACCGTGCCCTGCGGGATCAGGTAGGCGGCGTTGACCGCGATGCCCCGGTCGAGGCGGTCCAGGTACTCGCCGACCGACCGCCAGTCGAAGTCGATGTCGTCGCCGGGTCCGTTCCACCCGGCGATCGCGCGGCGCACCTCGCCGAGCGTGCGGTCGTCGACCGGCGCGTAGGAGAGCCCGTCCTGCCCGATGACCTCCAGGGTGATGCCCTGCGCGGCCTTGGCGCTGTGGTCGGGGTCCCTGAGCAGCGCCAGGTCGCTGTGGGCGTGCATGTCGACGAAGCCGGGGGAGAGGACCAGTCCCTCGGCGTCCAGCTCCCGGCGGGCCCTGGGCCGCTGGCAGCCGGCGGCCGCCGCCTCCTTGACGACGGAGACGATCCGGCCGCCGTCGACGACCACGTCGGCGCGGTACGACGGCTCGCCGGAGCCGTCCACGACGTCGGCGTCCCGGATGACGAGCTCTTCCACGGGGCCTCCTCTAGAAGAACGTACGGATGTAGTCGACGACCGTGCCGTCCGCCTCCGCGACCGGGATCAGCTGCCACTTGTCGAAGGACGTGCACGGGTGGGACAGGCCCATGCCGAGCCAGTCGCCGACCTGCAGCTCCGCCTCCCCGGCCGTGCGCAGCCAGGTGTGCTGGTCGGACAGGCCGGTCACCTCGATGCCGGTGGCCGGGCGCTGCGGACCGCCGTCAGCGGGCCGTACCACCTGGGCGAAGGGCAGGTGGAGGTCGTACGCCGCGTCCCGCTTGCCCGCGTTGGTGAACGCCTGCTCCGCCGAGGGGCGGGAGACCACCTGGGACCACAGGCGGAACGCGGGCTCCAGTGCGCCTTCGGAGGGGACGCGGTTGAAGGGGGTCACCTCCCGGTAGTGCCCGTCGTCGTGGGAGACGTACGCGCCCGAGCGCAGCAGCTTCAGCACCGGCACGGAGAGTTCGGGGACCTCGGCGAACACGTCGGCCACCGCGTCGAACCAGGCGCTGCCGCCCGCGCTCAGCACGATCTCGTCGAGCCCGGCGAACCGCCCCGCCTTGTCGAAGTCCGCCGCCAGCGCGACCAGGCGCCGCAGCCACGCGTGGACCTTCTCCGGGTCGGCCCCCGGCACCTCGCCCTCGTACCCGGCGACACCGGCCAGCCGCAGCGTCGGTGCGGCGGCCACGGCGTCGGCGACCGCCGCGCACTCCGCCTCCGTGCGCACCCCGGTGCGGGCGCCCTCGCCGGCGGCCAGTTCGACCACGACGTCCACGGGGCGGACGGCGCCCCGGAGCGCCGCGTCCATCAGCTCCACGCCGCGCACGGAGTCGACGTAGGCGATGAAGCGGAAGTCCGGGTCGGCGTCCAGTTCGGCGGACACCCAGCGCAGGGCGGAGGCGTCGACCAGTTCGTTGGCGAGGAAGACCCGCTGGACGCCGAAGGCCCGCGCCACCCGCACCTGGTGCGGCACCGCGAGCGTGATGCCCCAGGCGCCGTGCTCGATCTGGCGGTGGAAGAGCTGCGGGGCCATCGAGGTCTTGCCGTGCGGCGCGAAGGCGAGGCCGTGCCGGGCGGCGTACGTCTCCATGAGCTTCAGGTTGTGCTCCAGGCGCTCGGCGGAGAGGGCCAGCACGGGGGTGGTGAAGCCGCCGGTGAACAGATTGCGGCGCTGGCCGGCCAATTCGGCGACGGTCAGTCCGGCGGCGTCCGGCGGGAGGCCCTTGAAACGGTGGTCGATGTGCTCCTCGGCCAGGCGGGCGAGGGCTTCGGTTCCGGTGTCGAGGGCCATGGAGCCTCCTGATCTGGTGCGTTGCAATATCTGCAACGTCCATTGCGTATGTCGCTTACTGCTGTCTAACATCTCGGCCAACGCGGGGTCAACGAAGCCGCCGCGACCCGCGAGACCTACGAGGAGCTACGACCATCGTGACCGCCGACGGACCCCGCACCACCGCCCCCGACGTCGTGGACGTCGTCGCGCTCGGCGAGTCCATGGTCACCTTCCTGCCCTCCCGCCCCGGCCGGCTCGCCGACGTCCCCTCCTTCGGCCGGGCCATCGGCGGCGCCGAGTCCAACGTGGCCTGCGTGCTCGCCGCCGCCGGGCACTCCACGCGCTGGGTCAGCCGGGTCGGCGCGGACGGCTTCGGCGACCACCTGGTCGAGGCCGTCGGCGCCTACGGCGTCGACGTCTCCGCCGTGCGCCGGGACCCCGCCCGCCCGACGGGCGTGTACTTCCGCACCGCCGGCGACCGGGCCACCGACGCCCACGAGGTGGCGTACTACCGGGCGGGCTCGGCGGCCTCGGCGATGACGGCCCGGAACCTGGACCTGGACGCGGTGCGGGCCGGGCGGATCCTCCACCTCTCCGGCATCACCCCCGCGCTGTCCGCCGACTGCCTGGAGCTGATGCGCGAGCTCACCGCCCGCCGCCCCGGCCGCCCCCTCGTCTCCTTCGACGTGAACCACCGGCCGGGCCTGTGGCGCGACGCGGACGGCTCCGCGGTACTGCTGGAACTGGCCCGCGGCGCCGACATCGTGTTCGTCGGCGAGGACGAGGCCTGGGGACTCGGCGGCCCCGACGACGTCCGCGCCGCGCTGCCCGAGCCCGAGGTACTGGTCGTCAAGCAGGGCGGCACCGGCGCCACCGTCTTCCACGGGCCGCACGTCACCTTCGTGCCCGCCCTCACCGTCGACGTCGTCGCCGCCGTCGGAGCCGGCGACGCCTTCGCCGCCGGGTTCCTCTCCGCCACCCTGCGCGGACTGCCCGTCCGCGCCCGTCTCCGCCACGGCCACCTGATGGCCGCCGCCGCCCTCACCGTGGCCGGCGACCTCGCCGAGCCCCCCGCCCGGCACCACGCCGACCGCCTGGCCGCCCTCGACGACGGCGCGTGGGGGAGACTTCGACTCGGCCCCGGCTGGACACAGGCCGACGAAGGGGCCGACGAGGAGGTACGCACGCCATGAGCCAGACAGTCGACCGCGCGCTCAGCATCCTGCCGCTGCTCGCCGAGGGCCCCGCCGACCTGGGCCGGGTCGCCGACCGCCTCGGCGTGCACAAGTCCACGGCCCTGCGCCTGCTGCGCACCCTGCACGAGCACGGCTTCGTCTACCGCCAGTCCGACCAGCGCTACCGCCTCGGCGCCCGGCTGATCGCCCTCGCCCAGGAGGCGATGGAGAACCTCGACGTCCGCGAGATCGCCCACCCCCACCTGGTACGCCTCAACGAGCAGTGCGGACACACCGTCCACCTCGCCGTGTACGAGGAGGACGAGGTCCTCTACATCGACAAGGTCGAGAGCCGCTACCCGGTCCGCATGTACTCCCGGATCGGCAAGCCCGTCGCCATCACCGTCGCGGCCGTGGCCAAGCTGCTCCTGGCCGACCTCCCCGAGAACGAGCGCCGCGCCGTCGTTGAGAAGCTCGACTACCCCCTGTACACGGCCCGTTCGACGCCCCACGCCGAGGCCTTCCTGAAGGAGCTGGCCAAGGTGCGCGAACAGGGCTGGGCCACCGACCTCGGTGGCCACGAGGAGTCCATCAACTGCGTCGCCGCTCCCATCCGGGGCGCCGACGGCCGCGTGGTCGCCGCGATGTCGGTCTCCGCGCCGAACGTCGTCGTCACCGCCGACGAACTCCTCACGCTGCTCCCGCTGGTGCGCCGTACGGCGGACGCCATCAGCGGCGAGTACTCCGGCAGGACCCCCGTGCACCATGCCGACCCCCTGCACCACCCCGAGAAGGAAACCCCATGACCGACAAGATCGCCCTCACCCCCGCGACCCACACCGTCCCGCCGGCGAAGTTCTCCCACGGCGTCAAGAAGGGCAACGTCCTCCAGGTCGCCGGCCAGGTCGGCTTCCTCCCCCACGAGGAGGGCAAGGCTCCCACTCCGGCCGGCCCGACCCTGCGCGAGCAGACCCTCCAGACCCTCGCCAACGTCAAGGCGATCCTCGAAGAGGGCGGCGCCTCCTGGGACGACGTGATGATGATCCGCGTCTACCTCACCGACGTGGACCACTTCGCCGAGATGAACGAGATCTACAACGCCTACTTCGCGGAGCAGGGCCTCACCCAGCCGCCCGCCGCACGCACGACCGTCTACGTCGGCCTTCCCGCGGGTCTCCTCATCGAGATCGACGCCCTCGCCGTACTGGGCTGACGGCTCCTCACCTCCCCCCCCGCACGTCGTACTTCCGAGACGGCACGGCGCCCCCTCATCCCCCCTGGGGCGCCGTGCCGCGCTCCGCCCTGCCCGAAAGCAGTATGTGTTTACGCAGAGGACCCCCGCATGTCCCATCTGTCCCTCCCGCTCGCCGCATCCGCCCCCGCCGAGACCCCACCCCACACCGGCGGCCTGCTCCTCCTGATCGACGGCACGGCCGGCCTGCTGACCGTCGCCGCGATCGGCATCGCGCTCCTGCTCTTCCTGATCATCAAGGTGCGGCTCCAGCCGTTCGTCGCGCTGCTCGCCGTCTCCATAGCCGTCGGCCTGCTCGCCGGCCTGTCGGTCACCGAACTCTTCGGCACCGTCCAGAAGTCCGACGCCGTCTCCACCATCGAGTCCGGCATGGGCGGCATCCTCGGCCATGTCGCGATCATCATCGGCCTCGGCACCATGCTCGGCGCGATCCTCGAAGTCAGCGGCGGCGCGGAAGTGCTGGCATCGCGCCTGCTGGGGATGTTCGGCGAGAAGCGCGCCCCGCTCGCCATGGGCCTGACCGGCCTGATCTTCGGCGTCCCCGTCTTCTTCGACGTCGGCATCTTCGTCCTCGCGCCGATCGTCTACGCCGCCGCCAAGCGCTCCGGCAAGTCGGTCCTGCTCTACTGCCTGCCCCTGCTGGCCGGCCTCTCCATGACCCACGCCTTCCTGCCGCCGCACCCCGGCCCCGTGGCCGCCGCCGGCCTGCTGCACGTGGACCTCGGCTGGGTGATCCTCATGGGCATCGTCTGCGGCATCCCCGCGGTGCTCGCCGCGTGGGCGTTCTCGGCCTGGATCGGCCGCCGCATCTTCGTCGCCGTCCCCCAGGACATGGTGGAGGCCGCCGAGGAGGCCAAGCAGGCCGTGCTCGCCGAGCAGCGCGCGTCCGGCGTGGAGCCGCGGGAGACACCCGTCCCGCTCGGCACGGTCCTCGGCATCATCGGCACCCCGCTGGTCCTGATCCTCGCCGCGACCTTCTCCTCCATCGCCCTGGACCCCTCCACCACCCGCTCGGTGATCGAGTTCTTCGGCAACCCCTTCGTGGCCCTGACCATCGCGCTGTTCCTCGCCTACTACCTGCTCGGCGTACGGCGCGGCTGGTCCCGCAAGTCCCTGGAGACCGTCTCGACGTCCTCGCTCAAGCCGGTCGGCAACATCCTGCTGGTCGTCGGCGCGGGTGGCGTCTTCGGCGCCATCCTCAAGGCCAGCGGCGTCGCCCAGGCCCTCTCCGACACCTTCAACGACGTCGGCCTGCCGGTGATCGTCCTGTCCTACCTGATCTCCGTCGTGCTGCGGGTCGCCCAGGGCTCGGCGACGGTGGCCATCGTGACGACCGCGGGCATCGTCGCCCCGCTGCTCGCCGAGGGCGACCACTCCCAGGCGTTCGTCGCCCTGGTCATCATGGCCATCTCGGCGGGCTCCATCTTCGCCTCCCACGTCAACGACGGCGGCTTCTGGATGGTCGCCAAGTACTTCGGCATCAGCGAACGGGACACGCTCAAGACGTGGACCGTGCTGGAGAGCGTGCTGTCGCTCGGCGGCTTCGCGGTCGCGGCGGTGATCAGCCTGTTCGTGTAGGAGTCTGATAACGAAGTCGGGGCTGGCTGTGTCCGGCACAGGATCGTCGACCATACTGCTCCGCTGTGGAGCAGCGCATAGGTTCGAGCAGCCAGCCCCTGGAAGGCGCCGGATTCGACCCGGCCTTCATCCCCGGGCTCACGAAGCCCGCGTCCGGTGAACCGCGGGACGCGGAGCCGGAGAAGACGGAGACGAAGGCCGAGGCCGAGGAGCCCCGTGACGCGGAGGAGGCCCCCGAGAAGGCGGCGGCCGCCGAGGCGACCGAGGAGACCGGCGCAGCCGAGTCCGACGACGAGGACGGCCCCGTCTTCGAGGCGGCCGACCGCCGCGCCCGGATCGTCGCCGACCACAAGGGCGTCCGACTCGCCCTCGACGACCAGGAGTGCGAGTTCCGCTGGGACGAGATCGGGGCGGTCGAGACGGAGACGGCCCGCTTCGGCAAGCGTTTCACCGTCACCGTGCACACCACCGACCGCCGCTGGTACCCCATCGAGGTCGAGGCGCCCGCGAGGAGCCGCTTCAAGGACTGGGAGTCCGCGCTGGACGAGGTCCTGGACGCGTACTTCGAGGACGGCGACGACCGGTCCGAGGACGCCGGGGAGTCCGAGGACGCCGGGGAGTCCGAGGAGGCCGGGGAGTCCGAGGAGGCCGGCAAGGGCGCCGAGTAGGCACATCACGTCACCTTCTTGGCCGTGAACGGCCGAGCTTGTGCACTCGGTCGTTCACACCTCGTCGCGCTCCCGACTGCCCCCTACGACGGGACGGTCACGGGTCGCATCCACCCTCTCCCCGAGGTTCAGGGGGAGGGTGCGGGTGCGGTGACGACCACCCACGCCGAGCGTGCGCGGTCGCGCACGTTCACCCCAGCGACGACATCGGCGGGGCCGGCGATGGGCGGGCGGCTCATGGGACGGTTGTTCGCATCCCCCGGCTCCGCCGGCAGCCGTGCGGCCGCTCCGCGCCCGGCCCGGCAGATGCGGCGACGCTCCGCGTCACGGCCGCGAGAAGCGATTCCTCCCCGGCGTGAACGCGGGGCATCCTCGCCAGAATCCGGTGAAGATCCCTGCACGCCCTCTTGTCCCACCGGCGCCATTGGGCTTTCTTGACCTTCATGGCGGACATCACCGGCAACACCAGGGACACCGGCGCACCCCGCGACCCGGACTCGGCTCCCCGTAAGTCCAGTTGGCGCTACATCGGTCCCGGCATCGTCGTCGCCGCGACCGGTGTGGGCGCCGGTGACCTCGTGGCCACGCTCATCGCGGGCAGCAACTTCGGCTACACCCTGCTCTGGGCCGCGATCATCGGCTGCCTGGTGAAGATCTCCCTCGCCGAGGCCTGCGGCCGCTGGCACCTGTCCACCGGCCGGACCCTCTTCGACGGCTGGGCGAGCCTCGGCCGCTGGACGACGTGGTTCTTCGCCGTCTACACCGTGATCTGGGGCTTCGTCTACGGCGCCGCGGCGATGTCGTCCAGCGCGCTGCCGCTGCAGGCCCTGTTCCCGGACGTGATGGACCTCAAGTGGTGGGGCGTGGCCTGCGGACTCGTCGGCCTGGTCTTCGTCTGGTTCAACAAGTACGCGGTCTTCGAGAAGGTCATGACGGTCCTCGTGGGCGTCATGTTCGTGGTGACCGTCTACCTGGCGATCAGGGTCACGCCCAACCTGGGCGACGCCTTCGCCGGCCTCCTCCCGGTCCTGCCCGACGAGAAGGACTCCGTCCTCAACACCCTCGGCCTGATCGGCGGCGTCGGCGGCACCATCACGCTTGCCGCATACGGCTACTGGGTCAACGCCAAGGGCTGGACCGACACCGGCTGGATGAAGATCATGCGGCTGGACAACCGGGTCGCCTACGCCACGACCGGCATCTTCGTGGTGGCGATGCTCTTCGTCGGGGCCGAGCTGCTGCACTCGGCGAACATCGCGATCGCGAGCGGCGACAAGGGCCTGATCCAGCTGGGCGACATCCTCGCCGAGGAGTACGGCACGGCGACGTCCAAGTTCTTCCTGATCGGCTTCTTCGCGACCTCCTTCACCTCCCTCATCGGCGTGTGGCACGGCGTGAGCCTGATGTTCGCCGATTTCGTCGCCCGGCAGCGGGGCGAGAAGGAGGCGCGGGCCGACGAGCTGGCCTCGGGACGCCGGGAGCGCTCCTGGGCCTTCCGCGCCTACCTCCTCTGGCTCACCTTCCCGCCCATCGTCCTCCTCTTCCAGGGCCAGCCCTTCCGCCTGATCATCATCTACGGCGTCCTGGGCGCGGCCTTCATGCCCTTCCTCGCCCTGACCCTGCTCTGGCTCCTCAACTCCGCCCGGACGCCGCGCGAGTGGCGCAACGGCGCCCTGAGCAACACCATGCTCGCCATCGCGGGCCTGCTGTTCCTGGTCCTGTGCGTGAAGCAGATCTGGGACCAGCCGTGGTCGGAGTTCTTCTGACGCCGACGCTCCGCCCTACCGCATCCGGTCCCACTTTGGGCTGAGCGCGATCTCCTTCAGCTGCTCGACGGTCAGCGCGGGGGCGTCGCGAGTGGCGTCCTCGTGCTGGGCACCGGTGTTGAAAGCGCTGATCACCACTCGGAAACCGTCGGTGCCGGGCCGCATGGTGTCGGCCGTCCACATGACGACGCCCGCGGCGCCCCTCTCACCGGGCCCCTGCCGGGTCGTGACGCGGGTGCCGTCGGGAAGGGTCTCGCCGTTGCCGTAGAGCTGACCGGCGACGTCGGCCATGCCGTGCTGGACGTTGATCTGGACCAGGCTCCTGCCCTTGCTGTCGTCGACGACGACATAGCCGTACTCGGTCTCCTGGCCGCCCCGCGTGACCACCTTCAGCTTCTCGGGGAGCAGCCCGGCCAGCGTCTCGACGACCGCCTCGCCCGAAGCGCCCGGCGGCCGGGTGTCCGGCGCGGCGGACATCGACGGCTTCTTCGGGTCATCCGGCAAGGAGTCCACCACCCGGCGCCACACCTCGGCCGTGACGACCTCCTTCAACTGCGCGGTCGACAACGGGGGATCCTGCCGGGTGATCGGGGCATCCTTCTCCGCGGGGGAGTTCCACTCGCTCACGGTGACGTGCTGCCCCTCGGCCGTGACGAGGTCGGCGGACCAGAACTTGGTGTCCACGCGCCGGTCGGGATACTCGTAGCCCCGGTACAGCTTGAGCAGCGAGCCGTCGGGCAGCCGGCTGGTGGAGCAGTCGTCGTACTCGACGAACGTCTCGTCCGGGCACTCCGTCAGCTCACGGACCTGCCGGCTGCCCGGCTCGACCCGGGCGAAGCTCACGCCGATCGCGGCACCGCCCTTCCCGTCGTCGTACACCAGGTGCGCGTACGCACCCGGTGCGTTGACCCCACCACTGGCCGCCTCCTCGCTGAACCGGCCCTTCGGAAGGAGCTTCTTGAGCTCCCGGAGGAGGTCGTCGCCGGAGAAGGGGACCAAAGTGGCCGATGCGGACGGTCGCGCGGTGGCCGAGGAGGCCACGGAGGAGCGCTCGGGGCCGGACGGGCTGCCTTCGGGCAGGAGCATCGCCCCGCCCACCCCGACCAGGGCGATCCCGGCCGCCCCGCCGAGCACACCGGCCCGGCGCCGCATCCGGGCCCGCCGCCCACGGGCGTGACCGCCGGCGACGAGCGCCGCCCGGTCGGCATCGAACTGGTCCCCGGTGTCGCGGAGGGCGGCGGTGAGCCGGTCCTCGAAGGCGTCGTGGGGCTGGTTTTCGGGCATGGCGAACACCCTTTCCGCAAGGTGTGAGATGAGAGAGCGTCGAGAAGCGGCGGCGTCAGGGTCTGGCGTACTCCGAGAGGTCCTCGCCCAGCAGCTCCCGCAGCCGGCCGAGCGCACGGACGCACCGCGTCCGCACGGCCGCCGAGCTGACGTTCAGCACGTCGGCGGTCTGCTCGACCGAGCGGTCCTCCCAGTACCGCAGGACGATGACGGCCCGGTCCTTGGCGGGCAGCCGGGCGAGCGCGGCCAGCAGGGTCAGCCGCAGGGACGCGTCCCCGTCGGCGGCCCCGGGCAGGTCGGGGAACACGTCGGTGGCCCGCTCACCGCTGCTGCGCCGCCGCTGGTGGGCGAGGAAGGCCCGGGTCAGGACGGTCTGGGCATACCCGGCCGGGTTCCCGACCCGCGTCATCCGCCCCCACCGGACGTACAGCCGCCCGAGGGTCTCCTGCACGAGATCCTCGGCCAGATGCGTGTCCCCTGCGGTGAGCAGGCACGCGGACCGGTAGAGATGCCCGGCCCGCGCCGCCGCGAACTCGGCGTACTCGTCGGCCCGCCTCTGCCTCATGTGTGTGCCCCCCTCATGCCGCCTTCACCTCATTGATGCGGTGGGGCGCGGGAAATGTTTCATACGGAGTGCACAGGAGGTGGCCCGGCCTTCCCCTTCCGGGCGCTGGTACGGAGGCGGGGACAGGGCGAGGCCCCTGCCCGCGTCACCGCGGACAGGGGCCGGAGCCGGTTCGGCCGGGGCTAGGGCAGCGCGTGCACGTGCGCGCCCACCGTGTTCGACCAGGCGTTGCCCGCCGCCGCGTCCCAGTTCGTCGACCAGGTCATCGCGCCCCGCAGGGAGGGGTACGTCCTGGACGGCTTGAAGGTGCCGCAGTTCGTGGCCTTCGTCAGACAGTCCAGGGCGTTGTTCACCACGGCCGGTGAGACGTAGCCGCCGCCCGCCGCCCGCGTCGAGGCGGGAAGGCCGAGGCCCACCTGGGAGGGGTCGAGGCCGCCCTCCAGCTGGATGCAGGCCAGGGCGGTGAGGAAGTCGACCGTCCCCTGCGAGTAGACCTTGCCGTCGCAGCCCAGCATGGAACCGCTGTTGTAGTACTGCATGTTGACGACCGTGAGGATGTCCTTCACGTTCAGCGCCGTCCGGAAGTACGCGTTGGACGTCGACTGCATGTCGATCGTCTGCGGCGCCATCGTGAGGATCATCGACGGGCCGGCCTTCGTCGACAGCGCCCGCAGGGCCTGCGTCATGTACGTGGCGTTCAGGCCGTTCTCCAGGTCGATGTCGACGCCGTCGAAGCCGTACGTCTGCATCAGGGAGTGGACGGAGTTCGCGAAGTTCGTCGCGGAGGCGGAGTCGTTCACCGACACGGTGCCCTTCTCGCCGCCCACCGAGATGATGACCTTCTTCCCGGCCGCCTGCTTGGCGCGGATGTCCGCCTTGAACTGGTCGACCGTGTAGCCGCCCAGCCCGGCCGAGTCGAGGTTGAAGGTGACGGCGCCCGGCGTCGTGGTCGCGTCCGCGAAGGCCACCGCGATGATGTCGTACTGAGAGGAGACGTCCGAGAGCCTCTGGACCGTCGCCCCGTTGTCGAAGTTCTGCCAGTAGCCGGTCACGGCGTGCTCGGGCAGGTCGCCGCCCCCGCCGCCCTGCTCCGCCGTACGGGCCGTCACCGCCGCCGACTTCGCCGACTCACCGGCCGCGTTCGTCGCCGCGACCTGGAAGGAGTACGACGTCGAGGCCGCGAGGCCGGTCACCGTCGCCGACGTGCCGGTCACCGCCGTGATCTTCGTGCCGTCGCGGTAGATGCTGTAGCCGGTCGCGCCCGAGACCGCGTTCCAGGCCAGCGACACCGAGGAGGACGTCGTGCCGGAGACGCTCAGTCCGGCCGGGGTGGCCGGGACCGTCGGCTCCGGTCCGCCGCCACCGCCTCCGTCCGGGCCGTAGACGGAGACGTCGTCGGCGTAGTAGGCCGACTGCCCGTACCAGCCGTGCGTGTAGACCGTGACCGACGTCGTCGACGAGCCGGTGGTGAAGCTCGTCGTCAGCTGCCTCCACGCGTCGGAGCCCGGCGACCAGGTCGAAACGTCCGTCGTGCCCGTCCCCGTCACGCCCAGGTAGGAGTACCCGCCCTGCACCCAGGCGCTCAGCGTGTACGTGGAGCCGGGCTTCACCGCGACGCGCTGCGAGCACCGGGCGTTGTCCTGCCCCGCCGGCGTCGCCTTCAGCGCGGCGGAGCCCGCGTGCGCCGGGGACGCGACGGTCGTGCCGCTGTTCGCCGAGCAGCTCCAGTCGGTCAGACCGGCCTCGAAGCCGGCGTTCCTGGCGTTGTTGACGTCTGCGGCGGATGCGGGGCCGACGGCCGTGACCGCGAGGGCCAGGGCGGCGGTGACGGCACCCGACCAGGTACCGAGCCGTCGTCTGCGCCGTCTGCGTACGGGGTCCACTGGAGCCTCCGGTGGGGGAGTGGGGAGGGATGGGGACGGTGGCCACCGCTGAAGTACAAGGTGGTCCAGACCAATTGAGGGTGTCAAGAGGTAGGTACGGACCAACTGTGTCGCCCCGTCGCGGACTTGCGGCGGTCCCGGGGCGAGCGTGTGCGGGGCCTGACATGTGACCGGGGAATGTTCAACCTGCCCCGGTTTGCCGCAACTTGTGCAACACAAGTTGTTCCACAGCTACAGAAACGCTGTTCTCCGGTCACAGACGCGTGGATACAGTGCTCAGGTAGTCACGCAGTGAAGTCATCCGGGTGTGCCGGAGTAACACCGGCAGACCGACGGGCATGGGGAGACGGGGAGCCGCGCGTGCCAACTGCCATTGCCGTGACCAGTGCCGACTTGGCACTGCCGCCGCAGGACGAACGGACCCTGCCCGCGGTCGTGCTCCAGGACGTCGACCGGCGTCCGCTGGAGCAGGCCCTGACCGACCTGCAGTCGCTGGTCGACCAGCACGGGCATGTGATCGTGGTGTGCTCACAGGCCGCCCCCGCCGGCGTGGAGCGGCGGCTGCACACCATCCGCTCCCTGCTGGAGACCGACCGGATCGCCCTGTTCCGGCCGCCCCTGCCCCCGCTCGGGCTCGCGGTCCTGGCCCGCCAGTTGCGGCAGCTGGCCTCCTGCGACCTCGGCCCCGGCGTCCTCGCCTCGGCCGGCCGCCTGCTCACCCACTACATCCACTCCGGCGCGCTCCTCGGCTCCGTCGCCCGGCTCGACCGCGTCCCCGTGGGCCTGAAGTCGCACGCCAAGTCCTGGATGCCGGGCAGCCAGTTCGGCGTCGTCGCCCACCCCGAGCCGCAGCTCGTCAGGATCACACCCGGGGCCGCCCTCGCCGGACCGGAGTTCGGCACCTGGCTGCTGGTCGCCAAGGGCCAGCTCCCGTCCGACTGGGTCACCGGCACGCTGGCCCCGTCCTGGAGCGTGCTCGGGCTGCGCGAGACCCCGCTCCCGGCCGAGTCCCCTGGCTGGTGGGGGACCGGCAGGCTGACCGAGTTCTGCGCCTACCTGCCCGACCTGTCGGTCCTGTACCAGCTGGTCACGTCCGTACGGCAGAGCAGGTGCCACTGGTGCGGCATCGACGTCATCGGGGACCGCTGCGTGTTCTGCTCCGCGACGCCCCCGGTCCACGACGCCCGGCCGGACGGCCGGCCCGGCGTCCGTGGCGGCACCCGCATGCTCACCGGGTGAGCCGCACCCGCACCGCCCCGTCATCCGATCCGGTCCGACCGAACCCCCAATGAGGTTGCACGGCTCATGAACTCCCGTCAGCGCCGCGGCATCATCCTGCTGATCCTGTCCGTCGTCTGCGCCCTCGGCGCCTTCGCCGGCGTGCTGTCCGTCGTCCGTGACGTGCAGTCCAAGGTCGGCCCCGAGGTCACCGCCTACCGGCTCACATCAGATGTGGCGCCCTACACGACGCTCAGCGCGGGCCAGTTCGAGAAGATCCGGATGCCCGAGCGCTGGCTCTCGCAGAACGCGGTCACCGATCTCGACCGGATCCGCGGCAAGATCGCCGTGACGACCCTGAAGAAGGGCTCGTTGCTGCAGAGCGACATGATCGTCGACCAGCCCGCCCTGCAGCCCGGGCAGCAGGAGGTCGCCATCATGATCGACGCGGCGACCGGAGTGGCCGGCAAGATCACGCCGGGCTCCACCGTCAACGTGTACGCCACCTTCGAGGCAGAGCGTGAGGGCGACCCCGCCCAATCCAAGATCATCGTGACCAACGCCAAGGTCATCGACGTCGGCGAACTCACCTCACTGGAACCCGACGAGAACAGCCGCGACCGGCAGCCCACCGACGCCGTCCCCATCACCTTCGCCCTGTCCACGATCGACGCCCAGCGCATCACCTACGCCGAGTCGTTCGCCCAGCGGGTCCGGCTCGCGCTCGTGGCACCGGGCGGCGACACCACGGTGCCGGACAAGGACCGGACGTACGAACTCGCGAAGGACAAGTGAGAGGCCCGCATGCCCACGAGGATTCTCCCGGCAGTCGGCGACCCGGACGCCGTACGGTCCATCACGACCCTGCTCAGCCAGCTCCCGGACGCCGAACCGGTGGCCCCGGTCGTCGACTCCACCCAACTCGTGGACACCCTCGCCCGGCTGGCCGCCGAATCCGTCGACGAACTCCCCGAGGTCGTCGTCGTGCACGAGCGGATCGGACCGGTCCCCGCGCTGGAACTGATCCGCGAGGTCGCCCTGCGCTTCCCGGCCGTCGGCGTCATCCTCGTCACCTCCGACGCGGGCCCCGGCCTCTTCCAGGCCGCCATGGACTACGGCGCCCGCGGCCTGGTCGCCCTGCCCCTGAGCTACGAGGAACTCGCCAGCCGCGTCCAGGCGGTGGCCCAGTGGTCGGTAGGCGTACGCCGTCACCTGGGCAGCGGCGGCGACGTGTTCACCGGGGCCGGCGGCACCGTCGTCACGGTCAGCGGCGCCAAGGGCGGCGTGGGCGCGACCGTGACGGCCATCCAGCTCGCCCTCGCCGCCCAGGCGTCCGGCCGCGGCACCGCCCTGGTCGACATGGACCTCCAGACCGGCGACGTCGCCTCCTACCTGGACGTCCAGTTCCGCCGCTCGGTCGTCGACCTGGCCGCCGTCAACGACATCTCCCCGCGCGTCCTGGCCGACGCGGTCTTCCGCCACGACACCGGCGTGGCGCTGCTGCTCGCCCCCGGCGAGGGCGAACGCGGCGAGGACGTCACCGACCGCGCCACCCGCCAGATCGTCAGCGCCCTGCGCTCCCGCTACGAGGTCGTCGTCATCGACTGCGGCGCCCAGCTCGGCGGCGCGGGCGCGGCGGCTGTGGAGATGGCCGACAAGGCACTGCTGGTGACCACCCCCGACGTGGTCGCGGTGCGCGGCGCCAAGCGGGCGGTGCGCATGTGGGACCGGCTGCAGATCCGCAAGGCGGAGGAGACCACCGTCGTCGTCAACCGGCACACGCGCGGTACGGAGATCCAGCCCGCGCTGATCCAGCGGATCACCGGCACGGGCGTCGCGGCCACCGCGGTCCCCGCGGCGTTCAAGGAACTCCAGGGTGCCGTGGACGCCGGACGCATCCACGAACTGGACAGCCGCAGCACCGTCAAACAGGCCCTGTGGGGCCTCGCGGGCGAGCTGGGGCTGGTCAAGGCACCCGAAGGGGACCGGAGGGGCGGCCGGTTCCGGGGCGACAAGGGGTCGGTGAGCTTCCGGCGCCGCAGGGAGGGCGGCGGATGAGCGCGTTACGCGGCCGGAACGCGCAACGGGACCGGGGCCAGGTCACCATCGAGTTCCTCGGCATGACGCCGACGATCATCGTGACGCTGGTGGTGCTGTGGCAGCTCGTGCTGGTGGGGTACACGTTCACGCTCGCGGGGAATGCTGCCGACGAGGCGGTACGGGCGGGGACCGCGGCGAGTCCGGGGGAGCGGGCGGGCGCCTGCCAGGAGGCAGGCGTGGACAAGCTGCCGGGCGCGTGGGAGGGGGACGCCGACGTGGACTGCGGCACCGGGGGCGGTTTCGTCACGGCCGACGTGCGGCTCAGGGTCCCCGTCCTCTTCCCGGGCACGATCGGGTTCCCGTTCGACGTGCGGGGCCACGCCGGGGCCGTCGAGGAGGAGGACGACTGAGATGCCGTACCTCGCCGGAAGGCAGCGCGGAAGGCACCGTGACCGGGGCCAGGTGGCCATCGAGTACCTCGGCTTCCTGCCCGTTCTGATCATCGTCGCCATGGCCGCCGTACAACTCGGCCTGATCGCCTACACCGCGCAGCAGGCCGGCACCGCGGCGCGGGCCGGCGCGCGCGGGGCCTCGCTCGACCGCAGCGCCCAGGAGGCGTGCACCGCGGCGGTGAGCGGCTGGCTGGCCGACGGCACCGACTGCCCGCCGTCGTACGCCGCCGACGAGGTGACGGTCACCGCGACCGTCGACATCCCCTCGATCGTCCCCGGCTGGGACTTCGGGGACGCGACCAGGACGGCGACCATGCCGCTCGACCACTGACCGAGGAGCAAGGAGCACCGGACGCATGAGCCTGCGCGCACGCATCCACGCCCCCGAGGAGCACGGCAGCCGGGGCGAGGACGGACACCTGGTCGCCTCCTACCGGGCCAAGCTCCTGGAGGAGATCGACCTCGCGGAGATGAGCTCGCTGGCCACGGCCGAGCGCCGGGCCCGGCTGGAGCGGGTGCTCGGGCACATCATCAGCCGCGAGGGCCCGGTCCTGTCGACCGTCGAACGCTCGCAGCTGATCCGCCGGGTGGTGGACGAGGCCCTCGGCCTCGGCATCCTGGAGCCTTTGCTGGAGGACGCCTCCATCACGGAGATCATGGTCAACGGCCCCGACGCGATCTTCGTCGAGCGCGGCGGCCGGGTGGAGCAACTGCCGCTCCGCTTCGCCTCCAACGACCAGCTCATGCAGACCATCGAGCGGATCGTCTCCACGGTCAACCGCCGCGTGGACGAGTCCAATCCCATGGTCGACGCCCGCCTCCCCTCCGGCGAGCGCGTCAACGTCATCATCCCGCCGCTGTCCCTGACCGGCGCCACGCTCACCATCCGCCGCTTCCCGCGCTCCTTCACCCTGCACGAGCTGATCGGCCTGGGCTCGCTGGACGAGCACATGCTGTACCTGCTGGCCGGCCTGGTGCAGGCCAGGTTCAACATCATCGTCTCGGGCGCCACGGGCACCGGAAAGACCACGCTGCTCAACGCCCTGTCCGGCCTGATCCCGGAGACCGAACGCATCATCACCATCGAGGACTCCGCGGAACTCCAGCTCCAGCAGGCGCACGTGATCCGCCTGGAGTCGCGCCCGCCCAACGTCGAGGGCAAGGGCCGCGTCACCATCCGCGACCTCGTCCGCAACTCCCTGCGCATGCGCCCCGACCGCATCGTCGTCGGTGAGGTCCGCGGCGGCGAGTCCCTCGACATGCTCCAGGCGATGTCCACCGGCCACGACGGCTCGCTCGCCACCGTCCACGCCAACAGCGCGGAGGACGCCCTGATGCGCCTGCAGACGCTCGCCTCCATGTCCGACGTGGAGATCCCCTTCGTGGCCCTGCACGACCAGATCAACAGCGCCGTCGACGTCATCGTCCAGCTCACCCGCTTCGCCGACGGCGCCCGCCGCATCACCGAGATCGCCCTGCTGGCCAGCCACGGCGGCGAGCCCTACCGCCTGGCCACCGTGGCCCGCTTCAACGCCCGGCCGATGACCGCCGACGGCCGCATCTACGGCGCCTTCGAGCACTATCCCCTCCCGCGCCGCACCGCCGACCGCCTCTACATGGCGGGCCAGCCCGTTCCGCAGGCCTTCGGCGTCGCCGTGACCGCAGACCAGCTCGCCACCCGAGAAGCCAGGTAGGAACCGTCCCGATGGAACTGCAGACCCTCGTCACGCTCACCACCGGCGTCACCCTGCTGACCTGCGCCCTGGCGGTCATGGGCGTGCACTCGTACGCCTCGGGCAAGGCGCAGCGCCAGGCCCTCGTCGACCGTCTCACGGCCACCGGCCGGATGCCCTCCGCGGGCCGCCGGCACCGCTTCGGCAACCTGGACCGCCGCCTGCGCCGTACCAAGCCGGGCAGGAAGCTGGAACTGCGCCTGGCCGCCACCGGCCTGGACATCACCCCGGGCGAGTTCTTCGTCTACATGCTCACCACGGTCGCCGGCCTGTGGCTGATCGGGCAGGCGTCCCTGGCCCCGTTCTTCGGCCCGCTCGCCGGGCTGCTCGGCATCGGTGTGGCCGTGCAGTTCCTCAACTGGCAACGTCAGAAACGCATCGAGAAGTTCATCAACCAGCTTCCCGAACTCGCCCGCATCCTCGCCAACGCCACCCAGGCCGGTCTCGCCCTGCGCACCGCCATCGGCATGGCGGCGGAGGAACTGGAGGCCCCGGCCGGCGAGGAACTCGGCAAGGTGGCCGACCAGCTGGCGCTCGGCGCCTCGATGGACGACGCCCTCGGTGAACTGGCGGACCGCCTCCCCTCCCGCGAACTGGTCGTCCTGGTCACCACCCTCGTCCTGTCCAACCGGGCGGGCGGCCAGGTCGTCGGCGCCCTGCGCAACCTGACGGAGACGCTGGAGGAGCGCAAGGAGACCCGGCGGGAAGTCCGCACGCAGCTCTCCCAGGTGAACATGACGTCGTACGCCGTCCCCGTACTGGGCGTCGGCTCCCTGTTCCTGATGAACGGGGTGAAGGACGGCGCCCTGGAACGCATGACCGGCTCACCGGCCGGCCAGGCGGCGGTCATCATCGCCTTCGCGCTCTACGCCGTCGGCTTCGTCCTCATCCGCCGCCTGTCGCGCATCGACGTGTAGGACGGAGGAGACCTCGTGGAACTGCTGCTCGCACTGGTCATGGGCCTCAGCGTCTGGGGCGTCTTCGCCGGCATCCGCATGTACCGGGCCGAGGCGAAACTCCCCGGCGACCTCGCCCTCGCCCTGGAGGTCGGCTCCACCCGCACCGGCGCCGTCGACTCCCTCGTCGACCGCCTCGGCATGCGGTACGCCCCCACCGTGCTGCGCCTGATGGGCCCGAGCCTGGTGGCCAAGTACCGCCGCAAGATCGACCTGGCGGGCAACCCCGGCGGCCTGACCATCGACCGCTACGCCGCACGCCGCGCGGTCTACGGCTTCCTGGGCGCCGTCGGGTTCCTGGTCTTCCTGATGCGCGGCCAGTTCCTGGTCGCCCTGCTCCTGCTGGCCTTCGGGGCGTTCTGGACGGAGGTCGGCATCTGGTCGGCCATCCGCATCCGCAAGGACGAGATCGAACGCACCCTCCCCGACTTCCTCGACGTACTGGCGGTCGTGGTGAGCGCGGGGCTGGGGTTCCGCCAGGCCCTGGACCGCGTCGCGACGCGCTACGAAGGCCCGTGGGCGGACGAACTGCGCATCACCCTGCGTCAGATGGACCTGGGGATGAGCCGCCGCCAGGCGTTCGCGGAGCTGCGCCGCCGCAACGACTCGGAACAGGTGGCGATGTTCGTCACGGCGCTCCAGCAGGGCGAGGAACTGGGCGCCCCCATCGTCGACACGCTGGTGTCCCTGGCCAGGGACATGCGCCGTACGGACGCCCAGAACGCCCGCCGCAAGGCGGCCCGCGCGGTGCCCAAGGCCACGATGATGATCACGACGTTCATGGTCCCGGCCACGATGATCCTCCTCGGCGCGGGACTGATCCTCGGGTCCGGCACGGACTTCGGGTCGATCACGGGTGAGTAGGGGAGGACGACATGTCGATCACGAACCCGCGGACCAGGGACCAGTCGGATCGGGAGCCCCTGGGGACGCCCCCCACCCGGGTCCCGCGCCGCCGCGCCCCGAGGACGCCGGCGCTGCCACGGGGGTGGGAACCCGCGGAGGGGGCGCCGAACGGGCGGCCGGCATGGACGGTGCAGGGACACGGATCCGTGGCCGCCGACGGAGACGGCCCCTCACGGCACCCGACCGCACCCGCACCCTCTCCCGGCCCCGAACCGGCACCCGCGCCGGCCATCCCCCTCCAGATCAACGCCCTGCAAGCCCTGTGCCGGCAGGTCTTCGGCTTCCGCCTGGCCATGATCGCCGTGGCCGCCCCCGCCGCCCTCCTCAACGCCAACCCGGGCCTGGGCGCACGCCTGGTCGGCGCCGCCGTGGTCGTCACCTTCATGGGCTCGTACGTCCTCTTCCGGGACTGGGAACGCTTCGGCCCCCTCCTCCTGCGCCACCCCACCCTCCTGGCGGTGGACACCCTCTTCGGCTCCCTGCTGCTGATCTCGGCGGGCCCCGACACCACGCTCGCCTACGTCAGCGTCTGCACCCCCCTCCTCGCCGGCCTGGTCTACGGCTGGCGGGGCGCCGCCGTCTTCGCCTCCCTGCAGTCCCTGATCCTGCTGCTGGTCCACGCGACGATGAAGGACCCGCACCCGGGTCCGGCGGAGTCGTTCCTGCTGCCCGGCCTCTGCGTCATCGCCGGGGCCGTCGGCTCCAGCCTGCGCAACCTGCTCCTCCGCTTCGGCGCCGCCACCCAGGCACTGACCGCCGTGCAGGCCCGCCTGGCCGTCACGGAGGCGGTCAGCGCGGAACGCGCACGGCTGGCCCGTGAGCTGCACGACTCCGTGGCCAAGACACTGCACGGCGTGGCCCTGGCCGCCGACGGTCTGGCCGCCACCGCCGGCCGGGACCGCACGGACCCGGCGCTGATCAGGCAACAGGCGGACCTCATCGCCCGCTCGGCCCGCCGGGCCGCGGCCGAATCCCGCGAACTGCTCACCGACCTGCGCCGCGAGGCCGACCCGTCCCACGGCACGGACGTGACCAGAGAACTCGCGGCGCGCACACACGACTTCACCACCCGCACCGGGGTACCCGCCACGTACCACCACCCCACCGCGGACCAGGCCGTGCCCGCGGTCCCCCCGGCCGTGGCCCGCCAGCTCCTCACCATCGCCTCGGAGGCGATGGAGAACGCCCACCGCCACGCCGCACCCACCCACGTCCACGTCCGCGCGGGCGTCCACGGCGATCTGCTGCGCATCAGCGTGTACGACGACGGCGGCGGCCTCCCGCCGGGCACGACCCTCGAAGAACTGAGCCGGGCCGGCCACTTCGGTCTCGTCGGCATGGTGGAGCGGGCCGCCTCGGTGGGCGCCCGCATCCGCATCGGCAGGGGCGAGCACCCCACGGGCACGGAAGTACGCCTGGACCTCCCGCTGGCCGCCCTGCCGCTCCGGACATGAGCACGCCGTACGCACCCGACCCCCCACGACAGGAGAGGAGGAACCCGATGCCGGACGACCCGCCCCGGAACCGGGGCCCACTCCACCACCCGCTCCCGGTCCCCACCCCGACGCCCCCGCTACGGGTGATCGTGGCGGACGACAACCCGGTGGTCCGCGCCGGCCTCACCGCCCTGCTCTCCGGCCGGGAGGACATCACGGTCGTCGCCGAGGCCGCCGACGGCAGAGCGGCCTGCGAGGCGGCCGACCGACACCGCCCCGACGTCGTCCTCCTGGACGTCCGCATGCCGGGCGTGGACGGCATCTCGGCCCTCCCGTACCTGGTGGGCATCGCACCGGTGATGATGCTGACCTACAGCGGGGAGTCGGAGATCGTCCAGGAGGCCCTGCGCCGTGGCGCCGGCGGCTACCTGGTCCACGGCGAGTTCACGGCCGACCAGCTGGTGACGGCGGTCCGGGACGTCACACAGGGCAGGGCCCACTTCACGCCGACGGCGGCGGGAGCGCTGCTGGCGCAACTGAGGGAGGAGGAGCGCCGGGACGCCGTGAACGCCGATGGGAGTGCGACTGCACACGAGGCGTATGAGTCCAACCCTCTTGCAGCTGAGCTAAGTAGCCCATTCTCTGCTCCCCCTCTTTCGCAATTGCAACCAGCTGTGGCACAGTCGTCGTCCGGTGCTCTCGACAGGTCGAGGTTCCGGCTGAGTGCCAGAGAGGCGGAGATCATGGACCTCATCGCGTCCGGCATGAACAACCAGCAGATCGCCGCCGCCTGCTTCATCAGCGAGAAGACGGTCAAGAACCACATCAACCGCATCTTCGCCAAGCTCCACAGCTCCAGCCGCTCCGAGGCCGCCGCGAAGTGGCTCGGCACGGCGCCGGACTCCCCGCGGGAACTGGGGTGATCTGCGATGACCGCCGCTGATTGGGCCCGGAAATGGGCCCAGGGACCCTCCGCCGGACGACGTGTCCCCCCGTACGTTCCAGACGCCGAACGCGGCACCGGCCACCCGGGAGGGGAACACGATGACCAACTGGCTCCACACCACCGCCACCTACCTGCAGACCCACGCCGCCCGCGACGACAAGGGGCAGACGGCTGTGGAGTATCTGGGGATCATCGCGGTGGTGGTGGCGATCGTGCTGGCCATTACGGGGACGGACATCGGGCAGTCGATCTACGACGCGATCGTGGACAAGATCGACGAGGTTACCGGCGGCTGACGCGCGGCCGCAGACACGGCGACGCAGGGCAGGCCTTCCCCATCTACATCACGGTGGTGGGAGGCCTGCTCTTTCTCGCGCTCGCGTACTTCGCGGTCGGCCAGGCCGGGGCGAATCGGAACAGCGCTCAGACAGCCGCAGATGCGGCGGCGCTCGCAGCGGCACAGGAAACACGTGACCAACTCGCTGACGAGTGGGTCAAGAAGGTGCGTGACCCGGACTCATGGCAGGACATCTTCGACGGACTTGTGGCCGGCCTCGGCCCCTCGTGCTGGAGAGCGGAGCAGCTCGCGGCTCAGAACGAGGCGCGGCTCGACGCCTGCGCACCGGACGGACCGCTTGAGCACACGGTCGAGGTCACGGCAGGGGAGCCGGTCGGAGACAGCATTGTCCCGGGCACGGAGAACAAGTACGCGCGCGCGTCCGCGAAGGCTGTCATCGAACCGCGCTGCACGTTCGAGCTTCCCGGAGGCGACGCAGGGGACGATGTGCTGCCGAGGTTGACCTGCAAGGGCGAGCACTGGGATCTGGATGTGAAGGACCTGGGCGATCTCCCGAAAGCCGAAGACCTGTTCGAAGTCCATCTGGCCGACTGACAAGCCAACGACGAGTGATGAAGGAAGCAGGGGCATGAGCATTCGGTTCACTACGAAGGCCCGCAGGGGAATGGCCGCAGTGACCGTTGCAGCCGGACTGGCCCTGGGCGTGGCCGGCTGTGGCGGGGGCAGCGACGACAAAAAGCCGGAGGCTTCGGCAACTGCTTCCCAGGAAAGTGGGTCCAACCCGAGTACTCAAGAAGGAACGGACGAGCCTCTGGCCGAGCTGAAAGGAGAGGACGGGCTAGTCCTCAAGATCAGTTCGGCCGTAAGGGACTCCGGAGGATTCGTCACCGTCAGCGGCGAATTGAAGAACGACGGTGACGAGCCCGCTCGTGTTTCTGTACGGACGGCAGGTGATGAGACCGAGATCATCCGGCATGGGTCCTCGCTCGGCGGAGCGACCCTTGTGGATTCAGCAGGGAAGAAGCGCTATTACGTGCTCCGCGACACGGACGGTCGGCCCCTCACAACGACGAACATGCCGAGGATCAAGGCAGGTGCTGCTATTCCTGTGTTCATGCAGTTCCCGGCGCCGCCATCGAACACGAACGAAGTCACCTTCCAGTTGCCGACGTTCGCTGCCGCTACTATCCAGATCTCCGGGTGAGGTCACCAATGACCCAGACCCGTCTCACCGTGCTCCTCACTACTTCGCTCTTCTTTGCCACGAACGTCGTGGGAGCGACGCTGGCCCACGCCGACGACGACCCGAACGTCCCCCCAGGAAGCGAAGCCTCCGCCTCCGCCCCTGTGGAACTGGACCCCAACGACCCCGACCTGAAGCTCCCGGACGGTGCCACGCTCGCCCAGGCCAAGGTGTTGGACATCAAGTCGGTCGTGGAGGACCAGAGCGGTGACGAACGCCGGGAGGACACCAACTCGGACGTGAAGTTCGCCCTGCAGGCCGAGGTGCTGTTCGGCAAGGACAGCGCGAAACTGGGCGCGGAGGCGAAGTCCCGTATCGCCGGTATCGCCGAGGAGATCAAGACCCAGAACGCCACCAAGGTCCGCGTCTTCGGCTTCACCGACGACCTCGGCTCCTCCGCCCACGGCGACGTCCTGTCGAAGAAGCGGGCCAACGCCGTACAGGAACTCCTGGTGCAGGAACTGAACGACGCCGGCATCACCTACGAGGTCCGCGGCTACGGCGAGCAGTACCCCATCGCAGACAACTCGACGGAGGCCGGCCGCAAGAAGAACCGCAGGGTCGAGGTCTCCTTCCCCCGCTCCGAAAATTGACCCTGGGCGGGATGCTCGCGAGCCGGGTAGCTGGCATCCCGCCCCGCACCCCTATCTGCACCTGGCCGCCCGTGACGGCCTGCGGCGGGCCGTGGCCACATCACCACGCTCAGCCCAGAGGGCCTGGGGCCTTGTCCGAAGAGCCCGGCGACCAGCCCTCCACGACCTCCACGCGCACCCCCACCCGCACCCCCCACCCCGCCATCGCCCCGGCCTCCGCCTCCAGCACATGCCGGGAGCGGAGCCGGGGCAGCCCCAGCCGTCCCGGCGGCATGGTGCGTACGGCGATGACGGTGAGCCGCCGGTCGAGGTAGGCGACGTCGATGGGCATGCGCATGCGGACGGTGTGCACGCTGTTGGCGGGTGACAGGAGGATCGCGCCGTCGACGGCGTCCCGCCCCAGCAGCCCCTTGGTGCGGGCCCGATAAGAGGCGGCGATCTCCAGGGGCACCCGGACGTCCGCCGCCGCTCCTTCCCCCGGCACGACCAAGGTCCCCCGCCTGTCCAGCCGAAGCCGCTGCATGGCCGGCCCCTCCCTTCGTGCCGTCGGTGTCCCGACCGAACGTACCCACAGGAACCGGGGCGCCACACGGGCCCAGGGACCTATGCCACGACCGTCAACCACTGATCGGGAACGACAGCCCTCGGGGCGTCAAGGTGCACCCCCTGGGAGGGGAAGGCGGATGCGGGCGTCACGAAAGGCGGACGCCGTCGTTCCTTCCATCGGTGCAGGTGGACCGACTATGGGGCGGGGCAGATGGCGGAGCGGCTTGCGGTCGACGGTGATGAGCTCGGGCGGTTCATGAAGTCGCTGAGGAAGTCGTCGAGTTCGCTCAGGGGCGTGCGGAAGGCGCTGTCGGACGCGACGATCACCGGCCTCGGCACGGACGACCTCGACTCGGCGTGCGAGGACTTCCAGGAGGACTGGACGTACGGGTCGGAGGAGATCGGCAAGCAGACGGAGGATCTGGCCGAGATCATCGGGAAGAGCAAGGACAGCTACCTCGAGGTCGACAAGGCGCTCGAGGAAGCGGTGAAGCGGTCGCGGGAGAGCAAGAACGGCGACAAGAGGTGACCGTCACTCCTGGCACCGAGCAGCGCGGCGCGGCCCTCGACCCGCAGTCGCGGGCGGACCTGGGCAAGCCGCAGGGGCTCAAGTCGGCCCCGCACATCCCGAACCCCGGCTACCCGCACCTCGGCTTCAACCCGGTACCGGGCGACACCGAGACGGTGAGGGGCTTGCGGAAGAAGCTCAGCGGCTGCGCCGAGGTCCTCCAGGAAGCCCTCGATCTGGTCACCAAGCTCCTGGACGGCAGCTACTGGAAGGGCGATGCCGCGGTCGCCTTCCGTGAACAACTCGACGGCGGCCCGCTGCCCCTGAATCTGAAGAACGCGGCCCACTCCATCCGCAAGGCGGCCAGGCAACTGGACCGCTGGGAAGGCGAACTCGACGACTTCCAACGGCGGGCCAGAAAGCTCGAGAAGGACGCCGAGGAAGCCCAGGCAGCCGTGGATCGGGCCAAGGGGCGAGCGAGTGAGGCGGGCGGTGATCCGGACCTGCAGAAGAAGGGGACCGACTACGACACCGCGCAGAAGGCGCTGACCCGCGCGAACACCGCCGTTGAAGAGGCGCAGGCCGAGCTCGACAGGATCATCGGCAGGGCGAAGCGGTTGGCCGAGGAGCATGAGAGCAAGGCCAGGCACCGGGCGGACAAAATCCGCGACGCCACGAAGAAGCTGGTACCGCACGAGCCGGGATGGTTCGACGAGGCCCTCGACTGGCTGACCGACAACCTGCCGGACATCCTCAGCTTCACGGCGGGTCTCATCGGGGTGACAGCGCTTCTCCTCGCCGGACCGCTGGGACTGAGTCTCGCAGTGATGGCGGCGATGATGCTCACGGCGTCGGGACTGAGCGCGACCGCGCTCATGCTGCGGCTCACCGACCCGGAGGTACGGGCGTCCCTCCTGGACGGGCTCACCAAGGGAGAACTCGACGCCGACTTCTGGAGCAACGCGGTGTCAGTGGGTGCGGACTTTGCGGGGGCATTGCCAGGGGTGGGTGCTGTTCTGAAGGGGAGTATCGAGGCCATGGACGTTACTCGGGCAGGTGCACATTCACTTGACTTCTGGCAGAAGGCAGCCACCTACGGTTCGAAGTCTCTGGAGGAGGCAGGGCGCATCATTGGGCTGGAAAATCAGCTGATTGCGCGAGCTGTGCGCGGCTTCAGTGACCCGGAGAAGGCCGCAAAGGCAGTATCCGCAGCTTCGGGGTTGACCGGTGTCGCCACTGGTGGCTACGGCCTGTACAACAAGGCTGTGGACGCCGATGACGACGGAATCAAGGACGGCACTGTCGCAGGAATCGACGGCTCCCGGCTCGTCCTCGACAACGGCGGGATCGTCGGCCTCGTTCGTCATGTCTTCTGACACCGCAAAGGAGGAGTGAAGAACCGTGAACCCTCGCACGTGTCCAACGGCTTGGGATCATCCCCCGACGCGGTTGGCGTGGGCCTCGCACATGGTTATGAACGTCGCCGGGCTGATCGGCTGGGCCGGTGGATGGGTCGCGTTGCTGGGAATTTCCACCTACAGGCCCAATTGGGTGGCATGGGCCTTCATGCCGTACTTCATCTACGCGCCTTACCGAGTGCTGACTCAGCTGAAGTATTTCCCAGCAGCATTCTTGATGCTGCGTGTTCTGCGAACGTATCCTTGGCAAATTATGCGGAACGTTCCGCGAGGGCTGACCAAGCGGCCCGAAGTCACGGGAAAGCAGTACGGTTGGTTCGAGTTCTCCAATCCTGCTTGCCAGGATCAGCGGCTGCCGCTTGTTTTCTCCCGGCACCTCCGCCGGGAATGGTGGGCCCGCCGAATGGCCCCAAGAGCCAAACCCCACTTGAAGGCCGACATCGAAACCATCTGGTTCGCCGGCGACCCGCGATTCATCGGGCTTGTTGCCGCCCCCAGCCGGCGAGGAACGGCCCCGCGTCGCATGCATGTCGTGGAGCAGCGGATCGATGCGCGAAGCGGCTGGCGTTTCGCCGACTGGGGCGCGACTCCCGACGACATCGAGCGCGGACGTCGTGCAGGCGTCCACCCGGTCCGTCCCTGAGCCGAAGTGAGAGATGTGCTGTGAGTGCCCCTGCGATCGTTCTCCACGAATCCGTTCACGACCCCCACGCGGAACTCTGGTTCGCCGAACCCGCCGGCTTCACGGCTCTGCCTTTGGAGGCGCTGCTCGCCGAGCCGGATGCGCCGCACGCCGACGGTCTGCGCGCGGCAGCGGCCGTGTTGCTCGAATCGGCACCCGACGAGATGGCGAGGCAGGAGTTCATCGCGCTTCTTGCCTCGGGACAGCGGATGCTCAGGGCCCTGGGTGAGTTCGGGATCGTCCACTGCGCGGTCGGTCTGCACCGCGACGACGTCGGCGGGGTGGCCGGCGGCAACGCCCAGCCCCTGCTCTCCCTGTTCACCGTCTCCTGGTGTGCCACCGCGGTGGCCCCGCGAGCGGCGACCGTGGCTCGGGTGGTGACCAGAGCGACGGACCACTCCCACATCGAGTACCTCGAACGGGCGAGCGGCCCACTGGCCATCAGCGAGTCGGTCCGCCGCCCGGCAGCGGGCAGTGGCCTGCCTCCGCATCCGGTGCTGCAGATCCACGCCCATCTCCCGCACCCCGACTGCAAGCGCCTGGCCGTCCTCACCATCAGCACCACGGCCATGGCGCGCAGGGCGGAGTACCGGGCGATGCTCCGGCAGATCGTCGAAACGGTCAGCTTCCAGAATCCCCTGAGCACCGGCCCGTAATCTCGTTGCCCAAGGACCCGGGCCGGGGGTAGGAACAACCCATGACCGACCTCGGCGCCGTGTTCCGCCCGCAGCTCGCCCCCGAGCAGCTGCACGCCGTCTGCCGTGTCGCCGATGAGGCCGGGCTCGAAGAGCTGTGGCTCTGGGAGGACTGTTTCCGCGAGGGCGGGATCTCCACGGCCGCTGCCGCGCTCGCCTGGACCGGACGCGTGCGGGTCGGGGTCGGGCTGTTGCCCGTGCCGCTCAGGAACGTCGCCATCACCGCGATGGAGGCCGCCACGCTGCACCGCATGTTCCCCGGTCGCGCGATCCTGGCCGTCGGGCACGGTGTGCAGGACTGGATGGGGCAGGTCGGGGCGCGGGTCGAGTCGCCGGTCACGTTGTTGCGGGAGCACCTGCTGGCGCTGCGGGCGCTGCTGCGCGGGGAGCGGGTGACGACCCAGGGGCGGTACGTCCGGCTCGACGACGTGGCGCTCGACTGGCCGCCGGACGCCGGTGTCGGGGTGCTGGCCGGCGCCACCGGGCCCCGTTCGCTGCGGCTCGCCGGGGAGGCCGCCGACGGGACGGTTCTCACCGCGTCCACTCCTCCCGACGGGGTGCGGCGGGCCCGGCTGCTCATCGAGGAGGGGCGGGCCACGGCCGGGCGCACGGAGCCGCACAAGGTGGTCGTCTACCTCCTGACGGCCACCGGACCCGGTGCCGCCGAGCGGCTGCGCGCCGAACTGGTCGCCGAGGGAGTCGACGCCGTTCCGGAACTCGGGGTCGCCGGGGACGCGGGCGCCGTCGCCAAGGCCGTACGGCGACTGGCCGAGGCCGGGGCCGACACCGTGGTCCTCCAGCCGACCGGGGACGAACCCGACCCGGAGGGCTTCGTGCGGTTCGCCGCCGAGGAGGTCCGGCCCCTCGTGGCCTAGCCCCGTGCCCCACCCCCTGCCCCCCATCGCGTTGACCGGAAGAAGCACCACCCATGGCACAACCGCACCCCCGCACCTTCGAGGACCTCGTGGCGGAAGGCGCGTCCGTGCCCACCGAGGGATGGGACTTCTCCTGGTTCGAGGGGAGGGCGAGCGAGGACCGCCCGTCCTGGGGGTACGCGCGGTCCATGGCCGGCCGGCTGGCCGCGGCCACCGCCGTACTGGACGTGCAGACAGGCGGGGGCGAGGTGCTGGACTTCGCGCTCGGGGCCGCCTCCCGCCCGCCCCGGCTCGTCGTCGCCACGGAGGGCTGGCCGCCGAACGTCGCCAAGGCCACCGCCCTGCTCCGCCCGCGTGGAGTCGCGGTGGTCGCCTCGCCCGAGGACGCGCCGTTCCCCTTCGCCGACGGGGCCTTCGATCTCGTCGTGAGCCGGCATCCCGTCGTCCCCCACTGGACGGAGATCGCCCGCGTGCTCGCGCCCGGCGGGACGTACTTCGCCCAGCACGTCGGGCCGAGCAGCGTCTTCGAGCTCGTCGAGTACTTCCTCGGGCCCCAGCCGGAGGAGAACCGCAACGCCCGCCACCCCGACCGTGAGCGGGCCGACGCCGAGGCCGCCGGCCTGGAGGTCGTCGACCTGCGCGCGGAGCGGTTGCGGATGGAGCTCCACGACATCGGAGCCGTCGTTCACTTCCTGCGCAAGGTGGTGTGGATGGTCCCGGGATTCACGGTCGAGGAGTACGAGCCCCGGCTGCGCGCCCTGCACGAGAGGATCGAGGCCGAGGGCCCCTTCGTCGCCCACAGCGCGCGGCAGCTCTTCGAGGCCCGCAAGCCGCGGAAGTAGGCCGCACAGGCCGCGGGGGTCACGCGTGCGGGCCCACCGTGACCTCGCCCACCACCAGCTCCGCCTCCGCCTCCAGTACCGCTGCCACACGGTCCGCCTGCGCGGCGAGCTGCCGTTCCTGCCGTGCCGTCAGGCGCCCCAGCGGCTCCACCGTGATCGTCGTACGCCGCCCCCGGCGCCGCTGGTGCCAGACGCCGGCCGCCACACCGTCCACCAGCAGGACGGGGAAGTTGCCCGCCTGCCCGCCCGCCAGCGCCCGGCGGTGGGCGGCCCCGGGGAACAGCAGTTCGCGCGGCTGGGCGGCGATGACGTACGCGTCGAAGTACGGCAGCAGCCGCACCCCGCGGGCCGGTTCGTCCGGGAAGACCGTGTCGCCCGCCGCCACCCAGGCCGGCGCGCCCTCGAAGTCGACCTCCTCGATCTCCCCCGCCGCGGACAGCTCGGTGTACAGCCGTACCGCCCAGCCGGCCGGTGCGGCCAGCCACTTGGCGAAGTGCTGCGGGGTGGCCGGGCCGTAGGCGTGCAGGTAGCGGCGTACGAGAGCCCGCAGCCCCTCCCGCGCGGTCACGGGCGTGAAGTGCGGCGGGCGGGTGTACGTCACCTTGCGGCCACGGTTCGGGCCGAAGCACAGGGCGCCCGCGTGACCCGCCCGGTGCACCACCTGACGCCAGCGCGGCCACATGTCCTGGAAGGCCGGCATGACCAGGTCGCCGGCCCACGGCCCGGTGCGGGCGACGACCTCCTCGCCCAGTTCGTCGATGGTCAGGAAGGTGCCGTCGAGGGCGTCGCCGATCGCCGCCACGACCTGCCGGGCCTGCTCCTCGGTGAGCTGTGCGGCGGGCGGGAAGGGGCTGGTCCCGGCGGGGACCGCGGTCAGCGCGGCGCTCCACAGGGGCAGGTCGTGGGCCGGGAGGAGATGGACGGTCCCGCGCGGGCCGTAGGTCTTCACGAGTGTCGCGGGCGAAGAGCCCGGAGCGGCCGGCGGACCCGCCGCGCCCGCGGTGCCCGGCCACAGCGCCGCGCGTACGTCCGCCCGTGTCACCCCTTCGGCCGACCGAATGCCGACCGACACCTCGGCCGCCGACAGCACTTGCGCGTGGGCGGCGAGCATCGCGCCGACCACGTCGGCGACCGGCGTGCCCGTTCGGGCGGAACTGGCCAGGAACTGTCGTTGGAGCCGTCGGGCGCTCGCCGCGCCCCACGTGATCCTCGCGGTCGTCGTCATGGGGGGACGGTAGGGCGGCAGTAGGACAGGTATTGGCCTCGTGCTCGTGCGGGGCGGGAGGCGTTCCTAGTCGCGGGGGCGCCGAAGATCGGACCTTCGGTGCGTAAAGGACGTACCTTCGCAAACATTCGCGCCGTTGGAGGGGGCGTGCGGAATCGCCCGCCGATCCTCACAGGGTTTCCACATCGTTATCCGTCGACGTCCCGCTGGGGTCGCGTCGGTAGCGCTTGATCGCGTAAGTTCGGACCAAGGTAATTCGCGTAAGCAAAGCTGCGCGGGCGGTACCGCGCAGTGGAGGGGGCTGCGCGGTGCCGGAGTCAAGTCGGCGTTCGCCGCGAGGTTCACCCGGTGGGGGGATGCGAGGGCATCGGGCCGTCCGGATTCCGAGGCGCACCGACCCTCCGGAAAGGCGCGTCTGTCACCCGGTTCCCCTGGGATTCCATTGCGTTTTGGCCATGATTCAGGGCGGAATGAGAGGTTCCGCGACCACCGCGGCGTCGCCGGACGACTTCGGAGAGTAGTTGTGGCACGCCGATGCACGCAGCATCACTTACGAAGGGTTATGGTGGAAACCCCCCCTCGGGCCGGTCCGTCTCCCCCCCACGGACCGGCCCGTTTTTTCTGCCCTCGGCGCCCCGCACTCTCCGCACCTCGGCGAGACCCGCCCGGGTACCGCGGACGGGGCTGACGTAACGAGGAGTTCACCGGTGCGCCGTCCTGTGTCGTGGCATGGCTGCGCTTGTTCGAGGGCATAAGGCAAGCAGGTCGACGCCCGAACCACGGGTGTCGGATCTCAGCGGGCGGCACGGAGCTGCCCGCCCGGGAGGCCCTTTGCACCAGCCCGACCGTGCGGTCACGGCACGGAAGAAGCAGCGGAGGGCCGGTTGCCGGCCCGTGCCAGTGCATGGCGGCCGTCGACCGGCCGGCTCGCTCCCGCCTTCCCGGCCCAGCGTCCACTCCGTCGCTCCCCGACCTCATCCGAGGGGGTACGTCCTTCCGTGGTGACCAGCACAAAGCGCCACAAGCCAGATCGGCGCACCTATGTTCTCGACACCAGCGTCCTGCTGGCCGACCCGAACGCCCTGAACCGCTTCGACGAGCACGAGGTCGTGCTCCCGATCGTCGTGGTCACGGAGCTGGAGGCCAAGCGGCACCATCCCGAACTCGGCTACTTCGCCCGGCAGGCCCTGCGCCTGCTCGACGAGTTCCGGGTGCGGTACGGCCGCCTCGACGCCCCCATCCCGACCGGGGATCTCGGCGGGACCGTGCGTGTCGAGCTCAACCACTCGGACCCCAGCGTGCTGCCCACCGGCTACCGCCTGGGGGACAACGACTCCCGCATCCTCGCGGTCGCCCGCAACCTGCAGGCCGAGGGGTTCGACGTCACCGTCGTGTCGAAGGACCTCCCGCTGAGGATCAAGGCGTCCTCCGTCGGCCTGCTCGCCGAGGAGTACCGCGCCGAGCTGGCCATCACGGACGCCTCCGGCTGGACCGGGATGTCCGAGCTGACCCTGCCCGGCGAGCAGGTGGACGTCCTCTTCGAGGAGGGACACGTCTACGTCCCCGAAGCCGCCGGCCTGCCCGTGCACACCGGCCTCACCATCCAGTCGGAGCGAGGGAAGGCGCTCGGCCGCGTCACCGCGGAGGGCAACGTCCGGCTGGTGCGCGGCGACCGGGAGGCGTTCGGCATCAAGGGACGCAGCGCCGAGCAGCGGATCGCACTCGACCTGCTCCTCGACCCGGACGTCGGGATCGTCTCGATGGGCGGCCGGGCCGGCACCGGCAAGTCGGCGCTGGCGCTGTGCGCGGGGCTGGAGGCGGTGCTGGAGCGCCGGCAGCACCAGAAGGTGATGGTCTTCCGTCCGCTGTACGCGGTGGGCGGGCAGGAGCTCGGCTACCTGCCCGGCACCGAGGCGGAGAAGATGAGCCCCTGGGCGCAGGCGGTCTTCGACACGCTCTCGGCGGTCACCAGCCGGGAGGTCATCGAGGAGGTCACCGCCCGCGGCATGCTGGAGGTGCTCCCGCTCACCCACATCCGCGGCCGGTCGCTGCACGACGCGTTCGTCATCGTGGACGAGGCCCAGTCGCTGGAGCGGAACGTCCTGCTGACCGTTCTGTCCCGGGTCGGGGCCAACTCGCGGGTCGTGCTCACGCACGACGTGGCGCAGCGGGACAACCTGCGGGTAGGGCGGTACGACGGTGTCGTCGCCGTCGTCGAGAAGCTGAAGGGGCATCCGCTCTTCGCCCACGTCACCCTGACTCGGTCCGAGAGGTCCCAGATCGCGGCGCTTGTGACCGAAATGCTGGAGGACGGGCACATCTGAGAATTCAGCCCTGACAAGGGCCGGTTGCGCGTCGGTCGGCGCCGTCCGGAAAGGCGAAGAGCCTAGCCGGACGGCGCCTTCGCATGTGGGGGTTTCTGTGAAACCCCTGGGCCAAACGGGATGTGAGCTTTCACACGCAACGGGGAATTGCCTTGCCCCGTCGGGTTACGGCAGAGTCTCACTCCTGTCAGGCCCCGCATACGACACACCTGTACCCCCAGCGGTACGGCACCACAGAAGCACCAGTTTCAACTCCATAGCAGCGTCGTATGCCGCCCGAGTACCACGCGGCACTCCCCACGCGGGAGTTGCCCACGGGCCCGTGCCTCCCGTGACCCGTAGTTGGGGAGGCCAGTGCCAGGGGCACGATTGCGTCCGCGAGGGTCACCGAAGCGGGCGATGCTGGAAGGAAACCGTGTGAGCCGGATCTCGGTCCGGGGATTCGCAGTGGCCTCGGCCACGGCGGTCACCGCTGTCGGAAGCGTCGTCGGGGTTGCCTCGGGCAGCACCGCGCAGAACAACGACGCCGAAGCGACGGCCACGGGCACGACGCTGCTCGCGGACATCCCCGCGGGCCAGCAGGCCCAGGTGCAGACCGCGTCCCTGACGCAGCAGGCCGACGCGCAGGCCATCGCCGCGGACGCGAGCGCCAAGAAGGACGCCGAGGAGGCGGCCCGCAAGGCAGCCGCCGAGACCGCCGTCGCCAAGAAGGAGAAGGCGCAGCAGGCAGCCGAAGAGGCCAAGAAGCGGGCCGAGGAGGAGAAGAAGGAGAGGGCCAGCCGCGACGCCGCGCGCGAGTCCACCACCTTCGCCGTCCAGAGCTCCTACACCGTCTCGCAGATCCAGGCGATGGCCCGTCAGATGGTGCCGAGCGGCCAGTGGCAGTGCTTCAGCAACATCGTGGACCACGAGTCCAGCTGGAACTACAAGGCGGTCAACCCCTCCTCCGGCGCCTACGGTCTCTTCCAGGCCCTGCCCGGCTCCAAGATGTCCTCGGTCGGCGCCGACTGGCAGACCAACCCGGCCACGCAGATCAAGTGGGGCCTCAACTACATGGACAGCCGCTACGGCAGCCCGTGCGAGGCCTGGTCCTTCTGGCAGACCAACCACTGGTACTGAGCCGCTGAGCCCCCCGGCACCAGCGCCGCTCAACCCCGCACAGCCCCTCACCGTCCTACGGTGGGGGGCTTGCCCCATGTACGGTCGGAGCGGCGACTCCAGGGGGGAGTGGTGGGGAGAGACGGGGGAAGAGGACGGATCATGTCGCGAGTGCCAGGGTGGCTCGGTCGGCTCGGCGCCGGACTGACCCGGATGAGCAGGCGGTTGGACCAGCGTCGGGCCGAGGTGGAGCGGGAGGACGCCGACACCGCCGACGCCGAAGGGGCACCGCCCCCCGACCACGTACCGCCGCCCCCGGACCACGCGCCGGAGACGCATCAACTCGTCGTCCAGGCCCGCCCCGACCCCGCGCAGGCGGTGCCGTGGGGCGTGCGGGTCGCGGCGGAGGCCGGGTGGCGGCTGCTGGTCCTCGCGGGCACGGTATGGGTGCTGATGCGCGTCATCAGCGCCGTCCAACTGGTCGTGCTCGCCTTCGTGATCGCCCTGCTGATGACGGCGGTGCTGCAGCCCACGGTGGCGCGGCTGCGGCGGCACGGGGTTCCGCGCGGGCTGGCCACCGCCCTGACCGCGATCCTCGGGTTCGTGGTGATGGGCCTGATCGGCTGGTTCGTGACCTGGCAGGTCATGGAGAACATCGACGACCTCTCGGACCAGGTCCAGGACGGCATCGACGAGCTGCGCAACTGGCTGCTGAACAGCCCCTTCCACGTCACCGACAAACAGATCAACGAGATCGCCAAGAACCTGCGCGAGGCCGTCGGCGCCAACACCGACCAGATAACCTCGGCCGGCCTGGAGGGCGTGACGGTCGTCGTCGAGACGCTGACCGGCATTCTGCTGGCGGTCTTCTCGACGCTGTTCCTGCTCTACGACGGCAAGCGCATCTGGGAATGGACGCTGAAGCTGGTGCCCGCGGCGGCCCGGCCGGGTGTGGCCGGCGCCGGTCCGCGTGCGTGGCGGACGCTGACCGCGTACGTGCGCGGCACGGTGATAGTGGCGTTGATCGACGCCATCTTCATCGGCCTCGGCATCTACTTCCTGGATGTGCCGATGGCCGTGCCGCTGGCCGTGTTCATCTTCCTGTTCGCGTTCATCCCGCTGGTCGGTGCGGTGGTGTCCGGAGCGCTGGCGGTCGTGGTCGCGCTGGTGACCCAGGGCGTGTTCACGGCGGTGATGACGCTCGTCGTCGTCCTGGCGGTGCAGCAGATCGAGGGTCACATCCTGCAGCCGTTCATCCTGGGGCGCGCGGTGCGCGTCCATCCGCTGGCCGTGGTGCTCTCGGTGGCCACCGGCGGCATGGTGGCCGGCATCGGCGGCGCGGTGGTCGCCGTACCGCTGGTGGCGGTGACGAACACGGTCGTGGGATATCTGCGGGCGCACTCCCGTGAGGCCGCCCTGAAGCAGGCCCCGCGGCCACGTGGCGCGACGTCGACGGACGCCGCCCCGGCGGTGGCGCCGCGGCGGCCACGTGGCGCGACGTCGACGGACGCCGCCCCGGCGGTGGCGCCGCCGCCCCCGCCGGAATCGCCGCAGCCGCCCCCGCCGGACGACTCTCCGGCATAGCGAAGGCCCCGCCCACCGTGAGGTGAGCGGGGCCCCGTCGTACAGTCGTACGTCCGGCTACTCGGCGAGGACCGCTTCGGCGTCCAGCGTGGCGCCCACGGCCTGGATCACGGCCGCGATCTTGAAGGCCTCCTGGATCGTGTCACGGTCCAGGCCCGCCTTGCGCAGGACCTGCTCGTGCGAGTCCAGGCACATGCCGCAGCCGTTGATCGCGGACACCGCGAAGGACCACAGCTCGAAGTCGACCTTGTCGACGCCGGGGTTGCCGATGACGTTCATCCGCAGTCCGGCGCGCAGGGTGCCGTACTCGTGGTCCGACAGCAGGTGCCGGGTGCGGTAGAAGACGTTGTTCATCGCCATGATGGCGGCGGCCGACTTGGCGGCCGTGTACGCCTCGGGCGTGAGGTTCGCCTTCGCCTCCGGCTCCAGCTCACGCAGCACGATGGGGGAGCGCGAGGCGATGGCGGTCGCCAGCACGGTGCCCCACAGCTGCTGCGCCGGGAGGTCGGAGTTGCCGATGACCGAGCCCAGGTTGAGCTTCAGGTCCTTGGCGTAGTCCGGTACGGCGGACTTCAGGGAGTCGAGGGACATCTCGATCACTCCCCGGCCAGCAGCGCGACCGGGTCCAGCGTCTCGTCGCCCTTGCTCCAGTTGCAGGGGCAGAGCTCGTCGGTCTGCAGGGCGTCCAGGACCCGCAGGACCTCCTTGGGGTTACGGCCGACGGAGCCGGCGGTCACCATGGAGAACTGGATCTCGTTGTTCTGGTCGACGATGAAGACCGCACGCTTGGCGAAGCCGTCCTCGCCCTCGATGCCGAGGTCGCGCATCAGCTCGTGCTTGGAGTCGGCCATCATCGGGAACGGCAGGTCACGCAGGTCGTCGTGGTCCTTGCGCCAGGCGTGGTGGACGAACTCGGAGTCGCCGGAGAAGCCGAGGACCTGGGCGTCGCGGTCGGCGAACTCGTCGTTCAGCTTGCCGAAGGCGGCGATCTCGGTCGGGCACACGAAGGTGAAGTCCTTGGGCCAGGCGAAGATGACCTTCCACTTGCCCTCGTAGGTCTTGTGGTCGATCGTCTCGAACTCCTTGCCCTTCTCCAGCGAGACGCAGGCGGTCAGTTCGAACTCGGGGAACTTGTCACCGACAGTGAGCACACGCTCTCCTTGCAGCGAAGAAACGCCCGGATTGCGAGCGTTTCCCATGGGTTGGACGGTGTTGATGTTGGCATAGGGTGCATTGATTAGTGAAATAGCTACACTCGGTCAGGTTGATCGGGTGTGTCTATCAGTGACCGGGAGTGAGTCGAGGGCATGAGCATGGGGATGAGCGGGGCGGTCGCGGGCAAGAAACGACAGCCCAGCCTGGCGCAGCTCCGCGCCTTCGCCGCCGTCGCCGAGCATCTGCACTTCCGGGACGCCGCCGCCGCGATCGGCATGAGCCAGCCGGCGCTGTCGGGCGCCGTCTCCGCGCTGGAGGAGGCACTCGGTGTCACTCTCGTGGAGCGTACGACGCGCAAGGTGCTGCTCTCAACGGCGGGGGAGCGACTCGCGGTGCGGGCCAAGGCGGTGCTCGCGGAGGTCGGGGCGCTGATGGAGGAGGCGGAGGCGGTACGGGCGCCGTTCACCGGGGCGCTGCGGCTCGGCGTCATCCCGACCGTGGCGCCGTATCTGCTGCCCACGGTGCTGCGCCTCGTCCACGACCGCTATCCGGACCTCGACCTGCAGGTCCACGAGGAGCAGACCGCGAGCCTCCTGGAGGGCCTCACCTCCGGCCGGCTCGACCTGCTGCTCCTCGCGGTGCCGCTCGGTGTGCCCGGCGTCAGCGAGCTGCCGCTCTTCGACGAGGACTTCGTGCTCGTCACCCCGCTCGACCACGAACTCGGCGGCCGGGAGGGCATTCCGCGCGCGGCGCTGCGCGAGCTGAACCTGCTCCTGCTCGACGAGGGCCACTGCCTGCGCGACCAGGCGCTCGACATCTGCCGGGAGGCGGGCCGCGCGGACGTCCCCGCGACCACGACGGCGGCGGGTCTGGCGACGCTGGTGCAGCTGGTGGCGGGCGGCCTGGGCGTGACGCTGCTGCCGCGCACCGCGGTCCGGGTGGAGACGTCGCGCTCCAGCCAGCTGCTCACCGGCTTCTTCGCCGACCCCGCCCCCACCCGCCGCATCGCCCTCGCCATGCGCACGGGAGCGGCGCGCTCCGCGGAGTACGAGGAACTGGCGGCGGCACTGCGGGAGGCGATGGGGGAGCTGCCCGTACGGACGGTCCACGGCTGAGCGCTCGCGCGGCGGCTCCCGGCGACGTCGCCCGCGCACGGAGGTGACCTCGCCGCTCGCGTGTCACCGCTTCGGTCGGGAGCCCACCGCTCCTTGCGGCTTCGCCCCACTGACACCGGGTCCCGGCGGGCGGCCTCCGCTGCGCGTCCCGCTGCCGGCCGGCCGGTCGAGGGGGCAAGGGGCCGTCGAGGTGACGCGGGCGGGATGCGAACGTGCCGCCGCCCCGGTCGGGTGGGGTGCTGTGGGGGCCGTTGGCGGTGCCTGCGAGGCCCTGGTGGGTCGATGTGGGTGGGCGGCGGGGTGGGTTCGTGGGGGTGCGGGACTGACACGGTGCGGACGTGCCGCCGTTTCGGTCGGGTGGGGTGGTGTGGGGGCCGTTGGCGGTGCCTGTGAGGCCCTGGTGGGTCGATGTGGGTGGGCGGCGGGGTGGGTTCGTGGGGGTGTGGGGCTGACACGGTGCGGACGTGCCGCCGTTTCGGTCGGGTGGGGTGCTGTGGGCCCCGCGGGTGGTGCCGGGAGCCGCTTGGTGAGCCGACGGCGCGGGTGG
The DNA here is from genome assembly GCF_014650995.1 of Streptomyces viridiviolaceus. Taxonomy (GTDB): domain Bacteria; phylum Actinomycetota; class Actinomycetes; order Streptomycetales; family Streptomycetaceae; genus Streptomyces; species Streptomyces viridiviolaceus. The sequence goes on from NZ_BMWA01000032.1 coordinate 88,013, forward strand.
CGGTCTGCGGGGCGTCGCGGGCGTCGGCCCGACGGGGCGCTGCCCGGCCGACGGGGGGCGGGTCGGCCGGGCAGGCGAGGGGCTACTCCGTGCGCAGGCCGTCCGGGCGCATCAGACGCAGCAGGGGCGGCAGGCTGAGCAGGGTCACCACCAGGACGACCGCCGCGCCGATGCCGGTCATCGACAGCACGCTCGCCCAGTCGACGCGGACAGCGGTGTCCGCCATCTTCAGCAGCACCGCGCCCAGCGTCAGGCCCACGACGGACGCCAGCAGCAGCCCCAGCGCGATCGGGACCGCCGTCTGCCACAGCACGGACAGGCCGAGGGTCCGGCGCCGGGTGCCGAAGGCGACGAGGGACGACAGCAGCTTCCTGCGCTCGCGCAGCTGCTCCAGCTGCGCGACGAGCAGGCTCGCGCCGATCAGCGCGAGCACGCACGCCGCGCCGGCGAACAGCCCGGTGCGGATGGCCGTGAACCGGCCGGACTTCTCGGTGGCCGCCCACGTCATGGGGTACGCGAGCGGGTCGACGGCCGCCGCGGTGTTCCGGACGTTCTCCTGCACGTCCGGCGCCGACCGGTCGATCCGGAGGTAGAGCTCCCCGCTCAGGCCCGGCACGGCGGAGGCCGCCAGCGCCTTCGGCGTGACGAGGAAGCCGCCCTGCTCGCCCCCGGTCATGCCGATGCGCGGCCGGGCGTCCTTCAGATCCCGCGGCACCGTCCAGGGGATCTCCCGGCTCTTCGGGCCGGGCGCGTACGTCGGGTCGAGGTACAGCGTGCGCCCCGGCTTCGACAGGCTCCCCAGGTCGGTGTCGTACTCGGCCCCCCGCACGGCGAACACGTCGCCGTCCCGGCAGGAGGCCAGCCTGGCGATCTCGCGCAGCGCCGCGCAGTCGCCGACGGTCAGCGGCGTGCTCTTCTCCGGGTCCCTGCGGCGGTCGCCGAGGTAGCCCTCGGAGTAGACGTGGACGCCCTCCACGCCCTCCGTGCGCCGGAACTTCCCGGCCGCCACCGCGACCGGGACCTCGCTCGGCACGGACACCTGCATCTGCGCCCGCATGACGTCGTACCCGGTGTCCTCGGTGTAGTCGCCGTCCACGCCCGCGAACAGCATCTGCAGCGCGATCGCCCCGGCGACGGCCACCGCGATGCCGTTGACCATGCGGGCCGCCGTGCCGCTGCCGACCTGCAGACGGCGTACGGCCAGTTGCCAGGACACGCCGCCGGCACCGAGCCGGGAGACGACCGTCTCCACGACCCACGGGAGCAGCGCGGTCACGCCGACCAGCAGCAGGATGACGCCGCCGACCACCAGGTACTGGTTGAAGTCCCCGTTGGCGCGGCCCTGGCCGACCATCGGGTAGAGCATCGCGAGGCCGCCCAGCGGCAGCAGCAGCCGCCACCACAGCCGGCGCCGTGCGGGCCTCGCCGTGCGCACCACGCCGAGCGGCTCGATGACCACCCCGCGCAGCGCGAACAGCGTCACCAGCACCGCCGCCGCCGGGACCGTCACCGCCACCAGCAGGGCCAGTACGGGCGAGGGGTCCAGATAGCTCGGGAAGACACTGACGTGGAACACCTCGGCCGTCCCCGCGAGCTGACGGCCGGCCAGGAAGAACACGGCACCGAAGACCAGCCCGAGCAGCGCGCCCGCCAGCGCCTCGCCGGCCGCGATCCGCCGGGTCATGCGGCTGTCGGAGCCCACCAGCCGGAGCGCCGCGAGCCGCCGGTCGCGCCGCTCGCCGCCGAACCGCACGGCCGCGGCGATGAACACGGCGACCGGCGTCAGCAGCGCCACGAAGACGACGAGGACGAGGAGCAGCAGTACCGGATCCATCCGCTCCGACGACGGGTCGGTCTCGCCGAAGTGGTCGATACGGGTCACCCTGCCGCCGTCGATGTGCGGGGCGAGCCCCTCGGCGCCGCGGTAGAAGGCGAGTTCGGCCGAGCCGACCAGCCCGCTCTCGCCGATGGTGCCGACGATCCGGTCCGGCAGCCGCTTCCGCAGCAGCTCGCCGGAGTCCGACTCCAGCAGCCTCTTCAGCGCGGGGGAGACCACCATCTCGCCCACCGCCGGGAACTTCTCCACCCCCGGCGGCAGCGGGGCCCGCGGCCCCTCGGGCTCCAGCGCGCGGCCCCGGACGGTGTCGTCGCGGAAATCCGTACCGACGTTCGCGACCACCAGCGTGTTGCTCCCGCTCGGCAGCTGCCCGGAGTCGACGAAGGTGATGTCCGTGCGCGCGGCCTCCCGCTCGTGCCGGACGGCGAGGGCGTTCGGGATCGCGGTGGTCAGCAGCAGCAGCGCCACCCCGAGCCCGACGCCGACGGCCGTCAGCACGGCCCGGGTCCACCCCTCGCGCCCGCCGGCGAAGGCGAAGCGGACGCCCATGGCCAGATCGGCGGCCCACCGCCGCACGCTCATACGACGCGCTCCATGTCCCGGGACCTGCCGTCCCGTACGACGATCTCGCGGTCGGAGTACGCGGCCACCCGCGCCTCGTGCGTGACCAGCACGACGGCGGCGTTGGTGGACCGGGCGGCGTCCGTGAGCAGCTCCATCACGCGCTCGCCGTTGAGGGAGTCCAGCGCGCCCGTCGGCTCGTCGGCGAACAGCACGCGCGGGCCGGTCACCAGCGACCGTGCCACCGCGACGCGCTGCCCCTGGCCGCCGGAGACCTCGCCGGGCCGCTTCCTGCGCAGGTCGTCGACCTCCAGCCGTTCCATCCAGGTCAGCGCGGCCCGCTCGGCCTCCTTGCGGGGCGTGCCGTTGAGGCGCAGCGGCAGGGCGACGTTCTCCACGCAGGTCAGCTCCGGGACGAGTTGCCCGAACTGGAACACGAACCCGAACTCGCTCCTCCTGAGCGCGCTGCGCCGGGCGTCGCTCATGGCGGACAGCTCCCGCCCGTCGTACGTGATCGTCCCCGAGTCGGGCGTCACGATCCCGGCGAGGCAGTGCAGCAGCGTCGACTTGCCGGACCCGGACGGGCCCATGACGGCCACGACCTCGCCGGGGTGTATGGAGAACTCGGCGCCGTCCAGGGCGAGGGTCGGGCCGTATGCCTTGCGCAGCCGCTCGGCGGCGAGCAGCGAACCGGCGGGGGCGGTCACTGTGCGGCCACCGCCTCACGGAGCTTGTCGAGACGTGCCGCGGTCAGCTCCAGCCAGCGCAGGTCGGCCTCCAGGTGGAACAGGGCGTGGTCGCAGATGAGCTGGTCGGCGAGGTCGCCCTTGCGCTTGCGGTCGGTGAGGATGCGCATGGAGCGCAGGTGCTCCGAGCGCTGGGTGTCGAGGATGTCGGCCGCGTCGCGGTGGGTGAGCAGGGCGAGGACGACCTTCGTGTACAGGGTCGACTGCAGGTACGGCTCCGGCTTCTCCGGCGTGGCGAGCCACTGCGCCACGTCGGTGATCCCGGCGTCGGTGATCGCGTACCGCTTTCGCTCGGGACCGCCGCCCGCCTCGATGCCGTCGACCACGACGAGGCCGTTCTTCAGCAGGCGGGACATCGTCGAGTAGACCTGGCCGTAGTGCAGCGGCCGGTCGTGACCGAACTTCTCGTCGAAGGCACGCTTCAGGTCGTAGCCGTGGCGTGGCCCGGACTCCAGGAGTCCCAGGAGGGTGTGACCGATGGACATGCACCGCACTCTACACACGGTGTATACGCGGCATGTATACACCGAGTGCGGAGTTCGTGGCCGGGTGTGCGGGGCTCCTGGTCGGGGCCGGTTGTCACAGTTCCGCTACAGCGGAATCCCGGGCTCCGTCACCTCGGTCCGCTCGGGGCGCGCTCGGCGGGTGCTCCGCTACGCCGGCGGCCCGGGGGGCGTGCTCCCCGGGGGCCGGCCGCGGCGCGGCAGGGGGCCCGCCTCGCCGGGCAGGCGTCCGGCCTCCGCGAGCGCCCGGCGGAGCAGGAACTCGATCTGCGCGTTGGCGGACCGCAGCTCGTCGCCCGCCCAGCGGGCCAGGGCCTCGTAGACATGCGGGTCCAGCCGCAGCAGCACCTGCTTGCGCTGCTGCGGCCGGCGCTTCGGGGCGGAGCCCTCGGAGGAAGCCGTCACTGGTAGAGCGTCCCCGTGTTCAGGACCGGCTGCGCGGAGCGGTCCCCGCACAGCACGACCATCAGGTTGGACACCATCGCCGCCTTGCGTTCGCCGTCGAGCTCCACGATGTCCTGCTCGGTGATCCGGGCCAGCGCCGCCTCGACCATCCCGACCGCACCGTCCACGATCTGCCGCCGCGCCGCGACCACCGCGCCGGCCTGCTGCCGCTGGAGCATCGCGGAGGCGATCTCCGGGGCGTACGCGAGGTGGGTGAAGCGGGACTCGATGATCTGCACGCCGGCCGCCTCCACGCGCGCGTGCAGCTCGACGGCGAGCTTCTCGGTGATCTCCTCGGCGTTGCCACGCAGCGACAGGCCGTCCTCGTCATGGGCGTCGTAGGGGTACTCGATGGCGATGTGCCGCACGGCCGCCTCGGTCTGGGTGGAGACGAACTCGACGTAGTCGTCCACCTCGAAGGTGGCCTGGGCGGTGTCCTCGACCCGCCACACCACCACGGCGGCCAGCTCGATCGGGTTGCCGTAGGCGTCGTTCACCTTCAGGACGGCCGTCTCGTGGTTGCGCACCCGCGTCGAGATCTTGGTGCGCGACGTCAGGGGGTTCACCCAGCGCAGCCCGTCCTGCCGGATCGTCCCCCGGTACCGCCCGAAGAGCTGCACCACCCGTGCCTCGCCCGGCGCCACCATGTTCAGCCCGCACATGGCGAGGAACGCGGCCAGCGCGACGAGGATGCCCCCGATGATCAGCGCCGCCTTGGCGCCGGTCGCCGAGGCCGCCGTCGCGGCGGCGATCAGGCCGGCGCCGGCCAGCAGGCCGAGCAGGCCCAGCAGCAGCGCGAACCCGCCGCCGATGCTGTGCGCCGTGACCTCCCGGACCCGTGGGGCCGGCATCTCGGGCACATCGGCGGTGACCTGCGGTGCGTCGTGTGCGGACATGAGGGGTCCCCGTTCTTCCGAACTAACTCTGATCTATCTAAGTGATATCACTTTACCCGTGCACGGCAACCCTGAACCCCTCTCGTACGTCGGTTCCCATGGAACGGGTGCTGATTCTCACGTCCGTACAAGGCCGGATCCGCAGCCGTTTGTCATATCTCCCGGTGTTAGCTTTCTGAGCTGACCTGAGCGGCGAACCTGTGTGACGGATGAGCACACACGACCGAATCGGAGCGGATCGGACCCATGGGACGAGCGGAAGAGAGAAGAGCGCGACAGCGCGGTGGCCGCCGCGCGGCGCCGGGACGCCGCCGTCCGTCGGGCGCGGGCGGGAAGACCGGCATACGCCGGCTGTTCACCTGGAAGAAGATCCTCGGCACGTTCTTCGGCCTGTGCCTGCTCGGCATGGGCGGCTTCATCGTCCTGTACCTGGTGATCGACATCCCGGCCGTGGGCAACGAGGACGCCGATTCGCAGGGCAACGTCTACAAGTACAGCGACGGCTCGATCATGGCCCGCCAGGGCTACAACCGGGAGATCGTCGACCTGGCCAAGGTCCCCAAGGACGTCCAGCACACCTTCGTCGCCGCGGAGAACAAGACCTTCTACAAGGACGCCGGCGTCGACCTCAAGGGCACCGCGCGCGGCGTGCTCAACACGCTCTCCGGCAAGGGCGCGCAGGGCGGTTCGACGATCACCCAGCAGTACGTCAAGAACTATTACCTGACCCAGGACCAGACCGTCTCCCGCAAGCTCAAGGAGCTGGTCATCTCCCTCAAGCTCGACCGGGAGAAGTCCAAGGACTACATCCTCGCCGGGTACATCAACACCAGCTTCTACGGCCGCAGCTCCTACGGCATCCAGGCCGCCGCCCAGGCCTACTACCGCGTCGACGCCGAGGACCTGACGGTCGAACAGGGCGCCTACCTGGCCGCGCTGCTCCAGGCGCCGAACCAGTACGACTGGGCGATCGCCAGCGACACCGGCAAGAAGCTCGTCCAGGAACGCTGGAACTACGTCCTGGACAACATGGTCGAGATGAAGTGGCTGGACGCGGCCGACCGCAAGGGCATGAAGTTCCCGGTGCCCGAGGAGCCCAAGGCCGCCCCCGGTCTTCAGGGCCAGACCGGGTACCTGGTGAGCGCGGCCAACGCCTCCCTCAAGCAGCAGCTCGTCGCCGACGGCACCGCCGAGGACATGAAGCAGGCCGACGCCATGGTGGACGCCGGCGGCTGGACCCTCACGCTCAACATCGACAAGAAGAAGCAGGCGGCACTGGAGAAGGCGGTCAAGACCCAGCTGACCAGCAAGCTCGACCCCGGTGAGCGCGACGTCGACGCCGACGTCCAGGCGGGCGCCGTGTCCGTCGACCCCAAGACGGGCGCGGTCGTGGCGATGTACGGCGGCGTGGACTACGTGAAGCACTACGTCAACAACGCCACCCGCGACGACTACCAGCCCGCCTCCACCTTCAAGCCGGTGATCCTGGCCGCGGCCGTGGACCAGGACGCCGAGACGCAGGACGGCGTGCCGATCACGGCCAACACCATCTACGACGGCACGAGCAAGCGCCCCGTGATGGACGGCGACCGCGAGGTCGGCTTCGCGCCTCCCAACGAGGACGACGTGGACTACGGGGACATCACCGTCCAGGAGGCGATGAACAAGTCCGTCAACTCCGTCTTCGCGCAGATGGGCATCGACGTCGGCATGCCCGAGGTCGTGAAGGTCGCGGGCGAACTGGGCATGGAGACCGAGGGCATGGAGGCCGTGCCCGCGCAGACGCTGGGCAGTATGGGCGCGAGCCCCCTGGAGATGGCCGGCGTCTACGCCACCTTCGACAACCACGGCAAGAAGGTCACCCCGGCCGTCGTGAAGTCGGTCGAGCACAACTCCCGCAAGGTCGAGTTCCCCGACCCGATCGGCGAGCAGGTCATCAGCCGGGAGGCCGCCGACACCGTGACGTCCGTACTGACCGGTGTGGTCGACGACGGTACGGCCAAGAAGTCCGTGCGGGAGAACCCGCTGCGCGGCGGCCAGCAGGTCGCCGGCAAGACGGGTACGTCCGACAACAACAAGTCCGCCTGGTTCACCGGCTTCACACCCGGCCTGGTCACCTCCGTCGGCCTGTTCGGCGAGGACGACAAGGAACCGCACCCGCAGGTCCCGATGTACAAGGCGGGCGGCGTCGACTACCGCGTCAACGGCGGTGGCTTCCCGGCGGAGATCTGGGCAGCGTACACCTTCGGCGTCATGGACGAGGTCACCGAGTTCGACCTGGAGACCAAGCAGGGCGCGGCGGTGAAGCCGAGCACCACGCCGCCGGTCACACAGTCGCCGTCCCAGTCGCCGTCGGACGAGCCGACGACCGAGGAGTCGCCGTCGGACGAGCCGACGACCGAGGAGCCGCCGTCCGAGGAGCCGACGACCGAGGAGCCGCCCCCGCCGCCGACGACGTCCCCGTCCAACAGCCCGTCGACCGAACCGCCGACGGGTGGGGAGACCACGGAGCCGGAGGACCCGCTGTTCCCGGGCGACGACGACCGGCAGCGGCAGTAGCCGACAGGAACGCGAAGGGGGCGCCCGGTGAGCACCGGGCGCCCCCTTCGCGTACGCGGCTCATCCCCGGTTCAGCTCGAACCAGACCACCTTCCCCGTGCTCAGCCGCGTCGCGCCCCAGCGCCGGGCCAGCCGGTTCACCAGGTACAGCCCGCGCCCGCCCTCGTCCGTGGCGCGCGCCTGCCGCAGCCGGGGCAGCTGCGGCACGTCGTCGCCGACCTCGCAGCGCAGCACGTCGGTGCGCAGCAGCCGCAGGGTGACCGGCCGGGAGGCGTAGCGGACCGCATTGGTCACGACTTCACTGACCAGCAGCTCGACGGAGTCGGACAGCTCCTCCAGGCCCCAGCGGGCGAGCGCGCGCCGGGCGAGCCGCCGGGCCCGGCCGGGCGCCGCGTCCTCCGGCTCCAGGAACCAGTACGCCACGTCGCTCGGCGCGATCCCGTCGAAACGGGCGGCGAGCAGCGCGATGTCGTCGTCCCGGTCGCCCGGCCCCAGCATGTCCAGCACCTCGTCGCACAGCGCCTCCAGCGGCGGCGGGTGGTCGGGCCCGGTCAGCTGCGCGGTCGCGGCGAGCTTCTCCCGCAGCTGTTCTATGCCGGTCCACACGTCCCGCAGCCGGGACTCGACCAGCCCGTCGGTGTAGAGCAGCAGGGTCGCGCCCGCCGGGGCGTCCAGCTCCACGGCCTCGAAGTCCACCCCGCCGACGCCGATCGGGGCGCCCGCCGGCACCGGCAGCACCTCGGCCCGGCCGCCCAGGTGCAACAGGACCGGCGGCGGGTGGCCCGCGTTGGCGATGGTGATGCGGTGCGACACCGGGTCGTACACGGCGTACAGACACGTCGCCATGCGGTCGGTGCCGAGGCGCTGGGCCTGTTCGTCCAGGTGGTGCAGCACCTCCTGCGGGGGCAGGTCCAGCCCGGCCAGGGTCTGCGCGGTGGTGCGCAGCTGGCCCATGATCGCGGCTGAGGTCATGGAGTGGCCCATGACGTCCCCGACGACCAGCGCGACCCGGCTGCCGGGCAGCGGGATGGCGTCGTACCAGTCGCCGCCGACCCGCGCGGTCTCGGCGGCGGGGAGGTAGCGGGAGGCCAGCCGCACGCCGGTGCAGCGCGGCAGGTTCTCCGGCAGCATGGTGCGCTGCAGCTCGTCCGCGATGTACGCCTCACGCCCGTACAGCACCGCCTTGTCGATGCCGAGCGCGCTGTGCGTGGCGAGCTGGGCGGCCACGAGCAGGTCGTCGGCCTCGAAGGCGATGCGCTCGGGGAGGCGCAGGAACAGGGCGGCCCCGATCACCCGGCGCCGGCCGCGCAGCGGCGCGAGGATCGCCCGCTGGCCGCCGGGCACGGCGAACTCGCCGCCCTCGCCGATCAGCTCGGGCAGCGCGGCGCGGGCGGCGGGCGCGTCGGTGAAGACCGGACGCACCCCGCGCAGCACCTCGGCGAGCGCACTGCCGGGCCGCACCTCGCACAGCTCGGAACCGACCGTCTCCAGCTCGGAGGGCTCCGGCTGGACCGCGGGCATGAATCCGCTCTCGGTGTCACGCTCGGCCGGGATCCGGTCGGTGCGCCGCAGCCGCAGCACCAGCGGGCCGGTGGGCCGCTCGTCGCCGACCGGCAGCGGCTCGCGCAGATAGACCAGGATGGCGTCCGCGAAGGTCGGCACCGTGGCCCGGCACAGCCCCATCACGATCTCGTCGAGGTCCATGCCCCGCGCGATCCGCCGGGTCGCGGCCCCCACGAACCGCAGCCGGTCCCCGTCCCGGCGCATGGGTGTGGGCCGCCCGGGCGCGGGGTTCTGCCCGGTACGGCGGTCCTGGTCCGCCCGGCGGTTCTGCGGCGCCGGCGCCCCGCCGGACCCGGCGGGCTCGCCGCCCGGCTGGAGGGGTACGCCCTCGGCCGCGGGCCGGGGCCGGTGCGTGTCGGGCTCGGCCGACTGCTCGGCGCCCGGCTGGGAGTGCTCGGAGACACCCACGGGGTTCGTGCCCGGCGGCTCTCCGGCGCGCCCCTGTGCCGGTAACGCGGCTCCGGGGGAACGCAGGAGCGCCCCGCGGGGATCCGCGGGGTCGGCGCCCGCCTGGGGGCGTTCGAAGGAGGTCGGCTGCTCCGTCACGCGTGTCGAATCCATCCGTCCGCGACTGCGCGCCGCGCGTGCAGTTCGTCCCGCAGAAGTCCCGATACCCGGTACTCGCGCCCGAGGAACGGAATTCCCACGTGGTCAGAGGCTGTTCCTGTGCGACCGGGGGGCCGACCGCGGCCCGTACCGGTGTTGCCCTCGTACCCCTCGCTCACGTCCTGCCGCCCCTCGGTGACGATCGGTCAAGCTCAGCGCGCGCCCCGGCAGTTGCCACCGCGCGCCCTTGCGGAGGACGATCCTACGTTTCTTGCCGGGGGGCACATCAAGGGTCTCATGAGGACACATGCGCGGGCGTGCGATCCCAGTCGCCGGGCAGAGAAGGCACCGTCCAGGCGGGATCCGGACGCCAGTCCTCCCAGCCGTCCGGGAACGGCGGCCCCCAGGCGCGGATCACCTCCACCGCGGCGCGCCCGGCCTCGCGCACCCGCTCGGCGAGCCGGGCGTCCATCAGCCCGTCCCGCTGCGCCTGGGCGAACTCGTCCTCGTCCCGCCAGTGCCAACTGCGGTCCGGGTGGACGGACAGGTCCAGGAAGTGGTCCTCGGAGTCGACCCCGCCCTCCCAGCGGGCGAGCGGCTCCTCCAGGTTCACGTACCAGTTCTTGAAACGCCAGCCCGGCTCCCAGAACAGCCACACCGACCAGGGTTCACCGGGCCGCGCCAGCTTCAGCACGCCCGTGCCGAACCACCGGTCGCGCTGCACGGTCCTGGGCTTGGTGTAGCGCGACTCCAGGGGTTCCAGGTGCACGGGCGTGCCGTCGGCGAGCACCGGCTTCACGCACTCGGTGCCGGGCGCCAGCCACACGGCGAGCAGTTCGGCGTCGTCCCGTACGACGGTGACGGGACGCGCGATGTGGAAGCCCCGGCCGCCGTTCTCCCGGTACCGCCACAGTATGTGGCTCCCCGGCGCCCAGAAGACCGGCGACGCCGGGGCCGTTGTTCCGTCCGTGTCCGCCGTCGTGCTCACCGCTTCACCGTCTGCCATGGACAGATATTAGGTGCCGTGCGCACGGGTCGCCGTGGCGACGGTGTCACGGACGGGTCATGCGCAGCACGTCGAGGGCCTCGTCCAGCTGCTCGTCCGTCAGGTCGCCGCGCTCGACGTAGCCGCCCTCGAGCACGACCTGACGGATCGTCTTCCGCTCGGCCAGCGCCTTCTTGGCCACCTTGGCGGCCTCCTCGTATCCGATGTACTTGTTGAGCGGGGTGACCACGGAGGGCGAGGACTCGGCGTACTCACGGGCCCGTTCCCGGTGGGCGACGATGCCGTCGACGGTCCGGTCGGCGAGCAGCCGCGACACGTTGGCGAGCAGCCGGACGGACTCCAGCACGTTCTTGGCGATGACCGGCAGCATGACGTTGAGCTCGAAGTTGCCCGCGGCGCCGGCGGTGGCGACGGTGGCGTCGTTGCCGACGACCTGGGCGGCGACCATGAGCACGGCCTCCGGAATGACCGGGTTGACCTTGCCCGGCATGATGGACGACCCCGGCTGGAGGTCGGGCAGGGAGATCTCCGCGAGCCCGGTCCGCGGTCCGGAGGACATCCAGCGCAGATCGTTGGCGATCTTCGTCAGTCCGACGGCGATGGTCCGCAGCTGCCCGCTGGTCTCGACGATGCCGTCCCGCGCCCCCTGGGCCTCGAAGTGGTCGCGCGCCTCGGTGAGCGGCAGCCCGGTCGTGCGGGCGACCTCCTCGATGACGGCGGCGGAGAAACCGGGCGGCGTGTTGATGCCGGTGCCGACGGCGGTGCCGCCGAGCGGCAGTTCGGCGAGCCGGGGCAGGGAGGCGTTCAACCGCTCGATGCCGTACCGCACCTGGGCCGCGTACCCGCCGAACTCCTGCCCCAGCGTGACGGGGGTGGCGTCCATGAGGTGCGTGCGCCCGGACTTCACGACATCGGCGAACTCCTCGGACTTGCGGGTCAGGGAGGCGGCGAGGTGGTCGAGGGCCGGGATCAGGTCACGGGTGACGGCGGCGGTGGCGGCGATGTGGATCGACGACGGGAAGACGTCGTTGGACGACTGGGAGGCGTTGACGTGGTCGTTGGGGTGGACGTCCCGGCCGAGCCGCTCGGTGGCGAGGGTGGCGATGACCTCGTTGGTGTTCATGTTGGACGAGGTCCCCGACCCCGTCTGGAACACGTCCACGGGGAAGTGCTCGTCCCACTTCCCCTCGGCGACCTCCCCGGCCGCCTCCTGGATCGCCTCGGCGACGTCCTTGTCGAGCACCCCCAGCCGCGCGTTCACCTTCGCGGCCGCCCCCTTGATACGGGCGAGCGCCTCGATGTGCGCCCGCTCGATCCGCTGCCCGGAGACGGGGAAGTTCTCGACGGCCCGCTGGGTCTGCGCCCGCCACTTGGCCTCGGCGGGGACCCGGACCTCGCCCATGGAGTCGTGCTCGATGCGGTATTCGCTCATACCGGGTACAGCGCGGCAGGGGTGGCGGATGTTCCGCCTCTCGGCCCGTCCGGCGGTGGGAAACTCAGTCCGTCCGCCGGTTGGAGCACAGCCCCTCCGGCGTTCGAGGAGCGGGCGTCCGGGGGCGGAGCCCCCGGGGGGAAGGAACCGGTGAGGGCGGCGGGGGCGAAGGACCGCTCCCGCCGCACCGAAGGGCTACGCCAGCCCCGGCCCCCGCACCGGAATGGACGTGAACGTCGGCTGCGGCGCCGGGTCCTGGAAGAAGTCGTTGCCCTTGTCGTCCACCACGATGAACGCCGGGAAGTCCTCCACCTCGATCTTCCAGACGGCCTCCATGCCGAGCTCCTCGTACTCGACGACCTCGACCTTCTTGATGCAGTCCTGGGCGAGCCGGGCGGCGGGTCCGCCGATGGAGCCGAGGTAGAAGCCGCCGTGCGTCCCGCACGCGTCCGTGACCTGCTTGCTCCGGTTGCCCTTGGCCAGCATCACCTTGGAGCCGCCCGCCGCCTGGAACTGCTCCACGTAGGAGTCCATGCGGCCGGCCGTGGTCGGGCCGAAGGAGCCGGACGCGTAACCCTCGGGCGTCTTCGCCGGGCCGGCGTAGTACACGGGGTGGTCCTTCAGGTACTGCGGCATCTCCTCGCCCGCGTCCAGCCGCTCCTTGATCTTGGCGTGCGCGATGTCGCGGGCCACGACCAGCGGACCGGTCAGCGACAGCCGGGTCTTGACCGGGTACTTCGTGAGCTCGGCCAGGATGTCGTCCATCGGCTGGTTCAGGTCGATCTTGACGAGGTCGCCGGCCTCGTCGAGCTGCTCGTCGGTCGTCTCCGGCAGGAAGCGCGCCGGGTCGGTCTCCAGCTGCTCCAGGAAGACGCCCTCGGCGGTGATCTTCGCGACGGCCTGCCGGTCCGCGGAGCACGACACCGCGATGGCTACCGGGCAGGACGCACCGTGCCGCGGCAGCCGCACCACGCGCACGTCGTGGCAGAAGTACTTGCCGCCGAACTGCGCCCCGATACCGATCTTCTGCGTCAGCTCGAAGACCTTCTCCTCCAGCTCCTTGTCCCGGAAGCCGTGGCCGAGCGGCGAGCCCTCGGTCGGCACGTTGTCCAGGTAGTGCGCGGAGGCGTACTTCGCGGTCTTCAGCGCGTACTCCGCCGAGGTGCCGCCGACGACGATCGCCAGGTGGTACGGCGGGCAGGCGGCCGTGCCCAGCGAACGGATCTTCTCCTCCAGGAACTTCATCATGGAGGCCTCGTTCAGGACGGCCTTCGTCTCCTGGTAGAGGAAGGACTTGTTGGCCGAGCCGCCGCCCTTCGCCATGAACAGGAACTTGTAGGCGCCGCCGTCGGTCGCGTAGAGCTCGATCTGCGCCGGGAGGTTGGAGCCGGTGTTCTTCTCCTCCCACATGGTGAGCGGAGCCATCTGCGAGTAGCGCAGGTTGAGCTTGGTGTAGGCGTCGTAGATGCCCCGGCTGAGCGCCTCCTCGTCGCCGCCCGACGTCAGGACGTTCTGGCCGCGCTTGCCCATCACGATCGCCGTGCCCGTGTCCTGGCACATCGGCAGCACGCCCGCCGCCGCGATGTTCGCGTTCTTCAGCAGGTCCAGCGCCACGAACTTGTCGTTGCTCGACGCCTCGGGGTCGTCGATGATCCGGCGCAGCTGGGCCAGGTGCTCGGGGCGCAGGTAGTGCTGGATGTCGTGGATGGCCTCCTCGGCCAGCTTGCGCAGCGCCTCCGGCTCCACCTTGAGGAACGTCCGCCCGTCGGCCTCGAAGGTGGAGACACCCTCGGAGGTCACCAGCCGGTACGGAGTGGTGTCCTCGCCCTGGGGGAGCAGATCGGTGTACGCGAACTCAGGCATCTCGCCCATTCCTCACTCGACATCACGCGCGGCTGGATTCCTCAGCAACGACGGCTGGCCTCCATTGGCAGCGTCCACCAGCGTAAAACCTGACACAGACGGCGAGCTTGTGAGGTAAGGCTCAGTTGGGGGACGCGAGGTCGTCCACAGCCCTAGTCGCGATCTATCGCGTTTCGGTACGCTGCTGTCGTGGACCTTCAGAAGCACGCCGAACGGCAGGGCACGGCACCGGCGTTGTCCGAGCTGCGCGCCTCGGACGCCGACCGTGACCGCATCGCCGACATGCTGCGCGAAGCCCTCGCCGAGGGTCGCCTGACCGCCGACGAGCACGCCGAGCGCGTCGAGGGCGTGCTGGCCGCCAAGACGGTCGGCGAGCTGGACGTGTTCGTGCGGGACCTGCCCGCCGGGCACGCCGCGCGCACCGCCCCGGCCTCCGCTCCCGCGCCCAACCGTCCCACCGCCGGCGCGATCCCCTCGGACCCCGACGACAACGTGGTGGCGGTGTTCAGCAGCGCCGTCCGCAAGGGCCGCTGGCGCGCCGGCCGTCGCATCCATGCGTACGCGATCTTCGGCAGCGTCGAGATAGACCTCAGCGAGGCGCTCTTCGAGTACCAGCAGGTCGTGGTCAAGGCGATCTCGGTCTTCGGCAGCGTCGAGGTCCGCGTCCCGGAGAACGTGTCGCTGCGCGGCACGGGCGGCGGCGTGCTCGGCAACTTCGAGGTGAGCACGCTCGACTCGGGCGAGGCCGACGCCCCCGTGGTCTACGTGGACGGCTGGGCCGTCCTGGGCAGCGTCGAGGCGCGGCCCAGGCGCGGCAAGCTCGTCGCCGACATCCTCGACCGGGTGCAGCGCAAGGTCGACAAGGGTTTGCGCCGGCATCTGGAGCGTTGACCGATGTGAATTCCGGGTGGATCGTGCGGCGAAAGCGGCGGTTCGGAACTCAGTGCATAGGCACGCGCACAGCGGGTAGGCCTTGACGCATCGTCTCTCGCTCGCGAAGCCGTCGTCAGGAGTAGACCGTGCTGCAACCGCCGCATTCGTCCCTGCAGGTAGCTGCCGTTCCGGCCCAGCGGGTGCCCGGACGTGACAGGGACCAGGATGCTCCCTGGCACACCGAGGCGGTGTGCCGGCGCGACGAGGCCGGGCTGTTCTTCGCGCCCTCGAAGGAGCCCACCGCCGCCCGGCTCTCCCGGGAGGAGGCGGCCAAGCGCGTCTGCGCCCGCTGTCCGGTCATGGTCGAGTGTCGTGAGCACGCACTCCTGCAGCCCGAGCCGTACGGCGTCTGGGGCGGACTCACCGCCGCCGAGCGCCGCGTGGTCCTGGCCCGTCGCCGCCGCCGCGAGATGGAACTGAAGAAGACGGCCCGCGCGGCGGCGGGACGCATAGTGGCGGCCGGCTAGCAGGCAGCGACGCCGAAGGGGCACCCCCCTGTGCGCAGGGGGGTGCCCCTTCGGCGGCGCGAGGGCCGCGGGGACC
>NZ_BMWA01000033.1 GCF_014650995.1 Streptomyces viridiviolaceus
CGGTAAGACGGGCACCCGTGCCCGCACAGCGCGGTGAAGCAGGAAGCCCCCGGAAGGGTCAGACGACCCAGGCCGGATTCCCTGGACTTTAGGCCAGGGAGCACGTCAACAGCTCTACGAAGTCATCTCAATTGGTGGCCGTGGCCTATCGGTGGAGGTGTGTCAGAAGCTCATCGCCCACGGGATAGAGGCGTTCATGTGGCAGGAGTTGCTGGGCGGCCTCCAGCCCTCCGACTCGCACATGGGCGTGGATCATGCGGGCCAACGGTGTGACATCGGCGATGGAGATGATCCACTCGTCGGCGTAGAGACGTGCGGCTTCGCTGGCAAGGCCGAGCTGTAGTGATCGGTGCGGAAGCGGCTGAAGGTGCAGGTCGCGTTCGGGATCCCATTGCACGCGGGCAGGAGCCCGCTTCAGCTGGCGCCTCCACGTGTTGCGGTCGGTGTGGAGTCCGTGCTCATAGTGGGACAGGCAGGCGTGCCGCAGTGCCCACTCGAAACCTTCCCGGGTGATCTCGACGGCGAGGACATGTTCCTGGCCTTCCTTCGTGCCCCACCCGCAGCGGTACATCATCCACAGGAATGACGGCTTGATCCATGTCATCCGGTTCCGCTGCCACACTGCTGGGAATCGACCGTCCCGAGCCGCCGCCAGACCGATCGCCGGCGAGTATGCCTGGTAGACGGTGATCGTGGAGTCAGTGTAGAGGGCTCGGATCTGATGTTTGGGTTCTGTCATTGGATCAGGGTGGTCACACCGCTTCACGTGCGCCATCGAATTACCGCGGCGGGCGGCCGCCGAGTCTGCGGTAGCAGATGAGGGCGCGGGCGATGCTGGTGAAGCGAGGAAGTGGTCGGCAATGCGTTCGTAGCGTCAGTGGAGTCGGCGGCAGCCGGCGAGCCAGGCCATGGTGCGTTCGATGGGCCAGCGGTGGCGGCCCATCCGCTGTGAGGACTCGACGCCCTTGCGGGCGATGCGGTGGGTGATGCCACGCTTGCGTAACCATCGCCGCAGGTGGGGGTAGCCGTAACCCTTGTCGCCGTGCAGCTTGCCCGGCTTGCGCCGCCGCGGACCGCAGCGGGGCCGGATCGGCGGTATGCCCTTTACCAACGGGACCAGGGCTTGGCTGTCGTGCAGGTTCGCCGCCGAGATACCGACGGAGATGGGCAGACCGGTTCGCTCGGTGATGAGTTGGACCTTTGAGCCGTACTTGCCCCGCTCGACAGTATTCGGGCCTGTCAGGCCTCCCTTTTCAATGCCTCATGTTGACGGGGTCATTCGCGCTCGTCCCGCGTTCCGACGCGTCGACGCCCTCTGTGCTTGCAAGGAGTTGGGGCGCAACTCGGCGAGGCGGGTACGGAGCGGACCTGTCAACATACCGGCCGCATCAGCCGCTCCAGCTCAAGCACTACCCGGCCTCGCCCTCCGGCGTGGGCGAGGAAGAACAGCCGGAGGAGGGACGGATCGGTGCCCGGCAGCAAGCCAGAGAACGGGACAGCGCCCGGCGATGAGCGGGACAATGTGACGAGGCGGCTCGGCGACGAGCCCGAGGAGGGAATGCGATGACGGCACCCGACGCACCCGGTACGGCCGATGCCGAGCAGGTCAACGCCGCGATGTGGCACGCCTACGGGGCGCACCACCTCGACCGGGCCACTCCCCTGCCCGAGGTGGACGAGATCGCCTGGGGCCCGGCGGGAACGGGGCCGGGTGACGCTGTCCTCGGCGATCTGACGGGTCTGCGCGTGCTCGACCTGGGCTGCGGCCCGGGCCGACACGCCGCCCACCTCGCCCGTACCCATCACGCTGCCGTGGACGCCGTCGACCTTTCACCGACTCAGATCGAGCGCGCACGGGCCCGCTACGGCGACCTGTCGGGCCTGCGGTTGATCCACGCCGACGCCGTCGGGCACCTGCGTACTTCGGCGCCGTACGACGTGATCTACTCCTTGTCCGCCGTCCACTTCGTCGACCCGTACCGGCTGCTGCCCGCCCTGGCGGCGGCCCTCAGACCCGGCGGACGGCTGTGCTTCACCGTGCTGCACACCAATTCGTCCGGTAACGGCCCTTCTTCGGAGGTGGAGTCGCGCCCGGAGATCCTGCACCTGGCCGGCGGCGGCGAACTGACCGGGCGCATGTGGGTGCTCACCACAAAGCTGTGGACGGACCTGCTCGCGCAGCACGGGCTGCGCGTCGAGGAGATCACCGTGCTGGACGCACCCGAGGAGGGCAATCAGGCCTCCTACCGGCTCTTCCAGGTCCGCAGGCCGACCCGGATCACCTCGCGTCCCCGTACGGCCCAGCCGCCCGTCGCACATGCGGCGGCCGGGGTCGGTGCGGTGCTGGTGGGACCGCGCGGTCTGCTGCTCGGCCGCCACCGGCGGGGGACCGTCGAGTTGCCCGGCGGCACGGTGGAGCCGGGCGAGTCGCTGGAGGAGACGGTCGTGCGCGAACTGGCGGAGGAGACCGGCCTGCATGCGGCCCCGGCCGACGTGCGCCTGCTGGGCATGCTCATGGACCAGGTCGGCGACGTCGTCCGGATCACGTTCGGCGCGCTCGTCACGCGGTGGCGCGGCGAGCCCGCCGACCAGCCGGGCGAGCGGGTCGGCGACTGGGGATGGTGGCCGCTGGACGCGCTGCCGTCGGGGCTGTTCGAGTGCAGCGCCCAGATCCTCACCGCCTGGCGCCCCGACCTGCCCATCGACCATCCGCCGGCCCGCTTCACCCGCTTCGCCGAACCGCACAGCGCTGGTCAGGACACCGTCGGTCAGGACTCCCTCGATCAGGTCGGGAAGTAGTCGCTCAACACGCAGCCGTCGACGAGCGCCTTCTCCGTCCGGTGAGCCGCTCGGCGGCGAGAAGGCTGTATGCGGCCGTCGGCCGGGGCAACGCGGGCGATGGAGCGGGACATCTACGGATCGCCGTACCTCAATGCCACCATCCCCGCGGGCACGGGGAGCAGCCCTTCGAGTTCCATGGACTGTGCGGGGCGGTGGGCCCCCGCGGGCGCGGGGAGCAGCGACTCCCGGTAGAGGTCCAGCGCCGGAACGGTCTGCTCCCCGCGTACGCAGGAATGGCCCACGTTGCACCTCATGCTGCTCCCCGCGCACGCGGGGATGGCCCCGGGCCTCGACGCGCTGCCGACACCCTGCTCGGGCCCGAGCAGGGTGTCGCACGGCTCCGAGCGTGCCATGCCGACTTCACATGGCGCGGCTCGGACGGGTCCGCACCCCGCAGGCGATCGAGGTCCGCTTCGGCACCTGGCGGGCCGGGCCGTCGACGTACCGCTCTACACCACGACGTCCGTCGACGCGGTGACCGCCGCGCACCCCGGGGTCGACTGGGAGCAGCTGCGTTGGGACAAGGATCTCTGGCTGTCTCATGTTCCATCTGAGGCGACAGCGGGAGGGCAAGGAGACCGTTAGGTTCCCTGATTTGGCGAGTCTCCGGTAGTAGATGAGGGTGCAGGCGGCGATGTCGGTCGCACCCGCTCAGCCGGCCGAAGTGTTCTGCGTCGCCTCGCGTGCTTCGGTGAGGGCTCGCTGCCTGAGGTTGCCGCCGAACAACTGAATCGTGGTGGCGGCAAGGATGTCATCCCTGTCGATGGTCCGCCCGTCCCCCCTGCGGGTGGACAGGGCCCGGAGGGAATCCTTCAGGAATGGGGGTGGGGCCGGTTCGCCCGACATCACTGGGGTGACCGTACCGAAACGTTTGACTCCGCCCTCGCGGACGACCCTGGCCGCGTCCCGGGCGAGGTCCGTCAGGAAGACGCTTGCGATTCCGTCCAGGTCGCGGACCATCGCTGGGACGGCCGTCGCCCCCTGGCTCCGCAGCAGCTTCTTGACCCCAGCCTCGAACCTGTGGGCGCCGACCACAGCACTCGGTTTGCGCGACCTGCTGCGCTTACGAGAAGGCACGATGACACCCTCGGCGTCGTACATGACACCGGCCAGGCCTTGAAACGTCGGGCTGTGGTCGTACCACTTGTTCCCCACCTCGAGTTCGACGTTCCGGTCGATCGCCGAGAGAAGGTCCCCGGGAATCAGCTTCTTCCGGGTCTCCTCCGCCGCCGCTCTCCTCGCGCCGTCGATGATCTCCGTCAGCACGGCTTTGACGAGAGAAGGCTTGAACGGCGAGACGTCCATGACCGAGGCGGTCTCGGGACCGCTGCGCTCAGGGCGTGCGGGCTGTGTGGTCATCGGGAGAAACGCTCCCTGCTGTCGGAGTTATCAGAGGCCCACACTTCACCACGTAGACCCGCTCTCTCCCGCCATCCTCCGTCGAAGCGGCACCCGGTCAAGGGCCTGGCGGGCAATCCCGACGGCCGGGCCGAACGGCGGTGGGCCGTCGCCCCCGACGGCCCGAACGACGCCGACGGCACCTGCTGCCGGGTACGACCCGACGTGGCTACGAACACAATCGCGGCCAGCACCTCCCGGTCACCGTACCGACGCCGGCCACCCCCCTGAGGTCTTTTCGGCGGTGCGGGCATGAA
The DNA here is from genome assembly GCF_014650995.1 of Streptomyces viridiviolaceus. Lineage (GTDB taxonomy): Bacteria > Actinomycetota > Actinomycetes > Streptomycetales > Streptomycetaceae > Streptomyces > Streptomyces viridiviolaceus. The sequence goes on from NZ_BMWA01000033.1 coordinate 4,497, forward strand.
CGCATGGCCTCTCGATAGCTCGGAGATGCGCATCAAGCCGGACAACACCGGGAGGCCCTGCTGTCCTTGTTGTGCACGCACACGCCCACCGGGTGCAACTCAGCTCTCGTGTCGTGCGATTGTCTCGCGCATGCGTACGGGAACGCTGATCGTCCGGATCGGGTACGCCGGTGCCCCCTCGGACATGACGGACGCGGAGTGGGCGGCGGTGCGGGCCCAGCCCGTTGCGCCAAAGAGGGCGAAGAAAGTCCGCAAGAAGAATTATTCTTCCCGCGCGGCAACCAGAGTCGACGAGAGCGAGAGCGCACCGTGACCAACCCACCCCGCAACCCCTACGACCGCCGCCCCACCCCGGCACCGGCCTCCGCGCGGCGGCCTGGCGTCGCTACGGCCGCGGGGGTCTTCGCGATGCTGCTCGGTCTGACCATGGCCTGCTACGCGGCGTACACAGGGATCAAGACCTTCGAGTCCGGCTTCGGCCCGATCATCGGCCTGGTGCTCTTGCTCTTCGGCCTGTCCATAGCCCGGAACGCGTTTCTGCTCCTGAAAGCCGACTGGGCCGGGGCTGAGCGACTGACCATGCAGCTCGGCATCATCGCCGGTCTGTCCGGTGTGGCGATAGGCGCCATGGTCGCCCAGGCCGACTTCGACAACGAATCGGCGAAGACCCAACTCATCGGGTTCATCACCGCGTTGATCCTCTCGGTGACCGCGATCGCGCTGTGCTCGCTGCGGGGCACGAAGAATTACGTCGAGGGGCGTCGTCCCTCCACACCCCGCCTGCCCCCCAGGATCGGCTGACAGCCCAACGGCCGGGTCACACCTCCCACCGAGGTGCACCCGACCCTTCTGCGTATGCCTCAGAGCAGGTGGTCCGCCTTACCGGCCTTGGATAGGGAGGACAATTCCTTTGCGATGGGAAGCCGTCCCACATGCGCAAGTCCCGACGGCGGAAGCGTAGTGACCGACCCCTGCGCGATGACCTCTTCATCCGGAGCAGTTGGTTGGTGTCTGATGTTGCCTCAGACGAGCAGTTCCGTCCGGTATGCCGTCACGGCTGTACCGGCGGTAGAGACGAGGATTTCGCCGTCGGTTCCTGTCTCCACGTGGACTTGGACGTCTCCGGGCGTCCCAGGACCGGTCCCTGCCGACGGGTGAAGGACGGGCGGCCGCTGGGAGCGGGAACGATGCCGTGTCGTAGCAGATACGCTCCGAGGGGGCTGCGGCCGTTGCCCGTGGCGGGGTCCTCGAAGACTCCGATCGCTGGGGCGAACATCCGGGACCAGGTCAGCAGGTGTTCCTCGCCGGTGGCCCTGGTGAAGACGAAGAATCCGCTGGTGGCGAGGCCGCGGCTGAGTGCCGTCAACGCGGCCGGGTCCGGCCGCAGTGCGTCCACGGCGGCATGGTCGCGCAGTTCAACCAGTACTTTGGCGTGCCCTGTGGACACGATCTGGACGGGACTGCTGCCCGCGAGGTCCCTGGGCGCGGCGCCCAGGGCGCGCAGCAGCCGGTCGGCCTGCGGGTCGTCCAGTTCAGGTCCGAAGACGGCTGCCCCCTGGTGCATGCCACCGCACTCGGTCGCCGTCGCGGTGGATCCGCACGCGCTGCAGCAGTCCGGTGCCGGTCTTCTGCACCAGCGACCGGAGGGCAGCCCGTACTCGACGGCTCTGGCGAAGTGGGTGGCCACAGTGGCGTGTCCGCAGGTGCGAACCTCTGTCGTCGGCGTGAAGAACCGTACCCGCACGTCGTGGTCGGTGCCGTCGGCGGGCAGCACGAAGGCCGTCTCGGAGTTGTTCAGTTCCCTGGCGATGACCAGCATGCGCACGTTCGTCAGGCCGTCGGCCACCAGCACCACACCGGCCGGGTTGCCGGTGAAGGGGGTGTTTGTGAACACGTACCTGGTAGAGAGCTCTCACAGGGCCTCCGCTCGGCAGGGCCTGGCGGTGGCCGGGATGCTGCATCCCTGGTCGCCGCCGGTTGCCGCGTCTTCGGCCAGTCGGATCAGGGTGCGCGCTGCGCAGCCAGCTACCGCCCGCTGGGCGTGTAGCCGTGTGACCGGCTCTCGTCGAAGGCCAGTCCGGCGATGTCCAAGTGCGCCCAGGGAACGCCTGCCGGCACGAACTCCCGGGCTTGGGCCGCCGGCTGCCCTGCGCGGCATTTCCGGGGCGATCCGTCCAGGCCACGGCACCCCGAGGCCCGGTAGCCCCCGCCGCGTCGTCGAGCGAAACTTCACCCTGCTCCACCAGTTCAAACGCCTCGCCGTCCGCTGGGAACGACGTATCGAACCTCACGACGCCTTCGCCTCTTTGGCTTGCAGCCTCATCTGCTGGACACGCCTCAGAAGACCGGATCGTGAACGCGTCATGAGCTCTAAGGAGAGCGGCTTCCGACGAACGGTCTTCTACGCGGACTGCCACCCACGATCAGGACGAGCCGCACCTGCCAGGCGTGTCTCGTGCAGCGGATGGTCCTGAATGTTCTCAACCACCCGACTACTCGGGCCGAGCGGACGGATCGAACCGGCAAGATACTTGGCCGACCAACGATTGATGTAGGCTCCGAACCGGGCCCTCGAAATAATTGGTCGACCAACGAATAGGACTGATGGAGACCCCGTGACCACCGCTTTCGACCCGATAGACCTCTCCGGCCTCCGCCTTGCCAACCGCATCGCGATGGCCCCCATGACCCGCAGCCGCGCCACCGCCGACGCGCTGCCCACCGCCCTCACCGCCGAGTACTACACGCAGCGTGCCTCCGCCGGTCTGATCGTCACCGAGGGCATCCAGCCCTCAGTGGTCGGTCAGGGCTACCCCAATACTCCGGGGCTGCACACGGCCGAGCACATCGCAGCCTGGCGCGCCGTCACTGACGCCGTGCATGCGGCCGGGGGACGGATCTTCGCCCAGCTGATGCACACCGGCCGCATCGGTCACCCCGACCTTCTGCCCGACGGACTGGTCAACGTGGCACCCTCCGCGGTGGCCGCCATCGGCCAGGTCTACACCCACGAAGGCCCCAAGGACTTCGTCACTCCCCGCGAGCTCACCGACGAGGAGATCCAGGCCACCATTGCGGACTTCGCCGCCGCCGCTCGCAACGCCGTCGAGGCCGGCTTCGACGGTGTCGAACTCCACGGCGCCAACGGCTACCTGATCCACCAGTTCCTTGCTCCCAACAGCAACCAGCGCAGCGACGGGTGGGGCGGTTCGGTGGCGGGCCGGATCCGGTTCGCCATGGAGGCCGTCAAGGCCGTCGCTGAGGCCGTCGGTCCCGAGCGCACCGCCCTGCGGCTGTCGCCGGGCAACCCGTTCAACAGCATCGAGGAGCCGGAGCCGGAGCCCACGTACACCGCGCTCGTCGACGCGCTGGACCCGCTTGGTCTGGCCTATCTGCACGTGGTGGAGGTCACCCCGGAGGCCCGGGAGGTGACCACAGTGCTGCGCAAGCGGTTCAGCGGGGTGTTCATACTGAGCCCGGCGACCGAGGGCCCGACCGGCCCGGAGTCGCTGGCGCTCGTCGAGGACGGTACGACCGACGTGATCGCCTACGGGCAGCTGTTCCTCGCCAACCCCGACCTCCCGGCCCGGCTGCGGGCGGGCGGCCCCTTCAACGCGCCCGATCAGTCGACGTTCTACGGCGGCGGCGCCGAGGGATACACCGACTACCCCACGCTGTGACACATGCCAGGGGCCTCCGCGCGGTAGCGGAGGCCCCTGTGCCGTACACGGCTCACCACTCTGCCGTGAAGACGCCGGCCCCGATGAGCTGCGGTCGGCGTACCGGCGCCGGGGGGGTCGGCCACCGTGTTCTCCACACCGGTCGCACAACTGCCGGAGGCCAAGTGCGCCGGCGTCACCGAGTACGCCCACCCGCGTGGTCACCGCCGATGCCGACCTTCGTGGTCCGAGCGTCGACCGTACCAAGGACGGCGCCCGCGGACCGGACAGCACACCTGTGAGGACGTATGTCGAATGTGCTGGTCGTCACCACCGTGGGGTGGGCAGTCACGGAAGGATGGAGTCGCTGCGGCGGGATGCAGTCATGGCTCACATCGCGTTGTTCCACTCGGTTCTCGGCCTGCGCCCAGCCGAATTCCGCGCGGCTGAGCGCCTGCGTCGTGCCGGGCCCGAGGTCATGACGCCCGACCTCTTCGGCGGCGAGGCCGCAACCACCCTCGATGAAAGATTCCAGCTGGTCGACGGAGTCGGCTGGGCAACGGTGGTCAACTCTTCTGCATGCTCTTGCCGACCTGCCCCCATACGTTCGTCCGGGTCTCAGGGTGCAGTTGCACGCCGCTGATCCGGACGACTTCGCGCCGCCCGAGCGCGTTGCCGCACTCTGCCGAGCGGCGCAGCAGAGCAGCGCCGACCTGGAGGTCTTCCGGTATCCAGGCGCCAACCACTCCTACACCGATCATGACCTGCCCGACCATGACCGGCCGCAGCAGAGCGGGTGCTGGGACCTCCTCGGCTGAGGTTGGGAACCGAGAGCGGAACCCGACCACGCGATGCTCTTGGTTTCATGTCGCGTGGAGATCGGAACGAGCTTTCTTGCCTTGCGGCAACCGGGGGTGCAGTACCGCCCGTTGCTCGGCTGCGCACAGGCACCGCCTGGCGGGCACGCCAGGCGAGTAGAGGAGCATGAGGCCGGTCTACGACCTGTTCCGCCGATGGCAGCGCGGGGCACCTGGCACCGGATCTTCACAGCTCTCCAGTTCCGGGCGGACGCCATGAACCTGATCACCTGGGAGATCAAGGTCGACTCCACCGTCTGCCGGGCCCACCAGCACGCCGCAGAAGCGAGAAACAGGGGGATGACAGAAGCAGCCGCCGGGCAGCGTGGCGGTTGGAACACGGCCTGCCCACGCGGAGGTGGGCTTGGCTGCGCCACCCCCGACATGGCGGGCCAGGCTCGCGACCATGAGAACTCGCGACCATGAGAAAGGGGGTGCCCGCCAGCGTTCGGTCCGGAGGACGCGGTATCGATCGCCCCGAAGGCACTGCGCTGTGGCCACGAGGTACGACCAGCTCGCGGTCCGCTACGAGGCGACCGTTCTTGTCGCGGCCATCAACGAGTGACTGTGCAGCTCATGCGATACACGCCCCTGGGAACGGTCCGGAAACACCGGCCGACGCTCCGGCCGCCCGAACGGCCAGGGGACCGAACTCCCGTCGCCGCTCGACCGGCGTTGTCGGAGTGCATCTCCATGGTGAGACCACGAGGAAGTCGTCACGTGCACAGTAAAGTGAGCTCATGGTCACGAACGCGCTTACACCCCCCGAGAAGGGCGCCGCTGCCGCTCCCGGGGATCTCATCCGGCATCTGGCGATCATTCTCCGCGGGTTCCAGGCCAGGTTCGAGAGCGCGATGGACGGGATGCCGGCCGGGGTACGCGGTTACCAGATCCTGTCGACCGTCATTCACCGGGATCCGCCCAACCAGCAGGCGATCGGCACTCACCTGGCGATCGACCGTACGGTTCTGACCTATTTGATCGACACGCTCGTCGACGCCGGACTGGTCGAGCGCGTCCCCGACCCGGTGGACCGCCGGGCGCGCAAGATCGTGGCCACGGGTCCGGGCACCGAGGCGCTGGCCAGATACGAGGAGCGGGTGGCCGCGGCGGAGGCCGATCTGCTGTCGGGGCTGTCTCCCCAGGATGGCGCGGCCCTGTCGGCCCTGGCCGGGCGCCTGTCCACACAGATCCACCGCGCGCATCCGGGGGTCAACCCCTGCGAAGCGATGGACCACATCTGACACAGCCCTCGCGGCAGGCGGCAGCGGAACGGGCCACCATATTGGTGGCCCGTTCCAGCTTCCACGGCAGCATCTGACGCCGGGCGCTCCGCTCGTCAGATGGTGGCGACGGCCAGCGCCAGCTCGACCGCCGAGACCACGAGCAGGACGCCGGAGCCGGGCACCCCCTTGACGTCCTTGACCCGAAGGTGGGCGATCACAGCGCCCAGGAAGTAGAGCACCACGCCCACGGCGGCCGCGACACCGAGCGGCCGGTAGCCGATCCCGACGAGCAGACCGACCGCGCCGGCGAACTCCAGTACGGCCAGCACCGGCACAAGTCCGGACGCCACTCCCACAGCTTCCAGGATCGCCATGACCTTCGGGTCCTTGACGAGTTTGCCCCGGCCTGAGACGACCAAAATCAGCGACAGCAGAACGGCGAGGGCGACATAGGCAATAGACATGGATTCTCCGTGTTAGGGACGGGCCGGGAGACCTGCGGCGACCTGTGGATGGCCGGCCAACTATCTGCTCGGCAAATATTCTGCGTCGCAGACTATATCCTGGGGTTGCTGCAGTCGGCGCCGCCGTGAACCCTCTGAAGGCGCGCGGCACGGCGGGACCCCGTCACGTGTTCCAATCGCGCTCACACTTGGGCGACCAACTATATGCCTGTCGGCTTTCTCGGCAGCCACACCGCCGCACACTCGGGCGGCGGTGCACTTCCGCCCGCCCGGCACGAAGGAGAAGTTCCTTATGCCCCTTTTCACCCATTCGTTTCGGCAGTCTCCAACTGTCCAACCGCATAGCGATGCGCCCACGACCCGCAGTCGTGCCGACCGGAACGGCGTACCGACGTCGAGCATGGCCACGCCCAGGCCTTGGCGGGCCTGATCCTGACTGAGGGCACCCAGCCGTCGTTCCACGGACAGGGCTACCCCATGACCCCCGGTATCCACACCGGCGAGCAGGCGGCCGGGCGGCGCGCGGTGGCGGACGCCGTGCACGCCGTCGGCGGGCGCATGTTCCTCCAGCTCCAGCACTCGGGGCGAGTGGGCCACCCCAGCGTCCACGGTCTCACTCCGGTCGCTCCGTCCGCCGTCCGCGCCGACGGGCAGATCTTCACGCTGGAGGGTCCCAAGGACTACGTCGCGCCGCGCGCCCTGACCACCGCCGAGGTCGAGGGCATCGTGGTTGAGTTCACGCGCGCCGCTGAGCGTGCGATCGAGGCGGATTTCGACGGCGTCGAGCTGCACAGCGCCATGGGATACCTGCTCCACCTTCCTCGCGGCCAACACCGACCTGCGCACCGACGTCTGCAGCGGCTCCCTTCAGAACCGCGTCCGCTTCGCCGTCGAGGTGATCGAGGCCCTGGCCGCCGCGATCGGAGCCGACCGGGTCGGCCTGCGGATCTCGCCCGCCGAGGCGCTCAACGACATCGCCGGGGGCGACAGCATCGCGCTGTACACACACTGCTGGGCGCACTGGCGCCGCTGGGCCTCGCGCACCTGCACCTGGTGGCCGCGGAGGACGAGGACCTCAACGACAAGATCCGTGCCACCTGGCCGGGCATCCCCGTGGTCGAACCGCTCAACTCCTTTCCGCAGACACCCGAGGACGGCGGCCGGAAGAACGCGGAACGGTGGCTGCGCCACGGTGCGGACCTGATCGCCTTCGGCCGGGGATTCCTCGCCAACCCCGACCTGGTCGCCCTCTTCCGCGCCAACGCACGGCTCAACGCCCCGAACCCCGAGGACCTGTACGGGGGCGGTGACGGCGGCTCCATCGACTGCCCCACCCTGGGCGGGCCCTCTGCCTGGCGAACCCCCGAGGTCACCGGCCGGGGCGGCTCGGTCGGGCGCCCGTCTCCACGGCTCACTGCCCCGTCATCACGAGGACGCGTGGCGACGGCCGCTGGAGTCCGCCGTCCTCGCGGGCGGCCCATCCGTGTCGCGGTCGCCGGACAGCCGCTGCTGCAGTCCCTCCTCGATCTGGTTGAGCATGCCGGTCACCGCCGTCGTCTCCTCCTCACTCAGCAGCGTGGTGGCATCCTGTTCGAGCTCATGCCAGAGGTCCGCAACCTGGTCCCGCAGGGCCTGCCCGGCGTCCGTGAGGGAGACGATCGACGCGCGCCGGTCGGTCGGCGAGGGGGAACGGGTGATGAAACCGGCCTGCTCCAGGCGCTGGAGCATCTTGGTCACCGTGGAAGCGTCCAGGGCGAGAGCGCGGATGAGGTCCGCCTGTGCGCGATGGTCCTCGTCCCACAGCAGCATGAGCAGGATCTCCTGGCCCGGGTAGAGCCCCACCCGGCGCAGCAGGGTGCCTGCGTGCACGCGGTGCAACCGGCCGGCACGGAAAAGAGCATGGCTGACCCTCCCCCAGGTCGCGCCGGACGGCGCGTCCCCCATGGCGCAGATCTGTTCGCTGGGCTGCCTGCTGTCACGGGCCGTGCTGACGTCCTTCTCGACCCGGCTCTGGGCGGCCTCCGCCTCTTCCCTCTCTGCCCCGGCGGGTAGTCCGGGGAGCAGAGCGGGAGGGCAGCCGATCGCGCGCGACGCGACGCCGGCGGCGGCCACGACGAGGGCGGCCGTCCTCGGCACGTCCGTGGATGTCAGCCGCTGCACGGGTGCCACGATGCCCAGTACGGCCACGAGTCGTCCATGCACACCGAAAACGGGCGCGCTCACGGAGACCGACCCGATGTCGCCTCCTTCGAAGGAGACGGCGTGACCGCGACGGCGGACGGCGGCCCGCTGCTCGGCGAACTGCTCTGCGTCGGGAATGGTGTGCCCGGTGACCGGACCAGGGCCCTGCTTCAGGACGTCGCGCCAGGCGTCCTCGTCGTGGGCGAGGAACACCCTGCCCGCCGAGCCCTCGTGCAGGGGAGCCACCATGCCGAGGGCGACGACGCGCTTGACGGCATGCCGGGTCTCGGCGAGCCCCACGACACTGCGGTACAGGCCGTCCCGCACGTACAGGCAGGCCGTCTCTCCCGTGCTGTCTCGTAGTTCGTCCAGGAAGGGCTGGATCCGCCGGACCGGATCGAAGCCGTACAACCCGGGTGCGGCCATGCGTACCAGAGCGAGCCCGACGCGATAGGCGTCCCCGGTCCGGTCGAGGAAACCCTCGCGCACGAGGTTCTGCACCAGGCGCTGGCAGGTACTGGACGGCAGCCCGGTCGCCTGCCTGATCTCAGGCAGCGTCAATTCCGGCCCTTCCGGGGCGAAGCACTCCAGAATGGCGCGGATCTTGCCGAGCACGAGGAGCGGGGGCTGCCCCTGGGGGTCCTCCTCGTTCATCACTGCCGCCCTCCTGGCCACTTCGCCTGCTGACCTGCTGTTCACCGTCGTGCGGTACTCGCACACGACGGTATGCCGACAGTACCTGAGCGAGGTTCAACGGTTGCGTGCCCCATGCAGCCCCGTCGGCGGCCCGCCGGAGCCGAGGACTGACTCTCCGACCTGGCTCTTGACCATGGCAGGAGATCAGATGGTGAGTCGCAGCCCGCGACCCGGTTCATCGTATTCGGCGCAGGCCGCCGAGACCGACGAGGCGACTGGTCGCCGGACAAGCGGTGGCCTCCTGCAGGAGGCCACCGCGGCGCCGGGCGTGGCCGGTCTCGCGGACCGTCCCGGCAGCCCCCGGGGGCCGTCGGCCCGAGCGCCCCGTGGCTGGTGGTACGGACTGCGACCCGGCGAGGCAGCCGACGCGGGCGGGATCCATCCGGCCGGGACCATCGGTGACCCATTCCGCTCCCCCGCCGGAGCAGCCTCTGACACACCGGCGGCCCGAATCCGGCGAGCCGCACCACCGGTGCCACCGCGGGGTCCCACGACCAGGCGGCTCCCGTCACACCGTGGGCTCGTGACGGCGCGTCAGTATGTACCGGTGGGCAGCGCGTACGACAGTTCCTGCGCCGCGCTCGTGAGGGCGGGGTGGAGACGGACGAGGTCGGGCAGCGGGGTGCGGTAGGCGGGGGCCGCGATGGAGAGGGCGGCGCGGGCCGTGCCGTCGGGGCCCAGGACGGGCACACCGAGCGCGCGGATGCCGGGTTCGTGCTCCTCGTCGGCCACGGCGTAGCGGTCGGCTCGGACCTTCTCGATCTCGGCCCGGAAACGCGCTCGGTCGGTGATGGTGTGGGGACCGAGCGGCTCCAGTACCAGGGTCTCCAGGAGTTCCTCGCGCACCTCGCGCGGGGCGAAGGCGATCAGCGCCTTCCCCATCGCCGTGCAGTGGACCGGCCCGTGCTTGCCGGGCTCGCCGCGGACGCTGACCTGCTGCGGCCCCTGCACGTAGTGGATGTAGAGCTGCTTGTCCCCGTCGAGCACCGACATCAGCACGGCCTCGCGGGACAGTTCGGCGAGCCGGCGCATCACGGGCAGGGCCACGCCGGTGAATCCGTGGGCCTGGGAGACCCGCTGCCCGAGCTGGTACACCCGCAGTCCGAGCGTGTAGTGCTTCGTACGTACGTCGAACTCGACGAAGTGGTCGCGGCCCAGCGACTTCAGCAGCCGGTAGCAGGTGCTGGTGGGGTAGCCCGAGACGCGGGCCAGCTCGGACAGGGTGACACCCGAGGGGTGCTCGCCGAGCAGTGTCAGGACGGCGAGGGCCTTGCCGACCATGTCGGAGGCCGGAGTTGAGGCTGACATGGGACCACCTTCTCACAACTTTTTCCGCATCGCGGCAAGAGTTGCCGCATTTTGAAATCGATCATTGACACAGCCGTCAGCGCGACTTCAGACTCTTCCCGAATTACGGCATCACTTGCCACATCGCGGCAAACCCTGCGCTCCCCATGTGGCACCCACCGACGGCAATGACGCCCCGGAAGAAAGAGGCCCCGATGTCGCCCCGATCCACCGCGGTCCCGACCCCGACCGCTTCAACACCGCCCGCCGACGCGCTCAGTCCCCGACGCTGGACGCGGCTGATGCCGATCGTCTTCGTCACCTACAGCTTCGCGTACCTGGAACGCTCCAACTTCTCCGTCGCCACCGCCGGCGGCATGGCCGACGACCTGCACATCACCGGCTCGGTCTCGGCCCTGCTCGGTTCGCTGTTCTTCCTGGGCTACTTCCTCTTCCAGATCCCCGGAGCCCTCTACGCCCAGCGGCGCAGCGTCAAGCGGCTCATCGTGCGCTGTCTGGTCGTATGGGGTGTGCTGGCCACCGCCCAGGGCCTGATCCCGAACGTGCACGTGCTGATGGCGGTGCGGTTCGTCCTCGGCGTCTCAGAGGCCGCGGTCCTGCCGGCGATGGTCATATACATCACGCACTGGTTCACCGCACGGGAACGCGGCCGGGCCAACACCTGGCTGATCCTCGGCAATCCGGCCACCGTCCTGTGGCTCACCGTCGTGTCCGGCTACCTCGTCGAGTGGGTCGGCTGGCGCGGCATGTTCATCGCCCAGGGTCTCCCCGCCATCGTGTGGGCCTGGGTCTTCCACCGCTTCGTCGACGACCGGCCGGCCGACGCCGCCTGGCTCACCGAGACCGAGCGAGCAGACCTGGAGGACGCGCTCGAGGCGGAGCAGCGCGGCCTGCGCCCCGTCACCGGCTACGGCAAGGCGCTGCGCTCGGCCAACGTCATCCTGCTGTCGGCGCAGTACCTGCTGTGGAGCCTCGGCGTGTACGGCTTCGTCTTCTGGCTGCCGTCGATCGTCGCCAAGGGCAGCGACGAGGGCATCGGAACCACCGGTCTCATCTCCGCCGCGCCCTACCTCTTCGCCTGCGTCGCGATGCTTCTCAACAGCCGTGCCTCCGACCGCGCCGGGCGCCGCGCCCTGTTCGTGTGGCCGTGGCTGCTGATCGGCGCTCTCGCCTTCTACGGCTCCTACCTGCTGGGCGACGACTTCTGGCTCTCGTTCCCGCTGCTCTGCGTCGCGGGCGCCGCCATGTACGCACCGTACGGCCCGTTCTTCGCGTCGATCCCGGAGTTCCTGCCCAGCAACGTCAGCGGCGCGGCGATCGCGCTCATCAACTCCTTCGGCGCGCTGGGCGGCTTCGCGGGCAGCTACCTGATCGGCATGCTCAACGACGTCACCGGCTCGACGGCAGCCTCGTTCCTGATCATGGCCGCATGCCTGGCGGGCGCCGCCGCACTGACCCTCGCCGTTCGTCCCGCTCGGGCGAAAGCCGAGACGGACGCCCTGCCGGAACCGGGAAGGGCCTGAGCAACTCCATGCGCATCGCTCGTGTCGCCCATACCGACGGGGTGGACTACGCCGTGCTCGACAGCACGTACGCCGAACTGATCGCCGACCCCTTCGCCACCACGCACCCCGTCCCCCTGGGACGCCGCATCGCCCTGGCCGACATAGGGCTGCTCGCCCCGGTCGTCCCCAGGACTGTCGTCGGCATGGCACACAACACCGGCCCCGACGACCGGCGGCTGCCGCCTCAGGCCTTCCTGAAGCCGGCCCGTTCGGTCGTCGGGCCGGGCGAGCCGATCCCTCTGCCGATCACGTCCGAACACGTCGACGCCGAGGCCGAGTTGGCCGTCGTCCTGCGCGCGCCACTCGCCGGGCACACCGCAGAGACCGTGCACGAAGCCGTCCTCGGCTACACCGTCGCCAACGACGTCACCGCCCGCGATCTGCAACGCACCGATCCGCTGTGGACCACCGCAAAGGGTCAGTACGGCTTCACGCCCCTCGGACCCTGGGTGGAGACCGATCTCGACCCGGACGACGTCCAGGTGGGCCTGAGCATCGACGGCCGACCTCTGCGCCCCGCCTCCACAGCGCACCTGGCCCGCGGTGTCACCGAGATCCTCTGCCACCTCGCCGCCCATCTGCCGCTCGGCGCGGGAGACGTCGTCCTGACCGGCGCCCCGGGTGAGTATGGACCGCTGCGTCCGGGCGGACGGGTCGAGGCGACGGTCACGGAGATCGGTTCCCTCGCCAACCCGGTGATCCACAGCAACCACCCGCCCCACCCAGGAGAGACCCCGTGTCCCTGATGCCCCCCGCCCACCTGCCGCCCCGCCTGGACGCGGTCACCTTCGGAGAGGCGATGGTGATGTTCCGCGCGGAGGACAACGGCCCCCTCTCCCAAGTCGACCGCTACACCCGTGCGCTCGCCGGAGCGGAGGTCAACGTCGCGATCGGGCTGAGCCGCCTCGGCCACGCCACGGCCTGGGCGGGCCGGGTGGGCGACGATCCGCTGGGCGCCCACGTCGTCTCCGCACTGCGCGCCGAGGGAATCGACACCGGCGCGATCGACGTCGACGCTCACGCCCCGACCGGTTTCCAGCTCAAAGGCCGCGCCGACGTGGGCGACCCCGAGGTGGTCTACTTCCGCCGCCACTCCGCCGGCAGCCGCCCGACGTCCTCCCCCGCCGTCACCGCCCGGCTGACCGGCGCCCGGCATCTGCACGTCACCGGCATACCGCCGGCCCTGTCGCCGACGGCGCGGGAGTTCACGTACGAGGCGATGGAGACCGCCCGTGCCGCGGGCCTCACGATCTCCTTCGATCCCAACCTGCGCCCCGCGCTGTGGCCGGACCACGACGAGATGGTGCGGGTCGTCGGCGACCTCGCGGCCCGGGCGGACTGGGTGCTGCCCGGGCTCGGCGAGGGCAGGCTGCTCACTGGCCGGGACGACACCGAGGGCATCGCACGCCACTATCTGGCGGCCGGAGCCCGCCGCGTCGTCGTCAAGGACGGCGGGAACGGCGCGGCCCGGCTGTTCCAGGACGACGGCTGCTGGGTCCAGCCCCTCTTCACCGTACGGTCCGTCGACTCCGTCGGCGCCGGCGACGGCTTCGCCGCCGGGCTCATCAGCGCCCATCTCGACGGGCTCGACGCACCGAAGGCGGTGCGCCGGGCCGCGGCTGTCGGCGCCCTCGCCACCACGCGGCGTGGCGACAGCGACGGGCTGCCCACCCGCGCGGAACTGGAGGAGTTCCTCGCGGCCCACGCCGCCGCCTGAATCCACCGACGCACCTCTTGCCCTGACGCCCCAGTGGCCTCTTGTAAGGAGCACCCTCGCATGACCCTGCAACTGCAGATCGCCCTTGACCGCATACCGCTGGAGCGCGCGGTACGGATCGCCACGGCCGTCGCCCCGCACACCGACTGGATCGAGGTCGGCACCTCCCTGATCAAGCAGTTCGGCATGGAGTCCGTACGGCAGGTCGTGGCCTCGGCCCCCGGCGTGCCCGTCCTCGCCGACCTCAAGACCGCCGACGACGCGGTCTTCGAGTTCGGCCTCGCCTACGAGGCGGGCGCCTCCTCGGCGACCGTCCTGGGCATCGCCGCCGACGCGACCCTCGACAAGGCGGTGCAGTTCGCCGCCGAACACGGCAAGGAGGTCGTGGTCGACCTGATGGAGACCACCGGGCCACGGCGTGCGGAACTCGCGGCGCGGCTGCCGGCGTCCGTGGTCCTCGCCGCGCACATCGGCAAGGACGCCCAGCACGGTGGCACCGACCCCGCCGCCCTGCTCGGCACGTGGAGCGCGGGCCGACGGCTCGCGGTAGCCGGGGGGCTGACCGCCGAGGACCTGCCCGGCCTCGCCGGTGCGGGCGACCTACGGGTGATCGTCGGGTCGGCCGTGACCGGCGCCGCCGACCCCGCCGCCGCAGCCCTGCACCTGGCGCGGGCGGCGGGCCGCGACTGACGCACCCGCCGCGTACGACACCCGCACGGGTACGACCGAGCACGCGTACGACACCAGCACACGCACCACCCAGCACGACACAAGAACGGAAGACACACCACCATGACCGACCACGCCACCACCCACGCCCTGAAGACGCAGATCCTCACCGAGATCGAAAAGGTCCTCGCGGCCCTCGACGACAGCGCCCTGGAGTCACTGGCCAAGGTACTCCTCGACGCCGGGCGCATCTTCGTGACCGGGGAGGGACGTTCGGGGTTCATGGCCAAGGCCTTCGCCATGCGGCTGATGCACCTCGGCCTGCCCGTGCACGTAGTCGGTGAGACCACGACCCCCGCGGTCGGCGCCGGCGCCACCGTGGTGGCGGTCTCCGGCTCCGGCACCACGGCGGGGACGGTCCGCGTCGCCGAGCAGGCGCTTGCGGCGGGCGCCCGCGTGCACGCAGTCACCACCGCACCCGATTCCCCCCTCGGCGAGCTGGCCGCCACCACCCTGGTGGTCCCGGCTGCGACCAAGTACCGGCGCCCCGGCGAGGCCGAAAGCGTCCAGCCCCTGTCCAGCCTCTTCGACCAGGCCACCCACATCGCCCTCGACGTCGTGGCGCTGCGGCTGGCCGGACTGCTGTCGGTGGACAACGACACGGCACGGAAGGCTCACGCCAACACGGAGTGACGGCGAGAGGCCTGGTCCGACCGTCGTGGAGCCGGGAGTCGATGTGACGGGCGGGTGCGCGTGTCCGGCTGGGTGCACGAGCGCATCCAGCGAGGCCGATTACGCACACCCGCGGTCGCAGCAGTCGGGCCGGATGGCCACCGTGGACGCACACGGGCGGCGCCAGGCGGACTCTGTGGCCGCGGGTCTCCTCCCGGCGGTGTCCGGCGCTGTTGCACGTTCAAGCTCTGTAGCTCAGCGGCCGGTTCGGAAGTCCATCTGATGGGGGCTGCGCGGCAGAGCGGTCTGGGCTTTCCTACGTAAATCCCCGTGCAGCCGTGTTCGTCGTACACCCTGACGAGGTGTTCGGCACGGTTGACGAGGAAACAGACGCATCATCGAAAACGTCGGGGGCCGGTGAGGGTACGGCCCTCAGCCTCAGCCGTCTTGTGCCGCGTTCAAGTGGTTGGTGAGGCGTTCGAGGAAATCGACGACGTGGGGGCGTTCTTCCTCGCCGAGGAAGGCGGTGAAATGACGCTCGATGCTTCTTCCGTGCAGCCGGCTGGCTCGAGTGAAGAGCTCCCTGCCCTGGGGGGTCAGCTTGACGACCACGACGCGCCTGTCATGGTGATCGCGTGTCCGTTCGACCAGCCCGGCCGCCGTGAGCTTGTCGAGGACCTTGGTCGCAGCGCCGCTGCTGTAGAGCATCGCGCCGGCGAGTTCTGCCATGCGGAGTTGCCCCTGCGGTGCGCGACTCAGGTGCGCGAGAGCGTCGAATTGAGAGATGCTCAGTCCGCAGGCGGTCTTCAGTTCGTTCTCGAACCGCTTGATCAGCGCATCATGGGCGCGAAGGAATAGGTGCCACGTCTCGGCGTCCCCACGCACGTCAGTACTCCTTGCCGACCGATCTGTCCACTACTCAAATCGTAGTTGGCGGCAGACGCAGAGTCGTTCTACCGCTCCGCACCGACCCAGGTCGGCACGGAGCCTGCGTCGCCACCAGCGGGGAGCTCGGTTTTCATGTGGTGCTGACGGGGTGTGACTGGTCGCGAGGGGTGACTCCGCGACGAGGTACGTGCAGGGAGTGGGCTGGCTGGTGACCGGAATGCGCTGCGTGAGCTGATCCGGGCCATCGGCGGGCCGGCATCTCCTCCCAGACCGAACGCGATGCGGTACGCGGTACTGGAGCCTCGCCGTCGGCGACCGAGATGACGAGAAGGCCGGCGCGAGTCAGCGGCGGACGGCACTCGGTCCGCTCACGACGGGGGCGATCCCGTTCATCCGGAATCCTCGCCGCCCGCCGAGGTTCCGCGTCCTGTCGTCCCACACGTCCAGCACGGCGGGCATGCAGCGCAGGCCCGTGCTATTCCCCGTGGCCACCAGCCAACCGTCATGAAATACATCACCCCTACAGATGTCCAACATTTAACGAAATGGGGAGTAGCGTCTTGCATGCCTCGCCCCTCAGGGGTGAGGTCCTGGAGCCCCCAACCATGGGGCTACAGGACCAGCAAGGAGGAAAGACCATGAATCTCACCCTCGGACGTCGGGCCATCAGCCTGGCTGCCACACTGACCATCGCGACCGGCGCTCTGCTCGCGGCCGGTGGCGCCGCCTCCGCATCGGAGTCCGCTTCCCACAGCGCGTCGCCCGTCTCCTACTCCAAGGGCGACGACCGCCGCGACTACCAGCACGACTACCGGGACGACCGTGACGACCGCCGCGACCACCGGCACGACCGCCGCGACTACCGGGACGACCGCCGCGACTACCGGGACGACCGCCGCGACCACCGGCACGACTACCGTCACCACCGGGAGAGCCGCTGGGATGGTGAGCGCACCTGGGTGCGTGACGGCGGCAAGTGGTACTGCGACGACGACGGCTACCGCTACCAGTGGGACGGCCACCGCTTCTACCAGCTGAAGAACGGCGCGTGGATCGTGGTCCGTGCAGAGTCGCACGGCTTCTCCACCGCCATCTTCCGCTGATCGTCGCAGCGTAAAGACAGGCATCGCGGCCTCGGACGGGGATGGGCCGCACCGGAAGACCTGGGGCCCGCACGGCCACGGTAAGTGGCGGTGCGGGCCCCAGGTCGGTGCGGCAATGGCCGAGCAGGCGGGCGACCGCGGCGCCTCCTCCGACTACGACTGCGCTGCAAGCCGTTCCATGTTCCTGGCTTGTTCAGCCACGTCGATCGGGCGAACGGTCATCGACAGCCGGAACAGGACCAGCCCCCGTCGACCACCTTCGCCATGCAGCTTTGCAACCGACTGCAACGAATCGCATCTGTCATGAGCATCTTCACCCGCAACCGAGCCACCGACGCCAACAGCACCGAGGCCGCTGCCGTACCTGTCGAGCTGACCGTCATCCACCCAGGGCGTGTGTCGGAAGTGCTCTGAGTCGGCTCGCATGAGCATGCGGGGGCGGAGTTGCCGATATGTCGGACCGGTCGAGCTCTCCCCCGGTGTCCGCCATGTCGCGTCGAGCACCGGGGTGAGCCGGCTCGGCGAGGCCCGGCATCGGCGCCCCACGCCGCAGGGGCGCGCTGGCCCACCTGCTTCAAGGCCTTCTTCCGCCTCGATGCCGGCCACGCGGTTCGGATCCGGAACGCCGGGTAGTCGGAGGCAGCCTGCGGTGAGTCGTGGGCCCGAGCCGGAGACGAGGTGGACCGGCGTCCGGGAGGTGAGCGGCTGTCCCGACCGGCACTCCAGGAGGGCACCCGGAGTCCCGCGCGGGGGCTGGATCCGAAGAGGTCGAGGCCCCGGCCGGTCGGCCCGCTCGCTCGGTGCCGATCTACCGCGCCCGCGGGGACCGTCACGGATGCCTCGCCGGAACAGTCAGGCGTACCGGTCGCGGGGTGCCACGGCGCGAGTACGGAAGGGCAGCGACATGACCGATATGCAGTGGGGGATATTCACCGTCGGTGACGTCACCCGCGACCCCACCACGGGGCGTACGCCCTCCGAGGCGGAACGCATCCAGGACACGGTCACCATCGCCAAGAAGGTGGAGGAGGTCGGCCTGGACGTCTTCGCGACCGGCGAGCACCACAACCCGCCGTTCGTGCCCTCCTCGCCCACGACGCTTCTCGGTCACATCGCCGCGTTGACCGAGCGCATCATTCTGTCGACCTCGACCACGCTGATCACGACGAACGATCCGGTCAAGATCGCCGAAGACTTCAGCGTTCTGCAGCACCTGTCTGCCGGACGGACCGACGTGATGCTCGGGCGGGGGAACACAGGGCCGGTGTATCCGTGGTTCGGGCAGGACATCCGCCAGGCCCTCCCCCTCAGCGTCGAACACTACGGTCTGCTGCGCCGGCTGTGGCGCGAGGAGGTGGTGGACTGGGAGGGCAAACTGCGCAGTCCGCTGCAGGGTTTCACCCTCGCTCCCCGGCCGCTGGACGGCGTACCCCCCTTCGTGTGGCACGCCTCCATCCGCACCCCAGAGGTCGCGGAGCTGGCGGCCTACTACGGGGACGGGTTCTTCGCCAACCACATCTTCTGGCCCTCGTCTCACACGCAGAAGATGGTCGAACTGTACCGCCGGCGATTCGCGCACTACGGCCACGGCACCCCCACCGAGGCCATCGTCGGCCTGGGCGGACAGGTCTTCATGCGCCGCAACAGCCAGGACGCGGTCGACGAATTCCGTCCCTACTTCGACAGCGCCCCGGTCTACGGTCACGGCCCGTCGCTGGAGGAGTTCACCTCCCTGACACCCCTGACGGTGGGGTCGCCCGCACAGGTCATCGACAAGACGCTGGGCTTCCGCGACTACGTCGGCGACTACCAGCGTCAGCTCTTCCTCATCGACCATGCCGGGCTACCCCTCAAGACGGTGCTGGAGCAACTGGACCTCCTCGGCGAAGAGGTGGTCCCGGTCCTGCGCAAGGAGTTCGCCATCGGCAGGCCTGCCGAAGTACCGGCGGCTCCGACCCACCAGTCGCTGCTGCGGGCACGTGCCGCGAACGAGGCGGCGACTCCGGATGCCACGCCCACCGAAGGACTGACGAAGCAATGACCAAACTGGCAGTGATCAGCGGCGGACTGCGCGAGCCGTCCTCGACACGTCTTCTCGCCGAACGCCTCGAGGCCTCGGTGCGCAAGGAACTCGGCGCCTTGGACATCACGGCCGGGTCGTCGTTCGTGGAGCTGCGCCCACTGGGCCACCCGATCATCGACGCGATGATCACCGGTTTCGCCACCGCGGCGCTGGAGGAGGCGTTCGAGACGGTGGCCGAGGCAGACGGCGTCATCGCCGTGACGCCGGCCTTCAACGCCTCCTTCAGCGGACTGTTCAAGTCGTTCTTCGACGTACTACCGGAGGAAACACTGTCCGACATGCCCGTGCTCATCGGCGCCACCGGAGGAACCGAGCGGCACTCGCTCGTACTCGAACACGCGCTGAGGCCGATGTTCTCCTACCTGCACGCGATCGTTTCGCCCAGAGGCGTCTACGCCGCCACCGACGACTTCGGCGCCCCCGCCCAGGAGGGCTCGGCCCTGGGCCGGCGCATCACCACGGCGGCAGCCGACTACGCACGTCTGGTCCAAGGATGCGGGTCCCACCAGCGGCGTGATGCCTTCACCGAGGAGCTGGCCTCCATGGAGCAGCTCCTCGGCGGCTCGGACGGCGAATCACGCCGGTAGGACGTCCATGGCGAACGGTCACTGCTGGCGGAAGACGAGGATGCTTCCGGGATTCTCCAGTTCCGTCGTGGGAGCGCCGTTCCGGTCGCGCACGTTGCCTTCGGAGTCGGTGGCGACGTAGACGGACTTGCCGTCCGGGCTCAGCGCGATGTCGCGGTAGCGGTTCTGTGCCTTCCACAGCGGGGTGGCCTCGGTGACCTTCTGGCCGTCGTCGGTGAGCTTCAGCCGGTAGACCGAGCCGTCCTTGAGGGTGGTCATGAGCAGCGAGTTGCGCAGCCCTGTGATGCCACCGGTCTCGGGGTAGTACGTGATGCTGGAGTTGGCCAGTGACGGCCAGCAGATGTAGACCAGTTCGCCGCACTTGGGGTCGGCGAAGTCGTAGCCGGTGTCGACCGTCCCGAAGGTGCGGATCGGCTCGGTGAACCGGCCCTGCCAGTCGGTCTCCTTCTGCTGGGGCACCGACTCGGGCACCTCCAGGTCGCTGAACGTGAGGTCGGCGCACGGAGTCGGTGCGGACGCGGACCATTCGTGGAAGGCGTAGGCCTTGTCGTCCCGGTACCCGGCCACGTGGGGCCAGCCGTAGTTGGCTCCCTTCGTCAGGACGTTGACCTCGTCGTCGGTCTTGGGCCCCTGGTCACCGTTGTACAGGGTGCCGTCGGACCCGAAGTCCAGGCCCTGGGCGTTACGGAACCCGTAGGCCCACACATGACTGCGTACGCCGTTGAGCACGGGGTTGTCCGCGGGGATCGAGCCGTCCTCCGGGTTCAGCCGCAGCGTCTTGCCTCGGTAGGCGATCCAGTCCTTGGCCTCGATCTGCTCCTCGGTGGGCAGCCACTGCGCTCGGTTCGGCTCGCAGAAGTGCTGGAGCTGGTTGGCGCCCTGGTCGCCGATCGTGTAGTACAGCTTGCCGTCGGGGCCGTAGCGCAGCCGTGCGCTCTGGTGATCGGTTCCCGATGCCAGTCCGCTGATCAGGTTCTTCGGCCGGCCCAGCTGTCCGGTCTTGCTGTCGTAGGTGTACCGGTCGATCCTCAGCCGCTGGTCGACCTCGGCGTCCGAAGTGTTCGAGTCGTAGGTGTACGAGACGTACACGTAGTCGCGTCCTTTGTTCTTGAGCAGGTCCGGATGGAGGGCCAGGCCCAGCACACCGTCCTGACCGCCCATGGTGTGCACGGCTTTCTGCGTCAGGTCGAGAACGGTGCTCTTCGCACCTGTCCGCGGATTGACGCGGGTGACCTTCCTGCCGCTCTTCTCCGTGACCCACAGGAAGCCGTCGGGCCCCCAGACGATCTCGTACGGATTGCCCAGGCCGGTGGCGACCACCTGCTTGGTGAATCCGTTGAGCGAAGCGGTGCCCGTGTCGGTGTCGCCGCCGCCGGGGCCGCCGGCGCCCGCCTGGAAGACCGCACCCTGTGTGATGCCGAGAACCAGAGCTGCCGGTACAGCGGCCAGCGTGATGCGTATTCGCCGCATGATTGCTCCCTTCGGTCTCCACATTGACCCAATGTGGCTAACGGGTCGCGGTATGTATCCGCCAGTCGGGTGACGGGCGTGCCGAGTGACGGCGCCAGAGGCGGGCGGTCAGGGCCTCGTGGACGAGCTGGGACTTCCAGCAGGTGTCAGACGCTTGTGATCGACGCACCTGGGAAGGCTGGTCCGGCGCTCAGAGCGTGAACTCCGCACCGTCCGGGAGCACCTCGACGCCGTGGGCGGAAACATGGGCGCGGGCCTGGGAAGAGGGGTCGGCCAGGGGGTTGGTGTTGTTGAGGTGGGTGTAGATGCGACGCACGGCCGGATGGTCCGCGAGGCGGCTCAGAGAGCCGTCTGCCCCGTTGACCGGCAGGTGCCCCATGGCCGGCTGCTCGCGACCCGGCTGCTCGCCGAGTCCCGAACCCATCTCGTCGGCGGTGTAGAAGGTGCCGTCCACCAGGGCGCAGTCGGCTCCTGACAGCAGGCGGTCCAGCGTGGGTGTCCAGACGGCGAGGCAGGGAGCGTAGACGAGCGTGCTCCCTGAAGCGGTGTCCTCGATCCGGTACGCCGTCACCCAGCGGTCGTCGGAGGACGCCGAACCGACGTATCGGGGCGCCTTCGGGCCCAACGGGTGACCGGTCACCCTCAGCCCGCCGGTCAATGCGGTGCCGTCGGCGCCCGGCCCCTCCCGCCATTGCCATCGGGCGTACCGGTCGCTCATGCTCCGGAGGGGCAGGGCGTCGGTCAGAGCCCTCGTGACGGGCGGACTGGCGTGGACGGTCAGCCCGGCGTGGCCGCGCAGCAGGGCAAGGCCGAGGACGTGATCGGCTTCGGCGTCGGTGAGCAGGACACCGCGCACCGGGGTGTCGCGTGGACCAGGGCCGGCAGCGAGGCGTGGACAGGCCAGCAGCTGCGTACGCAGATCGGGAGAGGCGTTGACAAGCCACCAGTTCCTGTCGTCCCCGGTGACGGCGATGCAGTCCTGGGTACGGCAGGGCAGTCGGCCGGCGCGGGCGGCCTCGCACTGGGCGCAGGCGCAGTTCCACTGCGGAAGGCCACCGCCCGCGGCCGTGCCGAGAAGGATGACTCTCATGGAGCCGTCTGAGTGCGCATGACGAAGACCGGCTGTGATGTGGCCTCCTGAGCGGCGTCTTCCGCGAGGAGGGCGTCCACCATTCTCCGATGCGGTGAGAGGGTGCAAACCGGATCGGTCGCCGTCGCGTCCCCCGTGAGCTGGAACGCCTGGCAGCGGCAGCCGCCGAAGTCGGTGTGCCGCTGCGGGCAGGTGCGGCACGGGTCCGCCATCCAGCTGGTGCCGCGGAATGCGTTGAACGCGCGGGAGTCGTACCAGATCCAGGCCAACCGCCGGCGCAGCACGTTCTCCACGGGCAGCGTCGTGATCACACCAGCGGCAGGACAGGGCAGGACGTCACCGGTGGGCGTGACGGTCAGTTGCCGACTACCCCAGCCGTGCATGCAGGGCTTGGGCCGGTCGGAGTAGTAGTCGGCCACGACGTACACCAGTTCCGGCCCGCGGCCCGCGTATCGGATGCGGGCCTGTTCGACGGCCTGCCGGGCCACTGCCAGCTGGCGCGGTGTCGGCAGCAGGGCACCGCGGTTGCGCAGCGCCCACCCGTAGTACTGAGTGTTGGCCAGCTCGATCCGGTCGGCGCCCAGGGCCGTGGCCAGCTCGATGATCTCGCCGGTGTGTTCGATGTTCGCCCGGTGAAGGACCACGTTCACGGTGAGCGGCAGTCCCGCGGCTCGCACCTCCTGCGCAGCTCTGCGCTTCGCGGCGTGCACCCGGGCACCGGCGATCCGGTCGGCGCGTGCGGGATCGACGTCCTGCAAGGACAGCTGCACGTGGTCGACTCCGCAGTCCGCGAGTTGCCGGGCGCGGTCGCCGGTGAGCCCGACGCCGCTGGTCACCAGGTTGACGTACGCGCCGAGGCCGTGGGCGTGGACGACCAGGTCGGGCAGATCGCGGCGTGCCAGCGGCTCGCCCCCGGAGAAGTGCATCTGCACGACCCCCAGCTCACGGGCCTGGCTCAGCACGTCCCGCCACTGATCCGTGGTCATCTCTGCTGAGCGGCCGGCCAGTTCCAGGGGATTGGAACAGTAGGGGCAGTGAAGAGGACAACGGTGGGTCACCTCGGCCAGCAGGCCCAACGGCGCTTCAGTCATCGGGGCGCACCCCCGCGGGGTCGTCAAGGTCGATGCCCTGTCGATCACCGAGGCTCACCACTCGCCGCTCGGCGAGATCGGCCATCAGCTCGGTGACGTCCTCGGCACGCACTCCGTCGTACCGCCCACGGAGAAGATCGATGACCTGTGCGACGGTCCGCCTGCCGTCGCACAGCTCGAGCACGGCGGCCGCCGTCTCGTTGAGTACCAGGACACCTTCGGGCAGCAGCACCATGTCCGTGTCCCGGACATGATCATGGGTGAGCCGTACGCCCGGCCGCAGCCGGGGCGATCGGGTGTCCAGCGGTCCGGTCATTGCCGTGCCACTTCCCTCGTGCCGCCACAGTAGTAGTCCACGGTGTCGAGCACCGCCCACAGCACATCGCACTTGAACGCGAGGGCACTCACGCACGCCTCCTGCTCGGCACGCGTCCGGGCGCTTCTCACGACCAGGTCCAGCAGCGCCTGTCCCTCCGCTGCCACGACCTCGATGCGCGCTGTGAAGTATGCGAGTCCGTCCTCGGCGATCCACGGATAGTGCTCCCGCATCCGGTGCAGCCGGTGGGTGAGCAGCCCGGGCGAGAACAGCTCCGTCAGACCCGAGGCCACCGCCTCCAGCCAGGGGCGACGCAGGGCGAAGCCGACATAGGCGTCGACGGCGAACCTCACCCCCGGCAGTACCAGTCGCTCCGAGAGCACCTCGTCCCGTTGCAGACCGACCGCCTCGGCCAGCCGCAGCCATTTCTCGGTGCCACCGGAGTGGACGGCGATGCCATCGTGGTAGACGATTCTCGACAGCCACTGCCGACGGACCTCGGGCAGGGGACAGTTGGCGATGATCGCCGCGTCCTTCTGCGGCAGGCACCGTTGGTAGTACCAGCGATTGGCTGCCCACAGGCGGAGCTCTTCGTCGCTCAACAATCCGTCGTGCAGCCGCTGATGGAACGGGTGCCGGTCCCAGTAGCGGGACTCCAGCGCACGCAGTGCGCCGGCGAACTCGACTTCGCTCCAAGGTCTTGCGGTTTCACCACAGGTCAAGGTCACATCCATCGATGCGATGCCGTCCCTCCAGCGCATCGTTCCCGCCCGGTTGGCGGTCGGATCAGGCGGCCGGGCCCTGCCGGATCCGACCGTCGGTGCGGGATCCGTCACCGTCCGGCACGACCTGCGTAGGCGGTCACCTCCATGGGTGTGTCGAACACCTGGTACTCAGGGCGGACCCACGTCTTTGCCACGGGACGAGCCGGGCTCTGGCAGCGCACGGGGCTCTGCACACGGACGCGAGCCTTCACGGTCGAACGCATGGGCACTCTCCTGCCTGGGCGGAGGGGTCGCGCGCCGGGCCGAAGACCGAAGCGGATCATGGACCCGCCTGTCGGCGACCTCGCCCGCAGGCAGGCCATCAGGGTGTCGAGGAGGACGGTCCCGGTTCGGCACGCCGTACTGAGCAGGTTATGCCCGACTCATCAGCCGTGCATGTGGAGCAGCGGGCGGACCTGCCAGGTCCTGCACGTGCTCGGCACCGGCGGCATCGACGTCTTCCTCCGCGTGTACGTCGGTGAGGACGACTGCACACCGGCGAGGGCGTGGTGAGGACGAATCGGGCCACGCTCTGCTCGCAGCCGCGAATTCAGGGATCACCGCAGAAACACTCGACGCAACGGCTTCTGTCGAGCCCATGGCCCATGGCGGAGCTCACACCCGGGTTAGTTTACGGTTCAACCAACACGGGAGTAGTGTCACCAGCGTCCGAACAAGCACGGACAAAGCGCCATGATCGGCCCACAGGTCGCGGCGTGAACAAGGAGGAAGAACCATGACATCCAGGATTGCGCGGCGTACTGCCGCAGCAGCCGCTTCCGTGACCGTCGCCGCAGCAGCACTCCTCGCCGTAGGGGGCACCGCTTCGGCGACCGAGCTTCCGGGCAGCGAACAATCCGCCCCGAGCCGAGTCGCGGACAGCCTCAGCGGGGACCACCTTCGCACCGGCAACGAACGCCTCCACGATCACGTCGGCGACCACCATGCTCATCACCGAGGCCACGGTGACGACGCCGGACGTCCTCACGGGTTCTACGACTCCCACCACGCCCGTCACTGGGTGGACATCGACGACGCCCGCCGCATGTGGGTCGTCGACCAGATCCAGTGGATCCACGATCGGGGCCTTTCCCACTGATCAGGAGCTTCCTTCCTGAGCCCGGAAGCACGAGCACGACCCATTCGCCGCGACCAGCCGGCATGGAGCCCTGCGGAACACCCTCCGCAGCCAAGAACCGGGGCGGCACTCACGATCGTTCCAGAGGACAGCGCGATCACGAAGCGGAGTGCCGCCCCGTCGTCGGCAGGCGCCACGCGCAGGACGCATGACGCTCGACAACGCCCCGCTCGCAGAGCCGCGCCCGGCCTCCCGGGCGAACCTCTGGAGCGCACACCGCGCTTCAGGCCTTCCGTCCTCAGCACTCCCGCCGACGAAACCTCAACGCGTCAGCAGCTCAGCTGACGGCCGCCCAGCATGAAGTGGCCGCACCTGCTCGCCTTGCGCCGCGCACCGACCCTGTCGGACACGGCGACCCCCGGCACTCGACATGCCGGTCCCGCGGTCCACGACGGGTTCCACCCAGTTGTTCCGGCCCACTGAGCCCAATCAGAGAGACGAGCCATGACCGAGTGCATAGATCAGATGCTGCACATGGAGCTCCTTTCGGCGCCGGAGGAACCGGTCATACTGCCTACCCTGCTGTCCTACCGGCGGCGGGACCCGTTCGCCGTGCACGTCACCTTTCACACCGAGCCCGGCGGTCCCGTCCCGTGGGTGTTCTCACGTGAGCTGTTGTCGCAGGGTATGCATGAACCGAGCGGCGATGGGGACATCCGTCTCTGGCCGAGCGGGAGCGGCCCCGGCGCCAAGTTGCACCTGGCGCTGTCATCGCCGCACGGATACGCCCGTCTGAGAGCCCCGCTGCCGGCACTGGCCGAGTGGCTGAGGCGCACGTACCTCCTGGTGCCCGCCGACCACGAGGGCGAGCAGCTGAACTGCGACGCAGAACTGTCACGGCTGCTGCACGGTGCACCCTGAAAGCGTGCCGGGTCGTTCACTCGTGGGGTGATCACGTGTGGCTGTACGGCCAGCCTGCCAGCCCACTGACTTCGGGCGCGTCGCGCGTCGCATCCGCGACCGAGTCGTGGAAGGCATATACCGGGTACAGGCCGCCGGCTTTGAACACTTTGAGTATTCGGGCATCGGCGCAGGTGAGGAGCAGGGATCCCGCGCACGCCTGGAGGCGCTTAGTGATCGCCACGATCATGCCCAACCCCATTGAGTCCAAGAACGTCACGTGGCAAAGGTCAAGAACGAAGTGCTTGTGCCCTCCGTCGATGAGGCGGTCTACGGCTTCGCGGATCGCCGGGGAAGAGCAGACGTCCACCTCACCGGTGACACTGACAACGGTCCATCCGTTCGTCGTGCAGTGATCGAGCTTGTCGTTCCTCAGGGTGTGCCGTTTGGGCGTCCGCACTCTCTGCTCTCTGCCTCTCTCGCCGTCCCGAATGTCCCGTTCATCCAGTAAAGGGTTCTCGTGTTTCCTGCCACAAGGCCGCGAGTTTCAGATAGTGAGCGAGAGTCCCCTGGTCACCCGGTTCGCGGCCGCGCGTAGCCGTGCGGAGGCAACCTCGATCTTGGACGAACAATCCGCGCGTAGCGAGACACCCAGGGATCCGAGGGTGTCGCCCCTGTACACGGGCACCGCGACGCAGACGGTCCCGAGGGAGTACTCCTCCAGGTCCGTGACGGTCTGGTCGTCGGGGAAGGCGTCGAGCCGCCGCAGCAGTTCCCCGCGGTGGGTGATGGTTCTGGGTGTGAGGTCCGCCAGAGAGTGCCGGGAGAGGTACTCCTGGCGCGCCTCGTCGTCCAGCGCGCGAAGCACACACTTGCCCAGCGCAGTGGCGTGGCCCGCGTCCGCGAAACCCACCCACAGCTCGGCGCGCGGCGCCTGGGGCCCGTCGACGATCTCTGCCACGCGAATCTCGCCGTCCTCGTAGAAGGTGAGGTAGGCGGCGGCGGACAGGTTGTCCCGCAGGGAACCCAGCATCGGGCGGACGCGGCTGAGCAGTGACTGTGTTCCGCTGACGTCGTGCAGCGCCCCAAGCCTCTCGCCGAGGACGAAGGAGCCGTCCTCAAGCTTGCGCACGTACCCGTCGTGCGCCAGGGTCCGTAGCAGGTGGTACGTGGTGGCCAGGGCCAGCCCCGTCTCACGCGCCAATTGCTTCGCCGGCGCGCCGCATTCATGAGCCCCGACCGTCTCTAGCAACCGGAAAGCCCTCTGCACGGAGGTGATGAGCGTGGGGCCTTCTTGAGCGCCCATACCTCCACCGTGCGCGCGGCGGCAGCTCAGGGCAACCTGCCACGACACGCGGTGCCCGGAGCCGCGGCGGCTGCGTGGCCGCGTCTGCCGTAGTTGACGGCGACGGCCCGGGTTCCGATCCAAGCATCCTGCCCCATGTGCTGATCGGCGCATGCGGCTCGTTCCGTCGCCGAAGGGCGCTGCTCAGAGCCGATCCAGCGGTCAGGGCGAACGGATCTGCCGTCACAGACACCGACGTCGACCCGCACGTCCGGCAGCTGCTGTGATCCGTCCGCGTGAACCCGGTAGACCCTCTTCAGGCTCCCGTCACACCACCGGTCCACTCCCACGCGTGAACTCCTGCCCCAGTGCCTCAAGCGCCATCTCTGACAAGGCTTGACGGCACGGAGTCCCCCCTCGCCCACCTGATCGGGGCGATGGTCAGGAAGCGGCGGAAGGCGGCGGCAGGCCCGATGCCATCGTGTCCGGCTCGCCACAGGCACCGGCGTCCACTGCTTCACTGATGGCGCGGGCCCTGGGTCGTCCCGGTTGAGCGCGAGACCCTCCCGGCGGACGCCGACCCGATCACGGCGATCTTCTTCGACTACTACCGCACCGAGCGCGGCTACCACCCGCGCTCGATCAACTCCACCACCGCGTGGACCGCGACCACGCCGATGTCGTTCTTCGCCTTCCAGCTGATGACGAACCTCGACATGTTGGCGCCCCGCAAGGCCCTCTTGGTGGCCGGCGCCGACGCGCCTCCCGCTACTACTCCGAGGACGTCCAGGCGAAGGCCCCCGACACCGTCGACCTCGTGATCGTCCCGGGCGCGGACCACGTCGACCTCTACGACCGCAAGGACCTCATCCCCTTCGACAGGCTCGACGAGTTCTTCACCAAGAACCTCGCCTGACCGGAAGCGCCCCCGACAGGCCGGTACCGCCACCGGCTTGTCGGGGAGCCCCGACGGCGGAAGCGGCCTACCCGCGGGGGCCGGCTTGGTCGCTTCCTGCCGGTCCCCGCGAAGTGTCCTGATGCGTCAGAGCATGAGCTGGTCGATCGTGATGGGCAGGGAACGGATGCGCCGGCCCGTGGCGTGGTGGACGGCGTTGCCGATGGCTGCGGCAAGCCCGACCAGGCCGATCTCACCGACGCCCTTGGTGCCGACGGCGGTCGCCCGGTCGGGACCGCCCACGAAGAGCACCTCCATGTCGGGCACGTCCGCGTTGACCGGCATGAGGTAGTCACCGAAGGTGGCATTGGCGATGCGACCGGTGCCCCGGTCGGTGGCGGTCTCCTCGAACATGGCCTGGCTGATCCCGCCGACCGTACCGCCGATGATCTGGCTGGCGGCGGTCTTCTCGTTGAGGATCCGCCCGCCGTCGATCGCGGACACCACGCGGGCGACGCGCAGCAGCCCCAGAGCCGGGTCGATGCGCACCTCGACGAACTTCGCTCCGAAGGCGCCCGCGAGGGCCATCCCCAGATCTTCGGACTGAGGAGGCGTGCTCCTGCCGTCGGCGCTGAGTTCCTCCAGTCCGTGGCGAGCCAGGATGTCCGCGTAGGACTCACCCTGTGCCGCGTCCTCGATCCGGTGGACACGCCCGTCGGTGACCGTGACGTCGTCGAGCATCGCTCCGCGCAGCGGGGACGCCGCGTCGTCGGCCACCACGTCCAGGAATTCCTGCACCAGCCGTCGGCAGGCGGTGTGGACGGCGTTGCTGAGGGCGCCGGTGAGACCGGAGCCCCCTGCCTGGGGTGCGTACGGCATGTCGGAGTCGCCGAGGTCGAAGCGCACCTGTTCGACCTCCAGGCCGAGGAGTTCGGCCGCCAGTTGGGTCATCACCGTGTAGGTGCCGGTTCCGATGTCGGTGGCGGCGCTGCGCACGTAGGCCGAACCGTCGCGGCGCACGGAGGCGCGTGCCTGGCAGGGGACCTGGTAGAAGGGGTAGGAGACCCCGGCCAGGCCGTATCCGATGAGCCAGCGTCCGTCCCGCATGGAACCGGGTTCCGGGGTACGCCGGGACCAGCCGAACCGTTCGGCGCCCTCGAGGTAGCACTCCCTCAGCGCCTTGCTCGACCAGGGCAGGCCCAGCAGCGGGTGCTCATCCGCGTAGTTGCGCAGGCGGAACTCAAGGGGGTCCATGCCCACGGCGCGGGCCACGTCGTCGATGGCCGACTCCAGGGCGAAGTTGCCCTGGCCCTCGGCAGGCGCTCTCATCGAGCCGGGACAGGGGATGTTCAGCCGCGCCTGCCTGTCCCGCGTCAGCACGTTCGGGCAGGCATAGGCCACGACGGAACCGAACGACACCGGTTCGTAGTCGTCGTCCTCCATGGCCACCGAGGACATGCCGTGGTGCTCGATGGCGACGAGGTCGCCGTCACGGGTGGCGCCGACCTTGATCTGCTGGACGCTGTTCGGCCTGTGTCCCACCGAGGTGAACATCTCGGGGCGGCTGAGGACGAGCTTGACCGGACGCTTGACCTGCCGGGCGGCCATCACCGTGAGGATCACGTGCGACCACACCCTCAGGCCGGCTCCGAAGCCTCCGCCGACGAACGGTGCGAGGACCCGGATGCCGCTCTCCGGCACCTTGAAGATCGTGGCCAGTGAGGTGCGCACGTTGTGCGGCCACTGAGTGGAGTCGTGCACCGTGAGAGCGTCACCGTGCCACGAGGCCAGGGTGGCCATCAGACCCAGTGGGTTGTTGGTGTTGTCGGGGGTGGTGTAGGTGTCCTCGACGACTACGTCGGCCTGGGCGAAGCCGGCGGCGATGTCGCCACGCTGGGTGTCCAGCCCCCAGGGGTTCTCGACGATCTCCGCCCGAGGGTCGTCGACGTCGAGTACGGCCTTGGCCGCCTCGTACTCGACATGGACCAGCCGCGCGGCGTGTCGGGCCTGCTCGGCGCTCTCCGCGACGACGATCGCGATGTGCTGGCCGTAGTGGAGGATGCGGTCGTCCTGCATCGGGGCAGGGGGCGATCCGCCCAGCAGCGTCATCGGGCCCCGCTCCAGCGCGGGGGCGGTCAGATGCGTGATGACGGCCAGCACGCCGGGTGCCGCCTCGGCTCGCGACACGTCGATGCCACGGATTCGCCCGGCCGCGACGGTGCTGCCCACCAGTGCAGCGTGGACCATGCCGGGCAGGGAGAAGTCGTTGGGGTAGTGCGCCGACCCGGTGACTTTCAGCGGGGCGTCCACGCGGTCGATGCCCGCACCGACGGTCCTGCCGGTTTCGAGAGTCGTCATGACTGCGCTCCTGCAACGGTCTCGAGCGTGCGTACGAGGGTGCGCTTGGCCAGGTCCACCTTGAACGCGGTTCCCGGCAGCGTGCGGGCGCCCGCCAGAGCGGCCTCGGCCGCCGAGCGGAACACCTCCGTGGTCGCCTGCGCGCCACGGAGCACGTCCTCCGCGTCCCAGGCACGCCAGGGAATGGTGCCCACGCCGCCGAGCGCGACGCGCGCCTCCTGAACGAGTCCGTTCTCGATCAGGACGGCCACGCCGGCCGAGGTCAGGGCGAACTCGTAGGAGACGCGGTCACGGACCTTGATGTAGTGCGACCGTGCCGCTGCCGGAAGGAGCGGGATCTCGACCGCGGTGATCAGCTCGCCGTGCTGCAGCACGTTCTCGACGTGGGGGGTGTCGTCCGGCGGGAGGTAGAACTGGGTCAACGGGACCGACCGCGTGCCGTCCGCGCCCTGAGTGTGGACAACGGCGTCCAGTGCCGTCAGCGGGACGGCGACGTCCGAGGCGTGCAGGGCGATGCAGTGGTCGCTGGTGCCGAGAATGGCGTGCATGCGCTGGATGCCGTCGATGGCAGCGCACCCGGAACCGGGGTTTCTCTTGTTGCAGGCTGGAACGGTGGGATCGCGGAAGTAGCGGCACCGAGCTCGCTGGAGCAGGTTGCCGCCGATGGTGGCCATGTTGCGGAGCTGCGTCGACGCCCCGAGCAGCAGTGCCTCCCGTACGAACGGCAGGCGGTCGCGAACCACCGGGTCGGCCGCCAGTTCCTCCATCGTCGTCAGCGCGCCGACCCGGATGGCGGTGTCGGTGTGGGTGATGCCCTTGAGGGGCAGCCGGGTGATGTCGAGGAGCCGCCCGGGTTGGAGGACGCCGTCCTTCATGAGGTCCAGCTGGGTCGTTCCGCCGGCGAGGAAGGACGTGTGCGGATCGGCGGTGGCCACGGCCACCGCTTGGTCGGCGTCACGGGCCAGGGCGTATTCGAAGGGGTGCACGATCAGCTCTCCCCTTTCACGTCATGGACGGCCGCTTTCACGTCACGGATGGCCGCGCGGATGTTCGGATACGCGCCGCAGCGGCAGAGGTTTCCGCTCATGAACTCGCGGATGTCCTCCTCGGTCTCGGCGCGCCCTTCCTCGATGAGGCAGACGGCGGAGATGATCTGCCCCGGCGTGCAGTAGCCGCACTGGAACGCGTCGTGCCGAGCGAAGGCCGCCTGCATGGGGTGCAGCTCACCGTCGGTGGACAGCCCCTCGATGGTGGTGATCTCCCGCCCCTGGCACTGCGCGGCCAGGGCGAGGCAGGACACCACTCGCCTACCGTCGACCATGACCGTGCAGGCACCGCACGCACCCTGGTCGCACCCCTTCTTCGCTCCGGTGAGGCCCAGGTGGTCCCTCAGCGCGTCGAGGAGGGTGACGCGCGTGTCGACCTGGAGGGAGTGTGAGATGCCGTTGACGGTAAGGGTGATGTCGACTTGCGGCACCTCGGGTGGTGACTGGCCGGACAGGCGTGTCTCAGTCTCTGTGTGCTTCATGGCGCCTCGATTCTGAGTCCGTCGGACGACGTGTGCTGCGAAGTAGGAAACTGTCGGCACTGGCCGGCCGTGCTCCGGTCCACCGTCCGCTCCTCGGCCCGTGCCCGGCGAGCGCGGCAGTCGGCCCCACCTCGGCTCAAGGCGGTACCGGAGCCTGCCCGCGGATCTTGGACGACACCGGGACGATGCCTCCGCCGTCGTTCAGTGCCGCGGGGGTCTTGATAAGTGGCTCGTCCTCAGGAAGGCGAGCGTGCTGCTTCCGTCGGCTGTGAACATCGAGGACGACCTTCGTTGGAGCCTGGGCAGTGCCCTGTCGTCAAAGCAGGAACTACTATTCCCGGGTGTGACGCTCGTCGCACCCGGGGAGCCGTACGGGTCGAGTCCCTGGGGTTCGCGGGCGGAGCGGCATGGCCGGCGACGCGGGACGGTCAGACCCGCCCGGCCTGGAGCGTGGGACCGCATGCCGCTGCGGACGGTGACGAGCGGGCTGGGCCGTCTTGGCGGTCAGGTCGTGGCGAAGGTGGGCGTGCACCCGCTGTGCCGTAGCGGCAGCCGACGCCTCTGGCGCGCAGCGCGGCTGCGAGTGTGCCGGCTCGCGCAGCAGGTCTCATCGGCTCGGTCGCGACAAGCCGACGCTGCGCAGTTTTCAGCGGCCGCAGGGCGAGGGAGTTCCTCTCAGGGGCCCCAGCGTCAGCTTGCGCGAGGTGACGTCGCGCACCCCGAAGATCTTCCGCAGATGCCACTCGGCAGTGTGCGGACCGATGCTCAGCCGACCGACGGGATCACCGCCGCACTGCCGGTGGCTTGGACCGGGTGTGCGCGGCCGAGGCTGCCCGCGCCTCTGCCCGGATACTCGATCCGCACCTCGAGGTGACGCGGATGTCATTTCCGCTCCCGCCCGCACCGAGCGGTGCAGGGTCCAACGGGCCAGCGGCCCCAGTGCGAGCAGTCGGTCGGAGATGCCGTCCGCCTGCCTTCGGGCCGTCACGCCGCCGGGCCGGCGTCCGGCAGGTGCGGGAACCGTGCCCACCTGCGCCGCCGGGGTATTCGGTGCACCGTCCCCGACAAGGCCGACCAGTCGGGGTCAGTCCGCGTACACGACGATCAGGCACAGTGCCGCGAAGGGCACGACGGACCCGCCGAGCAGCGTCAGCACCGCCGGGACGGCCGCCGTCAGTCGCTCCCTGCCCTTGCGCCGGCCCGAGCGGAACACGACGCGGGCCAGGGTGAGCGGCAGCGCCACGAGTGCGAGGAAGGTGACCAGCGCCAAGAACTGGCTGAACGCGGTGGTCCCGGTGCCGGCGACCAGATGCCAGGCGTTCGTACCGAAGACCACTGCCGGGCCGGCCAGCAGGCAGAACGAGAGGACCGACGCCACGGCGACGGTCAGTCCTTCCGTCATCCGCTCGGCACGCGCACGCTCCCGGCGCACTTCCGTCATCCCGCTGTCCCCCATGCCAATTCCCCCAGTTGCCGCAGTTCGGTGTCGCCCAGCGCTTCGGGCGAGCCGCTCAGTCCGTGGTCAGCAGAAAACGATAGCCAGGGCCCAGGCCTGCGGACACGACAATTTCTAGGGAGCCGGCGCGGCGGCCGCGGTCCTGGAAGTAGACCTCCTGATCGCAAGCCGGGCGAGGCCACCAACGCCGCATCGCATGACATCGGCGTTCCTATGACGACCGCCCTGTCGTGCCCTGGGACTGGATTCAGCTGGGCAGGCCGGTCAGGGAGAGGAATTCGCTGCGGGAGCGCCCGTCGTCGCGCAGTGTCCCGAGGAGGGTGGAGGTGAGGGTGCTGGAGCCGGTGGCCTTCACGCCGCGCAGGGTCATGCAGGTGTGTTCGGCTTCGATGACGACGCCGACGCCTTTGGGCTCCAGATGGGTCTGCAGCCAGTCGGCAACCTGTTTGGTCAGGCGCTCTTGGACCTGAGGGCGGCAGGCGAAGTGCTCCACGACGCGTGCCAGCTTCGACAGTCCCAGGATGCGCTGTCCGGGGAGGTAGCCGACATGGGCGGTGCCGACGAAGGGCAGCAGGTGGTGTTCGCATACCGATCGCAAGGGGATGCTGCGCGCCAGGACGAGTTCGTCGTAGTCCTCGTCGTTGGGGAAAGTGGTCAGCTCGAACGGGCGGGGGCTGAAGAGTTCGGCGTAAGCCCGGGCCATGCGACCCGGGGTCCCCCGCAGGCTTTCGGAGGCGGTACTGATGCCGAGCGCGTTGAGGAACTGTCCTGCCGCGCGCTCGGCCGCTGCCAGGTCGATGCCGTCGGTGTCGTGGACGACGCGCAGCGCGGCGGCTCCAGGCCTCTGCGCTGTCGGCGTATCGGGCGCGAGGTGCGCCGCGGTCTGTGCGGGCAGTTGGGTCATGTCAGCTCCCGCCGATGCCGAGGGCGGTGAGCAGGACCAGGACGACGGTGATCACGGCGAACAGGCCGTGTGCGAGCACCACCGGGACCGGGAAGTACCGCTCAGCGGGCTCGGCCCCACCCTCCGCGACGGCGGCGCGAGTGGCCCGGTAGGTGGGCAGCCAC
This sequence comes from Streptomyces viridiviolaceus, assembly GCF_014650995.1. Taxonomy (GTDB): domain Bacteria; phylum Actinomycetota; class Actinomycetes; order Streptomycetales; family Streptomycetaceae; genus Streptomyces; species Streptomyces viridiviolaceus. Next base: position 39,471 of record NZ_BMWA01000033.1, read on the forward strand.
CGGGCCAGCATCACGAAGCCGAGCAGCGCAACGGGGACGAGCAGGCCGAACGCGGTCCAGGCGAGCGCGGTGGCGTCGGCGATCAAGTAGAGGATCCAGACAACCAGGCCGATCGCGGCCAGGGCGAAGTGTCCGAAGACGACCGGGGCGGGCAGCCGGCTGCTACCGCTGCGGACGCCGCCGCGTGAGAGCCAGGTGCCGAGCATGTAGAAGCCGCCCAGAGCGGTGATCACCCAGGTGATCAGTGGGGCGATGGCCATGAGGAAATCCTTGTCTTTCGGATGAGTGCTGCGGCGTCGCGAGGGGGCACGGCCGCACGGGAGGGACGGGTCAGTCGGTGTGCCGGCCGCCGGTGGGTCGGTGGGCGGGGACGTAGCCTTCGGCCTGGGTCGTCTCGTGCGCGACGCGCACCCCGTAGTGGTAGGCGAGCTTTCCGCCCAGGTAGCCCGAGAGGCCGAGGCCGGCCAGGCTCACGGCGTTCAGCGCGAGCATCCCGGCGCCGACGCTGCCGGAGGGGCCGTCGCCGGCCTGCCGCCACCAGAAATTGGCGGCGTAGGCAACGGTGATCAGCAGGTTCAGTGCCATGTGCAGCAGTGCGACGCGAAACGCCCGGGTGCCCGGCGGGATCGCGAACAGGTCCAGAAACCCCACCAGCGCGGCCGCCAGGGCGCCGATCACCCCGAGCGCGATCAGCCACATGGCTCCTCGTGCCAGGAAGTCCGCGTCATGCACCAGGTGTGAGGCGACATCGAAGACCAGGCTGCCCACCCACGCCCCGATCGGCACGGTCACCAGCAGCGGGTGAAACGGATGGCCGTACGGGCCGGCCAGTGCGGCGCTGACCGGTTGCTTGGCCTGGTGATGCAACGGTTCGGCCATGGCAGACCACCTCCTTTTTCACCAACAAATCTTGGTCTTATTCCGTCCGCTGGTCAAGCGGTCTGCGTCAGGCGTCTGCCTGCTCGCCACCGCCCGCGAGTTTTGGAGTTAATGTGACAGGGTGGCTACCGATCAGACCCAGCCGTCCTCCGCCGGTGACGCAGCGATCGAGTCCGTGAGCGTCCTCAACGAGGAGTCCCGGCGGCAGATGTTCGCCTTCATCCGGCGCGCCCGCCGCCCGGTCACCCGGGACGAGGCCGCCGCCAGCGTGGGGATCTCGCGCAAGCTCGCCGCCTTCCACCTGGACAAGCTCGTCGACGCCGGACTGCTGCGCGCCCGGTACGGCGCCCCCGGTGGCGTCCGCAAGGTCGGTCGTCAGCCCAAGGTCTACGAACCCACCGACGCCGACATCCGCGTCAGCATCCCCGACCGCCGCCATGAACTGCTCGCCGACCTGTTCCTCCAGGCGATCGTGACCGAAGGCGAGGACGAGACCGCCGCGGAAGCCGCCGTACGCACGGCCCGGCAGCGTGGCCGGGAACTCGGCCAGACCCAGCGGGAGCAGACCCGCCCCGGCCGGCTGGGCGCCGAACGCGGCCTCACCGCCTGCGAGCGCATGCTCGACCAGCACGGCTTCGAACCCTTCCGCGAGGAACCCACCGGGCTGCGCCTGCGCAACTGCCCGTTCCACCCCCTCGCGGCCAAGGCCCCGGATCTGGTGTGCGGCATGAACCACGCCTTCCTCACCGGCTACCTGGAGACCATGGAGATCACCGGCGTCCAGGCCGTCCTCGCCCCCCGCCCAGGCGAATGCTGCGTCCAGATCGAACCCGAACAGGCGTAGAGCCCGGTACAGGCGGACGAGGTCGCGCTTGGCGCCGATGCCGCCGGTAGCGACGGTCACGGCCTGGGCGAACAGTTGCAAGTCACCTGTCGCCTCCCGGCTGCTGGCGACTCCTCGTGGTGCGGGGTCCTTGACCAGGAGGGCGCCGCGGGTAGCGGACCAGCTGCTCTGGCGGCGGCCGGCCACCCGTCAGGCGGGGCAGACCGCGGCCCGCTGCCTGGATGCCGCCGTCATCGATCCTTCGCGTCCCGCAGGCGGTGCCTTCGGCCGGTGATCGATCCGGCCGGGGTTGTCCAGAACGAGACGTGTACTGGTCATGTACTGCGGGGCATCCCCTCCCTGGCGTACGGGGTCAGGACGGATGCCGCCTGCAGCAGCACGGGACGACGTCCGAGCCATCAGCGTGTAGCGGGCGTGGCTGTCATGGGGCGTGCACCCCATTCCGTTCCACTGAGCCTTTTCCAACCTTGCGCTGGGGTGGCGACTGGCCCCCCTCAGGGGCAGATGTTGCTGTTCACGAAAGGTGGCTGATTCGGCTTGACAGAAACCCCGGCCATCGACCGCACGCCGACCCCGATGGCATGTTCGTCCGCGGCAAAATCCGGGCTATGCGGTATCCCGTTGTGGCCAGCATCCGGGTTGGCGACGCCGAGGATGAACATCGCTCCCGGCACGCGCTGCACGAACAGCGCGAAGTCCTCGCCGTTGAAGGGGAAGGCTGCATGCTGCACCGTGACCGCATGGGCGCCGAGCACACCACGCAGGTGTGCGGCCGCCGCGCTGAGCTCGGGAGAGCAGACCATGGCGGGGAAGGGCTCCCCTGCAAAGGTGATCCGGGCGTCCGGCAGCGAATCCACCGCGCTCCGCAACTCGTTCCTGATCTCGGCGTACCGGCTGTCGGGCCAGGCGCGCAGCCAGGCCCGTATCTCTGCGCCCTCATCGGTCGTGGTCAGTTGGGATTGCACGAAGACGAAGCGCGCCAACGGACCGGCTGGCGTCTGCAGGTCTTTGAATAGTTGCCGGAACTCTCCGAGTGACTGTGGACAGCGGATCGTGGAGAACTCATTGATCAGGTCGGCCAGCTGCTGCCCATCGTCGTTGGCCGAGGCTCCCGACAGCTCGATCCGGAGTTGATCCTGCCCCGGCAGCCCCGTGCTCGGCATGACCGCGAACGTGCCAACCGGCAGCGGACCGCAGTGCAGCGCGTAGATCTCCTGCGGCGCGGTCCGCTCAAGACAGCCGTCCTTTCAACCTCGGCCAGCGCGGCGAGGATGCCGTGCGTACGGGTGGCCTTGATGTCGTGGATCGCCCCAGGCAGCGCGGGCGACGCCCACAGGAGCTCGCCGAACGGGTCGGTGATCACCTGCAAGTTCCTCCCGTGCCGCTTGTGCTTGCCGGAGTAGAAGGGCCGGTCGGCAGCGATACGGCCGATCGGCAGCAGGATGACGTACGCCTTGGCGGCGGCGAGCTGTATCGCCACGGTGAGAGTCGGGGCGAGCGTGGCGCGGACCTCAATGGCCTCGGTGACGTAGCGGTGCACTGCGGCCAGGCCGACGCCGAAGCCGACGGAAAGCTGGGCGAAGGTGTGGCGCAGCGCAGGTGGGCCAGGGCGCGCAAGGCCTGTCGTCCGCAGCCAAGCCGCCGCCGGCGAGTGCCGATCGCGCACCGTTGGGCGGCCAGTTCGCGACGCAGCAGCCGAAGTGCCGATGTTGGGGCTGTCCAGACCCGAGCCCCTGCACGCCTATTTGCGCTGGGGCAACGTCAATGCCCGCCACCCCGACGTCCTGGCCGCTCAACGCCGCCACGCGCCCGCGTCCGCAGCGAGAAAGGCCTCCGCCGGGGTGGGCGCCCACTCGCTGCCGCCTGGTGGACCACCGCGCCGGACGCCCCGGCCATAGCTCAGCGTTATGTCGTGAACCTTCCCATCAAGCGGGTGGAACCCGACGGGCAGGAACTTCGAAGACGAGTTCGCGACCGTCCTCCTCGTCCCACTGCTCTCCGACCTCAACGAAGCCGAAGCCTGAGATCGTGGCCAGGGATGCCGCGTTGTCGGGGCTGATCGTCGCCCGCACCGTCGTGACTGCGGTTTCGGCTGCTGCCCGGCGGAGCAACTCGATCAGTGCGGATCGGGCATATCCCTGGCGACGGAAGTCGGGAGCAATGGAGTAGCCGATCTCGACCATGCCGACCTCATCAGGCGGTCCGTGGAACCCGGCATGTCCGACGACGAGACCCTTGTCGCCGACGACCGCTTGTCGCACCATCCACCGCGCCTGGCCCGGATCGGCGGCCATCTGGTCGAGCCGGAACTGCCATAGCCACCGTGCTCTATCGGTCACGAAGTACTTGGTCAGCGAAACCCCGGCCACCCTGCTGGCTTCGGACAGGTCACCATCGAGCAGAGCGGACATCGCCCCGCCGGCCAGCTCGACAAAACGTACACACTTCGGGCTCCGCGTGAACGGCCCCCGGTAATCGGCTTCATCTGTCATCTTCGGATGCTCGCCGACTCACTCAATGGGCGTCCAACGATTTCGAAGCAGCCCAACATCCACCCCGCGAAGTCATCCACCACCACTCCCCCACCCCGGTGAATCTTCCCGGTCAAGCACTCGTAGGACTCTGTTAGGTCTTCCGGTTCGCCTTGTCCCTGGGCAGGTTGGATGTGTGCGCCCCGCCGACAAGGCTGTCGAGCGTCCGATCCGGGCGGCTGCCTCGGCCGAGCAGGGCTGGTGGAACGGGATACTGCCCGACTGCTGGCTGCTGGCTGCTGGCTGCTGGTCGAGTGGCCCGCAGAGGCCGAGGCTCCCACCGACTACTGGCTGTCCAGCCTGCCGGCGATGCCCCGATCGTCGTTCTGGTCCGTCTGGCCAAGGCCCGCTGGCGCATTGAGCACGACTATCGCGAGCTCAAGCACGGCCTGGTCCTGGACCACTTCGAAGGCCGGTCCTGACCGGGTTGGCACCACCACGTCGCCCTCGTGACCGCCGCCCATGCCTTCCTCGCCGAACAGCGCCTGGCCTCAAAAGCACCTGGACCGCACTCACCCTCTATCAGACCCTCGATGCCCTCCAGGACACCTTGAGGTGCTGGACCGGCATCTGCACCGCCCGCCACCAGCCCATTCCCACCAGGACCACGACACCAAGATCAAGACAGACCCAACGGAGTCCTATTAAGCCGCTGCGGCGCGGAAGGCGCTGGGGCTCAGGCCCCGATGACGTTTGAAAGCGGCGCTGAAGCCGAAGGCATCGGCGTAGCCGACAGATTTGGCGATCTGAGCGATGGCGAGGTCGGTGTCGGAGAGGAGCGTCTCGGCCTCGTCCATGCGGCATTCGGTCAGGTAGGTCAGCGGTGGGCGGCCCATCACCTCGGTGAATCGTTTGGCGAACAGCGCCCGGGAGACACCGGATTCGGCGGCGAGCGCTGCTACCGTCCACCTCTCGGAGGGCCGGGCATGGAAGGCTTGGAGAGCGGGGGCGAGCATCGGGTCGGCCAGGCCGCGGTACCAGTCCGGGGCGTCCGAGCTCGCCTGCTCGAACCAGGTGCGCAGCGTGCACACCAGGGCCCAGTCCAGGAGTCGGTCCATCAGCGCCTGCGAGCCGGCCGAGCGCAGGGCGGCGTCGGCGGCGGCCGTCTCCAGCCAGGCGCAGACCTCGGTGTCCTCGTTGATCACTAGCACTGGCGGCAAGCCGCGCAGCAGTCGTTCATGGCGACGGCCCGAGGCACGGTAGGCGCCCACGATCAGTGCGGTCGCTCCGTCCGGATCGTTGCCCCAGCGGATGCCGCCGAGCTCCTGGGCGGTGCATGCGGCATCTGCTGTGAAGCAGGCGATTTCGTACTCGACGTGTGGGCGATTGAAGGAGGTCGGCCGATCCGCGAGGTGAAACGGGTCGGGGCCGCGCACGATGGCCGTGTCGCCGACGCCGACCGCTTGTTCGGTGCCATCGGGCAGTAGCAGGGTGCCGCCGCCGCGCAGCACGCTGACCATGGTGAGCGGGGCGCCGTCGGCGAAGCGGATGGTCCAGGGCGCTTCCAGCACGGCGTGGCTGACGACCGAGCCCTCGGCCCGGATGCCACTGAGCAGAGAACTCAAAGGATCCACGGGCATCATCGTAGACGGACTCCTATGCGATGGAGCGTTTCTCCCATGGATCATCCAATCGATCACGCGTGTACTGGACTGGCAGAACCGACCGGGACCAGCCAGGAGAAACCATGTCGCACCTCAACAGCGCAGCCAGGACCGCCCTTGTGGTCGTCGCACACCACCGCACCGATTCCCTCACCGCGCACACCGCCCGCCGTACCGCTGCACAACTCGATACCGCCGGATACGACGTCGACCTGCTCGACCTGCACGCGGAAGGGTTCGACCCGCGGATGAACGTGGCGGACCAGCCTGACTGGGGCAATCGGGAGAAGCCGTACTCGGACGAAGTCCGGGCCCATATGCAGCGCATCCTCAACGCCGATGTCGTCGTCGCCGTGTTCCCCGTGTACTGGCAGAGCGTGCCCGCCCTCCTCAAGGGCTGGATCGATCGAGTGTGGAACTACGGTTTCGCCTACGGCCGCAGCAAGCCCCGCCTGGCAGGCAAGCGCATGCTGTGGCTGGGCCTGGCCGGTGCCACCTCTGACGATCCCATCACGGAAGGGATGCAGGCCGTACTGGAGACCAACTTGAGCGAAGGCATCGCCTACTACTGCGGGTTCTCCCACTCCTCCGTCGCCCTCCTCCCCGACGCCGAGGAGCGCCCGCAGCGCCTCGACGCCGAGGGCAATCTGCTGGTCGGCGACGCGGTCGCGGGGGCCGAGCGCGAGGCACAGTACACCGAGTTCGACCGCCGCGCGAGGAAGGCAGTGGAAGGGTTCCTTGCGGCGGAACTGGTGACGGCCTGAGGATCACGGCAGCGGCGGCGTTACAGGCTGGTGCCCCGTTGGTCCTTGCCTGCAACGCTGCACGGAACAGATCACTGCCGTGGAGCTGTTCGGCGGGACCGTCTTCGCTGACGACACGATCGTCAAGGTGACCATCCACGTCCGACGCTGCCCCCACGGTCAGCACGGTCAGCATGCGAAACGCCCCGTCCCCGGCAGCTGCAACGCCGGGCACGGGGCATTGTCTATCCGCCGGCCATCCGAGCGGACGATGTCCACGACGGACAGGCGCCGGGTGAGCCGGTTGATCACGTAGACGACGGACATCTGCCCCATGGAGGCGGCGCGGACGTCCTCGCCTTCCGGGTTGCCGACGTTCCACCAGGACCGACCCTGTCTCGGCCACGTGCTGGTCGGCGGTGGTTGCTGGTGGCACCTGCCGGGCCTGCTTGCGCCATCACCGAGGGCGGGGCGGGCCCTTCCGCTTGTCCGGGGTCCGGGTCAGCGCGTGGTGTCGAGGAGGACGCGGGCGGCGGCCTTCGCCTGGGCAGCCGGTTCGGCGGAGCCGGTGATGCCCGCGACGACCATGGCGCCGTTGGCGAGCAGGGACAGCTGGTCGGCGAGGACGAGAGGGGCGCCGAGAGCGTCGGTCTGCTCGGCGAAGTACGCCCGCAGGGCCTCCTTGTGGTCGCGGGAGATCGCGGCGACCGCCGGAGAGACCCCGCCGAGCTCCCCGAAGCCGTTGATGAAGGCACAGCCACGGAACTCGGGCTCCGCGAACCAGGCGGCGAGCCAGTCGAAGACCGCGAGGGCCCGCTCGTACGGCCCGTCGGCGGTCCGCTCGCCGTGTGCGGCGAGGGAGCTCCGTACGGCCTCGTCGCGGCGCCGCAGGACGGCCTCGACCAGCAGGTCCTTGGAGGGGAAGAGCTGGTAGAGCCGTTTGAGCGAGACCCCCGAGGCGCTGCGGATGGCGTCCATGCCGACCGCCTGCACCCCGCGTGCGTCGAAAAGCCGCTGGGCGGTGTCGAGCACCTTCAGTTCCGCGGTTTCCGCGTCCGACATCCCTCACCCCTTGCACGGAGAACCATCGTTCTCCTACTCTACAGGACATCGGGAGAACGATCGTTCTCCCGACCGCTCACGGAACGGGGAGCACCCATGTCCGCCTTCGCCACGCGCGCCCACACCACCACCGTCGACGGCCTCGACGTCTTCTACCGGGAGGCCGGTGACCCGGCCAACCCCACCCTCGTCCTGCTGCACGGCTTCCCGTCCAGCTCGCACATGTACCGCGGACTGATGGCCGACCTCGCTGACGCGTACCACCTGATCGCACCCGACCACATCGGCTTCGGCTTCTCGGCCGCACCCTCCGTCGAGGACTTCCCCTACAGCTTCGAGAAACTCACCGAGATCACCCTCGGCCTCATCGACCAGCTGGGCATCGACCGCTTCGCCCTCTACATCCAGGACTACGGCGCCCCCATCGGCCTCCGCATCGCCTCCCGCCGGCCCGAGCGGATCACCGCGATCGTCACCCAGAGCGGCAACGCCTACCTGGAGGGCTTCACCCCCTTCTGGGACGTCCTCTTCGCCCACGCCAAGGACCGGGCGGCCAACGAGGCCGCCGTCCGCGAACTCCTCACCGCCGAGGCCACCCGCTGGCAATACACCCACGGCGTCCCCGCCGACCGGCTCGACCGGATCGGCCCCGAGACCTGGACCCTCGACCAGGCCGGCCTCGACCGGCCCGGCAACAAGGAGATCCAGCTCCAGCTCTTCTGGGACTACCAGTTCAACCTGGACGGCTACCCGGTCTTCCAGGAGTACTTCCGCACCCACCGGCCCCCGCTGCTCGCCGCCTGGGGACGCGGGGACGAGATCTTCGGCCCCGCGGGCGCCGAAGCCTTCACCCGGGACCTGCCGGACGCCGAGATCCACCTCCTGGACGCCGGGCACTTCGCCCTGGAGACGCACGGCCCGGAGATCGCCGCGCTGGTCAGGGACTTCCTGGGCCGCCACGTGAAGTGAAGCGGGGCTGTCGGGCCCGGAGCCGGTGACCGGGGTGCCGGGAGGGCACGTAAGGTCAGGGAATGCGTGGGACGGGCGAGCTGAAGGCGCCGTCGAACCGTTCACCGACCGGCTGTGAGCCGCCCCGCAGAGCCGCCTCCAGCGGGGCGCGGCGGACGAAGGACTTGCCCTGGCGCGCAAGTTCGGCAGGGGGAGACGCCGGGATCTGAGAGTGGGAAGGTGGTTGTGACATGACGGAGGCTGCCCCTCGGCCGCCCGCGTCGGCGGAACTCGAAGCGGCCCTGCGGTCACTGGGCGTGGCGGACCCCGCGCCGCACGAGCGGTGGGACAGTGACGGATGGGTGGCGGACTGGGACGGTGACGTCCACGGTCACGACGTGTACGTCCTCGTCATGGGCGCCCGCAATCACCCCGAGAGCGCACGGCTCATGCTGGACGATTTCACGTTCGAGGACGTGCGCACGGAGCACGTGGGGGAACTGGTGCGCAAGGCGTTCACCGGAGGCGCCAGGGTGACTCGGCGCCGCGTGCTGCTGGCCAGGCAGCTCGTCCTCGAAGTCCGGGCGGGCTCGGCGGAGTACTCGGCGAGCGTGGGCGGCGACTCCGTGGAGGATCTGTCCACCTGGGCGAGGCCCCTGGCCACGCCGTAGGGGGACGGCCCGGGATCCCGGTCGGACACCGGAGCCCGGGCCGTCACAGCAGCGCCGGGGCGCAGGCGCAGGGCCACGTCCACGCCCGTCCCACCCGGGCCTCCCCCTCCGGCAGCGCCATCCCCGAGAAGGCCGATCAACAGCGCCACCTGCTGAGCCAAGACCCACGGGACGGCGCACCACCAGGGTTCGAGCGACAGACCTACCGCCGTCGCAAGACCATCGAGCACTGCTGCACCCGGCTCATGGGCTTCCGCTGCATCCCGACGAGATACGACAAGATCGCCACCGGGTGACCGCCCCATATCTCGCGTTGCGGGGCACGGTGCCGGGTGGTCGAATCGAATTGTCTTGCACAAGCGATGCTGCCGCCAGTCCAAGGACCGCACTGCGTGTCGGCGCCGGCCATCCTGCACCGGCTGCTGCTCGGCACGCTGTGGATCTGCGGGCGTGGAGGACTGCTGACGCCGCCGCAAGGCATGAGCCTTTCGGCTATCACCTGCTCAGCAGTGCAGGTCTTGCCGACCGCCGTGGAGGCTGTGGTCGGCCAGCACGTCAGGGAGTACAAGGTGACCAGCGAAGAGATCCGCGACCAGGAGACTGATGAGCTGTTGACGCCCAGGAACGCTGCGCTCGTCGTCATCGACTATCAGCCGGTCCAAGTGAGCTCGATCGCCTCTATGGACCGGCAGTTGCTGGTCAACAATGTCGTCGGTCTGGCGAAGATCGGTCGGGCCTACGGACTGCCGGTCGTCCACTCGACGGTGAATGTCGGAACGGGACTTAACAAGCCCCCGATACCGCAGCTCAGGCAGGTACTCGACGGACTGCCGACCTACGACCGAACCTCGATCAACGCATGGGAGGACCGTGAATTCGTCGAGGCGGTCAAGGCCACGGGGCGCCGGAAACTGATCATGGCAGCACTGTGGACGGAGGCCTGTCTGACATTCCCCACCCTCGATGCTCTGCGTGAAGGCTACGAGGTGTACCCAGTGGTGGACGCCGTGGGCGGCACATCCCTCGTGGCGCATGAGGCCGCACTTCGCCGTGTCGAACAGGCAGGCGCACGACCGATCACGTGGACTCAACTCCTGTGTGAACTGCAACGCGACTGGTCCCGCAAGGAGACCGTCGATCGGTTCATGAAGTTGTTCATCGAGACCGGCGGCACAGCGGGGCTACAGTTCGCCAACGACCTTGACCAGCGCTGAACGGCGAGGGCGGCCGGCTGCCGCATGACTGAGTGATTCTGCCTCGTTCGGCTGTTGCGAGGAGATGCGGTGCCATGGAATGGAAGATCGATCCGGCGCACTCGTACATCGACTTCAAGGTCCGCTACCTGGTGTCCGGCATCAGCGGGAAATTCACCGGCGTGACGGGCAAGGTTCTGACAACCGACGGCGTCGAGAGCCGGGCGCCGGAGCTGCTGGGCTTCGACGCCCGCTTCGAGGTCGCCCGCTTCAACACCGGTGTCCCGGCTCGCGACCTCCATGTCACCGGACCCGACTTCCTGGACGTGGCTGCCCACCCCGAAGCGGTGGTGCGGATGGTGGAGGTTCGACCGGACGTACCGGGCAGGTACCTGCTCACCGTCGAACTCACCCTGCACGGCGTATCCCGCCAGGTCGAACTGACCACTGCCACTGCCGGACCGGTCACCGACATCTTCGGGATCACCCGGGTGGGCGCATCCGCGTCCGGGTGGCTGCGACGCAGTGACTTCGGCGTGACCGAATACCTGGGGTTCATCTCCGATGCGGTCGACTTCACGGTCGAGGTGCAGGCGGTTCCGGACGACGTACCCGATGACCGGCTCCCGCCTGCACGATAGTCGCAGCCGGTGCCTCTCCCGGCTCGCCTGCACCGAAGCCCCGGCCGACGAGAAGACCGTGACCGCAGTCTCCTTCTGGCACCGGCCGTGGCGTTCTTTGCCGCCCACGGCATCACCCCGATCCGCCGTGTGCTCACGGACAACGATTGGCCACCATCGCGGACACCCGGAAGCGGGTCGTCCCGCAGTGCCGGGTGACATCGAAAGCCACTGACCCCGATCACGACGCTCGTCGCAGAACGGCTCCTGAAGACGCGTCGCGGGGGCTCCCGTGGGGCGTCCCACCCGGCGGGCTCCGTACCTGCCGACGGGCGCCGAAGGGCAGCAGACCCAGCGGCGGCAGTACCTGAAAGCCGTCGGCATCGTCACTGCGGCGGATGTCGCCTCTCGCCGGCAAACCGCAGTGAGGCAGGTCGTGGCCGTCGTGGTCGAGGCGGGCGGCATCTGCTCGACGAGGACGGAAGAGCCGGTGGCGTACGCCTCGTCGTGGGGTTCCGCGTCGCGCGTTCCGTCGTGGGCCGGCCGGAGACCTCGGCGACGACCGACGTGACGGTCAAGGCTGCCGGGCGCATGGGCCGCCTGCGGACGGCAGCGTCGGTGCTCGGAGCACTGCCGGGCACCGACGCCTCACCGCCCCGTCGCCCCGCTATCCGCGCACCCGCTGCGGCACGCCCCACGGATTGTCGTCCCGCAGCGGCGGCGGCAGCAGTGACTGCGGCCACGACTGGTACGCCACTGGGCGCAGGAACCGTTCGACTGCGGCCGTGCCGACCGACGTGGTCGTGGGCGCGGTCGTGGCAGGGAACGGACCGCCGTGCTGCATCGCGTGGGTGACCGAGACACCGGTCGGCCACTCGTTCCACAGCACCCGGCCGCTGCGCTCGGCCAGCGCCGCGGTCAGGCCGGCGAGTTCCGCGGCCTCGCGGGGCTCGCCGTGGAGTGACGCGGTGAGCTGGCCCGGCAGCGCCGCCACCACGTCGGCCAGGTCCTCCGGGCGCTCGTACGTCACCACCAGACCGAGGGGGCCGAAGCACTCCTTCGCCGCCGTCTCGATGCCGGCGGCGAAGGACGCCAGATCCATGGCGAGGAGCCGCGGGCCGGCCGCTGCCTCGTCGTCCGGCCACACCAGCACGCGTGTTCCGGACTGCTCGGCGAGCCGCCGCGCGCCGTCGGCGTACGCCTCGGAGATCCACGGGCCGAGCATCGGCGCGGCCGGGACTTCGCGCAGGAGCCGGACGACCTCGTCCACCAGGTCGCCGTCGGCCGGGACGAACAGCAGGCCGGGGTTGGTGCAGAACTGGCCCGCGCCCAGGGTGAGCGAGCCGACGTAGCCCTGCGCGATCTCCGGGCCCCGGGCGCGGGCCGCGGCCCGGGTCACGACGACGGGGTTGACACTGCCCAACTCCCCGTAGAACGGGATCGGCACCGGGCGGTCGGCGGCGATGCGGGCGAGTGCGATGCCACCCCGCTCGGAGCCGGTGAACGCGGCGGCGCGCAGCGCCGGGTGGCGCAGTGCGTCGACCCCGGCCTGCTGCCCCTCGATCAAGCCGAACACTCCGTCGGGGGCGCCGGCCTGAGCCATCGCCTTGTGGATGATCTCGGCGGTACGGCGGGACAGTTCGGGATGGCCGGGGTGCGCCTTGACGACCACCGGGCAGCCCGCCGCCCACGCCGACGCGGTGTCGCCGCCGGCCACACTGAAGGCGAACGGGAAGTTGCTCGCGGCGAACACCAGGACCGGGCCGAGGGCGGTGCGGTAGCGGCGCAGTTCGGGCCGCGGGCCGGTCGGCCACTGCGGGTCGGCGCGGTCGATGCGGACATCGAGGAACTCGCCCGCCCGCACCTGCTCGGCGAACAGGCGCAACTGGAAGGTGGTCCGGGTCAGTTCGCCGTTCAGGCGGGGCGTGCCGAGGTGTGTTTCGGCGTCGGCCAGAGCGACCAGCTCCGTGCGCTCCGCCTCCAGGGCGTCGGCGACGGTCTCCAGGGCGCGGGCGCGGGCCGTCGGCGCGGCCTCGGCCCATTCCCGGGCCGCGGCGGTGGCCGCGGCCACCGCCCGGCCGGGTGCGAGTGCGACGGTGTTCATGGTGCTTCCTTCTCTGTTTTCCGTGAGGCCGTGGGTTTCATGGAGCCGTGGGTGAGCGGTGACGGCCGGCCCGCGTCGGCCGTCACTCGTCGGGCAGCATCGATCGCCTGCTCGTCTCCGGCATACGGGCGATCACCAGCAGGGCAGCGACCGAGACGGCGACGACGTACCACGCCGGTGCGATGGTGCTGCCGGTCTGCTCGATCAGGAAGATCGACAGCAGTGGCGCGGTGCCGCCGAAGAGCGTGAACGCCAGGTTGTAGCTGATGGACGCGCCCGAATATCGGGTGTGGGCGGGGAACAGCTCGACGAACGCGGCGCCGGCCGGGCCGAAGAACAGGCCCAGGCTGAACGCGAGCAGCCCTTGGCTGATGATCGCGCTCGTCAGGTTCGCCTGCCCGGCGAGCAGATAGGCGGGCACGGCGAGCAGCGCGTTCAGCGCGGCGGCCAGCTGCAGTCCGCGCTTGCGGCCTATGCGGTCCGAGAGGGCCGCGGCGAGGGGCACCGTGAGGAAGGTGACCGTCAGGGCGATGCTGTTGGACAGCAGCGCCGCGGACTCGCCCATCTTTATCGTGACCGTCAGATAGGTGAAGAAGTAGCCGGTCAGCGAGTAGTAGCCGAGGCTGGCGACGGCCGCGATGCCGAAGCAGACGCCCATCTCCTTCCTGTGGTCGCGCCACACGGTGCGGATCGGCGCGGCGGAGACCCGCTTGGCCTCCTTCACCGCGGCGAACGCCGGCGACTCGTCGACGCGCGTCCTGATGTAGAGGCCGACGACGGCGAGTGGTGCGCCCAGCAGGAACGGCACGCGCCAGCCCCAGGACTCGTAGTCACCACTGCTCGTGGCCCCGGTGAGGAACCAGACCAACAGGGCGGCCAGGACGGGCGGCAGGTTGGACCACGTGTAGACCATGCCGACCGCGAAGCCCCGCCGCTCGCGTGGAGCGTGCTCGGCGACGAACGAGTTCGAACCGATGGTCTCGCCCGCGGCCGAGAATCCCTGGGCGAGCCGCAGCACGACCAGCAGCACCGGCGCGAGGACGCCGATCATGTCGTACGTGGGAAGCAGCCCGATGCCCGTCGTGGCACAGCCCATCATCAGGATCACGCCGGCCAGCACCCGCTTGCGGCCGATCCGGTCGCCGAGGCTGCCGAGCAGGAACGCGCCGATCGGACGCATCACGAATCCGACGGCGTACACGGCGAAGGTGGAGAGCAGGGCGACGAACGTGTTCGCGTTCGGGAAGAACAGCGTGGCGATCACCGGTGCCGCGTACGCGTACACGGCGAAGTCGTACCACTCGACGAAGTGCCCGATCGCCGAGGCCGTCATCACCTTTCTGACGGTGCGCGGGTCGTGCCCGCGGTCGGCTCCGCCGGTGCGGGCGGAGCCGACCGCGGAGGGTTCGGCGGTCATCCGGAGCTCCCGTCGCGCTGCTCGGGCACAGTGGTCTGCGCCCCGGCCCGGAGCTTGTTCTCCTCCGAGTGACGGACGCCGAACACGAAGTAGACGACCAGCCCGACGGCCATCCAGCCCGCGAACCGCAGCCAGGTGACCGGGTCCAGGTTCGCGATCAGCCAGACGGAGAACACCACCCCGATGGCGGGGACCAGCGGCACCAGCGGGGTGCGGAAGGAACGCGGCAGATCGGGCCGCGTCCGGCGCAGCACCACGACGGCGATCGCGACGACGGAGAAAGCCGCCAGGATGCCGATGTTGGTGAGGTCGGCGGCCTCCCTGATGGGCAGGAACCCGGCGATGAACGCGGAGCCGATGCCCACCGGCCAGATCACCCGGGTCGGCACGTGGCGCTTGGGGTGGTTCTTCGCGAAGTAGCGCGGCAGCAGACCGTCGCGGCTCATGGAGAACCAGACTCGGGAGACCGCCAGCATGTTGGCGAACGCGGACGTGGTGATGCCGATGATGGCGCCGACCGCGACGACGATGCCGAGGCCGCCGAGACCCACTGCCGCGAGCGCGCTGGAGAACGGGCTCTTCATGTCGATGTCGCGGTAGTCCTGCATGCCCAGCAGCACGACGCACACCAGCAGATAGACGACGGCGGCGATGGCCAGCGAGATCACGATCGCCTTCGGCAGCACCTTCTTCGCCTCGGCGCTCTCCTCGGCGGCCGCGCTCATCGCGTCGTACCCGTAGACCGCGAAGAACGCGGTCGCGGCGCCGGTGAACGCGCCGCCGATGCCGAACGGCAGGAACGGCGTGTAGTTGCCCGCGGAGATGTGGAACGCGCCGGCGACGACGACCAGGGCGACGATGCCGAGCTTGACGACCACCAGCACGGTCTCGAAACGGGCCGATTCCTTGGTGCCCCGGGAGAGGACGAAGGCCAGCAGCAGGCACAGCGCGGCGGCGAACAGGTCGACCTTGTGGCCGGGGCCCGTGCCGGGCGCGCCGAGCATCCAGGACGGCAGATCGACGCCGATCCGCTCCAGGATGTACGAGAAGTAGCCGGACACGGCGATGGCCACCACCGCGACGATGGCGGTGTACTCCAGGAGCAGGTCCCAGCCGATCATCCAGCCGACCACCTCACCGAGCGCGGCGTAGGAGTACGTGTAGGCGGAGCCGGCCTTGGGGATGGTGCCGGCGAACTCCGCGTAGCACAGGGCGGCGGCGGTGCTGGCGATGATCGCGACGAGGAACGAGATCATCACGCCGGGCCCGGCGTCCTCGTGGGCCACGACCCCGGCGAGCGAGAACACGCCCGCGCCGACCAGACCGCCGAGGCTGAGGGCGACCAGCTGCCACAGGCCCATGGTCCGGCGCAGACCGCCCGCGCTCTCCTCCTCGGAGGAGTCGACGGGCTTGAGACGGAAGATTCCCTGCCGGGAGAACAGGCCCCCGCCGGGGGCCTTTCCTTCCCGGGGTATTACTGGAGCTGAACGGGACATGAGGGTCCCTCCGGTGAATACGTGGGAGAGGGGGACGACGGTCGCGTGCCCGCGGGGAGGGGCCACGCGACCGTGACGCTGTGCCCGGAGAAGGGCACGCGGCCGTGCGGGGTGCCTTGGTGAGAAGGGGCACCCGACCGTGCGGGGGCGCCCCCGGGGGAGAGGGGCACCCGACCGTGCGAGCGGTGTCGGAGGTGTCCGGCCGAGATCCGCCGGAGGCCCTTCAGAGCACGAATCCGTGCGGGAACGGGTCGCTCGGGTCGAGCAGATAGTTCGCCGTGGCGGTGATCCAGGCACGCCCGGAGAACTCGGGGACGACGGCGGGGAGTCCGCCGACCTCGGTGGTCTCAAGGAGCCGGCCGGTGAACCGGGTGCCGATGAACGACTCGTTGACGAACGGGGTGTTCAGCGGCAGCGCGCCGCGTGCGTGCAGCTGGGCCATACGGGCCGAGGTGCCGGTGCCGCAGGGAGAGCGGTCGAACCAGCCGGGGCTGATGGCCATGGCGTTGCGCGAGTGCCGGGCGGTGGAGTCGGGTGCCAGGAACTGCACGTGCTTGCAGCCGCCGATGAGCGGGTCGACCGGGTGCACCGGACGGTTCTGCTCGTTCACGGCCCGCATGATCGACAGGCCGGCGGCGAGGATCTCGTCCTTGCGCGCCCGGTCGAACGGCAGGCCGATCCGGTCGAGTTCGACGACGGCGTAGAAGTTTCCGCCGTACGCCATGTCGTAGGGGATCTCGCCGAGGCCCGGCACCTTGACCGAGGCGTCGAGTTCGAGCGCGAAGGCGTCCACATTGCGCAGGGTGACCTTCTCGGCGCGGCCGTCGGTGACCGTCACCCGCGCCTCGACCAGCCCGGCGGGCGTGTCGAGGCGGACCCTGGTCTCCGGCTCGGTGACCTCGACCATCCCGGTCTCGACGAGGACCGTGGCCACACCGATGGTGCCGTGGCCGCACATCGGCAGGAAGCCGCTGACCTCGATGTAGAGCACGCCCCAGTCGGCGTCCGGGCGGGTGGGCGGCTGCAGGATCGCCCCGCTCATCGCCGAGTGCCCGCGCGGCTCGTCGACCAGGAAGCGGCGCAGCCCGTCCAGGTTCTCCATCGCGTAGCGACGGCGCTCGGCCATGGTGTCCCCGGGGATCGGTCCCACCCCGCCGGTGACGACGCGGGTGGGCATGCCCTCGGTGTGCGAGTCGACGGCGCTGATCGTACGGACGGACCGCATCAGGCTGACTGCTTCGCGAGGGAGGCGATGGCGCGGGCCATGTCGGCCTGGACCTGCTCGCGCATCTGCGGGGTGAGCGGACCACGCGGCGGGCGGCAGGGGCCGCCGAACCGGCCGACCTGCTCCATGCCGAGCTTGATGGCCTGGACGAACTCGGTGCGCGAGTCCCAGCGGAAGGCGGCGACCAGCGGCTCGTACAGCGCCCGCGCCTCCTCCAGCTTTCCGGCGACGGCCAGGTCGTACAGGCGGGCCGACTCCGCGGGGAAGACGTTCGGGAAGCCGGCGAACCATCCGGTGGCGCCCATCAGCAGGCTCTCCAGGACGACGTCGTCCGCGCCGCTGATGACCTCCAGGCCGGGCGCCTGCTCCCTGATCTCCAGGACGCGCCGCACGTCTCCGGAGAACTCCTTGATCGCGACGACGTTGTCGATCTGCGCGATCTCCGCGACCAGGTCCGGCGTCAGGTCGACCTTGGTGTCGATGGGGTTGTTGTAGACCATGACCGGCAGGCCGACGGAGGCCACGGCCTCGAAGTGGGCCAGGACCTCACCGCGGTTGGCGCGGTACATCGTGGGCGGCAGGCACAGCAGCCCGTCGGCGCCGTCCTCGGCCGCGACCTCGGCCCAGTGCTTCGCCTGGTGCGAGCCGACGCCGTGCACACCGACGACCACGATGCCCGAGTCGCCCACGGCCTCGACCGCCGTCTGCGCGACCTTGCGGCGCTCGTCGTCGGTCAGGGAGGAGTACTCGCCCAGCGAGCCGTTCGGGCCGACGCCGTGACAGCCGTTCTCCACCAGCCAGCGGCAGTGGTCGGCGTACTTGTCGTAGTCCACGGCGAGACCGGCCGGGGCGGACGGGTCCTCGTGGTAAGGGAGGGCCGTGGCCACGACCACGCCGCCGAGGGACAGGGACTGCTTCTGGGTGTCGCTCATGAACTCTGCTCCTTGGGAGGGGAGTCGATGGGTGAGGGAGTCGAGGGTCAGGGGGTCTGGGGGGCGGGGTCCGCGAAAGGCGGTTCGGGGGCGGCGGCCAGTTCGCCGAGCCGGATGGGCTGGGCGATCGGACGCCGGTGGGGCACGGGTGCCGGGAGGCCCTCGACCGGGCGGCCGGCGGGCTCGTCCGACAGGCGGGCGTTCAGTTCGGCGACCGTGGGGCCGCAGACACGGGCCTGGCAGGGGCCGAGACCGGCCCTGGTCTCCAGCTTGGCGACCCGTGTCGCGGTGCTCGCCCGGTCGGCGGCCGCCCGGCGGATCGAGGCGTAGTCGGCCTCCTCGCAGCGGCAGACGACGGTCTCGGGGCGCAGCCACGCGGGCCAGGCCGCACCGATCGGGTGCGCCCGGGCCAGCCGTTCGGCGAACGCGCGGCCCTGGTCACGGCTGCGGCGCAGCGCGCGCAGAGCGGCGGTGCCCCGGTGGCCGCCCGCGGCGGTCCATCCGGCGAGCGCGCCCTCCGCCCGTGCGGCCGGGGCGCCCGCGATGCCGGTGATCTCGCCGGCCGCGTACACGCCGGGGCAACTGGTGGCCTGGTCGTCGTCGACGGCCACGAACTCGCCGCCCGGCGTGGTGCGCAGGGCGCATCCGGCGGCCACCGGCAGCTCCAGTTGCGGGCTGAAGCCGTGCGTGACGCACACCGCGTCGACCGCGACCGTGTGCTCGCTGCCCGGCACCACCGACCAGTCCGCGCGCAGCCGTGCGGTGACGGCCTCCTCGACCCGCCCGTCACCGCGCGCCTCGATCACGGTGCGGCCGAGGCGGTAGGGCACCCGGTGGCGGAGCAACAAGGCGGTGTACTCGGCGAGTTCACCGCCTTTGCCGACCTGCGCCGCGAGCTCCCACGGGCGCCGCGACCAGCCGCGGGCCACCGTGCGCGGCGTGTTGGCCTCCAGCACCTCCAGCACCTGGGAGCCGGCCTCCAGCAGCGAGGCGGCCACCGGGAGCAGGAACGGTCCGGTACCCGCGACCACCACGCGGTCGCCGACCACGACCCGCTCCCCCTTGGCGAGCGCCTGGGCCGCACCGGCGGTGAACACACCGGGCAACTCCCAGCCTGGGAAGGGCAGTACGCGGTCGTGCGCACCGACGGCGAGCACCAGCGCATCGGGATCCAGCGTCGTACGGCGCCGGCCGCCGCCGTCGGCCGGCCCGCGCAGCACATGGACGCGCGGCGGTCCGGGGTGCCCGGGATCCGGGCGCTCCAGGGCCCACACCGATGTCTCGGACCACCAGGCGCAGCGGGAGTGGGCGAGCACCCGGCGACGGCGCCGGTCGAAGGCCTGCCAGCCGTGCTGCAGGACCTCCGGGCGGGCGGCGTCGTACGCCTCGGGCAGCATCCGGTGGTACTGGCCGCCGGGCCGGTCCGCCGAGTCGATCAGCGTCACCCGGGCACCGGCGCCCAGCGCGGCCTCCGCGGCGGCGAGGCCCGCGGGCCCCGCGCCGACGACCACGACATGACGGTGTGTCATCGCTCCTCCGTTGCGGACGGATCGGACGTCTCCCGGTCGACCGGTGCCGGGCTTTGGCCGGTCTCCCGGTACGGCTCCGGCACGGTTTCCGGTTCGGGCGTGGCTTCCGGTTCGGGCGCGGCTTCCGGCTCGGGGGAAGCTTCCGGCTCGGGGGAAGCTTCCGGTGACGGCACGGTCTCCGACTCCGGCTCCGCCTCCGGCGAGACCTCCGGCTCCGCTTCCCTCGACAGGTCCGGCACCGGCTCACGGGTCTGGGTGGTCACCACGTCGCCGTCACGCGCCCGTCGGCGGCAGGCCCGTACGTCGCGCTCGTCGCCCACGGTCACCAGACAGTCGAAGCAGACGCCGATCCCGCAGAACACCCCGCGGGGAGCGCCGGAGCGTCCCCGGCGCCAGGCCAGGCGGTCGGCGGCGAGCAGGACGCCCGCGATGGTCTGGCCCGCGATGCCGTCGACGGGTTCGCCGTCGACGGTGATCCGCAGCGGCCGGTCCTGCCGCCCGACGGCGTCGGACTCGGCGCGGACACGTCTGGGGCTCATGCCGTCTCCTCACTCACAGGGAGGTGTGCGCCCTCGCCGAGCACGGCCGGACGGTCCACCCGGAAATGGGTGGCGTCCATGACCGCCGGCTCGCCGAGCATCAGATTCCGCAGCAGTCGTCCGGTGCCCACCGACAGACCGATCCCGGCGCCCTCGTGACCGCCCGCGTGCCAGAGGCCCTCCAGCCGCGGGTCGGCGCCGATGACCGGCAGATGGTCGGGGACGTACGGCCGGAACCCGCCGTACGCACGCGTCACCGGCACGCCGGCCAGCGTCGGGAACAGCCGCAGCGCCTTCGCGGCGACGGCCGACAGCACCTCGGGGCGCAGCCGGTCGTCGAACCCGACCCGGCGGCGTGAGGAGCCGATCAGTACGCTGCCGCCGCGGGTGGACTCCACGACCGCGGACGTCTGCAGATCCTCTGCGCTGCTGCCGACCGCGCCCACGTAGTCCGCGTCGTAGACCTTGTGGAAGACCGTCGGCGGCAGCGGCGTCGTCACCAGGACGTCGCCGCGCCGGGGCCGTACGTCGACCGGAGCGCCGAGGCGGGCGGACAGTTCGCCGGCCCAGGGACCCGCGGTGTCGACGAACCAGTCGGCCTCCACCGGGCCGGTCGAGGTGCGGACCGCGGTGATCCGTCCCCCGCGGGTGACCGCGCCGAGCACCTCGCAGCCCGTCCGCAGTCTCGCGCCGGCCGCGAGCGCGTCGCCGAGCAGCGCGGCGGCCGCTCCGGCGGGCTGCACCTGGGCGTCCTCGGGGTAGAGCAGGGCGGCGGTGTGCTCCCGGGTGACATGGGGCTCGGCCTTCGCGAGCTCGTCGGCGTCCATCACCTCGGCGCGTACCCCCGCCGCGCGCTGGTCGGCGGCGAAGCGGGTCAGCTCCCGGGCGCCGGCGTCGGTCGTCGCGACGACGATGCCGCCCTTGGGCTCCCATTCCACGGCCTGCGCAGCGTGCGCGGACCGCTCGGCGACCCGAGCGAGCACCTCGGGCCACAACGCCCGGGAGATCCGGGCGAGTTCCAGCTCCGGTCCCGGTCCCTTGTCGGAGACGAGCACGTTGCCCTCGCCGTGGGCCGTGGTCGCCGATGCGGCCGCGCCGCGCTCGACGACCGTCACCTCGAGTCCGGCCAGGGCCAGCTCGCGAGCGCAGGCGGCACCGATGATCCCGGCGCCCAGCACCGCAACCCGCGTTCCGTACATCGAACCCTCCTCGTTCGTTAAACCGAACGCCAGGAAACGTACGACGGTGTTCAGGACGTGTCAACGGTCACGTGACATCGATTGCCCTCGGCCGCCGCGGGGCTCTTCCCGGTCGCCGCCGCTGCGGCGTCAGTCCTCCGTCGAGGACGGGGTGCCGGGGGCCGCGTCCGACAGGTGCAGGCGCTGGTCCGCTCGGTACTGCAGCAGCAGCACCGAGCGGACGGCCTCGTCGGGCGCCGTGTAGCTGTGCGGGAGGGAGGCGTCGAAACCTACGTAGTCACCCGGCCCCAGTTCGACCTCCTGCCCCTCCACCTGCACGTGCAGCCGGCCGGCCTGCACGATGGTGTGCTCGGTCCCCACATGCCCGAGGGACTCCTGCCGGCAGCCGGCCCGTACTTCCTGGTCGAAGAGCTCGAAGACGGCATCGCCGGACTCGATCCGCTGCAGGGGGCGCAGGTCCACGCCCTCGCCGCTGAGCACCTCGGCCTCTTTGGCACGCACCACCGTGAGCCCGCTGGTGGGCCGGGCGTCCAACAGGTCGGAGATGGGCACCTCCAGTACGCGGGAGAGGCTGAACACCGTCTCGATCGTCGGATTTCCGGCCCCCGACTCCAACTGCGACAGCGTCGCCTTGCCGATCTTCGAGCGCCGGGACAGTTCGGAGATCGACAGCCCCCGCTCGGTCCGGACGCGCCGGAGATTGGCGGCCAGCATGTCTCTGACCGAGCCCTCGGAGACGCTCACGTTCTCCCCCTTCACTTCTGCTTGCGTTCGATATACCGTACGGCCATTCGTCATGTCCGTTCGCTATCCCGATCAGGATCGGGCCTCGTCTTGCGCTATTGCAAGAAGACGGCAGCACAGGAAGTCAGCAGTTCCTCGGAGGAGGAGCCCCGCTCCCCCCGCGAGTCGCCCGGTGGCCCGGCGGGCGACTCGCGGTGGGGTCGATTGCGGCCGGTTCGGCGACGAGCGGTCCGATCACTTCCGCCTGGCAACCGGCCGCATCACGCCGGGCGACCAGCCCAGCTCACTCCTGCGGCTCCTGACCCATGCCCGCCGCTCATGGCCGACCTCGCGGCCCGCCGCGTGCTGCTCCAGAAGTGTGAACTGGGCCTGCTGGACGAGGACTGGACCGCCGGGGCGCCCGGCGGGACCGGCCCGGTCGACCTGGACTCCCCCGCCAATGGCGCCCTGGCCCGCCGCCTGGCCGAGGAGTCGGTGGTCCTCCTGGACAACCCCGACGGCCTGCTGCCGCTCGCCCCCGACACCCGCATCGCCGTGGTCGGGCCCCGGGCCTGGCCGGCTACCGGCCTTGGTCGGCCGCTCGCGGATCTGGTCACCGGGGCAGGGTCGAGAAATCGGCTCGGTTCCGCTCGGTCGCGGTACCGGGAGGAGGCGGCAATGCTTCGGACGCGGCTGTGCCTGCACCACCACTTCGGCCGCGTCCTCGACCTGCCCCGCGAGGAGAAGGACCGGTTCGCCAGTCCCACCGGCCACCCCTACCGAGGCCGGCGCCAGTGGCCCGACGACTTCGGACGGCTGGAACTGGAGCGGTCCAACATCGGGCAGTACGACGACGTCCGCGCCGCCGAGGCCGCGGGGCTCTCACCGCGGCACGCCCCGCGACCCACCGCTACCAGGACGCGTTCGTCGGCGTCGCCGGCGTGTCCTCGCCCTGTACGCGCGCGTGCTCGGTCTCCTCACGGACAGCTACCCGTGAGAGCGTCCCCACCGTTTCCGTGATTGTCGGCGTACGCCCTGATTCCCCCAGCTGCATGCGGATGAACGTCCCCAGCTGTGCTCGCGGGTCGGGCATGGCGGACTCTGGTCGAGAGCGAGACGCTGCCCGGGACACCCGAACGATGAGACAGGGCATGGCGGCCGGATCGGTGGTCCAAGGCTGGGACGGCCCTTGGTACCGGATTCGTGGGGACGTCTCCGAGGCGTCGTTCCTGCCCAGTGAGGGCGAGTACTTGGACACGGCGGTCTGCAACGTCGATGTCTTTGTGGCTCTGAAGGACGGATCTCGCTGGTCCGAGACCATGTTCACCGTCGCGGAAGTCGAGCGCCCGATGAGACTCTGGACGGAGAGCGACGAACCTCTCGAAGGCCGGTACTTCTGGGTCTCGGACGGCCTGATCGTCCGGGATCCCGGCGTCGACAACATGGCCGACGTAATCACCGGGCTGATCGAGAACGGCGAGTTCTCCGAGATCTTTCAGCGGCTCATCGACGACCGATGAACCCGGCCGACCTGGGCAACGTGGGCTGTCAGGCCACGTCGGTGTCCCGCTCGAAGGCTTTCAGCCGGTTCTTGAGCCGTACTGAACTTGTTGAATGGAACCTGACTGGAGCGGCTTGTGCGATCCCCGCTCACCCGCGGCCTGCGCCGGGGATGGCGAGTTCACGGCCACGGTAGAAGCCTTCCCGCTCCTCCACGACATACGAAGCCATGGCGGCACGCCGCTGCGTCTCCGACTCCGAGGCCCGCCAGGAGTCGCACGCCTCTTCGGAGTCCCAGAAGGACACACCGGTGATCTCCTGTTCGTCCTGGGACCAGTACGCGAAGGCACGGTGCATGCCCTCCGGGTGGGTGGCCGGCCGCCACGCGTTCTCGAAATCATTGAGGGTGCCCGGCCGAATGCGGCGCGTCGTTACCCAGACGAAGTGTTCCTTCATACCAGCCTCCTCCGCTACGTCGGTCAGGCTTGTCGGTGCCCATGCGACCACGGTAGATCCGCAGCACCGATTGCGCCCGCGCGGCGATCTCACCTGCTACTGAGAACCCGGCACGCAAGACAGGACATGATGGATGTATGCCGACCATCAGGGAGGAGAAGCGCGAAATGTATGAAACCCGCACTGGTGGTGCCGAGGGCGCGTCGGACGGCAAGTCACGGTTCGACGACATCTACGACCGTCCCGACCCCCGCGCGTACTTCCAGCGACTGGCCCCGCTGGGGTACGAGATCCCCCATCATGCCCAGCCGTTCTTCCGGCAGATTGCGACCGACCGGGCCGCGCTCGACGACGGCCATCGGGGCAGGCCGGCGATGCTGGACGTGTGCTGCTCCTACGGGGTCAACGCCGCGCTGGTCAACCACGACGTCACGCTGGCGGAGATGTACGAGCGGTACACCTCCCCTGCTTACCGGACGATGTCGAGGAAAGAACTCGCGGCACGTGACAAAGAGTTCTATGCCGAGCGACGCCGACCGGACGCTGTAACTGTGTTCGGTCTGGACGTCGCGGCACCCGCCGTGCAGTACGCGCTTGAGGTGGGTCTGCTGGACGCGGCCTTCACCGAAGACCTGGAACAGGGCCCACCGGGCACCGGTCTCAGGGGCGCGCTCGCCGAGGTCGGCCTCATCACGCTGACAGGCGGCGGCAGCTATATCACCGCCCGCACGTTCACGGCACTGCTGGACGGCACCCGAAGGCCGGTATGGGTCAGCGCCTTCGTGCTGCGGACGGTGTCGTACCACCCGATCGTCCAGGCACTGGCCGCGCACGGTCTGAGCACCACCGTCGATGTCTCCCGCACTTACCCGCAGCGCCTCTTCACCGACGAGCGGGAACGTCGTTATGCGATCGAGGCAGTACGGGCGCTGGGAGGCAATCCCACCGGACGCGAGGAGGACGGGCGTTTCCACAGCCTGCACTATGAGTCCCGGCCCGATACGCGGTGACAGCCACGTGACCGGGCAGGGGCGTAGCAGGATCGCGTGTCCTTGCAGTAGAGACAGGGCGTGCCCCTGGAGGGCTCTGGAGACTCAGGCGGCGTTCGGCTGCGGCGTGGTGGCCAGGCTCTGCTTGACCTGCCGGGTGATCTCGTCGGCGACGATCTCAGGCAGGCCCGCCTCGATGCCGTCCAGGGTCTGGGCCGCGACGTCGGAGGCGGAGACCTTCTGACCGGCGGGGACATCGGCGGCCATGTCGGTGTCCATGTATCCGACGTGCAGCGCCGAGACGGTGATGCCGCGCGGCGCCAGTTCCTCGCGGCTCGCGCCGGTCAGCGCCCAGGCGGCGGCCTTGGAGGCGGCGTAGGAGCCGAGGCCGGCCGGATGGTACCAGGACAGAACGGACAGGATGTTGAGGACGGCGCCGCCGCCGTTGCCCTCGATGACCGGGGCGAAGGCGCGGGTCGTGGCGAGCGGGCCGAAGAAGTTGGTGTCCATTTCCCGGCGGACGTCGCCCGGGTCGCCGCCGACCAGGGTGGCGCCGGTGGAGATGCCCGCGTTGTTGATCAGCAGCGTCGCGTCGGAGGCGGTACGGGCGGCCTCCCGGACCGACTCCTCGTCCGTGACGTCCAGGCGCAGCGGGGTGACGCCGGGCAGGTCGACCGTCTCGGGGCGGCGGGCCGCCGCGTAGACCTTGGCGCCGCGCTCCACGAGCTGGGCGGCGAGGTGCCGTCCGAGTCCCCGGTTGGCGCCGGTGACGACCGCGACCGCGTTCTTGAGTTCCATGTCTGATCCTGCTTCCGGTTGTGGCGGGCGCCGTCCGGCCACCCGAACCCATCATTTTTAGATTACGGAGACAATCTAAACACCGGACTACGATAGATGCCAGTCGACATCCAAACGGGTTCACGTAGGAGGTGGCCATGGGCCGCGTATCGCAGGCGCAGGCGGAGGAGAACCGCAGGCGGGTCGTGGACACCGCATCCCGGCTCTTCCGGGAACAGGGCACGCAGGTCAGCGTCGCCGACCTGATGAAGGCGGCCGGCCTGACCCACGGCGCCTTCTACAAGCAGTTCGCCTCCAAGGAGGCACTCGTCGACGAGGCCACTGCCCACGCCTTCGCCGAGTTGGCCCGGCGCCACGCGGCCGGACTGGAGCGGTACGACGGGCAGCGCGACGCCGCCCAGCGCGCCCTGATCGACGCCTACCTCTCCGTCGAGCATCGCGACAACGCGGCGGACGGCTGCCCGGTCTCGGCACTCGCGGTCGACATCGCGCGCCAGGACGAGGGCAGCGAAGCCCGCCGCCGCTACGCGGAGGGAGTGGCCGACTTCGCCGCATTCCTCGGCCCCGCCGAAACCGCCGCCGGGGACGGAGACAGGGCCGCGGACAAGAACGGGGACGGCATCGTCCGGCTGTGCACTCTCTTCGGTGCGCTCGTCCTGGCCCGGGCCACCAAGGGCTCCCCGCTCTCCGAGGAGATCTTGACCGCTGCGCACGCGGCCCTGACGAAAATCAGCTGACCAGGCTGACCGGGGTTCCGGTCTCGGCACCGCACGGCGTGTACGCGCCGGTCGCACCCGCAGGCGACCGCGGCGCCCGGGGTCCGGGACGGAGGCATGGGGCAGACCTCGTCGGCTTCGATGCGTCTCAGGACACGGCCACCCGCGCCGACGGCCGGACATCGCGACACTCCGCGCTCTACGGCAACCGCCCCGGCCGGCCACTGCACCGCCGGTCAGAGCGTCACCGACATCAGCATGGCGGCAGGACCGCCGCCTGCCCCAGGATGTCGCACAGGATCCCGTCGACGCTCGCCGCGGCGTTCACGCTCGCCGCCATCGCGAGGAACATCACGGCGGACACGACGCGCACCAGCATTGCGGCATCGACCTCGCCGAGCCGCCCATCACGGCTGAGGACGGCGGCGATGTGCCCATCTGGTTCGCAGGGTGCACGGGCTGCGGCGCGTTCCACCGAGTGAACTCGGTCCGGCGGACCTGCGCACCCTCATCTCACAGCAGGTAGCACTGCCGTTCGTCCTTCCCCTCGCGGTACGCGCACTGCTTGAGGATCCGCTGCTGGAAGTCTCCTTCTACGAAGGAGACCTGCTGCTCGCCGCTGTCAACGCCCCGGCCTCCGCCTGGTCCCAGTTGCCTGACCTCAGGGCGCGGCTGTGCACCGTGATCACCATGCTGCCTGAGGCAGCGCTCACTGATCTGCCCCGCGGTAGCGCAAAGGCGCTCCATCGTTTCGTCGCGCAGCCCGAAGCACTTCGCTGACCTGTGAGAGAGCAGCGGGAGAGGGAACTGCCTGCGTCGCGGTGAGCAGGTGCAGGACGGGCTTTCGCATCGAGCTACTGCGTGCCGGGTCCCCGCCCCGGGTGGTTCAGCGGGCCGTAGGCCGTCCGGACCGGGTCGCCTGGGTGAGGGCTGCCGGCGCAGTGGTGAGGCGGGCGGCAGGAGAGCCGCGCGTTCGGCTGCGGTCCTCGCCCGGAACGACGGACACCTGACGGCTGTCAGCCGTCGAAGCGGATCCACTTGACGTCGGATTCCGGGATGGCCTGCAGAGCGCTGCGGTGTGTGGCACCGGCCCACAGGTCGAACTTGCCGTCGTCCACGGCGTCGCCGACGTACAGGACGAGTCCTGGTGCGACGTAGAAGCGGGTGTGGGCCTGGGGCCAGAAGGGTCGCAGAGGGACCCGCTGCAGAGGTGCGGTGAGCTGCTGGACCTGACGGTCGCTGAGGCTGTCGGCGAGGCCCACGTAGTGGGCGCTCATGGCGGCTTCGAAGAGGGAGAACTGTAGGAGGAAGCCGCTGAGCGGCTCCTGTTCGGCTATCGGCTTCTCGTCGAACTCGCAAAACCAGACGGCCGGATCGTCCTCCGGTTCGTCCAGGGTCCATGGCAGGCCCCAGTAGAAGCCTCCCTGGTTCTCGACACCGAATACCAGCAGCGCTCCCAGAGGGTCGGTGAGGACTTCGTGCCAGGGCAAGATGTGGTTGTGGCGTCCGAGCACGTCCGGCCGTTGTTCGGCCGGCAGGTACAGCTGCTGCAGGCTACCGGGCAGCGACCGCGACCCGGCCGGCACGGATGACGGGTGCTGTGGCTGCTCGACGGCCGGGTACCAGCCGGTGACGAACTGCTCGAGCGCTACGGCCCGGTCCTCGTTGACGTGCTCCAGCCACCCCAAGTCCGGCAGGTCCGGTGCAGGCCGCGGGGGGCGAACCCGTTCCAGAACTGGCCTGCTCAGTCGTGTGTGGATCCGCAGCAGGCAGCTCTCGAGCACGGGCTCGCCGCCGCCCGCCGGTCGCGTGGTTTCCGCGTGCCTGAGCCGGCCCGTGCCCAGATACAGCAGTCCCTCGGCGAGGCGGACGGCCAGGTGGGTCGGCAGCGACGACTCATCGGCACCCCACGCCTCCGGCCCGCCCAGCAGTCGCTTGGTCACCGGAGCGGGTGCCGGACCGACCTGACGGACTTCCTCGGCGCTCCACACGCCGCTGTGCCCCAGCGCGTCGCCTGCCACCGTGATGACCGCGCTCCCCGACGGGCCCAGCAGCACGATCGCCCCGCCGACGGTGAAGCGTTGCGTGTCGGCCGGACCTCCCGCGAGTGCCTCGATCTCTGCTTCTTCGACGAGCGCCCACAGTTCGGTCGTCGCAACGCCATCAGTCATGGGCGGCATTCTCTCCGGTTCGGCATCACTGCGCTGTGGACAGACTGCAAGGCAGCCTTCGCATCCGGAGGCGTATGGGACGCGCGGGACCGTCATCCCTTGGGTGACCAGGTAGGACCGATCCCGCGGCCGCCGGGCACGATGTTGACGACGCCGGGGGGGAAGGCCGGCCCGATGACGGCTTCGGCGAGGACGCCGGTGTCCAGACCGCGTCCACGAGGGCTTCATGACCACGGTGCAGCCTGCCGCGAGTGCGGACGCGAGCTTGAAGAACGCCAGGACCTCAGGGAAGTTCCACAGCGTGATCGCGGTGACCACGCCGAGGGGCCTGCGGGTGAAGAGCGTCTCGCCGCGCAGGTCGTCCGACGGCCTCTGCATGATCATCGACGCGTAGAACCGCGCAGGAGCTTCTCGGGCACGGAGCCCTCGGACGACTTCGCGGTGTTGATCGGCATACCCACCTGGGCCGAGACGAGCTCAGTGGTGCGGTCCGAACGCACCGCAAGAGCATCGGCCAGTCGCAGCATCGCCGCCGCCCGGTCCTCTGGCGCCCAGTGTGCCCAACCGCTCGGGTGGTCGAACGCGCGCCTGGCCGCTGCCACGGCCGCGTCGACGTCCCGCGTCGACGCCGCCGGCACGCTGCCGATCGGCCGGCCGTTGGCCGCAGTCACCTCGATGCGGTCCGGGGTTGCCGGTGCCTGCCACGCGCCGTCGATGAGGAATTTGTCCTACTCAGCTATGTCCATCGTCTTGATCTCCGTACACAAAGTTGGGTGTCACATGCTGTGCGGGGTGTTTCCGCCCGACCCCGCCGCACTCGGCCGTGTCAGCGACCGACCTCGAGCACCATCCGGAAGCGCGCGTCGCCGGACATCATCCGTGCGTACGCCTCTCCGGCCCGCTCCAAGGGCACGGTCTCGACCATCGGGCGGATGCCGTGGGCGTGAGCGAAGCCGACGTTGTCCTCGTTGTCGCCAGGCGTGCCGGTCAACGAGCCGACGATCGAGCGGGCACCGAAGATGAGCGGCATGGTGGCCACCTCGATCGGGTCCTGCGCCACGCCCACGACGACCAGCTGCCCGCGGACGGCAAGCCCCCCGACCAGCGGCGACATCGAGGCGCCACTGCTGGCGGTGGCGAGAACGACCCTGGCACCACCCAGTTCCTGCAGCGCCTGCCCAGGGTCGCCCTCGGCGGAGTCGATGTAATGATGCGCCCCGAGCCGAAGCGCGAGCTCCTTCTTGCCCCGACCACGCGCGATCGCCGCCACCTGGAACCCCAAGGCGCGCGCGTACTGGATCCCGAGGTGTCCCAGGCCGCCGATGCCCTGGACGGCGACGAGGTCGTCCGTGCGCGCGGCCGAGGTCATCAGCGCATGATGCACCGTCAGGCCAGCACACATCAGCGGGGCCAGCTCGGCCGCCGGTATGTCGTCCGGCACCGCGACGAGACCCGACGTCCGGGCCGTGAGGTACTCGGCGTACCCACCCTGCTGACTGTCTCCCAGCACCGGTTGGTCGGTGCAGTACACGAAGTCCCCGCGACGGCACATCGCGCACACACCGCAGTGCCCGCCAAGGTAGCCCACACCGACCCGCTGCCCGACACGCCAACCGGAAACGCCGTCACCGACCGCGTCGATCCGGCCGATGACCTCGTGCCCGGGCACCACGGGTACACCGGACGGCCGACTGCTGGTCATGTTCATGATCCCGGCCACGTCGCTGTGGCAGACCCCGCACGCCTCGACCGCGATCCGGACCTGCCCCGGCCCCGGCTGTTCGAGCGCTCGCTCCACGACGGTGAATCCACCGTCAGCGCTCGCCTCGACGGCTCGATAGCCGCTCACGACGTCCTCCTGTCCTCGTCCGGGCGTTGCCGGACTTCCGTCCGCCGCTTCACGAGACCGTGATGTCGGTGAGATCGATGGAGATGATCACCGGTTCGGCGACCTTCTGGTTGTGCTCGTCGGTGAGGTGCACCGAGCGCCTGGTCGGGAAGACGAGCCCGCCGAACGTCCGGTGCTCCCACGTGTAGTGCGCCGAGTCGCGGTCGGCGGCACCGAACACGTCGGGCCGGTAGTCATGGCGCCGGATGAGGCCCTTGGCGTCGACGTAATAGGTCTGCACCCGGCTGTGGGTCGCAATGCGGTCGGGGAAGGTCACCTGCAGGCGCCGCCAGGTCTCGCCGTTCTCCTCCCACGGCTCGATCTCCGTGGCGGTGAAGCCGGGCTCGGCGAAGACGAAGGGCTCCGTCAGATAGGTCCACATGGCATACCCGGCGAAGTACGCCGCCTGCAGACGATCCCACGGCGTCTCAAGCGTGTGCCCGGCGAAGGACTCCCGCGGCTGGATACGCTCCTCCGCCACCCGGCCGTCGAGGGACTCGATCGCGACCCTTTCGGGGGTGTACGCCGCGCGCAGCCCGCGCCCCGCGAAGGGCGCGAGGGTGGCCGACTGCCGGTGCGGGTCAAGGGAGATGCTGTACCGGTCGAGCACCCCAGGCTGGCCCTTGAGGCCCCACAGTGCGCCGCCGGCCTGCACCTCGGCCGTGATTCGAGTGGCGGAGCGCCAGCGGTCGAGGCCGCCGTGGGCGGCGATGACGGTGTCGAGAAGGTCAGACATGAGGGGCTCCTCCTAGTTCCAGCCAGCCCAATATGACCGGTCGTCTTAGACGCTAAGGGTCGACCGGCCCAAAGGCAAGAGACGCCCTCATCGAAACACGGTGGGCTGCGACGACTGGGCCGCTCGCCCCTGCCGATCTTCCGGTTCACGACTGAGCCGCACATCGGTCGTCCGGCCGGGCTCACAGGTGCTCGCCCCGGTTTCGCGGCGCGGTTGGCGCGGATGGACCCGCACCGGCGACGGATACAGGAGCACCGCCGGCCCAGGGCGTGTGTGCGGGGATTCACGTCCCGGGCCTGGCGGCGCGGAAGCCTGCGCGCGCCGGGCGGGGGTGGGTATGTTGCGGACGGGGAGCGTCCGCGCGTCGACGGGGACCCGCTCCGTCGGCTCCCTGAATGGATCACCGCCGTACGCGGTGACCGGCGTACGCCCCCGGCAGGGCTCGGTGCGTTGTGGGATCTCTCGATCACCGACAGCCCGCTGGCGAACCTGAGCCCGTTGGCGGGGCTTCGGGGCTGGACAGGCTGTTCGCCTTTCGCACCAAGGTGACCGATCCGGGCTCGTCGGCCGGCATTCCCACGCTTCAGCGGCTGGCGCCGGCGGGATTCCCGCTGCGGGACCTGTCCGTGGGCACGACATTGCCCGCGCCGCACCACGCGAACCTGCGCGACACCCGATCGCCGGCCTCGGCGGACTCGGCGCCCGGTACCGCAGGTGACGTTCGAGAAGACGACTGACGCGACGAGAAGCCCGCGGCGGGTCGGCCCATGCGTCGACACCCGGCCAACCGACGCAGGCCTCGTCGGAATTCCGCGCCACCGACGACTTCGCCCGCAAGTGGGAGTCTGACGCCGGCGCTCGTCGCCGCCGCGAGGTCGCCGCAGTCCAGGGCCATGACTTGTCGCGGCTGGTTCGTCCGATCCGTTGCCGTTGGGGATGTTCAGCAGCCGCAGGATGAACAGCACCGGGTGCACGACGCCGGCTCCTGGCTGATATTGCTAGGGCATGTCCGGTGGGTCCTGTGACTGACCGGCTTGCGGATCGTTCCGGTCCACATGGGGCGGGGTGACCTCTCGGATGAGGAGTGGGGACGGCTGGAGCCGCACCTACCGAAGAACGTCGGACGGGGCGGACGTTGGAAGAGCCACCGCAGGGTGATCAACAGGATCCTCTTTCGGCAGCGCACAGGAATTCCATGGCGCGATCTACCGTCCCGGTTCGGGAAGTGGAAGACGGCGCACGACAGGCATCGACGCTGGTCAGCGGACGGCACGTGGGAAAGGATCCTGTGGGCCGTCCAGGCCGACGCCGACAAGGCAGGTCGAATCGACTGGAGCATGGTCAGCGTGGACTCCACCTCCTGCCGCGCCCATCAGCATGCGGGCGGCGCACGCGTCGCCGCACCGCGTATCCCCGGCAGGCGTAGTGGCCCGAGGCACCACCGTGCAGACGAGGCCCTGGGACGCTCCAGGGGCGGCCTCACCTGCAAGATCCACCTTGCTGGCGAAGGCGGATGCCGTCCTCTGGCCTTCCTCATCACACCGGGCCGGTGGGGCGATGCTCCGCAGTTGATCCCAGTTCTTGATCACATCCGGGTGCCGCGCCCGAGAGGCGGGCGCCCCCGCACCAGGCCGGACCACCTGGGCGGCGACAAGGCATATCCCTCCCGCCGCAATCGCCGCTACCTGCGGCGACGGCAGATCAAGCACACCATCCCAGCACCGAAGAACCAGCGTTTCCACCGCAGGAGTCGAGGCATCAGGGGCAGCCGACCCGTTGGCTTCGATAAGGAGAAGTACAAGCGCCGTAACGAAGTCGAGCGGACGATCAACGCCCTGAAGAGCTTCCGGGCGGTGGCCACGAGGTACGACAAGCGGGCATACGTCTCCCATGGCACCGTCGCCCTCGCAGCGATTCGCCTCTGGCTACGTGCATGAGACATGGCATACGAGCCCCCGGCCCCGATCAATACTCCGTCGCCACCCTCAACCACATCCAATAGAGTGCTGAAGGCATGACGGCTCTTAAGGTCTTCAGCTTCGTGCGCCACGTCGATGGCCTCCGCTACCACTTCGAGACCGACGGCGAGCGCAATGGCCGGCCCGCCTATCGCCGAACCGACGGACAGGTGTGGTGCGTTTGGGGGCCAGAGGACGGCTGGCACTGCGAGATCGCCGGCGGCCTCGTCACCGCCTACCCCGTCAACAGCCTCGGCAACGAGCCTGAGCCTCCTGCCACCGTCTGGCGCAGCTTCAAGAACGACCGCTCCTACCTCTACGACCTGCGCCCCACTGAGCCACGGCGCGACTCATCGGACACGCCCTAGACGACAAGCGAGTCGAAGACGTCGAAGAAGCCGTCCAGGGGAGCCCGGCTTCGGGTCACCTTCGCCCGCAACACCGCACCTTCCCACCCGTCGACGAGAAACTGCCCGAGCTGTCCGGGCGTGAGGGCGCTCGTGAGGGCGCCGGCCGCACGCGCTTCTTCCAGGACCCGTGTGACAGCGTCGGTCCAAGCGCTCAGCCGGGCATCGACCTTGCCGCGCATGGCGTCCGTCTGGTTCGACAGCTCCGCCCCGAAGTTCCCGAACATGCACCCACGCCCGTAGGAGAAGCGCTCCAGATCCGCGGCGAGGTACTCGAAATGGGCGCGCAGCCGTGACACGGGCGCCAGGTTCTCGTCCCGCAGCATCTCCAACCTGCGGGAGGCGGCGTAGCGGTCCATGACCTCGCCGGCAAGGGCTTCCTTGTTCTCGAAGTGGTTGTACACCGACCCCTTGGGAATACCGGCCGTGCGGGCGATGTCCTGGATCCCTGTGCCGTTGAAGCCGCGCTCGTGGAAACACTCCATGGCGGCCTCGACCAACTGCTCACGAACGCTGGGCCTGGGCATTCAAGCTCCCTTTCTCTCACCCAGAAGAATATGAACGGTCGTCTTGAACGTCAATCGGACGATCCAAGAACGGTTGCAGCGGGCCGCTCGCTTCTGGGGCCGACGGCCGCGATTCCACCAGGCACGCTCGCCGGTCCGCGGCCGTCACACGGCCTCGCTCGCCGCCGCGAGGTCCGCCCGGCCACAGCGCGGCGAGACGTTGTCGGCACCCGCCCATAATCGACTCCCCCTCGCCCGGCGCGGCACCGGAATCCCTGCATCACCGGCCCGGACGTCGCGCCCGCGTCGACCGGCGCGCACCCAGTCCCGGCCCCGCCGGCACGGCTCGGCCCCGGCCCGGGCCGGCTCCTCCTCCTCCTCCTCCTTCTGCGCCGCCGGCCGAGCACCCGCACCCGGTCTCGGGCGAGTCCGCCCCGTGACACTCGGCCACGAAATGTCCGGCACGGTGTACGCAGCGGACGATGGCGTCAAGTTCGGCCTAGCCGCAGCCCTGCGCGCCGGGTCGGTGCCGCCCTGCGGATCCGGGCCGAGCCGTTCCGACCCGCTCCGAGCCGACTCGGCGCCGGTCAGTCCTCCCGCCTGGCGTCCGCGGCCCGTACCAGATGCACGGCCGTACTCGACCAGTCGCCGCTCGGCAGCCCGAGCCGCAGACCGTACGCCTCCAGGACGGCGGCGTGATGGACGGCGCCCATGCGCGCGTCCCGGTAGCGGGCGCCCGCGGTGAGGCCGCGCAGTCGCACCGGTGCGTCCGGCACACCCCGGCCCGGGCCGCGCCGCCACGCCAGGACCAGCGTCTCGGCCCCGTCGCCGGCGGCGTACTGCACCACGATGGGACCGTCGCCACGCGGTCCGGCCGGCCGGTACAGGGAGCCGTGCTGCACGAGGTGGCGCACCCTCTTGTACTCGGCGACCAGCGCCGCGCCCTCGGCGAGTTCCTCCCGGGTCCAGCGGTTCAGGTCGCCCCCGATCCCGAGCAGTCCGGCCATCGCCGCGTGGAAGCGGTACCGCAGCGGGACCGTGCGGCCGGTGAACTGGTTGGGCACGTCGGTGACCCACGCGGACATCACCCGGGCCGGCAGCACCTGGCCGAATCCGTCCTGGATGACCAGCCGGTCCACGGCGTCGGTGTTGTCCGACGTCCACGCCTGGTCCGTCCGGCGCAGGATGCCGAGGTCAGCGAGCGCCCCCCTCCCCCGCCGCTGCACGTCTCCACGCGCAGCCCGAGGTGGTCGGCACGCAGTCGGTCCAGGACGCCGTACAGGTTGCGTACGTAGGCCGTCCACCGCCGGTCGTGGCCGTCGGGCCGCCTGGACCAGCCGGCCTCGCGCCCATCGCTTGCAGTAGTTGACGTGCGTTGCCGGCCCGCCCGATGCGCGGAGGCCCCGCCGACGTGCAACGCCACACAGGACCGCCCGATCCCCCGGCCGGACACCGCACCCGCCCACGCGGCATCGGGGCGGCCGCGTCTTCTGGACGTCGGCGACTTCCTGGTGGTCGTAACGGCAGCATCGAAGACCTCCCGTCCGCGATCCGCGACCGCGGCAGCTCCATCCGCAACAAGTCCTGCCGCATCGCCCGCATCTACGAGAAGCGCAACCACGCCGGCCGCTGGGTGTGCGTCACCCGCAGCGGCGGCTCCATCCACGACCTGCGCGGCTACAACCTCAACGACCAGACCCGCTCCCTCAAGATCAACCGCAACGACTGCGGCTCACCCACACCCCCGGCAGTGCCCTGCCCCTCGGATAACGCAGACCCTCCTGGGCCAGGCCGCCGCGGAACAGACGTGGTACCGCGGCAGGTCGGGAACCCGCCGCGGGCCGAGTCGCTGCCGTGGGTCATGTGCCTGCGCACGGGACCCGTTCCACCATGGTCAGTCCGCCGTGGTCTCCCACCCGTAGTCCGGCAGCTTGAAGAAGTCGTCCCCGTCGACCTGGTCGGCGCTGCCCGTGGCCAGGCCCGTCATCAGGGACTCCACTCCGGTACGTACGGACTGGACGAACATGCCGCGCTGCTGCTGTCCCAAGTCGTCCTGCTGTCCGCGGACTTCGAAGAGGACTGTGCCGGTTCCGTTGAGGGCGAAGGCGGAGCGGCCCTGGCCGGCATATTCGCGCGCGTCGGGGTGGAGATAGCGGCCGACCGCGGCGAGCCTCGACTGCTCGCCGTATGCGCCGGCGATGCCATTAGCCACCGTGAGCGCATAGCGGCGGGACTTGTCCTGGTCCAGCTTCGGCCACTGCTTCTTGTACTTGGCCCCGTCGTTCACGCCGAGCGGCGGGTAGTCCAGCGAGACCGAGATCAGCTTGCCGTCCTGAGGGCCGCCCGTGATGCTCTCGCAGGGACCCATGTGGTGCAGATCGATGAAGGCATCGACAGATCCCTTCTCATTGCGCATCTTCACATACGTGTCACGGATCGCTCGCGACTCGGGGGAAAGGAAGAAGCCGGCGTCGGTCTGCGTGCCGGGGAGGTCGGAAGCTCGCGGGACGTAGTTCAGATCCGGGTTGAAGTCCCGGTTGAGGTCATAGCCGGGCTGGTCGATGCCGTCACCCCTGAGGCTGTGGTACCAGGCCCGCGGTGCCCCGGCCAACTGGGGGAACTGCGCGACGGTCTGGTCCCAGGAGCGTACGTTGATACGACGGTTGAGCTCGCCGCCGTCCGGGTTCACCATCGGCATGGCGACCAGGGTGACCTTGCTGAGGAGTTCGGCGGTCTCCGGACCAGAGCCCGAACCGAGCTCCTTGAGGATGCCGATGAGGGCTTCCGTGCCCGTGCGCTCGTTGCCGTGAATGGCGCTGGTCACCATCAGGACACGGGGGCCGGTGCCCACTCGCGCGGCCCACAGTTCGCGGCCCTGGGTAGTGCGCCCGGCGACCTCGACCTGCACCCGGCCCTTGCTGGTCTTCTCGATCTGCTTCAGTGTGGCGCCCAGTTGAGCATGGTCGGTCCAGCCAGACCAGGACGGATCGTCAGAGATCTTGCAGCTGCCCGGCTCGCTTTCGGCAGCCGTGACCGTGGCGGCGGCCGGTGAAGTGACCAGTACGGAGCCGAGGGCGGCGGAGGCCGCGACGGTGGCAACGGCTGTGCGTAGCGCTCGCGAACGGGTGCTCTGCGGGTAGGTGCGCATGGGGCGGGCTCCTCACGACGTTACGGCCGGGACCGGCGTGGGGGGCGGTCGGGATCATGCTGACCTGTGGGTCAAGGCAAGGTCAATGGGGCGTAGATGAATGCCCATGCAGGCGAGGGGCCCCGAGGGCCGGGAGTCGCGGTGGTGAAGAGAGCAGGATGTGGGCGCCCGCTCACGAGCTCGTGCACGGTAGGCGGTGAGACGTCGAGGGTTTCGGTGGGGCTCAGTGTTCACCTCTGCTGTGCCCCAGGGACCAGGTCCTCGGCTTGCTGATGGGACAGCAGGCCGGCGACGGCTTGGACGATGTCGGTCCACTGCTCGTGGCGTCCCAGATGAACCGCCCTGGGTTCGGTGGAGGCTCTATGCGTTGACTCCAGCCTCCGGTTGGGGCTGGTGTTGAGCGTGGCTGCCCGCGTCGGAGTGATGCATCAGCCCTGAACCGGCCGGGGTGCCCGCTCGGTCGCGGCGCCACAAGGCCATCGTCGACAGCAGCGCGTACCGCACCGGCCCCGCCGCCGCCCGCAGGTCCGAGGGGTACTCCTTCGCCGCCCGCGCGCCAGGCCGCGACCAGCTTCTCCGACACGTCCGCGAACAGCTCCGGCGGAAGCCGGAGCCCACGCACCAGCTGGAGCTTGTTCACCTCCGCCAGCAGGCTGTCCAGCCCCAGCGCATCCGGGTCCGCCTTCAGCTCGGTGAAGAAGGTGCCCCCGCCGCCCGCCCTCTCCTCATCCGCGTCGGCTTCCTCGGCGATCAGGTCGTCCAGCCGGGACCGGGTCATCGCCGACAGCCGATCCACGGTGGCCGCACAGAACCGCTCCTCGAAGACCAGACCCGCTCCCTGAATATCAACCGCAACGACTGCGGATGACCCGCACCCCGGGCGGTGCCCTGCCCCTCAGGCAGGGCACCGCCGGACTGTCCAGTGGTCACGGTCTCACGGCTCGACCGCCCTGCCGGGACGCGCAGGCGGGGAGCGTCCGGGGACGGGGGTGATGTCACTGTCAGGACAGGCCTCCGCAAGAGCGTTGAGCGCGTCCAGCTTCGCGGTGTCGACGGCCAGGCCCCAGGACAGCTTGATGGGTACCCAATACGTGAGGTACCGACAGCGCGCGGACTCGACGGGCAGCCACTCGGCGACGACCTGGTCGGCCTTCTGCCGGTTGGAACGCTGGCTTCCCGCCTCCAGGTGCCGGAGGTCGTTCAGGTAGTTGAGTAGGCGACACGCTTGTCCCGGGCCCAGAACTTGGCCGCGGAGTCCCATGCCTCGGCAAGCGGGACAACGTGGTCGATGTCGGTGGCCGTGACGGGCTGGTCGTCGTACCAGGAATACCAAGTGCCCCCGACAGGGGGCGGGGTGACAGCCCCCGCGAGCAGGACCTCCTGCCGGGTGTTGCAGCCGTCACGGTCGGCGTCGAACCAGCCGGAGCCGAACTCCCGGGCATGGTCGTATGCTCCGACCAGTCCGTGACAGGCGTGATGAGCCGCGGACATGTCGTCAGCCGCCGTAGACATACGCACAGTTGCCGACGGGGATGTCGGCGGGGAGCACGGAGGGCTTGCGGGCCTGGTCGGGGGCGGGGTTGTCGCATCGTGACCGTGGTCGGGTCGTCGCGGTCGGTGGTGCTGAGGATGGATGGAGGTGGCGGGGACCGGCTGGCGGTGGCGGTGCCGGCGCAGTGCCCGATGGCCACCACCGAGCAGATGCATCAGCAATGGTCGTCGGCTCACGATGTCCCCAGTGATGTTGGCCGTTTCGCCGCAGCAGCGGGACGCTGTGCAGATCGGCGGACGTCGAGCAGGCGGGGCGCCGGTCTCAGAGACCCGCAACTCATCGGGATCGCGATCAGGCTGGACCGGCATCCCGATCCGGCCGACCCGACCCGTGGATCGGTCTGCTGATGGTGAACGCGCACAGGCACCGCGCGGGACGCGGGTGGCAGTTGGCCCGGCTGCTGGAGGACCGTTTCCGCCGGGCGGGCGTACGGGTGTGAAGCCGGCCGTCCTCAAGAACAATCGGGCCGACTTCGCCCTCTGGAGCGAACTCGGTTACCGGGTGATCGACCGGCGCAAGGACCGTCAACTCGGGTGTTCCTGTGCGGTCATGCGTAAACGGCTGTCAAATGAAGGACAGTTGACCGGATAGCGAACATTGGCATGCACCTTCCGGACATGATTTGGTCAAGAAGTTGACCGGCATCTGTCAAACGATGCCTGCTTCTTGGGAGTCTCGCGGCCACCCCTCGCATCTTGAGACCCAAGGAGATCCAGAGTGACCGCGAAGTCCGCCGCTCCGGGCACCACCCCCCGTAAGACCGTCGTCCGTGCCGCCGCCCTGGCCGCCTCCGCGGCGATGGTCGTCGTCGGTGTGCAGGCCGGCAGCTCCTCCGCCGCCGACCGTGCGGCCGGCGCCACCGCACTGCCGCTGAGCGCCTCACAGCGTGCCGCCGCCATCAAGGCCGCCCAGGCCGACGCGGGCGCCGCCGCCGAGCAGATCGGCCTGGCCCCCCAGGAGAAGCTGGTCGTCCGCGACGTCATCAAGGACGCCGACGGCACCGTCCATACCCGCTACGAGCGCACCTACCAGGGCCTGCCGGTCCTCGGCGGCGACCTCGTCGTCCACAAGACCAAGGACGGCAAGCTCAAGAGCGTCAACAAGGCGACCTCCGCGAAGATAGCCGTCACCTCCACCGACGCCACCGTCTCCGCGGCCACCGCCAAGAAGGACGCGGTCGCCGCCTCCGAGGCCGCCGACAACGCCAACGCCTCGGCCGCCGCCCCGCGCAAGGTCATCTGGGCCGCCGGCGGCAAGCCGACCCTCGCCTACGAGACCGTCGTCCACGGTCTCCAGCACGACGGCACCCCGAGCGAGCTGCACGTCATCACCGACGCCAACACCGGCAAGAAGTTGTACGAGTTCGAGACCATCGACACCGGCTCCGGCACCGGCGTGTACTCCGGCAACGTCACCGTCGGCACCACCCCGAACGGCTCCACCTTCGACCTGAACGACGGTGCCCGCGGCGGCCACAAGACGTACGACCTCAACGGCGGCACCGCCGGCACCGGCACCCTCTTCAACGACGCCGACGACGTCTGGGGCAACGGCTCCCCGTCCAACGACCAGTCCGCGGCCGTCGACGCCCACTACGGCGCCGCCCTGACGTGGGACTTCT
Source organism: Streptomyces viridiviolaceus (assembly GCF_014650995.1). GTDB lineage: Bacteria > Actinomycetota > Actinomycetes > Streptomycetales > Streptomycetaceae > Streptomyces > Streptomyces viridiviolaceus. Next base: position 80,176 of record NZ_BMWA01000033.1, read on the forward strand.
ACAAGAGCGAGCTGGGCCGCAATGGCATCGCCAACGACGGAAAGGCCGCCTACTCCCGCGTCCACTACGGCAACGCCTACGTGAACGCCTTCTGGAACGACAGCTGCTTCTGCATGACCTACGGCGACGGCATCAACAACGCCAACCCGCTGACCTCCATCGACGTGGCCGGCCACGAGATGACCCACGGCCTGACCTCCAAGACCGCGGGCCTGCGCTACAGCGGTGAGTCCGGCGGCCTGAACGAGGCCACCTCCGACATCCTGGGCACCTCCGTCGAGTGGTTCGCCAACAACTCCAGCGACGCCGGTGACTACCTCATCGGGGAGGAGATCAACATCCACGGTGACGGCACCCCGCTGCGCTACATGGACAAGCCCAGCAAGGACGGCAACTCCGCCGACTACTGGTCGAAGTCCGTCGGCCGCCTCAACGTCCACTACTCGTCCGGCCCGGCCAACCACTTCTTCTACCTTCTCTCCGAGGGCAGCGGCGCCAAGACCATCAACGGCGTCAGCTACGACTCGCCGACCTACGACGGCCAGCCCGTCAGCGGCATCGGCCGGGTTGCGGCGTACAAGATCTGGTACAAGGCCCTGTCGACCTACATGACCTCCACCACCGGCTACTCCGGCGCCCGTACCGCGACCCTCTCCGCCGCGACCGACCTGTACGGCGCGGGCAGCCCGGAGTACAACGCGGTCAACGCCGCCTGGGCCGCCATCAACGTGAAGTGACGGGTTTCCCCTTCCCGTAGAGCCAGGTGTCCCACAGGGCCGTGAGGTCCTTGCCCGCCCTCGCCTCCACGCACGACCTGAAGTCGTCCGTGGAGGCGTTGGCACATCGGTGGTCCTGCGTCAAGCCCCGGACGATACGGACGATCTTCTCTGGGACGGTGTGTGCGATGCCGCGCCTGCGCAGTAGGCGCGGAGGCCGCGGGAGCTGTAGGCCTTGTCCGCGATGACCTGTTCGGGTCGGCAGCGTGGCCGGCCAAGGCCGATGCGAGGGACGCGGATCCGTTGCAGCAGGGTACGGGCGCAGATGCTGTCGTGACGTTGGCACGGCGTCACGAGGATCGCCAGGGGACGCCCGCGGCCGTCGCAGGCGAGGTGGATCCGATGGGCGCCCTCGGCGGCGGCACCACCGCCGAGAACCTCGACACCCAGCGGGCCACCCACCGCGATCTGACCACAGTCATCCCCATCGTGCTCCTGGTCGTCCTGACGGCTCTGATGTGGCTGCTGCGGGCGCTTGTCGCGCCGCTGCTGCTCCTGGCCACCATGGTGCTGTCGTACTTCGCCGCCCTCGGCGCCTCGAACCTGCTCTTCGAACAACTGCTGGGATTCGCGGGCGTCGACTGGTCGATCCCGCTCATGGGCTTCGTGTTTCTGGTGGCCCTCCGTATCGACTACAACATCTTCCTGATGCACCGCGTGAAAGAGGAAGCCGGACGTTTCGGCCACACCCGCGGTGTCCTGGAGGGCCTGACCAGCACCGGAGGCGTCATCACCTCCGCCGGCATCGTCCTCACCGCCACCTTCGCCGTCTTCGCCGGGCTGCCCCTGGTGACCATGGCCCAGATGGGCGTCCTCGTCGGCATCGGCGTCCTGCTGGACACCTTCCTCGTGCGCACGGTCCTCGTCCCGGCCCTGGCCCTCGACCTGGGCCGCTGGTTCTGGTGGCCGGGCAGGCTCTTCCACCGCCTCGCCCGCGGCGAACGGGACAGGCCGGCAAGCCCGGCGACCACGACCGCCACACCGGCCCATGATCCGGCCTGATACCGCGCGCTGCCCGCCGGGGCGTTCCCGGCGGACAGCGTCCGGGCGCTTCCCTCCCCGCTGGTCGCAGCCGGCCCCGGCCCAGGTCGTTCTGGCGACGGGATGCGGACCGCGATGGCCTTCGCCAGACGGTCCGCCTCACTCGACAGCGGCCCGGACGTGCGTCACCCCCGTCCGGGCCGTACGCCGGGCAGGGCCGACGGAAGAAGGGTGTGATCGTGGAGGGTCCCTCGTTCCCGTCTCCACGCGGGCGACGACGCGCGGGTTCAGCGGTTGCCCCGCCCAAGAATCCGCGGACCCACGCGCTTCCGACCGTGCAATGTCCAAGGTCCGCAACGGCGAACGCGGCCGCGGCGGAGTCGAGCGGCGCTGTCGGCCTCGGCGCCCGCCCCCGCCGTGAGGGCGAGCCCGGCCGGGCCTGGCTGGAGGAGCCCTGCACACGGCCGGAGCACGGGTCGTATCCCATGGCTCAGACCGCCGCCTTGTGCGGACCGTTCCCATGTGTTGCCGTTCGGCCGTCTCCGTCGAGATCCCGGCGGCCGCATCGCACTGCCTTCGGGTCGTGCGGAATCATCCGCATCCTCAAGTCGTCCCCGCAGCATCTACAGCGGCAGCGACGAAGGACGCGACCAGGCTGCGGCGGTCGTCCTGCGACCATGCGAGGACGAGTTCGCTGTTGGGGGCATCGGTTACGGGCCGGTAGACGAGGTCGGGGTGCATGGGCTGGGCCAGCGAGCGTGGCAAGATGGCGACGGTGCGTCCCAGCCTGATCATTTGCAGAGCTTCGGCCGCGTCCGTGACCTCGGGCCCCGGCCTGGCCTCGGGTGCTCCGGTCCAGCGCACGCCTTTCCAGCGTGGCAGTGTCTCCTGGGCGAGGTCAGCGAGAGTGACCTCTGAGCGAGAGGCGAGCCGGTGGTCCGGCGGCAGGATCGCGACACGTCCTTCGACCGTCAGGGTTTCGTGGTCCAGGCCGGTCATGTCGTCGAACGGCGCGTACAGCAGGGCGACATCGGCGCGGCCATCGCGGACGTAATCGGCGCGGTCGGTGGCTCCGCCGAAGAGGATGTCCACCTGGCGGGCGTCGGGCTGGCCGGCGTAAGCGGCCAGGATGCCGGACAGGAGGTTTGCGTCACCGCCGGGTTTGATCACCAGGCGCAGGTGGGCTTGCTGATCACCGGCCCGGCGGGCCTTCTCGGCAGCCGCGCTGACAGCGTTGAGGGCGTGCCGGCCATGGTGCAGGAGTGCTTCGCCGGCGGGGGTGAGGGCGACGTGCCTGCTGGAGCGCTCCAGTAGCTTCACTCCGAGCCGTGATTCCAGGCGCCGGATCGCTTTGGACAGGGCCGGCTGGGCGATCGCCAGGCAGGCCGCGGCGCGGCCGAAGTGCAGTTCCTCGGCGACGGCGACGAAGTACTCCAGTTCGCGGGTCTCTAGCTCAGCCATGCCACAAGAATATTGAGGTTCATTCCTGTCAGGCATTGAATGAAAACGGATAGGTCTTGGACGGGCACGGAAAATGCCTGTTCGCTGGAGACATGATTCACCACACGATGATCGTAGCGTTCGACAATCCGATTCCCGCAAGTGAGCTGGACCAGTACCTCAAAGAGTTCGCGGAGCTCGTGAAGGGATCCGGTCTGGTCGAGTCGGTCGCGGCCCGACATCACATCCGCGTCCCGGGCGACGACCACGCCCCGGTGGCCATCGCCAGCGCCATCCTGCAGCTGCGCGTGGCCGACCTCGATGCCTTGAACGCGACCTTCACCATGCCCGGGGCAGGCGACCTCATCAAGCGCTGGCAGGGCCGCCACCCGTACAAGGTGGTCTGGGTCAACCACGAGCCGCTGGCGTGAGCAGTTACGCCGGCAAGGCCGGTCTGGTCACCGGCGCCGGCAGCGGGATCGGGCGCGCCGCCGCGCTCGAGTTCGCCCGGCGCGGGGCCGCGGTCGCTGTGCTCGACCTGGACGAGGGCAACGCCCGCCGGACCGTGGGGCTGATCGTGAAGGAGGGCGGCCGGGCTGAGGCCGTAGCCGTCGACATCGGCGATGAGCAGTCCGTGCAGCGGGCAGTGACTCAGGTCGTGGCAACGTTCGGCGGGCTCGACTTCGCGGTGAACAGCGCAGGAGTTCCCTCATATGACCGGGTTCTGACGGAGATGTCGGTCCAGGAGTGGGAGCGCGTGCTGCGAGTCAACCTGATCGGCACATGGCTGTGCCTGAAGTACGAACTGCCCGTGATGAAGCAACACGGCGGCGGGGCGATCGTCAACGTCGCCTCCAACGGCGGCCTGTACGCGATCCCCGGCGCCCCGGCGTATGTGGCCAGCAAGCACGGCGTCGTCGGCCTGTCCAAGGTTGCCGCCGTGGACTACGGGCCGGACAACATCCGAGTCAACGCGCTGTGCCCGGCGCTGACGAAGACTGCCATGTTCGACGGTGTCGTCGCTTCGGCCGGTTCGCGGATGGCCGAGCAGCAGGCGGCCGTGACCCCGCTCCGCAGGCTGGCGGAGTCCGAGGAGGTTGCAGCCGCGGCTGTGTGGCTGTGCTCGCCGGATGCCTCCTACGTCACCGGCACCGCCCTGTCGGTCGACGGCGGCCGCCGGGCTTGAGCGGGGCAACGGACGGCGGTGGGGGCCGGTGCCCGCACCCCCACCGCCGTTACCAGAGGGATCTGCGTTTCTCCAGCGGGCCAACGCCCCGGACTGCCAAGCAGGACATGGCCCTGCTCGGCCTGACCCACCCGGAGTGCAGCCTACAAGCCGGCCGGTGCGGCCGATCTGGCCCGCGACTTCAATGACGAGCTCGCCCGGACCGTCCGCGAACCACCCGATCAGCTTCACTGGGCTCGCCACCGTCACGCCGCAGGTCCCCGACGAGGCAGCGAAAGGGATCGAGCGTGCGATGGGCACGCTCGGCCTGCGCAGTCCGGATTCCCGACGGCACCTGCAACCCGGCCAGGGAACGCGCGTCTGTCATGACGAAGAGATGTGCGGCGCTCGCTCACCTGCGGGCCGGCACACGCGAACTGCTCGAAGACGGCAACCCCGGGCGCCGCACCCCCCTGAGCGGGACCACGTGCCGCACTCGGCGCCGCAGTCGGTGCCGCCCCAGGGCACTTCGGGCACCCGGCGAGAAAGGCAAGGACGAACAGTGAGAAGAGATCTTCGCGCGATTCTGGTCGTGCTGCTGTGCTTCGGTGCGTCGGCGGCATGCTCCTCCGGGCCCGATACGGTTCGTGCGCCGAGCTCCGCCCCCAGGCCGGCGGAGGCCGAACCGTCGACCGGCGAACGCTCGGCGCAGGACCGAGCCACACCGAACACCACCCGGCCGCCCGCGTCCTACACTCCCGGCTGGCCACACGAGACGGTCCGCAACAGCGCCGGCCACCTCGTCAACGCCTGTGTACCCAGCGCCCTGCGGGACAAGGTCACCACACTGACCACAAGTGACGGCGTGCATGTGTCTGCCCTCGAACTCGGCGGCGGTCCCGATGGGGTGCTGCTCGCCCACGAGCAGGGCTACAGCATCTGTTCCTTCCTCGGTATCGGCGAGGAACTCGCCTCCCGTGGCTATCACGTGATGATCCCGGAGTACCGCAATCACGGCGCCTCGGAAGAGGTGTCCGACAACGAGCACATCGCTCGGGACGCCCGTGCCGCCCTCGCCGAACTCAAGCGCCAGGGCGCCCAGCGTGTCTTCCTCGGAGGGGCGTCGTGCGGTGGCACCACCGCGGCGGTCGCCGGCGCCGAGGGCCGCTTGCCGGTGGTGGGCCTGCTCATCATGTCCTCCCCCGCCCGTTGCGGCGGCGACGGCGTGGCCGCGGTGAGGACCATCGACGCTCCCTCCATGTTCATCGTCTCGCCCGGCGACATGAACGGCGCCGTGGAGAAGCAGGTCCGTGAGCTGTACGTGGCCTCCGCCTCGAAGGACAAGAAGCTCGTCATCGATCGGAGCGGATTCCACGGGACCGACATGATCAGCAGGGGTCCCCAGGGTGCCGCACTGCACGACAGGGTGATCCGCTTCGTCGAGTCCGCCTACGCCCGCCGGCGGTGACGGCGCGACAGACACGGCGCGATCCACCCGGCAGGGCCGCCACGAGGACGAGGAACTACCTCGCGGCGGCGCCCGTGGGGCCGGGACCAGAACGCTCGGCCGGGCTGCCGGAGGGCGGTGGTGCGGGAGCGGGTGTCGCGGTCCCCGGACTCGGTGACGCCGTCGGGCCGGAACCACCGGTCGGGGAGACCGAAGGACCGGCCGGAACCACTGAAGGACCCCGCGACCGTTCGCCCGCGCCGTGCACGAGAAGGACGGCCACGGCCACCGCGGCCACCAGCCCGACGGCAGCCAGCACGGCCGGGCGAAGCCTGTGCCGCCGCGGCACGCCGCTCGACGACGGCGGTCGCGCCGGACGCAGATCCCCGGCACCGACGGTGTCGGCGCGCGCGGCCAGTGCCTCTCGCAGCACCTCCTCCAGCCGGTCCGGGCCGTGGTAGCCGGTCTGCCCGCTCATCCGGTTGCCTCCAGTTTCCTGCCCAGGGCGGCCAGCGCCCTGCTGGCCGTGGACTTCACCGCGCCACGCGACAGTCCGAGCGTTTCAGCGATCTGCGCTTCCGACAGATGAGACCAGTACCGCAGCACCAGCACCTCGCGCTGGCGTCGGGTGAGCGACCGCAGCGCCGCCAGCACCTCGCGGTGTTCTTCCTTCAGCAGCACGTCCTCGTCGGCCGGCGCAACGGTGACGGGCCGCTCCGGCACGTGGGCGCGTACGGTCCGGCGCCTGCGCAGGACCGAGCGCGCGCCGTTCACCACGCTGGTCCGCAGATACGCCTCGGGGTCGGCCAGGCCGGCGAGTGTGCCGCCATGACGGCGGAACACGGCCGTGAACGCATCCTGGACGACGTCCTCGGCGGTGGGAAGGTCGTCCACGAGGAGCAGGGCCAGACGCACGTAGTGGAGCCTGCGGTGTTGGTACAGACGGTTGAAGTCGGGCGTGATGTCGCCGTGACGTCCGCCGGACGCTGCCCGGGCCGGTCCGAGCGTGATGACGTGATCCCTGCTGTGCCGTGGCCCCTGGGGCAGTCTCAGCAGCAGTCCCGTCCAGTGCCGGCGGAGCCTGCCGGTGTCCGTACCGGCAGCCGCGGGTGAAGCCGTCGGCCAGGCGGCCGCGTTCATCGCCGACGTGTCCTCTCTCCGGCCGGTGCCCCGGCGCCGGACGGCCGCCGGAGCGCTCTCATGACGGTGGTGGCGTCGGGATTGGCCATGCGGTACCTCACAACGTGTCGGCGTGCGGAGGCGGTCTGCCTGCCCCCTCCGTGAGACGTCCACCCCCCGACGACGTTGCGGGTGCCGGGAAGAATATGGCGTCGCTCACACAGCACACCGGTACGGTGTGCCGCGTGCGGGCGGAAGGCGAGAACCCGGACACGCCGGAACCCCGGGCCGCGCAACCTCGGACCTCGCCGGGCGTCTGTCGGGATGAAGCCATCGTCCGGCGCCAGGCGGCTGCCTGCCGGCGTCACCGCTCACCGCTCACGGAGACCGTCCTTTACGCACAACGACACACCCACGGCTTCTCACCGCCTGCTTCGAGCCCGCACACTCGCCGTGTCCACGGCGGCCCTCTTCCAGTCGCAGGCCCTGGCGGGGAGCCCCGCGCCCGCCGCGCCCTCCAGCGCTCCGGCCCAGGGGCCGAGGGGCGTCTCCTCCGTCACCTACCACCTGGGTGACCGGGCCTATCGGCTGCCGGGAACCGGGGAACCGGTCGAGATCGCCGCGACCGTGCACTACCCGAAGGGTCTGGGCACCACGCCGCGGCCCCTCATCGTCCAGCTGCACGGCTGGCACGAGACCTGCGCGGACCGGACCGCAGCGGTGGCCCGCGACGCCGCCGAACAGGCCGGGGACTGGGACGCGTACGCGGCCGCCGGCCAGAAACTGTTCAGTTGGCCCTGCGGGCCAGAAACTGTTCAGTTGGCCCTGCGCCCCGGCACACGTCCCATCGCCAACGAGCGCGGCTACGACTACCTCGGCGAGGAACTGGCCGGCCACGGCTTCGTCGTGATGTCCATCCGGGCCAACGGCATCAACGCCTCGTCGGTGTGGGGCGACGCGAACGCCTCCGCACGGGCCGACCTGATCAACAAGCACCTCGCGCTGTGGCAGCAGCTCAACGCCTCGGGCCGTGGCGCTCTCGTCGGCGCGCTCCGCGACGCGGTCACGGACAAGCCGCAACGCGTCGCCTCCAGGCACCGCATCGACCTGAACAAGGTCGGCGCCATGGGCCACTCGCGCAGGGGCGGGGGCGTGACATGGCAGGCAGCCGATCGCCACAAGGTCCAGTGGCCCGCCGGAGTCACGGTCAGGGCGGTCATGGCGCTCGCCCCCGCCTACAACGTCATGACCGAGGACATGACCGCGTACGGGATCACGAAGGCGCCCGTGGCCGTGGTGCGGGGGACCTGCGACGGTCAGGTCGGCCGTGAGGCCTTCTCCTTCACCGCCGACGCGACGGACAAGAGTTCCGCCGGGTTCTACCGGTTCGAGATACACGGCGCGATCACAACTACTTCGACACACAGTGGTCGCCGGACAGCGGACAGGTCGCCGCCGGCGACGACGGCGACCACCCCGGCCAGTGCACCGTTCCCGGTGAGTCCGACTACGAGACCCAACTGACCGAAGCCGGCCGACGCCAGGTCGCCGCGGCCTACATCGACGCCTTCTTCCGGCGCCACCTCACCGGCGACAAGCGGTTCGATGCGATGCTGACCGGCAAGCGGCACCCCTGGCGGACATCGCCTCCGTCGACGTGGCGGCCGACCGGCGCTGACTTCGCGCTGTCCCCTCCCCCCGGCGGGTTCGTCCCGGGGGACACCCGCCATCAGACACGAGTACGGGTGCGAGCCGGGGTGCGGGTCAGTTGGCTGGTGTCGCCGTCCGCGGTGAACGGCCCGGAGCGCTACGGGGCCTGGGATACGGCTACTTCCACTCCGCCGTCGCATGCCAGAAGTTCCCCGTCCGCACTGCCCGTGGCCCAACGGGACGGTCGATCGGTGCAACCGCACCCTGCAGACCCAATGGGCCTACCGGAAGGTCTTCACCAGCAATGCCCAACGGGCGCGTACTCGCGCCCTGAACGACTTCTGCAACACTGGCCGCCGACGCACCGCACTCGGTGACCAGCCACCGATCAGCCGTGAAACATCAGGATGAAGCATCCGCTTACGCGGTCTGTCTGTCACGGTAGGGCGCCAGGAACGCGGTGAGCGCCGACAGCATCGCTTCCGGGGCTTCCTCGGCGGGATAGTGGCCGCACTCAGGGAGGACAACGCTCTCCACGTCGTCGGCGGTAAGCTGCATCGTCGCGCCGACCGATGAGCCCAAGTTCTCCGCTCCCCCGATCGCGAGAACGGGGAGGGACAGCCGTCGAGTCTTGCGCTTGTGGTTCTGTTCGATGGTCGTATCGAGCGCGCGGTAGAACTCGAAGCTGCACCGCAGGGCTTCCGGGTCGGCAGCGAGGATGTCGACGTAGTACTGGACGGCGTGGTCGGGCAGTGCCTTCGCTGATTTCGTGGCGAACTGGTGGCCGAAGTAGAGCTGTTCCCGTCCGCTGACCAGCTGTTCGTTGACGCCGGTGAGGCGGTTGAAGGCGAAGTGCCAGAGGCGGTCATTGGCCTCCCGGCTGCCGAAAAGAGGTGGTGTCGGGGAAAGTCCCGGGATCGCGGCCTCAGCGACGGCCAGGCGGTCGAGCCGGTCAGGGTGGTCCGCGGCCAGGGCATAGCCGGTCCACATCCCGACGTCGTGACCGACCATGGCGAATCGCTGGTGTCCGAGCGAGTCCATCAGCGCCACCAAGTCGCCTGCGAGCGTGCCGGTGTCGTATCCGTCCAGGGGTTTGTCGGACAGTCCGACACCACGCGGATCGACCGCGACGACCTGGAAGTCCTGTGCCAGCGCGGGCATCAGGAGGCGCCAGGCGTACCAGGTCTGGGGCCAGCCGGCCAACAGCAGCAGCGCGGGTCCTTCGCCACCGGTCACGGCGTGCAGGCGCAGCTCGCCGGTATCGATGTACTGGCTGGTGAAGGTGTCGGTGAATCGGGCCGGGAGGTTCGGGGCCTCGAAGACGGAGCCGGGTCCTTCCGGCGTGGGCAGGTGGGCTGGCGACAGACTCACGATCATCCTTTGCGGCAGTGGTTGACGGGGGTTTCACCGAGTGGGCAGAAGGCAGCGGAGCCACGCGTCATGGCTCTCGCTCGAGCAGTGGTGATGACGAGGCGGCTCAGTGCGCCGGCGAGGGTTGTCGCTACGACGGTGACGGCGAGGAGCAGGGTTGCGACGTCCTGGCGGGATCCGCCCCGTACTGCGCGAACAGGCCGGCGGCGATGGCGCCCTGGTCCCAGTCCGCCCATGGGCGACACCGTGGAGACGGTCGACGCTCGTCGGGTGTGCTCGTCGCCGCATGCCCGGAGAGCGGCGGCCAGGAGGGGGCGGCGGCCCGCACGGTCGGAAGCCGACGCGAACACCATGAGCGCGAGCACCGTCCCCAAAGGCGTGGACGGCGAAGACCAGCGTGGTGGTGAAGGGCCCGACGCCCATCTGCGGCGCCCAGAACGCATACAGCGGAATCGGCAGCGTCCCGCCCAGCATGACCAGGGTGTACACCGCGGCTACGAGCCAGAACCCGGCGCGCACCCGGCGCCCGTCGACGGGCGGACCGACGTGTGCGGACGTCTGGCGCGGTGTCGTTGATCATCATGCGGCCTTTCGAGTGATGGAACCGCCGTCCATCACGCTAGCCATCTTGGATCGATCGGTCAAAGATAGTGTGACCGATCGTTCCAGGATGCAGGTAGGCTCACAGCAGAGTCGTGAAACTGGAGGTGAGCGCCATGTCCGGCCGGAAGCAGTTCGACGTCGGTGCGGCCCTGGACCAGGCCATGCGAGTGTTCTGGCAGCGCGGATACGCGGAAGCCTCGCTCGATGCCCTCGGTTCCGCCACTGGTCTGGGCCGCGGCTCCCTCTACGGCACCTTCGGCACCAAGGACGCCCTGTTCCGCCAGTGCCTCGACCGCTACGTGTCGATCTACGGCGCGCAGTACGAGCAAGCGCTGACGGCACACTCCGGTGATCCGGTACGTGCGGTCGAGGCATACTTCGACCTCATCCTGAGCCGCATCGCCGACCCGTCGGTTCCCGTGGGATGCCTCATCGCACAGTCCGCCGCGCAGTCACCGACCCTGAAGGAGGAGAACAGCACTCAGGTGCGCGGCCTGCTCGACCTGCAGCGCCAACGGGTACGCGCGGCACTGGCGGACTCCTCGGCCGACGCCCGAACGCTCGACGAACTCGCCACATTTGTCGTCGCCGTCAACCAGTCGCTGGCCGTACTGAGCCGTGCCGGCGCTTCGGACGCCGAGCTGCGCTCCGTGGCCCGGCTCGCCTGCACAACGGTGGCAGACACCCTCGCTCGGGCAGCACCGGAGGACGTCACCCAAGGGTGACGGGCACCGACTCCTCCGGGACTCGGCCTTCTGCAGCCCAGCATGCCGACGGCCGCACCGGGCATGCGCGGTGCCGCCAGGGGACAGTGTCGCAGAGGCCGGAGCATCCCTTCCCTGGCCCCGAATCCCACGGTCTTCGCACCAGCCTTCGAAGAAGAACTCTCCGTCGTCCGCCAGGCATCCTGCGCTCGGGTCCGCCACGACCTGCTGCTTGCACACGCACCCGCCTCTCTTCCCGAAGCCCCTCGCGACGCCGCCGCCACCGAAGACGCACCTGTCGCCAGACTCCGCGACGCCATCTGCGATCTCCTCCGGCAGTACTGGGAGGTGGCCATCGAGCCGATGTGGCCTCAGATGCGGCTGGACTGGAAGCGGACATGACCCACCGTGCCCGCCAGCTTGCCCTGGGGGGGCGCCCGACTGCCGTCTTCCAGGTAGGGCTTGCAGGGGCCCAGTCCGCTGGGTCGAGGGCGGTTCGCGAAGGGTGTCCTGCCAGGGTCCGTCTTCAAGGATCACCGAGGAAACTGGAACGCCGGCCACGAGCTGCGCCTGCTCGTCGACGCCACCGTCCGCAGCGCGGCCCCCCGCCGTTCGACGAACAACGCGCCTCCGCGTCACTCCTCCAAGCGCCTGCACACCCCGCAAACCCGCCCGCCCGGCTTCGTCAACAGCGCTTCGACAGATCCGAGCTGTCGAGCGTGAACTCAAGCTGAGGACGGTATCGGGGACCGCAGGACGAGCCACTGCTCGGCGTCCCAGGCCCGGAACCGCTCTACTTCGGTGAACCCCAGCTTTGCCGCGAGGCGCATCGAGCCGACGTTGGCGGTCTGGGTGGAGAGCACCACCGGCTCACCGGGAAGAACGCCTTCGAACCAGTCAAGTGCCTCCGCACACGCCTCGGCGGCATACCCGAAGCCCCACGCCCGTGGCAGGAACAGGTAGCCAAGGTCGGCTTTCCCCACCGCAGCCGGACGATGGTGCTCCGTTGCTCTCCTGAGCAGGATCTGGCCGATCATCGCCCCGTCCATATCAACGACAAAGCTCCCGGGCCACCGCTCGGGCAACTCGGGCAACTCGCGCTCAAGCTCATCACGCGGGCGGGGTCCACCGAGGTAGGTGCGCACATCCGGCGACGCCAGCAGCTCGATGAACGCCGCACGATCCCGGGCCTCGGGCTCACGCAGCACAAGCCTCTCAGTCCTGATCAGTGCAGGCGGCCACGCAACGGGTCCGAGGTCATTCATGTCGGCCGGCCAATCAGCAGGCTCAACAGCGATCGAGACTCGCGGCACCCATTGACTCCTCAGCACCCTGAGATGTCCGGAAACGGCACCACGGCCGCACACGCGCCGACATCGGCCGCGGGCCCGGGCCGGCGGCCCCCTCCCAGGGCGCACTTCGGGAGACCGCCCGGGCCTCGCCGTCCTGTCGATGTTGCACGGCACTACGGCGGTAGGACGGTCGGTCCCCGCGGCGCTCACTCGGTGCACCGGACAGGTGAACAAGGACGCCCGCCCGAGGCACACCCCGGAGGGGCGCGGAGGGATTCAGCGCTTCGCGCTGCCCATCACAATGCCGGGGACACCGGAATCGACGGCCAGGTCAGGCCAGATGGTGGACGGCTTCCTCCAGAAACACCGGGCGCAGGGTCGGTCGGCGAGGCCCCGGCGCGCTGAATCTGCCGTGGTCGGGTGCGACCCGCCGACCACGGCTGGTCACACAGCTTCCTAGCGCTTGTCGATGGCGAGGCGGCCGTTCAGGATCACCATGCTGAGGTCGCGAAGGTTGCCGATATCCGCAGTGGGATCAGCGTTCAGCACGAGCAGGTCGGCGCGCTTGCCGGGGGCCACCGCGCCGAGGTCGGGGCGGACACACTGCCGCGACGCGCCGCTGGTGCCTGCGGCCAGCACCTGGGTGGGCGTCAGCCCGGCCGCCACCATCAGTTCGGCCTCTTCCAGAGTGTTGGCTCCGAATAGGCCCCGACCGCTGAAGGTGTCGCTGCCCAGCGCGATGTGCACGCCCGCCTCAGCGACCTTCTTGAGATTGCCGCGGGCGTGCGGGTGGGCATCGTCGATCCAGAGCGTGGGCGTGTAGGTGATGCCGTGTTCGAGCATCAGGTCGATGAGCGAGTGGTCGGTGAGCGGCTCGACGGTGACACCGTGCTCCAGGCCGTCCGCCCCAGCCTCGATCGCCTCGCGTGCCGCGGCTTGCTGGGTGGTGTGGACGGTAACCCGAAGGCCCCGCTCGTGCCCGGCCTCGATACCCGCCCGCAGGAGATCGAGGCCAAGCCTTTCCAACTCGACACCATCCGGAAAGGCAGGATTCTGCCAGAGGTACTTCGGCCCGCCGAAGTGTGCGCACGCGCCTTCCGACAGGAGTTTGATCGCGTCCACCTTGCGGTCAGCGAGGTGGTGCACCAGGTCGCGGACCTGCTGCACACTGTCGACTTCTCCCGTGAAGCGCTCGCGCGCCCAGGGGTTGCCGCTGAAGACGGTGGCGGCGGGATGCCCGTCGCGTCCGGTGATACCGCAACCGGTCGCCAAGAGTCGTGGGCCCCGCAGCGTGCCCGCGGCGATTTTGGCCCGTGTGCCCAGGATTCCGCCCGTAGGATCACCCACCGACTTGATGGTGGTGATCCCGTGGTCGAGGAACAGCCCGAGCTTTCCGGGAAGCTCGTCCTCCTCGAAGGCCCGCATCGAATCCGGACCGCAGACCGCGCGCACGTCGTAGACATGGACATGAGTGTCTATCAGACCCGGCATGACCCATCCTTCGGCCGCATCCACCTCCTGTCTGCCCCTGAGCGGCTCGGCCGAGACCGAAGCGATCTCTCCGCCGTTGATGGCGACGTCGTACAGACCGGCGAGCGTCTGGCGGCCGTCGAAGACATGTGCGCGACTGATCACGAGGTCGTGGAGCGCAGCACCGCGAGCCTCGGTGCTCGACATTGCAACGGACCCCTTGGGCATCGCTCTCACTCCTGGCGCTCGGGAACAAACTGTAACCAATCCAGTGACAGTTAAGTCATGTGTCATGACGCAGTACGCATGCGTCACCGCTTCATCAGTGGCCCCTCGGTTCGCCGTCGGAGGCCAGTATCTGCTGCAGCAGGCCGGCGATCGTCGTCCTGCCGAGCTGTTCCTCCAGAGCTCGTTCCGCGCTCCGGAACTCTGCGTCAAGCAGGTCGCCGATGCCACGTCCGACCTCGCACCCCCCATTGGGGGGATGGGTGTGCCGCGAGAAGATCTGCCCCTCCTCGACGGCGGCGTACGCGTCATAGAGCGTGATGTCCCGCGGGGCGCGGGCAAGGGACCAACCGCCCCCCCGACCCTCGGTGGACCACACCAGGTGAGCGTCTCGCAAGCGGCCGAGGATGCGCCGCACGAAGACCGGATTACTTTCAAGGCTGTCCGCGATCTCCGCGGAAGTCAACGAGCCCCCACGCCGGTGAGCCAGCATCGCAAGCGCGTGAATCGCGACCGCGCTCCTGCTGCTGAGCCCCGCCATCCCCTGCTCCCGCCGTCGCCACCGATGAACTGGAACCAGGCTAGTTGCAGTTAGATGGGTGGTCAACCGAGCGGCCCTCAGCCTCGGTTCGAGCAGGTCAGGTGCAGGGCGACGAGGGCCTGGACGCGGCTGGTGATGCGGGTGGTGGCGCATCACAGGCGCACACGAGCCGCCAGGTCATGAGGGCCGCCGTATGGTGCCGCCGGCGCCGGTAACCCTTGGCAGCCCAGCACTCCACGTCGGCCTTCTCCAAGGCGGAGATGATGCCGTGGGTGCGCGCCGCCTTGTTGTCGTGGACCGCGCCGGTAGCGCGGGTGCCGCCCACAGCAGCCGCCCCGCAGAATCGATGATCACCTGCACGTTCATGCCGTGCTTCTTGCGCTTCCCGGAAGAGAAGGGCCGGCCGGCGGCGAACCGGCCGATGGGCAGCAGCGTGTCGTCCAGGCGCGCGAACGCCTTGGCGGAGGCGGTCTTCATCGCTTCGGCGAGGGCCGGTGCGAGGGAGGCCGGCACCTCGATGACCTCGGCGACGTACCGTAGGCGTTCGTGGTGCCGACGCCGAACCCGGCGGCGAGCTGGACGCAGGTATGACCGGAGCACGGGTGTGCGAGGACGAACAGGGCCTGGCGGCCCGCGCTCACGCCGCGCCAGCGTGTTCCACTTCGTGGCGGCACACCCGCAGACGTGCGGATAGGTGGCGGAGGGCCGAGGCGGACACATCGACGCCGGAACGGCCCGGAGTCGAAAGCCGCAGCCACGCAGCGCGAGGTGGCGCGAGAAGGCGAGCCGCAGGAGCCGGTGCCCGGTACCAGTTGGTCTTCGCCGACCGGTTGGTGGCCACGCTGATCCGTCTGAGGCACGACTGGCCGCACTCGGTTCTGGGGCTGCTGTTCGGTGCCGATCGTTCCACCATCACCCGACGAATGCCGCCCGTGCAACGCACGCTGGGAACGCGACCGCCACTGGCACTCATTCGACCGCATCACTGCCACCTGCCGCGCCGTTGCCGGCAGCCTGGTGACCGACCGCACTGCGGCCACCTGAACCGCACCCCTCAAACAGGGCTCCACGACCTCCCCCGCCATCACGCACCAACTCGTCAGTACGCAAGCTCCCCGATGCCGCCATCGACGCGCAGCACGGTACCGGCGGTGTAGGCGGACTCGTCCGAGGCAAGGTAGACAGCCGCCTTCGCCAGCTCGGTAGCGGTGCCGATGCGATGGAGGGGCACGGTCCGCCGGAGTTCGGCGTAGATGGCGGCCTGGCGCTCGGGGCCGAGCGGCTTGAACGTGTCCGTGACGGTCGGCCCCGGGCTCAGCCCGTTGACCCGGATACCGCGGTCCTTCAGCTCATAGGTCAGCCCACGGGAGAAGGACAGCAGGCCCGCCTTGGCAGCACCGTAGACCGCCGCGTTCTCGTGCCCGACGAAAGCAGAGACCGAGCCGACGAGAATGACCGAGGCCTGCCGTGAGAAGAGCGGCAGCAGGGCCCTGATCAGGAAGAACGGCGCCTTGAGGTTGGTGGCGATGAGCCTGTCGAACGCCTCTTCGGTCCATTCCTCGATCGGGAGATGGGTGACATCGGCGGCGTTGCTCATCAGGATATCGAGGCGCGGCCACTCCTCCTGCAGCCGCGCCGCGAGCGCCGCCTGGCCGGGCACGTCCCCGGCGTCGCTGAGAATGGGCAGCAGCGGGCCGTCCAACTGTCGGGCGGCCTCGTCCAGCCGTTCCTGCGAGCGGCCGGTGATCGCGACGGTCGCTCCCTCGGCGAGGAACTCGCGGGCGGTCTCAAGCCCGATGCCGCCCGTCCCGCCCGTGATCAGTGCGTGCTTTCCCTCAAGACGACCCATCGAACTCGTTCTCCTCACTCGCGCCAAGGCGCGTGGTTCTGGTAGCAGTGGTTCTGGCAGCGATGACGGGCCTCCCCGCCATCTCGGAGAACGCCACACCGCCTTTGCCTTGCCGGCGGCAGGCGCATCCGGGGTCAGATGGCGGTCCGGCCTCCGTCGGCGGCCACGATGGCGCCGGTCATGTAGCCGGCCTGGTCGCTGGCGACGAAGGCGATCACCTGGGCGACCTCCGCCGGGTCGGCGGTGCGCTTCAACGCGGTCGTCAGTCCCATGCCGCCGAGGTCGGGTCCCATGGCCGCCACCACTTTGGAGGTGGTCATCGGGCCGGGTGCCACGGCGTTGACGCGCACGTTCGACGCGGCGAACTCGGCCGCCCAGGTGCGGGTCAGGGACTCGAGCGCCGCCTTGGTGGCACCGTAGACCGCCATCGGCGGCATGCCCAGGCCGGCGGCGGTGGAGCTGACGTTGACGATGCTGCCACCCCCGCCGGCGGCCATCTTCGGCGCGAGCTGGGCGGTGAGGAGGAACGGCGCGCGCACGTTGACTGCGAAGGCGGCGTCGTAGTCGGCGATGTCCTGGTCGGCGGTCGCGCTGAAAGGGACGACGCCCGCGTTGTTGACGAGGATGTCCACCGCCCCAGCGTCCTCGGCCAGCCGCTGCACGGCCTGCGGGTCGGCCAGGTCGGCGGGGATGAAGCGCGCGGTGCCGGCGGAGCCGACCGCGTTCCGCACGTCGTCCACGACCCGGGCGCCGCGGTCCGGGTCGGTACCGGTGATGATCACGTCGGCCCCGCCGGCGGCGAGGAGCCTCGCCGTCGCGTGCCCGAGCCCGCCGATGGCGCCCGACCCGGTGACCAGTGCCGTATTGCCGGTGAAGTCCATGTCGTCCCGCCTTTCGTCGGCGGCGCGCTCACGCACCAGCGACTTCCGTGCCAACGTTCAAGAAGTACCTCGGCCATCACCGTACGGCCTTTTGTGCACGCGGTCAAAAAGTCGTAGCCTGGAGGCATGGCAAGGACAGGGCGCCCCCGGGCATTCGACAAGGACCAGGCCCTCGAACGCGCGCTTCTGCTCTTCTGGTCCCGTGGCTACGGGGCGACCTCCGTCCAGGACCTCGTCGACGCACTGGCCCTGGAGCGGGGCAGCCTGTATGGCACCTTCGGCGACAAGCGCAGTTTCTACCTGACGGCGGTTCAGCTGTACTGGGACACCTACGAACGACAGCTGGTCACGGCGCTGGAGGCCGGCCCGGTGCTGCCGGCACTGCGGGAGGTGCTCGCCAACCCGGCCCGGGCGCAGGAGATCGCCTCCGACGTCGGAGTTCCGCAAGGGTGCATGATCGGCAACACCACCGCCGAGCTGGTCCCGCACGATGCCGAGGCCCGCGAGATCGTGGCCCGCTCGCACGCCCGCTTCATCCAGATCGTCGCCGACGCCCTGCGGCGCGCGCAGGCCGGCGGCGAGGTCACCCAGGCCGCCACCCCCGAGGCACAAGCGCAGCTACTGCTGTTCACCGTCCAGGGCCTTTCCCTGGTCTCCCGCGCAGGACTGGACACGGCCGCCGCGCTCGCCGCCGTCGACGCCCTGATCGACGGGCTCCGCGCTTGATCCGCGCACTCGGGACCCGCCGTGCATCCGTGGACGACCTGGGGTTGCACCGACTGAACAGTGCCCATGACCCGAGCCTTCACTTCCGGAGAGTCGGAGGCCAGCGCTGCCGACTGCACGCGCGGCCGACCGCCGTGGGTGCCTTCCGGCGGGGCTCGG
Organism: Streptomyces viridiviolaceus; assembly: GCF_014650995.1. Taxonomy (GTDB): domain Bacteria; phylum Actinomycetota; class Actinomycetes; order Streptomycetales; family Streptomycetaceae; genus Streptomyces; species Streptomyces viridiviolaceus. The sequence continues at coordinate 98,575 of NZ_BMWA01000033.1, forward strand.
TGACCGTGAGCTTGTCATTCAAGGTCTGATCTGCGCGTTCGGTGCGTCGCACGGATGATGTTGACGTTCACCGCATAGCGGTTGTCGCTGTTTCAGTAAGGTGTGTCGCTGTGCCGATGGGCGGCCACCGTCTCGGTTTGCGGTGTCGAGACTCGAGGGCAGGCCCCGGCGGCGGAGCCGCTGCCCGCCAGCCATGTGTGCCTTCTGGTCCACTAGATCACGCTGTCCCAGGCGTCGTCCCGGGTGTCCTCGATGCCCGGCCAGTCCACGAAGCCGGCGGAGTTCACCAGCGCGTCCGGCGCGCCGAAGCGGTCGCGTACGACGGGTCTGTCTGCCAGCCTGCCAAGCCGCTGGCCGGCGTCGCACCGCCGTACGACTCCGCCGTGCGGCAGCCGCCGCACGGCGCAACGGCGGTCGGCGGGCACCTCACGGCGACAAGCAGGACCGCGGTGCCCCTCGTGTTCGCCCCCGGCCCCGCCGCACGAGGAGCAGATCGACGTCAACGAGCTCTCCGTTCCCATGCGTCCAGGGCGCAGATGCCTCCGGCCGGTGGCGCCACCCCGTACGTCGGCACCGTGCTCGCCCCGGCCTCTCCCCCGCCGACGGCGACTACGGATCGATGCTGCGGGCGTTCGTGGAAGTCGACCGGGCCACCATGGGCCCCGAACGGCTCGCCGCCGAGCTGCCCGTCTCCGAACGCCCTCACCGCTACGTGCCCGCAGCGCCGGTCGGCCCTCCGGGAGCCGGACCTGGAGAACTGGCGGCGGCGCTAATAAGGTTGCTCGTGATGTCGTCTTCTGTCAGGGGCTGAGCGTCAGTCCTGTCTCGGCGAGGCAGCCGTTTATGAGGAGGCTGCGGTACTGGATGTGGCGTGGGCCGCGCCGGATGCATTACATGAGGTGTTCGGGGGACTGCCGGTCCCCATCTTGCGCTCCGGCCCACGGCACGGCGTTCGACATCGTCGGCAAGGGCATCGCCAACACCGGATCCATTCAGAAAGCAATCGACCTCGCGGTGCGCATCGGCGGCCGCAGCGACGAGCGCGTGAGCCTCTCCGTCAGCCTGAAGGGGGCGAGGAGGGAAGCATCCGGGTGCTGCCCCTCCCCCGCTCCCTTCCTGGTCCCCAGCTGCGGGCCCACCTGGCAGCCACCAGGCTCATCCAGAAGGTGACGGAAGCGGCTTCGCCACCGCAGGCAACCTGGCCGCCTGTGCCGGACTCGCCACCCACCAACCGACACCCGCTTACACCGGTCCGCTCGCGCCACTCACCTCTGTTCCCCGGAGAGCAGGGTGTCCAGCATGTACTGGCGAGAGCGCTCGATACCTTCGAGGGCGATCTGCTTGATCTCCTCCTCCGACCCGCCTCTGATGGCTTCGACCAATCGACCGTGGTTGACGCTCGTGTACGGAGGTCGGCCGAGTTCTCCGCGGAGGTTGAGGAAACGTTCAATTTCCTCGTGCAACGTGTTGATCATCGGGATCATCAGTGACACGCGGGCGACTTCCGCGATCGCCACGTGGAGCAGCCGGTTCGCCTCGTTCAGGTCCGCACGTGAGGCGTTGACCGCCACGGTCGCTGCGCTGAGCGCGTCCAGGCGGTCGAGATCTTCGGCCCTGGCCCGCTGCGAGGCCAGTACGGCCGCTTCCGGCTCCAGAAGCCGTCGCAGGCGGTAGGTGTCCTGGAGGTGGGCGTCAAGCCGTAAACCGCCGCCATGCGAGCGGCCCGTGGCCCCAGAAGGCGCGATGCCATCCGGGGCCACGGCCAGCCCCGCTGAATGCCCGGTCGCCGCACAGCACGGCGTCGAGTTTCCAACAGAGCTAGGCGGCATCGCGCACCCCGGCCGCCATGCCCTGGGCGATCCACGCGGCATGGCGTGGGCGGCGTCACCGGCGAGGAACACCCGTCCGACGCGGAAACGGGAGGCGAAGCGGACGTGGTGGCTGTAGACGCTGCCCCGCAGGACCTCGACACTGTCCCGGCCGATTCCGGACGCGCGACCAGCCGGTACACGGCCTCGTCCGTGGTCAGCTGCCTCTCGTCGTCGCGGGGGAGGACGGGGAACTCCAGAACGACCAGCCGGGTTTCCGGTGACCGCCCTCGCCTGCGGCAGGCTGCCGGACCGCGACTGCGGCAAGCGGCTTCGACGAACGGCGGTCCATGACAAGGGACTTACGATGATCACTGTGACCACCCGCCGCACTCTTGGCTCCGGCCCCGAGGCCCCCGCGCAGAGCATCCGCGCCGCAGAGGCAGACCTTCTTGACGCACTGCCCGGCATCCGCCTGCCGGACATGGGCGATCTGCGTGCCCGCGGTGTCCTTGGAAGCCAACCGGCGGCGTCACCGGGCCCGCGACGGGCCCTTGGAACCGGCCGCACGGATGAGGCTGCGGCGGAATCCCCCGCCTGACGCCGCCACGAGTCAGGCCGCAGTCAGATGCTGCGCGAGCGCTCAAAAGCGGTTTGCCATTCGCTCAGAGATGGCTGGCCGCAAAAGGGCTATGGCCGATGTCGGACCGATGGGCGCCCGTGCGCCCGCTTGGCAGCCCGGACACTCTCCTCCAGTGCTGCCATCAGGTCCAGCGCCGGGGCAGGCTGCGCCGGCTCGACGAGCTCACCGCCGGTGATCTGTGCGTCCACGAGCTGCTCGAGGGCGTGGGCGTATTCGTCGTGCACCTCGCCGACGTCGATGCCGGTAAGTTCTCGGATCAGCACCTCGGCCAGCTTCAACTCCCGGTCAGTGACCGGCGCGCAGGATGCGAGGTCCCCAGGGTCGCGCAACTCGTCCTGCCACAAAAGAGTCTGAAGGATGAGCATGCCGTGGCGGGGGCGGAGCAGCGCCAAGCGCTCCCGGCGGTGCAGGGCGACCTTGGCCACGGCGACGTAGCCGACGCGGGCGAGCGCCTCGACGAGCAGGGCATAGGGGCGGT
>NZ_BMWA01000034.1 GCF_014650995.1 Streptomyces viridiviolaceus
GTCTCGATGCCGAGGGACAGCGGGGTCACGTCGAGGAGCAGGACGTCCTTGACCTCACCCTTGAGGACACCGGCCTGCAGGGCGGCGCCCACGGCCACGACCTCGTCGGGGTTGACGCCCTTGTGCGGATCCTTGCCGGTCAGCTCCCGCACCAGATCGGTCACGGCGGGCATGCGGGTCGAGCCGCCGACGAGGATCACGTGATCGATGCCGGAGACCTTGATTCCGGCGTCCTTGACCGCGTTGTGGAAGGGGCCCTTGCAGCGTTCGAGCAGGTCGGCCGTCAGCTGCTGGAACTGGGCTCGGGTGAGCTTCTCGTCCAGGTGCAGCGGCCCTTCGGCGGACGCGGTGACGTAGGGCAGGTTGACCGTGGTCTCGGAGGACGACGACAGTTCGATCTTCGCCCGCTCGGCGGCCTCGCGCAGCCGCTGGACGGCCATCTTGTCCTTGGTCAGGTCGACGCCGTAGGCGTTCTTGAACTGCCTGGCCAGGTGGTCGACGATCCGCTGGTCCCAGTCGTCGCCGCCCAGGTGGGTGTCGCCGTTGGTGGCCTTGACCTCGACCACACCCTCCCCGATCTCCAGCAGCGACACGTCGAACGTGCCGCCGCCGAGGTCGAAGACCAGGACGGTCTGGTCGTTCTCCTTGTCGAGTCCGTAGGCGAGGGCCGCGGCCGTGGGCTCGTTGATGATGCGCAGGACCTTCAGGCCCGCGATCTCCCCGGCCTCCTTGGTGGCGGTGCGCTGGGAGTCGTTGAAGTAGGCCGGAACGGTGATGACGGCATCCGTGACGTCCTCACCGAGGTAGGCCTCCGCGTCCCGCTTGAGCTTCTGCAGCACCCGTGCGGAGATCTCCTGCGCGGTGTACCGCTTGCCGTCGACGCTCCCGCTGTCCGGGAACCGCCACTGCGCGTCACCCATGTGGCGCTTGACGGACCGCACCGTGCGCTCCACGTTCGTGACGGCCTGGCGCTTGGCCACCTCGCCGACCAGCACCTCGCCGTTCTTGGCGAAGGCGACCACCGACGGGGTCGTCCGTGCCCCCTCCGTGTTGGTGATGACCGTGGGCTCCCCGCCCTCCAGCACGCAGACCACCGAGTTCGTCGTGCCCAGGTCGATTCCCACTGCACGTGTCATGGGTCCTCTCCTCCGTCTGCGTCCGCTCACCTGCGGATTCGGAGTACACCTAAGAGTCTGGATAAGGTCCCCGCTCCAGGTTGTCAAGAAATCCCGGTTTCCCTCTCCATGGGTGCTTTTGTGACGGCTGGAACGTAGTCGCCCAGGAGCGTGCGGTCCCACCAGGCACCCGTCGAGCGCAGCTGGTGCCACGTGGTGAACCGGTAGCGGTAGAGGCGGGCCCGTACGAAGGTGGGCGGCGCGTGGGGGAAGGGGTTGTGGCGCAGCAGACGCAGGACGGCCGGGTTGCCGTCGAGGAGCGCGAGGAGCAGGGCCGGCAGCCAGGGGCCGGCGTAGGCGGGGGAGAGGGCGGCGAACCACATCAGCCAGTCAAGACGCAGGTGGTACGGGGCCACCTGCCGCGGCAGGCGCCGCACGTCGCCCGGCTTGCCCTTGAAGCCGTACTCCTTCCACACGGTGGCGTCCGTGACCTCCGGCTCGTCGGTGCCCTCGATGACCAGTTCGTCGCGGACGCGGCCGACGCTGCCGAACGCTCCGTAGGTGTTGACCAGGTGCAGCGGTGTGAAGGAGGCGTTCATCACCTGGTGGCGGGAGAGCAGGTTGCGGATCGGCCAGTAGCTCAGCACCGCCACGGTCGCGGTGACGGCCAGCACCATGCCCTCGTACCACGCCGGCGCGGCACCGAAGTGCGGCGGTTCGGGCAGGCCGAGGGCGCCGGCCGTGGCGGGTCCGCCGATGACGGGCACGGCCAGCACGATCGTCAGCCAGTTGAGCCAGGCGAAGTTGCCCGAGGTGATGAGCCAGAGCTGGGTGAGGATGACGAACCCCGCCGCCGCGCTCGCCACCGGCTGCGGGGCTAACAGCGCGAACGGCAAGGCGAGCTGGGCGACGTGGTTGGCCGCGGCCTCCGCCCGGTGCACCGGCCCCGGCAGGTGGTGGAAGAACCAGCTCAGCGGACCCGGCATCGGCTGGGTCTCGTGGTGATAGCGCAGGCAGGTCAGATCACGCCAGCACGGGTCACCGCGAAGTTTGATCAGCCCGGCCCCGAACTCCAGCCGGAACAGCAGCCAGCGCAGCAGCCACAGCACCAGCACCGGCGGGGCCGTGTCGCCGTTGCCGAGGAAGATCGCGAGGAACCCCGCCTCCAGCAGCAGCGACTCCCACATGAAGGCGAACCAGGTCTGACCGACGTTGACGATCGACAGGTACAGCGCCCACAGCAGCGCCCACATCAGCATCGACGCCCAGAGCGGCACCAGGTCGCCCGCTCCCGCCGCCATGGCCGCGGACAGCGCCGCCCCCGTCCAGACAACGGCGGCGAAGAACCGGTCGGAGTAGTGGAGACGGAAGATGCTCGGGGCCCGGCGGAAGCGGACCGAGGCCAGGAACCGCGGCACCGGGAGCAGGCCGTCCTCGCCGATCAGCCCGCGGAACTGGTCGGCCACGCTCAGGAACGCCACGAGGTAGAGCGCGGCCAGTCCTCGCTGGAACAGAAGCCTGCCCAGCCAGTAGTCGGCATCCGTGAACCACTCCACGACGCTCTCCTCGAAGGGAAACCGCCGGCATCGCCTGCCCCCCTGGCCCGCCAGGGGAACCGACTCGACTGAAGTAAGGCGCTCCTATGTGACTCACGATACAAGGGCGGCTCCTACTCCGGGGGCGTGGGCGTGTCGGGCGTGCGGTACATCGCCTGGACGTCCAGTTCCAACTGCACGGTCGGGCCGACCACCGCGATGCCGCGCGCGAGCATGGATCGCCAGTTCAAGGTGTAGTCCTCGCGGTGCAGTTCCGCCGTCGCCAGGGCCGCACACCGCAACTCTTCGCCGTAACCGCCGTTGACCGTGCCCAGATAGGTGGTGTCCAGGGCGACCGAGCGGCTCACGCCGTGCATGGTGAGCGTGCCGTTCAGGGTCCACTTGCTGCCCCCGCGGTAGACGAAGCGCGAGCTGACGAAGTCGATGTACGGGTAGCGCTCCACGTCCAGGAAGTCGGCCGAGCGGAGGTGGCTGTCCCGGGTGGTGTTGCCGGTGGTGATGCTGGAGGCGTCGATGCGGACCTGGACGCGGGAGCCGGACATCTCCGGGCCCACCTGGATGGCACCGTCGAAGCGTTCGAAGCGGCCGTGGACATGGGCCATGCCGACGTGCTTGGCGATGAAACGGATGGCGGTGTGGGGCGGGTCGAAGATCCAACCGCCGGTGGGCGGAAGGGTGAGCTGCCGGGCCGGCTGCAGCCGGATCTGCCCGGTCGGCGTGCTGCCGCCGCCTGCGACCTCGACGGTCTCGCGGTGCGGCTCCAAGCCCTCGGCGACGATCAGCACGCTGTAGCGCCCGGGCGGCAGGACCGCCAAGAAGAAGCCGTACGGGTCGGTCGTGCCGCGCGCGACGACCCGGTGGGTGTCGAGCGCCGTGACCGTGACGTCGGCACCGGACAGGGGCTGGTCGACGGGGTCGAGCACCGTACGTGCGACAGCGCCCGCGCCGGCCGGAAGGGGCAGCATGAGATCCGTGCGGGCGGCGGCTTCCTTGTGCCGGCGTCGTCGGAGCAGCCCGAGGGGCATGGCGTTCACCTTTCGTGGGGGCAGTGGGGGAGTGGGGGGAGAGCAGGGAAGTTCTCAGGCATTTCCGAGGCGCTGGTCGGTGATGCGGGCCCGGGGCGTGCCGGCGAGGCGTGCGTGGCCGGTGACGACCATGTCGGGCACGCCGCGGGGGCCGAGGGCCGGCGCGGCCCAGGTGCCCGCGGGTCCCCTGCCCACGATCAGCACGTCGGTCACCACATGGGACTCAACGGTGTGCACGGGCAACGCTCCGGGAAGGACGGGAACCGACCGTTCAAGATCATGAAGCGCTCCCGGCGGTCGCGGGTGTCTCAATACGAGACACCCGCACAGGCGGCGCGGCACTGAGTGGGACCGCGGTAGTTGGCGGTTCAACCGTGCCGCTACGGTGAGGCGCGTCATGACCACCACAGAGCACTCCTTCCCAGTCGCACATCTGTTCCCCGTCGAGTCCTCCGTCGCCCGCCTGCGCCGGGCCCGCGAGCGGTTCCTGACGGGGCGTCCCCTGCCCGACGGCGTTCCGGACGAGGTGACCTCCGCGTGGCGGCGGGCCCGGTTCTTCGGGGTGCGGCACGACGCGGCTTGGCCGGTTCCGGCGGCCACGGGTACGGACACCGCTCTCGACGACCCCGACGACACTGACGACCCCGTACGGCCGTCCGAGCCGGCACCCCTGCTGGTGGCGGCCCGCCCCGCGCTGGAACGGATCGCGCCCGGCCTCGGCGGGGGTCGGTCGGCACTCGTCCTCACGGACGAGCGGCTGCGCGTGCTGTGGTCGGCCGGGGGCGGAGCCGACGGCACAAGGGGCGGGGACCTCGACGAACAGCGGGTCGGCCACAACAGCGCGGCCCTCGCTCTGCGCACCGGTCGCCGTGCGGAGGTGCACGGGCCCGAGCACTTCCTCGACGTGTGGCAGGACGTGTCCGCGGTCAGTGTGCCCGTCCGGGATCCCGCCGGGCGCGCCAGGGGCACGGTGACGGTGGCGGCCCCGTTGTGCGCCGGCGACGCTCCGCATCCGGGGGCGGCCCTCGCTGAAGCGGTCGCCGCGTTGGCGGAGGCCGGGCTGGCGGCCCGGTCGCGCCCGGCGGAACGGGTCCTGCTGGACGCCTACCTCGCGGCGGCACGGGGCGAGGACCGCGCGGTGGTCGCGTTCGGCGGGCACAGTCGGCTCGTGAGCCCGGCGGCGGCGCGACTGCTGTCACCGGCGGACCTCCAGGACCTGGAGAGGGGCACGCCGGCGGAGTCGCGGAACTCTGGGCACGCGGCTACCGGGAAGGCGATGGAGACGGCATCGGACCCGTCCGGGACGAACACCGTCCACTTCCCGTCCGGCGTGTCCTGCACCGCCGGCATCACGCCTGTGCGTCACCTGGGGTCCACCGTCGGCGCCGTGGCCGTGCTGGAACCCCTGACGCACGCCTCCTCGCGCACCGCCGGGCGCACGCCGGTCACGCTGGCCGGACGCTCGGTGCCGTGGCGGCGGGCCACGGAGCGTGCCGCGGAACTGGCCGCGCACCGCGCGCCCTTGCTGCTGGCCGGCGAACGCGGCACCGGGAAGGCCGCGCTGGCCCGCGAACTGCTCGGCGACCCCCTGATCCTGGACGCCGCCGAGGGCGCACTGGGTGAGGCGCTGGCACTGCCGCCCCGGAACCGCCCACTCGTCGTGCGCCACGCCGAACGACTGGCACAGCCGGACGTGGCCGTCCTCAACCGCCTGCTCGACGAGCACCCGGACGCACCGCTCGCGGTCACCTACACCCCCGGCACTCCTCCAGGGCCCTGCCTGCAACGGCTGCTGGACTCGGTGTCCGCCCGCTCGGTCACCCTCCCCGCGCTGCGCGAACGGCCGGAGGACATCGAGGCACTGCTCCCCGCCGTCACACCACGGCCCGCCGCGGGGCACCCTCCGCTCACCTGGACGCTGGACGCGCTGCGCGCCCTGGAGCGGTATCCGTGGCACGGCAACGTCACCGAACTCGCCCATGTCGTGCGGTCCCTGGCGGTCCACCGCAGGGCGACGGGGCCCGTCCGGCGCGCCGAACTCCCGGACCCCGTGCGCCAGGGCCCCGCCGAACGTCCGCTGAGTCCCATGGAACAGGCCGAACGCACCGCCATCCTGGAGGCCCTGCGCCGGCACGGCGGCAACAAGGCCCGCACGGCTGCGGCCCTCGGGATCGGGCGCGCGACGCTCTACCGGAAGCTACGGAGTTACCGGGGCTGAGGGCCCCGCCACGCCGGGAATCTGCGTGGCCGGTGGCGGGCCCCTCGGCCTTCCGGGGAGACCTTCCGCTAGGCGTGCGGGTGGAGCACGACCTTGGTGTAACCCTCGACCCGCTTGTCGAACTTCTCGTACGCCGTCGGAGCCTGGTCGAGGGGCAGCTCGTGCGACACGACGAAGCTGGGCGTCGCACGGCCCTCGATGATCAGATCCCGCAGCTGACGGTTGTAGCGCTTGACGTTGCACTGCCCGGTGCCCATGCGCAGTCCCTTCTCGAAGAGACGCCCGATGGCGACCATCAGCATGCCGTGCTTGGCCTGCTCGTCCGGTCCGCCGGGATCGCGCGGGACGTACAGCCCCGGCACGCCGAGTGCGCCCGTCGGCCGGACCGTCTCGACCAGGGAGTTGAGGACGGTCGCCGGCTCCTCGCGATCCTCACCGTGCGCCTGGGCCTGAGCCTGGTAGCCGACGGCGTCGATGCCCTTGTCCGTCCCCTCGCCTCCGGTCTGCTCCTTGATCTGCTGTGCCGCGTTGCCCTCGGTGAAGTTGATCGGGACGGCGCCTATCTCCTCGGCCTTCTGCAGCCGCTCCGCCACCCGGTCCACCACGAACACCTTGCTCGCGCCGCGCAGCATCGCCGAGTAGGCAGCCATCAGACCGACCGGGCCACCGCCGTACACGGCGACGCTCTCACCGGGGCGCACATCGGCCAGCTCGTTGCCGTGATAGCCGGTCGGGAAGATGTCGGCGAGGAGGACGAAGTCGGTCTCCTTCTCGGTGCCCTCGGGGAGCTTCAGGCAGTTGAAGTCCGCGTAGGGCACCCGGACGTATTCGGCCTGGCCGCCCACGAAGGGCCCCATCGCCACATAGCCGTAGGCACCACCGGCGAAGCCGGGGTTCACCGTCAGACAGAAGCCCGTGAAGCCTGCCGTGCAGTTCTTGCAGAAGCCGCAGGCGACGTTGAAAGGCATCACGACCCGGTCTCCGCGGCTGACCGAAGTCACACCGTCACCGGCTTCCTCCACGACCCCGAGGTTCTCGTGGCCGAACACGATGCCGGGCTCCGCGGCGGTGCGACCCTCGTACATGTGCAGGTCGGAGCCGCATATGGCGGTGGACGTGACGCGGACGATCACGTCGTTCGGGTGCTGGATGCGCGGATCCTCCACTTGCTCGATCGCCACGTCGAACGGTCCCTTGTACACGACGGCCCTCATGCTCGAGCACCTCCACTAGGTGTGATTGATCGATCGCGCTGGGGAACAGCAGCGCCGGGGGACCCGCGGCATCCGACGGGCGAGGGCCCGGTCCGCAGATCGACCGGTCTCCTGTGTTGTCCCTCATACTCCAGACTGGTGCATGATGAGATGATTTGCACCAGGGCCACAGGGGTCCTGTCCATGCATGCAGAAAGGATCCAGAACCTTGTCGCGACGCCTCGGTACGCTGCTCGTCCCGGTAGTGGGCCTGTCCGGGACCACCTATCCGGAGGGGACTCGCGTGGCCATTCGCGGAACCGGAGGATCCGTCGACGGCTTCGTCGGCGGAGACTGGCTGCCGCTCGCCTGGTGGGAATTCGCCGACGTCCGGTCGGAGGACGCCGCCGACATGTGACCTGGGTCACCGTGTTCGCCGCGGGTGCGAGATGTTCGCCGCAAGTGCGAGAATCGCGCCCCACGTCCGGCCGGTGCGGACGGCGCGTCCGTGACATTCCCGCGTCGCGGGTGACACGCATTTCTCACGGAACCCCCGCGCGTCTGCGCATTGTCAACCGCGTTGGACGCCGTCCAGTTCCTCGTTGATCGCCTCGCGCAGGGCGGCGTGTCGAGGGCCGAGCGCATACCGCTCGTCGCGCCACCGCTCCGGCGGGTACAGCCACACGGGCCTGCTCACCAGGTCGGCCGGCTCCCAGTCGTACCGAGGCCATACATGCGCGTGCAGGAACGGGTCGGTGTTCCCCAGGATTTCCAGGTTGACCCGCCGGAAGGCCGGGTCCAGCCGCTTGCAGGCGCGTTCCACGGCCTCGCCCAGCTGGTCCATGCCGGACAGGAACGCGAGCCGCTTGCGCCGGGGCAGTTCCGACAGCCGCTGCACCGCAGGGTCGTCCACGAGGAGCACGGAGTATCCCGGGAGGAACTGGACGTCCCCGATCACCGCGAACCCGGCCTCCAGTCGCCGGAGCACCGTGGGATTCCCGCCCCGAAGCGCACTGCCGATCCGGTCCTCGCGTCATGCGCCGGTCATGACCGGCGACTCCACGCACCACTGACCGTCCAGCCCCTGGGGATCGCCCACCGTGCCGTCCGTGCGCCGATCCTACGAGGCCGGGATCAGATCACGCGGAAGAGATCAGCGGCGGCGTGGACGTCGGTGAGGTCCTCGATGGAGCGGAGGTTGTCGCACAGGGCGTCCAGGACCGAGTCGGGATCGGCGACGCGCGGGGCGCCGATGGCCACCCCGAAGACGCGGAAGCCCAGCCGGTGCTTGGCGTCCATCCAGCCCCGCATCCATTCCTCGGTGACGCCGCAGTCGTCGTCGGTGAGCATCACGATGTCGCCGCGCCTGCGGGCGGCGTCGTTGAACTCCTCCTCCAGCAGCTCGCAGGCCGCGCTCAGCGGCCTCTGGTAGCTGGTGCCGCCGCCGAGGAAGGTCTCCGCGAATTCGAGGACCCGGTCGATGCCGGCGGGTCCGCCGGCCGGGAAGCGGAAGACCTGGAGCTTGTCGGCGGCGGAGAACAGGATGCCGACGAAGTCGCGCCCCGCGTGGCGGGCCTGATCCAGCAGGGCCAAGGCGCACGCCTTGGCCCACGCCTCCCGGGTCACCCCGCCGGGCCCCGCCTCGTACATGGAGTGCGAGGTGTCCACGCACGCGATGACGGCGCCCTGGCCGGTGGACTGCTCCCCCTGGCTGTCGTAGAGCATCAGCTCCCCGGCGGCGTAGCGCGCGGCGAACACCGCACGCAGCTCGGGCACGCCGAGGCCCGCCAGCTCGGAGGGGATGACACGGGAGAGGTCGTCGCCGAGCGTGACGCCGACCAGTTCCCCGGTGGCGTTCTCCACCTTGCGGGCCCGCTCACCACCGGCCATCTGCCGGAAACGGCCGATGAGCTCGGCCCACTGTGCGAGGCGGCCGGTGCGCAGCCGCTCGGCGAGCCGGGCGCGCTGGTCGAACGGCATCCGTTCCAGCTCGCCGGGACCGACACCCCATGCCCGCATCAGCGCCGCCTCCTCCCGCGCGGCCCCGGCGGCCTTCGCCGCCGCCGTCCGCGCGGCCGCGCCGATGGCGGGGGCCACCGCCGCGAGCGCCCGCGCGGCGTCCCGGGCTGCCTGCCGCGCGGTGGCCTCGGCGGCCCCGGCGGCCTCGATCGCCTGCTGGACGGCGCCGTCCCCGTCCGCCCCGTCGGCGGCCTGCTGGAGAGCCTCGCTCACGGCGGTCGCCGCGCCGTCGGCTTCCTGCCGTGCCCGCTTCGCCCGCTCGGCCTGTTCCTGCGCGCCTCGGGAGTGCTCCAGCATCCGGCGCAGCGCGGCGGCCTGGGCGAGCACGGCCATGGCGGCGGCGTAGGGGTCGCCGGCCGTCTCCCGGCGCAGCTCCGTGAACTGAGGTGACTCCAGCAGTGAGGTGACGACCTGGTGGTTGACCAGCCGAGAGGGGTCCATCTCCGCGCGCTCGCGCAGTCGGGGGCCGACCTTGTAGGCGGCCACGAAGGTGTCGGTCAGGAGGTCGGTGCTGCAGTCGTAGCGCTCGTTCAGTTCCGCGGCCAGCTCGCGCAGTCCGGCCGACTGGTCGTAGGTGTCGCGCCATGCCATCCGGTCGAACCTGTCCGCGACCACGGCGGCGGTGTGCAGCCCGGGAGCGGCGGCGGACGGGCCCGGCCACTTCCCGGCCCGGCTCACCGGCTCGTCGAGCCTGCTCGGCGTCTCACCCACGGCCCTGATCCCTCCAGTTGTTCAGAGCTCGGCCTGCACCATGCTCGCGTCCATGCCGAGGGCCTCGGTGAGCACGCGGGCGCGGACGGCGCGCAGACGGCCGTTGACCCGGTCGATGGCGGCGGTGGAGCGGCCGGCGACAGCCGCCTCCTTGCGCAGTGCTTCCAGCCGCCTCCCCGCCACGGCGAGCTGGTTGTGCGCCTTCTTGATGACCCACTCGCTCAGCGCCTCGCGGGACTGCCCGGCCATGGCGTCGAGCTGGGCCTCCAGCTCGTCGATGGTGTCGGCCAGGTCGAGTGCCTCCCTGGCGTCGGGATTGACCAGGTGGAGCACCTCGCGCTCGACGGTCGGGCGTTGGGCGGGGGAGTCCCACAGTACGTGCGTCAGCACCGACAGGTCGGTCTCGGCGACCGCGGGGCGGCCGTCGAGGTACGCGGACGCCTGCAGCAGCCGTACCGCCTGCCGCCAGCGGCGGTCGGAGGCGACGAGTTCCTTGCGGCGCAGGGCGGCACGGAGCGTACACACCGCGTCCACGATCGCGTCGGGGACGCCCGTGGCCGGGACGGCTTCGGTCACGGCGTGCTGCAAGGCTGCCAGCTCCACCGTCGTCCGTGTGGGCGTCACCGGGCGGCTGACGGCGGAGCGGACCAGCGCGGCGAAGTTCGAGGGGTCTTCCAGGTACCCGACCTCGATCCGCACCAGCAGCCGGTCGTAGATCGCCGCCGAATCCTCTCCGCCGGGCAGTTCGTTGCTCGCCGTGATGGCCCCGATCAGGGGGCAGCGGATCGGCTCGCCGCCGTTCTCGGGGTGGTAGATCCGCTCGTTGAGGTAGCCCAACGTCTCGTTCAGCGCCGCCGTGGAGCACTTGAAGATCTCGTCGATGAACGCGACATGCGCGGTCGTGGCGCGACCGTCGTAGACCTGGCGGTACTCGCCCCGGGCCAGCGCGGCGACGTCGATGGGCCCGAACATCCTCGTCGGCGCGGTGAACTTCGACAGGAGGATCTCCCAGTAGGCCGCCCCCTCGATCCGGCCGGTGAGTTCCCGGGCCATCTCGGACTTCGCCGTTCCGGGCGGGCCGAGCACCAACGAGTGCTGCCCTGCCAGCAGTGTCACCACCAGCGTCCGCACCACGTCGGCCCGCTCGTAGAAACGGTCCGACAGCTCCTCGGTGATCGCCCGCAGCCTCCCGGCCGTCCCCTGCGCGTCCCGTGCGTCCATACTCAGTACTCAGCTCCCCGCCTGTGACGCCCTGTGGGCCGACGAGACGGCCCTTCCCCCGAAGCCACGAGGAAGGACAATAGCCGAGGGTGATCACGGTTGGACGAGCAGTTCTCAGGGACGGTACAGATGCTGTTCCGTCCAGATGACCTTTCCGTGCTGGTCGTACCGCGTGCCCCAGCGCTCCGTGCACTGCGCGACGAGGAACAGGCCGCGGCCGCCCTCGTCGGTGGTGGCGGCCAGGCGCAGGTGCGGCGCCGTGCTGCTGCCGTCGGAGACCTCGCAGATCAGATTGCGGTCGCGCAGCAGGCGGACGTTGATCGGTGCGGCGCCGTGGCGGATGGCATTGGTGACCAGTTCGCTGAGGACGAGTTCGGTGGTGAACGCCGTCTCCTCCAGGCCCCATGCGGCCAGTCGCCGGGTCGCGTCGGCACGGACGGCGGCGACGGCCGACGGGTCCCGCGGTACGTCCCACTCGGCGATCCGGTCGGACGGGAAGGCCCGGGTCCGGGCAACCAGCAGGGCGACGTCGTCGGTGGCTCGACTGGGCCGTAGGGCGTCGAGCAACGCCCGGCAGGTCTCGTCCGGCGTCCGGTCCGGATGCCTCAGGTGGCTGCGCAGCAGGTCGAGGCCGGTGTCGAGGTCCCGCTTGCGGTTCTCCAGCAGTCCATCGGTGAACAGCACGATCTGGCTGCCCTCGGGCAGCCGGAACTCGACCGAGGTGAAGGGCAGCCCTCCCAGCCCCAGGGGAGGGCCGGGCGGCAGCTCGGGGAAGTCCACGCTGCCGTCCGGACGGACGAGGGCCGGAGGCAGGTGACCGGCGCGGGCCATGCTGCAGCGGCAGGAGACGGGATCGTAGACGGCGTACAGACACGTCGCGCCGGCGATGTCCGCACCGGTTTCCGCACCGGCGTTGTCGCGGTCGATCCGCGCGACCAGCTCGTCGAGGTGCCCGAGGAGCTCGTCGGGCGCCATGTCGAGGGCGGAGAAGTTGTGGACGGCGGTCCGCAGCCGCCCCATGGTGGCCGCGGCGTGCAGGCCATGGCCGACGACATCGCCCACCACGAGGGCCACCCGGGCACCGGACAGGGGCAGGACGTCGAACCAGTCGCCGCTCGCGCCTCCCTGGGCCGGCAGGTAGCGCCAGGCGACGTCGAGGGCGCTCTGGTTGGGCAGGCCGCGCGGCAGCAGGCTGCGCTGCAGCGCCACGGCGACGGTGCGTTCGCGTGCATAGCGTCGGCCGTTGTCGATCGCGACCGCGGCCCGGGAGGCCAGCTCCTCGGTGATGTCGAGATCCTCCCGGCTGAACGGCCCGGAGGAGGAGCAGCGCCAGAAGTGCGCCGTTCCGAGTGCGATGCCCCGGGCACGCAGGGGAGCGGTGATCAGGGAACGGATCCCGTAGTCGAGCACCCTGTGTGCCCGTTCGGGGGCCTGCGCACGCCAGCCCGTTTCGGCGTGCAGGTCGGCGGTGAGGATTGCGCGACCGGTGTCGAGACCGGCCAGGACTGGTGTGGCAGGCAGGAAGGTGATCCGTCCGCCGACCGGGATCAAGGGAGCGTCGTCCCGGATGCCGCGCCCGGCCACGCGATGCATCACCAGGTCTCCCGGAGCCGGCTCTTCCCCGCGCCGCACCGCGTCCAGCAGCTCGACCGTGACGAAGTCGGCGAACCGCGGCACGGCCGCCTCGGCCAGCTCTTCGGCCGTACGCACGACATCGAGCGTGGTACCGATCCGGGCGCCCGCGTCGTAGAGCAGCTCCAGCCGCATCCGGGCGGTTTCCGCCCTGCCCTGCTCCCTGCGCAGTTCGGTGGTGTCCCGCAGCGTGGCCACCGTCTCCCCGGCCGTTGCCGCCCTGTCCACATGGCGAAGACTGATCGCCAGGAGCCGGCCGCCGGCGATGTGCACCTCATCGGTGCACGTGTCGTGCGAAGCGAGCAGCTCGGCGATTCCCGGGTTCAGGCCGAGCTCGGTGACCCGCCGCCCTTCGGGGGCGGGAGGGAGGTCCAGAAGGCGCCGCGCCTCGTCGTTGACGAGCACCAGGCGGCCGGCACTGTCGACGATCAGCACACCTTCCCGGATGGTGTGCAGGACGGCGTCGTGATGCTCGTACATGCGGGTGATCTCGACCGGTCCCTGACCGCGGGTCAGGCGTCGCAGCCGCCTGCTCACCAGCGCCGAGCTGACCAGGGCGAGAGCGAGGGCGCCGGCGGCCGCCCCGATGAGGGCGGGCAGCTGGCGGGCGGCCGATTCGTTGACATTGGTGACGGTGACACCGACGGCCACGCCTCCCCGTACGCTTCCGTCGCCCGCGCGGACGGGGGCGCTGGCATTCACCGTCGGGCCCAGGCTCCCGGTGAAGGTACTGGTGACCGACCTGCCGTCCAGCACCTCCTGCAGCAGTCCGGGTGGGCCGATGACGGGCTTCCCGATCAGTGCGGGGTCGGGATGCGTGTGACGGATGCCGTCCTCGTCGAACACGACGACGTAGTCGACGCCGGACGCCTTCCTGACAGTCTCCGTACGCGGCTGGAGCGCCGCGGTCGGGTCCGTGCCCGTCATCGCCGCTGCCGTGCCCGGGGCGCCGGCGAACGACTCGGCGACGGCCAGTGCCCTGCGACGGGCGTCGTCCATGCTGTTCTGCCGTGCCTGCACGACCAGGAGCGACAGCGCGGTGAGGATGATCACGATGGAGGTGACGAACTGCAGGAGGAACACCTGACCGGCGATGCTCCGCCGTGCCAGTGAGCGGCCCGCCCGTCTCCGCCACAGAAGGTGCCCGCCGCCCGGACGAGCCTCAGCGGGAAGGGACCGCTTCCCGGCTGATCGGGACAGCCGAGCGCGAAGACCGCGCATCCGACCGAGAAAACGGTCCATACCTGCATTTTCCACCCACTGTGAGCGAGTGACCACTGTCTTCGTTCCGCGCTCCTCCGGCGAGCGGCCGAGGCTCCGACCGCTGTGCGATCGGAGCCTCGGCCGCCGGATGAGGGTGGGTGCGTCAGGCGGACGTGACCGCGCTGTCCGTGATCCGTTCCGTGCCCGGGGCGGTGAGCTGCGGGGCTCCCAGCCGCCGGAGGCGGAGGGTGCACCGGATGCCGATGGCGGAGATGGCCATGAGCAGGGCCGCGGCCGGCCAGTAGTGTCCGCCGGCCGCGGCCGACAGCGAGACCGCGGCGAGCGGCGCGAAGCCGCCGAAGATCATGTTGCAGACCTGGTAGGAGAGCGAGATGCCCGTGTACCGGACGCGGGGTGCGAAGCCCTCGGCGAGGATCGCCGCGATCGGTCCGTACAGTGCCGACATCACGAGCCGCATCCCCAGCATCGCCGCGTAGATCAGCACGACGCTGCCGGTCTCCATGGCGAGGAACTGCGGTACGGAGAGCACGATCACGCCCGCCAGGCCGGCGACGACCACCCTGTGCGCGCCGACGCGGTCGCCGAGCCAGGACAGCCCCGGAGTGACGACGAGTTCGAGGAAGGCCGCCAAGGTGAGGCCGTTGAGCAGCATCGACTCCGACAGCTTCAGCTCGCCCGTGCCGTACGCGAGGAGGAAGCTGGTCACCACGTAGTAGCCGCCGGTCGCGGTCGCCAGGGCGAAGACCCCGGTCAGCACGGTGCGCCACGAGGACTGGAACACCTCGACGACCGGCAGCTTGTCCCGCTCCGTGCGCTGGGCCCTGATCTCGTCCATGACCGGGGCCTCCTCCAGCTTGAGCCGGATGACGAGGCCGATGACGACGAGGACCGCGGAGGCGAGGAAGGGCACGCGCCAGCCCCAGCTGTCGAAGGCCTCGTCGCCCCACAGGTTCATCAGGGAGAACGCACCGGTGGACAGCAGCGCGCCGACGGACGAGCCGAGCTGGGCGAACGAGCCGAAGAAGGTGGCCCTGCCGCGCGGGGCGTTCTCGACGGCGACCAGGACGGCACCGCCCCACTCGCCGCCGATGGCGATGCCCTGGATGAGCCGGAGCACGATCAGGAGGATCGGTGCGAGTACGCCGACCTGGGCATACGTCGGGAGCAGGCCGATCGCGAAGGATGCCACGCCCATCATCATCAGCGTGATGACGAGGGTCTTCTTGCGGCCGACCCGGTCGCCTATGTGACCGAAGACGATGCCGCCGAGAGGCCGCAGCAGGAAACCCACGGCGAAGGTGCCGAAGGCGGAGAGCGTCCGCACGAGCGGAGGCATGTCGGCGGGGAAGAAGACGTCGTCGAAGACGATCGCCGCGGCGGTGGCGAAGGCGTAGAAGTCGTACCACTCGATGGAGGTGCCGACGAGTGCGGCGAGCGCGGCTCTCATCGGGCTCTGTGAGGTGGTCGGTCGGGGCTGGGACACGGGGGCCTCCGGCAGGAGCGGGGAGGGGGGAGGGGACGGGGGTGCGGCGACGGCCACGGTCGGGAGCCATGGCCGGGCGTCGCGGCTGGTCAGCGGCCGGGGGCCGCCCAGGCCCGGGCGCCGCCGATCCAGGTCTCGCGGACGGCGATCGAGGCGAGCGCTTCGGATGAGGTGACGAGCGGGTCGGCGTCCAGGACGACGAAGTCGGCGAGCATGCCCGGGGCGAGGGCGCCGACCATGTGCTCGCGGTGCAGCGCGGAGGCCGCGGCGCCGGTGTGGGCGTGCAGGCCGTCGGGGACGGGCAGGCGCAGCGACTCGTCGCCGAGGACCGTGCCGAGGACGGTCGTGCGGGTCGCGGCCGCGGAGATCGCCTCCAGTGGCGCGGGCGGCGCGACCGGGGCGTCCGAACTGAACACGACGGGGACGCCGGCCGGGAGGCAGAGGCCGGCGGGGTTGTACCGGTGACCGAGGTCGCCGATCGCGGTCAGAGTGCCGTCTCCGGTGCGGAGGTGGTGCTGCGGCTGCATCACCGGGACGATGCCGAGTGCGCCCATCCTGGTGATCTGGGCGTCGGTCGGCAGACCGCAGTGCTCGACGCGGTGGCGCATGTCGGCGCGCCGGACGTCCGCCTGCGCCTTCTCGACCGCGTCGAGCACCATGCCGATGGCGAACGGGGACTGCGCGTGCGTGGCGGTCTGGAGTCCGGCGCGGTGGGCCTTGGCGATGATCCCCGCGTACTCCTCGGCGGAGTGGTACAGCTGCCCGTGGTGGCAGCAGTCCGCGGCGTAGCCGTCGGGGAAGTACGCGGTCCAGCCGCCGAGCGTGCCGTCGGCGTAGAGCTTCACGCCCTGGACGCGGAACAGGTCGTCGCCGAAGCCGCGTACCACTCCGAGCTCGAGGGCGGTGTCGAGCAGCGCGGAGGTGAGGTAGGCGGAGACCCGCATCCGCAGCGAGCCGTCGGTGCGGGCGCGCAGGTACGTCTCCATCTCCCGGCGCGAGGCCTGCGCGTCGCCGACCGTCGTGACGCCGGCGGCGAGGAAGGTTTCCTGGGCGCGCATCAGGTGGTCGGCCATGATCGCGTCGGGCTCGGAGAGGTGGAAGTTCGGCCCGTGGTTGCCGATCTTCACGCCGCCCGGGCCGGTGAGCAGGTCGCATGCCGCGTCCCACAGCTGGCCGTCCGGCTCGCCGGAGGCGAAGTGGCCGATGGAGCCGCCCTCGGGGTCCGGCGTGCCGGCCGTGATGCCGCAGGCGCGCAGGGTGTGGGTGTTGACGACGCCGCCGTGGCCGGAGGCGTTCATGACGTACACCTCGCGGTCGGTGGCGATCCGGTCGAGATCGTGGCAGGTGGGGTGGCGGCGCTCGGCGAGCCGGCGGTGCTCGTAGCCGAAGCCGCGCACCGGCACGCCGGCGGGGAGGTCGCGGGCCGCCTCGGTGAGGACGGTGACGAGGGTGTCGATGTCGGGGACGCGCTCGGGGCGGCAGTCCACCCAGGCGAGGGCCTGGCCGTACATCACCGGGTGGCAGTGGGCGTCGACGAAGCCGGGGTGGACGAGGCCGCCGTCGAGTTCGAGGATCTCGTCGGCGCGGCCGCCGAGCACGGCGCGGGCGTCCTCCGCGGTGCCGACGTGGACGACGCGGTCGCCGCGGACGGCGAGGGCCTCGGCCCGTACCGACGTGCCCGGGACGGCGACGGCGGCGCCGGTCACCAGGAGGGTGCGTTCGGTACGGGACTCGACGAGCGGGTGGTGCATGAGGGGAACCTACTTTCGGCCAGCAGACAGCCAGAACGGCTGATTCGTTCGTGAGGACCATAGAGAACGAACGAGAGATTGGCCATAGGTTCGATCGAATGATTCTTCGGAAGTTTCCGAGCTTCTGGCTTACGGATCGTCTGTGGTGGTGTCAGTGCGGGCTGGCTCCGAGGTCGTAGCGCTCCTTGATCAGCTCCAGATGGACCCAGCTCTCCACGCCGCGCACGCCGGCGCAGGACCGCATGGCGTCGAGTGTGGCCCGCACCGAGCTCAGTGAGTCGGCGGTGATGGTGCCGACGAGCTCCGCCCGGCCGACGCAGGCGGACAGGAACGACACCTGCTCCCACGCGGCCAGCTCGCGCGCGACCGGCTCGCGCGCCCCGTCGACGCGCAGGGCGAAGCCGCACAGGAAGCCGAGTCCCAGCAGCTCGGGGCGGACCAGGGCCAGCACCTTCACGACCCCGCCGTCCAGGAGGCGCAGCGTGCGCGCGCGGGTGGCGCCGGGGGACAGGCCGACGCGGGCCGCGAGGTCGGCGAACGGCAGCCTGCCGTCCTGCTCGAGTGCGTCCAGGAGCTGCCGGTCGGTCTCGTCGAGGTCGGCGACCGTCGGCTCGCCGGCGAGCAAGTACGGGTCCTTGAGGTGCCGGGTGCTGATGAGCGGATCGACGCCGGTGACGCCGGTGACCGACCGGACCTGCTCTATCGCCCGGTCCAGCTCGTCGAAGCCGTCGGTGCGCAGTTCGGCCATGACGGCGCGCTGTCCGGCGGTGAGGGTGACGAACGGTGCCTGCGGCATCGCGGCGATCTCGCGTGCCACGGCCTCCGCGGCGCCGCCGACGTCGATGGAGAGGTGGGCGGACGCGGTGAGGCCCCGTACGGCGGGGTGGACCACGGCGACGACCCGGACGGCTCCCGAATCGAGCAGTCGCTGGACCCGCGCCCGGGTGGCCGGACGGGACAGGCCGACCCGCTGGGCCAGCGTCTCGTACGTGAGTCGGCCGTCCGCCTGCAGTTCACGGACGACGGCAAGGTCGATGTGGTCCAGGTCCACCTGGTGATCCCCTCGGTTCGGCGGCCCCGAAGTCGTCTCCTCGGGACCGATTCATTGTGGGCCAAGGGGCGACTCCCTCCCGTCGGTCCGTGACGTGGGTCACCGACCTCCGTCGCGACTTCCCCTGGACGAAACGACAGATGAATCGTAAGTTCCATTCGACTGCCGCGAACGAATCAGTCGTTCTGATCGAGAGGGGATCGGGTGCACCAGCCCGTCGCCGTTTTCACCGACACCGAGGATCTCGACCCGGAACCCGGCGCACGGCTGCTCGCCGACGCCGGTTTCGCGGTCCGGGTCGCCGGGAGCCGCGACCCGGACGTCCTCGCGGCCACCGCCGAGGATGCGGTCGCCCTGATCGTCGGGTACGCCCGCGTCGACGACGCGCTCCTGGACCGCCTGCCCCACCTGCGCATCCTCGCCACGATGTCCGCGGGCCACGACATGATCGACACGGCGGCGGCCCGCCGACGCGGGCTCTGGGTCACCAACCTCCCGGACGCCGCGACCGAGGACGTCGCCGTGCACGCGCTGGCCTCCGCGCTCTCCCTGGTCCGCGACCTGCCGAGGGCCGACTCCGTGGTCAGGACCGGCGGCTGGAACGCCGACTTCGCCGTCCCCGCAGACGGCGCCCCGTTGCCGCGCCGTGCGAGCGAACTCACCCTGGGCCTGGTCGGCCTCGGCCGCATCGCCCGGAAGCTCGCGACCCTCGCCGCTCCGGTCTTCGGCCGCGTCGCCGCTTGCGACCCGTACGCCGACCCGGCCCTGTGGCCCGAGGGCGTGGAGCGGTACGAGAGCCTCGACGCGCTCGCCGCGGCGACCGACGTGCTCTCCCTCCACCTCCCGCTGACCCCCTCGACGCACGGCCTCGTCGACGCGAAGGTGCTGGACCGGATGCGTCCCGGCAGCTTCCTCGTCAACGTCGCGCGCGGCGAACTCGTCGCCCCCGACGCCCTCGTGGACGCCGTGGACACGGGCCGGCTCGCGGGAGCGGCCCTCGACGTGTTCCCCGTCGAACCACCGCCCGCGGACGATCCGCTGCGCCACCACCCGCGCATCAGGCTCTCCCCGCACAGCGCCTACCTCACCGACGCCTCGCGCCGCGCCTACGTGTGCAAGCCCGCCGAGAACGTCATCGCCTGGCACCGCACCGGCCGCCCCCTGACCCCAGCCGTCGATCCCACCGCCTGAGGAACACCGCATGACCACGAGCGTCCCCACCACCGCCGAGCAGCCCCTCGCCGAGCAGGAACTCCGCCTCCGGCGCGAACTCGCCGCCGTCTACCGGCTCGTCGCGCACTTCCGGATGACCGATCTGATCTTCACCCACATCTCGCTGCGCCTTCCCGGCCCGGACCATCACTTCCTCATCAACCCCTACGGGCTGCTCTTCGAGGAGATCACCGCATCGAACCTGGTCAAGATCGACCTCGACGGCAACCCGGTCGACCCGACCCCGTACCAGGTCAACCCCGCCGGCTTCGTCATCCACAGCGCCATCCACGCCGCCCGCCCGGACGCCCACTGCGTGCTGCACACCCACACCAAGGCCGGCTGTGCCGTCGCCGCGCAGCGCGACGGGCTGCTGCCGCTCAACCAGATGTCGATGGAGTTCCACAACCGGGTCGGCTACCACGACTACGAGGGCGTGGCGCTCAACCTCGACGAACAGCAGCGGCTGGTCGCCGACATCGGCGACCACCCGGCCCTCATCCTGCGCAACCACGGTCTGCTGACGGTCGGCGAGAGCGCCGCGCGCGCCTTCCTGCGCATGTACTACCTGGAGAAGGCCTGCGAGATCCAGGTGACCGCCCAGTCGGGCGGTGGCCCGCTGATCGTCCCGCCCGCCGACGTCTGCGAGTACACCGCCCAGCAGCTCGCAGGCGAGGCGGAGGCCGACTTCGAGGACCTCGACGCCTACGACCTCGCCTGGGCGGCGCTGCTCCGCATGCTCGACCGGACCTGCCCCGACTACAAGGACTGACGAACCGCCCCGCGCCGGAGCCCGTGCACGTCCCGCACGACTGCACGGGCCGGGCTCGGTCACTGCTGCGGTACGGCCGGGAACAGGCCGAGCGGGCCGCCGAGTCCGGCGCCGTGTCGGTGCCCACCTGGACCCCTGCCGCTCCGTCACGGTGCCACGCGTAGCCTCCGGTCACATGGAACCCATGCCTCGCGTACAGCCCGCGGCCACCGGCCGGCCCCGCGCCCGCGACCTCGGCCTCGTCATCGGACACTTCGGTACCGGACCGCTCGACGCGATCACCGACGTCCCGGGAGTGCGCGTCGGCCACACGACCGTCCGGCGGGATCCCGAGGTACGCACCGGAGTGACCGCCATCGTGCCCGAAGCCGTCGGCCCCCGCACACCGCTGCCCGCCGGTGTCTTTGCCGGCAATGGCTACGGCAAGATCATCGGCACGACCCAGCTCTGCGAACTGGGCGTGCTGGAGACCCCGGTGCTGCTCACCTCCACCCTGTCGGCCTTCCGCGTCGCCGATGCCCTGGTCGGCTGGATGCTGGAACGGCCCGGGTGCGAAGAGGTGCAGAGCCTCAACCCGGTGGTGGGCGAGTGCAACGACGGTCTCCTGTCCGACATCCGCGCACGGCCGGTGCACGAGGAACACGTCCGGGCCGCACTCGACGGGGCGTCCGGCGGCCCGGTGGCCGAAGGCTGCGTCGGCGCCGGGACCGGCACGACCGCTCTGGGGTTCAAGGCCGGCATCGGGACCGCGTCCCGAACGCCGGACCTGGGCGGCCGACGCGTCACGGTCGGCGTCCTGGTGCAGGCGAACTTCGGTGGCACGCTGCGGGTGCTCGGCCGCGCCGTCACCCCCCGGTCGCTGGGCCTGACCGGCGCTCCGGGGCCGGCCGCCGAGACCGGCTCCTGCATGGTCGTCGTGGCCACGGACGCCCCTCTCGACGCCCGGCAGCTGACCCGTGTGGCGCGGCGTGCCGTGTTCGCCCTCGCCCGCACGGGCGCCGCCTACAGCCACGGGAGCGGCGACTACGCCGTGGCCTTCGGCACCCGCCCGCCGGCCGGCGTCCCCGTGGCGGATGCCGAGCTGAGTCCGCTGTTCGAAGCCGTCCTCGACGCGGTGGAGGAGGCAGTGCTCAACTCCCTCCTGGCCGCGACGACGACCACCGGCTTCGGCGGCCGCACCATGCCGGCCCTCCCTGCGGACCGGCTGCTCACCGCTCTGGGCAGGGACGTCGGTGCGATGTAGCTCGTCCGGAGCGAGCTGTTCCCGGTCCTGCCGTGAAGACGATGAGCGTCAGCGTCGCCGGCGCGGTGGACAGGTCGCGGGTCCACACCGCCGCCGCGAGGCCGTAGTCGGTGCGGTTGGCGATCGACGCCCCCTGGTACGACAACTACATCGTGCTCCTCTCCGGCGTCGTCGTGGTCGCCCTGGGCCTGCTGTACATGGCGGTCCACCCGGCGTACGGGCGCAGCGACGCCCCGTACGACGACGCGATCCCGGCGTCGCCGCCGGACGTGCCCGAGCGGAGGGCCGGCGAACCCTCGGGGGTGTGAGGGGCGTCCGCACCGCGGTCCTTCTCCATGATGACGGGCGTGAACCGAGAACCGCCGGCGCAGACGACAGGCCGGGCGCCGGCGGCGCGTTCCGGCGCGGATCGCGAGTGGGTGGGCCACCGCCGGAGCAGAATGCAGGGGTGCGTGAGTCGGAGTCAGGGAGGCGGTGGCCGCGCGGTGTTCCTCCCGCTGTGGGCCTTTCCATGACGGTCACCCCGATGCCGTCCACCCGGTCGCGCCGCTGTTCCCGTTCGGTGCAGGTCTCGCTTCCACCTGATCTGGAGAAGGCATGATGCCCAGTTTCCGACGTCCCCTCAGCGGCGGCCATGCGGCCGCCGTCCTCGCCGCAGCAGTGCTCGCCACGGCCGTACCGGCGCAAGCCGCGGACACCGGCGTCCCCGGCGAACAGGCCCCGCCGGTGCCGCTGCGGGTGGCGACCTACAACATCCACGCCGGGGCCGGCCAGGACGGGATCTTCGACCTCGACCGCACAGCCGAGGCCGTACGCGGTCTGCGTGCCGACGTGATCGGCCTCCAGGAGGTCGATGTCCACTGGGGTGCCCGCAGCGCTTTCGTGGACGAAGCCCGGGCGCTGGCCGAGGAGTTGGACATGCGGGTGTTCTTCGCCCCCATCTACGACCTGGACCCGGCCGCCGAGGGCGGTGAACGCCGGCAGTACGGCGTCGCGGTGCTGAGCCGCTACCCGGTGCTGGAGGCCGAGAACCACGAGATCACCAGGCTCTCCACCCAGACATCCGATCCGGTACCGGCGCCGGCGCCCGGCTTCGCCGAGGTGGTGGTCAACGTCAAGGGCTCACACGTGCACGTCTATGCCACGCACCTCGACTACCGGGCCGATCCGTCGGTTCGCGAGGCCCAGGTGGCGGACATGCTCGATGTGCTGGCCGCCGACCGGGGACCGAAGATCCTGGTCGGCGACTTCAACGCCGAGGCGACGGCCCCCGAGCTGGCGCCGCTGTGGCAGCAACTGCGGGACGCCGCCCCTGACGGCGGTGGCACGTACCCGGCGATCGACCCCGTCAAGCGCATCGACTTCGTGACCGTCTCGCCCGATGTCACCGTGGCCGGTGCCCGAACGGTGGCGACGGACGCGTCGGACCACCGTCCCGTGGTCACGGACGTGATGCTCCACAGACGCGGCCGCTGAATCGCTCGCCGCCGGGGACGGCACCCCGCAGGAGCCGTCCCCGGCGGTGGGCACCCGCCTCGGAGCTCGCCGCGCCCCGACGGGCGTCCCTCGCGAGGCGGTGCGTCACTCCTGTTCGGAGACGCTCATCTCGCCGAGCAGCGACCAGTCGTCCTGGGGTACCGTCGCGTTGACGATCCGGGGTGTCTCGGCCAGGTGGGGCGGCAGGGTCCGCTGCGCCGCCTTGAAGTGCTCGGACTGCACGTGCGCCGCCCCCGCCTCGTCGTCGCGGAAGGCCTCGACCAGCACGTACTCCGAGGTGTCCTCGACGCTGCGCGACCAGTCGAACCACAGGCAGCCCGGTTCCGCGCGCGTGGCCGCGGTGAAGTCGGCGGCGATCTCCGGCCACCGGTCGGCGTACTCGGGACGGATACGGAACTTGGCGGTGATGAAGATCATCGGTCTCCCTCATGGTTCTCTGCGCGCAGTCGGGCCGTCTGCTGTGCCGCCCGGCGGGCGGACGGTGCCACAAAGCGGATCGCACCGCCGGCCGGGAAGCACTCCGGCGGGGTGAAATCCGGCGGAACACGGTCGTGGACGTGACACATATCGGACACAGCCGACGGTGGTGATCGTAGCCGACGGGCGCAGGCGCCGACGTCGCGGGCGCGCAGGTCCTCGCCGCCCAACTCGAGGCGCCGTCAGGGACGACAACTCGTCTGCCACGCCGGGCCATTGTTCGACCACTTGTCGATTGTGGCGTGGGTCACCCCGGACGAAGCTCTCTCGCCATGGCAGAGAACCGCACCCCTGAGGTGCAGCGGCTCAAAGCGAACTCGGTCGGTCTCGTCGGCGTCGTCTTCATGGCGGTCGCGACAGCCGCACCCATCACGGCGATGACCGGGAACCTTCCCATCGCCGTCGGCTTCGGCAACGGCACCGGCGCGCCCGCCGGCTATCTCTTCGCGACGCTCGTCCTCACCGTCTTCTCCGTCGGCTACGTGGCCATGGCGAAACGGATCACCGCGGCCGGGGCCTTCTACGGCTACATCTCCCACGGTCTGGGCCGGATCGCCGGCATGGCCTCGGGGATGCTCGCCGTACTCGCGTACATCGTCTTCGAGGCGTCGATCGTCGGCGTGTTCGCCTACTTCGCGCGGACGACCGTCGCCGACCAGCTCGGGGTGGATCTGCCGTGGATCGTGTACGCGGCGGCGATGCTCGCCGTGACCGCCGTCCTCGCCCACTTCGACATCAACCTGACCGCCAAGGCGCTCGGCGTCATGCTCGTCGCCGAGATCGCGGTCCTGTTCGCCGTGGCCACCGCCGTACTCCTCTCCGGCGGCGGCCCCGACGGCATCCCGCTGGAACCGGTCGACCCGAGGAACGCCTTCACCGGCGCCTCGGCCGGCCTCGGTCTCTTCTTCGCCTTCTGGTCGTGGGTCGGTTTCGAGTCGACCGCCATGTACGGCGAGGAGTCCCGCGACCCCAAGCGCGTCATCCCCCGCGCCACGCTGGTGTCCGTCATCGGCGTCGGCCTCTTCTACATCTACGTCTCCTGGATGACCATCGCCGGAAACGGCCTGCGCGGAGTCGTCGAGGTCTCCTCCTCCGCCGCCCCGCTCGACCTCTTCTTCGACCCCACCACCGCCTTCATCGGCGCCTGGGCCGTCGACGCCTTCCAATGGCTGCTGCTCACCGGCTCGTTCGCCTGCGGCATGGCCTTCCACCAGTGCGCCTCGCGGTACCTGTACGCGATCGGACGCGAAGGATTCCTGCATCCGGCCCTCGGCCGTACGCACCGCTCGCACGGCTCCCCGTACATCGCCTCCTACGTCCAGAGCGCCATCGCCGTCGCGCTGGTCTGCGCCTTCTGGCTCACCGGCCAGGACCCGTACATCCACCTCTACACACTGCTCGCGATCCTCGGCACGATGGCGATCCTGATCGTCCAGACACTGTGCTCGTTCGCCGTGATCGGCTACTTCCGGCGGCACCACCCCGAAGACCGGCACTGGTTCCGGACCTTCACCGCACCGCTGCTCGGCGGTGTCGGCATGACCGCCGTCGTGGTGCTGCTGGTGCTCAACATGGAGACCGCGGCCGGACTCGCCGCCGACTCGGTCTTCTTCGCGGCGATCCCGTGGATCGTCGGCGCCGTCTTCTTCGGCGGAATCGGCCTCGGTCTCTACCTCAGGGCCAGGCGGCCCGAACGGTACGAGATCATCGGCCGGATCGTCCTGGAGGACGCGACCGAGCGCACCGAGGACGGGCGTCCCGCGCCGGATCCCACCGCCGTCACCCGGGACTGACCTGCTTCCGACCGGGCCGCCGGGTCGGCGGCCGCGTCACCGGTCCGGCGAGCCGAGTGGGGTGCGTGAGCGGAAGGTGCGGCGGTAGGTGTCCGGCGGCACACCGACCGTCCGGTGGAAGTGACGGCGAAGCGTCGTGGCGGTTCCCATGCCGGTCGCCTCCGCGATGCTGTCGACCGTGTCGTCGGTGGTCTCCAGCAACTCCTGCGCGTGGCGGATCCGTTGGGTGAGCAGCCACTGCAAGGGGGTGGTGCCGGTCACGGACCTGAAGTGGCGGCCCAGGTTGCGCGCGCTCATCCGCGCCCGCCGCGCCATGTCCTCCACGGTGAGCGGCTGGTCGAGCCGCTGGATCACCCACGGGAAGAGTTCGGCGAGCGGGTGGTTGTGCGGGGCGGGGACGGGGGTGGTGACGAACTGGGCCTGGCCGCCGTCCCGGTGCGGCGGCACGACCAGACGGCGGGCGAGTGCGTTGGTGATCGACGAGCCGTGGTCGAGACGGACGAGATGCAGGCACAGGTCCATGGCGGCGGCCTTGCCGGCGGAGGTGAGCACGCTGCCGTTGTCCACGTAGAGGACGTCCGGGTCCACCTGCACCCGGGGGTGACGCTCGGCCAGTTCCCGGGTGTGCGCCCAGTGGGTGGTCGCGCGCTTGCCTTCCAGCAGGCCTGCGGCGGCCAGCACGAAGGCGCCCGTGCAGAGGGAGGCCACGCGTGCGCCCGCCTCGTGGGCCGCGCGCACCGCGTCGACGAGCTCGGCCGGCGGGTCCTGGTCGATGTCGGCCCAGCCCGGGACGATCACGGTGTCGGCGCGCTGCAGGCCGTCGAGTCCGTGGTCGGGCTCCAGCCGGAAGAGGCCGGCCCGGACGGTGCTCGGTCCGCAGACCGAGAGGCGGTACCAGGAATCCGCCACGCCGGTCATGTCGGCTCCGAAGACCTCGCACGCCAGGGCGAGTTCGAAGTGCAGCATGCCGTCGGTGACGGCCAGGGCGACAGTGGTCATGTCCGGAATTGTATGGGGCATGGCGTTCCGGACAGTCGCGGTGCTGTGCCGGCCTCGGCCAGGATGTCCGTGACGGATCGCAGCGGATCATTCGAGTGCAGGGAGAAACCATGGAATCGGGCCAGACCGTGGTGGTGTTCGGCGCGTACGGGCACACCGGGCGGTTCGTGGTGGCGGAGCTGAGGGAGCGTGGGTTCCTCCCGGCCCTCTCTGGTCGCGACGCCGACAAGCTGAAGGCGCTGGCGTACGAGACCGGGTTGGAGGCCCGCCCGGCCTCGGTCGACGACCCGGACTCGCTCGACCGCGCGCTGGCAGGCGCGGCGGCCGTGATCAACTGCGCCGGGCCCTTCGCCGCGACGGCCGCACCCCTCGTCGAGGCGGCCCTGCGGGCCGGGATCCCGTATCTGGACGTGGCAGCCGAGATCGAGGCCAACGTCGACACCTTCGCGCGCTTCGCCGACCGGGCACGCGACGCGGGAGCGGTGATCGTCCCGGCGATGGCCTTCTTCGGCGGCTTCGGGGACCTGCTGGCCACCGCGGCGATGGGCGACTGGACGGCGGCCGACGAGGCGCACATCGCGTACGCACTGAGCAACTGGCACCCCACCGCCGGGACGCGCACGTCCGGCGTGGTCTCCCGGGAGCGGCGGGGCGGCCGGCGCATCCGCTACACCAACGGTCGGCTGGAGCACCGTGACGACGCCCCGCCGACCCTCAACTGGCACTTCCCCGAACCGATGGGCCCGCGGCCCGTCATCGGGGAGTTCACGATGGCCGACGTCGTGACCGTGCCCAGCCACCTGTCCATTCCCGAAGTGCGTACCTACATGACGCTCGAGGCGGCCCGGGACGTCGTGGCCCCCGACACGCCGACGCCGGCCGCGGTCGACGAGCGCGGGCGGTCCGCGCAGACCTTCCTCGTCGACGTCGTCGTGCGCTCGGGCGGCGCCGAACGGCGGGCCGTGGCCCGTGGTCAGGACATCTACGCCGTCACGGCGCCACTCGTGGTGGAAGCGGTCGACCGCATCCTCACGGGACGGACCAAGGCGGTCGGTGTCGTCTCCGCGGGAGAGATCTTCGACGCGTCCGACTTCCTCCGTGCGCTGTCCCCGCACATCACCGTGGAGCTGCGTTCCCAGCCGGCCGGCCGTCCATAGGTGCGGCATTCACGCGATCCGGTCCGTCGGGCTTCCGCCGCGATGCGCGCCGGGCCGCAGGCGCTGTGCGCGGCTCCTGCGGCCCGGCCGGTCGCGTGGGTTCCCGTCTCAGGGGCAGCTTCCGTCCGCGACGGTGAAGTGGCCGGCGGGCGATTCCTTCAGTGTGTGGGTGACGAAGGTGTTGTACAGACCCATGTTCTGCCCGGAGCCCACGGCGTAGGTGTAGCCGCCGCTGGTCGTGGCGCGTCCCGCCTGGACGTGGGCGTAGTTGGTGGCGGTCCAGCAGGTGGCCGTGGCACCGGTGGTCCGTGCGGTGACCGTGGCGGAGAGCGGGCCCGTCCTGCCGTCGGCGTCGCGGGCGGCCACGGCGTAGGTGTGGGTGGAGCCCGGGGTCAGCCCGGTGTCGGTGTACGAGGCCGAGTCGGGCGTCGCGATCCGGGTGCCGTCGCGGTGGACGGCGTAGCCGGTGGCGCCGTCGACCGGGTTCCAGCTCAGGCTGACGGTGGTGTCGGTGGTGCCGGTCGCGGCCAGGCCCGCCGGGGCGGGCAGCGGGCCGGGCTGGGGGTCGGATTCCGCCAGGCCGAAGAACCGGGTGATCCAGTAGCTGGAGCAGATCGAGTCCAGGAAGTAGGCGGCGCCGGTGCTGCCGCACTGCTGGGTGCCGCTGCCCGGATCGACCGGTGTGCCGTGCCCGATGCCCGGGACGCGGTTCACCTCGACGGCGACCGAGCCGTTCCCGGCGAGGTACTCCTCGTGCCGGGTGGAGTTCGGGCCGATGGCCGAGGTGCGCGACGGTGTCTGGGGGAGCCCGTGCAGCGCGGTCCACTGGTCCCGGAGTTCGTCGGCGTTACGGGGGACGACGGTGGTGTCCCTGTCGCCGTGCCAGACGGCCACGCGCGGCCACGGGCCGGACCATGAGGGGTGGGCGCCGCGGACCCGGTCGGCCCACTGCGCCGGGGTGAGGTCGGTACCGGGGCTCATGCACGAGTACGCACTGGCGACGTCATTGGCACAGCCGTAGGGCAGCCCGGCGACCACCGCGCCCGCCTGGAAGACGTCCGGGTAGGCGGCGAGCATCACCGACGTCATGGCGCCTCCGGCGGACAGTCCCGTGACGTAGGTCCGCCGGGGGTCCGCGCCCAGGGCGGAGACGGTGTGCGCGGCCATCTGCCGGATGGAGGCGGCCTCGCCCTGGCCTCTGCGGTTGTCACTGCTCTGGAACCAGTTGAAGCACTTGTTGAGGTTGTTCGAGGTCGTCGTCTCCGCGAACACCACCAGGAACCCGTACCGGTCGGCGAGTTCGGGCAGCCCGGAGTTGTCGGCGTAGCCCTGGGCGTTCTGCGTGCACCCGTGCAGCGCGAACACCACCGCCGGGGCCGGGGGCAGGGAAGCGGGCCGGTAGACGTACATGTTCAGCCGGCCGGGATTGGCGCCGAAGTCGCCGACCGGGGTCAGGCCGACCGCGGCGTGCGCGGCCGGCGCCGGGGCGAGCAGGGCCGCGCCGAGCACGAGGGCCACGACGGTCACCAGACGGGACAGCACAGCGCGCCACGCGAGTGCCGCCGGGCGCGGCGACGGGACGGCGGGTGGCGGCGCGGACGAGATGTGGGGCGGCGGGTTGACGGCTCCTGGCGACGGCGACGACTGCACGGCGGCTCCCTCGGCTGTTGGGGGGACCGGACCGCTCCGTCGGCGTGGAAAAGTGGGGGAGAGGTCCGGTGCCCGGCACCGTAGAGCTGGTTCAAGGCTCAACGTCATGGTCGGGGGCGCCACAGCCGGCCCGGCACGACGGGCACACGGAAGGGTTGCGCCGCCTCGTACCGTCTGCTAATCGCCGCGGCGGCGGGACCGCCCCCGAACGGACCGGCACCACACGGACCTCCGCCTGCCCGTGACCTCGTCCGCGACCTGCTCGCCGCGGTCGCGTCCGCGCCCTCGGCGTGCCGGCGCGGGCAGGACCGTAGAGGATCAGAGTGCCACGACGTCGCCGAGCGACCGCAACTGGTCGTTGAGGTGGGTGCACGTCGATGCCCCCCGGAAGTCGCTCCGCACCCTCCGGCACGCCTCGCGCAGGTCGCGTCCCACCAGCCGGCCCGCGCTGCCGGCGGCAACGGGGCACTCCGGCCAGGGCAGCACGCGTGGCACGGCGACGGCGTCGAGTACGCGCCACGTTCCCGGTGCGACCCCGGCGCGTATCTCGTACTCGTGGATGACGGTCCCGCGCCCGTCCGGGGCGAGATGGCTGTCACGGAACAGCGACTTCACCGTGATCACCTCTCCCGGCAGCACGTCGAGGCGCCGCTGCCGCCGCATGCTGTGCGGCGGCAGCGCATCGAGCCGATGCCAGGCCAGGGGGTCGTCCCCGGATTCCAGCAGGGGAGCGGCGGGGCCGGCGGCGAGAGGGAAGCGTCCCCCGTGCTCCATCTGGAACAGGACCGTCCCGCCCCGCCGGAAGCCGGCGCACACGTCCGGGACGGGCCGGTAGTCCGGGCGTCCCCCGGCGCCGCGTGCCCCCGCCGCTTGGAGGACGTGGTTGGAGACCAGCGTCGCGCCGGGCACGTCGTCGAGCAGGGCGTACAGCAGCGAGCGCGCGTCACGCTCGTGCGGGACCAGTTGGTCCAGCCGAGCCCGGAAGCCGGGACCGGCGGTCGCGCCCACCAGCGCTTCGAGGGCCGGGATCACGGGGACGGTGGTGACCTGGGTGATCCTGCGCCCGTCGAGGAACGCCACGCGCATGTCGAAGGAAGCCTCACCCAGCACGTGTCCCGACCCGTCGTGAGCCGTGCGCAGGTCGCGGGCGCGGCCGCGCAGCACGAGGTCACCGAGCACGCCGTCCGGCCGCAGCATGTCGATGCTGCTGGTACGGCGGACCGACCCCGGAACGCGTGCCGGTGTGCCGCGGGTCGGTCCGTACGTCCCAGGACGCGGGCACGGAGTCACTCCTTCCGGAGCCATCACCGCCTCCCCGTCCTGGGAAGCGGCAAGGTGTACGCGCTCTCGCCGTTCGGCGAGCGGCGCCGGTGACGACCGCCGTCCCACCGGTCATCCGGAAGGTCCGGAATCAACGGTCGGCTTCCTGCCCCGCCATGTCGGCGGCGGCTATGTGGCCGAAGACCATGGCGGAACCGATCGGTGCGCCCGGGCCCGGGTAGTGGGGGCCGGACACCGAGGCGGCGGTGTTGCCGGCCGCGTACAGGCCGGGGATCGGCAAGCCGTCCTCCCGCAGCACCCGGGCGCGGGTGTCGGTCCGTACGCCGCCCTTGGTGCCGAGGTCGCCGAGGACGATCTGCACGGCGTGGAAGGGGCCGCTCTCGATCGGTACCAGGCAGGGGTTGGCGTCCGCGGCGCCCGGCGCCCGTGTCGCGGCGTCGGCGACGAAGAAGCGGTCGTACGGGTCCTCGCCGCGGTGGAAGTCCGCGTCCACGCCCTCGGCCGCGTAACCGTTGAAGGTCCGCACGGTGCTCCCCAGCGCCTCGGCGTCGACGCCGATCTGCCGGGCGAGGCCGTCCAGCGTCTCGGCGGTGCGCCACAACCCGGCCGCCGTGAAGGCATGCCGGTCCGCGGGGACGACGGTGATGCCGGGCAGTTCACCGCCGAACCGGTCGTCGAAGACCCACCACACCGGGTTGTCGGGGGTGGTCCCGGCCTTGGCCGCGAGCATCCGGCGGCCCATCCGGTCGTACGGCAGCGACTCGTTGGCGAAGCGGCGCCCCGAGCCGTCGACGAAGATGCCGCCGCGCAGGCCGAGGGTGAAGGCGGCCGAACCGTCGGGGAAGCGCAGGGACGGGCACCACCAGGCCTGGTCGAGCAGGCCGGTGGCGGCTCCGGCCCGGGCGGCGGCGATCAGCGCGTCCCCGGTGTTGCCGCCGGGTGCGCCCATCGTCCAGTCGGCGCCGGGCAGGTCCTGCCACTCGCGTCGCAACTCGGCGTTGGCCTCGAAGCCGCCGGCGGCGAGGAGCACTCCGCGGCGGGCGCGGATCCGCAGGGTGCCGCCGTCGTGTGCGGCCTCGGCGCCGACGACACGGCCGGCCTCGGTGATCAGGCCGGTGAGGGCGGTGTGCAGGAGGGTGCGGCCGTTGCCGGTGGACTCGAGCGCCAGCAGCAGGCGTCCGATCAGGGCCCGGCCGTCGGTGAGCGGGCCGTCGGGGGCCGGCAGGCCGAGCCGGTCGGCCCAGGCCGGGGGGCGCACCGCGTCGAGCAGCGGGTGCGGGCCGCCGGGTGCGGGCAGCTCGACGGGGAAGACGCCGCGGCCGGCCTCGAAGCGGCCCGGCGCCGCGTAGTAGTCGGGGAACGGCCGGTGCTCGAAACGGACGTGCGGGTTGTCCTCGAGGAAGGTGACGGTCGCCGAGGCGCCGTCGATGTAGGCGTCCTGCAGTTCGTGCGGGGTGGCGTCCCCGACCACCGCACGGAAGTAGGTACGGCCGAGGTCGGCGGAGTCCGGCACACCGTCACGTTCCTGGGCCTGGTTGCCGGGCAGCCACAGGCAGGCACCGGCGTAGGCGGTGGTGCCGCCGAAGTGCCCGGTCTTCTCGATGACCAGGGTGTCCAGGCCACGGGCCGCCGTGCCGTACGCGCCGGTGAGCGCGCCTCCGCCGGATCCCACGACCAGGACGTCGCACTCCTGGTCCCATGTCTGATCGGTGTTCGCCATGTCGTCTCTCCGATGCGGTCGGTTGGCTGGGCGGATGCGCTGAGGGTCGTGTGCCGGGAGGGTGGCGTTGCGCGCGTGGGTGTCCTCGTGGGGGATCGGTGCTGTGCCCGTGGGCATGGCCGCAGCCGGAAGGAGAGGGGCGACTCGAGCGTCGGCACCGCTTCGGCGTCCCTCCGCCTCGGACGTCACCGCCCGTCCTTCTCCCGCGCCGCGCGCCGCAGTTCACCCTTGAGGACCTTGCCCCCGGCGTTGCGCGGCAGCTCCGGTACGAGGCGGAAGTGCCGCGGCACCTTGAAATTCGCCAGGCGTTCCCTGGTCCATGCGGTGAGGTCGGCCTGCGTGGGGCGGGCGCCCTTCTCGGGGACCACGAAGGCCACGCCGACCTCACCGAGCCGTTCGTCCGGGGCACCCACGACGGCAGCCTCGGCGATGTCCGGATGGCCGCGCAGCGTGTTCTCCACCTCCGCCGGGTACGCGTTGAAGCCTCCGACGACGTACATGTCCTTGAGACGGTCCGTGATCGACAGATGGCCGCGTTCGTCGAGCACGCCGACGTCGCCGGTGTGCAGCCAGCCGTCGGCGTCGATGGCCTGGGCGGTGGCCTCGGGGTCGTCGAGGTAGCCGAGCATGACGTGGTAGCCGCGCACGACGACCTCGCCGGGCTGCCCGGGTGGGAGGGCGCGGCCGTCCGCGTCGACGATCCGCAGTTCGGTGCCGGGCAGTGCCGGGCCGACGGTGCGGGCGAGAGTGCCGGCGTCGGCGTCGACGGGGCAGACGGAGACCACACCTGAGGACTCACTCAGCCCGTAGGCGGTGAAGACGTCCTGCGCGCCGAGGGCTCGGCGGATCTCCTCGATCAGCTCGGTGGGGATCATGGCCGCTCCCGTGCCGGCCAGGCGCAGTGTCGTCAGGTCGTACTCGGCGCGCCGGGGATGGCGGATGAGGCCGTGGAAGACGGTCGGCGGGCCCATGAGCACGCTCACCTTCTCCTCGGCCACTCGGCTCAGGACCCGGTCGGTGTCGTAGACCGGCTCGGGGAGCATGGTCGCGCCGCTCAACAGGCAGGCGAGAACGCCGGCCTTGTAGCCGAAGGTGTGGAAGAAGGGGTTGACCAGCAGGTAGCGGTCTCCGGGCCGCAGGGTGACGGTGCGCGACCAGGTGCCGAACACGCGCAGGGTCTGTCCGTGCGTGATCATCACGCCCTTGGGCCGACCCGTGGTGCCGGAGGTGTAGAGGATGTCGGACAGGTCCTGCGGACGCACGGAGGCGCTGCGGGCGGACCGCCGGCGGTCGGGCACGGCCTCGCCGGCCGCCAGGTAGGCGTCCCACGAGACGGCGTCCTCGGTCGCGTCCCCGCGCAGGACGACGATGCTGCGCAACTGTCCGAGGTCTTCACCGGAAGCCGTCAGCATCGCCACGTAGTCGGTGCCCAGGAAGCCCCGTTCGGTGAACAGCACCTGGGCACCGCTGCGTCGGACGATGTCCGCGGCTTCGGCCGCCTTGTAGCGCGTGTTCAGCGGCACCAGGACCGCCCCCACCGAGACCGCGCCCAGCGCAGCGGTGATCCACTGCCGGCTGTTCGGCGCCCAGACGGCCACTCGGTCGCCGGGCCCCAAGCCGTGGGCGACGGCAGCCCGCGCGGACGCGTGCACCTCGTCCCGCATGCGCTCGAAGCTCCACCGCACCTCACCGTCGACGAGAGCTTCCGCATCCCCGAACGCGTCGGCGGCGAAATCCACCAACTCGGCGACGGTGACGGGACCTGCCTGTTCGGGCTCTCCCCACTGGTGGCTGTTCATGCTGATCACGAGCCTCCTGAACTCTGCGGTGTGGCGCGGCACCGGCGCTGCCGTGGGCGGTATGACACATCGCCGCCGCCCGCTGTGACCATGGGGATGTCCCACCCAGTGGGAGACCCGGCCGCCCGGGCTGCCGAGCGGGGCGGCCGGCACCGGCCCCGTGTCGCGCAGGAGACGGGCAGCCGCGACGAGCGGGCCCACCGGATCACCGATGTGAGGCGCCGGTGGAGCCACCGGTTCTCAAGTACGGGGTGATGCTGCGGCCGTGGCTGGGGCGTTCGCCGGGCCCGGAGCGGGGGCGCGAGATGCCGGGCCGGCCGGCGATGCGGCGGTGGACGCCGAGGGTGCCCCTGCCGAGGAGGCGTGGGCGTCTGTCAAGTGGGCGGAGCGGTACTACGCCTCGGAGCGGGACCCGGCCGACGCGATGCCGGCCGACCTGGACGAGCCGGAGCGCAGGCGGCCGTAGGTGCGGCGGAAGTAGAGCAGCGGGTCGGCCGTGCGGGGGCGGTCCGCCGCGGCGAGCGCGGTGACCCGGCCCAGGGCGATCAGGTGGTCGCCGCCGGGCAGTGTGCCCGCCGGGTCGCACTCGATCGTCGCGAGCGCGCCGTCGAGCAGGGGCGCGCCGTTCGTCCCGGGGTGCCAGTCGACTCCGGCGAACTTGTCCCCGCCGGTCACGGCGAACTGCCGGCACAACCGCTGCTGGTCGGCCGCGAGGAGGTTGACGGCGAAGCGTCCGGCCGCACGGATCTTCGGCCAGGTGGTCGAGGTGTGCGCGGGGCAGAAGCACACCAGGGGCGGGTCCAGGGACACCGAGGAGAACGACTGGACGGCCATCCCCGCCGGCCGTCCGTCGGGCTGGATGGCGGTGATGACCGCGACGCCGGTGCAGAAGCTGCCGAGCACCTCCCGCATGGTCGCGTCGTCGACCTGCGCGGCTCGCAGGGGAGCGGTCCGGGGAGTGAGGGTGGACATGCTCTCTCCATATTTCTGATAGGAATATTTCTAATAGGAATACTCTGATCGGCCGGGCCCGTACGTCAAGGGCCCCACCCCGCCGGCGGCAGCCCCGGGAGGGGCTGCTGCTCCTCCCCGGGCTGCGCCCGATCAGGCCGCGATCAGGCCCAGGCCGGCGGCCAGTCGGCTTCGGTGCCACGCCGGCGGGCCGAAGAGCCGGCCCGAGCCGTGCGCGCGCTTGAAGTAGCGGTGGGCATCGTGCTCCCAGGTGATGCCGATGCCGCCGTGCAGCTGGATCATCTCGCCCGCCACCGTCGAAAAGGCCTCCGAGCAGGCGGACTTGGCGACGGCCGCCGAGCGGCTCAGCTCCGGTGAGCCCTCGTCGGCGGCGAAGGCCGCGCCCAGCGCGGCCGAGCGCGCGGCCTCCACCAGCACGTACGCGTCCGCGAGCCGGTGTTTCACCGCCTGGAAGGAGCCGATGGCCCGGCCGAACTGGACGCGGTCCTTGGCGTAGGCGACCGTGAGCTCCAGGCAGCGCTCCGCCGCGCCGACCTGCTCGGCGGCGAGCGCCGCGCAGGCCAGGTCCAGCACGTGCCGCAGTACCCGGCCGCCGTCGCCCTCCACGCCGATGAGCCGGCCCTCGGCGCCCGAGAGCACCACCCGCGCCTGCGCCCGCGTGACGTCCATCGTGACCGCCGCTTCGCGGCGCGCTCCCGAGTCCTCCACGGCCACGTGGAAGAGGGAGACCCCGGTTCCCGTGCGGGCCGCCACCAGCAGCACGTCGGCCTCGGCCCCGTTCAGCACGTGTTCCTTCGTCCCGGTGATCCGCCAGGTCCCGCCCGGGCCCAGGGCGGCTTCGGCCCGGATCGCCGCCGGGTCCCAGGAACCCTGCTCGGCCCACGCCAGGGTCCCCACCGCACTGCCCTCGGCCAGTTGCGGGAGCAGGCGCGCGCACGCCGCCCTGTCGCCCGAGGCGAGCAGCGCCTGCACCGTGAGCACCGCGGAGCCGAGACAGGGCACCGGGCTCAGCTCCCGCCCCAACTCCTCCATCACGACGTGGACTTCCCGGGCTCCGCAGCCCGCGCCGCCGTACTCCTCGGGTACGGCGAGTCCCGCGACGCCGATCTGTTCGGTCAGGGGCCGCCAGGCTCCCGCGCCCTCGTGGCGTCCGAGCAGCGACCGTACGGCAGATCGCAGTTCTTCCTGTTCCTCCGTCAGCCTCACTCGTCTGCTCCTTTCTGTCCGGCGCGCCGCAGTGCGCCCTTGGGGGGTCAGGCTCCTTCTGCCATGCGTCAGGCGCTGTCGGAGGCGGCGCCGCTCAGCGGGGACGACCGGCCGGGGAGTGCGGCGGAGCCTTCGTCCGTCAGATCCCGGCCGCGTGTTTCGGTGATGCGCCAGATGGCCAGCGCGGTCACGAGCCCGCAGACGATGACCAGACCCGAGAGGGGGGCGCTGCGCATGCCGCCCGAGGCGGAGAGCAGACTGCTGGCGATCAGCGGGGTGAACCCGCTGCCGATCAGCGCGGCCAACTGGTAGCCCATGGACGCCCCGGTGTAGCGGACCTCGGTGCCGAACATCTCGGACAGCAGCGGCCCCAGCGGCGCGTACATGGCGGACTGCAGCAGCTGGCCGAGGAGTATGCCGAGGATGAGCAGGGTGGGCGACTTCGCGTCGATGAGGGCGAACATGGGGAAGGCGAGCAGCACGATGCCCACGGCTCCGCTCAGCACGACCGTCCGGCGTCCGACGCGGTCGGACAGCGCCGAGAAGAGCGGAATCGTCACCAGGCCCAGGACCGAGGCGGCGATGAGGCCGTTCATCACTTCCGAGGTGGCGTACCCGATGCCCGTGGCGTAGGTGAGGATGAAGATGCTGATCATCCCGGTCAGGGCGAAGGGCCCGATACCGACGGCGCACGCGAGGACCAGGGCCCGGGGCCTGCGCAGCACCTGCGCGAGCGGAATGCGGGACGGACCGCCCGCCTCCCGCTCCTTCTGTGCCGCGAGAGCCCGCTGGAACAGCGGGCTCTCACTGATGCTGATCCGCACGTACAGGCCGATGCCCAGCAGCAGCGCGCTGAACAGGAACGGGATGCGCCAGCCCCAGTCCATGAACTGCTCCCGGGGCAGGAGCGTGGTCGCGGTGACCGCGACCGTGGACAGGAGGAAACCGATCGGCGATCCCATCTGCATGACACCGTTCCACAGGCCGCGGCGCCGCGCGTCGGCGTGCTCGACGACCATCAGCGTCGCGCCGCCCCACTCACCGCCGATGGCGATGCCCTGGACGACGCGGAAGAGGACCAGGAGGGCGGGGGCCGCGATGCCGATCGTGTCGTACGTGGGCAGCAACCCGATCAGGAAGCTCGCCGCCCCCATGAGGACCATGGTGAGGACGAGCATCCTCTTACGGCCGAGCCGGTCTCCGAAGTGGCCGAAGACGGCCCCGCCGACGGGCCGCGCGACATAGCCGGCGGCCAGCGTTCCGAACGCGGCGATCGTGCCGACCGTGGGATTCGACTCGGGGAAGAACAAGGGGCCGAAGACGAGCGCGGCCATCGTGCCGTAGAGCAGGAAGTCGTAGTACTCGATGACGGTGCCGAGCAGGCTCGACAGTGCCACCTTGCGCAGCAGGGCCGGGCTCGCGGCCGTGGAGGCGCTCCGGGGCGTCTCCGGCTTCTTCGGTCTCCCGGGCTTCTGCGGGGACGGTGCGGCGGACATGGCTGACTCCCTCGAGCGGTAGGGACGTTGGGGAGGAACGAGCGGTGATGTGCCGTGCGGGTGCCCGACGGCAGCTCTCCCGGGCGGGGTGGTCCCGGGGAGGGCGGCGGTGGGGAGGGGTGGGATCAGACGGCGAGGACGCGCGCGCGGCAGGCGGCCGGCGTGCCCCAGGCGGACCGCAGCGCGCGGGCCTTGCGGATCCACAGGGAGAGGTCGAACTCGTCGGTGTAGCCGAGGGCACCGTGGAGGTGCAGGGCCGTTCGGGCCGCGGTGTACGTGGCTTCGCACGCGGACACCTTCGCGGCCGCGATCTCCCGGCCGGCGCCCGGATCCGCCGACGCCAGCGCAAGGGCCGCGGCATGAACCAGGGGCTGGGCGAACTCCAGGGCGATCAACACGTCGGCCAGGCGGTGCTTGACGGCCTGGAACGATCCGATGGCCACCCCGAACTGGGTGCGTTGTCCGACGTATTCGACCGTCCGCGCCAGCAGCGTACGGCCCAGCCCGAGGGCCTGGGCGGCTGTGGCCAGCGCCGCGACGTCGGCGGCGTGCGCGGCCGCGGCCGTCACACCGGCCCCGTGCGCCAGGACGGTTCCGCCGAGCGGCCGGGCCAGCCGGCGTGCCGGGTCGGCGGACTGCTGGAGGGGACCGGCCGTCGCCGCCAGGCGTACGGTGTCGTCGTCCACGACGAAGACCGCGTCGGCGGCGTCGGCGTCCAGGGCGTAGGGGCTGTCGGGGGAGAGCGGGCAGAGGGTGGCGACGGTCTTGCCGGAGGCGATGCCGGGCAACCAGGCGGCGGCCGCCTCGTCGCCCACGCGGTCGAGGAAGGCCGCCGCGGCCACCGTCTCCACGAGCGGACCCGGTACGGCGTGGCGCCCCAGTTCCGTGAAGGCGACGGCGAGTTCGACCGGCAGCGGACCCAGCCCGTCGTGCCGTTCCGGTACGGCGAGGGCGAAGACCCCGGCCTCGGCGAGCCGGGACCAGAGCGCGCGGCCGGGCGCGGTGTCCCCGGCGGCCCACGCCCGGACGACCGCGGGGGTGTCGGCCGCCGCCAGCATTGCGTCCAGCGAGCGGGCGAACTCCCGCTGTTCGTCGTCGAGGAGGAACCGCATCACCGACGTCCCTTCGGCAGACCGAGCAGGCGCTCGGCGATGATGTCGCGCTGGATCTCGTTGGTGCCGGCGTAGACGGGCCCGGCGAGCGAGAAGGTGTATCCCTCGGCCCAACTCCCGTGGGCGGGAGCCTCCTCGGCCTCGTCGGACAGTTCGCCGTACGGGCCGAGCAGGTCTAGGGCCGTCTCGTGGAGGGCGATGTCCAGCTCGGACCAGAAGACCTTGTTGAGGCTCGACTCGGCGCCGATCGATCCTCCCGCGGCGATGCGCGAGGCGCCCGCGTAGGTGAAGAGCCGGTACGCGCGGGCGCCGATGACCGCGTCGGCGACCCGGTCGCGCAGGGCGGTGTCGTCAGGATCCGCGCCGGACCGCCACAGCGTGGTCAGACGGTCGGCGGCCGCCGTGAAGCGCCCCGGGCTGCGCAGTGTCAGCCCGCGCTCGTTCCCCGCCGTGCTCATCGCGACCCGCCAGCCCTGGCCCGGCTCGCCGATCACGTCCTCGTCGGGTACGAAGACGTCGTCGAGGAACAGTTCCGCGAACGCGGGCTTGCCGTCGAGGCGGCCGATCGGCCGTACGGTCACACCGTCCGCGCGCAGCGGGAACATGAGGTAGGTGAGGCCGTGGTGCGGTCTGTCGGCGTCGGGGTCGCTGCGGAAGAGGCCGAACGCGCGGTCGGCGAAGGCCGCCCGGGACGACCAGGTCTTCTGGCCGCTCAACCGCCAGCCGCCGTCGGTCCGTACGGCCGTGGAGCGCAGCGACGCCAGGTCGGAGCCCGACTCCGGCTCCGACCACGCCTGGGCCCAGATCACCTCGCCGCTCGCCATGGGGGGGAGGACGCGGGCGCGTTGCTCCGGCGTACCGTGCTCGAAGAGGGTGGGGGCGAGGAGATTGATGCCGTTCTGGCTGACCCGGCCGGGCGCGCCGGCCGCGTAGTACTCCTCCTCGAAGATCAGCCACTGGAGGATCGAGACCCCTCGGCCGCCGTACTCCTCGGGCCAGGAGACCACCGACCAGCGGTCCGCGAACAGCGTGCGCTCCCAGTCGCGGTGGGCGGCGAAGCCCCGGGCGGTCTCCAGGGAGGGCAAGGGGGCGGCGGGGACGTGGGCGGCGAGCCACTCGCGGGCCTCGGCGCGGAACGCGTCCTCCGCCGCCGTGAAGTCGAGATCCATCAGGCACCCGCCTCCTTCATCGCGCGGATGTCCATCCCGCCGAGCGAGTCCCGCGCCGTCTCCGCGTTGTGCGCGTGCGCCAGGTGGTGCAGTCCGAAGACGGAGTCCATCCCGGTGTGCAGGCCCTGCAGATCCTCGGCCTGGTTGACGGCACGCTTGGTCAGCGCCAGCCCCAGGCGGGGCATCTCGGCCACCCGGGCGGCCAGTTCCATCGTCCGGTCGGACAGTTCCGCTCGCGGCACCACCCGGTTGACCATGCCGACCTCGTACGCGCGCTGGGCGCTCATCCGGTCGCCGGTGAACAGGAACTCCTTCGCCACGCGAGGCGGCATCACCCACGGGTGGGCGAAGTACTCCACGCCCGGGATCCCCATGCGCACCACGGGGTCCGCGAAGAACGCGTCCTCGGAGGCAACGATCAGATCGCAGACCCAGGCGAGCATCAGGCCGCCCGCGACGCAGGCGCCCTGCACCGAGGCGATCACCGGCTTCGGCAGCCCGCGCCAGCGGCGGCACATGCCCAGGTAGACCTCGGACTCGCGGGCGAAGCGGCTCTCCGCCCCCTCCTTGTCCGAGTGGTCCCACCAGAGCCCTGCCTTGCGGTCGAACGGCAGGTGGGCGTCCCGCTCCGGGGTGCCGATGTCGTGGCCGGCGGAGAAGTGC
This sequence comes from Streptomyces viridiviolaceus, assembly GCF_014650995.1. Lineage (GTDB taxonomy): Bacteria > Actinomycetota > Actinomycetes > Streptomycetales > Streptomycetaceae > Streptomyces > Streptomyces viridiviolaceus. The sequence goes on from NZ_BMWA01000034.1 coordinate 40,418, forward strand.
TTCCCCGCTCCGGCGAGGACGACGACCTTGACCTCGTCGTCGTCGGCCGCGCGGTAGAAGGCCCGGTCCAGGGCGTACGTCATCGCGGAGTTCTGGGCGTTGCGGTAGTCGGGCCGGTCCATGGTGACCACGGCGACGGGGCCGCGGCGTTCGTAGCGGACAGGCGATGTGGGCGCGGTGTGGGCAGCTGACATGCGCCCCTCCTTCCCTAACAAGTGTTTGGTAGGTTAGCTTACGGGTCCTCGACCGTCGAGAAGTCGAGCCGTCCATTCGCCGAGAGCCGTCCGGAGCCGCCCATGAGCAGCGTCGAGGAGTTCCGCACCGAGGTCCGCAGCTGGCTGCACGACAACCTCACGGGTGAGTTCGCCGCCCTGCGCGGACGAGGCGGCCCCGGCCGGGAGCACGAAGCCTTCGCCGAACGCCTGGCCTGGGAACGGCACATGGCCGCCGCCGGCTGGACCTGCGTCGGCTGGCCCGCGGAGTACGGCGGCCGCGGCGCCACCCTCGAACAGCAGGTCGCCTTCCACGAGGAGTACGCCCTCGCGGACGCCCCCGCCCGCGTGGGCCACATCGGCGAGCAACTGCTCGGCCCCACCCTGATCGCCTTCGGCACCCCCGAGCAGCGCGACCGCTTCCTGCCCCGGATCGTCGCCGTGGAGGAACTGTGGTGCCAGGGCTACAGCGAGCCGGACGCCGGATCGGACCTGGCGAACGTGCGGACCCGGGCCGAGCTCCACGGCGACGAGTGGGTGGTCACCGGGCAGAAGATCTGGACCTCACTCGCGCACGAGTCCGACTGGTGTTTCGTCGTCGCCCGCACCGAGCCCGGTTCCACCCGGCACCGCGGCCTGTCCTATCTGCTGGTCCCGCTGGACCAGCCCGGTGTGGAGGTCCGGCCGATCACCCAGCTGACCGGCACCTCCGAGTTCAACGAGGTCTTCTTCGACGGCGCCCGCACACAGGCGTCGGACATCGTCGGAGCGCCGGGCGAGGGATGGAAGGTCGCCATGGCCACGCTCGGCTTCGAGCGCGGCGTGTCCACCCTCGGCCAACAGGTCGGTTTCCGGCGCGAGCTGGAGTCCGTCATCGAGCTGGCGAAGCGCAACGGCGCGGCCGAGGACCCGCTGATCCGCGACCGGATCGCCCAGGCCTGGATCGGCCTGGAGATCATCCGCGGCAACGCGCTGCGCATGCTCGACGGTGTCGCGGCGGGGGCGCCCGGCCCCGAGGCGTCCATCGGCAAGATCTTCTGGGCGACCTGGCACCGCGAGCTGGGCGAGCTCGCCATGGACGTCTGCGGCGCCGGCGGAATGCTGGCCGCCGGTGAGCCGTACGACCTCACCGACTGGCAGCGGCTGTTCCTGTTCTCCCGCTCCGACACCATCTACGCCGGATCGAACGAGATCCAGCGGACCGTCATCGCCGAGCGAGTGCTCGGTCTCCCCAAGGAGGTTCGCCCATGACCTCGGCCCCGCCGCCGTACGTGCCCGGCCACCGCCTGCTCGCCGGCCGCACCGCGGTCGTCACCGCCGCCGCGGGCGCCGGCATCGGCGGCGCGACCGCCAGACGGCTGCTCGAGGAAGGCGCGCGCGTGGTGGTCTCCGACGCACACGCCCGCAGGCTGAAGGAGTCCGAGGCGGAACTGGCCGCGGAGTTCGGCGCCGACCGCGTGACGTCACTGCCCTGCGACGTGACCGACGAGGCACAGGTCACGGCGCTCTTCGACCTCGCCGAGGAGCGGCACGGCCGACTCGACATCGTCGTCAACAACGCCGGGCTCGGCGGCACGACCGACCTCGTCGACATGGCCGACGAGCAGTGGGACAAAGTCCTCGACGTCACCCTGAACGGCACCTTCCGCTGCACGCGCGCCGCACTGCGCCGGATGAAGGCGGCAGGCAGCGGGGGCGTCGTCGTCAACAACGCCTCGGTGATCGGCTGGCGCGCCCAAAAGGGCCAGTCGCACTACGCCGCCGCCAAGGCCGGGGTCATGGCGCTCACCCGCTGCGCCGCGCTGGAGGCCGCCGAGTACGGCGTGCGCGTCAACGCCGTCTCACCGAGCCTGGCCATGCACCCGCACCTGGTCAAGGTCACCACACCCGAGCTGCTACAGGAGCTGACCTCACGCGAGGCGTTCGGCCGCCACGCCGAGCCGTGGGAGGTCGCCAACGCCATCGTCTTCCTGGCCAGCGGCTACTCCTCGTACATGACCGGAGAGGTCCTGTCGGTCAGCAGCCAGCATGCGTGAAGCAAGAACGGCCAGGTGTCCACGAGCAGCAGTGACCGCGAGAAGACCGCGATGAGCGCGTCGCCCGAGCGGCGCGAGGAACTCCTGGCCACCGCCGCCGAGGTGTTCGCCGCACAGGGCTACAACGCCACCACCGTCCGCAAGATCGCCGACGCGGCGGGCATGCTCGCGGGCAGCCTCTACTACCACTTCGACTCCAAGGAGTCGATGCTCGACGAGATCCTCTCCGCCTTCCTGGACGAGCTCTGGGCCCGGTACGACGCCGTGCTCGCCGCCGGGCTCGGCCCCAGAGAGACCATCGAGGCCCTCGTCACCGAGTCCTTCCGGGAGATCGACCGGCACCGTGCCGCGGTCGCCATCTACCAGAAGGAGTCCAGACACCTCCAGACCCAGCCGCGCTTCGCCCATCTCGCCGGCTCGCAGCAGCAGTTCGAGAAGGCGTGGCTGGGAACGCTGGAGCGCGGAGTGGCCGACCAGGTCTTCCGCGCCGATCTCGACGTCCGGCTCACCTACCGCTTCGTGCGCGACACCGTGTGGGTCGCCGCGTCCTGGTACCGGCCGGGCGGACAGCACAGCCCGGAGGAGATCGCCCGCCAGTACCTGTCGATGGTGCTGGAGGGAATCGCTCTGCGCGAATGACACTGCAGACATCGAAAAGGAGCGGCCATGGCCGAGGCATACATCGTCGAAGCGGTACGGACCCCGGTCGGCAGGCGGAACGGCGGGCTCTCCGCCGTCCACCCGGCCGACCTCGGCGCCCACGTGCTGAAGGCGCTCATGGAGCGCTCGGGTGCCGACCCGGCGGCCGTCGAGGACGTCGTCTTCGGCTGCCTGGACACTGTCGGACCGCAGGCCGGCGACATAGCCCGCACCTCCTGGCTGGCCGCGGGCCTGCCGGAGGAGGTGCCGGGAGTGACGGTGGACCGCCAGTGCGGCTCCTCCCAGCAGGCCGTGCACTTCGCCGCCCAGGCGGTGCTGTCCGGCACCAGCGACCTGGTGGTCGCGGGCGGCACCCAGAACATGTCGCAGGTGCCGATCGCCTTCGCCAGCCGTCAGGCAGCCGAACCGCTCGGGCTCACCGAGGGCCCGTACGCCGGGTCCGAGGGCTGGCGGGCCCGCTACGGCGACCAGCCGGTCAACCAGTTCCACGGCGCCGAACTCATCGCCGAGAGGTGGGACATCTCCCGCCGCGACATGGAGGAGTTCGCGCTGCGCTCGCACCAGCGGGCGATCCGCGCCATCGACGAGGGCCGCTTCGACCGCGAACTCGTCGCGTACGGGGACGTGACCACAGACGAGGGCCCGCGACGGGACACAGGCCTGGAGAAGATGGCGGGCCTGCGGCCGCTGGTGGAGGGCGGCCGGCTGACGGCCGCCGTCTCCTCGCAGGTGTCCGACGGTGCCTCCGCCGTGCTGCTCGCGAGTGAACGCGCCGTCCGGGAACACGGGCTGACCCCGCGGGCCCGCATCCACCACCTGTCCGTACGGGGCGAGGACCCGATCCGGATGCTGTCCGCGCCGATCCCGGCGACGGCGTACGCACTGAAGAAGTCCGGGATGACGCTCGACGACATCGATCTGGTGGAGATCAACGAGGCATTCGCCCCCGTGGTGCTGGCGTGGCTGAAGGAGACCGGTGCCGACCCCGAGAAGGTCAACGTCAACGGCGGCGCGATCGCCCTCGGGCACCCACTGGGCGCCACCGGCACCAAGCTCATGACCACCCTGCTGCACGAACTGGAGCGCACGGGCGGACGTTACGGCCTGCAGACCATGTGCGAGGGCGGCGGCCAGGCCAACGTCACCATCGTCGAACGCCTCTGACGCACGGGGAGCCGGAGCGCCACGACGGCGTCGTGGCGCTCCGGCTCCTGGGACGTCCCCGACCGCACGCGGCAGTCAGCGGGGTGGGGGCCCGTCGGACCGTGCCCCGGCGAAGACCTCTTGCCAGACGCCGTGATCGGTGCGGGGGCCGCCCGGGGTGTCCGCACCGTACGTGGCGATCTCGGCGTCGATGTCGAGGGGCCGGGTGGGCGAGGCCATGGCGGCGAGTTCCCCGGCCACGGCGTGGTCGGGAACCAGCCAGCACACCTCGAATTCGAGGCCGTCCGGATCGCGGGCGTACACAGCCTTGGTGGAGGCGTGGTCGCTCGCCCCGGTCAGGGCACCGGCCTCGGCCAGACGGGTCCGCATCCGACGGAGATCGGCCAGGGTCTCCACCTCCCAGGCCAGGTGGTACAGGCCGACCTGGCCGGCGCGGGGCCCGGGGCCCGGCCGCGGGCACTGGAACAGGCCGAGGTCGTGGTCGTTGGCGGAGCCGGCCGCCTGGAGGAAGACGGCTGAGGGAAACGCCCGTGGCAGCGGCCGGAACCCGAGGACGTCACGGTAGAAGGCGGTGCTGCGCTCCAGGTCCGAGACGAAGAGCACGGCGTGGTTCAGCCGGTGGATCGGCATGGCGAGACTCCGTTCGTGATCGGTTCGGAAGGGGACACGCTCGGTGGCGGCCACCTGCGTGCCGGGTCGTGCAGCCCGCGCTCAGCGCGGCACCAGCACCGCGTCCTCGCTCCAGCGGAAGACGTGGGCGAGCCGCGGCTCCACGATCCCGGCGCCCGGCACCTCGCCGTCGAACCAGCGGTCCACGCAGGTCCAGTGGTAGGGATGGCTCAGGTACTCCCCGGTCAGGCCCTCGACGTCCCGGTACTCCTGCTCCCACACGTGCGTCCACCGGGAGGGCGTGAGGGCCTGGTCCACGCGGCTCAGCGCCCAGGACCGGATGGTGGAGACGTGATCCGGTATGGCGAGGAGATCCGCCTCCAGCCGGGCGACGAGACCGTCCGGCGTCCCTGGCCGGACCGCGAGCAGCAGCGTCCGCTTCACGCGCGCGCCGGGCAGCGGTACGGCCCGGCTCCGTACGGGGGCGAGAGCAACGGTGTCGAGCGGCTGCGGCACGCCCAGCCCGGCAGCGATGCCGACGGGCGACCGATCCGCCGTCACGTCCCAGGTGATGCCGGTACCGCCGAAGCTGCCGGGCAGGTCGGGCCCCGCCGAGGACGCCGACACGCCGGCGATGTCGACCGCCGCGTCGTACACCGCGCTCTCGCCGGCCGGGAGCAGCGCGACCCAGCGGGTCATGCCGCCCCGCCTTCCGCATCGAAGTCGACCGGCTCCAGCACCTGGCGGTCACGGTCCAGCGCGATCTCGTCCGTGCGCGCCCAGAACTCGGCGACCCGCGGATCACGGCCGGACGCGGCGCGTGCGGCGAAGAACGAGCCGCTGTCCGGCAGCGCCCACAGGACGCGGACGGCCACCGTGTCCGGAGCGGTCCAGGTGCGCCAGACGCGCTCGGCGCGCATGCCGCGGTCGCGGGCGCCCGGCAGGTAGTCGGCGCGCCAGCGCCGCAGCCATCCCGCGACCTGGTCGCCGGAGAGGACGACGGTGTCGATGATGTGGACCCCGCTCATCACAGCTTCTCCAGGACATGGGCGCGGTAGCGGTCGATCCGGTCGCGTACTGCGCCCAGGCCGCGCGGCCCCAGGAGCCCGTCCGCGCCCCGGATGCGGGGCGCGACGACGAGGCGGGTCGCGCCCGCGTCGGTGAATCCGCGTACCCACGAGGGATCGAACTCGCGGTCGCGGTCGAGGGAGCCGGGCCACACCGTGATCTCCACGGCGTCCTCGTCCCGCCCCGCCTCACGTGCGGCCTGGCGCATCAGACCGGCCTGCCGGGCGAAGTCCTCCGGGCCGATCGTGTACGGGAACCAGCCGTCGCCGATGCGGCCCGCGCGGCGGACGGCCGGGTCGCTGTTCCCGCCGAGGACGACGGGCACCGCCCCGCTCTCGGGCCGCGGCAGGGAGTGCAGGCCGTCGAAGGAGACGTGCCGCCCACGGTACGAGGCGGGGCCGCCGGCCCACAGCGCGCGCATGGCGCCCACGCACTCCTCCAGCCGCCGCCCCCGGTCCCGGTAGGGCACGCCGACGGCGGCGTACTCCTCCTTCTGCCAGCCGATGCCGAGGCCCAGCATCAGCCGGCCACCGGAGTGCCGGTCGATCGTCGCGGCGCGCTTGGCCAGGACCACCGGGCTGTGCAGCGGGGCGACGATCATCGCGGTGCCGAAGCGCAGCGTGTCCGACGCCCCGGCGAGGAAGGCGATGCTCTCCAGCGGGTCGGGCATGGGAACGACCCCGGAACTCCCCGGGATCCGGCCGTCGTCGGAGTACGGATAGAGCGGTTCGTACCGGTCCGCGACGGCCACGTGCTCGACCGTCCACAGCGATTCGACGCCGCACTCCTCCAGCGTGCCGGCGAGGTCGCGCAGGAAGCCGCCCGAGGTGATCAGACCGTCGCTGAACGGCGCCATCATTCCCAGTCGGAGCATGTCAGGCCCGCCCTCCCCTCAGCAGCCGGGCGCGGAGCTTCGCCAGCGTCGCGGTGTCCAGGCCGAGGCCCTCGCGGAGGTAGCCGTGGAGACTGCCGTAGTCGTCGTCCATCTGGTCGAGCGCCGCGTCGAGGTAGTCCATGCGGACCTCCTGGAGGGGGACCAGCAGGTCCGGGTTCTCCATCAGACCGGCCCGCCGCAGCCCGTCACGGGTCCTGCGGTCGGCTTCCCGGCGGAAGTCGTTGGAGAGCAGGAAGTCGCGGGCCGCGGTGTCGGAAGGGACACCGACCGCACGCAGCAGCAGGTAACTCATCCAGCCGGTGCGGTCCTTGCCCGACGTGCAGTGGTAGAGCAGCGGCGACTGCTCGCGGTGCGCGATGTCCCGCAGGACGGCGGCGAACCGGCTCCGGCTCTCGGGACTGGTGACGAAGCTGCGGTAGATGGAGCGCATCAGCTCCTCCGCCCGCCCGTCTCCCAGCATCTCCTGCTGCCTGACGGGGTCCTTGGAGCCGATAGCCTCCGTGGTCCGTGCGTACAGCCCGAGGTCGTTCACGGACCGGGAGGTCGCCGTGACACCTGCGGGGAGGCGGTCCGCGCCGTCGTGCTCGACCTCCAGCGGGACGCGGAAGTCCACCACCGTGCGCAGGTCGAGTGCGGCGAGTGTCGCGACGTCCGAGTCGGTGAGCTCGCTGAGCGAGTCGGCCCGGTACACCTGGCCGTAGCGCATCTGACGGCCCTGGTCGGTGCGGTAGCCGCCCAGGTCGCGGACGTTCACCGCGCCCTGGAGCGCGATGTGGCGGACGGTGCCGGTGCCGGGACGGCGGTCGGCCGCGGCGGTGGCGGCGTCGCGCTGGGCCGTGGCGGCGGTCTGTGCCGTGGCCTCGGCCACGGCGACGGAGGGGAGGGTGCCGAGCGCGACGGCGGAGATCACCGCGCCGGCCGTACGGCGGATGTGGGTGGCACGCATGGGATCAACTCCAAGTACTGGGAGGGAACTTTCCCGGGGTGGAGCGGAGCACGGCCCTTCAGGCCGCGACGGGCAGGCCGCGGAGGGTGGCGTGGGCTTCGGCCATGACGCGGTCGACGAGTTCGGCGCAGGACGGCAGATCGTCGATCAGCCCCGCGACCTGGCCGGAGGCCATCACTCCGAGATCGGCGCGGCCCTCGACCATCGAGGCCTTCAGCAGCATGGGGGTGTTGGCGGCCAGCAGGACCTGACTCCAGGTCAGCTCCTTGCCGTGCTTCATCGCCAGACCGTCGCGGATCATCCGCGCCCAGCTCATGCCGGAGTCACGCCGGAAGGCCGCGGCGTGGCGGACCGCCCGCAGCAGTGAGGCGGCCCGGCCCGAGCGCTCCAGCGCGTCGACCAGTTCGGTGCGCAGCATCCGGTGCGGGAGGCCGTCCACCTTCGTGGTGAGCGTGACGTCCTTGACCGTCGCGGCCAGGTACCTGGCCTTGACCTGGTCGGGGACGGTGCTGTCGGAGGTGAGCAGAAAGCGGGTGCCCATGGCGATGCCGGCGGCGCCGTAGGCCAGGGCGGCGACCAGGCCGCGGCCGTCGTGGAAGCCGCCCGCCGCGACGACCGGGATGTCGACGGCGTCCACGACCTGGGGGAGCAGGACGCTGGTGGCGACGTTGCCGGTGTGCCCGCCGCCCTCGCCGCCCTGCACCACGACCGCGTCGGCGCCCCACGCGGCGACCTTCTCCGCGTGCCGCCTGGCGCCGATGGACGGGATGACGACGACGCCCGCGTCCTTGAGCCGTGCGATCAGCTCGCGGGACGGCGCCAGGGCGAACGAGGCGACCTTCACGCCCTCGTCGACGATGATCCGTACACGCTCGGCCGCGTCACCCGCGTCCGCCCGCAGGTTGACCCCGAAGGGCGCGTCCGTACGGGACTTGACCTCACGGACGGCGGAGCGGAGCTGGTCCACCGTCATGGTGGCCGAGGCGAGGATCCCGAGCGCGCCCGCCTCGGCGGCGGCCGAGACCAGACGGGGGCCCGCCACCCAGCCCATGCCGGTCTGGACGACGGGGTGCCGCACGCCCACGAGCTTCGTCAGCGCAGTGGCGATCCTGACGTCCGTCATGCGGTCGGCACCTCGCGCTCGCGCAGCCCCTTCGGGTCGATGACCTCGCGGATCAGCCGCAGCTCCTCGGCGCTGGGCTCGCGGGTGCACGGGACCTCGTCGGGGACGGTGAGCGCGAAGCCGGTGGCCTGCGTGACCTGCTCGACCGTGACGCCGGGGTGCAGCGAGCGCAGCCGCATCGTGCGGTCCGGGGTCTCGAAGTCGAAGACGCCCAGATCGCTGACGACGTCCGGGATGCGGTGGTAGCGGGTCGCGGAGGGGCCGGCCGCGGCGGCGCGGTCGTAGCCGACGCCGGAGACCATGTCGACCCGCTCGACGAACACCCGCGTGGAGTGCCGCGGCACCCAGTAACTCGTCGGGTTGTTCAGGGTGTTGACCGGCGCGCCGCGCACTCCCAGCAGTTGTCGCTCGGGCCGGGCCCAGTCGCCGATGCAGGAGATGTTCTGGTTGCCGTGCCGGTCGAGCTGGGCGGCCCCCATCATCACGTGTCGCCGCCCGGTGGCGACCAGGGCCAGGTGCCCGCGGTACGGCAGCCAGCCCTCCACCACCTGAGCCCGGGCGCCGACCGCCGGCACGTCGCCGATGAGCAGCGCCTCGCCGTCGGTGAGCAGCAGGTCGGGGGAGAAGGTCAGCTTCGCCAGCCGGGCTCCGATCGTGGGGACGGTGCCCATCGGGGTGGCCAGCACCTCGCCCCCGTCCCGCCAGACCTCGGCGCAGGCGACCACGCAGTACTCGGCCCGCGTCGCCGTCGTCGTGCCGCTGCCGCTCATGCTTCCTCCTCGTGGAACGCCGCCACCGCGGCCTGGTAGGCGTCCTCGTCCCCGGACAGGAACCGCTCGGTGAAGGCCCGCCAGGCCTCGGGGTCGCGGGCGGCCCGGGCGTAGGCGCGCTGGAACGTCTCGTCGCGGTCGTGGTCCGGGACGCAGGAGGTGAAGTGCGCGCCGTTCGGGGTCTCGACGACGCCGTTCACGAACGCCCGCTTGACCAGCAGGGTCTGCGGGCCGGAGTCCTTGAGCAGATCCGCGGTGTCCACGATCCGCTCGCAGGAGACGTACGCCTGGTCGGCGGCCTCGCAGAACAGGTCGTCGAAGTACGGGTCGGGGCCGAGGTACTGGGCGTTGCCGTGCGCGTCGGCGCGGTTGAGGTGGACGAGAGCGGCGTCCAGGCGCAGGGCGGGGACGGCCACGAGTTCCTCGCCGTCGCCGTAGGGGGAGGTGACCGTCCGCAGCGAGGGGTTGACGCTCATCACGTCCGAGGCGAGACCGGCCCGGACCGGCATGAAGGGCAGCCGGTGCGCGGCCGCGGTCAGGCCCCACATGAACATGGCCTCGTCCAGCTCCGTCATCTCGAACGCGCCGCGCTGCCGTGCCGCCGCGAAGTTCGGTTCGAGGGGGATGGAGTCGAGGGTGGCGAACGCCGCCACCAGCTTGCGGATCTTCCCCGCGGCGGCGAGCAGCCCGACGTCCGGGCCGCCGTAGCTGACGACGGTCAGGTCGGTGACGTCCGAGCGCAGCAGCGCGCGCACCAGCGCCATCGGCTTGCGCCGCGAGCCCCAGCCGCCGATGCCGATCGTCATCCCGCTCTCGAGGCGGCCGACCACCTCCTCGGCGGTCATTGTCTTGTCCCTGCTCATGACTGCTGCTCCCGCACGGTTCCGAAGGTGTCGCGTACGCGGTCGGCGACGCCGCTGAGGCCCGCCTCGAAGGTGAAGCCCTGCTCGAAGCGGTAGCTGCGGCGGACGTCCACCGGGTCGATGCCGTTGATCGCGGCCTTGGCGAGGCGGATCAGATACCCGTCCTTGGCGGCGATCTCCCGGGCCAGTTCCAGCGCGGCGTCCGTCAGCCGCTCGCGCGGGACGACCCGCCACACGGAGCCGTACTGCCGCAGCTCCTGCGCGGTGACGGTGCGCGAGGTGTAGTACAGCGCCCGCATCAGGTGCTGGGGGACCAGCCGGGCGAGGTGGGTGGCCGCGCCGAGCGCGCCCCGGTCCAGTTCGGGCAGGCCGAAGGTCGCGTCGTTGGCGGCGACGATGGCGTCGGCGTTGCCGACCAGGCCGATCCCGCCGCCCAGGCAGAAGCCGTGCACGGCCGCGACCACCGGGACCTCGCAGTCGTAGACCGCGGCGAACGCCTCGTAGCAGCCGCGGTTGGCGCCGATCAGAGCGTCGTGCCCGGTCGAGCGCTGCATCTCCTTGATGTCGACGCCGGCGTTGAAACCGCGGCCCGCGGCGGTGAGCACCACGCAGCGCACCTTGGGGTCGGCCCCGGCGGCGCGCACCGCGGCGGCCAGCTCGTACCAGCCCCGCACGGGGAGGGCGTTGACCGGGGGGAAGTCCACGGTGACGACGGCGATGCCCTCTTCGGGGGCGGAGGTGGAGACACCCATGAGCAGATCAGCTACCTTTCGACCAAACATTTGTTAGGCGGAAGATAGCAGCGGTCCGCGCGCTGCGGGAGGTGTCAATTGGCAGCGATCATCGATCTGTCCGGGAAAGTCGCCGTCGTCACCGGCGGAACCCGGGGTGTCGGCGCGGGGATCACCCGTGCCCTGCTGGAGGCCGGTGCACAGGTCGTGACCTGTGCGCGCCGGCCCCCGGACAAGCCCGTCGAGGCGGCCGGGCGCACGGCCCGCTTCCTCCCCGCCGACCTGCGCGATCCGGAAGCGGTCGGCGGATTCTTCGAGCAGGTGCGGAGCGAGTACGGGCGGCTGGACACCCTGGTCAACAACGCCGGGGGGACGCCCTTCCGGATGCTCGGCGAGGGCGGAGCCGGACAGCACGCCCGGGTGGTCGAGTTGAACCTCGTCGCGCCGCTGACCGCCTCGCTCGCCGCGTACGAGGGGATGCGCCGGCAGCGCGGGGGCGGGTCGATCGTGATGATCGGCAGCGTCAGCGGCACCCGCCCGTCACCGGGCACCGCGGCCTACGGAGCCGCCAAGGCGGGCCTGGAGAACCTCGCCCGGTCCATGGCCGTGGAATGGGCGCCCCGGGTACGGGTCAACACGCTCGTCCTCGGCATGGTCCGCACCGAGCTGTCCCATCTGCACTACGGGGACGAGGACGGCATCGCCGCCGTCGGCCGCACCGTGCCGCTCGGCCGGCTCGCCGAGCCCGCCGACATCGGTGACGCCTGTGTCTTCCTCGCCTCCGACCGGGCCGCGTACATCAGCGGCGCCGCCCTGCACGTCCACGGCGGAGGCGAGCGCCCCGCCTTCCTCGACGCCGCCACCGCCAACCACTGACCGCCTCCGCCAGGGGCAGGGCCCGGTTCCAAGCCGCGGTCCCTGCCGGAGACCTCGATCCGCTCACCGAAAGGACCCACACCCCATGACCGGACTGTGCACCGGACGCGTCGCCGTCGTCACCGGCGCGGGCCGCGGGCTCGGCCGCGCGCACGCCCTCGCCTTCGCCGCCGAGGGCGCGCAAGTCGTCGTCAACGACCTCGGCGTCGGCCTCGACGGCACGGGAGGCGCCGCCGGGCCCGCCCAGCGGGTCGTCGACGAGATCCGAGCCTTCGGCGGGGAAGCGGTCGCCCACGGCGGCGACATCGCCACCGCCGAGGGCGCCGCCTCGCTCGTCGCCACCGCCCTGGAGGCGTTCGGCCGCCTCGACACCCTCGTCAACAACGCCGGATTCCTGCGCGACCGCATGCTCGTCAACCTCGACGAGGAGGACTGGGACGCCGTCATGCGCGTCCACCTCAAGGGCCACTTCCTGCCGCTCAAGCACGCCGCGGCGCACTGGCGCGCCGAGGCGAAGGCCGGGCGCACGCCCGAGGCGCGGGTGGTCAACACCAGTTCCGGGGCCGGCCTGCTCGGCAGCGTCGGCCAGGGCAACTACTCCGCCGCCAAGGCCGGGATCGTCGGGCTGACGCTCGTCGCCTCGGCGGAGTTGGCGCGCTACGGCGTCCAGGTCAACGCCATCGCGCCGGCCGCCCGCACCCGGATGACCGAGCAGACCTTCGCCGACACCATGGCCGCCCCCGAGGACGGCGCCTTCGACGCCATGGCCCCGGAGAACGTCTCCCCCCTCGTCGTCTGGCTGGGCTCCTCCGCCTCCGCGGGGGTGACGGGCCGGGTCTTCGAGGCCGAGGCCGGACGGATCACCGTCATGGAGGGCTGGCGGCCGGGTCCCTCCGCGGACAAGGGTGCCCGCTGGACCCCGGCGGAGGCGGGCGAGAGCGCCCTCAAGCTGCTGGCCGCGGCCGAGACACCCCAGCCGGTGTACGGGACGCGGTAGCAGCCACCGAACCGCCGACCACCGCTGCAGCGGTGCCGCCTGCGACGGCCCGGGAGTCACCGACCGCGGCCCCGGGGGGTGTCCGCGGAGTCGCGTCGTCCGCCCGGAGGGCTGGCCCCGCGGTGTCCCGTGCGTCCCTCTGGGGGTCCTCACCCCGGCCGGAAGCCGGGGAGTGCCGGCCGGACGCCCGCGTACCGGTCGTACTCGGGTGTTCGCCGGTGCGGCGGTGAGGGAGCGTGCCGGACGTCCCGCGGCAGGCGCGGCTTCGCGGACACCCCCTGGGGGCCGTCGAGCGTCTTCACGCCGCACCTTTCCCGGTCAGCGGGAATTCACGCTCCCGGCGCGGAGGGCACCCCGCTTAGCCTCCCGGAACACCCCGACGCCCCGCAGAGGACCCCATGCTCACGGACCCCCAGAGGCAGCGCGCGGCTCAGACCCTGCGCTCCGCCGAGCACAGCCGTACGCCGGTAGCCCCGCTGACCGAGGTTTTCCCGGAGATCGGCACCGAGGACGCGTACGAGATCCAGCTCATCAACATCCGGCGCCGCGTCGAAGCCGGGGCCGAGGTGCGCGGTCACAAGGTCGGCCTGTCGTCCCCGGTCATGCAGCGGATGATGGGCGTGGACGAGCCGGACTACGGCCACCTGCTCGACGACATGGAGCTGAGAGCGGACCGCCCCGTTCCCGTCTCCCGCTACTGCTGCCCCCGCATCGAGGTCGAGGTCGGCTTCGTCCTCGGCGACGACCTGCCGGGCGAGGGGTGCACCACGGCGGATGTGCTCGCCGCGACGGAACGCGTCGTCCCCGCCCTGGAGTTGATCGACAGCAGGATCCGCGACTGGAGAATCTCCATCGCCGACACCATCGCGGACAACGCCTCCTCCGCCGGATACGTCATCGGCGAGGGCCGCGACCCCCGCGAGCTGGACCTCAAGTCGATCGACGCGCGGCTCACATGCGGCGGTGAGCTGCTGGCCGAGGGCCGCAGCGACGCCGTGCTCGGCGACCCGGCCGTCTCCGTCGCCTGGCTCGCCCGCACCGTGGCCCGCTTCGGCGTGCCCCTGAGGAAGGGGCACGTGGTGCTGCCCGGCTCGTGCACCCGGGCCGTCGACGTGACGGCGGGACAGACCTTCACCGCCGAGTTCACCGGGCTGGGCCCGGTGTCCCTCTCGTTCACCTGAGGTGATGATGACCACCAAGACCAAGGCGAGTGCCGCGATCGTCGGATCCGGCAACATCGGCACCGATCTGCTCCACAAGCTGCTCCGCTCCGAGTTCGTCGAACCGCGCTGGATGATCGGTGTCGACCCCGGCAGCGAGGGCCTCGCCCGCGCCCGCGACGCCGGCCTGGAGGCCAGCCCCGAGGGCGTCGACTGGCTGCTCGCCCAGAGCGAGCTGCCCGACATCGTCTTCGAGGCGACCTCCGCCTACGTCCACCGGGCCAACGCCCCGCGCTACGCCGAGCTGGGCATCAAGGCGGTCGACCTGACGCCGGCGGCCGTCGGCCCCGCCGTCGTGCCCCCCGCCAACCTGCGCGAACACCTCGACAAGCCCAACGTCAACATGATCACCTGCGGCGGACAGGCCACCATCCCCATGGTGTACGCGGTCTCGCGGGTGGTCCCCGTGTCGTACGCGGAGATCGTCGCCTCGGTCGCCTCGGTCTCCGCCGGACCCGGAACCCGCGCCAACATCGACGAGTTCACCCGCACCACCTCCCGCGGCATCGAGACCATCGGCGGTGCCGAGCGCGGCAAGGCGATCATCATCCTCAACCCGGCCGAGCCACCCGTCATCATGCGCGACACCGTCTTCTGCGCGATCCCCGAGGACGCCGACCGGGCCGCCATCACCCAGTCCGTCAAGGAGATCGCCGAACAGGTCGCCGCCTACGTTCCCGGCTACCGGCTGCGCACAGAGCCGCAGTTCGACGACCCGCGCCCCGAGAACGGCGGGATGGCACGCGTCGCGATCTTCCTGGAGGTCGAGGGCGCGGGCGACTACCTGCCGCCGTACGCCGGAAACCTCGACATCATGACCGCCGCCGCCACCAAGGTCGGCGAGGAGCTCGCCAAGGCGCTCCTCGCCCCGGGCGCGTAAGGAGCACCCGCATGCCCTACTCGGAAACCCTCGACATCCGGATCACCGACTCCTCGCTGCGCGACGGCTCGCACGCCAAGCGGCATCAGTTCACGGGCGAGGACGTACGGTCCGTCGTCGCCGCCCTCGACGACGCCGGAGTGCCGGTGATCGAGGTGACGCACGGCGACGGGCTCGGCGGCTCGTCCTTCAACTACGGCTTCTCCAGAACCCCCGAGCAGGAACTCATCAAGATCGCGGTGGACACCGCGCGGCAGGCGCGGATCGCCTTCCTGATGCTCCCCGGCCTCGGCGTCAAGGACGACATCCGCGCCGCCCACGGCAACGGCGCGAGCATCTGCCGCATCGCCACCCACTGCACCGAGGCCGACATCGCGATCCAGCACTTCGGGCTCGCCCGTGAGATGGGCCTGGAGACCGTCGGCTTCCTGATGATGGCCCACTCCACCACGCCGGAGAACCTGGCGCGGCAGGGCCGCATCATGGCCGACGCGGGCTGCCAGTGCGTGTACGTCGTCGACTCGGCCGGCGCCATGGTCATGGACGACGTCACCGCGCGGGTCGAAGCCCTGGTCGCCGAGCTCGGCGACGACGCCCAGGTCGGCTTCCACGGACACGAGAACCTGGCCCTGGGCACCGGCAACTCCATCGCGGCCATCAAGGCCGGCGCGCTGCAGATCGACGGCTCCACCCGCCGCCTCGGCGCGGGCGCAGGCAACACCGCCGTCGAGGCGCTGGTCGCGGTCTGCGCCAAGATGGGCATCCGCACCGGCATCGACGTACTGAAGATCATCGACGCGGCCGAGGACGTGGTCCGGCCGGTGATGGACGACGAGTGCCGACTCGATCGGCTCGCCCTGCTGATGGGCCACGCCGGGGTCTACTCCAGCTTCCTCAAGCACGCCTACCGGCAGGCCGAGCGCTACGGCGTCCCGGGCGCCGAAATCCTCCTGCGCGCGGGCGAGCGACGTCTCGTCGGCGGCCAGGAGGACCAGCTCATCGACATCGCTGTGGAACTCGCGGCACAGAACTGAGGCCGCCTGTCGAAGGCAGCCGACACTGGAGGGACAAAGATGACTGCTCTCAACGACGAGGTCCGGGTCATCGACGCCGGCAAGCCGCCCGCCCGCTTCGCCCGGGGCTGGCACTGCCTCGGCCTCGCCGACGGCTTCAAGGACGGCAAGCCGCACGAGATCGAGGCATTCGGCACCAAACTGGTGGTCTTCCAGGGCCAGGACGACGGTGAGCTGCACGTCCTGAACGCCTACTGCCCGCACATGGGCGGCAACCTCGCCCACGGCAGCGTCAAGGGCGATGCGGTGGCCTGTCCGTTCCACGACTGGCGCTGGTCGGGCAACGGCCGCTGCGCCGGCATCCCCTACGCGCGCCGGGTACCGCCGCGCGCCCGCACCCGCGCATGGACGACCCTGGAGCGCAACAAGCAGCTGTTCGTCTGGCACGACCCCCAGGGCAACCCCCCGCCGCCCGAGGTCACCATCCCCGAGATCGCCGGCATCCACGGCCCCGACGCGGACGAGTGGAGCGACTGGACCTGGAACACCCTCCGGGTCGAGGGCTCCAACTGCCGCGAGATCGTGGACAACATCGTGGACATGGCGCACTTCTACTACGTCCACTACGCCTTCCCGGAGTACTTCAAGAACGTCTTCGAGGGGCACGTGGCCACCCAGTACATGGAGAGCAGCCCGCGCGGAGACATGGAACTGGGCACGCTGAGCGCCGGCCGCCTGCGGTCCGACGCCTCGTACTACGGCCCCTCGTACATGATCGACTACCTCTACAGCGACGTCGGCGGCGGCCTGGAGATGGAGATCGTCCTGATCAACTGCCACTACCCGATCGACGAGAACAGCTTCATGCTCCAGTACGGGGCCATCGTCAGAAGGCTCCCCGGGATGACGGACGAGCAGGCCGCCGAGGCCGCACGGCTCACCGCTCAGGGAGCGACCGTGGGCTTCGAGCAGGACGTGGAGATCTGGAAGAACAAGACCCGGATCGACAACCCGCTGCTGACCGAGGAGGACGGTCCGGTCTACCAGATGCGGCGCTGGTACGAGCAGTTCTACGTCGACGTCGCCGACGTCAAGGCCGAGATGGTGCAGCGGTTCGAGTTCGAGGTCGACACCGAGCGGGCCAACAAGGCCTGGCGTGCGGAGGTCGAGGAGAACCTCGCCCGCGCCGAGGCGGAGAAGAACACGGAGTCCGGAGCCTGATATGCAGCCGGTGGAGTGCGTGACCTGCGGCAACCAGGTCCTGTGCGAGAAGTTCAGCCCGGCCCACACCTCGGTGCAGTGGACCGCCGACGCGGCCGTCGTCTGCGCGGAGTTCAGCAGCCGGGTGACCGAGGGCGGGACCACCGCCCGGATCCGGACCTGCCGGGCGCTGCGGAGGAGCATCGACCGCGCGGTCGAGGACGGCACCCTGGAGGTCGCCGATGTCTGAGCCGACGACCGGGTCGCGCACGCACCGGCTGCGTGTCACCGGGGTGATCGCCGAGACGGCCGACGCGTACTCCCTGGTGCTCCAGGCGCCGGCGGGGAGCGCGGACCGCTTCGCCTACCGCCCCGGCCAGTTCCTCACCCTCAAGCTGCCCGGGGCGGACGGCGGGGCGGTGGCCCGCTGCTACTCCCTGGCCAGCTCACCGCACACCGGCGAGCCCATGAAGGTCACCGTCAAGCGGGTGGTCGGCGGGTACGGCTCCAACTGGGTCTGCGACCACGTGGCGCCGGGGGACGAACTGGAGTCGCTGCCGCCCGCCGGCACCTTCACGCCGGACTCCCTCGACGCGGATCTGCTGCTCGTCGCCGGGGGAAGCGGCATCACCCCGGTGCTGTCGATCGCCAAGTCGGCTCTGGCGACGGGGCAGGGCCGAGTCGCGCTCCTCTACGCCAACCGCGACGAGTCCTCGGTCGTCTTCCGCGACGAGCTGCGGAAACTGAGCGAGGACCACCAGGAACGGCTGTTGGTGATCCACTGGCTGGAGTCGCTCCAAGGGCTCCCTGCCGCGGAACGGCTGGCCGCCGTGCTCGCGCCGTACGCCGGCCGTGAGGCGTTCGTCTGCGGCCCGGGGCCGATGATGGACGCCGCCGAGCAGTGCTTGCGCGCGCTCGGCGCGCCGGGCGACCGGATCCACCGGGAGCGGTTCTTCTCCCTCGGCTCGGACGTCTTCGAAGCACCGGCCGTCGGGGAGTGTGCGCCGGCCGAGGGCGGCAGCACGGCGGACGTGGAGCTCGACGGCGAGACCCGCACGGTCGCCTGGCCGTCGGGGACACCCCTGCTCGACGTCCTCCTCGCCGCGGGGATGGACGCCCCCTACTCCTGCCGTGAGGGCGCCTGCAGCGCCTGCACCTGCAGGGTGGTGGCCGGCGAGGTCAAGATGCTCCGCAACGACGTCCTGGACGACCAGGACATCGCCGAAGGATACGTCCTGGCCTGCCAGGCCGTGCCCCTCACCGACCAGGTCCAGATCACCTACTCCTGACACGCAAGGGGCGTAACACCCCCTGTCCCCCGAAGGAACAGACCATGACCCGTACTCATCTGGTCACCGGAGCGGCCTCCGGCATAGGCAGGGCCACCGTGGACCTCCTGCGCGCACAGGGGCACGCCGTCATCGGGGCCGACCTCAAGGACAGCGACATCTCCGCCGACCTGTCCACCGCCGAAGGCCGGGCCGAACTCGTCAGCCGCGCCCGCGAGCTGTCCGGCGGCCGCCTCGACGCCGTCATCTCCTGCGCGGGAACCGCACAGTTCGACCCGCTCACCATCAAGGTCAACCACTTCGGCGCCGTCGCCACCCTGGAGGGACTGCGCACCCTGCTGGCCGCCGGCACCGACCCCCGGGCCCTGGTCGTCAGCTCGATCGACTCCGTGCACCCGACCGACCCCGCGATCGTCGACGCCGCGCTCGCCGGGGACGAGGAGGCGGCGGTGGCGGCTTCCCGGGCAGCCGTCGACCGCGGTGAGGGTCACCTCGTCTACTCCTCCTCCAAGGCCGCGATCTCCCGCTGGATCCGCCGCTCCGCCGTCACCGAGGACTGGGCCGGGGCGGGCATCCCGCTCAACGCCGTGGGCCCTGGTGTGGTCGTCACACCCATGACCCGGCCCATGCTGGACGACCCGGACATGCTGAAGCTCGTCGAACAGAGCGTGCCGATGCCGCTGCACGGCCACGCCCGCCCCGAGCGGATCGCCCCGCTGATCGTCTGGCTGACCTCCCCCGAGAACACCCATGTGACCGGACAGGTCGTCTTCGTCGACGGCGGTGCCGACGCGGTCCTGCGCGGCGACCGCACCTGGTGACCACACACATCGAGGAGACGCCCATGAACACCCGGACGCTCGTGCGTTCCACCGTGCTCGCGGCCACCCCCGGCCAGGTGTGGGCGGCCATCGGCGACTTCGGCGGTCTCGCCCGCTGGCACCCGCACGTGCCGCCGTCCACCATCGAGGACGACGCCGATCCCGAAGACCCCGGTGCCGTACGGGCCTTCGCGATCGACGGCAAGGTCGTCGCCCGGGAACGCCTGCTGGACCGCGACCCCGAAGCCCACTGGTACCGCTACACCCTCCTCGACCCGTTGGTACTGCCGGTCGGCGACTATGTGGCGACGATCGCCGTACACCCGCACGCCGACGGTGCCGAGGTCCGGTGGTCCGCCGTGTACCAGGGCCCGGACGAGGTGGTGCCGCAGGTGGAGTCGCTCTTCGGCGACAGCACCTACGGCACCGGCCTCGACGCGCTGCGGGCGCGCTTCGCCTGAGACCGGTCCGACAGTGCTTCTCCGACCGCCCGCACCCCAGGGCGACCGTAATCTCCGGTATGCGTGGAGATCGCCGGTGATCTCACCTGTCGGACAGAAGGTGTTCCGTTCGGGATCGACACGCATAGGTTCCCTTCCGACGCCCAGGACGAACCGAGGAGCCGAGAGGGAAGCGCATGCGCGAAGACGACGTGCTCGCGGCGGTCCGCGAAATCGCCCCCGCGCTGCGCGAGCGTGCCGTCGAGGCCGAGGCGCAGCGCCGTGTGCCCGTCAGCTCCGTGAAGGAACTGGAGGAGACCGGCTTCTTCCGGCTGCTCCAGCCCCGCGCCCACGGTGGACTCGCCGCCGACCCGGCCGTCTTCTACGCCGCGGTGGAAGAGATCGCCAAAGCGTGCGGCTCGACCGGCTGGGCCGCCTCCGTCATCGGTGTGCACCCCTGGCACGTGGCCCTCTACGACCCGCGGGCGCAGGAAGAGGTGTGGGGAGAGGACGACTCCACCCGGATCTGCTCCTCCTACGCGCCCACCGGCGCGGTCACCCCGGTGGACGGCGGCTACCGGTTGTCCGGCCGGTGGCACTTCTCCACCGCCTGCGACCACGCCCGGTGGGCCCTGCTCGGCGGTCTCGTCACGGACGGCGAGGGCCGGCCGGTGGACATGCGGACCTTCCTGGTGCCGTGCACCGACTACCGCGTGGACGACGTGTGGGACACCGTCGGCCTGCGCGGCACCGGCAGCAACGACCTCCTCGTCGACGACGCCTTCGTTCCCGAGCACCGCACCCTCGGCTACGGCCCCGTGGCCGCACTGGCATGCCCGGGACACGAGGTCAACGCCGAGCTGCTGTACCGGCTGCCGTACGCCGCCGTCTTCACCACCGCCATCTCGACCTCGATCGTCGGCATCGCCGAGGGCGCGTACGAGGACTACGTCGCGGCGGCCCGGGAGCGCTTGCGCGTCTCCCGCGGACAGAGGGCCGCCGAGGACCCCTTCGCGCAGGTGCGCATCGCTCGCGCCGCCAGCGGCATCGACGCGGCCAGGCTGCAGCTGAGCCGCAACATGGCCGACCTGTACGCGGTCGCCCGGAGCGGCGAGAAGCCGTCGACGTCCTTGCGCGCACGGGCCCGCCGGGACCAGGTGCTCGCCACCGAACGCGCGGTCACCGCCGTGGGCCTGCTGGTGGAGAACGCCGGCTGCAGCCCCATGCGCGAGGGCGGCAGCGTCTTGCAGCGCGCCTGGCGGGATCTGCACACCGGCCGCGGGCAGGCGGCCAACGACGTGGAGCGGGCGCTCGTCCTCTTCGGCCAGGACGCGCTCGGCATCGAGGTCCACGACCCCATGCTGTGACCCTCGACGGCGCGTCCCCGGCCGCCCTGCCGACCACGGCGGCGCGGTGGTGTTCCTGCTGTCGGAGCAGCGCCGGTTCATCGCCGGGACGACTTCGCGGGTGTACGGCGGGACCCTCGCGGCGCCGGGCGGTCCCGGCCCGGCGAACACCGCTGCACCGATCAGCCCCTCCGCTGCGCCGGCCACGCGGGCGAGCCGCATCGTGCGACCCGCCCACGGCTGCGCTACCGGTTCAGCGCAGCACTGCGGCCCGCCCTGCGGCCGAAGAAGCTGCCGTCGCCGAGCGAGGCGCCGCTCGCGTATCCCCAGGCGGCGATGCCCGCCGTGGCCCGGCCCGCCGCATACAGTCCGGGGATCGGCTCCCCGTCCACGTGCAGCACCTCGGAGTCCGTGCCGGTGGTCAGCCCACCGAGGGCGAAGCCCGAGGTCATGCCCCGGAGGTCCACGGCGCCCAGCGGGCCGCGCAGCGGCCGCAGCCAGCGCGCCGCCTTGCGCAGCAACGGGTCCCGGCCGTCCTCGGCATGTCGGTTGTAGACCTCCAGCGTCGCCTCCAGCGCTCCGGGCGGCAGTCCCATCTCCTCGGCGAGCTCGGTCGCGGACTCGCACACCCACGTCGGCGGCAACTGCAGGACGTCCGGCGCGGCGGAGACTCGGCGGGCTTCCTCGAACCCCTCCTCGTCGAGGACGAGGAACGTCTGGTTGCCCTGCTGGAAGAGGGCGGCCTGACCCAACCGTCCGGGGTAGGTGTCCTCGTTGATGAACCGCTGGCCGCTGCCGTTGACCACGATCCCGCGGATCAGGTACTGCGGGTCCATGTGGATGGCGACCTCGCAGGCGTCCATGTGCGCGACCCCCGCCCCCAGCGCCTGGGCCAGCTTCACCGCGATGCCGTCGTGCTCCTCGACCGCCGAGCCCGGACGCCCCATCAGCAGCGGGGCGTGCGCCGCCAGCATCGCCTCGTCGTAGGTGAAGCTGCCGGTGGCGAGCACCACGCCGCATCGGGCCCGTACGGTGACCCGCTCCCCGTGGCTGCGGGCGACCACGCCGCACACCCTGCCGTCCCGCTCGACCACCAACCGCTCGATCCGCACGCCGAAGTGGGCCTTGACGCCGAGTTGTTCGGCGGTCTCCACCAGGGGCTTCATGAGCATGTATCCGCCGCCGCGCTCGCCGGTGCGCTTGTCGTGCATCTGCGGCAGGTGGCCGCGCGGCGCGGGCTCGACGATCTCGTCGAACGGGTGGGCGTTCTCGCCGCCGGAGTACATCAGACCTTCGTCGGCGGCGGGTTCCCATGCGGGCTCGCCGTAGAAGACCGGCTTGAACGGCACGCCGCAGCCGACGAGCCAGTCGAAGTGCGCGACGCTGCCCTCGCAGTAGGCGGAGATCTTCGCCGCGTCGGCTCCCGGCCCCATCGCGGCCATCAGGAACGTGGCCATCGCCTCCGGCGAGTCGTGGAACCCGCAGGTGCGCTGCAGGGCAGTGCCCCCACCCAGGTAGACGAAGCCGCCGGCCAGGGCGGCGGCCCCGCCCCAGCCGCCGGCCCGCTCCAGCACCAGCACCTCGGCCCCGGCCCGCGCGGCCTCGACGGCGGCCGAGGCTCCGGCCACTCCGTATCCGGCGACCACCACGTCCGCGGTGACGTCCCAGGTGCCGATGTCCGCCGCTGCACACGGTCTCATGTCGTCGTCCCCTCGCCTCGCGGAATGAGGGCAGGAGCGTAGGGCGGCCGTGTCGCGCGACACACGCCGGAGTTCCCGGTGGCCGGGAAAGGCCCCTCGCGGAGCGAAACACGGACTCCTGGGCGCCGTGCGGCCCGACCCCGCCGGGGAGCCCGTGCGGCGGTACGTGCCGCACGGGCTCCCAGACGGATTGACGGCCCGTGGCCGAGCCACGGTCCCTCATCGAGCGAATGCTCGGTCCGTCGAGCGCGTCCGGCTCCCGCCCGCTGGGCTCCCGCCATCCATTCCGGTCCTCGCGTTCGCCGTTCTCGCCCCGCACATCGCGACCGTCGCCATGTCGCGGGCACGGCGTACCGAGCAGAGGCCACGAGAGGACACCACGTCCGACGCAGTGCTGGTCACGGGGACGGACCGGAGCTGACGCCGGGCCACACACCGGCCAGCCCCGGGATCCCCCCGGAGACAGCACGGCGGTGGTGCACCTCCCGGCCGGCCCGCCGCGCCGAAGCCGCCGCTCCTTCCCGCTCAGTGGGAGCACCGTATTTCGTTCCGGAACAGCTGCAGCGTACGGTCCTGCCACTTCGCCACCACGACCCGAGAGGGGATGCTCCATGGCCGAAGACGTGCTGGCAGCGATCCGCGCCCTCGCCCCGGCGCTGCGCGAGCGCGCGGCCGAGGCCGAGACGCTGCGCCGCGTGCCCGACACCTCCATCAAGGAGCTGGAGGACACCGGCTTCTTCCAACTGCTGCAGCCCACTGCCTTCGGCGGCCGGGCGGCCGACCCGCTGGTCTTCTACTCCGCCGTCAAGGAGATCGCCAAGGCGTGCGGCTCCACGGGCTGGGTCGCCTCGGTGGTCGGCGTCCACCCCTGGCACGTCGCCCTGTACGACCCCCGGGCCCAGCAGGAGGTGTGGGGCCAGGACCCCAAGACCCGCATCGCCTCCTCGTACGCCCCCACCGGCAGGGCGACCCCGGCCGACGGCGGCTTCCGGCTGTCCGGCCGCTGGCACTTCTCCTCCGGGTGCGATCACGCCCGGTGGGCCCTGCTCGGCTGCCTCGTCCCGGACGCCGAGGGCGCCCCGGTGGACATGCGGACCTTCCTGATCCCCCGTACCGAGTACCGCATCGACGACGTGTGGGACACCGTCGGCCTGCGCGGCACCGGCAGCAACGACGTCGTGGTGGAGGACGTGTTCGTCCCCGAGCACCGCACCCTGAGCTTCGGCCCGGTCACCGCGCTGCAGGTGCCCGGTCACGAGATCAACCAGGAGCCGCTGTACCGACTGCCGTACGCCGGCGTGTTCACGACCACCATCTCCACCCCCATCGTCGGCATCGCCGAGGGCGCGTTCGACTCCTACGTCGAGGCCACCAAGCAGCGGATCCGGGTCTCCTACGGCCAGAAGGTCGCCGAGGACCCCTTCGCACAGGTGCGCATCGCCCGCGCCGCGAGCGACATCGACGCGAGCTGGCTGCAGCTGACCCGCAACATCGGCGAGATGTACGCCCTCGCCCGGCGGGGCGAGGAGATCACGACCGACATACGCACCCGCACCCGCCGGGACCAGGTGATCGCCACCGAACGCGCGGTCGCGGCGCTCGACCTGCTGATGGAGAACGCCGGCGGCAACGCCATGCGCACCGGCCCCAACCCGGTCCAGCGCGCCTGGCGAGACGCCCACACCGGCCGCGGTCACGCCGCGAACGACCCGGAGCGGGCGCTGGTCATGTTCGGCCAGGGCGCGCTCGGCCTCGAGATCCAAGACGTCATGCTCTGAGAGGAACCCGGATGGCACAGCTCACGTACGCATCGACGTCCCGCACGGCCAAGGCGGGCGGCCTCACCCTGCACTACCACGAGGCCGGGCCGGCCGACGCACCCGTGGTGATCATGCTGCACGGCGGCGGACCCGGAGCCTCCGCCTGGAGCAACTTCGGCCGCAACCTCCCGGTCTTCGCGGGGTCCTTCCGCACCCTGCTCGTCGACCAGCCCTGCTTCGGCCGCTCGGACAAACCCGAGCTCGACAAGGACTACTTCAGCTACAGCGCCGACGCCGTCGCCGCGCTGATGGACGAACTGGGCATTGTCCAGGCTCACTTCAGCGGCAACTCACTCGGCGGCGGAACCTCCGTGCGCATGGCCCTGAACCACCCGGACAAGGTCGCCAAGCTGCTGCTGATGGGCCCCGGCGGGGTCTCGGTCAACCTCTTCGCCCCGGATCCGACCGAGGGCATCAAGCGGCTGTTCGAGTTCAGCGCCGCCCCGGAACCGACGAAGGGGCAACTGCGCGCCTTCCTCGGCGTCATGGCGTACGACCAGTCCATCGTCACCGACGAACTGGTCGAGGAACGCTGGGCCTCGGCAACCGACCCCGACAACAGGCGCGGCAACGCCCGGATGGCGGCCGCCTTCGCCAACCCCGCCTGGGCCGAGGACTGGATGCTGTGGCGCGAAGCCCACCGCATCACCCAGCCGGTGCTCCTCACCTGGGGCCGCGAGGACCGCGTCAACCCGCTCGACGGCGCGCTGGTCGCCCTCAAGACCATTCCGGACGCCCGGCTGCACGTCTTCCCGCACTGCGGCCACTGGGCCCAGACCGAACAGGCCGACGAGTTCAACCGCCTCGCCATCGGCTTCTTCTCCCACTGACCGACTCCCCGCCCCGACCGCTGTCGCCCCCTGACGGAGAGGTACTCACACCATGGACATCCGTGCTCTCGGCTACCTGCGCCTGGAGACCACCAAGCCGGCTGAGTGGCGCACGTACGCGCTCGACGTCCTCGGCATGGTGGAGGCCTCCGGCACCACCGAGGAAACCCTGTACCTGCGCATGGACGACCGGTCCTACCGCATCGCCATCCAGGCGGGCGAGAGCGACCGGCTGCTGGCGGCCGGCTGGGAGGTGGCGAACCGTGCCGCCCTCGCGCAGGCCGCCCAGGAGCTGGAGGCCGCCGGCTTCGCCGTGAAGACCGCGGACGCCGCCGAACTCTCCGAGCGCCGCGTCCAGGGCCTGATCCACGTGACGGACCCCTGCGGCAACCCGCTGGAGATCTACTGGGGGCAGGCACAGGACCACTCGGCGCTCGGCACCCCGTACGGCAACCGCTTCGTCACCGGCGACCTGGGCCTGGGCCACGTCGTGCTGCCGGTGCCGGACATCGAGGCCGCGCTGGACTTCTACGAGAACCTGCTCGGCTTCCAGCTCCGCGACTCGATGAAGCTGCCGCCGCAGGCCGTCCCCACGGCCGCCGAGCAGCGGGACTTCCACTGGATGCACTTCCTCAGCCCCAACGCCCGCCACCACAGCCTGGGTTTGTACCCCGGCGCGCTGCCGCCCGGCATCGTGCACTTCATGGTCGAGCTGGAGACCCTGGACGACGTCGGTTTCTGTCTGGACCGGATGAACGCCGCGGGCATTCCCATAGCCTCCTCCCTCGGCCGCCACTCCAACGACCACATGGTCTCCTTCTACGCCCAGGCGCCCGGCGGCTTCCAGGTCGAGTACGGCTGGGACGGCCTGGTCGTCGACCCTGCCACCTGGGTCGCCAAGGAGATCACCGCGGACAGCTTCTGGGGCCACCAGTGGAACGGCTGACGATGCATCAGATGGATCCCGTCGTCTTCCGGGACGTTCTCGGCCGATTCGCCAGCGGCATCACCGTGGTGGCGGCACTCGACGGCGCGGAGCCCGTCGGGTTCGCCTGCCAGTCCTTCGCGTCCCTCTCCCTCGACCCACCGCTGGTCATGCTGAGCGTCGGCAAGGCGTCCACCAGCTGGCCGAGGATCGAGCGGGCGGGCCGCTTCTGCGTCAACATCCTCGCAGAGGACCAGAGGGAGGTCTGCGCGGCGCTCGGTGCCCGCGGCGGGCAGAAGTTCGCCACCGTGCCGTGGCGTCCCTCGCCGTACGGCACCGTGGTGATCGACGGCGCCCTGGCCACCGTCGACTGCCGCCTGGCGGCGGTACACGAGGCCGGTGACCACTACATCGTCACGGGCGAGGTGGTCGACCTCGCGGCCCGGGAGAACGGACGGCCGCTGCTCTACTTCCGCAGCCGTTTCGCCACCGGCACGTTCTCCGACTGAGCAGAGCCCCGAACCCGGCACAGCCCCGAACCGGACACGAAGGAACCCACCCCCATGCCGATCGATGTCGAGAAGCTGACCTCCGCCCCGCCCGTGCGCGCCGCGGCGGTCTGGGACGACCGCGATGTGCGGCTGTACCACCTGGCGCTCGGCGCGGGCGTCCCCGAGACCGACCCCGGTGAACTGCGTTACCTCTTCGAGGGACATGAGCAGGGCATGCAGGTGCTGCCCACCTTCGGAGTGGTGGCCGGCGGCGGCGGAGGAGTGGGGTTCCAGGTCTTCGACCTGCCCGGAGTGGACATCGACCTGGCCGCCGTGCTGCACGGCGGCCAGGAGATCACCGTGCACCGTCCGCTGCCCGCCGCCGCCCGGGCGACCACGGTCACCCGGGTGCCGGCCGTGTACGACAAGGGCAAGGCCGCCGTCATCGTCCAGGAGTCCACCCTTCTCGGCGAGGACGACGAACCGCTCATCACCCAGCGCAACCAGATCTTCGTCCACGGAGAGGGCGGCTTCGGCGGCGACCGCGGACCCTCCGAGCGTCTCCCCGCGCCGGACCGGGAGCCCGACCTGGTGCTGGAGATCCCGACGCTCCGTCAGCAGGCCCTGCTGTACCGGCTCACCGGGGACTGGAACCCGTTGCACGCCGACCCGGCCACCGCCCGCCGAGCGGGCTACGACCGCCCCATCCTGCACGGGCTGTGCTCCTTCGGGATGGCGGTCAAGGCCGTCACCGACCGCCTGCTGGGCGGGGACACCAGTCGCATCGCGGAGTGCCGTACGCGCTTCGCCGGGGTGTTCTTCCCGGGTGAGACCCTGCGGCTGCGCATCTGGGAGACCGGCGACGGCTACCGGCTGACGGCCACGGCCGCGGACCGCGACGACGCGCCGGTCCTCACCGACGCCCGGCTCACCGCCGGCCGGCGCCGTGAGGTGCCCCCGGAAGCCGGGGCCCGCTGAACCGGCAAGAACCGCCGAACCGCATCAGCACCGAGGCCCACCGCAACCAGACCGTCGTTCGGACAGGGACAAGCGGGAGGCGGTGGACGCCGGGCGGCACCTCGTGCACGCCCGGTTCCGGTACCGCGGTGTGCGCCTGTTCACGGCAAGGAGCCGACAGCATCGCCGGCTTCGGCGAAGGGCCGGTTACTGCTCCCGCTCAGCTGACGCCAGTGCGGCGCACAACGCGCGCGCCGCTCCGGTGAGCGCCTGGTCGGCCTGCGGCAGCAGCCCGCCGAGGCCGAGGAAGCCATGGAACACACCCGGCCACAGGCACAACTCCGTCGCGACGCCGGCCGATTCGAGGCGCCGCGCGTAGCGCAGTCCGTCGTCGCGCAGCGGATCGCACTCGGGCAGCAGCACGACCGCCGGTGGCAGGCCGGTCAGGTCGGCGGCCAGCCCGGGGGAGGCGTACGGGTCCGAGCCGTCCCCGTCCGCGCCCAGATACTGCTCCCAGTACCAGCGCATGTGTGCCGTCGTATGGAAGAAGCCCGTGCCGTACGTCGCGTACGAGCGGGTCTCCATACGGTGGTCGAGGACCGGGTAGGCGAGCAGCTGCGCCGCGATGACCGGGCCGCCGCGGTCCCGTGCCATCAGGGTCACGGCCGCCGCGAGGTTCCCCCCGCTGCTGTCACCCGCGACGGCCAGCCGGGTGGGGTCGCAGCCCAGCGCGGCCGCCTGTCCGGACACCCACGCGGTGACGGCGTAGGCGTCCTCGGCCGCCGAGGGGAAGCGGTGCTCCGGCGCGCGGCGGTAGTCCACCGAGACCACCACCGCGCCGGCGCGGTAGGCCAGTTCCCGGCAGATGCCGTCATGGGTGTCGAGATCGCACAGCACCCAGCCGCCGCCGTGGAAGAAGACCACAGCGGGCAGCGGGGAAGCGGAGGCTGCGACCGGCTCGTAGATCCGAACCCGTACCTCGGGCGCGCCCGCCGGCCCGGGTACGTACCGGTCGGTGACGCGGGGGAGCGGCCGTGCGGGGCGCGACCGGGCGCCGGACCGTGCGGCCTGCCGGATCGCGGCCGGCTCGATCGGACCGAGGGCGGGATCGGGGAATCCCGCCGACATGGCGTCGGCGAGTCTCCGGGCACCTGGGGTGAGGGGGTCGCTCACTGGGCCGTCAGCCCGCCGTCGACGGCGAACTCGGCTCCGGTGACGTACGCGGAGGCGTCCGAGACCAGGTACAGCACCATCTCCGCGACCTCCTCCGGACGGCCCATCCGGCGCAGCGGCACGTTCGGCCACTCGCGCTCTCCCGCGTCCGCGCCGAGGGCCCCGGCCACCATCGGGGTGTCGACCATGCCCGGGTGGACGGAGTTGACCCGGATGCGGTGCCGGGCCAGGTCCAGGGCGGCCGACTTGGTCAGCCCGCGCAGACCGAACTTCGTCGCCCCGTAGGAGGCGTGGCCCACGATGCCGACCAGCCCGGCGGTGGAGGAGATGTTGACGATCGACCCGCCGTCACCCGTCGCGCGCAGGGCCGGGACGACGGCCTGGATGCCGAGGAACGGACCGACGAGATTCACCTGGAGGAGCCGCTGGAGGTTCTCCTCGGTGTCCTCCTCGACGGGGGCGGTACGCCACAGCGCCGCGTTGTTGACGAGGGCGTCGATCCGGCCGAAGGCGTCGAGCCCCGCGCTGACGACCTGCCGCCAGCCGACCGGGTCGGTCACGTCGTGGACGACGAACAGCCCTTGGTCGCCGAGGCCCTTGGCGATCTCCCGGCCCTCGTCCTTGCGTACGTCCGTGAGCACGACACGCGCCCCGTGCTCCGCGAACAGCCGTGCTTCCGCGGCCCCCTGGCCGCGCCCTGCTCCCGTGATGACGACGACCTTGCCGTCCAGGCGCTGTGCCATCACTCGGCCTCCCCCGCCAGGGTGCGGAAGTGGGGGATCACCTTCTCGCCCCACTGGCGGATGGTCTCCATGCAGGCTTCCTGCGGCACGGTGCCCATCTGGATCAGGCACATGACCTCGTCGACACCGATCCGGCGCAGCTGTTCGACGTAGTCGATGGCGGTCTCGGCGGTTCCGTAGGCGTGCTCGGCGTTGAACTGTCCGGTGTCGCTCGGCCGGACGGGGATCTTCGCCTCGTGCAGCTTGGCCACCAGCATCTCGCGGTCCCGCTCCATGGCGGCCACGTGGTCCTCGTTCTCGTCGTAACCGGTGGGCGCGGGCCCGTTGCCGTACCAGTGGGCGATGGACTCGGCGAAGAACCGCTGCCCGCGGGTACCGATCCGGTACGCCGCCTCGGCGTCGTCCAGCACGATCGTCGGGCACAGCGCGGAGAAGTGGTCGTTGACCTCGCTGGAGACGAAGCGGTCGCCGCTGCGGTCGGCGATGGCCTCGTCGTAGACCCTGCGCATCCGGCGTACGTCGTCGGCGCCGGCGAAGCCCAGCACCAGGGCGCCGATGCCCAGTTCGGCGGCGAGCTTCAGGGTGTCGTGCTTGCTGCAGGCCATGAACAGCGGTGGGTGCGGGTCCTGTACCGGACGGGGCAGGATCGCGCCCGGGCCGATGTCGATCGACCCGTGCCACTCGAACTGCTCCTTGCGCCATGCGTTGCTGAAGATCTGCAGCGCCTCTTCCATCTGCGGGTAGGTGTCCTCCGGCCGGACGCCGTACATGGACATCTCCTGCTTCGTGGCGCCGCGCCCCGCACCGATGTCGACGCGGCCGCCCGACAGCACGTCCAGCATGGCGGCGCGCTCGGCCACCCGCACCGGGTGCTGGTAGCCGAACGGCATGGTGACCACGCCGTGGCCGATGCGGATGCGGGAGGTCCGGGCGGCGACCCAGGTGAGGAAGACCTCGGAGGCGCTCATGTGCGCGTACTGGGTCAGCGAGTGGTGCTCGACCGCCCAGATGCGGTCGAACCCCATCTCCTCGGCGTAGACGGCCTGTTCGACACAGTCACGGATGACCTGCCGCTCGCGCTCGGGCGTCGGGTCGGTCAGCTGTGCCTCGAAGATCATGGAGAACTTCACGGGATGCCTCCTAGGTATTTCTGATCGAAATATTCCTATCAGGCATGCCCTGGTGTGGGAAGGGTCGGACGACTTGCTCCCGCTCAGCGGGAAGACGTCACCGTCAGCCACCCGGTGGGCGCGGTGGGGGCAGTTCCCCGGCGGCACCTGACCGGACGCGCGCCGGGTTGCCCGCGCGGAGTACAGGGGTGAACCTGCTGGCAGACACCGTCCCGCTCGGCGCACCGAGAATCACCGGACACCCAGGCCAGGAGGACCACATGGCGGTACCAGCAGCCTTCGGGCCGGACGGGTGGATGCCCGAATGAGCGGCCCCGCGACGCCGGATCCGCGGTTCGAGGGACTCCGCGCGATGTTCGTCAACGCGACGCTGAAGCGGTCACCGGAGGTCAGTAACACGGAAGGACTCATCGACCTCAGCGCAGGCATCATGCGCGGGCACGGTGTCGAGGTGGACGTGGTCCGTGCGGTCGACCACGACATCGCGACCGGTGTGTGGCCCGACATGACCGAACACGGCTGGGCGAGCGACGAGTGGCCGAAGCTGTTCGAACGGGTCCTGGCCGCGCACATCCTGGTGCTGTGCGGCCCCATCTGGCTGGGGGACAACAGCTCGGTGATGAAACGGGTCATCGAACGGCTCTACGGCTGCTCCAGTCTGCTCAACGAGGCAGGGCAGTACGCCTACTACGGACGCGTCGGGGGCTGCCTGATCACCGGCAACGAGGACGGCATCAAGCACTGCGCCATGAACGTCCTGTACAGCCTGCAGCACCTCGGCTACACCATTCCCCCCCAGGCCGACGCAGGGTGGATCGGCGAAGCCGGGCCCGGCCCCTCCTACCTCGACCCCGGCTCCGGGGGCCCGGACAACGACTTCACCAACCGCAACACCACGTTCATGACCTACAACCTCCTGCACGTGGCCGCCATGCTGCGGCGCGCGGGAGGAATCCCTGCATACGGCAACCAACGCACCGAGTGGGACGCCGGTTGCCGCCCCGACTTCCCCAACCCCGAACACCGGTGACACATGGCACTCACCACTGAAGCATGGCCGCGACTGAGGGTCGCCGACTGGGCCGACACACGGGAAACGTTGCACATGTGGACCCAGATCGTCGGCAAGGTGCGGCTCGCCCACGCTCCCATGGTCAACCACTGGTGGCAGGTCACCCTCTACGTCAGCCCTCGCGGTCTGACCACCTCCGCCATCCCCTGCGGGACCAGGGCGTTCGACATCGAATTCGACTTCATCGACCACCGGTTGGGCATCCGCAGCAGTGACGGCGCCACCCGCCACGTGAAGCTGGAGCCCAAGTCGGTGGCACGGTTCCACGACGAGACGATGCGCGCACTGGGCGAGCTCGGCATCGAGGCGCCGATCAAGCCCCGCCCCAACGAGGTCGAGCCCGCGATCCCGTTCGCGGAGGACGACCAGCACGCCTCCTACGATCCCGACGCGGTGCACCTGTTCTGGCGCCAGCTCCTGCAGGCCAACCGTGTCATGGGTGACTTCCGCTCCCGCTTCGTCGGCAAAGTCAGCCCCGTCCACTTCTTCTGGGGCGCCATGGACCTCGCCTGCACCCGCTTCTCCGGCCGGCCCGCCCCGCCCCACCCCGGCGGCGCGCCCAACTGCGGCGACTGGGTCATGGTCGAGGGCTACTCCCAGGAACTGAGCAGCTGCGGCTTCTGGCCCGGAGGCGGCGACGAGGGAGCCTTCTACGCGTACGCCTACCCCGAGCCCGACGGCTTCGCGGCACACGACATCAGCCCGGCCGACGCCTACTACAGCCGTGAGAACGGCCAGTACCTCCTGCCGTACGAGGCGGTACGCGCCGCCGACGACCCCGACGGCGTGTTGATGGGATTCCTCCAGTGCACCTACGAGGCGGCAGCCGTGCACGGTGACTGGGACCGGGCCGCGCTCGAGGACGACCCCGGACGCTGGGACCACCACCGATGAACGACGCCCCGCGCCACGGAACGCACACCAGGGTCAGGCACCCCTCCGACCGGGTGGGCGGCCGGCTTCGCCTCGCCGAGGAACGCCGTCCCGGCCCACGCCGCTGACCGCCCCGGTGACCCCCGGGCGGTCGCCCGGCCTGGTGACGACCGGTCGCCGCCATGGGGCACGAATGCTAGGAATGGACTCATGGCCGGGCTTTTCAGTCGATTCCGGGCTCCGGTCGTCCGTACGCTCTCCGGCAGGCGCCGGCGCGGGTCCTCGGACTCGGGAGGCGATCAGCGCACCAGGTCCGAGCACGAGCACGAGATCCAGCACCAGCACCCGGGGAGACGTGTGCGCTCGATGCTGAGCGTGCGCAGCGTTGCCGGTCAGGTGTTCGTCCTGCAGTTCGTGGTCGTGGTGCTGCTGATCGCCGCGGCGGTGGTGACGCTGGTGCTGCAGGCTCAGCGGGACAGCACGACCGACGCCGGCCGCCGGGCGCTCGCCGTGGCCGAGGCCTTCGCGCACGCCCCTGGGACGGCGGAGGCGATGACCGGTGCCGACCCGGCCGCGGTGCTGCAGCCGCGTGCCGAAGCGATCCGGAAGGGAACCGGCGTCGACGCCGTCGTGGTGTTCAACCGGCAAGGGATCCGCTACACGCACCCCGACCCCGAGCTGATCGGCGAACGCGTCATCGGCCCGGTACAACCCGGTGCAACCTACACGCGGACCCTCAGGACGAGCCAGGGGCTCTCCGTGGTCTCGACGGTCCCCGTCATCGCGGCTGACGGGAAGGACGTCGGTCAGGTGGGCGTCGGGATCACGGTCGAGCAGGTGCACGACGTGGTGAACCGGCAGCTCTCGCTGCTGCTGGGCGCCGCCGTCGGGGCGCTGGCCCTGGCCACAGGCGGCTCTGCCCTGGTGGGCCGGCGCCTGCTGCGGCAGACCCGCGGCCTCGGGCCGGCGGAGATGACGCGCATGTACGAGCACCATGACGCGGTGCTGCACGTGGTGCGGGAAGGCGTGCTGGTCCTCGCGGGTGACGGGCGGCTGCTGCTGGTCAACGACGAGGCACGGCGGCTGCTGCGGCTGCCGGTGGACGCGGAGGAACGCCACGTCGGCGACCTCGGCCTGGACGCGAGCCTGGCCGAGCTGCTGTCCTCGGGGCGGGTGGCCACCGATGAGGTGCACCTGGCCCGGGACCGGCTGCTGGCGGTCAACGTCCGGCACACGGACCGCGAGGGCGGGCCCGGGGGCAGCGTGGTGACGCTGCGGGACACCACCGAGTTGCGGGCGCTGGCCGGCCGGGCGGAGGGGGCGCGCACCCGGCTGCGGCTGCTGTACCAGGCCGGAATGCGGATCGGCACCACCCTCGATCTGATGCGCACCGCGCAGGAGCTGGCCGAGGTGGCCGTCCCACGATTCGCCGACGCCGTCACCGTCGACCTGCTGGACCCCGTTCTGCGCGGCGAGGAGCCGGCCGGGGCGAGCACGCGGATGCGCCGTGTCGCCGGTCGCGGGACCAAGGGCGACATGCCGCTCCACCCGGTGGGGGAGTTGCCCACGTCCGTGCCCATGACGCTGCAGGGCTCGGCCATGGACACCGGCCGCGGTGTGCTCGTCGCGGATCTGGCAGCCGAGCAGCGCCGGTGGACCCACGGCCCCGAACGCGCGGCGAGGATCCTGGACCACGGCGCCCATTCGCTGATCACGGTGCCGCTGCGGGCCCGGGGCGTGGTGCTCGGCATCGCGAACTTCTGGCGGGCGGAGACCCCCGAGCCCTTCACGGACGAAGATCTGTCGTTCGCCGAGGAGCTGGCGGCCCGGGCGGCGGTGTGCATCGACAACGCACGCCGGTTCACCCGCGAGCACGCCACGGCCGTCACCCTGCAGCGCAGCCTGCTGCCCCGCGGCCTGCCGGAGCAGTCCGCGGTGGACGCCGCCTACCGCTACCTGCCCGCCGAGGCGGGCGGAGTGGGCGGCGACTGGTTCGACGTCATCCCGCTGCCCGGCACCCGCGTGGCCATGGTCGTGGGCGATGTGGTCGGCCACGGTCTGCACGCGGCGGCCACCATGGGCCGCCTGCGCACCGCCGTGCACAATCTGTCCTCGCTCGACCTGGCGCCGGACGAGCTGCTGAGCCGCCTCGACGAGCTGGTCACCCACATCGACGCCGACGAAGCGGGCGAGGAGGGCGGCCAGGGCGTCACCGGCGCCACCTGCCTGTATGCCATCTACGATCCCGCCTCCGGCCGAGCAGTCCTCGCGCGGGCCGGTCACCTCGGGCCCGCGCTGGTCCGCCCCGACGGCACCGTGGACTTCCCGGACGTGCCCGCCTCCCCGCCCCTGGGCCTGGGCGGCGCGGAGCCCTTCGAGACCGCCGAGCTGCGGCTGGCCGAGGGAAGCCTGCTGGTCCTGCACACCGACGGGCTCATCGAGGACCGGGGCCGCGACATCGACCTCGGCCTCGGTCTCCTCCGGGACACGCTGGCCGGCCACCCGGACCGCAGCCCGGATCAGACCTGCCGGGCCGTCTTCGACGCCCTGGTGCCCGCCCGGCCCAGGGACGACATCGCCCTGCTCGTGGCCCGCACCCGCCTGCTGGACCCGGCTCGGATCGCCCACTGGGAGGTGCCCTCGGACCCGGCGGCGGTGGCACCGGTGCGCGCCGCGTGCGGACGGCGACTCCATGCCTGGGGGCTGGAGGGGATCGCCTTCACGACCGAGCTGATCCTGAGCGAATTGATCACCAACGCCATCCGCTACGGTGCCCCGCCCATCACCGTCCGTCTGCTGTACGACCGGGCCCTGATCTGCGAGGTCGCCGACGGCTCCAGTACCTCACCCCACCTGCGGCGGGCGGCCACGACGGACGAGGGCGGCCGGGGCCTGTTCCTCATCGCCCGGTCCGCACAGCGTTGGGGCACTCGCTACACCGCCCGCGGCAAGGTCATCTGGACGGAACAGGCACTCCACGAGAGGGCGGCGGATACCGGCGGGGACCTGGGTGAGGCCCTGCTCGAGCAATGGAGCGACGAAGCCATGTGACGGCTCTGCCCTGCCCCTGCGCGGCAGCGAGCCGGAGCAGATCCGACACGCCGGGGTGGGCGAGCGGCCGCGCCCGTCCTGACGGCATGACAGCCGACACGGGTCACCGGTCGGCCGCACGCCCGGGAAGGGCCAGTGGTCGGACGGCATGGGACGCAGTGCGCCGTCCTCGCACCTGCCGTTCCGGTGCCCTGTCCCGCTTACGCTGATAACAGTGCCGCCCTCGCACGCCTGGGAGGTGTGCCGTGACCCGTGCCCACCGCTTCCACCTGGATGTGGCCGGTCACTCAGTGACCGTGCAGACACGCCATGCGACGCGCGAGACCGAGCTGCTCGTGGACGGCAAGACGGTCGGCTACCAGCGCACACCGGCGGGACACCGCAGGCACACGGTCGCGCTCGCCGCCGAGCTGCCCGGTGACCCGCCCCAGCCGTTCGACGTGACTCTCCGCATCGGCGATGCCGCCGGCCACACCGCCACGTGCGTGCTGGAGATCGCCGGACGCCGGTATCCGATGCCGGACTCCCCTCTGGGCGGAGCGGACCGCACCCGGCTCCGCGGGCCCGCGCGTCCGCTCCGCCGGATGCGCAGACTGCTGCGCCGAAGCCTTCGGTGACGCATCCGCCGCCGACCGGAGCAGTCCGGCAGCGCCGGGGCCCTGCCCGTCGGCCGTGCCGTGCCTCGGTGCGGGTACAGACCTGCTTGTTCGGCCCTGTGAAACGTTTGTGTTACCCATGCCCGTTGCCGCATGCATAGGGTGGTGGGTGTGGCGAGATGGCACGAGTCGCATCCCGGACCGGCGCTGGCAGGTGCGGCTGAGCCCGGCGGCGACGCTGCGGCGGACGCCGACGCACCGTCCCGGCTGAGCGCGTTGCGCGCGGCGGTGCGGATCGGCACCACGCTCGACGAGGACGCCACGTGCGCGGAGCTCACCCGGGAGGTCGCCAGGCTGGTCGGGGGTGCGGCGGCCGTGCTGGACATCGGCGGCGAAGCCGGCCCGCGGTACGAGGCCGTCGTCGGCAACCCCGCGGAGTTGCCCGCCCCCGGGTGGGCCGCCGCCCAGGCCCCGGGCCGAGGCGAGGGCGGATCCCGTCCGGTGCTCGGGAACGGCCGGCGCGTACTGTGCGTGCCGCTGATCACCGCCAGCGGCCAGCGCTACGGCGTGCTGGTGAGCGGCCGGGAGGAGGCGACCTTCACCCAGGCGGAGGTCGAAGCCGTGGCCCTTCTCGCCGCCACGGCCGCCTCCCATGTACGGCACGCCCGCGAGTACGACGCGGTGAGCGGCATGGTGGGCAAGCTGCAGCGTGCTCTGCTGTCGGAGCCGGGTCGGCCCCATCCCAATCTGGACGTGGCCATCCGCTATCTCCCCGTCGGGCAGAACACCCTGATCGGCGGAGACTGGTGCGAGACGGTGCGGCTCCACTTCGGCCGTACGCTGCTCGTCGTCGGCGACGTCATGGGACACGGTCTGGAGGCCGCCGTCGACATGAACGCCTACCGCTCCTCCCTTCGCTACACCGCCTCCTCCGACCTGCCACCGCACCGCATTCTGCGTCAGCTCGACGACCTCGCCTCCAATGAGCCGGAGCGCAGGCCGGCCACCTGCCTCATAGCGCAGATCGATCCCAATCGCGGCCAGGTGACCTGCGCCAGCGCCGGCCACCTGCCGCCGGCAGTGGTCGAGAGGCACGGCCGTACCTCATTGCTGCCGGTGCCGGTCGGTCCACCTCTGGGGACCGGCCTGGGCGGCTACGAGCGGGCCACCTACCGGCTCGACTCCGACCAGACACTGCTCCTCTTCACCGACGGGCTCGTCGAGCGCCGCGGCGAGGACATCGACCAGTCCCTGGACCGACTCGCCCACCTCGACCTCGGCGCCGCCTCGGCTGTCGAGGACCTCCTCGACATGGTGCTCACCCGCCTCGACGCCCGGCACGCGGAGGACGACGTCGCGGTACTGGCGGCCCGGCTGCACCACCGCTCCGCGCAGGCCCCCGTCGCGGCCCGCTAGGGGGCGGCCACAGATCGGCACCGGCGGTGAGCGCTCGGGCGTGGAGAGCCGACACCGCCAGATGACCGGCGCCCGCATCGTGAGATGTCGGCCGGTGAGGGAATGGCAGGAAGAGGGGGGTCGTTGACACCGTTCATGCCCAATCCTTCCGTGCAGTCGGCACCCCGTATGCCGGTCGCCGTCTACATACTCGGCCTGTCCGTGTTCGCCCTCGGCACCAGTGAGTTCATGCTCTCCGGGCTGCTTCCGCCCATCGCGGAGGACGTGGGGGTGTCGATCCCGCAGGCCGGGTTGCTTATTTCGGCGTTCGCGGTCGGCATGGTGGTCGGTGCGCCCCTGCTCGCGGTCGCGACGCTGCGGCTGCCGCGGAAGACCACGCTGGTCACGCTGATCTCGGTGTTCGGCCTGGGTCAGGTGGCGGGCGCACTGGCACCGACGTACGAGATCCTCTTCGCCTCACGCGTCGTCAGCGCGCTGGCGTGCGCCGGGTTCTGGGCGGTCGGTGCGGCGGTCGCCATCGCCATGGTGCCGACGAACGCGCGGGCCCGCGCGATGGCGGTGATGATCGGTGGACTGTCGATCGCCAACGTCCTCGGTGTCCCGGCGGGAGCGTTCCTCGGCGAGCACCTGGGTTGGCGGTCCGCGTTCTGGGCCGTGGGTGCGGCGTCCGCGATCGCGCTCGTCGGGGTGGTGGCACTGATCCCGCGCATCCCGCTGCCCGAGCGGCAGCCCAGGTTGAAGAGCGAGCTGTCGATCTACCGTGACCGCCAGGTGTGGCTGTCCATCACGGTGACCGCACTCGCGGCGGGCGGCGTGTTCTGTGCCTTTTCGTACCTGGCGCCGCTCCTCACGGACGTGGCGGGACTCCAGGACGGCTGGGTGCCCATGGTGCTTGCGCTGTTCGGCATCGGAGCGCTGGTCGGTACGACCATCGGCGGCCGGATCGCCGACGCGCACCTCTTCGGCGTGCTGCTCTCCGGCATCACCGCCTCGACCGTGCTCCTGGTGGCCCTGGCGGTCTTCGCGTCGAGCCCGGCCGTCGTGATCGCTCTGTCGTTCCTGCTCGGCGTATCCGCGTTCTACACGGCCCCGGCACTCAACGCGCGCATGTTCAACGTGGCTGGCGCCGCTCCCACGCTCGCGGGCGCGACGACGACCGCCGCGTTCAATCTGGGGAACACCGGCGGTCCTTGGCTCGGCGGCACGGTGATCGACGCGGGCCTGGGCTTCGCTGCCACGGCCTGGGCGGGCGCGGCGATGACCCTGGCCGCGATCGCCCTCGTCACCGTCTCATTGCGCCTGCACAGCCGGTCCCGGATCGTGATGGCGGTCGGTGCCGCGGACCACGAGGCAGCGGACCGGG
Organism: Streptomyces viridiviolaceus; assembly: GCF_014650995.1. GTDB lineage: Bacteria > Actinomycetota > Actinomycetes > Streptomycetales > Streptomycetaceae > Streptomyces > Streptomyces viridiviolaceus. The sequence continues at coordinate 79,717 of NZ_BMWA01000034.1, forward strand.
CCCAGCGGAGGTGACGCCGGCCAGAGCGACCGCAGCCGACGCCGCCGACCGAGGTCGCGGTGGTCGTCGTGCGCCAGTTGGGGCGTCCGGGCGGACCGGCGGGCCACCGAGGGGGTGCCGGCTCCGGGGTACGGCCTGCACCGCCGGGTGAGTCGCCTCCCCGAGACACGGGCCCCCGCCCGGCAGGCTGAGGAGCACCCCGGCGTCCCGGCGCCGGCGCACTTGGTCGCTCCCCAGCCTGCTTCGAGGCCGGCCGATCGGCCGGTCAGGCGCGGCAGCGCAGCATCTCCAGCGGCGGGTTCGCGAGGAGGTCCGCCCAGAAGTCCTCGCCGAACTCACGGACGCCGGCCTCGGACACGTGCAGCGGCACCCACTCCACCTCGCTGAACCCGCTCGCCCGCAGACACCTCTCGTAGACCTCGCGGCGCGGGGCCGTGGTGACGATGCTGATCGGCTGCGGGTCGAGCAGGGCCGTGACCCGCACCCGGGGACCCGTCTCGACCTCCTCGCCGGTCGGCTCGCAGCGGAACCCGTACGTGTCCAGGGACCGGTTGTCGAACCGGTAGTCGGGCCTCTGGGCGAGCACGAAGAACTCGCCGCCCGGCACCAGGCTCCGGTGCACGTTGCGGCACATCCGCTCCATCGACGCGATGTCCTCCGCGTAGTGAGGCACTGCACTGCCAGCGCGATGTCGAAGCGCCGGCCGAGAGGCCCCAGCTCGGCCACGTCACCGACCTCGTAGAGCACCCCCAGCGACTCGCGCCGCTCGCTCTCCCGTGCGGCGGCGATCATCTCGACGGAGATGTCGACTCCGAGGACATCCGCGGCGCCGCGCCGCTTGAACTCCCTGCCGGGGCGGCACATGAGCGTGCAGCAGTACGACGCGATCGGCGAGGCTTTCGGGGGGTTCAAGTCCCTGCCTCTGATGCGTTACGGGGAGGTGCCGAGCTGGCCGTCGACCCGGTGTGCCCGGAGGATCGGACGACGAGCCCGTTCAGTGCTTCGGAGGTTGACCCTGCCCTACGGGCAGACCTGACCCTTCTGGTCATGAACAGTGACGACGATGCCCTGTTGGCGCAACAGATCGCCTACTACCGCGCAGGAGCGGCTGAGTACGACCGGCCCTACGCACAACGCGACGACCTGCAGCGGTTGCTGGCCATGGTCGATGACCTCCCGGTCGGCGGGGACGTACTGGAACTGGCCTGCGGAACGGGCCAGTGGACCTCGCTGCTGGCCGCCCGAGCGCATGCGGTGACGGCTGTCGACGCGTCCCTGGAGGCGCTGACCATCGCGCGTGCACGTACCGCATCCTCCAACGTGCAGTTCCTCCTGGCCGACGTGTTCGACTGGCGGCCGACGCAGCGCTACGACACGGTGTTCTTCGCTTTCTGGCTCTCCCATGTCCCGCCGACGCGGTTGCCCGCCTTCTGGGACGCCGTCTCCGCCATGCTCGCACCGGGCGGCAAGGCGGTCTTCGTCGACGACGGCCCCGCCGCGGCCGCAGGCGAGGAAGGCATCGCCGCGGAGCCCGTTCCCACGGTGCTGCGCCGACTCGACGACGGCAGTCAGTACCGCATCGTCAAAGTGTTCCACGACGCCCCGACGCTCACCGGCGCCCTCGCAGCGCTGGGGTGGGCGGCACACATACAGGTCGTGGACGGGCACGTCGTCGGCATGGCGGAACCACCGCCTCAGTGGCTTGATCCGCCACCGTCCCCACTCGCCCCTGGGTGATCCGTCCCGACCCGGCCGCTCGAACGGGCGAGGGGTGCTCAGGGCGGATAGGGGTGGTAGCAATCCAGTGCCGGGTGCTCGAGCACCTGCCATGTGCGGCCCTCGATGACGCCGTTCGGCGGCAGGCCGTGGCAGATCTGGATCCACTGGATCTTCTCCAAGGTGGCGGAGTCGAAGTCTCCGTCGACGGCCAGCTTGGGCGGCTCGCCTCCCCAGACGTTGCTCAGGCACTGGGCCTGCTGGACTGCCGCACCGTTGTCACCGTACGTGAGGAGGGGCCGATGAGTCGGTGACACGTAGGAACAGGGATCGGGGGCGGCCACGGCTGGATGCGGCACCACCAGGCCGAGTGTTGCGGTGGTGCACAGCGCTGCGACCACGGTGGCCCATCTGCTCTTCCTCATGCTGCTCCTTCCGGTCTGGCCACTTGCCGGGGAAGCTTGGCGTGCAGCAGCGGAGAAACCCCCATTGTTCCGCAGATCATGAGATGGCGCCTGCGCGAAGTGACCGGTGCTCGCGCGCCGCGATCCCGCAAGCCGCGTGATCCCACTGGGTGATTCATCGTGCACAGCAGGTGAACGATGTGGCCCCCCGCGGCGACAGGCAGGGGCGTGAGGCATGTGGCGGAGTGACCGGGGCGGCTATGACGTGGCTCGGATCGCGGAGATGTCGAACTGCAGCCGGACCTTTTCGCTCACCATGGTGCCGCCCGCCTTGAGGCGCTGGTTGTAGACCAGGCCCCACTCGGTGCGGTCGATGGTGGTGGTGCCGTCGAAGCCGGCTCGCTCGTAGCCGAACGGATCCATGACCGAGCCGAGGTAGTCGAGTTGCAGGTCGACGGGCCGGGTGACGTCACGGATGGTCAGATCTCCCGTCATGCGGAAGGTCTCCCCGCCCTCATGGATGGTGGATGTGCTGCGGAACACCATCTCCGGGTAGCGCCGTACGTCGAAGAAGTCGGCGCCGATGAGGTGCGCGTCCCGCTGTTCCACGCCCGTGTCGACGCTGGCGACCCTGATGACGAGTTCAGCCCGCGACTCCGAGGGCCGCGCCCCGTCGAAGTACAGTGTGCTGTCGTAGTCGGTGAAAGCACCCCGAACCGTCGTCACCATCGCGTGCCGGACGGAGAATCCGATGCGGCTGTGCGGGCGGTCGACAGTCCATCGCCCGGTCAGCGCTCGAAGTGCCGGGTCCAACGCGGCCCCGGCGGTCGTGCCGTCCGCGGCGGGGGTGCGGGTACCGGCAGCCGACGTCGGCTCGATGACGGCGGTCTGGCGGCGGCTGAAGATACCCATGAAGTCGTAGCCCCTCTCTGTCTGGTCACTCCGTGTTATCACGGAGCCGAAGGATGCTGCGCAGCGAGATGGGTGGGCTCGTCCGGGTTCCATGCCGTCGACTGCAAAGCTGCACAAGATCGGCATGAGCGGGCCAGGGCGTGTGATGCCACTGTGAACATGCCGCTGAGAACGGGCCGGCCGCAGGGAGGCGCCGTCGTATGGCGGGCCCTCTGGCGGACACGCGTAGAACTCGGGCACTATCTGTGGGCACCTCCTGAACAGTCGCCCCACCTTCATCGTGACTTCCCCCCATGGAGGGTCTGCATGAACGCCCTGAAGTCCCGGCGCCGTGCCTCCACTTCTTCCCGAAGAGCACCGAGGGTCCGCTCGGTCCTCGCCACGCTCGCCCTGATCGTGGCCCCCGGCGCCGTCGTCGTGGGTGGCTCCGGTGCCGCGTCCGCCGCCGTCACCGTGACCAAGATCAGCCACGCCACCGCCACCTCGATGTTCAGCTCGGTCGGCATCACCTGGTCGTCGTCCGGCGGCTGCTCCGACCGCAACAACGCCACCTGTACGTCGTTCGAGCAGCTGAACCTCGCCACCGCACAGGGCGCCCAGACCCTCAAGCGGGCCAGCGGCTGCGCGCTGAACATCACCGGCGGGACCGAGACCGGGCACGCCTCGGGAACGTACTCGCACTGGAACGGCTACAAGCTCGACTACAGCAAGACCACCTGCATCGGCAACTACATCAAGAACAACTTCACCTACATCGGTCTGCGCGGGGACGGCGCCGCCCAGTACCGGTCCGGCTCCGGCAACATCTACGCCGACGAGGGCAACCACTGGGACGTCCTGTACTACAACTGCGGCGGCTGCTGAAGCCCCTGTCGCCTCGGTCCGCGCGGCTGTTCACTCGGGTCACCGGCGAACCCGGTCGGCGCGGGCAGCGCAGACGAGGACGACGAGCGGCAGGTGGCCGAGCGCAGAGTCGGCCACCTGCCGCCGTGCTTCCCGGGGGGACCCGGCGGTGCTGCGTTGGCGTGTCTCTGCCATCAGGCATCTCCTCGTTCACGCACACAGCACCCAGGACAGATCCGTCATCGCCCGTTGCGCAGTTCGAGAATGTACGTGGCGGTCAGCGCAACGGCACGGTCCTCGTCACGCGACAGATCTTCGAGCGCACGGGTCGGGGTGGTCCCCGGGATGTCCGCGAGCGCCTGTGTCAGCCGTCGCCGTGCGGACGGTTCGACGGCGCCGTGGGTGAGGCAGTCGATGAGCCCGGTGGCGATCTGATCGGCCAACGCGGGACGACTTGCCAGCGTGCTCAGTGCATCGGCTGCATCGACGTCATTGGCCTCCTCGACGATCATGTCGATGAGGGTGGGGATCGCGTCGGCCGCCCCACGCGGTCCGAGCGCGAGAGCCGCATACCTGCGGACGACGATGTCGGGGTTCCTCAGGGCGTCATGCAGCACTGCGGTCGCCTCATCTTCAGGAATCTCGGCGATGGCCTGGACGGCACGTCTCCGCACCTCGGCCACCGGTGCGCCGAGGCCCTCCGCCAGCAGTGCCAGTCCGCCACCGCCCGATTGCGCCAAAGCCCATCGAAGGGCACCGGCAACGTTGGGGTCCGCCTCGCTCAGCACCGCCTCGGCCAGTGCTTCCGCCGGCACCGGAACCTCCTCGACCGAGGACAAGGCCGCGCGCTGGCGCGTCCCGGCACTCTTCGAGCCCAACGCGTGGAGGAGCGCCACGATCTGGAGGACCTCCTGCCAGCCGGCGGGTTCAGCGGCACCGATCCGACGCAGACGCGTCAGCAGTTCCGTTTCCGCTGCGATGCGTTCTCGCGTCTGGCGGATGAGGTCGTCGACGAGCTCCGAGGGCGCGAAGTCGGGGTCGTCGAGTGCGCGCCCGACTTCGCGCAGCGACAGCCCCAGAGACCGCAGGCTCTCGATATGGAAGATCCTCCGGATGTCCTCGCTCGAGTACTCGCGATAGCCGGCGCCGGTACGACCCGTCGGCCGGACCAGGCCGAGCGAGTCGTAATGCCTGAGCATGCGGGCGCTGACCCCGGACCGTCGTGCCACATCACCGATCAGCATGGCCGGTCACCCCTCCTCGCTGTTCCTGCCGAGGGCTACGATGCGCTTCGCCTCCTCGATCGCGAACTCGAATCCGGCATCCGGATCGCGCAGCAGGCGCTCCGTGGCGAGCGCGTGCTGACGCACGCGAGGGTCGAGAGCCGTCATGGCGGCGCGCAGGGTCGGCGTGACCACCTCGCCGAGAGCGACGAGCGCCCGGCTGAGGCTCAGCTGTGTCTCACGTTCGCCGCGCCCGAGCTGTGTCGCCAACACGGCGGCCAACTCGGCTTCTTCACCTTCCGGCACGAGTGCGACCGCAGCTCGCCAGGCGCTTCTCGCCACCTCGTCGTCGGAGTCGGTCAGCAGCGCCCGCGTGATCGCCGACCATGCCTGCCGGTCCCCGATCTTGGACAGCGTGTGCAACGCCTGGCTTCGTGCCTGCGCACGCTCGGAGCGGACTTCGTCGACAAGCTCCGGAACCGTCGAAGACGGTGCGTGGCGGGTGAGTGCCCACGTCAGCATTTCGCGCACGTAGAACTCGGGTTCGATCGCGCACCGTTCCACGAGCTTGCCGACGAACCGCGGGTCAGGTGTCGTGCCGACCACCAGCGCTGCCCGCAGCCGCACTGACGAGCGGCTGTCCTCCAGCCCCTGGAGAACCCGCATCGTGTCCGTGTCCGTGTCCTGTTTCGGCATGGTCGTCGGACCACCTCCTCGGCCACAGTGAAGACCTTGTCACCGTGTCAAGGTCAAGCGGGGCTCGCGCGAGATCCCGCCCTCCGCGGCCAGACCCCGAGCCGGACGCACCCCTTCCTCGACCGCCGCGACACCAGGGCCGAGCACACGTGCCCCACAACTCCGCCGGCGCAGGCCCGACGGGCACGGCGGTGGCCGGCCTTGCCATGTGGGCGTGCCACCGCCGTACGAGAGAACGCGACGGCCGTCAGGCGGAGGCTTCGGTGAGGCTGTCGAGCTCGTCGTCCGTGAGGCGCAGCTCCGTCATCTTCAGCAGGGCCGGGAGCTGGTCGACCGTCCTGGCGGAGGCGATCGGGGCGGCGACCGTCGGTCGGGCCGCGAGCCAGGCGAGGGCCACGGAGGCGACCTCGGCGTCATGCGCCCGCGCGACCTGGTCCAGGGCGGAAAGGACCTTCTGTCCCCGCTCGGACCTCAGGTGCGCGGCGGCGCCCCCCGCCCGCGGGCTCTCCACCGTCGTGCCCGGCCGGTACTTGCCGGTCAGGAAGCCGGAGGCCAGCGCATAGTACGGGACCGCGGCGAGGCCGGACCGCTCGGCGACGCGCTGCAGCTCACCCTCGTAGGTGTCGCGGGAGACCAGGTTGTAGTGGGGCTGGAGCGCCACGTAGCGGGCCAGTCCCTCGCGCTCGGAGAAGTCCAGGGAGGCCTGCAGGCGCTCTGCGGAGATGTTGGAAGCGCCGATGTGGCGGACCTTGCCCGCCTTCACCAGCTCGTCCAACGCGCCGATGATCTCCTCCACCGGCACGTCCGGCTTGTCGTAGTGGGTGTAGTACAGGTCGATGTGGTCGGTGCCCAGGCGCCGCAGTGATGCGTCGGCAGCGGCCTTGATGTTGGCGGCTGTCAGGCCCTGGAACTCGGGGTGCTGGCTGACCTTGGTGGCGATGACCACGTCGGAGCGGTTGCCGCGTTCCTTGATCCACTTGCCGATGACGGTCTCGGACTCGCCGCCCCGGTTGCCCTCGACCCACGCCGAGTAGGAGTCGGCGGTGTCGACGAAGTTGCCGCCGGCGGCCGTGTACGCGTCCAGGACGGCGAAGGACTGCTCCTCGTCGGCGGTCCAGCCGAAGACGTTGCCGCCGAGGGCGAGCGGGAAGACCTCGAGATCGGACGTGCCCAGTTTGCGTGCGGAAGTCATGTGCAACATCAACGACCGAGCCGGACCGATCCATTCCGAGCGTGGCGCCGAAGGTCGGGCATTCGGCCGGGCAGTTGCCGCGGCGGACTACGACAGCGTGCGTAGCTGGTGCCGTCCTGGTGGGGAGAGGGTGGCCCTGGCAATTTCCGAGGCGCCGGGCAGGGTCCTGGCACCTGGCACCCCACCCGTCCGGCAAACCTCGTGCACGACCATTGACCACATACCGTCCGGTCAGTACGTTCCCGGGGAACGTCCCCCCTCGCACCCACCGGAGCGTGTACGCATGGACACAGCCCCGTCCGCTCAGCCCGTCCCCACCACTGCCCCTTCCGCCCCCAACCGCCGCCGTGTGGCCACGGCCGCCGCCCTCGCCTCGGCCGTGGAGTGGTACGACTACTTCGTCTTCGGCATCGCCGCCGCCCTCGTCCTCGGCGACCTGTACTTCCCGGCCGGCAGCCCCGCCGCCGGGGTCATGGCGGCCTTCGCCACCTTCGCCGTCGGCTTCCTGGCCCGCCCCCTCGGCGGCATCGTCGCCGGCCAGCTCGGTGACAAGAAGGGCCGCAAGCCGATGCTGGTCCTCGCCCTCACCCTGATGGGCCTGGCCACCACCGGCATCGGCCTGCTCCCGACGTACGACACGATCGGCGTCGCCGCCCCGGTCCTGCTGGTCCTCCTCCGTATCGCCCAGGGCGTCGCGGTCGGCGCCCAGTGGGGCGGGGCGATGCTGCTCGCCACCGAGTACGCCCCCGAGGGCAAGCGCGGTGTGTACGGCAGTGTCGTCCAGCTCGGCGTCCCCATCGGCGTGGTGACCGCCAACAGCGTCTTCCTGCTGGCCGGCGCGCTCACCTCCGAATCGGCGTTCGAAGCCTGGGGCTGGCGGGTGCCGTTCCTGGTCGGCCTCCTCGTCCTCGGCCTGGCGTGGTACATCCACACCCGCGTCGAGGAGACCCCGGAGTTCCGCGAGGCCGAACGCGCCTTGGCCGAGAAGGAGCACACCGAGCGCACCTCCCCGCTGCGCACGATCCTGCGCGGCCACCTCGGTACGGTGCTGCTGGCCGGTGGGTCCTTCGCCGTGAACACCGCGACCTTCTACATCCTCATCACCGGAGTACTCGACTACACCACCCGCGAACTGGACATGGAACGCGGTCCGGTGCTCGCCGTCTCGCTCTGCGTCAGCCTCACCCAGCTCGTGCTGATCCCGGCCTCCGCCGCGCTGTCCGACCGGATCGGCCGCATCCGGATCTACGCGCTCGGCGCGGTCGGCATCGCCCTGTGGGCCGTACCGCTGTTCCTTCTGATCGACACCGGCTCGCTGCTGTGGCTGGCCGTCGGCACCTTCGTCGCCAGCTGCTTCCTCAGCATCATGTATGGGCCCCAGGCCGCCCTGTTCGCCGAGCTGTTCACGCCCGAGATGCGCTACACCGGTGCCTCCCTCGGCTACCAGATCGCGGCCGTCGGCGGCGGAGGGCTCGCGCCCTTCATGATGGTGCTGCTCCTGGAGGCGACGGGGACCTCGATGGCCGTCTCCGGCTACATCGTCGCGCTGTCACTCATCGCCCTGGCCTCCATCAAGGTGCTCGCGGACCGGGCCCGCTCGCACCGGTCCTGACCTTGCTCGGGCCGCGGTTCCGGACGCCCCGGGAGCGCGGCCCGAGTCGGGGCCAGGCCGGGACCACGGTGCATCACACGTTCCGTGACCCACCGTCGGCCACTGGGAGCGGCCATGGATGCCGGGTATCGGTTCCGCAGCGGAATGCGGGCAGGACTGCCCCTGTTGATGCGGCTGTCGGATGGGCCGACGCGGGAGGAGCATGATGCGCGCTGTGGTCGTCAAGACCCCTGGACCGGTGGAATCCCTTCAACTCGCGGAGGTGCCGGAGCCCTCACCGGGACCGGGCGAGTTGGCGATCGACGTCGCGTACGCGGGCGTCGGCTTCGTGGACACCCTGTTCCGCTCGGGTGCCTTCGGGGTGCCGACGCCGTTCACGCCGGGGATCGAGGTCACCGGTCACGTACGCGAGGTCGGACCCGATGTGGTCGGCTTCCGGCCCGGGCAGCCGGTGGCCGCGCTGCTGAACGACTTCGGCCGGGGCATGCGGGCGGGCGGCTACGCCGAGGTCGCCGTGGCGCACGCCGCGATGGCGACCCGCCTGCCCGACGACGCCGACCTGGCGCGCATGGCCGCCGTCCTGGTCAACGGCGTCACCGCCTGGCTCGCCCTGCACGACCTGGCCCGGCTCGGCGTGCACGACAACGTCCTCGTGCTCGGCGCCAGCGGCGGTCTGGGCAGCATCGCCGGACGCATCGCCGCCGGCCACCCGGCACGCACCGTGACCGGTGTCTTCGGCCGCACCCCGGGCCGGCCGTCCGCCACCGGCCCGTGGACGCACACCGTCCGCAGCGACGACCTCGGCAGCATCGGAAGTGGGGAGGTGGACGTCGTCGTCGACCCCGTCGGCGGTGAGCTGAGCAGGCGCGCCTACGAACTGCTCGCCCCCTTCGGCCGGTTGGTCGTGCTCGGCAACGCCAGCGGCCACGAGCACCCGGTGTCGACCGACTCGGCGTGGCTGGGCAGCAGGCAAGTGCTCGGCCTCAGTTTGGGCGGAGTGGCGCACCTCGTGCCCGACCGCGTCGCCGCGGCGCTGTCGGCGGTGGTCGGCCTGACGCACCGTGACGTCCTGCGGGAGCCGGCACCGGCCGTGCTGCCGCTGGAGCAGGCCGCCGACGCGCACCGCGCTCTGGAACAGCGAAGGGCCCCGGCCAAGACCGTACTCGCCGTGCGCTGAACCCTGGGCGGGTGATGCCGGTGGCCGTGGACGTCGCCTGTCGGTGATGTCGTCTCGTGCACGCGGCCACTGGGGTATCGCGGTGGGAGCCCGGTCGTGCGGCTCCCACCGGCAGGCCGCATGAGGCGCAGGCCGTCGAAGGCGGAACCGTCCGAGCCGGGCCTCGCTGGTCACGGCAAAAGCGTTTGACGCTTCAGCGTCGGCCAGGGAAGATCCGAGACCGTGACGACGAGCGCCGATCAAGATCAAGACCACCCCGACCCCGGCCGGACGACTCCCGCCACCCGCCCGGTCGCCCTGGTCACCGGTGTGGGCCGCACCGTGGGTATCGGGGCCG
>NZ_BMWA01000035.1:0-15059 GCF_014650995.1 Streptomyces viridiviolaceus
ACCTCAGCAGCCACACACCGCCTGTCCGCCTCCGCCCCCGCCTGGACCAGGCCCCCCTCATGAGGACCACGGAGGAGTCGGCCTGGGCGCCGCTAGCGGCGCGCGTCTTCCGCGCGCTGTGGATCGCGCAGCTGGTGTCGAACACCGGCACCTGGATGCAGACGGTCGGCGCCCAGTGGCTGCTCGTCGGGCACAGCGCGTCCCTGGTGACGCTCGTGCAGACCGCGTCCAGCCTGCCGGTCGTCCTGCTCGCCCTGCCCTCCGGGGTCCTGGCCGACCGATACGACCGCCGCAAGATGCTCCTGGCCGCACAGTTCTCCATGCTCTCCGTCGCCACCGTGCTGACGGTGCTCGCGTTCCAGGATGCACTCACCCCGACTGCCCTCTTGGTCCTCACCTTCCTGCTCGGGTGCGGTACCGCGCTGATGGGTCCCGCCTGGCAGGCCATCCAGCCGGATCTGGTGAAGCGCGAACAACTGGGTCAGGCGGCGGCGCTGGGGGCCGTGAACATGAACCTGGCCCGCGCCGTGGGCCCCGCCCTCGGCGGCGCGGTGGTCGCCGCGGCGGGCGCAGGCTGGGTCTTCGCCTTCAATGCCCTGTCCTATCTGGGCATCGCGGCGGTGCTCCTGCTGTGGCGACGGCCGACGACGCCCCGGACCACCGCTCACAGCGAGGGGCTCCTGGCCGCCGTGCAGGCCGGCAGACGCTACGTCTGGCACGCTCCCGGCGTCCGCCGGGTCCTGCTGCGCACGGCCCTGTTCATCCCGGGCGGAGCGGCACTCTGGTCGCTGCTGCCGCTCGTCGCCAGCCGTTCGCTGGGGCTGGGCTCGGGCGGGTACGGGCTGCTCCTCGGCGTTGTCGGGGCCGGTGCGGTGGGCGGCGCCGTCGCCCTGCCGGCGATCCGGCGCAGGCTGGGGGCGAACGGCACCCTGGCGGCGGGTGCGGTGGTCTTCGCCGGGACGCTGGTGATCCTGGCGACGGTCCGCCAGCCCTGGCTCGCGGGCGCCGCACTGTTGCCCGCGGGTCTCGCCTGGATCGGCGTGCTGTCCACCCTCAACGCGGCCCTGCAGCAGCGGCTGCCCGGCTGGGTCAGGGGCCGGGGACTCGCCGTCTACCTGGTGGTGTTTCAGGGCGGGCAGGCGCTGACCGCACCGGTGTGGGGCGCTCTGTCCGACGGCCTCGGCCTGGGTGTCTCTCTCCTGATCGGTGCCGGTCTGCTGCTCGCCGGCGCGTTGAGTGTGCGCCGGTGGCCCCTGTACGCGTCGGATGGTGTGGATCCGAGCCCGTCCGACCACTGGCCGGTACCGCATCTGATGTTCGAACCCGGACCGGCCGAGGGACCGGTCCTCGTCTCCGTGACCTACCGGATCGCCCCGGAGAACTGGGCCGCCTTCACCGCGCGCATGGAGCACGTGGCCCGTTCCCGACGCCGCACCGGAGCGCTGACATGGGGGTTGTTCCAGGACGGCGCTGATCCCGGCCGGTTCGTCGAGACCTACATGGTCGCCTCCTGGGCGGAGCACCTGGCCCAGCACCACAGCCGGCTCACAGCCAATGACCGCCGCTTCGAGGAACAGGCGCGCGAACTGCTCGTGGACGGCACCACACCCGAGGTCACCCATGCCTTCGACGCCACCGCCGGGCCCGTGGTGGCCACGGAGCCGGGGAATGACGGCATCCGACGAGAAGGAAAGGCACCGCGATGAGCGACCATGGGCCGAAGCCCGCCGGACGACTCGGCACCACCGATCAGCACGGTGGCCCCCCTCCGCAGGTCGAGATCCTCACCGCGCGGGACGTCCCCCTGGGCGGCCCGAGGGCGATGAGGGTGCGGCGCACACTGCCGCAGCGGGCCAGGACGCTGATCGGCGCCTGGTGCTTCGTGGACCATTACGGTCCCGACGACGTGTCCGAGACCGGGGGCATGGATGTCGCCCCGCATCCGCACACCGGCCTGCAGACGGTCAGTTGGCTGTTCAGCGGTGAGATCGAGCACCGGGACAGCCAGGGCAATCACGCCTTCGTGCGGCCCGGCGAACTGAACCTGATGACCGGCGGACGCGGCATCAGCCACTCGGAGGTCTCCACCGCCCGTACGCGGATCCTGCACGGCGTCCAGCTCTGGGTGGCACTACCACGGGAGCACCGGCATGCCGACCGTGCCTTCCGCCACCACGTACCGACACCGCTCCGGCGCCACGGCTCCACGCTGAGGGTTTTCCTCGGGAGTCTGGTCGGCCGGACCTCACCGGTGCCGACGTTCACCCCGCTGCTCGGTGCCGAGATCGTCCTCGATCCGCACTCGACGACCACCCTCCCGGTCGATCCGGCCTTCGAACACGGTCTCCTGGTCGACCAGGGGGAAGTCGACATGGCCGGTACCCTCCTGCACCCTGCGGACCTGGGCTACCTCTCCCCCGGGCACGACACGCTGACCCTGGTGAACGACACGGACGTGCCCGCCCGCGCCGTCCTGCTGGGCGGCCCGCCGTTCGGCGAAGAGATCGTCATGTGGTGGAACTTCATCGGCCGTAGCCACGAGGACATCGCCGAGGCCAGACAGGCGTGGCAGGACGGGTCCGACCGTTTCGGCGACGTCGACGGTTACGACGGTGACTGCCTGCCCGCGCCCGCCCTCCCCAACGCCACCATCGCCCCCCGAAAGAACCCCGACGCTCCCTGAGAGGCTCACCATGACCCGACCCGCCGGCACACCAACCGTCCAGCGTGTGGACGACAAGCACCGCTACGAGATTCACGTCGACGGCCGCATGGCCGGCTTCACCGCGTACCGGGACCACGGCGACCAGCGAGTCTTCTACCACACGGAAATCGACGACGCGTTCGCCGGACAAGGCCTGGCCTCGCAGCTCGTCCAGCGCGCCCTGACCGATGTCCGTGACGTGGGTAAGCGCGTCGTCGCGGTCTGCCCCTACGTAGCGAAGTACCTGACCAGGCACGATGAGTTCGCGGACGTGGCCGATCCGGTGACCCCCGAGATCCGTAGGTGGCTGGACCAGGCGCTGACGCACTGAACCACGAGAGCCCCGCTCCCCCAGCTTGTGATCAAGCCTGACGGGAGCGGGGCTGCCACCCGATCCAGGACCCCGGTCGAACCAGATCGAGCGTACGACCGGGCAGAGAAGGTCCGTGAGCTGCCGCTGCAGCCCGGCGCCTTCTTGGACAGGCCCCTCATCCGTGCGGCGGGCCACCGAGCCGGGCGCGGCCCGAGGCGGCGCTCAGTGGGTGTCGAGGCCGGCGAGGCGTTCCCGGGCCTCGGTGAGGCGGTTGGGATCGGCTACCGCCCCGAGGGCAATGCATTGGCTGAAGGCGTCCCGGGCCTCGTCGTGGTGCCCGGCGGCCAGCAGGGTGTTGCCGAGGTAAACCAGGGTGCGGCTTTCCAGGCCTTCGTTGCCGCTGTCGCGCCCGAGGCTCACGGCGGCCCGCAGGTGCCCGATGGCCTCGGGCCAGTTCTTGAAGTGGGCGTGAGACAGGCCGATGCTCGTCTCCAAGTTCAAGCGAACGGCATCGGCGACATGCGGTTCGATGCGGTCGCCGACCTGGTCGAGGAAGGCGAGCGTGCGCAGGTGCTGCGCGATGGATTCCTCGTGCCGGCCCGCGACGGAGAGGTTGTAGCCTGCATTGCCCATGGCCTGGAGGGTGCCGTGGAGATCACCGGCAGCCTCGAAGAGCCTGGCCGACTCGCGGTTGTGATATGTCGCGGCAGCGTGGTCGCCGAGCAGAGAGAGGGTCCAGGCACTGTAGAAATGGGCCCAGCCCTGCTGGGGGAGGTCTGCGGCGCGCTGGGCGGCGGTCAGGGCCTGGGCCGCGCGGGCGAGGCTGTCGTGGTGGCGGCCTTCGCATATCAGCAGGGCCCAGGCGTGGTAGTTGAGGTGGGTGGCCTCCAGAAGGGGGTCGCCGAGGGCTTGGGCGCAGTGGGCGGCGGTGGCGAAGACCTCGGGCCAGTGTCCCCAGTAGATCCACTGGTCGGAGAACCAGTGCAGGGCCTCGGCGACCTCCACGACACTCGCGTGGTCACCCGCGGTGGCGGCCGTGCGCAGGGCGGCGAGCCAGTTGTCGCCTTCGGCCTGGAGCCACTGGCGGGCGTGCTCGGCCGTGGACAGGTCGACGGTGCCCTGCCAGGTGGGGGGTGGGGCGCCGTGATCGGGTTCGTACCAGCGGCCGGCCACGACGGTGGTCTCCAGCAGCCAGCGGTGCAGCGCCGCTCGGGCCGCCTCACACTTCTCGGGGGGCTCTTCGGCGTGCAGCCGGCTGCGGGCGTACAGGCGCAGCAGGTCGTGCAGACGGTAGCGATCTTGGTCGGTGCCCAGCAGACCGGTCTCGACGAGTTCTTCGAGGGCGTCCTCGGCGTCGAACAGCGGCTGCTCGGTCAGCTGAGCGGCGCCGGCGGCGCTGACGTCGGGGCCGTCGACCAGGGACAGCAGCCGGAACAGGCGTGCGGCGGTGGGAGTCAGCTGACGGTAGGACAGGTCGAAGGCCGCCGAGAGGCGGAGGTCGCCGGCGGTCAGCGTGTCCAGGCGGCGTTCTTCCAGCGCGAGGCGGTCGGCGAGGCGGCGCATCGTCCAGCCGGTGCGGGTGGCCAGCCAGTTGCCCGCCACGCGCAGGGCCAGCGGCAGATGCCCGCAGCGGTGGGCGACCTCGGCCAGCGCGCCAGGGTCCGCGTTAACGCGCTCCTGTCCCACCAGGGCGATCAGGAAGTCGGCAGCTTCGATGGGGGAGAGTTCGCCGATGGACAGACGGTGGACGCTCTCCAGGCCGGTGAGCATCCTTCGGCTGGTGATCAGCACCATACCCGCGCCCGCTCCCGGCAGCAGCGGGCGGACCTGGGCCTCGTCCCGGGCGTTGTCCAGCACCAGAAGACAGCGCCGCTCGGCCAGCACCTTCCGGTACAGCTCCGGGTGCCCCTGCAGGCCGGCCTTCGCGAGATCGCGGTCGGCCACGCCCAACGCATTCAGCGCACGCAGCAGGAGCTCGGCCGTGTCCGGCGGACTGTCGTCCAAGCCACGCAGGTCCAGCAACAGCTGCCCGTCCGGGAAACGCCCGGCCAGATCGCGGGCGGCCTGCAGCGTAAAGGTGGTCTTGCCCGCTCCCGGCGGCCCGGACACCGCCGCCACCACCGGCTGCCCAGCGGTCGCCCTGTCGGCCAGTGCCGCCAGTTGAGTCAGTTCCGCTTCCCGGCCGACGAAGTCGTCGATGCCGCGCGGGAAAGCACGCACGCCGGCCGGACTGTGGCGGGGGCTGCGACCGGACCGGGCGGCGGCCAGCAGCCGCTCCCGCGCCGGCTCGCCCAACCCCAGCCCGTCCGCCAACGCGGCGACCGTCCTCCGCTGGGGAGTCGCCCGCCGACCGCGCTCCAGATCACCGATCCCCCGGACACTGACCCCCGATGCCTCCGCCAGTGCCTCAATCGTCAGCGATGCCTCCAACCGCAACTGCCGCAGCAGCACCCCGAACCCCGCCCCACCCACGTCGGCCCCCTGTTACCTCGCATCACCTGCGCCAGAACCGCTCCGACATCGCTCCTGGGGCGAAGCACCCAGCGGCGACAAGATCTTACGGCGGCTGACCAGGGTCACCGGCCCGGTGCGGCCGATAGTGCGCGGACCGTCAAGCCCGCGGGTGCGGAAGGCAGGCTGCCGGTGAACCTCTACATCCACGGTGCCGGATGCGTCTTCGGCAACGCTCACGTCAGCGCGCCGACCACCGGGTGTGAGGACCGGGTGTGAGGGCACGGTCACAGGCGATACGGAGCGGCATTCCGCGTGGCGGCCCACGGCGGCCGGTGTGTTGCCCAGCAGGCCGGAGGATGGGGGGGCGGCCGGGGAGGGCGATCCATTCGAGAGGAGCAGAGGCGGGGCCGGAGCCTGCCCGTTGAGGGGGTGCCACCTGCGCGGAACTCCACCACGTGTCGGCGGTTGTCACGGCGTGGCGTTCCAGGTCTTGTGCAAGCCCTTGCGGGGGCGCGGTTCCGGCCGTCCGGTGCACCGGACGGCGGGTCGTCGGCGACCGGTCGGCGGACGGTCCCTCCGCCGGGTGGGGGCGGCGTTCCCGGCGTTTGTTTCCGAACGCGGGCTCGTACGTCGTACCGCGTTTCGCCCAGGGGTCGTCGAGGATCTTGTGCGGCAGGCTCCGGACGGAGAGGTCGTTCAGATACTCGGAGAAGTCGAGTGCGTCACCGTGCTCGCATTCCTCGACGAACTCCTCCCACATTCCGAGGGCCTGCGCCGGGCGGGGCGGGGATGCCCAGCCCGAGGCGCGGGCGATCCGCTGGAGCCGCTCGGTGAAGTCGGGGTCGACGAAGATCACTCGAACTGGCTTTGGAAGTACTCGACCGGGTCTCCCCTGAGCCGGAAGAAGGTGGACATGGTGCCCTAGGAGTTCACGTAGCCGAAGTGTCCAGTCTTCGGGTCGACCCGAAACACCCCGCCGCTCGAACTCGGCAGGGAGATGAATCCCATCGGTCCGGCACCGGACACGAACTGCGTCGCCGGCCGCTGGGTTCCGAACGGGGTGGCCGGTGGCGGGATCACGGCAGGCGATCGATGCGATCGCCTGGAAGTAACGCACCAGCAAGGGAGCGGCGGGGCTGTCGGCCTCCGTCGGGGCCCAGCTCGTGCGTCATGCGTAGAATCGGCGTCGTGAGTGCGGGAGCGGGTGGGGGAAGCGTCGGAGGGACGCCGTTCGGTCGACTGTTGCGAGCGTTGCGGCTGGCCCGCTGCTGGACGATCGAGGAGCTTGCGGAGGCGTCCGGCGTTTCGGTGCGCGCGATCGGTGACATGGAACGGGGCCGGAGTCTTCGTCCGCAGCGCGGAACGGTCACCGCGCTGGTCCAGGGTCTGGACCTGGACGAGGCGGCGCACTCCGAACTGCTGGCGGCCCTCCGCGCCGGACGTCCCGCGACGAAGCCTTCCGTCTCGCCGGCGTCGCCCTACGCGCTGCCCCGAGGCGTTCGGGACTTTGTGGGCCGGCATGCGGAGCTGGCCACGTTGCGTACCCTCGTGCAACAGTCCGTCACGGAGTCTCGGACGGGGAACAGGGCGGTGCGCTCACCGGCGCCGGTGGTGGTGCTGTTCGGGCCGCCCGGCAGCGGCAAGACCACCTTGGCGATCAGACTGGCCGAGGAGTCCGCTCCGTCCTTTCCGGATGGAGCGTTCCTGATCGACATGCGGGGCCTCGACGCACAGCCGCTCTCTGCGGATCAGGCCGTGCTGCGCCTGCTGGACGCCTGGGGCGTGGCCGACGCCGAGCTGGGACGGCAGAGTGCCGAGGAGCGTCTCGCCCGGTATCACGCGACCGCAGCCGCTCTCCGCGCGGTTGTCGTCCTCGACAACGTCGGTAGCGAGGCACAGGTCAGACCGTTGCTGCCGCGCGAGGGCGGGCTCCTTCTCGTGGTGAGCAGCCGACGCACACTCGCCGGCCTGGAGGGAGTGCACCGTACGGAGCTCGGCGCACTGACCCGGGAGGACTCCGCCTCACTGCTCCGGGCCGTGGTCGGCGCCGACCGCGTGGACGCGGAGCCCGCGGCTGTCCTCGCCGTGACCGAGTTGTGCGGGCACCTCCCCCTGGCCTTGCGGGTGGCCGCGAACTGGGCGGCAACCCGCACCAACTGGAGCCTGCAGCGGCTCGCCGACCGGCTCACTGACGAGGAGCGCAGGCTCGACGCTCTCAGCGCCGGAGACCTTCGTGTCAACACCGCCTTCGCCCTCTCCTATTCGCGTCTGGCCCCTGGCACCGCCCGCATGTTCCGGTTGCTGTCGCTGGTGCCCGGGGCGGATTTCAGCATTCCGTCGGCGGCCGTGCTCGCGGACACGTCCCTGCCCGCGGCCGAAGACCTGTTGGAGGAACTCCTCGACGCGGGCCTGCTGATGGCCTCCCCCGGCGACCGCTATCGCTTTCACGATCTGCTGCGGCTGTACGCGGGGGCTCGCCACCGTGCCGAGGACGGCGACGAGGCGTCGGTTGCCGCAAAAGCCCGCCTGCGGGCCTGGCTGCTGGACACGGCCGTCCTCGCGGGCCGCTGGTACGAGCCGGAGCACGGTGCACCGTCGCCGGCCCCCGGCAGGCTGGTCGCCCTCGGCGACCGCGAGCAGGCGATGCGGTGGATGAAGACGGAGAGCGACAACTGGCTCGCCGCCTTCCGTGAGGCCGTGGAAACCGGTGAACACGCCAAGGTCATCGAGGTCGCGGACGCGACGATCTGGTTCTCCGACCACTGGGTGTCCTGGGGGCACTGGATCGAGGTCTACAAACGCGCCGCCGAGGCCGCGGCAGCCCTGGGCGACCCCGTACGGGAGGCCACCCACCGCAACAACCTGGCAGGGGCCTACTGGATCGGCGAACGCCGCCACGACAAGGCGGTCGGCGAAGCCGGGCGCGCGCTCGCCATCGCCGAGAAGTGCGGGGACGTCACTCAGCAGGCTTGGGCCCACCACCACCTCGGCGGACTGCACGCTCTGGTCGACGACCTGCCGCCGGCCGCCGACCACTATCAGCGTGCCAAGGAGCTGTTCGCGCAGGCCGATGAGGTCAACGGGTACCTGGCGGCGTCGAACATGACCATCAGGGTGGCGGAGAAGGCCGGTCGCCCGCGGCAAGCGGTCGCTGCCTATGACGAGGTGATGGACCTCCTCGGCGCTTCCGAATACCGCGACCGCATTCCGCCCAACGTGCGGGACTACTCAACCATGTACGCCGCGTTCTACGTGTCGTTCGCCCATCTCAACCAGGGGCACTGGCAGGACGCCGTCGACGCCCTGCGTCCCATCCGGGGGCAGCTCGAGGCCCACGGCTGGCACGAGCGGGCAGGCATGGTCCACCTCCACATGGCTCACGCACTGGTCCACCTAGGCGAGCTCGCCGAGGCGGAGACGGAGTACCGCGCCGTGCTCACCATGGCGGACCTCGTCCCCCCGGCCATGCTGGACGAAGCCCGTGCGGCTCTGGACGCCCTGGCCGCGGGCACGCCGTCCCCACCCACCCACTTCGCCTGATCCGGGTCGGCGGCCACGGAGCCGGGGCCACAATCACCTTCACAGGAACCCGGCGCGCTCCCGACAGGTACACCAGCGAGGTCCGCCCCCTGCACAAGTACAACGCCGGAAGGCGGCTGAACGCGAACGTCGTACGCGAGCAAGGCGCCGAAGCCAGCGCCTTCGGGGTCTTCAGCCGGCGGCTGGGCATGACGATGGCCGAGAACACGTCGGAGGACCCTCGCTCCGGTTGCCCTCGGAACCACCGGATCCGAGACCTACCTTGCGGTCGACGCCGACGACCTGTGCCCACACTGGCCCACGCCGGGGACCACGCCCGGCACGGATGGAGGGCTCATTTCGGGCTACATCAGCAGGCACGATTGCGAAACCGGTGGGGAGTACCCGCGCCGCTGGGGAGCGCGTGGGGAGGAGCGGCCGCATAAGACGGCACGCCCGTGAAAGACGCTGAAAGAGGTAATGATCCAGGTCCGCCACGGGCGTTGTCGAATCACCGCAGGTCGACGCCACTGGCTGGACAACTTCACGACGTAGGCGCCGAGGCCGTCGGCCCCGACGACTCCGGGGACGGAGCCGCCGGACCTCAGCGGGGTCACGTATCGAACAGCAGTCATGTCGCGCAGCACCCGGCCAGGGGAAGCCAGGCCCCGGCAGTCACGCCCCGAGCAGCGGGTTGGGCAGCGGCAGGTAGCGTGCGTCGGCGCCGTCCGCGCCCGTCCAGCGCAGCAGGAGGTTGGTCTTGCCGGGGAGGGTGGGCGAGGCGAGCAGGGCCGGGATCTCGGGCAGGTCGTGGCGGGCGAGTTCCCGGCGGACGGCGGACCAGGGGGCGAATCCGGCGTGGTGCTCGGCCAGTGCCCCGGCGATCTCGTGGAGGTGGTTGACGAGCAGGCAGTACACCAGCCGCTCCCAGCCGGCCGCCCTGGAGGTGTCCGGCAGCAGTTTCACGCCCTCGGCGTCCCGGAACAGGGCCTGCACCGGTGTCCCCGCGGCGTCCACGGCGACCAGCGTGTTCTGCAGGTGTGCCTCCAGCACGACGCCGTCGTCGGCGAAGGCGGTCAGCACCGGCGGTACGACGACGGCGAGGTAGGCCGCCCACCAGGCGGCCGGGTCGGCCGTGCGCTCCAGCGGGCTGCCGTCGAAGCCCTCCACGAGAGCGGCGGCCAGCAGCGGCGTCGCGCCCGGCAGCAGGCGGTCGCGCAGTCCGTCGCGGACGACGACGGCCAGTTCCTCGAAGGCGAAGCCCGGGGTGCGGTAGCCGTGGTCGCCGAGCCAGGCCGCCGGGGGGCCGATCGCTGCGAACGCCTCCGTGACCGCGGTGTCGGTGCGGCGCAGACCGAGCAGGTCGTGGCGCCACAGCCGGCGGATGTCGTTGGTGATGCGCACGTCGAGGCTGAACTTCAGGAAAAGGTCCCGTTCGGGGGCGTACACCGTGCGGACGGCGGCCGTCGGCCAGACCGGGAATCCGGTCGTGCCCAGCCGGATCAGCCGGCCGTCGGCGAAGGCCGGGGCGAGGGCGGTCGCCGTCAGGTCGAGCTGCCAGGGGTGGGCGGGCAGCAACCGGTAGCCGGGCGGGGCCTGGCCGAGGGCGTCCAGGGCGGAGGTGTCGCCCTCCTCGACGACCGTGTCCTCGCGCACGGCGAGCAGCGTCAGCGGGAAGCAGGCGTGCGCCTCCGGTGCGTACGGCAGCCAGCCGGTGTGCGGACCTCCGCCTCGCGCCTTGGGAGCGGGGTGATGGGTGTGACCGGTGAGGAGGGACTGCTCGGAGCGGAGGTACGGGTCCCCGGGCGGGGTCGCCCGCGCACGTGCGGCCAGCAGGGCGGCCACCACGTCCCGGCTGTCGGTCATCTCGCTGGGGAGTTCGTGGTTGGCCAGGCCGGTGTGCCGCCGCAGTTCCTCGGCGACGAGTTCCACCAGTCCGGCGTGGCCGAGGCGGCGCCAGCCGCCGGCCGCGCGCACCTCCGGTTCGGCGGGCCGGCGCCCGGCGCGGACGCGCAGCAGCCGGCCGCTCCCGGGCAGCCGGTACACGGGTCGTTCGCCGGGGCCCGGCAGGGGCTCTGCCACCTCGCGCAGCAGGCAGTTCAGCAGCGGTGCCGCCGCGTAGGCGTCGGCCCGCTCCGCGACGTCGTCCCGGGTGGGGTCGGCGCCCGTGGGCGGGGGCAGGAGATCCACGCGTTCCACTCGTTCCCTACGGTCTGTCCAGTGGGCGGAGACGATCAGTATGTCTGTCGTCGTCCCTCTGCCGTGACGTCCTACCCGTATCCGAGGAGCCCTCCCGTGCATCGTCCCCCCACCGCAGAGGCCGAGGTCGCCGACGAGCTGGCCGCCGTCCGCCCCGGTCTCGTCCCCCGGTACACGGCCGAGCTGCCCGGCGCCCGCGCGGCCGTGCTGTCCCGGCTGTGGCGTGCGTTCGCCCATGAGCCGCTGCCGTGGATCGCCGGCCGGGACCCCGCCCGGGACGCACTGGTCCTGCGCCTTCGGGACGGCCGCCGGCTGGCCGGCCCGGCCGCCGACCCGTACCGCACCGACGCGTACGTCGCCGTCGTACGGCTCGACGGGGTCCCGTACGACGATCCGGCGCGGCTGGTGACGGATCTCGCCGTACCGCACTCGGCGGGGTTCGCCGCGGAACTCGGGCACAGTGTCGCGTCGTTGGCGCTGTCGCGGGCGGGGCAGGGGAATCACCCGGACGAGTGGCCGGCCAGTGACTGGGGCTGGGAGCAGCGGGTGGTCGACGGGCACCCGTTCCACCCCAACTGCCGTTCCCGGCCCGGCTTCTCCGTGGCCGATCAGCTCGCCTACGGGCCCGAGCACGGGCCGGTGGTGGGGCTGGGCCTGGTGCCGGTCCCGGCGTCCGGGTGCCTGGTGTCGGGGGGATGGCCGCGGCAGCTGCGGGACGGGACGCGGCTGCTGATCCCGGTGCATCCGTGGCAGGCCGCGCACGTGCTCAAGCGGCCCTGCGAGGAGGTGCTCGCCGCGCACCCGCTGATGTCGCTGCGCACGCTCGCCGTGCCCGGCGGACCGCACGTCAAGACCGCCCTCAGTGCCCGGCTGACCTCCTCGGTGCGGGACATCTCGGTCGCCTCGATCGCCGCGTCGGCGGCCGTGTCGGACTTCGGGCAGGCGCTGCCGGCGCACACCGGCGGGCTGCTGCACGTCACCCGCACCCTGGGCGCGGCCACCGCCCACTCCCCCGACCTGGCGGCAGTGCTGCGCGAGTCGCCCGGGGCGTACGCGGCACCGGGCGAGCACGTGGTCCCGGTGGCCGCCCTGGCGGGCACCGCACTGCCCGCCTCCGCCGCCTGGCGGGCCGGGTTCGCGCGCCTCGCCCTCGGCGTGGGGCTGCGTCTGCTGGAGCTGGGCGTGGCTCTGGAGGCGCACGGCCAGAACCTGCTCGTGGTGCTGTCACCGTCGGGCGATCCGCTGCGTCTGGTCTACCGCGACCTGGCCGACATCCGGGTGAGCCCGGCGCGCCTCGCGCGGCACGGCATCGACGCCCCCGGCCTGCCCGCACGGATGCTCACCGACGACCCGACGGCGCTGCGCCGCAAGCTGTTCGGCTCGCTGGTGGGCGGCGCGCTGGCGGCGACCGCGGGCTCGGGCACGGCGCTGCGGGAGGCGCTGGCGGCGGTCGTCGGGGATCTGCCGACGACGCCGGACCTCGTGGCACTGCGCGAGGAGCCGCTGCCGGTGAAGGCGTTGACGCTGATGCGGATGTCGCCGAGAACGGCCGGGGACATGTGGGCGCAGCTGCCCAATCCCCTCGGCTGACAACGGCGCTGCGGGAGGCGCTGGCGGCGGTCGTCGGGGATCTGCCGACGACGCCGGACCTCGTGGCACTGCGCGAGGAGCCGCTGCCGGTGAAGGCGTTGACGCTGATGCGGATGTCGCCGAGAACGGCCGGGGACATGTGGGCGCAGCTGCCCAATCCCCTGTGCTGACAGGGGCGTTGGGGCGCGGAGGAGGTGCCGTTTTGGAGCACGACACCTCTGGTCAATAGGATCCGCCGATGATCACAAGAAAACGGCTGGCGGCAGGCGTGTGCGCCCTGCTCGCCGCGCTGACGGCCGGGGTCGCGTTCCCGGCCGGGGCGGTCGCCGGTGAGCCCACGGGCGAGGACGCGCCGAAGGTGAACCTCGTGCTCGACGTCAGCGGTTCGATGCGGACCCGGGACATCGACGGCGGGACCCGGATGGCCGCGGCGAAGCAGGCGTTCAACGAGGTGCTCGACGCCACGCCCGAGGAGGTCCGGCTCGGGATACGGACGCTCGGCGCCGACTACGCCGGCGACGACCGGAAGACGGGCTGCAAGGACACCGCGCAGCTCTACCCGGTCGGCCCGCTGGACCGCACCGAGGCCAAGACGGCGGTGGCGACCCTGGCGCCCACCGGCTGGACGCCGATCGGCCCCGCGCTGCTCAAGGCCGCCGACGACCTGGACGGCGGGAACGGCTCCAAGCGGATCGTGCTGATCAGCGACGGCGAGGACACCTGCGCCCCGCTCGACCCGTGCGAGGTGGCCCGGGAGATCGCGGCCAAGGGCATCGGGCTGACCATCGACACCCTGGGCCTGGTGCCCAACGCCAAGATGCGGCAGCAGCTCAGCTGCATCGCCGAGGCGACCGGCGGTACGTACACGTCGGTGGAGCACACCGACGAACTCACCGACCGGGTGAACCAGTTGGTGGACCGGGCGGCCGACCCGGTGGTGACGCCGGTCGCCACCGAGGGCGCCGACGCGTGCCCGAAGGCGCCGACGCTGAAGTCGGGGCTCTACACCGACCGCGAGGAGTTCGGGCAGCAGCGCTGGTACCGCGTGGACGTGGATCCGGGCCAGGAGCTGCGCGCCTCGGTGAGCGTGGGCGCCGACCGTGCCGTCAACCCCTCCTACGGGGTGCTGCTGCGGGCGGTCACGGTGCACGGCCGGGAGATCGTGCGCGGCGAGGCCGCCGGGAACGGCCGTACGGACGTGATCTCGACGGGGCTGCGGTACCCGAAGGCGGAGAGCGACGAGGAGGACACGCCGGCCGAGACCGTGTGCCTGCAGGTCACCAACTCCTTCTCCGTCGCCTCCGGGGTGAAGACCTCGCCCGGTCTGCCGCTGGAGCTGACCGTCGACGTGGTGGACGGCCCGGGCCGGGCCGACGACGTGGCCTCCTTCGGCCTCGGGCGCGGCTGGTGGCTGCTCGGTGCGCTCGTCCTCACCGGCTTCCTCGCCGGTCTGCTCTGGGGCTGGCTGTCGCGCTGGCGGTTCGCGGTCTGGAGGACCCACTGATGCGTATCACACGGGTGTTGAGCGCGGCGTTGCTCGCCCTCGGCCTGGCCGCGGGCCCGGCGGCGGCCGACAGCTCACCGAGTCCGTCCGAGGAGGGCTCCGCGCCCACCGAGGCGGGTACGTCCTTCCGTACGGCGACGGAGATCGAGCAGGGACAGCAGGCCACGGCGGACGGCTCCGCGGGCGACTACCTGTACTGGTCGTTCCCGGCCGACGCCGGACAGCGTCCCACCGTGAAGGCCACGGTGAAGCTGCCCGGGACGCACGCCGCCGAGACCTGGCGCGTCGACGTGTACGACGGTCTGCGGCGCCGCCAGGCCTGCCAGTGGGGCGCGCAGACGCGCACCGCGGCGGCGGACGCCCCGTCCGTGGAGCTGGCCTGCGTCCTGCGCACGGTCCGCGCCTGGTCGGAGCCGTGGGCGAACGATCCGCTGCCGGGCACGTACTACGTCCGGCTGACGGTGGTGAACCTGCCGACGTCCGACCTCGGGCTGCGCGTCGGCGCGGAGGTCCGGGTGGACTCCGCGGACATGGGCGGGGCGGCGGCCGTGGACGGCCGGCTGGCCGAACCGCTGGTCCCGGGTGCCGCGGTGAAGTCCGCGGCGGACGGCGAGGACTCCGGCACCTCCGCCGTGCTGTCGGCGATCGAGCCCGAGGACGGCTGGTCCTCCGGCTGGTGGTCCGACCGGTGGGTGTGGACGGGGATCGGCGGTGTGCTGGCCGCGCTGGCCGGAATCGCCGGGTACGCGCTGACGCGCGGGTCGGGCAGACCGGCG
>NZ_BMWA01000035.1:15157-79520 GCF_014650995.1 Streptomyces viridiviolaceus
CGAGGGTTCCCCCGGGCGCGTGACGCGTCCTCAGAAGGCCCGCCCCGGCGGGCCTTCTGCCGTTCACCCCTCCCGCACCGGCGAGGGTTCCCCCGGGCGCGTGACGCGTCCTCAGAAGGCCCGCCCCGGCGGGCCTTCTGCCGTTCACCCCTCCCGCAGGGCCTTGGCCGCCGTGCCGTCCCCGCCCACCTCGACGCGTCCGTCCAGCACCGCGTCGCACAGACCCAGTTCTCCGCGGCTGACCGCGGCACACGTGCCGGCGTCCAGGACCAGCCGGGCGTCCGGCTCCTCGGGGGCGGGCCCGTCGCCGTACACCGGGCCGCTCTCGGCGCCGACGTACAGGTGGCAGTCGCCCTCCTCGAGCCGGACTTCGACGAGCCCCTCCCTCACTCCCGCCTCCCGCAGGGCCCGCAGCAGCGGCAGCGCGAACCAGTGGGCCCGCACGGCGTCCGTGGGCCGCCGCTCGCCCAGCTCACCCGCGCCCCACGCACCCAGCGCCTCCAGTACCGGCAGCAAACCCCTTCCTCGCGCGGTGAGTTCGTAGACGTAGGCCGCTCCGGGCGGAGGCAGCCGGCGCCGCGTCGTCAGCCCGTCCCGCTCCATGTCCTTCAGCCGCGAGGCGAGTACGTCCGTGCTGACGCCCGGCAGGTCGGCGTGCAGGTCGGTGTAGCGCCGCGGGCCGGCCAGGAGCTCGCGGACGATCAGCAGGGTCCAGCGGTCCCCGACGGTGTCGAGCGCACGGGCGGCGGAACAGTACTGGTCGTAGCTTCGGCGAGGTGACATGCGACGCAGTGTAGACAGGTTGTTGGACTTTCCAAGCTCCAACTTGGTAAAACCAAGCAACACCAGATACCGGAGGGGAAGCCGCGCATGGAGTTCCGGCAGTCGAACAAGCTCAGCGAGGTCTGCTACGAGATCCGCGGCCCGGTGATCGAGCACGCCAACGCGCTGGAGGAGGCGGGGCACAGCGTGCTGCGCCTGAACACCGGCAACCCGGCGCTCTTCGGATTCGAGGCGCCGGAGGAGATCCTCCAGGACATGATCCGGATGCTGCCGCAGGCGCACGGCTACACCGACTCGCGCGGCATCCTCTCCGCCCGCCGGGCCGTCGCCCAGCGCTACCAGACCCTCGGCCTGGAGGTCGGCGTCGACGACGTCTTCCTCGGCAACGGCGTCTCCGAACTGGTCTCCATGGCCGTGCAGGCCCTGGTCGAGGACGGCGACGAGATCCTGATCCCCGCCCCCGACTTCCCCCTCTGGACGGCGGTGACGACCCTCGCGGGCGGCAAGGCGGTCCACTACCTGTGCGACGAGCAGGCCGAGTGGTACCCGGACCTGGCCGACATGGCCTCGAAGATCACCGACCGCACCAAGGCGGTCGTCATCATCAACCCGAACAACCCGACCGGCGCCGTCTACCCCAAGGAGATCCTGGAGGGCATCCTCGACCTGGCCCGCCGGCACGGCCTGATGGTCTTCGCCGACGAGATCTACGACCAGATCCTGTACGACGACGCCGTCCACCACTCGGTCGCGGCGCTCGCCCCCGACCTGGTGGTCCTGACCTTCTGCGGCCTGTCCAAGACGTACCGGGTCGCGGGCTTCCGCTCGGGCTGGCTGGTGGTCACGGGCCCGAAGCAGCACGCGCGCGACTACCTGGAGGGCCTGACGATGCTGGCCTCCATGCGCCTGTGCGCCAACGCTCCCGCCCAGTACGCCATCCAGGCCGCACTCGGCGGCCGCCAGTCCATCCGCGAACTGACCGCGCCGGGCGGCCGGCTGCGCGAACAGCGGGACGTGGCCTGGGAGAAGCTGAACGAGATCCCGGGTGTCTCCTGCGTGAAGCCCAAGGGCGCGCTGTACGCCTTCCCGCGCATCGACCCCAAGGTGCACCCGATCCACGACGACGAGAAGTTCGTCCTGGACCTGCTGCTGCGGGAGAAGATCCAGGTGGTCCAGGGCACGGGCTTCAACTGGCCGTCCCCGGACCACTTCCGCATCCTGACGCTGCCGTACGCGGAGGACCTGGAGGCGGCCGTCGGGCGGATCGGGCGGTTCCTGAGCGGATACCGGCAGTAGCGGCACCCCCGACCTCCGGCGCGCGGAGGTCCGGCACATCGCACGGGGCAAGCGACGACCGCGCACCGCGTTCAGGGCGAGGAAGTCCCCGCCCGTCCGCCGTGTGCGCGGTTTCGTCACCCGTTCGGCCGCACCCCACGCCCGCCGGGGGACCGGCGTCTCCCCCTCGGGGAGAGCGCCAACGAGGCGCGTCCGAGCGGGAGTCGCCCGGCGGTGAGCCGGTGGGGCGGGGGGACTGCCGCCCGGGCAGTCACACGACGCTTGCCGTTCGGTTCTAGAATGGCGGGACAGGCGCGGGCCAGGGTCAGAGGTGGGCATTCCGAGGGTGCCCCGGGCCATGGCCTGGACGCGAAGCCCGGCCCGATTACGGCGGGCCGGGATGACGCGTCATGCGCCTGGCTGGAGAGCCCCGGCCCGATTACGGCGGGCCGGGTTCTCCATGGCGCCCCAGGCGGTTTCCCGCTCAGTGGCCGCCCTTGTGGTTGTTGTAGTCGTCGAGGACCCGGAAGCTGCCCACGATGCCGTTCTGGACCCTCACACCGCTGCTGAAGCCGGGGTCGACGCCGTAGCTGGAGCTGCGGGGGCCGACGGTGGCGATGGGGGCGCCGTTGTCGCAGGTCGCGCCCCGGAAGACCGCGACGGTCTTCTTGCTGTCATTGCGGATGTTGAGGCTCGTGGAGCCCAGGCCGCTGACCACCGTGATGCAGCCGCCGGGGCGGGAGGTGTAGGAGCGCTCGTTGACGTGGATCCAGCCCTCGTCGTAGTCCTTGCCGCCGTGGTTGTTGTTGCCACGGTCGTTGCGGTCCTTGTCCTTGTCCTTGTCCCCGTTGCCGGTGTCGCCGCCCAGAGGAGCGTGGATGGGAGCGGACGCCTGGTGGACCACTGCCGGCGCCGCCTGCGGTGCGGCGACGGCGTACGTGATGCCGGACGCGGTCAGGGCTGCGGCGGCAGCGACGGCCGCGGTGAGCGCGTGGGAGCGGTTCATGATCATGTCGCCTCGTCTCCTGTCTGAGGATGGCCGGCTGTGGCAGTCGGCTCGTGATTGAACGTACTTACGCTCCCCATAGCTGTCATATCGGACAGAACGGAAGCGGGGGCGACAGTGGGCCGATCGGGGTATGTACGGCCCTCGCAGCCGCTCCTCGGCGTTCTGATGGCTCGTCAAAGCCGCAGGTCAGTTTGACTGATTGAATGACTATTACTCCTTCAAGGTGATCTACTGACGCCTGGTCACCTCCCGGCGCGGCGGGTCGCTACTTGACATTCGGGGCCGCGCACTGCGGGGGAAACGAAAACGCTGGTGAGGCCGCACTCCGACGGGCTCCCCGGACGGCGGTGGCCGCCGTCCGGGGACGGTGTGTCAGCAGGAGTGCGGCCGGCTCAGGACGTGTCCGCCGGGGTCGGCGTGGCCTGGCACAGCGCAGGGGCGACGGTGCGAGGCGGTCGCACCCCCTCGCCCGCCCGTGAAGGACCGCGCCCGCAGCCGGTCCGGTCACCACCCGCGCGACCGTACGGTTCGCTCCTCCGGAGCCGTACAGCCGTTCCCAGTAGTCGAGTTGGAGGGCGGCAAGGCACGACTGCGCCCGGCGTCGGCTCTTCACGTGACCGACCAACAGGTGGTGACCCGAACTCGCCGCCGCCTCACCGGGAATGCCGTGCACCGGCCCCTGGTTGGTGATCCCGGAACGCGATCGACGACTGGGGGCAGGGCAGATGTCGCAGGACGTGCAGGGGACGGTGGCCGAGGGCTTCGAGGGGGTCCGGGAGGAGTTCGCGGCGTTCCTCGCCGGGGAACGGGACGAGCCCGGTGCTCAGCTGGTCGCGTACCACCGCGGGCGCAGGGTGGTGGACCTGTGGGCCGGGGACGGGCTGGACGGGGACTCCCTGACCAGTCTGTTCTCCATCACCAAGGGCGCGGCGCACCTGGTCGTGGCGCTGCTGGTGCAGGACGGTGTGCTCGACCTCGACCGCGAAGTGGCCTTCTACTGGTCCGAGTTCGGGGCCGAGGGCAAGGACCGGCTGACGCTGCGCGAGCTGATCTCCCATCAGGCGGGTCTCGTCGGCGTGGACGGCGGGTTCACCACCGAGGAGCTGGCCGACGACCGGGTGCCGGCCGAGCGGCTGGCCGGGCAGAAGCCGCTGTGGGAGCCCGGAACGGCCTACGGCTATCACGCCTTCGTGATCGGCGCGCTCACGGGTGAGGTGGTGCGGCGGGTGACCGGCCGGTCCGTGCAGGAACTCTACGAGGAGCGCCTGCGGTCCCCGTACGACCTGGACCTCTACCTCGGGCTGCCCGAGGAACTGGAACCGCGGTGGCTTCCGGTGCTGCCGTTGGTGCCCACGCCCGAGCAGGCGGAGCGGATCGCGGCGGCGGCCGCTGCGCCCGACGCGCTCAAGGGCGTCGCCTTCAATCAGCACGGGCCCCAGCCGACCGACCTCGTCGCCTTCGGCAACAGCCGGCTCGTGCGCGCGCTCGGCTCGACGTCCGCCGGCGGCGTGGGCAACGCGCGCGGTGTGGCCCGTATGTACGCCGCCGCCATCAGCACGGTCGACGGCAGACCGCCGCTGCTCACCCCCGCGACGGCGGCCGAGTTCGCCAGGGTGCACGCGCGCGGCACCGACCTGGTCACGGGCGAGACGGACCACTTCGGCCTCGGCTTCGAGCGGCCCGTCGAGCAGTTCCCGTTCCTCGACCCGGGCGTTTTCGGGCACAGCGGTGCGACCGGTTCCCTCGGCTTCGCCGACCCGGCGAGCGAAGTGGCGTACGCCTGTACCCGGCGCCGCTTCGCGCCCCCGTCCGACCACGGGCCCTCGGCCGAGAACGGCCGTCTGGCCCAGTCGGTCCTGCGGGCCGCGGCGGGCGTGTGACACCGTGCTGACCTCTACTTCAGAAAGGAACGGCGGACGTGGGTGATCTCTTTCTCGTCCGGCACGGTGAGACCGAGTGGTCCCGGTCCGGGCGGCATACCGGACTGACGGACGTACCACTGACCGACCACGGGCGGGACGAGGCGCGCGGGCTGGTGCCGTTCATCCGGTCGCACCGGATCGGCGCCTCGTTCGTCAGTCCGTCGCAGCGGGCCCGGGAGACCGCCGAGCTGATCGGGCTGCACGGCACCCGTGTCGACGCGGACCTGCACGAATGGGACTACGGCGGGTACGAGGGCGTCACCACCGTCGAGATCCATCGGACGCGGCCCGACTGGTTCCTGTTCACGGACGGTGTCGCGCCCGGGCCGCCGGACCACCCCGGGGAGACGCCGGAACAGGTCGGCGAGCGGGCCGACCGGATGCTGGGCAAGGTGGAGGCCGCGTTCGCCAACACCGAGGGGTGCGTGGTGCTGGTGGCGCACGGGCACTTCCTGCGGGTGCTGACGGCACGGCACCTGGGGCTGCCCGCCTCGCACGGCGCCTTGTTCCAGATGGCCACCGGAACGCTGTCCCGGCTGGGCACGGAGCACGGGCGGCCGGTGATCGCCGCGTGGAATGTCAGACCTCCGTCGTAGTCTTCCCGTGTGTGGCCCGGCCGGGACCGGGGGACGGGAGGAGGAGGCCGTGACACGACCGCCGACCGCCGCGCAGCGGCGTGTCATCGACGCCGCCGACCCGGTCACCGGGCGACTGAAGGGGACGGAGGCGCAGCTCGCGGCTCTGGTGAAGCGGGGGCTCGCCTTCCGGCACCCGCGGCCGCCGCACGACCACTTCCTGACGCCGGCCGGACACCGGATACGGGAGGCCGTCGAGCCGGCGGCTGCCGAGCCCGCCGCGCGGGCCCCGGCGGCGGCCGACGGGGTGTTCGCCGCCCGGGTCGGCGGCGAGGAGACGCCACCGGATGCGGGGCCCGCCCGGCTCCGTGAGGTGCGCGGTGCCTGGCAGGGGCTGCTGGAGCTGCGCCGGATGACCCGCCGGGACGGGGCGACGGACCGGCCGTGCGACTGGGAGCGCACGCATCTGGTGCAGGCCGCGGCACTCGCGCTGGAGGCGGCCGGGAACCGCCCGGCGGGTCCGGAGGGCCGCGGTTACCGGGTGCGTGCCACCCCGCAGCCCGAAGCCGTCGCCGTGTACGAGCCCGACGGGACGGCGCTGCGGGCCTGCGCCGCCACGTTGGAGCGGGCCGGCTGGCAGGTCGGCGAGCACACCGAGCCGCGGACGAACAGCCGTTACCTGCTGGCTTCTCCGCGGCGGACGTGAGGACGGACGGGCGTGCCAGGATCAGTGGATCAAAACGCCGATCATCACAAGGGGAAGTCCGTGAGTGAGCCGTTCTCCGTGCCCGTGACCGTCCGCGGCTACGAGACCGATGTGCAGGGTCACCTCAACCAGGCCGTGTACCTCAACTACGCCGAGCACGCCCGCTGGTCGCTGCTCCAGGCGGCCGGGATCCGGCAGGCGGACCTGGTGGCCCGGGGCGTGGGCCCCGTGGTGCTGGAGACGACCATCCGCTACCGGCGCGAGCTGCTCGCCGGTGACGAGGTCGAGGTGACGTGCGCCTTCGAGTGGGGTCAGGGCAAGACCTTCCGGATACGACAGACCGTGCGCAAGGCCGACGGCACGGCGGCCGCCGAGATCGAGGCCGTCGGCGGGCTGCTGGATCTGCGGGCGCGGAAGCTGGTGGCCGATCCGCAGCGGCGTTTCAAGGAACTGGCGGCCGAGCCCGCGTTGTTCGGGCTGTAGGGGGGCCGGCCCCCTGCCGGTCACGGTCCGTGCGGCCGGACCGGCAGCGGTGAGGCCGGCGCCCGAGGATCGAGGCGCCGGCCCGTGCCCGGTGTCCGGGGGTGTCCCCGGGCGCCGGCGTCAGGGAGTCGCCGTGGCCCGCGACGCGCCGCTGATCTCCTCCCCCGCCTCCATCGGATGGGTCACGTCCGCCGCTTCCCGTCCCTTGCCGATGTGGTTGAAGACCAGGTTGAGCAGGACGGCGGCCACACAGCCCGTCGAGATGCCCGAGTCCAGAATGATCTTCGCGTTCTCCGGGAACGAGTGGTAGAACTCCGGCGCCGCGATCGGGATGATGCCGACGGCCAAGGAGACCGCCACGATCAGGACGTTGTTGTCCTTCTCCAGGCCGGCCCGGACCAGGGTCTGGATGCCGCTGGCCGCGACCGAGCCGAACAGGACCACGCCCGCACCGCCGAGCACCGGGCGCGGCACGACCGCGATCAGCGACGCGGCCATGGGGCACAGGCCCATCAGCACCAGGAAGCCGCCGCCGGCGGCGACCACGTAGCGGCTGCGGATCTTCGTCATCGCGACCAGGCCGATGTTCTGGGCGAAGGCGCTGCACATGAAGCCGTTGAACAGGGGGCTGACCGCCGAACCCAGGGTGTCGGCGCGCAGGCCGGCCGCGATGGTCTTCTCGTCGGCCGGACGGTCGACGATCTCGCCCAGGGCCAGCATGTCGGCGGTGGACTCGGTCATCGAGACGACCATCACCACGCACATCGACAGGATCGCGGCGAGCTGGAACTGCGGGGCGCCGAAGTGGAACGGGGTCGGGAAGCCGACGACGTCCGCGTCCGCGACCGGCCCGAAGTCCGTGACGCCGAACGGGATCGCGATGAGCGTGCCCGCCACCAGGCCGAGCAGCACGGCGATCTGCTTGACGAAGCCGCGGGTGAAGCGGCGCAGCAGCAGGACGATGACGAGGGTGATCGCCGCGAGGCCCAGGTTGGTCGGCGACCCGAAGTCGTCGGCCGTCGGGCTGGCGCCCTGGGCCCAGCCGAAGGCGACGGGCAGCAGCGAGATGCCGATGAGGGTGATCACCGTGCCGGTGACGACCGGTGGGAAGAAGCGGATCGCCTTGCAGAAGACGGGGGCCGCCAGGAAGCCGAGCAGACCGGCGACGATGACGGCGCCGAAGATGATCGGCAGCGCGTCCGACTTGTCCTCGGTGGAGGCGACGATCGCGGTCATGGGGGCGACACCGGCGAAGGTGACGCCGTTGACGAAGGGCAGCCGGGCACCGATCTTCCAGATGCCGAGGGTCTGCAGGAAGGTGGCGAGGCCGGCGGTGAACAGGCAGGCGCCGGTGAGGAAGGTGAGTTCGGCGGCGGACAGGCCGATGGCCGCGCCGACGATCAGGGGTGGGGCTACGACTCCGGCGTACATGGCGGCCACATGCTGCAGGCCGGTGGTCGCCATCTTCAGGGCGGGGAGTTTCTCGTCAACAGGGTGGTCGGCCACGGCGGCGTCCCTCCGGTCGGGTACACGTCGGATCCGACGTGGGTGTCAGGGAGGTGGTGCGGGTGGTCGTGCGGGACCGGGACGGACCGTTCGAGAAAACGGGGACCGGCTCCGGGGGCGTGCGCGGGCGCGCACGCCCCGGAGACGGCCACCGTGGACCCCGCTCGGGTCCACGGTCGCCGGCCGGGAGCCGTCCCTCCCGGCCGGAGTCCTTTCGGGGTGATCAGCCCTTCGCCGCGATCCGGGCGAGACGCTGGGCCTCGTCCCTGGTGGAGCGGGCGATGGCGTCCTCGTCGACCGTGAGCAGCCGGCCGTTCTCGACGATCTGGCGGCCGTTCACGAAGGACGCCGTGACCGGTGCGGCGGCACCGAAGACCAGGGCGGTGACCGGGTCGGCGATGGAGGCGTGGGCGAGCGTGTCCAGCTTCCACAGCACGAGGTCGGCGAGCTTGCCCGGCTCCAGGGAGCCGATCTCGTCGCCCCGGCCGAGGACCTGCGCGCCCCCGTGCGTGCCGAGGCGCAGCGCCTGCCGGGCGTTCAGGGCGGCCTCGCGGTGGGCGCCGAGGCGGTTGATGAGGAGGGCGTTGCGCAGTTCGGTGTGGAGTTCACCGGACTCGTTGGAGGCGGTGCCGTCGACGCCGAGGCCGACCGGAACTCCGGCGGCGAGCATGTCGGGGACGCGGGCGATCCCGGCCGCGAGGCGCGCGTTGGAGGACGGGCAGTGGGCGACGCCGGTCTTCGTGCGGGCGAAGGCGGCGATGTCGGAGTCGTTCATGTGGACGCAGTGCGCCATCCACACGTCCTCGCCGAGCCAGCCGGTGGACTCGAAGTAGTCGGTCGGTCCCATGCCGAACAGCTCGTGGCAGAACTTCTCCTCCTCCACGGTCTCCGAGCCGTGGGTGTGCAGCCGCACGCCGAGCCGGCGGGCCAGCTCGGCGCCCTGGCGCAGCAGTTCGGTGGAGACGGAGAAGGGGGAGCAGGGTGCCACGGCGACCTGGGTCATCGCGTCGAAGGAGGCGTCGTGGTGTTCCTTGACAGTGGCCTCGGTGGCGGCGAGCGCGCCGTCCAGGCTCTCCACGGCGAAGTCCGGCGGCAGCCCGCCGTCCGACTCGCCGCGGTCCATGGAGCCGCGGGCGAGGGTGAACCGGACGCCCATCTCGCGGGCGGCGCCGATGATCGCGCCGGACAGGTCGCCGGTGCCGCGCGGGAAGACGTAGTGGTGGTCCATGGCGGTGGTGACACCGCCGCGGGCCATCATGGCGAGGGAGCCCTGCGCCGCCGAGCGGGCCATCTGCTCGTCGATGCGCGCCCAGACCGGGTAGAGCGCGACCAGCCAGTTGAACAGGTTGTGGTCGGTGGCCAGTCCCCGGGTGATCCACTGGTAGAAGTGGTGGTGGGTGTTGACCAGACCGGGCGTGGCCAGGTGGCCGGTCGCGTCGATCCGGCGCACCACGTTCTCCAGGCCCTCGGGGGCCCGGCCGGCGCCGACGGACTCGATCCTGTTGCCGGCGATGACGACGTGACCCGAGGCGTACTCGGTGTCGCCCGCGTCCACGGTCGCGATCGAGCAGTTCTCGATCACGATGCGCTGGGCTGCCGATGGTGCCATGACGCTGTCCTTGTCTTTCAGTGGCGGCCCGTGGGTGGGGAGTACCCACGGGGAGGGCACGGCAGGACCCTAGGAGGATTTGAGTGCCGGAACCGTGCGGCTCCGGGTGCCGAGATGGTGGAAGAACAGGTTGAGCGTGACCGCGACGAGTGCTCCGGCGCTGATGCCGGAGCCGAGCACGGTCTGCGCCCAGGCCGGGAACTCCTGGTAGAAGGTCGGCGCGGCCAGCGGGACGATGCCCGCGCCGAGCGCCACGGCGACCAGGATGATGTTGGAGCTGTCGTCCAGCCCCGCCTCGGAGAGCGTACGGATGCCGCTGACGGCGATCGAGCCGAACAGCACGATGCCCGCGCCGCCGAGGACCGGCATGGGGACCAGCGAGACGACCGCCCCGAGGACCGGGAAGGCGCCGAGGACCAGCAGGGCGCCACCGGCCACGGCGACGACGTAGCGGCTGCGGACCCGGGTCAGCGAGACGACGCCGACGTTCTGGGCGAAGGCCGAGGTGGGGAAGCCGCCGAAGACGGGGCCGACCAGGGTGGCGATGCCGTCGGTGCGCAGGCCCCGGGTGATGGTCTTCCCGTCGGCGCGGCGGTCGCAGATCTCGCCGAGGGCGAGCATGCCGGCGGAACTCTCGGTCATCAGGACCAGCATCACGATGCACAGCGACAGGATGGCCGCGGGCTGGAACTCGGGTGCGCCGAAGGCGAAGGGCGTGGGCAGCGCGGCGACGGGGGCGGACTTCAGTGCCTGGAAGTCGGCCATGCCCAGCGGGACGGCGACCAGGGTGCCGATCAGCAGGCCGAACAGGAGCGCGACCTGCTTGACGAAGCCCCTGCCGAAGCGCTGGATCACGAGGATGACGGCGAGGGTGAACGCGGCGAGCGCGAGGTTGCGCATCGAGCCGAAGTCGGCGGCGGCCTTGTCGCCGCCCTGCGCCCAGCCGACGGGGACCGGCATCAGCGTGACGCCGATCAGGGTGATCACGACACCGGTGACCAGCGGCGGGAAGAATCTGAGGAGCCGCCCGAAGAACGGTCCGACGGCCAGGCAGAAGACGCCGGCGACCATGACCGCGCCGTAGATCGCGGGGAGTTGGTGTCCCTCGGTGTTGGTCTCGGCGATGGCGAGGATCGGGGCGATGCCGGCGGAGGAGGCGGCGTTGACGAACGGCAGGCGGTTGCCGACGAAGCCCTTGACGCCGATGGTCTGCAGCAGTGTGGCGACGCCCGCGATGAGCAGGCTCGCGGCGATCAGCCGGGTGCGGGCCTCGATGTCGAGTCCGCAGGCCTGGCCGATGATGAGCGGAGGAGTGACAACGCCCGCGTACATGGCGGCGATGTGCTGGAGCGCGGCGGGGACGAGCCGCGTGGGGTGGAGCTTCTCGTCCACCGGGTGCACGGACGTGACGGCGTCCTCGGTGTGCACCGGCGGGGTGGAACACGGGCCTTCAGCCGGCCCCTTTGCAGGCAGTGCCATTTCGTTCCCTCCGGTGTGGCGCGCCCCCGGCCCGGATGGCTCGGCCGGGGGCGTGCCGTCCCGCGTCAGAGGTTGGTCATGTCGACCGGGATGAGTTGCTCGGCACCGTCCCGCAGGATGGTGGCCTCGATCAGGCCGTAGGGGCGGTCGGCCGCGTAGTAGACGGCGCCGTCCTTGGCCTCGTTGTCGATCCCGAAGGGCGACAGGTCCGAGCGGAAGTGGTGCTTGTTGGGCATCGAGAAGCGGATCTCGTCGACCTCGTCGCGGGAGTTCAGCACCCGCACACCCATCTCGAAGAGGGTCTGCTGGAGCGAGTACGAGTAGGTCTCGGCGAACGCCTGCAGCGCGTGCTTGCGCACTCCGTTGTACGAGCGGTCCCAGTCCGGGGCGTGCGAGTCGATGCCGTCCCAGTTGTGCCGCCACCAGGTGGAGACCGTGGTGGCGAGGATGCGGTCGTGGTCCTCCTGGAGGGTGGTGTACTTGTCCTTCAGGAAGCCGAAGAACTCGGAGTTGGTCGAGTTCATGACGGTCAGGTCCTTGAACCCGGAGAGCACCTGGATGCCGTGGCCGTCATAGGTGATCTGCGCGACGCGGGTCTCCTGGCCCTTGCGGACGAAGGAGTGGGCGATCTCGTCCGAGCCGACGAAGCGGGCGCCGCCCTTCGAGGTCTCGATCCGCTCCCAGGCGTACTCCTCGATGCGGATGCGGGCCCGGTGGATGGGCTCGTTGTTGTCCACGAAGTGGCGGGCGAGCTTGACGCCGAGGTCCTCGGCGCTCTGGATCCCGTGCTCCTTGGCGAAGGCGAACACCGTGTTCTTGGTGGTGTCGGTCGGCAGGACGTTCGCGTTGGAGCCGCTGCGGTGGACCTCCTCCATGTCGCCGGACAGGGCGACGGAGACGTTCAGGTCCTTGATGTGGTGCGTGTCGCCGTCACGCGTGATCTTGACAACGCGGTTCTCTGCCTTGCCGTACTGGTTCTGTCCCAGGACGAAACGGGTCATGTGTCGGTCAGCTCCCTCGGTAAACGGAGTAGCCGAACGGGTTGAGCAGCAGCGGAACGTGGTAGTGCTCCCCGGGCACCACCGCGAAGGTGATGGTGACCTCGGGGAAGAACACCGGCCGGGCGTTCTCGCTGTCCCGGAGCGCGGGGGCGTCCTGCTGGGCCGCGGCTTGCTTCTTCTCGAAGTACGTCTCGACGGCGAAGTCGAGCCGTACGTGGGTGGTGCCCTCCGGCAGGGCCGGGAGGTCCTTGCACCGCCCGTCCGCGTCGGTCGCGGAGCCGCCGAGCGTCTGCCAGTCCCCACCCTGCCCGTGATGGGCGGAGCGGCCCGCGCGGGCGGCGAGTCGGACGGCGACGCCCTCGGCGGGGCGGCCGATGCTGGTGTCCAGGATGTGCGTGGACACGGAGGCGGTGGTGCTGGTGCTCATGGTCAGGCGTCCTGTTCGACGAGTCGGGTCAGGCGGATGCGGTTGATCTTCCCCAGTTCGATGCGGACGATCTCCCGCTCCTGCTCGGGCGAGTTGCCGATCCGCTCCTTGACCGCGTCCCGCATCTGCTCGCCGGTCCGGCCGGTGGCGCAGATGAGGAAGACGTGGCCGAACTTCTCCTGGTAGGCCAGGTTCAGTTCGAGCATCTCCGCCTTGAGTTCCTCCGAGGCGCCGGCCATTCCGGCCTGCTCGCGGGAGGAGGTCGGGTCGCCCGGCTTGGGGCGGCCGATGGGCGGGTGCCCGGCCATCGCCTCCGCGAGATCGTCCGTCGTCAGCTCGGCCATGGCGGCGTCACTGGCGGCGTACAGGTCCTCGGGGGTGGCGTAGGGGCGGGCGGCGAGCAGTTGCCGGGCCCACGCCGTCGAGGCACACGCCTCGTGGAGTTCGGCGAGTGCCGCGGACTCCTCAAGAGCGTTGAAACGGGCCAGGCCCGACGCGGAAGTGGACGTCACGGGAGCCTCCGTGGCCTTGTGCTGAACGGGCGTGCCGATAGCTAACGCCCTCGGAAACAAGCCGTCAACACTTTGTTGAAAATTCGGGGTGACGAAAGCCGCCGCCCGGTCACCGGACGGCGGCTCGCCGTTCACGAAGTCGTGCCTGGTCAGGAACGCTTCCCGCGTCAGGTGCCCTTCTCACGGTTGAGGTAGTTGTAGACAGTGAAGCGGCTGACCCCGAGGGCGCTCGCGACCGTCTCCACGCCGTGGCGCACGGAGAAGGCGCCGCGCGCCTCCAGGGTCCGCACGACCTCCTGCTTGGCCTTGCGGTCGAGGTCCGCCAGGGGCCTGCCCTGCCGGCGCTCCATGGCGGCCAGGATGTGGTCCAGGGAGTCGGCGAGCTGCGGCAGACGTACGGCGACGGCGTCGACACCCTCCCAGGAGAGCACGACGTCGTCCTGGCCGGCCTCGTCCGGCGGGAGCATCTCACCTCCGATGGCGTCCACCAGGGGCTTGACGGCCGCGATGAACGGCTCCTCGCCGGGGCCGGTCACCGCTCGCCCTCTTCGACGACGTTGACCTGGAGCGAGATCCGGGTGGCGCCCGCCTGGAGGGACCTGCGCAGCAGCGCGTCCACGGCACCGAGCACCGCGTCGGCCCCGCCCTCGGCGGTGTTGCCGAACGGGCCGACGTCCACCGCGTCCAGCTCCGCGGCCTCGACGACCTCCCGGGCGACCACCGCGTGGGCGGGCGCCTCGTCGAGATCGAAGGGCTCGGTCGTGAACTCCACTCTCAATCGCACGCGCTCAACCTAACGCGCGGCACCCAGTTGTGCCGACCCCCCTTGACAAGGCCCGGCACCCGACGGCAATCTTCCATTACGCAGAAACAAACTTCCGCAATATGGAAATGCGACACGGAAGGGAGCGCGGCACCCGATGGGATTCGCAGACCAGCGCTTCAACGTCAACCTGTCGATCCTCTTCACGGAACTCCCGCTCCTGGAGCGCCCCGCGGCCGCCGCCGCGGCCGGCTTCACCGCGGTCGAGCTGTGGTGGCCCTGGATCGACTCGCCCACCCCCGAGCAGTCCGAGCTCGACGCGCTGAAGAAGGCGATCGAGGACGCGGGCGTACAGCTCACCGGCCTGAACTTCTACGCCGGACAGCTCCCGGGCCCGGACCGCGGCGCCCTGTCGGTGCCGGGTGAGGACTCGGAGCGGTTCCGCGCCAACATCGACGTGGCCGCCGACTTCGCGCGGTCCCTCGGCTGCAAGGCCCTCAACGCCCTGTACGGCAACCGGGTCGAGGGGGTGGACCCGGCCGAGCAGGACGCGCTCGCGCTGGAGAACCTGGTCCTCGCCGCCCGGGCGGCCGACCGGATCGGCGCGGTCCTGCTGATCGAGGCGCTCAACAAGCCCGAGTCGCCGCTGTACCCGCTGGTGTCGGCGCCG
This sequence comes from Streptomyces viridiviolaceus, assembly GCF_014650995.1. Lineage (GTDB taxonomy): Bacteria > Actinomycetota > Actinomycetes > Streptomycetales > Streptomycetaceae > Streptomyces > Streptomyces viridiviolaceus. The sequence goes on from NZ_BMWA01000035.1 coordinate 29,878, forward strand.
GCCGCCGTCGAGATCGTCGACAAGGTCAACGAGGCCACGGGACTCGGCAACGCCAAGTTCCTCATGGACCTCTACCACCTGTCCATGAACGGCGAGGACCTGCCGCAGGTCATCGAGCGGTACGCCGCGAAGACCGGCCACGTCCAGATCGCCGACAACCCCGGCCGCGGCGCCCCGGGCACGGGCTCGCTCCCCCTGGAGGAGCTGCTCGACCGGCTGGCGAAGGCAGGTTACGAGGGCTGGGTCGGCCTGGAGTACAAGCCCGGCGACCGCCCCAGCGCGGAGGCCTTCGACTGGCTGCCCCGCGCGGCCCGCGCCGCCAGCTGATCACCACCCCAGTACTGAGAGGCACCCTCACCATGAGCAACCTTCCCAAGATCGCCTGGATCGGCCTCGGCATCATGGGCTCCCCCATGTCCGAGAACCTGGTCAAGGCGGGCTACCAGGTCACCGGCTACACGCTGGAGCAGGAGAAGCTGGACCGCCTGGCCGCCGCCGGCGGCACCGCGGCCGGCTCGATCGCCGAGGCCGTGCGCGACGCCGACGTCGTCATCACCATGGTGCCCGCATCGCCGCAGGTCGAGGCCATCGCCTACGGCCCCGACGGCATCCTGGAGAACGCGAAGTCCGGCGCCCTGCTGATCGACATGTCCTCGATCACCCCGCAGACCTCGGTCGACCTGGCCAAGGCCGCGAAGGACAAGGGCATCCGGGTCCTGGACGCCCCGGTGTCCGGCGGTGAGGCCGGTGCCATCGAGGCCGTGCTGTCCATCATGGTCGGCGGTGAGCAGGCCGACTTCGACGAGGCCAAGCCGCTGCTGGAGGCGCTCGGCAAGACCATCGTGCTGTGCGGTCCGCACGGCTCGGGCCAGACCGTGAAGGCCGCCAACCAGCTGATCGTCGCCGTCAACATCCAGGCGTGCGCCGAGGCGGTCGTCTTCCTGGAGAAGTCGGGCGTGGACCTGAAGGCCGCCCTCGACGTCCTCAACGGCGGCCTGGCCGGCTCCACCGTGCTGACGCGCAAGAAGGACAACTTCCTGGCCCGCGACTTCAAGCCCGGCTTCCGCATCGACCTGCACCACAAGGACATGGGCATCGTCACCGACGCCGCCCGCAACGTCGGCGCGGCCCTGCCGGTCGGCGCCGTGGTCGCCCAGCTGGTCGCGTCGCTGCGCGCCCAGGGCGACGGCGGCCTGGACCACTCGGCCCTGCTGCGAGCCGTGGAGCGCCTCTCCGGCGCCCAGGTCTGACGTACCCCGAGACCTCCGGGTGGCGCCGCCCGCTGACACCTGTCCTGTCGCGCCCGAGCGGGCGGCGCCGCCCGGAACCAACTTCAACAAAACGTTGACGTTCCGAACTCAGCAAATCTAAGCTCCACGAAGCGGAAACGGGTTTCCGCTGACCCCTCGCACGGAAGGTCCCCGATGTCGCAGCGCGTGCTCACGACAGAGTCCGGCGCCCCGGTCGCCGACAACCAGAACTCCGCCTCCGCCGGCATCGGCGGTCCCCTCCTGATCCAGGACCAGCACCTGCTGGAGAAGCTCGCCCGCTTCAACCGCGAGCGCATCCCGGAGCGCGTGGTGCACGCCCGCGGTTCCGGCGCCTACGGCCACTTCGAGGTGACCGACGACGTCACCGACTACACGCACGCCGACTTCCTGAGCACCGTCGGCAAGCGCACCGAGGTCTTCCTGCGCTTCTCCACCGTGGCCGACTCGCTCGGCGGCGCGGACGCGGTCCGCGACCCGCGCGGTTTCGCGGTGAAGTTCTACACCGAGGAGGGCAACTACGACCTCGTCGGCAACAACACCCCGGTGTTCTTCATCAAGGACCCGATCAAGTTCCCCGACTTCATCCACTCGCAGAAGCGTGACCCGTTCTCGGGCCGCCAGGAGCCGGACAACGTCTGGGACTTCTGGGCGCACTCCCCCGAGGCCACGCACCAGGTGACCTGGCTGATGGGCGACCGTGGCATCCCGGCGTCGTACCGCCACATGGACGGCTTCGGTTCGCACACCTACCAGTGGACGAACGCCAAGGGCGAGTCGTTCTTCGTCAAGTACCACTTCAAGACGGACCAGGGCATCCGCTGCCTGACCGCCGGCGAGGCCGCCAAGCTCGCGGGCGAGGACCCGACCTCGCACCAGACGGACCTGGTGCAGGCGATCGAGCGGGGCGTGTACCCGTCCTGGACCCTGCACGTGCAGCTCATGCCGGTGGCCGAGGCGGCGAACTACCGCTTCAACCCGTTCGACGTGACCAAGGTGTGGCCGCACGCCGACTACCCGCTCAAGCGGGTCGGCCGGCTGGTGCTGGACCGCAACCCGGACAACGTCTTCGCCGAGGTCGAGCAGGCCGCGTTCTCCCCGAACAACTTCGTTCCGGGCATCGGCCCCTCCCCCGACAAGATGCTCCAGGGCCGCCTGTTCGCCTACGCGGACGCGCACCGCTACCGCCTGGGCGTCAACCACACCCAGCTCGCGGTCAACGCCCCGAAGGCCGTGCCCGGCGGCGCCGCCAACTACGGCCGCGACGGCTTCATGGCGTCCAACTCGCAGGGCCGTGACGCCAAGAACTACGAGCCGAACTCCTACGACGGTCCGGTCGAGACCGGCCGCCCGCTGTCCGCCCCGCTGGCGGTCTCCGGCCACACCGGCACCCACGCGGCGCCGCAGCACACCAAGGACGACGACTTCTTCCAGGCGGGTGAGCTGTACCGGCTGATGTCCGAGGAGGAGAAGCAGCGTCTGGTCGCGAACATCGCCGGCGGCCTGTCCCAGGTCTCCCGCAACGACGTGATCGAGAAGAACCTGGCCCACTTCCACGCCGCCGACCCGGAGTACGGCAAGCGCGTGGAGGAGGCGGTCCGCGCCCTGCGCGAGGACTGATCCAGAAGCTCGCGTACGGGTCATGACGGGAGGTCAGGACCTGTACGCGGCCCGCGGGGCACCGGCCGGCCCGGATGAGGGGTGGCCGTCCGGTGCGCCGCGGGCAGGGCGAGGACCGCGGCGGCCTGCGAGCCAGTGCGGTGGTGAAGGGCCCGGAAGCTCCTCCTACGACCTGAGGGGAGGAGCGTTCCGGTCCCGTCGCACCGCCGCGGTCCCAGCCACCCGCCTCTTCCGTGAGATCTGCGAGACGTGAGATCTGCCGGAGAGGCCCCCGCACTCCGTCCGGCGGCGCGAACGACCTGTCGCGCCCAGCCTCGCACCGTCGGACGGGCACCACCTGAGGAGCACCACCCGAAGTACCTTCACCGGCCGAGAAGCGCCGGATGCGGACGGTCCCGCATCCGGCGCTTCTCGGCGTCCGTGCGGGTGCGGATTCCCCTCGTCCGCAGCAATCTGGAGTCATGGGTCATCCACCGGAGCATCCCCACATCGTGGTCCGTCCCCCGGCCCTCGACGGCTCCCGCCGGGTCACGTCGGGTGAGGAGATCCTCGGGGTCGCCTCACACCTCGACGACGTCGCCGAGATCCTGCGGCTGGCCGACCTGTACGTGACCGACGTCGCGGAGAGCGACCTCGTCGAGTGGCAGGGGGGCGGCCCGGACGACTGGCCGGGGCTGCACGAGCACCACGAGGACTGAGCGCACGTACGGCACCGGTCGTACGTTGGCTACGACACTCTCAAATCAAGCTCTGAACCCGGCCCCGGCACGCTTCGACCACCCCCGGCCGTGGGCAGATTCCCGGCACACGGGGCCCGCCGGCACGGGGGCGGCGGGCCCCGGTCGTACGGGGGTGGTGTCGATGGGACCGCACGAGATCGCGCTGCTGCGGGGCGGGCCCCGGGCCGCCGTGACGGTGGCCGTGGTGGCCCTGCATCTGCGGGGCGCCGTGCGGGCGGGGCGGCCGGGCACCCTGCGCAAGGTGTCGACGCCGACCCCGGGACTGCCGTCACCGTACCGGCACCCGCTGGAGAAAGCGGTGCGCGTCGGTCTCTACCGGCCCGCGGGCATGCGGGAGTTGCTCGTCAGATCGGCCGTGCGCAACGCGCTCGCCCGGATGCGGGCCGAGCTCGCCGCGGCCGGACAGTGGCGGGCGCTGCCGCTGGGCCCCACCCGGGCCGCCCGCCGTCATGTGGCGGCCCTGCGGGAGCGCCATCCGCTTCCCGAGGGTCCCGGGAGGCCGGCGGAGGAGGACGTCCTGCTCGCCGTCGCCCTGTACGGTGACCGCGCGCTGACGGCGCTCCTGCCGCGGTTCACCCAGCGGGCCGGGCTGATCGGCCGGGGCGGGCTCGCGGACGAGGGGCTCTTCCCGTTCGGCCGCGGGGCCGGCCTCCGGTGGCGCTTCGGTGCCGAGGACCCGGTCGAGGCCGGTGACGGCGGCGGCAGCGGTGACGGCGGCGGCCACGCCGGCCATGGGGGCGGGTTCGGGTGCGGCGGGGGTGGCGGCGGAGGATCGGACTGAGGAGCGTCTCCCCGTGCACACGCCGGAAGGGCGGCCCGTCCTGGGGACGGGCCGCCCTTCGGGGGTCGGCGGGGATCAGACCTTCAGCGTCCTGACGGCGGTCGGGGCGTGGCCCGGCTCGGTCGCCACTTCCTCGAACTCCACGACGTTGCTGATGTCGTTGGTGCCCGACATGGAGATGTTGGTGACGCGCTCCAGGATCGCCTCGACGACGACCGGCACCTGGTGCTCGGCGGCGAGCTTCTTGGCCTGCTCGAAGGCGGCGCCCAGCTCGCTCGGGTCGGTCACCCGGATCGCCTTGCAGCCGAGGCCCTCGGCGACCTTGACATGGTCGACGCCGTAGACGCCCAGCTCCGGCGAGTTGATGTTCTCGAACTCCAGCTTGACCTGGAAGTCGATGTCGAACGCCCGCTGCGCCTGGCGGATCAGGCCCAGGTAGGAGTTGTTGACCAGGACGTGGACGTAGGGGATCTTGTGCTGCGCGCCGACGGCCAGTTCCTCGATCATGAACTGGAAGTCGTAGTCGCCGGAGAGCGCCACGACCTGGGCCTCGGGATCGGCCTTGGCCACACCGAGCGCGGCCGGGACGGTCCAGCCCAGCGGTCCGGCCTGGCCGCAGTTGATCCAGTGCCGGGGGCGGTAGACGTGCAGCATCTGGGCACCGGCGATCTGCGAGAGGCCGATGGTGGAGACGTATCGCGTCTCCGGGCCGAAGGCCTTGTTCATCTCCTCGTAGACGCGCTGCGGCTTGATCGGGATGTCGTCGAAGTGCGTACGACGCTGGAGGGTGGCCCTGCGCTCCTGGGCGGAGGCGGCCCAGTCGGAGCGGTCGGGCAGCTTTCCGGCGGCCTTCAGCTCCTTGGCGACCTCGACGAACAGCTCCAGCGCGGCCTTGGCGTCGGAGGCGATGCCGTAGTCCGGGGCGAAGATCTTGCCGATCTGGGTCGGTTCGACGTCGACGTGCACGAACTTCCGGCCGGCGGTGTAGACGTCCAGCTTGCCGGTGTGGCGGTTGGCCCAGCGGTTGCCGATGCCGAGGACGAAGTCGGACTCCAGGAAGGTCGCGTTACCGTAGCGGTGCGAGGTCTGCAGACCGACCATGCCGGCGTTCAGCTCGTGGTCGTCGGGCAGGACGCCCCAGCCCATCAGGGTGGGCACGACCGGGGTGCCGGTCAGCTCGGCGAACTCCACCAGCAGGTCGGCGGCGTCGGCGTTGATGACACCGCCGCCCGCGACGATCAGCGGGCGCTCGGACGCGTTCAGCATCCCGATCGCCTTCTCGACCTGGGCACGGGTCGCGGCGGGCTTGTAGACCGGGAGCGGCTCGTACGTCTCGGGGTCGAACTCGATCTCCGTCATCTGGACGTCGATCGGCAGGTCGATCAGGACCGGGCCGGGCCGGCCGGAGCGCATGAGGTGGAACGCCTGCTGGAAGACGCCGGGGACCTGCGCGGCCTCCAGCACGGTGACGGCCATCTTGGTCACCGGCTTGGCGATGGAGGCGATGTCGACGGCCTGGAAGTCCTCCTTGTGGATCACCGCGGTCGGCGCCTGGCCGGTGATGCACAGGATCGGGATCGAGTCACCGGTCGCCGAGTACAGACCGGTGATCATGTCGGTGCCGGCCGGACCGGAGGTGCCGATGCAGACGCCGATGTTGCCCGGGTGGGTCCGGGTGTAGCCCTCGGCCATGTGCGAGGCGCCCTCGACGTGGCGGGCGAGGGTGTGGGTGATGCCGCCGGAGGCCTTGAGCGCCGCGTAGAAGGGGTTGATCGCCGCGCCCGGCACACCGAACGCGTCCGAGACGCCCTCACGCTTGAGGATCTCAACTGCCGCGCGGGCAGCGGTCATACGAGCCATCGAGTACTCCTGCTTCGGCTGTCGGATTCGCACTCCCGTCGCGCCCCGCGGTGAGCAATTCCGTATTGCGAAAGTTAGTTTCTACCATCTGGAAGTAATGTAGGTGGGCGGTCCGAGGCAGTCAAGAGACGGACCGGCAGCGGTCAAGAGTCGGACAGACGGACGCTGTCCGGAGGACGATGAGAGGCATGTCCGAGAGCATCGCGGTGCGCTGCCCGGCCTGCGGGCGCCGGCACCGCTACACGGCACCGTCGTACCCGTGCGCCTGCGGGGCGCCCGTCGCCCCGGCGCTCGACGCACACGGCGCCGCCACGGCCGTCACCCACCGCGCCTGGGACGAGGAGTGGGTCGGCGTGCGCTGCGCGGCCTGCGGCGGCGAGAGCCAGTGGCCGCGCCCGGAGCTGGGCTGCCCGTGCGGGACCGTGCTGTGCGTGCCGGTGGACCGGACGGGCACGGCGCGCGGCGGACGCGCCCCCGCCTCGCGGGCACCCGGCCGCGCGGCCGGCCCGATCCGCACCACCCTGGACGCGGTCACGGCCACCGTCCTGTATCTGCGCGAGCTCGGGCACCGGGACGTCCGCCGCGCCGATCAGCGGCCCACGGCGGGCATCGGACTGGCCGCTCACGGCATCGTGGCCCAGGTGGACCCGACGGTGGGCCCGGTCTCGGTGCGCGACGTGGAGTGCCTGTGGCTGACGGGCATGGCGGATTCCGCCCGGTGCGTCTACTTCTCCCTCTCCGGGTACGCCGAGGAGGCCCGGGCCCGCGCCGACCGGCTAGGCGTCCCGTTGTTCGTCCTCGACCCCACCGGGGTGCCGCGACCGGTCAACGGGCCGGCCGTGGCTCTGGACGCCACGGCCGGCCGGACGGAATGAGCGAGGGGGCACCCGGTGGATACCGGGTGCCCCCCTCGTGAACGGGTGGGCGGACTACCGCGCCGCGTGTCCGAAGCGGTCCCCGTTCGCGGGGAGGCCGCCCTGGCCGGGCTGGTAGGTGGTGACCGGGGCGATCGGCTGACCGAGGGTCACGTTGGACATCGGCAGGGCGTACAGGGTGCCGTAGGTGCTCGGACCGTCGGGCATGCCGACGTACAGCCGGGTGCCGGTGAAGTGGAGGCTGGAGCCCAGACGCTGGTTGGCTCCCGGGGTACCGGGGATGCCGTCGCCGTCGCCGGCCTCGACCCACTTGTCGTTGGCGCCGGGGGCGCCGACCAGCGAGAAGATGTGGACCGCACCGGACTTGGTGGCCGTGCCGACGGCCTCGTCCGGGATGCCGACGGCCAGCTTCATCGTGGCCGCGGTGCTCACCGCGCGCGGCGCGGTGTTGACGGCGGTCACGGTCGCGCCGAAGTGGTCACCGGCCTCGGAGGTGCCGGAGACGTCGTCGTCGGCGGTGCCGGAGGAAATGCCGTAGAGCTGGGTGTAGGTGCCGGAGGCGGTGACGCGGAAGGTCAGGACGCTGCCGGTCTCCGCCTTCTGGACGTCGTTGACGGCCAGGGCCTCGCCCGGGGTGCCGACCGCGAGGATGGACTCGGTGGCGGCCGCCGCGCCCGACGGGCGGTAGGGGGCCAGGGCCAGGGAGGCACCGAAGCGGTCATTGGCCTCGGCGCCGCCGGAGACCGTGTCCAGGTCCTGGTCGAGGCCGAACAGCGGGGTGGGCCGGTTCTCGGTGTTCAGCTTGTGGGAGAAGACCGCGAGGTTGCCCGCCGCGTCGTCGCCGCCGATGTTCTCGTTCGGGGCGCCGATGGCGATGTTGTTGGCGTCGGCCGCGAGCACGGCACCGAAGCCGTCGTTCGCCTCGACCGCACCGGGCACGTTCAGCTTGTCCTGGTGGACGGAGACGTTGGTGCCGCCGCGCACGTAGAACGCCTGGCCTGCCTTGGCGGCGCCACTGAGGCCCTCACCGGGGGCGCCGATCACGACGAAGGGCTCACCGGCGGCGGTGGTGCCGGCGGCCAGGGCCTGGCCCAGGACGTCGCCGGTCTCCGGGGTGGAGGCGGCCAGGGAACCGTTGCCGTGGGCCTCCTGGAAGTGGGTGTTCTTCGTGGCGCCCGTGCCGATGCCGCCGGGGGCGCCGTGCAGGACGTCGACCATCCCCGCGTCGTCGGCCGTGTCGATCTTCTCGCCAGGGGTGCCGACGACCAGGTCGGTGCAGCCGTTCTCGTCGTAGTCCACGGTGGCGATGGCATGGCCGAAGTTGTCGCCGGCCTCGCCGCCGCCCGGCACCCAGTCGAGGTCCTGGTTGATCTCGGCGGTGCCCTTGCCGCCGCCGTAGACGATCCGGACCAGACCGGCACCGGCGTCACCGCCGACGGTCGCGGCGGGGTCGGCGACGGCGATGTCCTCGACGCCGTCGCAGTTGAAGTCGGTGACGCGGTTGGCGCCGACCTTGGACTCGACCCAGGAGGCCAGGTCGTCGACGCGGGAGACGACGCCGCCGGTGCGGGTCTCGGCCGCGTCGATGCCGAAGCAGCCGCCCTGGTAGGACCGGCTGGCGAGGGCGACGAGCTGGGAGGTGCCGTTGGTGGTGCGGACCAGCGGACCGCCGGTGTCGCCCATGCACGCGGCCACGCCGTCCTTGCCGGTGACCGTGGCGGTGGTGGCGGCCGAGGCGTCCACCGAGAACGCGCCGGTGTGCAGGTTCAGCGGCGCCCACTCGGTCTTGCTCCGGCCGTACCCGGCGAGCTTCAGCTCCTCGCCGGCGGCGGGTGCGGTGGTGGCCAGGGCGACCGGGGTGACGTTCGTGACCGGGCGGTTCAGCCGGGCCAGGACGACATCGCGGTCGGTGCGCGGCGCCAGCTCGACGATCTCCCGGACGGCACCCGCGGTGCCCGACAGGTCGGTGCGGCCGATGGTCGCGGTGGTCTTCAGACGGGGCTTGCCCGCGGGCACCGCGAGGCTCGCGGCCGGGTCGTCGGCGAAGCAACTGGCCGCGGTGAGCAGCCATTCGACGTCGACCAGGACGCCGGAGCAGCCGCGGTCGTGGTCGCCGACGACGACCTGCGCGGTGTAGGCGTGGGTGGTGTCGGAGGAGGCGGAGGCGGGGCCCGTCACGGCGGCGGCCGGCAGCGCGGTCATGACGATCGGTCCCGCGGTCAGGGCGGCGGCCAGTGCGGTCAGGCGCACGGCTCTGGTGTGTCGCATCAGTGGGTTCCTCGGTGGCAGATCAGGCAAGGGCGTTCGGCGGATGGTTACTTGGAGGTCCTGATCTCCACGAGCAGGTGCTCCCGGCCCTGCTCGTCCGCGCTCTCGCCCACCGCGGTCCAGGTGTTCTTCGCGATGTCGTAGGACTTCTCCTCGTCCCCGACGGTCATGTCCACCTGGGTGTCGTAGTCATTGCCCCGGATGACGTAGACGGCGGGGATCTCCAGGGTCAGCCAGCCGGAGTCGCCGACCGTCTTGAAGCAGATGGGGTCCGCCTGACGCCTGGCCATGACCTGGAGCAGTCCGGTGCCGGAGGCGCAGTCGGCCAGGGTGATGTGACCGTCACCGCGCTTGAGGACGATGCCCCGCTCCTGCAGGATCTTGTCCGCCTGCGGGTAGGCGAAGTCCTCGACCGCGTAGCCGGGCGCGCCGTCGGCAACCGGTGACGCGGCTCGGGCCTCGGACGGTGCGGCGCCGGTGAGCGCGCCCGACAGGGCCGCCCACGCCAGGGCGCCGGCCGCCGTCGCGGCGGCGAGGGTGCGTACGAGGAATCTCTTCCTCTGCTTGTTCTCCGTGAATATCGAAGATTCGGTACGGGCCTTCATCGTGCTCCAAGAGTCGTCGGTTTCCGTCCCCTGGGCGGAACACTCCATAACGATGGGGACGGTACTCCGATGACACGCCAGGCAAGCAGAGACCCACGGCGACGAAACCGCCCGACGAGGGTTCCACTTCGCCGTAACGCGCAAAGGAGAGGCGGCTTGCACGTGCATGCGCGAGCCACCCACCTCTCCATGCAATCCGCCTCTCCACGAACTGTCCACATCATCAACCAACCAAAACTGGACGTAAGTTCAACTACGCATGTGACTCCTGTCACCTATCCGAAAGGTTGTGATCGCGTACGTGAAGAACTTGTGACGATCCGTCAGGGCGGTTCCGCATGGCACGAATTTTTCCATCTGGTAGGGATCCGAGGAGATTTGCGGGAAAGTCGAGATTTGCCTCGGCAGGTGACTGAAAAGGGTTGCCCAGGTGTCTGGTTCATTTCTCCTCGTCCGAGCGGTAATTGACGGCCCCGCAGAAATGTGAATGGCTAGGAGGTCGCGTCACGACAGATATCCGTCGACTGCCCGCACTGCACTTACCCGGAGGACGACACCCCTATGGAGACAGCGTTCTGGAGCCGGCGACGCCTGCTCGGCACCCTCGCCGCCGTCACGGCCGTCGCCGCCACGCCCGGTGTACTGGTCCCGCCGGCCCGCGCCGGGGCGGCGACGACGACGGCGACGGACGAACCGCCCAAACCGTTCGAACTGCCCGACACCGAGCGGGCGAAGGTCGTCAGGGCGTGGCTGACGGGCGGCAAGGCGACCAAGGCCGCCGCGGCGGACGCGCTTTCCGGCACGGACGCGGACATACAGACATTCCTTGCCACGACACTCCCGAAGGTGACGGCGGAGGACAACCGCGTCGCCGTCGCCGCCTATCTCGCCAGATCCGGCGTGGGGCTGCGTCGTGAGGCGTCCGCGGCCCTGAGCGGGGGCGACGGCGCGGTGGCCGCTTTCCTCGACGGCGGCTTCAGACCCGCCCTGCTGGAAGACCTGCAGGTGGCCACGGCCACGGTCTCGGCCACCGGCGGCAAGGGGGTCAAGCGCGAGGCGTCCGCGGCCCTGGACGCCGGCACCGAACAGGCCCTCGCGGACTTCCTGTCCGAGGGCCGGTTCACCGCCCGCGAGGAGGACATGCGGGTGGAGGCCGCCACCATGCTGATGTCCGGTGGCCCAGAGGTGCAGAAGTACGCGGACCGCGCCCTCAGCGGCAGCCGTCAGGACGTGGAGTGGTTCCTGGACACCGGGCAGCACATCGCGCGCGCCCGCGACCAGGAGGCCGCGAAGATCGAGGAACTCGTCGCCGTCGTGGAGCGTGAGGGCAAGCGCGCCCAGGCAGAGACCGACCTCGCCGTCGAGGCCTCCGAGCGGGCCAAGGTCGCCGCCGAGAAGGCGAAGGAGGCGGCCGAGAAGGCCGCGGCGGAGGCCGCGGCGGCCGGAAACGACGTGGCGAAGTCCGGTGCCGCGGCCCGCAAGGCCGCGAGCGCCGCTCAGGGCGCCGCGAAAGCCGCCCGTACCGCCATCAGCGCCTCCCACACGGCAGTTGCGGCCTCACGCCGCGCCTCGTTCGCCGCTACCGCCGCCTCGCAGGCCGCCGCCACCGCGGGCAACGCCGCGGCTCGCGCGTACAACGCGGCGATCGCCGCCTCCAAGGACGCCTCCAAGGCCGAGGCGGCGAAGAACGCCGCCGTCGCGGCGCGCAACGGCGCCGCGCGCGCCCGTACCGCCGCCAAGGCCGCCGACTACGCGGCCACCGCCGCCTCGCAGGCGGCCGGTGCCGGTTCCGCCGCCGCGTCCGCCGCCCGCAACGCGGCCGCCGCCGCCAACGCCTCGGCACAGGCGGCCACCGCGGCGGGCGCCGCCCAGTCCGAGGCCGCGGAGGCCCAGCGCCAGGCCGCGATCGCGAACAGCGCCGCGAACCGCGCCACCAACGCCGCCTCCACCGCACAGGCCCTGGCCAACCAGGCCGCGACCGCCGCGCGCGCCGCACGCGATGCCGCCAACTCCGCGGCAGCACACGCCGACAAGGCCGCCGACGCGGCCGAGGAAGCGGTCAAGTACGCAGGGCAGGCCATCGACTACGCCAACAAGTCCACCGCGCACGCGGCCGAGGCGATCAAGGCCGCCGAGACCGCCGCCAAGGCCGTCACGGACGCCCAGGCAGTGGAACAGGCGGCCCGGGAAGCGGAGTTGGCGCGCCTGGAGGAGGACAAGCTGGACGGCCTGGCGGAGGCCAGGCTGCTCGCCGAGCAGGAAGCGGAGGAGCGAGCCGCGCTGGCGAACCTGCGCACACAGGACCAGCAGACCACACAGGCCCTCAAGGACCAGGTCGCGAGCGCCGAGAAGGCGCTCGCGGACGGTGACCTCGCGCTGGCCGCCACGCTGGGTCGCAAGGCGGCCATGGGCATGGCGGCCTCGAAGGGCGCCTGGGCGCGGGAGGCCGCCCAGTTCGCGCTGGCCGGTACGGATGCCGACGTCCACGCGTGGCTCGACGCCGACCGGGCCCTCGCCGAGGACCAGGACGACCGGGAGACGGCCCTGCACATCGCGGAGGTGGGCTCCGCCAACGTCGGAAACGCCGTCCACACGGCGCTGACGAGCGAGACCGCCGGCGCCGTGAAGAACTTCCTGACCAACGGGCTGATCGAGGCCGTGGCCGAGGACAACCGCGTCAGCATCGCCAACATCCTCTCCACCAATCCCGGGACGGCCGTCACGGCCGCGGCCAACGCCGCACTGGACGCGAACACACCGGAGGCACTACGGGACTTCTTCGACCGCACCTACCCCGACGCGGTACGGGACGACGACGGCCTCGCCACTGCGGCGCTGCTCAACTCCGGCGGCATCTACACCAAGGCGTACGCGGAGGTCGCCCTGGAGGGCCCGACGTGGATGCGCCGGAACTTCATCGCCCTCGTCCAGCACAAGGCGGCTCGGCTCGATCACGACTCGGCCACGCACATCGCCGCGATCCGCGGTGCCATCGCCGCGGCCGCGAAGATCGCCTACAAGGCGCAGGAGGACGCGCAACTCGCGTCGAAGGCGGCCGCGGAGGCGCGCAACGCGGCGGACGAGGCCAAGGAGTGGGCGGACAAGGCCCTCGCCTCGGCGAAGCAGGCGGACACGTACGCGGCGCAGGCCAGGCAGAACGCCGACGACGCGGATCAGTCCGCCCAGGCCGCCCAGGCGTCCGCGGACCGGGCGAAGTCCGCGGCGGAGACGGCCCGCAAGGCGGGCCGTGCGGCCAACTACTCGGCGAACCGGGCCATCGACTCGGCCCGCAGCGCCGCACGCTCCTCCTACAGCGCCCAGGCCTCGGCGAACAGCGCGCGCCAGTCCGCGATCGCCGCGGGCCAGGACGCTAGGACGGCAGCGGCGGCGGCCACCGACGCCCGCCGTATCGTCACGGAGAAGCGCAGGGCGGAGGCGGCGGAGGCCGCGCGCCAGGCCGCCGAGGCGGCGCAGCGGGCCAAGGACGAGGGGAGGAACCCCGCCGACAGCCCGAACCACGACAAGACCAACTCGGGCGGCAGCGAGGGCGACAAGGACGAGTGGTGGAACGACGCCCAGTTCTACGCCGATGCATTCAACTGGATCAGCATCGGCTCCGGATTCCTCGCCGCGGGCCTCGCCCTCGCCGCGCCGTGGACCGGCCCGTTCGCACCGTTCGTCGCCGGCGCGGCGGGGGTCCTCGGCTGGGTCTCCCTGGCATCGGCCGGACTCAGCACGCTCTTCACGGGCATCGAACACGGCTTCGGCAGCTCCGAGTTCGCAAGCTCCCTCGCCGGAACCAGCCTGGGGCTGATCACCTTCGGCCAGTCCAAGTGGATCGGGGCCGCGCTGGAGGACGTGGCGTCGCCCGTCGTCGGGCGGGTCACGCAGTTCGGCCACGACATCATCTCGCCCATCACCAGTACACTGACGTCCCTTTTCGGGTGACCACTGGATGACGGGCGACCGTTGATGCGAGCCGCGGGGGACCAGCTCGTGAGGCTGGTCCCCTACCTGGCGCAGAAGGGCGCACCTCCCATGCTGACGTCCGTACCCATCGGATGGCTGTGGCTGCTGGCCGCGGCGTCCACCGCCCTGTCCAGTTGCCTGCTGGGAAGCTGGATTCCCTTCCGGAAGTTCCGTATCGCCTATCCGGTGACCATGGTCACCGGCGGCGCGCTCCTGATCGTCGTCTGCCGCTTGAACGGCTTCGGCCTGTCCGAGGCGCTCGTCATGTACTCGTGTGCCCACATCGGCCTGACGCTCGGCCTGCTCCCCCAGCGGAAGCTGTTCAGGGAGGTGCTCGAACGGTGGCGCAAGGGTGAGCCCACGGCCCACATCAAGGTCCCGCGCCGGCACCTCGCCTTCCTCGCCGTCTGCGTGGTCGGCGTCTCACTGGCCGGCTTCGCGCTGACCCGCTGAGCCGCGTACGGGTCCCGCCGCAGGGCGGCTCCCGGCCCGAGCTCCTCACATGCCGGACCGCCGGGCGGCAACTGCGGTGTGCTGCCCGGCAGTCGGCCGATGACGACGCTGCGGGAAGGAGTTGCTCCTGTTGTATCGGCGGCTCACGGCATCAGCGCGTACGGGCGCCGTACCGCTCCCGCAGCTCGATCTTTCGCACCTTCCCCGAGACGGTCATCGGGAAGGAGCCGAGGATCTCCAGACGGCTGGGCACCTTGTAGTGGGCCAGCTGTCCCTCGCAGTAGGCCCACAGTTCCTCCAGGGTCAGCGGGTCGGCCGCGTCGCGCGGGATCACGCAGGCGAGGACCTCCTCGCCGTAGCGCTCGTGCGGCACGCCGACGACCTGGACGTCCGCGATCTTAGGGTGCCCGTAGAGGAACTCCTCGACCTCGCGCGGGTAGATGTTCTCCCCGCCTCGGATGATCATGTCCTTGATGCGGCCGACGATCTCCACGTAGCCGTCGTCGCGCATCACCGCGAGGTCGCCGGTGTGCATCCAGCGGCCGGGGTCGATGGCCTCGGCGGTCTTCTCGGGCTCGTCCCAGTAGCCGAGCATCACGCTGTAGCCGCGGGTGCGCAGTTCGCCGGCCGTGCCCCGTGGCAGGGTGACGCCGGTCGCCGGGTCGACGACCTTGACCTCGATGTGCGGCAGGACCCGGCCGACGGTGCCGGTGCGGTGTTCGAGGTCGTCGTCCATCCGGGTCTGGAGGGAGACCGGGGAGGTCTCGGTCATGCCGTAGCAGATGGAGACCTGTTCCATGTGCATCTCGGCGACCACCCGCTTCATCACCTCCACCGGACAGGGGGAGCCCGCCATGATGCCGGTGCGCAGGGAGGAGAGGTCGTACGTGGCGAAGTCCGGGAGGTTCAGCTCGGCGATGAACATGGTGGGCACGCCGTACAGCGAGGTGCAGCGCTCCTGCTGGACCGCGCGCAGGGTCGCCGCCGGGTCGAAGGACGCTGCCGGGATGACCATGCAGGCACCGTGCGAGGTCGCCGCGAGGTTGCCCATGACCATGCCGAAGCAGTGGTAGAAGGGCACGGGGATGCAGACCCGGTCCTGCTCGCTGTAGGCGATCAGCTCCCCCACGAAGTAGCCGTTGTTGAGGATGTTGTGGTGGGAGAGGGTCGCGCCCTTGGGAAAGCCCGTCGTGCCCGACGTGTACTGGATGTTGATCGGGTCGTCGCAGGACAGCTCCTCGTAGCGGGGAGCGGGGGTCGCCCGGGCGAGCAGGGCCTCCCAGCCCGGGTCGCCGATGTACACGACCTCCCGCAGCTCGGGGCACCTGCCCCGTACTTCCTCGGCCATCGCCCGGTAGTCGCTGGTCTTGTGGCTCAGGGAGGCGACGAGCAGCCGGATGCCGGACTGCTTCAGGACGTACTCGACCTCGTGGGTGCGGTAGGCCGGGTTGATGTTGACCATGATCGCGCCGATGCGGGCGGTCGCGTACTGGACGAACACCCACTCGGGGCAGTTGACGGCCCAGATGCCCACCCGGTCGCCCTTGGTGATCCCTGAGGCCAGCAGCGCGGACGCCAACCGTTCCACCTGAGCGCCGAATTCGGCGTACGTCCAGCGCCGCCCGGACGGCACGTCGACGAGCGCCTCCCGGTCCGGCCAGGTGGCCACGGCGCGGTCCAGGCTGGCTCCGAGGGTGTCGCCGAGCAGGGCCGTGCCGCTCGTGCCGTGGGCGTAGGAGAGTGCGGTCACCGGAAGTCCTCCTCGCGGTACTCGTCCTCGGAGCCGGCCGCGGTGGCCTCGCGCAGCTCGATGCGGCGGATCTTGCCGGAGACGGTCTTGGGCAGGTCGCCGAACTCCAGGCGGCGGATGCGCTTGTAGGGGGCGAGGACCTCGCGGGAGTGCTCGAACAGCACCTTCGCCGTGTCCGGGCCCGGCTCCCAGCCCGCCGCGAGGACGACGTACGCCTTGGGGACGGCCAGGCGCAGCTCGTCCGGCGCCGGGACGACGGCGGCCTCGGCGACCGCCTCGTGCTCCAGCAGCGCGCTCTCCAGCTCGAACGGGGAGATCTTGTAGTCGGACGCCTTGAACACGTCGTCGGCGCGGCCGACGTAGGTGAGGTAGCCGTCGGCGTCCCGTGCGCCGATGTCGCCGGTGCGGTAGTAGCCGCCGGCCATCGCCTCGGCGGTGCGGTCGGCGTCGCCGTGGTAGCCGGTCATCAGGCCGACCGGGCGGTCCGACAGGTCCAGGGCGATCTCGCCCTCGTCGGCGCCGGGCGCGCCGGTGACCGGGTCGAGGAGTTCGACGCGGTAGCCGGGGCTGGGCCGGCCCATGGAGCCGGTCTTCAGGACCTGTCCGGGGCTGTTGGAGACCTGCACGGCCGTCTCCGTCTGCCCGAAGCCGTCCCGGATGGTCACGCCCCAGGCCCGGCGGACCTGCTCGATCACCTCGGGGTTCAGCGGCTCACCGGCGGCCACCACCTCGCGCGGCGGGGTGGCGAGCTGGGTCAGGTCGGCCTGGATGAGCATCCGCCACACCGTCGGCGGGGCGCAGAAGGTGGTCACGCCCGCACGGTCCATCTCGGCCATCAGCCGGGCGGCGTCGAACCGGGTGTAGTTGTGCAGGAAGACGGTCGCCTCCGCGTTCCACGGCGCGAACAGGTTCGACCAGGCGTGCTTGGCCCAGCCCGGCGAGGAGATGTTCAGGTGCACGTCGCCGGGCTTGAGGCCGATCCAGTACATGGTCGCCAGATGCCCGATCGGGTACGAGGCGTGGGTGTGCTCGACCAGCTTGGGGCGGGCCGTCGTGCCCGAGGTGAAGTACAGCATCAGCGGGTCGTCGGCGCCGGTCGGGCCGTCGGGGGTGAACGTGTCGGAGGCCGTGCGGGCGTCCTCGTACGGGAGCCAGCCGGCCGCCGCTGCGCCGACCGCGATCCGCGTGTAGTCGCCGGGCACGTCGGCGAACTTGCCGGTGTCCTCGGCGCGGACGACCACGTGCCGCACCCGGCCGCGGTCGACGCGGTCGCGCAGGTCGGCGGGGCCGAGCAGCGGGGTGGCGGGGATGACCACGGCGCGCAGCTTCATCGCCGCGAGCGCCGTCTCCCACAGCTCGGCCTGGTTGCCGAGCATGACCAGGATCCGGTCCTCGGCCCTCACGCCCAGTTCCCGCAGCCGGTTGGCGACCCGGTTGGAGTGGGCGGACATCTCGGCGAAGGTCACCCGGACCTCGGAGCCGTCCTCCTCCACGATGTGCAGCGCGGTGCGCTCGTTGCCGTCGGCGATGACGTCGAACCAGTCCAGCGCCCAGTTGAAGTGCTCGGGGCGTGGCCAGGCGAATCCCTCGTAGGCCGCGGTGTAGTCCTCGCGGTGCTCCAGCAGGAAGTCCCGCGCGCTGCGGAACAGCTCCGTCGCCGTCGTCATCTGTCCTCCTTCGTGCCGGACCATTGCCGGGCGGCTCTCTGCCATCGTGTAATCCGTGATGCAGGTCTCACTACCCCCGAACGGGGGTGTGCGCTACGGAACGGCCGCGAAGGAGCGAGCAGGTGGCAGTGGACCCGTCCGGTGCGGCGGAGGTCCGGAGCGCGCTGATCCGGCTGCGGCGCACGACCGGGCTGCCGGTCGCCTTCGGCGGGCTGGTGGACTCCGGTCGGCGGCAGGTGCGCATCAGTGAGCTGAGCGGCACCGCCACGGCCGCGCTCAGCGCCCTCGCGGTGACCTCGGGGAACGGGCTCGGCGGCAAGGCGGTGGCGCTCACCCGGCCGTGTGCGGTGACGGACTACTCCTCCTCGCGGCAGATCAGCCACGAGTACGACGCCCCCGTCGCCGCCGAGGGCCTGCGCTCGGTGGTGGCGGTGCCGGTCGTCGTACGGCGCCGGGTGCGCGGTGTGCTGTACGGCGCCCTGCGCGCGGCCCAGCCGCTGGGGGACCGCACGCTGAGCGTGGCCGTGGAGGCGGCGCGGGACGTGGAACAGGCGCTGCTGCTGCGGGACGAGGCACGGGAGCTGCTGGCGGCGGCCCGGCCGGAGCCGGTGCGGGACCCGGGGGCGACCGCCGCGTGGGAACAGGTGCGGGAGGCGCACGCGGCGTTGCGGGCGCTGGCGCCGAGGATCGCTGATCCCGCGCTGCGGGACGAGTTGCTCCGCGCGTGCGGACTGCTGGCCGTGGGGACCGGGAGCGGGCCCGTGCCGGGGGTCCGGCTGGCTCCCCGCGAGGTGGACGTGCTGGCGTGCGTCGCCGAGGGGGCGACGAACACGGTGGCCGCCGAGCGGCTGGGGGTGGGGGCCGAGACGGTCAAGGGGTACCTGCGGTCGGCCATGCGCAAGCTCGGGGCGCGTACCCGCGGCGAGGCCGTCGTCGCCGCGCGCCGCGCGGGGTGGCTGCCGTAACCGCTGTTGTTTCCGTCACCTCTTCGTCCGTCCGTGATTCAGGGGGGCGTTGCCTAACATTGGCCGGGACACGACACAGGAGGGGGGCGGTGACCGTGCGACGGGGCTTCGGGGAACCTTCCGGCTGCCGCTCCGACCTGGTCATCGGCCGGGAGGAGTCGTTCGCGGCGGCGCGTGAGCAGCTCTCCGGAGGGGGCAGCGTGCTGCTGCACGGTCCCGCCGGGATCGGCAAGTCGACCGTCCTGCGGACGCTGGCCGGCGAATACGCCGGCACGGCACGCACCGTGTTGCGTTGCTCGGCCACGGAGTCCGAGTCCCATCTGCCCTTCCTCGCCCTCGCCGATCTCCTCGGCCTGGTCCTGGACGAGGTGTCCGGCGCGCTTCCCGACGCCCAGCGCACCGCGCTGGAGTCGGCCCTCACCGGCCGCGGCGAGTCCACGCTCCAGCGCGACGGGCTCGCGCTGCGGCTGGCCGTGCTGTCCGCGCTGCGCGCACTCGCCGCCGCCGGGCCCGTGCTCGTCGTCGCCGACGACCTGCAGTGGCTGGACCCGGCCAGCGCCGAACTCCTCGGCTTCGCCGCCCGCCGCCTGGGCGACACGCCGGTGCGGATGCTGTGCGCGGTGCGGACGGAGGGGCCGGAGACGGAGGGCGCGGAGTACGGCCGTCATCTGCGTGCCTCCCCGCCGGACACCCGCGCGATCCGGCTGGGGCCGCTGACCCGGCCGCAGGTGTCCGCGCTGCTCGACCACCGCGGCTACAGCGGGCTGCCCCGCTCCACGGTCCGCGACATCCACCGCACCAGCGGCGGCAACCCGCTGTTCGCCCTGGAGCTGGGCCGTGCGCTGGCCGAGAGCCCCACCGCGCCCCGGCCGGGTGAGCCGCTGCCGGTGCCGACCTCGCTGCGGGCCCTGGTGCTCAGCCGGCTGGAGATGCTGCCGGACGAGGCCCGGCGCACCCTCCTCGTCGCCAGCGCGGGTGCCCGCCCGACGCCCGCCCTGCTGCTCGCGGCCGGCCGGGAGAACGCCGAGGCCGAGACCGCCCGGGCGGCCGAACTGGGGCTGCTGGCGACGGACCCGGAAGGGCCCGCCGTACGGTTCGCGCATCCGCTGATCTCGGCCGCGCTGTACGCCGAGGCGCCGGCGCCGGAGCGGCGGGCCGCGCACGCCGCGCTGTCCAGGGCGGCGTCCGATCCGATCGAGCGGGCCCGGCACCTGGCGCTCGCCACCACGGGTACCGACCCGGAGGTGGCGGCCCGGCTGGCCGAGGCCGCCGCGCTGGCCCGGGACCGCGGAGCCCCGTCGGTGGCCGCCTCGCTCGGACTCCTCGCGGCCCGGCACACCCCGGCCGGCAGCGAACCGGGGCCGGACGAGCGCCGGCTCCAGGCCGCCGAGGACGCGATCACCGCTGGCGAGGTGGACCTCGCCCGGGACATCGCCCGCGAGGTGCTGACCCGGGCCACCGCGCCCGGCGAGCGGGTGCGGGCCTGGATGGTGGTGATCGAGGCGGCCGGACAGGCCATCGGCGAGGTCGACGCCGTCTTCCCGCAGGCGCTGGCCGACGCGGGCGACGACCCGCGACTGCTCGCGCTGGTCCACTACCAGCTCGCCTGGCGCGGCCTGGTGGTGCAGGGCGACTTCGCGCAGGGCCGGGAGGAGGCCGCGCACGCGGCGGACCTCGCGGCGCGGGCCGGGGACCGGCGCACCGAGCTCCTCGCGCTCGCCTTCCAGGCACAGGCCGAGACGCTGATGGGCCATCCCGACGCCCCTGCGACCATTCAGCGGGCGATGAGGGAGCCGCAGGATCCGCGGGTGGCCTGCCATCACAACGGGGCCGGTTCGGCACGGTTCCGCTGGCTGATCATGAGCGACCGGCTGGCCGAGGCCCGCAGCACCGTGTCCGCGCTGCTGCGGGAGGTGCGGCGGCGGGGGATGGCCGAGAGCGAGGTCCACTACCTGCGCTTCCTCGCCGAGACCGAACTGCACTCCGGGCACTGCGGCCGGGCCCTGGAGCTGGCCCGGGAGAGTCTGACCCTGGCCCGGGACGCCGGCATAGGGGAGGGCGCGGGTGCGATGCAGGCCGCGCTCGCCGAGGCCGCCGGCGGTGACGTGGAGCGGGCGCTCGCCCTGGCGCGGGAGGCGGTACGGCGGGCCGAGGAGGACGGCGACGCCGTCTACCTGTCACGGGCCCTGGCCGCGCTCGGCCACGCCCACCTGGTGGCGGGCGACGCCTCGGCGGCCGTACGGGCGCTGCGCCGGGTGCGGGAGCTGGAGGCCGGCGCGGGCATCACCGACCCGGCGCGCGGCCGGTGGCAGGGCGACCTCGCCGAGGCCCTGGTGCGGATCGGGGAGCCGGCCGAGGCGCAGGACGTCATCGACGTCACGCGTGCGCACGCGCTGCGGCTTGGCCGGGAGAGCGTGCTGGCGGTGCTGGACCGGGCCGAGGCCCGGGTGCGGGCGGCGCGGGGCGAACACCGGGCCGCCGTCGCCCGGTTGACGTCGGTGCGGGACCGGCTGGCCGGGCTGGGGTACGGCCTGGAGGAGGCGCGGGCCGCCTTCGCGCTGGCGGAGCTGCGCGCGGACCGGCCGGGGCCGACGTCGTACGACGAGGCGGCGCGGCTGTTCCGGCGCTGCCGGGCGCTGCCCTGGCTGCGGCAGGTGGACGCGGCCCTCGCCGCGGAGTCCGCCGAACCGGCCCCGGCGCCCGCCGCCGCGCCGGACGGGCTGGCGGGGCTCGCCGCGATGGAGCGTCAGGTCGCCGCACTGGTCATGGAGGGCGCGACCAACCGTGAGATCGCCGCGCGCCTGTTCGTCAGCGTCAAGACGGTCGAGGCGACCCTGACCCGGGTCTACCGCAAGCTGGGGATCCGCTCCCGCGTGGACATCGTCCGCCTGGCGGCGGGGCGGGGGCCCTAGCGGGAAGTCGTGCCGCCCGCCCGGAGCCGGGACCCGCAGCATCGGGTGAGTGCTCCAGGCCCCGCCCGGCCCCGTGCGGCGATGGGACTACCGCACGCGCAAGGGGACAAGAGGAACAAGGCGTGCCGCGGCGGGGCAGGGCACTGGAGGCGCCCGGAAAAGCATGCTGTCCCCCGGAGCCAGGACCCGCAGCATCGGGTGAGTGCTCCAGGCCACGCCAGGCCCCAATGCGGCGATGGGACTACCGCACGCGCAAGGGGAGCGGAGCGTGGGGTGGCGTGGCGGGCAGCGCGGCTGTGTGGGGCTCCTGGCCAGGGTGGCGGGCCCCCCGAAGGGGACCGCTGCCCGGCCGGTGGGCGCCCGTCGGGGCCGACGGGCTCCTCGGCCCCGGTGACCTCCGCGTTCGCCCGGCCCGCCGCCGCGCCGGCGACTGCGGTGCCGGAACGGCCCGTCGTCGCCGGCGGCGAGCGGGGACCGAGGGTTTTCCCTGTCCGGCTCCCCTAGGGCGTTCCCTCATTGGGAGGGGTGTCTTCCGGGTCCTAGCGTGAGGGCGTGCCGCTCGCCCGGGCACACGGGGGTCTGTCCCGAGACCCCCGTGCTCGACCCCCCACACCCGTGCGACCCACCACCGGCAAAGGAGACCCATGTCCGGGCTCACCCGCGCCAGACGCACCGCCGCGGCAGCGCCGCCCGCCGCGCCCTCGCCTTCCCGTACCGATGACGGCACAGGTCGACCCGGAGCCGTACCGAACTCCTGAGTACCCCTCAGGTGCAATGCCAGGGGGCGTTGCGAGCCACCACGAGCGGCCCGCAACGCCCCCTTTCCACGCCCGTCAGCCGCGCACGGTGCCGAAGCGGATGTCGTACGCGGCCTCCGGGTGCATCGTCGCCAGCATGCGCTCCCCCTCGGCCACCACCTCCTCGCGTCGCGTCCCGGTGAGGCGGTCGAAGGTCTCGATGACCAGGGCGTCGTCCCGCAGACTCCACAGTCCGGCCACGAAACCGTCGACGAGGAGGGTGCGGTACGCCTGGTTCCCCCGCCAGGTGCGGCCCCGGTGCTCGGGCGGGACGACACGGGTGCGGTCGGCGTGCGAGAGGAGCAGGTTGTCGAACTCGGGCAGGAAGCGCGGCGGGGCCGGGGTGTCCGGGTCGGGGCGGGGCGCGTCGGGGAGGTCGAACAGCTCCACGCCGTTCGCGTCCCGGAAGGTGACGAGCCGGGGACGGAGGCGTTCGAAGGCGTCCCGCAGCCGGGTCAGTCCCGCCCAGGTCTGCATGTCCTTCACGGACGCCGGGCCGAAGGCGGCGAGGTAGCGCAGCACGGCGTTCTCCGGGGCGGGGGCCGGTTCGGCGGGGCGGCCGAGCCAGTGCTCGGCGGTGGTGAGCGTGACCTGGCCGCTCCTCCCCCACAGTCCACGCGGGGTGATCTGCACGAGCGGGAGCCGGCAGCGCGCGGCGACGGACAGGGCGAGGGGGTCGGCGTCGGGCCAGTGGGCGAGCAGGGCCTCGCGCAGCTGTTTCATGGTGCGCGGCTCGTCCTCCACCAGCCGGCGGGCGTGTGCGGCGAGCCGGTCCAGGTCGACGCCCCGGAGCCCCTTGCGGAAGTTCGTCAGTTCCCGGTCCCGGGCGGGCTGCACCAGCGGGCGCAGGGTGAGGCAGTCGTCCGCGGTGTGGGTGTGGATGGTCGAGCGCAGGGTGACGATACGGACGACCCGGCGCTCGGCCATGGGCTCGGACAGCGCGTCCGGGGTGAACCCGTCGAGGCGGGCGGCGAGCGCGTAGTACGGGGGTTTGACGTTCTGGGCCTGAAGTCCGACGAGGTGCTCCACCGCGGCCTCGGCGGTCAGCGGTGAGCGGTGCAGCAGCAACTGCCGGGCCAGGGTGGCGCGGTTGAGGGCTCGGGTGGCCAGCACGGGTGCCTTGGGCGTCATGCGGTGCACGCTAGCGCCGGTTGCGGACAGCTTCGGTCCGCGATGCGCCGGGGCCGGCGCCGTGCGACGCTCGCGGGCTCCGCGAGAGGCGGTACCGGCCCGATAGGGGGCGCGACGGCAAGTTAGGGGGTGCTTTCGCTGGCGTCCGGCCCGCGCTCGGAGATGTCATGTGAGGGACATCGAGGACATGGTCCCGGTCATCGCGGGGCACCGGACGGCGCCGGCGGTGGCATCGCGCCTTTCGAAAGGATCAGCCAGCCGTGACAGTACGAGCGGCAGAGACGACCACCAGTGCGTGGATACGACGGTTCCACCCGGCACCGGCCGCCGCTGCCCGGCTGGTCTGCTTTCCGCACGCGGGGGGCGCGGCGTCCTTCTACTTCCCCGTCTCGCGGGCCCTGTCGCCGGACGTGGAGGTCCTGGCGCTGCAGTACCCGGGGCGGCAGGACCGTCGCACCGAGCCCTGCGTCGAGGACCTCGGCACCCTCGCCGACCTCATCACGCGGGAACTCGGCACGTGGTGCGACAAGCCGCTCGCGCTGTTCGGGCACAGCATGGGCGCGACGCTGGCCTTCGAGGTGGCCAGGCGGCTGGAGCGCGACGGGGTGCGGCCGTGCGCGCTGTTCGCCTCCGGCCGGCGGGCCCCGTCGATCCACCGCGACGACCGGGTACACCTGTCGAGCGACGCCGAGTTGCTCGCCGGCATGGTGAGACTCGGCGGAACCAGCGCGCAGTTGCTGGAGGACCCCGAGCTGGTCGGCGCCGTCCTGCCGGCGACCCGCGCCGACTACAAGGCGCTGGAGACGTACCGCTACGCGCCCGGGCCCGCTCTGCACTGCCCGCTCACCGTGCTGACCGGCGACGCCGACGACCAGGTGAACCTCGACGAGGCCGCCGCATGGGCGGAGCACTCCGAGGGGGAGTTCGACCTCGAGGTCTTCCCCGGCGGCCACTTCTACCTCGCCGCGCAGGCCGCCGCGGTCATCGCCGCGGTCCGCGGCCGGCTGGCCACCGAGGTCCCCGGCCTGGCCCGCTGACCGGACCGGCCCCCTACTCGGCGGGGCCGTAGGGGTCGGGAGTACGGGCGGATTAGGGGTGGTCGTGACGTCGGGCACCGGGCTGTAATCGCTCAGTGCGCCGCCGTCGGCCGCCGGCTCGGCGGGCCGCGCGGCCGGCGTGTGCAGCGATCCCTGTCCGAAGGCGAGAGGAGCCGGCATGTCCGATGCCATCGAGACCCCCGAGACGGCGGCGGTGTCCGCGCCGTCCGTGGACGACCACGAGGCGCTGGTCGAGGACGACCTGCTGATCGAGGACGTGTCCATCGACGGCATGTGCGGTGTCTACTGAGGTGGGCTCCGTCCGCTTCGACCCGGGCCTGCCGTACCGGTGCTCCCCGCAGGTGGCGCTCCGCCCGGAGGCGTTCGGAGCTCTGGCCTACCACTTCGGCACCCGCCGGCTGTCCTTCCTGAAGTCGCCGCTGCTCGCCGACGTGGTGCGCGATCTGGACCAGCACGAGAGCGTGCACGCGGCGCTGGACGGCCGGGGTGTGCCCGAGGCGGAGCGGGCCGCCCACGTGGCGGCACTCGCCCAGCTGGCTGACGCCGGAACCATCGAGCCGCGCTGACCGGCCCTACCCCATGAGGAACACCTGATGAAGCTGGTGGATCATTTCCAACACGGCTTGGACGCGCCCATCTGCCTCACCTGGGAGCTGACGTACGCCTGCAACCTGGCGTGCGTCCACTGCCTGTCGTCGTCGGGCAGGCGCGATCCGCGCGAGCTCGACACCGACGAGTGCAAGGCAGTGATCGACGAGCTGCGGCGTATGCAGGTGTTCTACGTGAACATCGGCGGCGGGGAGCCGACGGTGCGCCCGGACTTCTGGGAACTCGTCGACTACGCCACAGCCCACCGGGTGGGCGTGAAGTTCTCCACCAACGGTGTCCGGATCACGCCGGAGCGGGCCCGTGGGCTGGCGGCGAGCGACTACGTCGACGTGCAGATCTCTCTGGACGGGGCGACCGCGGAGGTCAACGACGCTGTGCGCGGAGCCGGTTCGTACGACACCGCGATCGCGGCGATGCGGCATCTGTCGGAGGCCGGTTTCCGGGGCTTCAAGCTCAGCGTGGTCATGACGCGGCAGAACATCGGCCAGCTCGACGAGTTCGCCGGGCTCGCCGACCGGTACGGCGCCCAGTTGCGGATCACCCGGCTGCGTCCGGCGGGCCGGGGCGCGGACGTCTGGCAGGACCTCCACCCCACCGCGGAGCAGCAGCGGCAGCTGTACGACTGGCTGGTGGCGCACGGCGAGCAGGTGCTGACCGGCGACTCGTTCTTCCACCTCAACGCCTTCGGCTCCACGCCGCTGCCAGGACTCAACCTGTGCGGGGCGGGCCGGGTGGTGTGTCTGATCGACCCGGTCGGCGATGTGTACGCGTGCCCGTTCGCGATCCACGACGAGTTCCTCGCGGGCAACGTGCGCGAGCCGGGGGGCTTCGCGGCGGTGTGGCGGTCGTCGCCCCTGTTCGCGCGGCTGCGGGCCCCGCAGACCGGCGGCGGCTGCACGTCCTGTTCCGCCTTCGACACCTGCCGGGGCGGGTGCATGGCGGCCAAGTTCTTCACGGGTCTGCCGTTGGACGGTCCCGACCCCGAGTGCGTACGCGGTCACGGCGAGCCGGCCCTCGCGGCCGTCGCCGCCGGGGCGGCTCCGCGGCCGAGCGGTGACCACTCGCACCGCGGGGAGCGCCGCTCGCGCGGTCCGGTGCCGGTGCGGATCGGCCGGGGGCGTCCGGAGCCGGCGCCGGCCGACCGGCCGTGCGATGCCGGCCCTCTCGCGGGTTTCCGGCCGGGCAGGGCCGAGCACGGATGAGCGGGAGCAGGGGCCCGGCCCTGGCCGATCCGGTCGTCGTGGCCGGTCGCACGGCGCCCAGCAGACTGATGTTCGGGCCGCATGAGACGAACCTGGGGCGCGGCCGCTCCCTGACACGGCGTCATGTCGCCTACTACGAGCGGCGCGCGGCGGGCGGCGCGGGCCTGGTCGTGACGGAGACCGCGAGCGTCCACCCGTCCGACTGGCCGTACGAGCGTGCGCCGCTGGCCGCCGACTGCGGACCCGGCTGGGCGGCCGTCGTGGACGCCTGCCGGCCGCACGGCGCCCTGGTCCTCGCCGGGCTGGGCCACGCCGGGTCCCAGGGCTCCTCCGCGTACGGGCAGTCGGCCCTGTGGGCGCCGTCCCGGGTTCCGGACGTGGTCAGCAGGGAGATGCCCATGGAGATGGAGGACGCCGAGATCCGCGCGCTGCGCGACGGGTTCGCGCGGTCCGCCGCCCTGGCCGTGGCATCGGGGGCGGACGGTGTGGAGATCGACGCCGGGCAGCACAGTCTGCTGCGGCAGTTCCTGTCCGGGCTGACCAATCTGCGCGAGGACGGCTACGGTGACGACCGGGCGCGGTGCCTGCGCGAGGTGCTCCTCGCGGCCCGCGAGGCCGTCGGGGACGGCCACGTGCTCGGACTGCGGCTGTCGTGCGACGAGCTCGCGCCGTGGGCGGGCATCACCCCGGAACAGGCCGCCGCCGTCGCGCGGGAGGCCGCGGCGGCCGTCGACTACCTGGTGGTGGTGCGCGGCTCCGCGATGAACGTGTCCGCCACCCGCCCCGATCTGCACACACCGCCCGGATTCAACGAGGAGTTGTGCCGCTCCGTCCGCACCGCCGTCGACGGCGCCGCCCTCGTGGTTCTCCAGGGCTCGGTCGTCGACCCGGCGCAGGCGGAGCGGGCGGTGCGGGAGGGATCGGCGGACCTGGTCGAGATGACGCGGGCGCAGATCGCCGAACCGGATCTGCTGCGGCTGTGGCGGGACGGGCGGGCGGAGCGGATCCGTCCCTGCGTGCTGTGCAACCAGAAGTGCCGGGTGCGGGACAACCGCAACCCGATCGTCAGCTGTGCCGTGGAGCCGCGCAGCGGTCACGAGACGGAGGATCCGGCCGAGGCCGGCCGTGACGCTCGCGTCCTCGACGTGCTCGTCGCGGGTGCCGGGCCCGCGGGTCTGGAGGCCGCCCGGGTGCTGGCCCTGCGCGGGCACACCGTGGAGCTCGTGGAGCGCGGCGACCGGCTCGGCGGCGGACTCCTGCGGGCCGCCGCCGTCGGCGGACGGGACCGGTTCGGGCGGCTGGTGGCCTGGTGGGAGGGCGAGCTGCGCCGGCTCGGCGTGACCGTACGGACCGGTGTCGCGCTCACCCAGGCGGACCTGGAGCGGGCGGCGGCCGACGGCCGTGCGGTCGTCGTGGCCACCGGCTCGGTCACGGGACCGCGGGACTACGGCGTCGACGAGGGCGGCCGGGTGCTGGACGTGGCCGAGCTGCTGGACGGCCGGGACCTGCCCGACGGTCCCGCGGTGGTCTTCGACCCGGTCGGGGACGGTGTCGGCGTCGGCGTGGCGGAGTCACTGGCCGCGTCCGGGCGGCCGACGGCGATCGTCACCCAGGACCCGGTGGTCGGAACCCAGCTGGCCCTCACCGGTGATCTCGCCGACGCCAACGGCCGGTTGCAGCGCGCCGGGGTCACCCTCGTCAGACGTGCGCGTCCGCTCGTCGTGGGGCGGGAGGTGGTGGTCGAGGACGTGCTCACCGGCGTGACGTCCTCCCTGGCGTGCGGTGTCCTCGTCCACTGCGGCCACCGGCTGCCCGACGAGTCGCTGACCGCCCCGGTCGTCGCGGGCGACCGCGTGGCGCCCCGCACGGTCCACGAGGCCGTCCTGGAGGGGCGGCGCGCCGCTCTCGCCCTGGCCGGGGAGGGACGATGACCTACCGTCACCTGCTGTCCCCGCTGCGGCTGGGACCGCTCACACTCGCCAACCGGCTGGTGTTCTCCGCGCACTTGACGAACTACGCCGAGGACGGCCTGCCCAGCGAGCAGCACGCCGCCTACTACGCGGCCCGCGCCGCGGGCGGGGCGGGGCTCGTCATCACCGAGGAGCACTCGACCCACCCCACCGACTGGCCCTACGAGAAGCTCATCCACGGCTACCGTCCGGAGGCGGTGACCGGCTACCGCCTCATCACGGAGGCGGTGCACGCGCACGGGGTGCCGATCCTCGCCCAGCTCAACCACAACGGCGGCCAGGCCTCCGGCATGTACTCGCGGACGCCGGTCTGGGCCCCGTCACCGGTCCCCGACCCCCTGTTCCGCGAGGTGCCGAAGGCGGTCACCGTGGCGGAGATCGCCGAGATCGTGGCCGGGTACGCGACCGTGGCCGGGCACTGCGCGCAGGGCGGCTTCGACGGCGTCGAACTGCAGTGCTCGCACTCCTCCCTGGTCCGGGGGTTCCTCTCCCCCGTGACGAACCGGCGCACCGACACCTACGGCGGGCCGCTCGCGCACCGGGTCCGGATCCTTCGGGAGATCGTCGCGGCCGTCCGGGAGGCCATCGGCCCGGACCGTGTCCTCGGCGTCAGGCTGTGCGGTGACGAACTGATCGACGGCGGCACCACCATCGAGGAGGCCGTGGAGATCGCCCGCATGGTGGAGGCGGGCGGCGGTGTGGACTACATCAACACCTCGATCGGCGTGGCCACGTCGACGCTGTACATGATCGAGGCGTCCATGGCGGTTCCGGCGGGGTACGCGCTGTACATCTCCAACGCGATCCGGCGGGCGGTACGCCTGCCGGTCGTCGGCGTGGGCCGGATCAAGGACCCGATGCAGGCGGAACGCGCGCTCGCCGAGGGCCACTGCGATCTGGTGGGGGTGGTGCGGGGCCAGATCGCCGATCCGGACTTCCTCGCCAAGGCCAGGTCGGGACACGCCACCGACATCCGGTCCTGCCTGTCCTGCAACCAGGAGTGCGTGGGCCGCATGGGCCTCAACCGCTGGCTGGGCTGCATCGAGAACCCGCGGGCCGGCCGCGAGGCGGTTCCGCTGGCGCCGCCCACGCGCCGGCCGCGGCGCGTCGTCGTGGTCGGGGGCGGTCCGGCGGGCCTGCAGGCCGCCGCCACGGCCGCGCGGCGCGGACACCTGGTCACGCTCTACGAACGTCACCAGGGCACGGGAGGCCAGGTGACGGCCGCGGCCACGGTGCCCAGCCGCGCCGAGTTCCTCGACGTCGTACGGAACCTGCTGGCCGAGTGCCGGCGGTACGGCGTGGACGTCAGGACCGGCGCGGAGGCGACCGCCGCGGGGCTGCTGGCCGAGGCGCCGGACGCGGTGGTACTGGCGACGGGCGCCCGCCCGCAGGCCCCGCACTGGGCGGGCGACTCGCCCCGGGTGGTGGACGTACGGGACGTGCTGGAAGGGCGGGCGGAGCCGGCCGGC
Source organism: Streptomyces viridiviolaceus (assembly GCF_014650995.1). Lineage (GTDB taxonomy): Bacteria > Actinomycetota > Actinomycetes > Streptomycetales > Streptomycetaceae > Streptomyces > Streptomyces viridiviolaceus. The sequence goes on from NZ_BMWA01000035.1 coordinate 59,847, forward strand.
GACGTCGTCGTGGTGGACGACCTCGGCTTCCACCAGGCGACGTCGGTCGCCGAGCTGCTCGCGGACCGGGGATGCCGGGTGCACATCACCACCGCCGCGATGGTCGTCGGGCAGGACCTGGGCATCACCCTGGACCTGGAGACGTTCACGGTCCGGGCGCACGCCAAGGGCATCACCCAGTCGACGGACGAGGTCGTCATGGCGGCGGAGGCGGACGCCGGCGGCGGTGTGGTGCTGCGGATCCTCACCCACACGACGGGCGCCATGAGCGAGCGGCGGGCCGACTGGGTGGTCTGCGCCACCCACCAGGCGCCGGAGGACGCGCTGTGGCACGCCCTGCGTGACGCCCCGTTCGAGGTGCACCGGGCCGGGGACTGCGTCGCCCCGCGGCGGGCGCACGCGGCGGTCGTGGAAGGGCATCGAGTGGGGGAGAGACTGTGAAGGGTTCGACGGGGGCCCTCGGCACCGCGGTGGCGGTCGTGGTGGTCCGGGACGGATTGCCTCCGCTCGGTGCCGACGAGGCCGTGGCCGAGGCGGGCGGCGACGTGCTGCTCGTCGGTACGGGAACCGGGGCCGCGACGGCGCGGCTGACCGCGGCGCGGCGGGCCTGGACGGCCGAGGCCCCCCGAGGTGTCGCGCCGCCCGGGCCGGCGGCGATCGCCGCGGCGCTCCGGCCGCACCTGGAGCCCGTACGGGTCGTCGTCCTGCCCGCGTCACCCGACGGACGCGACCTCGCCCCGCGGCTCGCGGCCGTGCTGGACCGCCCGCTCCTCGCCGGCGCGATCGAGGTGACCTCCCGGGGCGCGGACGTGCTGCGCTGGGGGGACAGGACACTGCTCACCCTCACCTCGGACGGCCCGTTCGTGGCCACGCTGGTCCCGGGGGTGCGGGGCGTGGAGCCCGTGCCGGACGGCGGTCGCGGGCCGGGCGTCGCCGACCTGCCGGTGGACTGGACGGCGGCGCCCCGCGACGCCACGTGCGAGGACGTGTTCGCCCCGCCGCCGGACACCACCCATCTGTCGGAGGCCCCCCGCATCGTGGGGGCGGGCGCCGGGCTGGGGCGGGGCGCCCTGTCCGGCCCGGAGGCGATGGTGCTGCTCGGCCGGTTCGCCGACGCGGTCGGCGCCTCGGTCGGCGCCACCCGGGTGGTGACCGACGCGGGCTGGACCGGCCACGAGCGGCAGGTCGGCACCACCGGTGTCGTCGTCGACCCGGACCTGTACATCGCGTTCGGCGTGTCCGGCGCCGCCCAGCACGTGGGCGGACTGGGCAGCCCGCGGGACGTGATCAGCGTGAACACCGACCCGTACTGCCCGATGACCGCGCGGGCCGACCTGGGGGTGGTGGCGGACGCCGCCGCGGTCCTCGAGGAGATGACGCGGAAGCTGGGGGGCCATCGTGACTGAGCCGATGTTCGACGTCGTGGTGGTCGGCGCCGGCCCCGCGGGCTGCGCCGCCGCGCTGGAGGCCGCGCGGGCCGGCCGCTCGGTGGCCCTGGTGGAGCGCGGGCCGTACCCGGGTGCGAAGAACGTGTACGGCGGTGTGGTCTACGGCCGCGTCCTGGACGAACTGGTGCCGCGGTGGTGGGAGCTGATGCCCGTGCAGCGGTGGGTGACGCGCCGCTCCACGATGCTCATGACGGGAACCCAGGCCCTGACCGTGGACTTCCGCACCGAGGACTGGGGCAGGCCGCCGTACAACGGGGCGACCGCGTTCCGCGCCGACCTCGACGGATGGCTCGCGTCCCTGGCCCAGGACGCCGGCGCGGTTCTGGTCCCGTCGACCGTGGCCACCGGGCTGCTGCGGGACGCCCGCGGCAGGGTGACCGGGGTCAGCACCGACCGCCCCGACGGGGACCTGACGGCGGGGGTGGTGATCGCCTGTGACGGGGTGAACTCCTTCCTCGCCAAGGAGGCGGGGCTGTTCCGGCCGGAGCCGGGCGGGCGGCATCTGACGCTCGGGGTGAAGGAGACCCTGGCCCTGCCGCGCGAGACGATCGAGGAGCGGTTCGCGCTCACCGGCCGCGACGGCCTCGACCTGGAGATCCTCGGCTGCACCCGGGGCATCCCGGGCGGGGGCTTCCTCTACACGAACCTCGACTCCGTCAGCATCGGCGTCGTCCTGGGGCTGCCCGGGCTGGCCTCGGCCAAGGTGCGGCCCGAGGAGCTGCTGACGGACCTGAAGGCCCACCCCGCGATCGCCCCGCTGGTCCGCGGCGGCCGGCTGACCGAGTACGCGGCGCACCTCATCCCCGAAGGGGGCTACGACTCGATGCCCGAGCTCGTCGGCGACGGCATCCTCGTCGCCGGGGACGCGGCGGCGATGTGCCTGGCGGCCGGCATCTGGCTGGAGGGCGTCAACTTCGCGCTGGGCGCCGGGATGTACGCCGGCCGGGCGGCGGCCGCGGCGGTCGCCTCCGGGGACACCTCGGCCACGGGACTGGCCGGGTACCGCCGGCTGCTGGAGGACTCGTTCGTGCTCGCCGACCACAGGAAGCTGCGCAGGGCGCCCGGGCTGGTCTTCTCGGAGCGCGTGCAGCGGCAGTACCCGGGGCTCGTCTGCGACGTGGTGCAGGGCATGTTCCAGGTCGACAACCCGCGGCCGAAGCCGGGGCTGCGCCGTCTGCTGACCCGCGCCGCCCGGGACCGGCGCGTGCGACTGCGCCATCTGCTGTCCGACACCCTGACCGGATTGAGGTCCTTCGGATGACCGACTACCGCGACAGCTCTTTCGAGGCACGCATGTCCACGGTGGACTTCCGGGTGTCCGACCGGGCGCACATCACCGTCGACACCGAGATCTGCCGGGCGTGCACGACGCGTACCTGTGTGCACGCGTGCCCCGCGGACCTGTTCGTGCCCACCTCGGACGGCGGGATCCTCTTCAACTACGAGCAGTGCTTCGAGTGCGGCACCTGCTACCAGATCTGTGACGCGCAGGGCGCGATCACCTGGACGTATCCGGACGGCGGCAGCGGGGTCGCCTTCCGCCGGGGGTGACGGCGATGCAGCCGACGGACGGTACCGCGCCGGCGTCTCCCGGTCCGCTGGTGGTGGCGGCCCTGTCCTGGGCCGACCCCCGCGCCGTGGTCGACCCCCTGTCGGCAGAGGTGACGGCGGACGCCCGGGCCGGCGCGAGCGCCGCCGACCGGTGCGCCCTCGAACACGCGCTGCGGCTCGCCCCGTTGCTGGGCGGGCGGTGCGTGGCGGTGACGGTGGGCCCGGCGGACGCCGACCTGCTGCTCCGCGACGCTCTCGCCGCGGGCGCGGACGAGGTGCTGAGGGTCGACGCCCCGGTGGTCCGGGATCCGGCCGACGACGGTGACACGACCGCCGCGGCCCTGCTCACCGGGCTTGCGCGGGTGTACGGCCGCGCCCCCGACCTGGTCGTGTGCGGTGATCACTCCGCGGGCCGGGGCACCGGCGCCACGCCGGCGTTCCTGGCCGCCCGGATCGGTGCCGCGCAGGCCCTCGGTCTCCTCGGCGTCAGCGCCTGCGACGGTGTCGTACGGGCGCTGCGGCGGCTGGACGGGGGGCGCCGGGAACGCCTGACGGTGCCGCTCCCGGCGGTGTGTTCGGTCGAGCCCACCCTCGCCCTGCGCCGGGGCCCGCTCGCCTCGGTGCTCCGTGCCCAGCGGGCCGAGGTCCCGGTGGTGCCGTGGGAGGAGGCCGCGGGCTCGGCGCGTCCCGGCGTCAGGGCGGGTGCCGCCCGTCCCTACCGGCCGCGGGCGCGCCTCCTGGCCGCTCCCCCGGGCCCCGATGCCCGCGCCAGACTGCGGGAGCTGACCGGCGCGGACGTCCGCCCGGCGGCCCGTCGGGTGGTGTTCCCGGACACCCCGGCCGAGGCCGCCGACCTGCTCATCCGTCACCTCGTGGAACGCGGCTACCTGGAAGGGCCGCCCGGCCCGGGCGACGGCGAGAGTTTCTGACCGGGAGCCGCACGAGCCGTGGAGCGGCCCGCCCGGCAGGTTCCGACAGTGGAAGGCAGGAGAGTGTGAGCAGCAATCACCCGGTCGCGGAGCGCGACGACGAGCCGACGGTCCGTGCTGCGGTCGGGACGAGCGTGCAGGGCGGGTCCGCCCCATGACGCCTGCGAAGCTGAGAGTGAAGGCCGACGGCAGTCTGCGGCGGCTGGCCGAGGGGCGGGTCCTGCTGGGAGGGTCGCCGCTGAGCGTGATGCGCCTGACCGCGCGCGGGGCCCGGCTGCTCGACGAATGGCTGGGCGGCGCACCGGTGTCGGACGTACCGGCGCATCGCCGGCTGGTGCGCGTGCTGACCGACCGGGGCGCGGTCCATCCCGTGCGCGAGGGGACCTCCCGTACGGCACGTGACGTGACCGTCGTCGTCCCCGTCCGGGACGACGCCGAGGGCCTGGCGCGGCTGCTGCCCCGGCTCACGGGGGTCGCGCGGACCGTCGTCGTCGACGACGGTTCCGCCGTTCCCGTGCCGGGGGCTGCCGTGCGCCACGAGTCCGCGCGCGGTCCGGCGGCGGCCCGCAATGCCGGCTGGCGCCTGGCCCGGACCGAGTTCGTGCTGTTCTGCGACGCGGACGTCGTCCCGGAGGACGGCTGGCTGGAACCGCTGCTGCGGCACATGGAGGACGCGGACGTGGCGGCCGTGGCGCCCCGGGTGCTCAGCGTCCCCGGCGCCGGCGCGCTGGCCCGTTACGAGGAGGACCGGCCCTCCCTCGACCTGGGCGGCTGTCCTGCGCCGGTCCGGCCGGGCAGCCGCGTCTCCTACGTGCCCGCGGCGGCCCTGCTGGTGCGCACGTCGGCGCTGCGCCGTCACGGCGGGTTCGACGAGGGCATGAGGTTCGGCGAGGACGTCGACCTCGTGTGGCGGATGGCCGGCGCCGGTGACCGCGTCCGCTACGAGGCCGAGGCCGTCGTACGTCATCGGCCGCGTCCCGACTGGACGGCGTGGGTGCGGCAGCGGTTCGGCTACGGTACGTCCGCCGCGCCGCTCGCCCTGCGGCACGGCAGGGCCGTCGCCCCGGTGCGGATGTCGCCGTGGACGGCGCTGTCCTGGGCGGCGGTGGCGGCGGGGCGTCCCTGGGCGGGAGCGGCCGTCGCGGGCGTCACCGCGAGCCTGCTGCCGCGGAAGCTGGCCGGGTCCGGGGTGCCCGCGGACGAGGCGCTGCGGCTGGCGCTGCTCGGGCACCTGGGTGGAGGCCGGGTCCTCGCGGACGCGGTGACACGTGCGTGGTGGCCCGTGGCGGTGCCCGTGCTGGCCGCGTCACGGCCGGGACGGCTGCTGTTGACGGCGGCGTTCGCACGTCACGTGGACGAGTGGCGCCGTGTCAGGCCCCGTACCGGGCTGCCGCGGTGGTGTCTGATCCGCATCGCGGACGACGCCGCGTACGGCGCCGGTGTCTGGTGGGGGGCGCTGCGCCACCGCACCGTCGCGCCGCTCCTGCCGGACCTCGCGGACTGGCCCCCTCGGGCGGGACGGGCGGCGGCCGGGCGGCACGAGGACTGTTCGGTGGGGTCGGCATGACGCAGGCCGTTCCACGTCGCCTCCGTGACCTCGGGTGGCCCGATCTGGCGGACACGGCGGCCGAGAGCGTGCTGGTCGTCCCCCTGGGGGCGACCGAGCAGCACGGCCCCCACCTCCCCTTCACCGTGGACACGGACATCGCCTCCGCGCTGGCCGAGCAGCTCGCCGCGGCCCGCGCCGACACGGTGCTGGCACCCGCGGTGCCCTATGGCTCCAGCGGCGAGCACGCCGGTTTCGCGGGGACGTTGTCGATCGGCCAGCAGGCCCTGGAGACGCTGGTGGTGGAGCTGGTCCGCTCGGCGGACGCGTTCGACGGAGTGTTCCTGGTGTGCGGGCACGGGGGCAACGCCGCACCACTGGGCCGGGCGCTGCGGCAGCTGCGCGGGGAGGGGCGCCGCACCGGCCTGTGGCTGCCGTCCGGGTTGCCGCACGACAGTCACGCCGGGCTGCTGGAGACGTCCGCGGTGATGTGGCTGCGCGGTGACGTGGTCCGCGCGAACCGCTCGGAGCCGGGTGAGAGCAGGCCGTTGGCACAGCTCATGCCGACGCTGCGGAGCGGCGGGGTGCGGTCGGTCAGCCCCAACGGAGTGCTGGGTGATCCGACGGGGGCCTCGGCCGAGGAGGGCCGGTACGTTCTGGCCACGTGGCTGGTGGGGCTGCTGGCCGCCTTCGACGAGTGGGCCGCGGGGCGTCAGCGCCTGCCCGGCGGATCGGGTCGCGCGACGTAGGCGGCGGCAGGGCGTGCGACAGGCCCGGGGTGTCCGAGGGGATCGGACACCCCGGGCCTTGTGCGGGGCCGCGCGGGTCGCGGTGACGGGGCCGCGAGCGGGCCTCGACGACGGGCCGGGCGGCTCGTCCGGGCACTTCGGCTGGAACGCGGGAAGGCGAGAGGTGACGGACGGGGGAAGTACCGTCACCTCTCGCCGGTCAGGGTCCGAGCGTCACCGCTCGGGTACGAGGACCGTGCCGTCCTGCGGGGTGTGGGTGCCGTCGGCCGCGGGCTGCTGCGGGCGCCTGACCCCGCGGAGCAGGGCCACGGAGACGAGGGCCCCCAGGAGCATCACGCCGCCCGCGGTGACCGCGGCGATGTGGACGCTGTCGGTGAACGCCTCGCGGACCACCCGCAGCAGTGCCGCGCCGAGGTCGGCGGGCAGTTCGCGGGTCGCGGCCAGGGCGCCGCCGAGCGTCTCCTGAGCGGCGTCCTTGGCCTCGCCCGGCAGTCCCGCGGGGGCGTGGTCGGAGACGAAGCCCCGGTAGACGGCCGTGCCGACCGTGCCGAGGATCGCGATGCCGAGCGCACCGCCGAACTCCTGTCCGGTCTGCAGCGTCGCCGACGCGGTGCCGGCGGCCTCCGGCGGGGCGGAGGCGACGACGAGGTCGGTGATGAGGGTGACCACGACCGCGAGCCCGGCGCTGAACAGGATCACCCCGGTGAGCAGGACGGGCAGGCCGTCGTCGGTGGGGAGGCGGAGCAGCACCATGAAGCCGACGAAGGCGAGCACGAAGGCGCCGGCGATCACGTACGCGGGGTGCACCTTGCGGACGAGCGCGGTGGCGACGGGGATGACCAGGACCACGGCGACGGTGCCGGGGATCAGCCACAGCGCGGCCTTGAGGGCGCTGTAGCCGAGGACCAGTTCCAGGTACTGGGTGGTGAAGACCGAGAAGCCGACCATGGCGAAGATGGCGACCAGGTTGACCATGATGGATCCGCTGAACCCGCGGTTGCGGAACAGGGAGATGTCGAGCAGCGCGTGGGGGCTTCGGCGCTGCCTGCCCACGAACAGGGCGCCGAAGACCAGGCCGACCGCGATCGCCGCGACGGGGACCGCCCCGAGTCCGTCCATGGCGAGCTTCTTGATGCCGTAGATGATCGGCAGGACGGCCGCCAGGGACAGCAGACCGCTGAGCGTGTCGAACTTGGACGCGCTGGTGTCGCGGTATTCCGGCAGCAGTTTCGGTGCCACCACGAGCAGCAGCAACATGACCGGGACGTTGATCAGGAAGACGGAGCCCCACCAGAACTGGCTGAGCATCACACCGCTGAGCAGGGGGCCGAGCGCCGTGCCCGCGGACATGCCCGCGGACCAGACGGCGATGGCCGACCGGCGCTGCTTCTCGTCGTGGAACATGTTGCGGATCAGGGCCAGCGTCGAGGGCATGAGGGTCGCCCCGCCGATGCCCTGGACCGCTCGGGCCAGGATGAGCATCTCCGCGCTGGTGGCGTAGGCGGCCATCGCGGAGGAGGCCCCGAAGGCCGCCGCGCCGATGAGCAGCAGCCGGCGGCGTCCGATGCGGTCACCGAGCGAGCCCATGGTGAGCAGCAGCCCGGCGAGGACGAAGGCGTAGATGTCGATGACCCACAGCTGCTGGGCGCTCGTCGGTGCCAGTTCCTGGCTGAGCTGCGGCAGCGCGAAGTACATCACTGTCATGTCCATTGAAACAAGGAGGATCGGCAGCAGCAGCACACCGAGGCCGATCCACTCCTTGCGCCCTGCCAGAGGGCCCTGAGTTCCCGTCATGACCTGAACGGTACAAGCGTCTGACACAATTGTCTAGGACAGTTCTGTAAGACGTTCATGTGAGACAGATCTATCAAGGCGTACGGGTGTCCGAGGTGGTGAATTTTTGGTGATCCTTCTCAGACGCGTGTCTCGCACACACGTGTTGACCTGGGCTAAGGTCGCAGCCATGGGAAACCGAGAAGCACTCCTCGAAGGGGCCAAGCGGTGCCTCTACGAGAAGGGGTACGCGCGCACCACCGCACGAGACCTCGTGCGGGCATCCGGTGTCAGCCTGGCCGCCATCGGCTACCACTTCGGCACCAAGGAGGCGCTCCTCAACGAAGCCCTCATTCAGGCCAGCCAGGAGTGGGGCGACGAACTCGAACGCGTCCTCGCGGCCAACGACGTCGACGAGACCTCCACGCCGATGGAGCGCTTCGAGTCGACCTGGACCCGCATGATCGAACTGTTCGAGACCCACCGTCCGCTGTGGGCCGCCAGCTTCGAGATGATCTCCCAGAGCGAGCACTCGGCCGAGATCCGGCAGTTCTTCTCCGCCAGCCAGGAGCAGGCCCGCCTCGGACTCGTCTCGCTCCTGCACAGCGCCATCCCCAAGGAGTCGGAGCGCTCCGTCGGACTCTTCTACCAGGCACTGCTCACCGGAGTGATGGCCCAGTGGCTGACCGACCCGTCCACCGCTCCCTCGGGCCGCGACCTCGCCGACGCGCTGAAGGCCATCGTGGGCGTGGCCGCCCTGTCCCACGACTGACGCCCCCTCACCGGGGGCCGGCGGCCCCGCCACACACGACGGAGGTCCGGGCGCGCGCAGCACGGCGCGCACCCGGACCTCACCCATGAGCGGACCGGCGAGGCCGGTCAGCTGCCGAGCTTCATCAGCACACCGGCGTCGACCTTCAGCTGCATGCCCGTCACGTAGCGGGACTCCTCGGACGCCAGGTACGTGACCGCGTGCGACACCTCCTCCGGCTCGATCCACGGGACCGGCATGGCGTGGTAGGCCTTGAAGCCCAGCTCCGCGTCCTCGCGGGTCGGGTTCTCCACGTCCGGCCGGAACGTGCGGTACGTCGCGTCGTTCAGCAGCATGTCGGTGTTGCAGTTCGTCGGGTGCACGGCGTTGACCCGCGTACCGACCGGTGCCAGCTGCAGCGCCAGCGTCTCCACGTACTCCACGAGCACCGCCTTGGCGAAGCGGTACGCCGTGCCGCCGGGGCCGGCCGGGCCGCTGTCACCGCGGGCGCCCACCAGACCGGCGACGGAGCCGATCACGATGATCGAGGCTCCCGCCTCGAGGTGCGGGAGCGCGGCGTGCACGGTGTTGACGGCGCCCAGCAGGTTCACGTCGACGGTGTCCGTGAACGCCGCTATCGGGCGCCCCGGGCCGATGGGCAGAATGGAGGCGTTGGCCACCACCACGTCCAGCCGGCCGAGTTCCGCGACGCCCTCGTCGACCGCGCGGCGCAGCGCCTCCCGGTCACGCACGTCCACCTGGCGGGTGACGACCCGTCGCCCGGCCTTCCTGACCAGGCGCGCCGTCTCCTCCAGGTCCTCCGGCGTCGCCATCGGGTACTCGGTGATCTCGATGTCCTCACAGATGTCGAGCGCAATGACGTCGGCGCCTTCCTCGGCAAGCCGTACGGCATGGCTGCGGCCCTGCCCCCGCGCCGCTCCGGTGATGACGACGACCTTGCCTTCCACGCGGCCCATGGGCCCTCCTTGTCGATGCACACATGCTCGGTGCCCACTGGTCTATCACCGACCAAAGCCGCCATCGCTATTCACGCACCCCTTAATACCCACAGAGAAGAAAGCGACCGGACGGACCTCGTCCCGGCCGATTAGTGGTCGACTAGGGGGCGCTAGGGGGACGGGCACTCACCACCGGTGTCCTACGTTGACGTTCGATCCCATGCGTAGGTCTCTATGGCCTCTGCCCGCGTCACGCGAATAATGACGAGCAATGTGGAGTGCGTAAATGGCCGAGTCCGGAAACGTCGTTTCTGACACCGATGGCATCCCGGGTACCGGGGTGGGGGGCACGACCGCTCTCGGACGCAGGCTCGACGCCCTGCCCCGATCCGAGCAGGACCATTTCCTGCTCGACCTGGTGTGCCGCCAGACCCTGGACGTGCTGCGCCGGGCCCGGCCGGAGGCGACGCCCGCGGCGGTCGTACCGAACCGCCCCTTCAAGGAACTCGGTCTCGACTCCATGGCCCTGGTGGAGCTGCAGACGCGGCTGAACGCCGCCGCCGGTCTGGCGCTGCCGCCCACTGCCGGCTTCGACCATCCCACGCCGGAGCGGCTGGCCGCCCACCTGCGCGACGACGTCCTCGGACTGACGCCCGGGGCGGCCGGGACGGCACCGGCGCCGCTCGGCACCGACGAGCCGATCGCCATTGTCGGTATCGGCTGCCGTTACCCCGGAGGCATCGAGTCGCCGGACGAACTGTGGCACGTCGTCGCCGGTGAGCAGCACATCATCACCGATTTCCCGACCGACCGCGGCTGGGATCTGGAATCACTTTTCGACCCCGACCCGGACAATCCCGGTACGGCCTATGTGAACAAGGGCGGTTTTCTTCTCGACGCGGGGCAGTTCGACGCGGAATTCTTCGGAATCGGTCCGCGCGAGGCCACCGCCATGGACCCGCAGCAGCGTCTCGTCCTGGAAACGGTGTGGCAGGCGCTGGAACGGGCCCGCATCAATCCGACGACACTGCGGGGCAGCCGCTGCGGCGTCTTCATCGGAGCCGAGGCGCAGGAATACGGCATGCGCCTGCACGAGGCCCCGGACGGGCTCGACGCGCACCTCATGACCGGCGTGGCACCGAGCGTCATCTCCGGGCGCGTCGCCTACACCCTCGGCCTCGAGGGCCCCACCCTCACGCTCGACACCGCGTGCTCCAGTTCGCTCGTCGCCATGCACCTCGCGGTCCAGTCGCTGCGCCGCGGCGACAGCACCCTCGCTCTCGCCGGCGGCCTGTCCGTCATGGGTGGTCCCGGCACGTTCACCGCCTTCAGCCGGCAGCGCGGCCTCTCCCCCGACGGCGCCTGCAAGGCGTTCGCCGCGGCGGCCGACGGCACCGGATTCGCCGAGGGCGTCGGTGTCTTCGTCATGGAACGGCTCTCCGACGCCCGCCGCAACGGTCACCGCGTGCTGGCGGTCGTCCGGGGCACCGCGATCAACCAGGACGGCGCCAGCAACGGCCTGACCGCCCCCAGCGGACCGGCCCAGCAGCGGGTCATCCGCCAGGCCCTCGCGGACGCCGGTCTGTCCACCTCGGACGTCGACGCCGTGGAGGCGCACGGCACGGGCACGACGCTGGGCGACCCGATCGAGGCCCAGGCCCTCATCGCCACCTACGGGCAGGGCCGCCCGGAGGGGCAGCCCCTGTGCCTCGGCTCGGTGAAGTCGAACATCGGGCACACCCAGGCCGCCGCCGGTGCGGCCGGCGTGATCAAGATGGTCCACGCGATGCGGCACGGCGTCCTGCCGAGGACCCTGCACGTCGACGAACCGACGCCGCACGTCGACTGGACGGCGGGCTCGGTCGAACTCCTCACCGAGGCGAGGGAGTGGCCCGACACCGGTCGCCCGCGCCGCGCGGGCGTGTCGTCCTTCGGCGTGAGCGGCACGAACGCGCACGTCATCATCGAGCAGGCACCGGAGGACGGACACGACTCCGGCTCCGACACCGACCCCGGCTCCCTCGCCGACCACGACGCGGGCTCCGCCTCCGGGGATCCGGCCGCCGACGCGGTGGCCATGGGTCCGGTACCGGTGGTGGTGTCGGCGCGCAGCGAGGCCGCGCTGCGCGCCCAGGCCGACAAGCTGGCGTTTTTCGTCGCGGCGCGCGAGGGGGCGGACTCCCACCTCGACCTGGCCTACTCCCTGGCGACGACCCGGGCGGCCCTGGAGCACCGGGCCGTCTTCCCGGCCGAGGACCACGAGGAACTGCTGCGCGGCCTGCGCGCCGTGGCGGCGGGTGAGAACCCGCCCGGACTGGTCCGCGACTCGCTGCCCTCCGGACGCGTCGCGTTCCTGTTCACCGGGCAGGGCAGCCAGCGCCTCGGCATGGGGCGGGAACTGGTCGAGCGGTTCCCGGTCTTCGCCGACGCCCTCGACGAGGCGATCGGCCACCTCGATCTTCAACTCGACGTCTCCGTCTGGGACGTGCTGTTCGCGGAGGCGGGCAGCCCGGAGGCGGAGTTGCTGGATCGTACGGAGTACACGCAGCCCGCGCTGTTCGCCATCGAGGTCGCCCTGTTCCGACTGCTGGAGTCCTGGGGCGTACGCCCCGACTTCGTCGCCGGACACTCCATCGGCGAACTCGCCGCCGCCCACGCGGCAGGAGTGCTCTCTCTCGAAGACGCCGCCACCCTCGTCGCGGCACGGGGCCGGCTCATGCAGGCCCTGCCCGAGGGCGGGGCCATGATCGCCGTCCAGGCCACCGAGGAGGAGATCCTGCCCCTGCTGACCGACCGAGTCAGCATCGCCGCTCTCAACGGACCCACCTCCGTGGTGATCTCCGGCGACGAGACCGAAGCGCAGGCCATCGCGGACCGGTTCCCGGACCGCAAGACCAAGCGTCTGCGGACCTCCCACGCCTTCCACTCACCACTGATGGAACCCATGCTGAAGGAGTTCGCGCAGATCGCGCGGACACTCAGCCACCAGGCACCCCGCATCCCGGTCATCTCCAACGTCACCGGCGAACCCGTCACCCCGGACGCCGACTACTGGGTCAACCACGCCCGCAATGCCGTCCGCTTCACCGACGCCGTCGAACGCCTGCAGACCGAAGGCGTCACCACGTTCGTCGAGCTCGGCCCCGACGCCGTCCTCACCGCCATGGCCCAGGACACCCTGACCGGCGACGACCTCACCTTCGTACCCGCACTGCGCCGCGACCGCGACGAAACCCGCGAAGTACTCACCGCACTCGCCCACCTCCACACCCGAGGCACCGCCGTCGACTGGGACGCCTTCTACGCCGGCACCGGCGCCCGGCACACCGACCTCCCCACCTACGCCTTCCAGCGCCGTCACTACTGGCTGGAGACGCCCGCCGGCGGCGGCGACGCCGTCGCGCTGGGGCAGGTGGACGCGGCGCACCCGTTGCTGGGTGCCGTGGTCGGTCTCGCGGGCGGCGACGGCCTGGTGCTGACGGGCCGGGTGTCCCTGCGCTCGCACCCCTGGCTCGCCGACCACGCGGTGCTCGGCACCGTCCTGCTGCCGGGAACGGCGTTCGTGGAACTCGCGGTGCGCGCGGGCGACGAGACGGGCTGTGCCCGGGTCGAGGAACTCACGCTGGAGGCACCGCTCGTCCTACCCGAAACCGGTGGCGTCACCCTGCAGGTCGTGGTCGGTGACGCCGACGCCGAGGGACGCCGTTCCGTGGAGTTCTACTCCCACGCCGAGGACGCCGCACCGGCCGCCGTCTCCTGGACGCGTCATGCCTCCGCGGTCGTCGCGCCCGCCGGTGCCGGGGAGGACGCGGCGCCCGGCGCCGGTGTACCGACACTGACGGTGTGGCCGCCCAAGGGCGCCCGGCCCGTCGACATCTCCACCCTCTACGACGACCTGGCCGCCCAGGGGTACGGCTACGGTCCGACGTTCCACGGCCTGCGCGCCGTCTGGCGCCGGGGCCGTGAGGTGTTCGCCGAGGTGACCCTGCCCGAGTCCGCCGTCTCCGACGCGGACGCCTACGGCCTCCACCCGGCACTGCTCGACGCCGTGCTGCACGCGACCGACTTCGCCTCCGAGCAGGCAGCCGCCGACGGCGCCTCGGAGACACGGCTTCCGTTCGCCTTCAGCGGGGTCACGCTCCACTCGGCCGGTGCCCGCTCCGTCCGGGTCCGCATCGCCTCCACCGGGACCGGTGCCAACACCGATTCCGTGTCCCTCGACATCGCCGACCCGACGGGAGCGCCGGTCGCGACCGTCGCGTCCTTCTCCGTACGCCCCGTCAGCCAGGCCCAGTTGTCGTCCGCGCGGGCCGTTCAGCACGACGCGCTGCACCTGCTGCGCTGGGTTCCCCTCACCGGCGCCCCGGGCGGCGCCGGTGCCGGTCCGTCGGCCGACACGCGGTGGGCGGTGCTGGGCGACGACCCGTTCGGGCTGTGCGCCGCGCTTCCCGGTTCCGCGGAGCGCTACGAGAGCGCGGCGGCCCTGTCCGAGGCCGTGGAGTCCGGCACCGCCGCGGCACCCGACCTGGCCGTCGTACAGCTCGCCCCGGCCGGGGAGCTGCCCGGCGCCGCCCACGATGCCACCCTGGCCGCCCTGGACGTGGTTCAGCGCTGGCTGCGTGACGGACGGCTGGCCGACTCCCGGCTCGTCGTCGTGACACGCGGCGCCGTGGCCCCCCAGCCGGACGGCCGCGGAGTCGCGGCGCCGGAGACCCCGGGGCAGGAGCTGCCCGACCTGGCGAGCGCACCCGCGTGGGGTCTGGTCCGGTCCGCGCAGGCCGAGCACCCCGACCGGCTGCTCCTGGTCGACATCGACGAGAGCCCCGACGCGGCCCGGGGATTCGCCGCCGCGGTGGCGGTGGCCTGCGCGGCCGGCGAACCCGAGGTCGCGCTGCGCGGCGACCAGCGCCTCGTCACCCGGATCGCCCCCGCGCCGGTCCGGGAGGCGCAGGGCGACGACCGCGACTCGCACGACGGGACGGAGGCCGGCGACCGCGGCCCCTGGAACCCGGACGGCACGGTCCTGATCACCGGTGGCACCGGCGGCCTCGGCGCACTCGTCGCCCGCCACCTGGTGCACCGGCACGGCGTACGGCACCTGCTCCTGACCAGCCGACGCGGGCCCGGCGCCCCGGGTGCCGATGAACTCCGGACGGAACTCGAGGCCCAGGGCGCGCGGGTGACCGTCGCCGCCTGCGACGTCTCCGACCGCGACGCCCTGGCCGGCCTGCTCGCCGGGATCCCTGGTGAGCGGCCCCTCACCGCCGTCGTCCACACCGCGGGCGTTCTCGCCGACGGACTCGTGGACTCCCTCACGCCCGAAGCGGTCGACGCCGTCCTGTCCCCCAAGGCGGACGCCGCCTGGCACCTCCACGAGCTGACCCAGGGCCTCGAGCTGACCGCCTTCGTGCTCTTCTCTTCCGCCGCCGGTGTGATCGACGGTGCGGGGCAGGGCAACTACGCGGCAGGCAACGTCTTCCTGGACGCTCTCGCCGTCCGGCGAACCGCCTCCGGACTGCCGGCCACATCGCTGGCCTGGGGATTGTGGGCCGGCAGCGAGGGCATGGGCGCGAACCTCGACGACGCGGCGCTCCAGCGCATCAAGCGCCTGGGCATGCCCCCGCTGAACGCGGAGGAGAACCTCTCGCTCCTCGACGAGGCCCTCCTCTCCGGTCACCCGGCGGTCCTGCCGGTACGGATCGACCGGCGGGCCCTGCGCTCCCGCGCCGACGGCGTCCCCGCCGTGCTGCGCGGCCTGGCCCCGGCACCGGTACGCCGTACGGCCGCCACCGGCTCGGGCCCCGTGTCCGTCGGGCTCACCCTTGCCCACAAGCTGTCGGGGCTGTCGCGGAACGAGCGCGAACGCGCGCTGCTCGGACTCGTCCGTGCCCAGGTCGCGGCGGTTCTCGGACACGACGGCGCCGACGCCGTCGACCCTCGCCGCGCATTCAGCGACATCGGCTTCGACTCCCTCGCCGCGGTCGAGCTGCGCAACCGACTCAACTCGGCGACCGGTCTGCGGCTGCCCGCGACACTCACCTTCGACTATCCGACGTCCAACGCCCTGGCCGCGTTCATCGGCACCGAGATCGTGAGCGTCGAGGGGGCTGATTCCGAGCCGGACGAGCCGCAGGACACACCGGCCCCGCTCCGCGACGACGAGCCGATCGCGATCGTGGGCATGGCCTGCCGCTACCCCGGCGGCGTGAACTCCCCCGAGGACCTGTGGCGCCTGGTCGCCGAAGGCACCGACGCCGTCACCGACTTCCCCACCGACCGGGGCTGGGACCTCGGCAACCTCTACGACCCCGAGCCCGGAACCCCCGGCAAGACCTACTCCCGGGAAGGCGGGTTCCTGCACGACGCCGCCCGGTTCGACCCCGACCTGTTCGGCATCTCGCCACGCGAGGCCTCCGCCATGGACCCGCAGCAGCGCCTGCTGCTGGAGACGTCCTGGGAGACCATTGAACGGGCCGGCATCGACCCCCTGTCGCTCAAGGGCAGCCGGACCGGCGTCTTCGCCGGCGTCATGTACCACGACTGGGCCACCCGCCTGAGCGAGGTGCCGGAGGACATCGCCGGCTACATCGGCAACGGCAGCCTCGCGAGCGTGGCGTCCGGCCGGGTCTCCTACGCCCTGGGTCTTGAGGGCCCGGCGGTGACGGTGGACACGGCGTGCTCGTCGTCGCTGGTCGCCCTGCACTGGGCCATGCAGGCCCTGCGCCGAGGGGAGTGCTCTCTGGCCCTGGCCGGCGGTGTGACCGTCATGGCCACGCCGGAGACGTTCGTGGACTTCAGCCGCCAGCGGGGACTGGCCATGGACGGCCGGTGCAAGTCCTTCGCCGCCACGGCCGACGGCACCGGCTGGGGCGAGGGCGTGGGCATGCTCCTCGTCGAGCGTCTGTCGGACGCGCGCCGCAACGGCCACCCGGTCCTCGCGGTGGTCCGGGGCAGCGCGATCAACCAGGACGGCGCGAGCAACGGCCTCACCGCCCCCAACGGCCCCTCGCAGCAGCGCGTCATCCGCCAGGCCCTCACCGACGCCCGACTGACCACCGTCGACATCGACGCCGTCGAAGCCCACGGCACCGGCACCACCCTCGGCGACCCCATCGAAGCCCAGGCCCTCATCAACACCTACGGCCAGGAACGCGAGGACGACAGCCCTCTCTGGCTCGGCTCCATCAAGTCGAACATCGGGCACACCCAGGCCGCCGCAGGCGTCGCCGGCGTCATCAAGATGGTCCAGGCCATGCACCACGGCGTACTGCCCCCGACCCTCCACGTCGACCAGCCCTCACCCCAGATCGACTGGACCGCAGGAGCGGTAGAACTCCTCACGGAGACACGGGAGTGGCCTGACACGGGCCGCCCGCGCCGTGCGGGTGTGTCGTCGTTCGGTATCAGCGGCACCAACGCCCACGTCATCCTGGAACAGGCCCCCACCGCGGAGCAGCCCGAAGAGCCGTCCGGGGAAGCGCCGCTGCGGTCGCTGCCGGCTGTGCCGTGGGTGGTGTCCGGCAAGACGGCCCAGACCCTGCACGCCCAGGCCGAACGCCTCCTCGGGTACGCGAATGAAGCCGACCGGTCTCTCCTCGACACCGGATACTCCCTCGCGACGACGCGCGCGGCGCTGGAGCATCGGGCGGTCGTCCTCGCCGCCGGCCTGGACGAGGCCCGGGCCGGACTCACCGCCCTGACGACTGGGGAAACGGCAGCCAACGTCGTACGCGGCACCACCTCCACCGGTGCGACCGCGTTCCTGTTCACCGGACAAGGCAGCCAGCGCCTCGGCATGGGACGCGACCTCTACGCCGCCTTCCCCGCCTTCGCCACCGCCTTCGACACCATCGCCGACGCACTGGACCAGCACCTGACCGTCCCGCTGCGCACCGTGATCTGGGACAGCGACGACAGCACGCTGCTGGACCGTACGGAGTACACGCAGCCCGCGCTGTTCGCCATCGAGGTCGCCCTGTTCCGGCTGCTGGAGTCCTGGGGCATACGCCCCGACTTCGTCGCCGGACACTCCATCGGCGAACTCGCCGCCGCCCACACCGCAGGAGTGCTCACCCTCGAAGACGCCGCCACCCTCGTCGCGGCACGCGGCCGGCTCATGCAGGCCCTGCCCGAAGGCGGCACCATGATCGCCCTCCAGGCCACCGAGGAGGAGATCCTGCCCCTGCTGACCGACCAGGTCAGCATCGCCGCCCTCAACGGACCCATGTCCGTGGTGATCTCGGGCGACGAGACCGAGGCACAGGCCATCGCGGACAGGTTCCCAGACCGCAAGACCAAACGACTGCGGACCTCCCACGCCTTCCACTCACCACTGATGGAACCCATGCTGGAAGAGTTCGCGCAGATCGCGCGGACACTCAGCCACCAGACACCCCGCATCCCAGTCATCTCCAACGTCACCGGCGAACCCGTCACCCCCGACGCCGACTACTGGGTCAACCACGCCCGCCAGGCCGTCCGCTTCACCGACGCCGTCGAACGCCTGCAGACCGAAGGCGTCACCACGTTCGTCGAGCTCGGCCCCGACGCCGTCCTCACCGCCATGGCCCAGGACACCCTGACCGGCGACGACCTCACCTTCGCAGCAACCCTGCGCCGCGACCGCGACGAGACCCGCGAAACACTCACCGCACTCGCCCACCTCCACACCCGAGGCACCGCCGTCGACTGGGACGCCTTCTACGCCGGCACCGGCGCCCGGCACACCCCCCTCCCCACCTACGCCTTCCGGCACCGCCACTACTGGATCGAGGCGACTCCCGGCGAAGGTGATGTCTCGCTCGTGGGTCTGGAGTCGGTGGGTCACCCGCTGCTCGGCGCCGTCGTCGTCTCCCCCGACGGCGACGGCGTCGTCCTCACCGGTCGGCTCTCCCTGCAGGGACAGACCTGGATCGCCGACCACGACGTACTCGGCACAGTCCTGCTCCCCGGCACCGCCTTCTTGGAGCTGGCGATCCAGGCCGGTGACCACGTCGGCTGCGGGAGCGTCGAGGAGTTGGTCCTCGAAGCGCCCTTGGTACTTCCCGCCAGTGGTGGTGTCGCCCTTCAGGTACTCGTCGGAGGTGCCGACCGTTCGGGCTTCCGCTCGGTGAGCGTCTACTCCCGTCCGGCGGAGGGTCAGTCCCTGGACGCCGTATGGACCCGGCACGCCACCGGAACGCTCGCCGCCCGCGCCACCCAGCCCGGCTTCGACCTCGCCCAATGGCCGCCACGGGACGCCGAGCCCCTGCCCGTCGAAGGCGGTTACCAGCGGCTGCTGGAGCGCGGCTACGCCTACGGCCCCCTCTTCCAGGGCCTCAAGGCCGCCTGGCGACGCGGCGACGAGATCTTCGCCGAAGTCACCCTCCCGGAAGACGCCCACGCAGACGCCGGCCGCTTCGGCATCCACCCCGCCCTCCTCGACGCAGCCATGCACGCCGAGCTGCTGGTGGACGACGGCACGGAGAGCGGAGAGACGGTCCTGCCCTTCTCCTGGAACGGCGTGACGCTCCACGCCGTGGGCGCGTCGTCGCTGCGGGTCCGCATCCTGCGCATACGCGGCGACGAAGAGTCGGCCATGTGGATGGCGGACACCTCAGGTCGGCCGGTGCTGACGGTCGGCTCACTGATGTCACGCCCCGTCTCGTCCGAGCAGTTGAACGCCGGACGCGGCCGTCTCGACGACTCGTTGTTCCGCCTGGAGTGGCAGTCGGTCCCGGCGTCAGGTGTCGGCGAGCCGGCTCCCGTGCTGGTGACGCTGGAGGACCTGTCCTCTTCAGGAGGCGAGGTACCGGAGAACGTCCTGCTGGCCGTGGAACCGTCGGTGGGCGACGTGCCCGCGGGTGTCCGTACGGCCCTGCACGCGACACTTGATGCCGTACAGACGTGGTTGGAGGACGAGCGGTTCGCCCAGTCGCGGCTGGTCGTCACGACCCGGGGCGCGGTGTCCGTGGACGGCCGTGACGTGG